>NZ_JAPWHM010000029.1:0-1284 GCF_027214245.1 Sulfitobacter dubius | reverse complement strand
ATGAGCTACCCCCCGAACATCGGACACTGACGTAAGCTGCGATTTGTAGTTTGCTGATCTTCAACACGAAGGAGATCAGGAATGTCGAAACGGAAGCAACATCACCCAGAATTCAAAGCCAAGGTGGCGTTGGAAGCGCTGAAAGGCGAAGAGACTGTCAGCGAGCTGGCCAGTCGGTTTGGAGTTCACCCGACGATGATCCATCAATGGAAACGTGCATTGCTTGAGGGCGCATCTGGTGTGTTCGAGCGAGGTAGCCGGAAGGCACCGGAAGTCGATGAAGAGCAGGTCAAAGACCTGCATGCCAAGATTGGGGAGTTGGCCGTCGCCAACGATTTTTTGGCCAGAAAGCTCAAACCCTGGACCGGCAAGTGAGGTGCAAGATGATTGAGATGATTGAGCCGAACATTCCGGGTCTGTCCGTCGGCAAGCAATGTTCCCTGCTGTCGATCTCGCGGTCGTCATTTTACTATGAACCCAAGGGTGAGAGCGAGATGAACCTCGATCTGATGCGCGTCATCGATAAGCAGTTCTTGGAAACCCCGTTTTACGGTGTGCGCCAAATGACGTGGCACCTGCGCAATGAACAGCATCTGGTGAACGAAAAGCGCATCCGACGCCTTATGCGGTTGATGGGTCTCATGCCGATCTACCAGAAACCCAACACGAGCAAGGCGGCGAAGGGTCACAAGATTTACCCCTACCTGCTGCGGGGGCTACGCGTGGATCGGCCAAATCAAGTTTGGTGCGCCGACATCACATATCTACCGATGCGGCGCGGCTTCCTTTATCTGGTGGCCATCATGGATTGGCACACGCGCAAGGTTCTGGCGTGGCGCATCTCGAACACGTTGGAGGCTGGCTTCTGCGTTGATGCGCTGAATGAGGCGATCCACAAGTTCGGCCCGCCAGACATAATGAACACGGACCAGGGCAGCCAGTTCACGTCTTTCGCTTGGACGAACAGGTTGCGGAGCGCAAACGTGCGCATCTCAATGGACGGCAAGGGCCGCTTCCTCGACAATATCTTTGTCGAACGGCTGTGGCGGTCACTGAAGTATGAATGCGTCTACCTGCATGCCTGGGAAACCGGGTCAGCGGCCCGAGATGGCGTTAGAAAATGGATCGAGTTCTACAACCAGAAGCGCCCGCATTCTGCCCTTGGCGGCAAACCACCTGCTGTGGTCTATTGGCAGAGAATTGAAACAACCAACCACGATCAGCAAGTGCAAAGAGTAGCTTAAACTACGCCAGATCCTGTCCAACAAATGGGGAGTAGCTCAG
>NZ_JAPWHM010000028.1:0-1455 GCF_027214245.1 Sulfitobacter dubius | reverse complement strand
TTGATTTGATCCAGTAGAAGCAAGACTGCTTAACTGGGCAAAAGCATACACATACAATCAGTTGTACATGACTTGGAACACGCTCTGCGTCGCAACGCGCAGAGCGCTTCAGGAATTTATTTGGTTTGGTGATCATAGCGCGAGCAAAACACCTGGTCCCATCCCGAACCCAGCCGTTAAGTGCCGTAGCGCCGATGGTACTGCGTCTTAAGACGTGGGAGAGTAGGTCATCGCCAAACCTAATAAGTTCCTGATAAAAATAGTATCTCTCAACGATCAACAGAATAACAAAACCGCCGCAGCTATAAAGCTACGGCGGTTTTCTGTTTTTTTTGGGGGGGGGCGAATGGAGCGTTATCGGCACGCCTCTGTGCGCCCAAACTCACGCGCGAACCTTGGCGAAGCGAAAGTTAAGGGCGCTGCCTCAAATCTCAAGAAAAATCTGAATTTTATGTGCGAATGCCCTTGCAGCCCTCGCGCTATAAGTCTAAACGGAGGGCATTGGCGCGGGATGGAGCAGCCCGGTAGCTCGTCAGGCTCATAACCTGAAGGTCGTAGGTTCAAATCCTACTCCCGCAACCAAGCCTATCGAACTTTTGTTCGCAAAGCCGCCCTTCGGGGCGGCTTTTGCGTATGTCATTGGGAACTTTGTCAAATCTCCCTCGATGCCCAAAAGGTGCCCGCCTTCCTCCACTTCCTCGACGCTGATGGTTTCCACCAGAACCCGCAGAATATCGCGTGCATGGATGACCAATTCCGGTTCTGCGAGGATCGTTTCCAGCTTTCTGACATGCGCAGCGTAGACCTCTTCCAGGTCGGTTGGCAGCATCGGCCGGGCGTCTTCAATCTGCCGCTGTTGGGCCTGTAATTTGAGCTTCCGCGCTTCAGCCTTCGACAGGGCTTCAATGAGGGCAGGGCTGTTCACGCCGGCGAGGATCGCGTCGGTTCCGTTACGGATTTCAGTCTCCACCGCGCGGATCTGGCGGGTGACCGAAGCGCGGTCGGCCTGAAGCGACTGCGTCGCATCAGCGAGCGCCCTCGCATACTCCTCACGGAAACGCTTGAACGCATCCGAACCGAGCAGCGCGCGTTTCACGCCGCCCAAGACGGCCTGTTCTGCTTCGTCCTTCAAGAGCCCTGTCATGCCGGTGCATTGGGTTGGCCCCTGTTCTTTGGCCGTTTTGCAGTAGTAGCGTTTGTGCACGGTGCCAGCGATCGTCAACGGCCCACCGCATTTGGCGCAGCGCAGGAAGCCCGACAGAAGAAACTTGGGGCGCGGGCCCACGCCCCCGCTGTTGGAGCCCCGCCGGGGTTTGACCTGAAAGCTGTCCTGGCGCGCCTTGACCTTCGCCCAGAGGTCCTCGTCGATAATCCTCAGTGTTGATTGTCACTGAGAACTGACCCGGTATTTTCACCGAGATTTGACCCACCCTCAGTTATGCGTCGTGGTCTATG
>NZ_JAPWHM010000026.1:0-1987 GCF_027214245.1 Sulfitobacter dubius | reverse complement strand
GATCTCCTTCGTGTTGAAGATCAGCAAACTACAAATCGCAGCTTACGTCAGTGTCCGATGTTCGGGGGGTAGCTCATAACAGCTTGGACTTTGCCCTAAGAATGGTATGGTGGCGCAAAGGATTTGCTTAATGTCTGATATTATTCGGTTCCCTCAGTCTAATAGACCGAACGCTCTGCCGACCTCTGGTTTGGTTGAGTCAGAGGACATGGCCGAAAACATCACGATGGCAGATTTTTACGGGACCCCAAGGGACGTCGACGCCAATAGGGATGACCTCCTAGATTCTGGCTCCAACATTTCTTTTCTGCAGCATTCCGGCGACTTCCCCCCCTCCACTATAGGGTGGTCGAATCAAGAATTGGCAGATCTCTACCGTACACAACGGATTTTGGCTTTAGCGGGCGTTACCACCGAAGTGGATCGCGGGGTGAGCGATGAGGGGGACCCGTGGTTCGTCTTTATCGACAGCCAAGGTGAGGTCCTCGTTCACTTTAGCCGCTTTGACGGGTCCTACTTAGTTTCAAGCCCTGTGCAGGAAAAGCCTATTCGAGGGGCTAGCCTACAAGATTTGGTTGCCGAGTTCTCTCGTCGTGTGCAGCCAGTCGCCCAGGACGGGCAAAATGTTGTTTCAATTGGGAAACGCAACCGGGATGTCGTCTTTATACATCCCGCAGCGGCATTGGCCGCATTGGTGTGGTCTGTCTATCTGATGGCAGACGAGTTGATCGCAGCCACGCCCATGCTTGCCGCAGGCACTTCTGAAAAATCAGGTCCCTTTTCTGCTGAAGGAGAGGCTGCGGGTGAGCCTAATGTGCAGGTCGACGAAACAACGGACCTGCCCATCATCGCTCAAAAAGCGATTCCACTTTCAACGGTTTCAGAAATGCCAAAGCAAGGTGGAGGCACTTCTCTAAGCCGCGAAAGTCTAAATGTAGGACTTTCCGGGCATGGCGTAAAAGCCGGGGGGGTGAGCCTCAGCCTCATCGCTCTTGCTGTTGGGCTACCTCTTCCGGCGAGCATTGCTTTTGAGGCTACGGATGAAAATAGTGCTCTCAAAAAGCTGAGCTTAGAGAAAATTTCTGCGGCTCTCACACAAGTTAAAGAGAAGGAGGCCGCGCTTTTGGTGGCCTCTGAAGCTGTCGAACTGAAGCAGCGGCAAATGGACCTAGCGGATCAATTGCATGAAGAAGAAGCGTCTGGCGAGGTAAGCATTGACGTCGAGGCCGAAGCCTCCGCGATGGATAATGCTCTGCCAGCAACTCATATAGTTGAGACAAAGAGTGTTTCCCCTCATGTGCCTGAGTTGTCTCCAGCTTTGATGTCACGTGAGGAAGGCGTTGTTAAAACAGAAAAGCGTGTCGAAGATGCGCAAGTTTCGATAGGTCCAACCGATCCCTCAGATGAAGAGTCTAAGGAAATCGACTTCTTGCAGAGCTTTGATGCCGCTTTCGAAAACTTTGAAATTGCCAACCTCGACAAGATCGCCCAGAACGAATTGGCTCAGCTGCTGCAGGCAGAAGAGGCACAGAATATTCCGGGCCCCTCAACCTCGGCTTCCAGTGGCTTCGAGTTTTTCGAAAAGGATGCCAGAACGTATTTAGATTTCCTGTTGCAAACCTACAGCAATGTTAAGATCGTCAATCTGGCAACCGAGATCATTTTTGTTCATATGGACGCCTTTGAAGAAAGCGGCGGCACGCATGAAATCTATGCGAAAAGCTGGTCCTTGGGTGATGGCGGCACAGTTTCTACTATCGGCTTTAAAGCTGACATGATGCAGTTCGATCTTATCGCTTGAAATCGCCGACTGGAATGGGTGGCAACGGTTAAGCATCTAGGGTGCTTCGACCGTAACGAGGTCCGCCTTACAATAGCCTCCTCACAGACCGAAGGACGCGGCTGTGCGCTAGGCTCAGGACTCATAGCCAGTAGATGACAGTGGCGGCGAGAGCGATGGCTGAGAGGAAGACCTTTGGGCATCGGT
>NZ_JAPWHM010000025.1:0-2311 GCF_027214245.1 Sulfitobacter dubius | reverse complement strand
ACCGCTACAGAATCTCATGAACCCCGGGCGGTTCTTCAGAGAAGTGCTTGAATCTCATGAATTCCGGTCATCCGACAGTCTGTCATGGCAATGAGCTTATGCAAATATGTCCGAAAATGTAAACTTATTGGACATAAATAGATTGCACAAGCTAGGGCGGTTTGTCGGTAATTGTCTGGCATAAAGCGCCGCAAGGTTGTAGGTTTTGCGCATGACCTTTGCGCGACCGGTTCACATCAGCGGCCTTGACACGCTACCTCGGTTGCCCGCCTGGGTCACCTCTACGCGTTCTGAAAGCATTGAGGATGTTGCGTTTTTGTCGGGCGCGGCGTTGAACCACCTGCATGTTGCGTTAGGACACGAGGAGGTCCCCCATGCCTTGTTGCGGGACCGGCTCGCGCTGCACGCGGCGGAAGCTTGTGTAGGGTTCTCTGGTCGGCCGGAAGGGGGAGCTGAGTTGCGCGACGCGGCCCACTTTTTGCGCCCCGGCGATTTACCCGGTCCGGCGGGGGAGGCTTACCTGTCGTGGCGGCGGGCGGTGGAGCGGCCCATGTCGATCAAAGCGCTGCACCGGGCTATGCCAACCCTCGAGTTAGGTCAGATCGGTACATGGCTCAATGCGGGACAGGACGCGCCGGTCACCCGTGCAGCATTGGTGCTGGAGGCGGTGCAGACAGCTGCACCGCGTGCCGACGTAGCAGCGCTGATCCTCGCGGATGTAGCGCTCGCGCAAGCGCTCGGTTGGGATCATCTCGTGCCGCTGCTGGCCATGGGCTTGAAACGCGCCGTGCTGCGCAAAAGCGGTGATGAGCTGCGGCTCGCCTGTCATCGGGCCGTCATTGCTTCAGTGGTTGTGTCTGCCCGCCTCACTGCCGATCTGACCCGGCGGGCTGAGCAAATGAAAGTGGTTGCGCCGAAGCTCCGCGCCAAAGGGGCAGGTAAAGCTGTCGAGATGTTTTTGACTCGGGATGCCGTAGCAGCAGCTGAACTGCCTTTGCCACCGCGCGCGGCGCGGCGGCTTTGCGACCGGCTGGTTGATCTGGGGGTGGTGCGTGAACTCACCGGCCGAGACACCTTCCGACTCTACGGGGTGTAGGGATGGCGAAGGATCGCTCGGAACCAGACCTAGACCGTGAGCTGGCCGACCTCCCGAGGGAGCTGCGATGGCGGGAATGGATGCGTCGGATCGAGGCGGTTCTTTTTGCCTCGGCCTCGCCGGTGCCACGCGAAGATCTGGCCCGTGTGGTGGGGCAGGGGGCTTCGGTCGATCTACTGATTGAGGACCTGTCATCCGCTTTGGAGGGGCGGGCCTTCGAGATAGCCCGGGTCACCGGCGGCTGGATGTTCCGGACGCGATCTGCCTACGGGCCCGCGATCCGCGCTGCGGCGGATGTCGGGGGTCAATTCCTGGACCTGAGTGACTTCGACGTCGCGGTCCTGGCGGCCATCGCCTACCATCAACCGATCACGCGCGACGGGCTCAAAGATATCTTCGGCAAGGAGATCAGTCGTGACCTGATCGGGCGGCTGCATGTGCGCGAGCTGATCGGGACCGGGCCAAGGTCGCCGCAGCGCGGGGCACCATACACCTTCGTGACAACTGAGCAGTTCTTGGTCGCCTTCGATTTGGAAAGCTTACGCGACCTTCCAAATGAAGAGCAGTTGGCAGATTCAGGTTTGGTCGAATAGCTGCAAGTTCTGACTTGCAAATTGCGCTCCGATCAAAAAAGTAAAGCTGTCGCGTTTGCGCCAGCGATACTGTAGGGGGGAAGCCGATAAAGGAGCGACCATGATATTTTCTGTTTACTTATATGGTTAAACGGCTTCTCCATGTGGGTGACGACCCCATCATTTTGGAGATCGTCCAGGCGACTTTCCTGCATGATGAAGAGGTTACAATTACGTCGGTCAGAAGCGCTTTTGATGCGTTAACCTTTGTTCAAAGTCTAAAGCCGGATCTATTCATCGTTAATAGAGCGATGCCGGATATGGGTGGCTTTGAGTTCATCCTTGAGCTGCGTAAGATTTCCGAGACTGCAACGACGCCGATTATTATCTTGAGCGGTAGAGCCAGAAGTCTTGGCGCACACAATCCGTTTCAGCAAATGGCCGTGGCGGTTTTGGAAAAACCCGTTGAGCCAGATAGACTTCGCTCTGAAGCAAAGACCTTGTTAGCTCGCGTGGAGTGACATGATTTTCATGACGCTCCACGCGACTGAAAGCAGACAACTGTTTAGGCTCAGGACTCATAGCCAGTAGATGACAGTGGCGGCGAGAGCGATGGCTGAGAGGAAGACCTTTGGGCATCGGT
>NZ_JAPWHM010000024.1:0-2496 GCF_027214245.1 Sulfitobacter dubius | reverse complement strand
TGTTGATTGTCACTGAGAACTGACCCGGTAGCCCCATAAATTGTCACTGAGAACTGACCCATGTGAACACACTTCCCCGACGGTTTTGGTTGGGGGGATTTGGAGTGATCGACATGGGATTTTTGAGTGTCATTCGACGCTGGGCATTGCGTGACAAAATGCCAATCAGGGAGATTGCCCGGCGGACGGGTTTGTCTCGGAACACGATCAAGAAGTATCTGCGTGAAGGTGCGGTGGAGCCGAGGTTCAAGACGCCCAAGCGTCCAAGCAAGCTGGACCCCTACGCGGATCGGCTGTCAGCCTGGCTTTTAATCCAGACGCGGAAGTCACCCAAAGAGCGGCGGACAGTGAAGCAAATGCATGCTGATCTGGTGAAGCTGGGATATAATGGTTCCTATGAACGCGTGGCAGCTTTCGCCCGGGCATGGCGTGAAGATCGGCATCGAGCGGAACAGACGACGGGGCGCGGCACCTATGTGCCTTTGGTGTTCGCGCCCGGCGAAGCCTTCCAATTCGATTGGAGCGAGGACAGGGCCAACATCGGTGGTGAGCGCGTCAAACTTCAGGTCGCGCATATCAAACTGTCACACAGCCGGGCTTTCTTGGTGCGGGCCTACCCGCTGCAAACGCACGAGATGCTGTTTGACGCCCACTGGCATGCATTCCGCGTCTTCGGCGGCGTGCCTGGTCGCGGGATCTATGACAATATGAAGACCGCCGTTGATCGTGTGGGCAAAGGCAAGCAGCGGGACGTCAATGCACGCTTCAAGGCTATGGCCAGCCACTACGTGTTTGAGCCCGAGTTCTGCAATCCAGCCGCAGGTTGGGAGAAAGGCCAGGTTGAGAAGAACGTGCAGGATGCGCGCAACCGCATGTGGCAGGTCATGCCAGTCTTTGCCGATCAGGCAGAGCTGAACCAATGGCTTGAAGATCGCTGTATCGCCCTTTGGGCAGAGACACCGCACAAGGCTTTGCCGGGGTCCATCGCTGACGTGTGGGAGGCCGAGAAGCCCACGCTGATGGCACTGCCGCCGGCATTCGATGGCTTTATCGAACATAGTAAGCGTGTGTCACCCACATGCCTGATCACGTTCGAACGCAATCGCTACAGCGTTCCCGCCAGCTTTGCGAACCGACGTGTCAGTTTGCATGTCTATCCCGAACGGCTGGTCATGGTCGCTGAAGGGCAAACGGTTTGCGAGCATGCGCGGATCATCGAGCGGTCTCATCGCAAGCCCGGCAAGGTCATCTATGACTGGCGTCACTATCTCGCTGTCATCCAACGCAAACCAGGTGCCTTACGCAATGGTGCGCCGTTCACGGAGATGCCGGATGCCTTCCGGCAACTTCAGGATCACATGCTGCGTAAAGAAGGCGGTGACCGAGAGATGGTCGACATTCTGTCTCTGGTCCTTCAGCACAACGAAGATGACGTTTTGTGCGCAGTGGAGCTGGCACTTGAAGCGGGCGTCCCCACCAAGACGCACATCCTGAACCTGTTGCATCGATTGATCGACCGCAGACCGACAGATCACCCCGAGGTCGATCCGCCGGACGCACTGGCATTGCAGTCAACGCCAGAGGCCAACGTCGATCGCTATGACGGGTTGCGACAGACTAAGGAGAAGCGCCATGCGTCATGACCCAGCAGGAGCTTCTATCGTGATCATGCTACGCAGTCTCAAGCTGTACGGCATGGCAAATGCGATTGAAGACTTGGTCGCCCAGGGCGCGCCAGCGTTCGAAGCTGCCACACCAATGCTGTCACAGCTGCTCAAGGCCGAGATCGCCGAGCGCGAGGTACGGTCTATCGCCTACCACACGAAGGTCGCCCGCTTCCCCGCATATAAAGACCTCACCGGCTTTGACTTTGCGTCCAGTGAGATCAACGAGGCAACAGTCCGACAGTTGCATCGGTGCGAGTTCATTGAAGCGACTGAAAATGTCGTGCTGATCGGCGGCCCCGGAACCGGCAAAAGCCATACTGCTACAGCAATTGGTGTGCAGGCGATTGAGCATCACAGGCGAAAGGTCCGCTTCTTCTCGACCGTGGAATTGGTTAATGCACTGGAGCAAGAGAAAGCGCTTGGAAAGGCTGGGAAACTGGCTGAGATGCTGACCAAGGTCGATTTGGTTATCTTAGACGAGCTTGGCTACCTGCCGTTCAGTTCATCTGGTGGGGCATTGCTCTTCCACCTACTCAGTAAGCTCTATGAGCGCACCAGTGTGATCATCACCACCAACCTTAGCTTCTCAGAATGGGCGCAGGTCTTCGGGGATGCAAAGATGACCACCGCTCTCTTGGATCGGCTTACCCACCGCTGCCACATCCTCGAAACCGGAAACGACAGCTACCGCTTCAAGGTCAGTTCTGAGGCAGCAAAGAAAACTGCAAAGGAGGCCAAAACATTGACCGCATCATAGACCACGACGCATAACTGAGGGTGGGTCAAATCTCGGTGAAAATACCGGGTCAGTTCTCAGTGACAATCAACA
>NZ_JAPWHM010000023.1:0-3235 GCF_027214245.1 Sulfitobacter dubius | reverse complement strand
AGATCAGACATATCACCGCTCCGTTTTCGGACGGTGAATCATGCGGCTCCACGATAATCAATGGGTCCTGAGCCTAGGCACACGCCTATAGCGCTTTCCTGGTTTTGAACAACAAGGGCGACCATATGCTTTCCAGCCATTCCGATGTGGACGGGCTGGAGGCGCGGTGGCTGGAAATTTGTGCTCTTTGCGGCGCTGCGTCCATTCCAATCAGATGAATGCGCGGGAATTTTGTCTCAGCAAATCCGCAGAACGCCGGTGGAATGCTGTCCAAGGGTTTGATGCATCGCCGTTATCCGGCGATCCGCAATAAGTGGAGGCAGGTTGCTCTCGATTGTTTGGTTGTATTGTGTGACAAACGCTCGTTTATTGGAACTGGAATGACATTAGAGAATGAAATATGCCAGCGTACCTAATCTCGTATTCGACAGCTGCAGAACAGACCAAAGCGAATCTTGACGAGTTCATGGCAGCACTCGGCGCGGTTCCGCTTGCCGAATGTCTCTGTGGATTGGAAATGGATCTTGGGCTTGAAGAGTTTCGCAATTGGTTGACTGATCAGCTAGAAGAAAGGGACGCTTTGGTAGTCATTGAGCTTCACCCACGCCTTGGGCAAGCTAACCAGAATCTTTCCAAAAGCGCAGCAGCGTGGCTGGAAGAAATGCTAGAGTCCGGGTGACCCTAGTTTGCCAGAGTAGTCAGTTTAACGGACAAAGCGCCTTTCGAAACCATACATATTCCCATAAGCTTTAGCTGCTGCCGCGCCCCGACCATAATATAGATTAAAACGACATTGGGTGAAGCATTGGTAAACTCAATACTTCACAGCAGTATATTTAAGCAACGGATTTCTAGTATGTCCAAAGACAAGCATAGTTCTCGTGTTAGTAATCGTTTGAGACGATCGTTCTGGATCGGCATCGCTGCTCTGGCACTACTCTGGGCTCTCGCGGCCTTCGAGGTTGTTGATTATCTTTCTGGTACGCAACAATCTACGGAAGCGCAGCGTTAGGATGACCTTGCTATAATTGATGATGCCAAAAGATCAGAAAAAGCTAGGTAACAAGTCCAACACCCGATGAGTGGAGCACTGACAAGAGACGGGTGCGCGAGCGCGACCCAACATGGGTATCGGCGGCATGACACCCGCCATGAAACTGAAAACAGCCGCCTGAATTCTACGGCTGGACCCCATTAAAAATGAGGGGATTACCCTTTGGGTCTCAGTTACATTGAAATGACAACCACTCAGGCCCCTTCAAAGGAACATTCTAATAATCCGCCAGTTGTTTCCTTGCGATCCTGCTCAAAGGAATAATCTGATGACGCACCGCGAAGCTACGCCGTACGGTACTCCAGGCGTAGGAAGTCTGACCAGACTGATGACTGCTATGATTCTCGCGGTAGTGAGCCTGCTCACCGCCTGCGACGATATGCGATTTCCGCGTGATGTGGAAGGAACCCTTGAGATCGTTCTCTCCGACAAAGAAATGACCGTCGCGGTGTCGGAAAATCCGCCATGGGTGGTATTCGGGGACAGCGGCCCGCCGCAGGGTGTTGAAGCCGACCTGACGCGTGCCTTTGCGGAAGAGCTGGGGGTCGCGATTAGCTGGAAGCGCCTTGGCGTCTTTTCGGCGCTAGCTGGGTTGGAAACGGGCGATATCGACCTTGCCATCGGAGGCTTTGCCCGCAAAGACGTAACCACGGTGACCGGTGCCGCGCCAAGCTTTGTCTACTTCGAAGAAGCCTTTGTCATCGGCACCCGCACGAAAGAGGACCGTACCGATAGCTTCGAAGACCAACAGGTTTTCGTCCCAAGCCACCTCCCCCTTGCCGCGCTGGTGGAGGACGAGGGCGGCATTCCGGTTAATCAATGGACCGATGATCTAACCCTCGCCGCCGTCCCACATTGGCAGCTTGAAGTGAATAATCTTGCCGCTACCGAAACGACGTTGCACCGCACGGAACATGTCATCGCGGTGCAGCAAGGCGAGAACGCTTGGCTCATGCGGATCGAAGGTTTCTTTCGGCGTGAGATGGGAACAATCGGGGCGCGTTTGCGCGCCTATGCGCCATGACCCGCTCCATCCGCACCATGCCTGAGGCGCAGAAGAAAGCGCTCCAGCGGGCCCGTTGGTTAGAGGTCATCTGGATCGCCATCTTGGTCTCCATTGTGGCCGCGATCTACTTTGCGGTGGGCAGCAGCCAAGCCATGAAGACCGCTTGGATCGAAGACCTGCTCAGCTTCGTGCCTCCCGTCGCCTTTCTCGTGGCTTCTTGGATCGAAGGGTGGAAACCGAACCGACGCTTTCCTTTGGGATATATTCGGGTCACGTCAATCGCTTATCTGATCAGCGCAGTGGCCCTTGGCGGTGTCGGGATATTCCTTATCGTGGATTCCTCCATCGCTCTGTTCAAGCAAAAGCACCCGACCATCGGCAGTATCGAGATCTATGGCGCAACCATCTGGTTTGGCTGGGTCATGATCGCGGCACTGGCCTATAGCGTTGTGATGCCGGTCATCTTCGGCCACCTGAAAATGAAGCCTGCCAAGATGTTGCATGACAAGACGCTCTATGCGGACGCCATGATGAACAAGGCGGACTGGATGACCGGGCTTGCCGGTATCGTCGGTATCCTTGGAATCGGGATGGGCTGGTGGTGGGCCGACGCCGTTGCGGCTATTGTGATCGCGCTGGATGTGCTTCATGACGGCTTCAAATACACCGGCGCCGCGATCCGCGACCTTAGTGATGAAATGCCGCGTACGATTGAGGATGGAGAGTTCGATCCTTTGATCGAAGAGGTTCAACAGACCTTTAATGCACTGCCGTGGGTCCGCGAAAGCCGTCTGCGCCTGCGTGAAGAAGGGCGTTTTCTAACGGGCACGATCTATGTGGTCGCGCATGAGGACGGCGGCGCGCCTGAGATGGTTGAGGATGCCGAGGCAAAGCTGCTGGACCTGCACTGGCGCATCCACGACATCTCGATCATGCCACGGACCAAGATCGAGGAATCGGTTACGATCGAAGGCGCGGATGATGGCACATTGCCCCTGCGACCCGGAGCCCGGCGTCAGCGCCTACGCTGAGTGATTCCGTGTGAGCACGACAAAATTTGATCTAAGCGACAGACCTTCCCGATGATTCTCAAACCGCTAGGCTCAGGACTCATAGCCAGTAGATGACAGTGGCGGCGAGAGCGATGGCTGAGAGGAAGACCTTTGGGCATCGGT
>NZ_JAPWHM010000022.1:0-3265 GCF_027214245.1 Sulfitobacter dubius | reverse complement strand
CGCGTTAGGGGATGATCTCGGTTGCTGCCCTTCGGGGCCGGTGTTTGACGGGCTGTTTCCTCGGCCTGCCGGACATATCGCGACCGAAACGAATATGTTGTCCAAGTCAAGTACACTAACCAGAGCGATGACGCGGACCTCCTGCACGGACGGTTCGCTATCTGCATCGCTCATTGTCCAGACGACAGTCTGGGCGGGTAAAAGTATGCTTTTGATACAGGATAAGAGGATCAGTTTCTTACCAGCTTCTGATCTTCGCGCGAGACGCCAAGTCTTGCTTTTTCTGGATCAAATCAAGCGCGAAAAGGGCGTTTGGTGAATGCCTTGGCAGTAAGAGGCGATGAAAGACGTGATACTCTGCGATAAGCCATGGGGAGCTGAGAATAAGCTTTGATCCATGGATTTCTGAATGGGGCAACCCACCTGATTATATTCTGTTATTGCTTCGCAATGAACACTCCGTGCCGACCTTTGGTCGGTACATTTTGATCTTCGATCAAAACACTGGGTGGTCGCTAGCGAAGTGATTATCAGGGTGTAAAACCAGGTATTTTTAGGCTGAATATATAGGCTTAAAAAGGCAAACCCGGGGAACTGAAACATCTAAGTACCCGGAGGAAAGGAAATCAATATGATACTCCCCTAGTAGCGGCGAGCGAACGGGGACCAGCCGAGCCATGAGTGTGGTTAGAATGCGTTGGAATGCGCAACCAAAGTGGGTGATAGTCCCGTATAAGAAGCACGATTGGACGTATTAAGTAGGGCGGAACACGTGAAATTCTGTCTGAAGATCGGAGGACCACCTTCGAAGGCTAAGTACTCCTTACTGACCGATAGTGAACCAGTACCGTGAGGGAAAGGTGAAAAGCACCCCGACGAGGGGAGTGAAACAGTACCTGAAACCGAACGCCTACAAACAGTTGGAGGGACCTTGCGTCCTGACAGCGTACCTTTTGTATAATGGGTCATCGACTTGGTCTCACGAGCAAGCTTAAGCCGTTAGGTGTAGGCGTAGCGAAAGCGAGTCTTAATAGGGCGTTGAGTTCGTGGGATCAGACCCGAAACCGAGTGATCTAGGCATGGCCAGGTTGAAGATAAGGTAACACTTATTGGAGGACCGAACCCACATCTGTTGAAAAAGATCGGGATGAGCTGTGCCTAGGGGTGAAAGGCCAATCAAACTCGGAGATAGCTGGTTCTCTGCGAAATCTATTTAGGTAGAGCGTCGACCGAATACCCTCGGGGGTAGAGCACTGGATGGGTAATGGGGCCCCACAGGCTTACTGATCCTAACCAAACTCCGAATACCGAGGAGTACTAGTCGGCAGACACACGGCGAATGCTAACGTCCGTCGTGAAGAGGGAAACAACCCTAACCTCCAGCTAAGGCCCCTAATTCATGGCTAAGTGGGAAAGCAGGTGAGACGACCAAAACAACCAGGAGGTTGGCTTAGAAGCAGCCATCCTTTAAAGATAGCGTAACAGCTCACTGGTCTAAATAAGTTGTCTTGCGGCGAAGATGTAACGGGGCTCAAGCCATGAGCCGAAGCTGAGGATGCATTTATTGCATGGTAGCAGAGCGTAGTGTGACATAGTTCCATGTGTCCTTATCGTCCTTCGGGACGGGTTGGACACAAGGAGCTTTCTGTGAAGCTGGCGCGTGAGCGATCCGGTGGAGAGATCACTAGTGAGAATGATGACATGAGTAGCGACAAAGAGTGTGAGAGACACTCTCGCCGAAAGTCCAAGGGTTCCTGCTTAAAGCTAATCTGAGCAGGGTAAGCCGACCCCTAAGGCGAGGCCGAAAGGCGTAGTCGATGGGAACCAGGTTAATATTCCTGGGCCAGATGGAAGTGACGGATCTCGAGGGTAGTTCATCCTTATCGGATTGAATGGGCTGCTTAGAGGTCCCTGGAAATAGCTCCATCGCTAGATCGTACCCTAAACCGACACAGGTGGACAGGTAGAGAATACCAAGGCGCTTGAGAGAACTATGTTGAAGGAACTCGGCAAAATACCTCCGTAAGTTCGCGAGAAGGAGGCCCGGTTCCTAGGCAACTAGGGGCTGGGGGCACAAACCAGGGGGTGGCGACTGTTTATTAAAAACACAGGGCTCTGCGAAGTCGTAAGACGACGTATAGGGTCTGACGCCTGCCCGGTGCCTGAAGGTTAAAAGGAGGGGTGAGAGCTCTGAATTGAAGCCCAGGTAAACGGCGGCCGTAACTATAACGGTCCTAAGGTAGCGAAATTCCTTGTCGGGTAAGTTCCGACCTGCACGAATGGCGTAACGACTTCCCCGCTGTCTCCAACATAGACTCAGCGAAATTGAATTACCGGTCAAGATGCCGGTTACCCGCGGTTAGACGGAAAGACCCCGTGCACCTTTACTACAGCTTCACACTGGCATTAGGCCGAACATGTGCAGGATAGGTGGTGGGCTTTGAAACCGAGACGCCAGTCTCGGTGGAGCCTCCCTTGAGATACCACCCTTGTTCTGCTTGATGTCTAACCGCGGACCGTTATCCGGTTCCGGGACCCTGTGTGGCGGGTAGTTTGACTGGGGCGGTCGCCTCCTAAATCGTAACGGAGGCGCGCGAAGGTTGGCTCAGAGCGGTCGGAAATCGCTCGTTGAGTGCAATGGCAGAAGCCAGCCTGACTGCGAGACTGACAAGTCGAGCAGAGTCGAAAGACGGCCATAGTGATCCGGTGGTCCCAAGTGGGAGGGCCATCGCTCAACGGATAAAAGGTACGCCGGGGATAACAGGCTGATACTGCCCAAGAGTCCATATCGACGGCAGTGTTTGGCACCTCGATGTCGGCTCATCTCATCCTGGGGCTGGAGCAGGTCCCAAGGGTACGGCTGTTCGCCGTTTAAAGAGGTACGTGAGCTGGGTTTAGAACGTCGTGAGACAGTTCGGTCCCTATCTTCCGTGGGTGTAGGATACTTGAGAGGAGTTGCCCCTAGTACGAGAGGACCGGGGTGAACGATCCACTGGTGGACCAGTTGTTATGCCAATAGCAGTGCTGGGTAGCTATGATCGGACAGGATAACCGCTGAAGGCATCTAAGCGGGAAGCCCCCCTCAAAACAAGGTATCCCTGAGAGCCGAGGTAGACCACCTCGTCGATAGGCCAGAGATGTAAGCGTGGTAACACGTTCAGTTGACTGGTACTAATTGCTCGATAGGCTTGATTTGATCCAGTAGAAGCAAGACTGCTTAACTGGGCAAAAGCATACACATACAATCAGTTGTACATGACTTGGA
>NZ_JAPWHM010000021.1:0-3741 GCF_027214245.1 Sulfitobacter dubius | reverse complement strand
TGTCGTTCTGCCAAGGTTTTTGAGATTGGGTGCCATGTGTTTTCAATGGTTTGCGGATTTTTCATTTTGAGATTGAGTCGGGGTTATTGAGACTGTAGAGGGAAGTGAGTCGATATTTATGAGACTATCCCGCAGCCGTGCATTGATCAAGATATGTCCGATAATTTCCCAGCTGACAAGGATTGGAACGCGGCGGAGCACCGTGCCAAGGTCCTTTCGAACTTGCCAGAGCAACTTACTCAGGATGATGTTGAAGCGGCTATTCGTCAGCTCGATGTCAGCCGCGCGACGCTCTTTCGCTGGTTGAAGAAGTTCCGTGAGGATGGCCGCACCTCGGCTTTGTTACCCAGCCCGCGTGGGCCGAGGCGCGGCATGCAGCCGCTTGACCCTGATGTGGAAGCCATCGTCTCTCGTCTGTTCAAAGAGCTTTACGCCACTCGCCGCAAACCTACAAAAACGCGATTTTGGGGCGAGGTCGCGGCCGATTGCAAAGGTCTAGGGCTGGCCCCACCCTCTATCCGGCGTCTGGGACGTTGGCTGGAGCGGCACGACCAAGCGAAGCTCATGGCCAAGAGGGAGGGTAAGGACAAAGCCGAACGCCGTCACTTGGCTACACCCGGCACCCTCATAGCGGAGCATCCTCTGGACATCGTTCAGATCGATCATACCAAGGCTGATGTCACCGTGGTTGATCCCGTGACCCGCCGTCCCTTGGGCAGGCCCACCCTGACAGTTGCGATCGATGTGCATACCCGCATGGTTCTGGGGTTTCACCTGTCGTTGGAGCCGCCGGCACTTTTGGCTGTGGCGCTTTGCCTGACCCATGCGGTGATGGACAAATCGCATTGGCTTACGGCGCGCGGGATCGGCACGGAGTGGCCCGCGCGGGGCATTCCCAAAGTGATTCATGTGGACAATGGTGCGGAATTCCATGCCCGCGCCTTCAAGATCGCCTGTTCCGAGTACCAGATTGATCTGCAGCATCGCCCACCCGGAACGCCGCGCTATGGCGGCCATATCGAGCGGCTGATCGGCACGATGATGGGGGCGGTGCATTTGCTGCCGGGCTCGCATTTTTCAAACATCTTTGAGCGGGGTGATCTTGATGCCGAAGCCGAGGCGGTGATGACGCTTAGGGAGCTGGAGATCTGGCTGGCGCTGGAAATCACCGGCTCCTATCACGCGCGAGCACACCGGGCGCTCGACACAACCCCGATCGCGGTATGGGCGGCTGGGGTGGATGAGGCTGCGCTGCGCATGCCCGCCGATCCAAGGCAGTTTTTGGTCGATTTCCTGCCGTCTGAGCAACGCGTGCTGCAGCGCGACGGGCTGCACCTTTTCCATATCCGATACTGGTCAGACGAGCTGCGCTGGCTGATGGGCCGGGAAAGCCGCAAGTTCACGTTGAAATACGACCCGCGTGACCTCTCGCGAATCTTCGTGCTGACAGAGGATGGGATCATCGAGGCCCGGCCTGCTGATTTGACACGGCCAGCGATTACGCTTTGGGAACACCGGGCAGCGCGGCGGGCTTTGCGCGAAGCCGGACGCCGTTCGGTAGATGAAGAACTCATCTTCTCTACCATTTTGGCACAGCGTGATCTTGTGGACAGTGCTGAACGCCAGACCAAGGCGATGCGACGCCATCAAGCGCGGCGTTCACATCTGGAACAGGATCCGATGATTGATGTGACGCCGGTTTCGGAAGCGCCAGAAACCCTGCCCGCACCGGAAAAGAAAGGCAATGCGCTACTGGATCATCCAGGTTTCGCTGTCGAGGAATGGTATGATGACTGAGTTTCCCCATCTTTATCCTGCCGCCCGCCAACTGGCCGCTCTAAACGCCGAAGAACGTATTCACCGCATCCGCGCTGACCGTTGGATATCCTATCCACGGGCAGAGGCCGCTCTGGTGAAACTCGAAACGCTGATGTCATTCCCAGAACGGGCCAGAATGCCGAACCTGCTCATTGTCGGTGAGAGCGGCATGGGCAAGACGATGATCATCGAGAAGTTCACCCGCGATCACCCCGCCAGCTTCGATGAGACCACCGGTCGATTACATATGCCGGTCGTTGCGGTGCAGATGGTGTCCGGACCGGACGAGAGCCGTTTCTACCGCCGCATTCTTGCAGCTATCGGCGCACCCGAACCTCCGCGCGCAACGCTCGCTGTGCTCGAAAGCCTGGCCCTGCGTCTTCTGTCTGAGCTGCGCCCCGGCATGTTGGTGATCGATGAAATCCACAGCCTGCAGGCTGGTACGATCCGCGAGCAGGCGCGGTTTCTGAACATGCTGCGTTTTCTGGGCAATGAGTTGCGCGTGCCGCTGGTCTGTGTTGGCACCGCGCAGGCACGTAACGCGCTGCGCACCGACGATCAACTTGTCCGCCGCTTTGAGGCTTTCGCTTTACCGCCCTGGCGGGATGGAGAGGATGTCATCGGATTGATCAGCACGCTTCAACGGACCTTGCCGCTGCGGCGGGAAAGCCAGATCGATGAGAAGATGCTCACGCGGATCCTGAGTGTCAGTGGTGGCATTACGTCCGGCATCTTCTCGATCATGTCGCAACTGGCGATCGCCGCCATCGAGAGCGGTGAGGAACGGATTGTGCCGGGCGATGTTTCCAGCACAGGCAAGCTTCAGGCGGTTCTGGGGGACCCTGTGTGACAGGGCGGGGCCGTCTGCCGGTCGTCTTTCCTCCCGAAGCAGACGAGCGGCTGTCGTCGTGGCTCGCAAGAATGGCGATATTCTATGCGTTGACAGTGCCGGAGTTTGTCGCCGAGCTTGGCTTGCCCGGTCGCGACGTGTTCGATTTGGAATGGCGTCTTTCGGCAGGGGAGGGAGCCTTAATCGCAGCTAGGACTGGGGTTTCGGAGGTGGCGTTGCAGGCGATGACATTTCAGGAAATCACACCGGACGCGCGGATCATGATTGCGCGGAAGACCCGGCATCACTGCCCATCTTGTCCGGCGGATGTTCACCGCAAGGCTGCGAGCTTTCCTTGGATGTTTCAGTGCCCAATTCACAGCATAGATTTTCGTGATGTTGGCGGTGCCATCCTACCTGACATCTTGGGGTCTGCGCATCTCGCGGCGCTGCAGTCACATGCCAAAACTGGGGCTGCTGTTCTGGATTCTTGGGCCCGAGGGGAAGGGCAGGGGGCTTTCGGGCCGGTCGAGATGTTGCTCTTTCTGACGACACGGCATCGCCGGGCGTCGCCACCGAATGTCTCAGAGCAGCCTCGGATGTCATTAGGGGCCCGGCGCGACTACCATGCATTTCTGACCACACCGATCATTCGGCAGGCGCTGACAGTAGTTGTGCCGGAATACGATAAGGTGGCCCCGGTTCTGACCAAACCGGTGCGCCTCGGCTCGCACAGCCTGGCCCAGGGATCGCTGCTGCAGACCTTCGCGCTGACCGCTGGCATCGGCCGCATTGATGAAGATCCTGTCGGCCATGCGGTTGCAGTACTGCTGGTCAGCGATGCGGAAGGGCAAGAGAGGTTACAGGATGTGCTTAAGACATGGCCACTCTCGTTGCGGCGACGTATATCGGCCCGGTTCTGGCGCGCTCAGCGCGACGAGAGGGAACGCCTCATCGCAGAGAAGACTGCGAGACGGTGCCAGTCTCACAAACCCCGGTCCGCCCAGTCTCATCAATACCGCTACAGAATCTCATGAACCCCGGGCGGTTCTTCAGAGAAGTGCTTGAATCTCATGAATTCCGGTCATCCGACA
>NZ_JAPWHM010000020.1:0-7441 GCF_027214245.1 Sulfitobacter dubius | reverse complement strand
CGCGCCGAGCCCTGCCTGGTGCTCCTTCAGGATGCCAATAATCTGTTCTTCGCTGAAACGGCTTCTCTTCATCTTTTATCTCCTCAATTGGAGAACAGGCTAACCTCAAATCGAGGACATTTCAGGGGAGCAGGTCAGTAGACATGCACCATCACTCCAGTTTCAGCGTCGCGCTCCGTATGGCAATTCCCTGCAACATGTGACCGTACGTCTAAGACGGTAATCTCGTGACCTGCCTCCGCGAGTTCCCTACCAATTACCGCACCAGAAAGACCCGCTCCGACAAGACACAGTTTCATTTTTCAATTCCCTAAACGCTCCGATACGGGAGACATGTTTCATGACAGAATAGGAACAGCAACTGTCCGTCGTCAGGGTTTTTGGAACCAATGGCTGCCTAGGGTCTGGACTCATAACCAATTGATGACAGTTGCGGCGAGCGCGATCGCCGAGAGGAAGACTCTGGGACACCTGTCATACCGAGTTGCTACACGCCGCCAGTCCTTGAGCCGGCCGAACATGATCTCGATACGGTTTTTGCGTTTATAGCGGCGCTTGTCGTAATTGACGGTCGTCTTCCGTTGTTTTCGGCCCGGGATGCAGACGCGTATCCCCTTGACTTGCAATTGTCTTGCTCTCCGGCGGTTTGGAACGGTTTGTGACATGCCAGTCTGCCGCCAAAAACCGCTTCTTGATACCTTCCCGCCGCCGTTCCGCAAACGAACCACGCTATCACAGAATAATGGTCTTTGGCGCCGGGAAGGAGGCCGCAAGCCTCTATCGCTCAATGGCCGGTCAATCCTTCGCGGCCGGCAAGTTAAGTTGACGACGCTGCCTGTACATTTCCCGCCTGGCACGTTCGTTATCCGGGAAGAAGTACAACATCAGCACTCAAGTCACCGTATCACCCGGCATGGCTCCACGCAGGCAGCTAGATTCGGAAAAATCGATCCTGGTAACGCTTTTTGTCGATTTACAGCTTCTAACTGTCCCTGAACCCGACTCTTAGACGGTCTACAAGACCTGCTTCAAGAACCGCTTTACGCCAACTTGCGCTTCGATCGCCGCACCAGGCGAACGAACGCCCTTCATTAAGGGTCGGCAAACTCAAGCCAAAATAAAGCGCCTGTGGATAATACGGCAGAGTGATTTTATCTTATATATCAATGCACTTTAAGCCATAATTAGTTCGGTACATTAACTTCCTGTGCTGGCGCTCTTCGTTTATTTCACCGGATTTTCAACCACAAAATCCGTATTTCTGCTTGAGATTCAGATCCGTCCGGGCCATAGCTTGTAACAAGATAAACACAAAACGACCGCAAAATCCGTTTCTTGCCCCCTAACCACTCGAGAAACGCCAATTGAAGGTCGAGATGACGGGCAGACAAAATTGATAAACGCACTTCATGATAAGCTACGCGCAGACTCCGGAAGGCTATCGCAGGCGCTCGACAATATGTCGAAGCTCTTTCTTGCTCCGAAGGAAGAGAAGACCCTCAGGGCCTTCTCGGCAGCGGAGGTAGCAGAGTTGCTTAGGGTTAGCGGAGGCTACTTGCGCAAATCGCATTTTGAAGGCAAAATTCCCGAAGTTGCCCAGAGTGCCGGGAACAAGCGCTCCTATACCGCTGAAGACGTTTTGAAGATCCGAAAGATCCTCAATAAGAACGCCAAGGATTCTCACCATTTTCTTCCGGGGCGCAAGCCTGGTGATAAGCTACAAGTCTGGTCAACCGTCAATTTTAAAGGGGGCAGTTCGAAAACGACCTCATCGGTTCATCTTGCATTTCGACTTGCGGCTCGTGGATATCGCGTTCTCTGCATAGATGCCGATCCCCAGGCTTCCTTGACAACCTTCTTCGGATATCAGCCTGAGCTGGACTTCAAAGAAGGCGGAACGCTCTATGACGCGCTGCGCTACACAGACGGTGATACGATCCGCGTGCCCATCACAGATGTGCTGCGCAAAACCTATGTGCCAAACCTCGACCTCGTACCGGGCGGCATCATGCTATCTGAGTTCGAGACCGAAACGCCAATGGCGCTCAGCCGCGGCGAACAGCCCGTCTTCTTCAATAGGCTAGGTGATAGCCTCCGTCAGGTCGAAGACAACTACGATATCGTCATCATCGATTGCCCGCCACAGCTGGGCTATCTGACTATGGCGGCCGTTTGCGCGTCCACATCTCTTCTAATGACTGTAATCCCTGAACGGGTCGATCTTGCCTCGGCAAGCCAGTTTCTCAACATGGCTTCCGGTGTGCTTGAGGTCATTCATGGTAACGGCGGGGTCGCAAACTACGATAATTTCGCCTATCTGCTGACCCGCTATGACACCGGGATCAGTACGCAGGTCGATCTAGCTGATTGGATCCGGCAACTGCTGGGCGATAGCGTGATTCCTACCCCTTTCGTGAAGTCCTCGGCAATCAGTGAAGCCGGACTTTCGCAAAAGACGATTTTCGAAGTGGATTTGGCCGGTGCCAAGAACCGCAAGACCTATAACCGCGCGCTTGAAAGCGTCATAGGCTTCTCAAACGACGTCGAGAGGATGATCCAAGCCGCTTGGGGAAGGAATGTATCAAATGAGACGTGATTTGCTCGCTAAAAGCCTCAGTCAACTCAATGAGGAGCCTTCGCCATCCGAAGCTCTCGCGCAGCCCCCCTCTCCTATCGTGGAAGAGAAGACTAAAACGCCAAGCGGGCCTAAATCCTTACAAGCCATGTCAAATGTATTGAGTCAGGTCTCTTCTCAGGCCGCTCAAATGGTGGATACACGTGAGATCGCGGATTCCGCGCTGCAGGACCGTTTTGATACGAACGATGGACTCGACGATTTGATTGCATCGATCCGGGCTTCCGGACAGGAAATCCCGGTTCTGCTACGTTATAGGCGCGGCGCCGGTCAGCGGTATGAAGTGGTCTATGGGCGGCGGCGAATCGCGGCTTGCCGTGAAATTGGCATCCCCGTGCGCGCGCTAATCCGTGAAATGGAAGAGCGCGATGCCCTTATGTCGCTCGCCCGTGAGAACTCCGCGCGCCTTCAGCGGAGCTTCATCGAACAGGCAGTATTCGCAACGCGTCTGGAAGAGTACGGCTTCGATAAAGATGAGATTTGCGGGCTCCTGGCGGTCGATAAAACGACATTAAGCCGCCTCGCTACCGTGGCCCGTGATGTGCCAATTGCGGTCATCGAACGAATCGGCTCTGGCCATGATATTGGCCGTCGACCATGGTTGGATCTTCGCAAGGCCATCAAAGACGCTGATGTCCTTGATACCAGCCAACTGCTTGCGATGATCCCTGACGAAGAGCCCCCCCTCAAAGCTCTGCAGGGCCTCATTGTTGCGCTTCGCACAGCCATCTTGAGCGAGAAGGCGCAGCAACAAGAAGCCGCCCGGGCGACGCGCTCTGAACCGTTGACCGTGGGGGATAAGCCGGTTCGCTTCGTCAAGAAGCGCGGGAAGATCACCATCGAGGCAACGGAGGAATATGCGACTGATTTCATCGAGTATCTTGAGGACAGGCTTCCTCAAATACTTGACAGCTGGTCAAGCGAATTACTCGGTGGTCAAAAAAGTTAAATCATTGATTTAAAAGGATTGGCCATGGTCAATTATCGCCCCGAACGACATCAAGAGCCATAATGGCCGCATAACGACCTTAGAGAAGAACATAGAGAAAGGAGGCAGACGCAGCGCAAAAAGAAACCCCCCGAAACCGAAGTCTCGAAGGGTCCCATAAGATTTAAGCACCTCATGGATACCTTGCTAGAGAATCGTTTGCAACACTGTTTTCGGTGAATGGTAGTTCTTTGCCGTCTGAAAATTCATGATACAGGCCACAACCACGGTAATTCATGCCGGGGAGCGGAGGAGCTATGCCCCTACCCGCCCTGGACCAGCACCCCAAGTAACTCGGCGCGATCTCATGACCGCTGTCAAAGGCAGCTCACCGAGCTATGGAATGACACCAAGCACAATCCTTGTTCTTGAGGCGCTTTTGAGCTTCCTCCCCTGCAGGGATCGCGAAACGGGCAAAGAAGCCCCGCTTAGCTCCAATGAGCTTCTCGTGGTTTATCCCTCGAATAAAGCCGTTTGTGAACGCGCTAACCGCATGAATGATCGAGTGCTTCGGCGCCATATCGCGAAGCTCTGCGAGATTGGCTTCATCGCGCGCAAAGACAGCGCCACGCGTAAGCGCTTCCCGCTCCGGGTTGGCGGGATCGTGCGTGACGCCTTCGGCTTCGATCTGTCCCCCCTTCTCCGCGTCTACCCCGAGCTGGTGGCCGAAGCGGCGAAGCTCGATCTTGAGACCGAAGAGCTTCGCTCGATGCGCTCCGTAGCTCTAGCAATTCGAGCTGATCTTCTCCGCGCACCTGAACAGTTGACCGCGGCACAGATCAACTTTCTCACTGAGGTGAAGAAGATTCTACGCCGAACTTCATTGAAGACAGAGGAGGTATCAGCTTTGATCTGTGAGATGCGCGCGCTGAAGCCTGCCGCTGAAGCTCGACATTCTACCGCGGAAGAAGACAGCCAGCTCCCTCCTCCTCAACACAGCACCCCCTGCCCTGCCCCTACCGATCAGCTGCGGAATACAGACCCTAATGAAATCACCCTCCGGGACATTGACCGCGGCCTAAAATGTACAGGTTATGAGTTAGCGCATGAACCAGTAGCGTCCCGGTCAGGCACTTCGCCACGCCGAAAAGTCGGCCTTCAGCGCGATGCCTGCCCTCAAAGCGGGTTTTCGGCGACCCCGGAAGAGTCCGGCAAGAACGGTCAGATTGTCCGCCAAGTAGAGTCCCTAAAAATAGATCCTAAAATGAAGGCACCCGACGAATATGCGCGGCTTGTCGAAGCATGGGAGCGTTGTCCCAATATCGCCAGCCTCTATCCGAACGCTGTCCAATCACCGTCTCGTCTGCGGGAAGCGGTTTTTCTATTTGGGTCTTTTTTAAGTTTGAAAAGTGAAGCCTTGGCGAAAGGTGTGGCTTTAATCGGATGGCCTAACATGCTCAGAGCTTTGGAATATCTAGCTGAGAACGCTATACGTATCAAATCACCGTCTGCCTATTTCACGTCGATGATCGATGGCTTCATCGCGGGCAAACCGGTTGCAGGCATGCGATGAGCCTGAAAACTTTCTGGGCCTGGCCAGAATTGACCGCGGTCAATCGTCCTGAATTTGATACGGTGGTGTTTTCGTGTATCGCGCCCGATCTGAAATTGACCGCGGCCAATCGGGACCGAATGGACATCTCGAAATCGTCGGATTCCGCTGAGAGCGCTTCAGATATCTCAAATATGGTCGGAGCTTCAGCGGGGATGTCGTGATTGACCAGAGACAGCGGTTTACCTGTAGTAAGCTTGTCGTCGGCATTGTTCGTAGTCCGCCAATAAGGTTTCCACAAATGTTGCGGTCCCCGGGCTGAGAAGTATTTGCTTGCCTAAACAAATACATTGGGCATTCTATATCCTTCATAGTTGGTCTGATCGTTGCTATCTAGCTTGCATGAATAGCCTTATCCTGTGAAGAAACAGATCTTCTCCAAATTGCGAGCTTTATCAAATCTTCGCCCTGAGGATTCCGGCGCGGCTCGCGGAGGGCTCATCGTTGAAGGCCACACGATTCTTTAGACTGGTCTATCAACAGTCAGGACACTCTGGGAAATAGTTGATTTTCGAGTTTCTGTTCCCGGTTACCGGTTACCGGAGGTACTGTTTCAGGAACTTCAGCTTGATCGGCGGAACGGAACGTCGCGTTGTCGAATTGACCGCGGACAAGTTTGCTGGGTAGATGTCCTGCTCGACAACTGGGCTCAGCCACATTCAAACCGGGATATGATCCGACACGATTTCACGCCCCAAGAATGGGTGGCGCCTAGAACTCGATGCGCGAATTCCAGCCTTCCGTTGGCCTGAATAGGAAGGCTCACGCCGCGCGGCGATCAGATATTATCTTAGAGGTTGGCGATGAGCCATTTCTTCGAGGTGATTGTAGAGCTGCCTACGCTTGTTACAGGTGCCGCCATCTGGCCGACTAGGCCCCTTACCGGGTTCGTCGGAGACAGATCGAAATTGCCCTCAAGGAAAGCCTGGGTGCATTCAATACGCTCATTCAGCCAATCTTGGTGGAATCGTGAGGCAAGCGCTTCCTTCTCTCGTTCAGCCACCGATATTGCATAGTTTGAATGTACCGCGGCTAAGACAAACTGAAACCCATCGGCGGTCTCGAAGTGCGCAAAGATAGGCTCTCGTACGAAGGCTCTGCATTCACCCAGATAGACAAAACAGCCATCGACCGAGGTTATTCTATCCGTAGAGCTAAGAAAGGCGTAGATCGCTTTGTAAGAAGCATGCGTTAATAGAGGATCCCATCCCGCGCCGAATCTAGCCTCGAGCGTCTGGATCATCTGACCCGCGCCTTTAACGCTCATGACTTCTCGATCTTGGATCCATCAAATTGGCTCACAAGCTCTACGACCGCGGTTAAGTACTTTCCGTTATCCCATCCTAGGTGTTCGATTTCCCAACTTGCAATAATTGGATCCGCGTAGACCGGGTCCGAAGTCGATCTTCGCGAAGTGCAGCCATTGCTTGAGCGCGTGAACAGGGCAAGTCTGGTCGCTAGAGCCGCGGCCAATCTCAACCTCACGCCAGCCGGTTTTAGCGTTCAGCGTGAGCAGGGCACCCTTGTCGAAGATCTCGATCCAACCGCCCGAGTCCGGTGTGTCGTCCTTGTGGACATCCAAGCAGATAATTTCCGATCGACGCAGCCCGCCCGCATAGCCGAGAAGCAGGATGGCCCGGTCTCGCATTCCGCGCAGGTCGAACGGAAGGGTGCCCACCATCGCGAGAATGTCCTCGGCCAAAATCGCTTCCTTCTGCACCGGCGGACGGGCGTGTTTGCGTTTGATGCCGGCCAGCACTGTGGCGATATGCCGGTTCTTGCGATCGAGGTTGAAGTCACGTTGCTTGTAGTTCCAGCTAAGACCAGAAAGACGGCGCTCGATGGTCGAGACTGAGAGGGCAGGGGCCTTTCCCGTGGGTGCCGCCAAGTTGGCGAGGTAGAGCCCGATCATCTCGGGTGAAGGCGGCAAAGGATCCGTTCCCTTCAGCCTGCACCATCGGGCAAAGTGCGCCCAGTCTTTCGCATAGGCTTTCAGGGTGTTCTCAGAGGCCGCCTGCTTCGCATAGCCGCGTGCGGTTTCTACCAGCTGATCGAGGGTGCCTGAGCCAGCCACATGCGAGGGTAGGGGGGATGCGATCACTTTTATCTCGATCTCTTGCGTCACCCTGAGCATCTTCGGATGCACCAGGGCATGCTGAGCCCAACTTCTCGTCCTCTGTGGCCATGTTTGTCGTTCTGCCAAGGTTTTTGAGATTGGGTGCCATGTGTTTTCAATGGTTTGCGGATTTTTCATTTTGAGATTGAG
>NZ_JAPWHM010000001.1:0-789803 GCF_027214245.1 Sulfitobacter dubius | reverse complement strand
AGCGCGATATACAGACGTTGATCCATCGAATGAACCAAACCGCCCACATATCTCTTCAGATATCAAATTTTCAAACAGCGTTGAGACAAAAGAAACTGAGATGCGCCCTAACTTCTTGGCGCGCCCCGCCCTAATACCTCGAATTTTTATCCACTTTCCGAACCGAACCTAGCGTCTCCGCTCCCGTCCGCCCCGTCTGGCGCCCCGCCTCCGCATCTCTGCGCCGCCGGTAGAGGGGGTTCTAAGGCGAGTGACAGAAACCCGCAAGCAGAAAGTTGAGAAAAGTGAGGGCTTTAGGGAACCTTTCGGCAAGTAGCTGAAATCGCGTGCTATTTCTGGTGCTTGAAACAGTAAACAGGCTCATCGGAAGGCCCGAAGCTGAGGTATTCGAAACCTGTTGCGGCTGAGATGAAGTGAGTCGCCCTTAATCCTAGAAAAGTCGGAGGCGGATTCCCTGTGAATCGGGGCGCCACCGCGAAAGCCAGCTTGGCGGTTCCGTTCCAACGACAGGGGAGCAGCTTTAAAGTGTAAGAAATGCGGCGACTCACAACAGACCTTCAGGCGGCAATCCCCAGGCCAATGAGTCGCCAAGCGGCGAAAACAAACCAACCGCACCGCTAGAAGCGCAGGTCATCATTACAGAATTGAAGAGATGTGGCAGGGGCTGAGGGACTCGAACCCACGACCCTCGGTTTTGGAGACCGATGCTCTACCAACTGAGCTAAACCCCTATGCCGGGGGTTTGGGTAGTCGCAAACGGGCGGCGGATCAAGAGCAGATCTGACCTTTCCGGCGATATTCTCTTCTTTGGGGAACATTGCACGGCCAGCTTACGTTTTCTCGTCGAACCAAGCCCGAAATTGGAGGACGACCGATGACTATGAACAATCTTAAAGACGTCTACACCGACCAACTGCAAGACCTCTACTCTGCCTGCAAGCAGTCGCTTGAAGCGACCAACGCACTGGGTCGCGCGGCGGAGGACAAGGAACTGTCGGAGGCGCTGATCGACGGCAGCAACGGAATCGCCAAGGGGATGGATGTGCTGAAGTCCATCTGCGCGAAACACGACCTCGACCCCGATGCAGAACACTGCTACGGCATGGAGGGCCTTGTGAAGGAGGCGCATAAGCATGTGCTTGAAGAAGACTTCGGCGACAACGACGCCCGCGATGCGATGATCATCACACAATATCAGCGCATGGTGCATTACGCATTGGCCGGATACGGCTGCGTTGTGGCCTTTGCCAACCGCTTGGGCGAGGACGAAGATGGCGCGCAGCTGCAAGAGCAGCTTGATCACACCTATGACGGCGACCGCCGCATGTCAGAGATCGCGACCAAAGGCGGTGTGAACGCAGACGCCGCGTAAATGCGATAGATATGAATGAGAAAGGCTGGCTCTTACAGGAGCCGGCCTTTTTTCGTTTCAAGGGCCGTAGGTGCCCCCTCCCTCACAAAAGCAAAAGGCCGCAGCAAACGCTGCGGCCTTTCAAATCTCTCAGACGTCAGGCCCGAAGGCCTGCCTCAAAATCACTCAGTGATCTTCGACACAACGCCGGCGCCAACTGTACGGCCACCTTCGCGGATCGCGAAGCGCAGACCGTTTTCCATGGCGATCGGTGCGATCAGCTCAACGCCGAAGGACACGTTGTCGCCGGGCATGACCATCTCAGTGCCTTCTGCCAGCTGAACGGTGCCGGTCACGTCAGTTGTACGGAAGTAGAACTGCGGACGGTAGTTCGCGAAGAACGGCGTGTGACGGCCACCTTCCTCTTTGGTGAGGATGTAGGCTTCGGCTTCGAACTTGGTGTGCGGGTTCACGGAACCGGGCTTGCAGAGAACCTGACCGCGCTCAACGCCGTCACGCTCAACGCCACGCAGCAGCGCGCCGATGTTGTCGCCAGCTTCACCACGGTCCAGCAGCTTGCGGAACATTTCCACACCTGTGCAGGTGGTTTTCTTGGTGTCGCGGATGCCAACGATTTCGATTTCGTCGCCAACGTTGATCACGCCACGCTCAACACGACCGGTCACAACGGTACCACGACCAGAGATCGAGAACACGTCTTCGACGGGCATCAGGAACGGCTGGTCAACAGCGCGCTCTGGTGTCGGGATGTAGTTGTCGACTTCTTCCATCAGCTTGCGGATCGCGTTTTCGCCGATGTTTTCGTCACGGCCTTCCATCGCCGCCAGAGCGGAACCGGGCACAACGGGGATGTCGTCGCCGGGATAGTCGTAGGAAGACAGCAGCTCGCGGATTTCCATCTCGACCAGCTCAAGCAGCTCTTCGTCGTCAACCTGGTCAACTTTGTTCATGAAGACGACCATGGCGGGGATGCCAACCTGACGGCCGAGCAGGATGTGCTCGCGGGTCTGGGGCATCGGGCCGTCGGCCGCGTTCACAACCAGGATCGCGCCGTCCATCTGAGCGGCACCGGTGATCATGTTTTTCACATAGTCAGCGTGGCCGGGGCAGTCGACGTGCGCGTAGTGACGTGCTTCGGTCTCATACTCAACGTGTGCGGTCGAGATGGTGATGCCGCGGGCCTTTTCTTCGGGCGCGCCGTCGATCTGGTCATACGCTTGGAAGTCACCGAAGTATTTGGTGATCGCCGCGGTCAGCGTGGTTTTACCGTGGTCAACGTGGCCGATTGTGCCGATGTTGACGTGTGGCTTGTTACGTTCAAACTTTGCCTTTGCCATGGTGGCGCCCTTTTAATTGAGGGGCCCCAACGGGGACCCGAACCCTATCTGGCGGGCGATGTATTGGGTTCGGGCGGTAAAATCAAGCGTGACTTGTGCCTTGGTGCCACTTAAAGCCCATCGGGGCCATGCGGCAGCGGTTCGGCGCGCCTTGATGGAGGGTTATTTATCCTCAGGCTCCCCGGCAGGCGACGATGCCACACCACCGCTGAACCAACCCTCTTCGCGGTTTTGCTTAACCAGATAGGTCTCGATCGACTTGGCCGCGTTCTGGCTGAGGTTCTTGAGCTGCTCTTCGGCGGATTTGGTATAGCCCGAGCCCACGACCGGGCCCTGATCGAGGGATTCGAAGACAGTGATCTGATGCGGCTCGGGGTTCAGCTTCATGTTCTTCGCGTCATCCCAGACCGTGAGGTTAAGGATCAGGATCGACTTCGGGGCAAAGACCAGCGGGATGCCCGGCTGCGCCAGCACGTAGCCTTCGACGCTGATGCCGAAGTGATAGAGACGTTCCCCATCATAGCGGTCAAAACGTTCGGCGGTGGCGGCGCGCACGGCCTCGGCCAATTCTTCTTTGCTGACCTCGCGGCTCAGGGGCCCCTTCTGCGCTTTGGGCGCCACGACGATATTGTGGTGCAGGTTGAAGTCCCCCAGCGGGGTCGGCGCTTTGTCGAGGTCGGAGGCCCCGTTGCAGGCGGCCAGCGTGGCGACGAAGGTCAACAGGGCAAGAACTCGGAACATGGGCAATCCTTCGGGGGCGTTAAGATTTCGAAAAGGGGTAGCCGATGGCCGGGAGGGGCGCAATCATTTGCCGCAGTTGCGCGCCTGCCGGTCCGGTCTATCTTGGATATGAGTGAGGACAGCATCATGACCCAACCATCCCCCCTGCCCGTGCGCGTACCGCTGGTGACCGAGCCTGTGGGAATGCTCGGCAGTTTGCAGATGGCGCGGCGCAACGTGCTGAGCATCATCCCCAAGATCGCCACGACCCAGCCCATGGTTTCGGGCAAGACCGGCAAGCGCTGGCATATGGTGATGGATCCGGGTGCTATTCGGGAAATCCTGCTCGACCGGTTAGAGGATTACCCGAAGTCCGATGTCACCAAGAACCTGCTGCGCCCGGCCATCGGGGAATCGCTCTTCATTGCAGAGGGCGCGCATTGGCGCTGGCAGCGTCGGGCGGCGGCCCCTGTCTTCTCACAGCGCAACGTACGCAACCTTGCCCCGGTGATGAGCGCCGCCGCTGACCGCTCGGCCAAGCGCATCGCCGCTGCGGGGCCGCGCGCAGTCAACATGCTCGATGAGATGGTAACGACGACTTTTGAGGTGATCGGCGACGTGACTTTCTCGGGCGATGGCACCTTCGACCGCGACAAAGTGCATGGGGCCATCGACGACTATGTCGCCGAGGCGGGTAAGATCAGCCTCTTCGATATCCTCGGCCTGCCCGATTGGCTGCCACGTCCGGGGCGGATCATGTCCGGTCAGGCGCTGAAGCAGATGAAGGCGATGGCCGATCAGGCGATCGAGGCACGAGTCGCGCGCGGCCATGACGGCACGCCCGACCTGCTGGACCTGCTGCTGGAGGGCGAGGACCCCAAGACCAAGCGCCAGATGAACACCGGAGAGTTACGCGATAACCTTTTGACCTTCATCGTCGCGGGGCATGAAACCACGGCATTGACGCTGGCTTGGTCGATGTACCTCATGGGGTTCGACCCCGAGATGCAGGCGCGCGCCCGCGCAGAGGTGCGCGATGTGCTGCAAGGTCGCCCCTGCTCCGGCGACGATGTGGACAAGCTGCCCTTGGTGCGGATGATCATCGACGAGGCGCTGCGGCTCTACCCCGCCGCCGGGATCATTTCGCGCACGGCGCAAAAGCACGACAGGCTCTGCGACCGCGAAATCCGCCCCGGCGACACGGTGATGATCCCGATCTACGCGCTAGGCCGCAATGAACTGCTGTGGGAGGACCCCGACGCCTTCCGCCCCGAGCGCTTCGCCGACCGCAAGGCGATTGACCGCTATGCCTATCTGCCCTTCGGGGACGGACCGCGCATCTGCATCGGGGCGAGTTTTGCGTTGCAGGAGGCGGTGATCATCCTCGCCACCCTGCTGGGGCGGTTCAAGTTCACCCCCGTGCCGGGCCGCGCGCCCAAGCCGGTGATGATCCTGACCCTGCGCCCCGAAGGCGGCGTCTGGATGACCGCCGAGCCGCTGGACTGACCGCGCCCAGAAAGGCGCGGCTGTTTCACGTGAACTTGTTGTCGCGCGGGAAGCCGCGCGGCGCCATGCGACCCGAACTTGCGCGCTTGCCGGTCCATTCGGCCAGATCGGCCTCGGTACGTGTCCGGCCCGCCGGGTCTTGCCAGCTGAGGCCCGCTTCCCGCGTGAAGGTCGTGGCGTCCGACAGGCCGCCATCCTTGTACTTCTGCAGGCGCACGCCCTTGCCCCGGCCCATCTCGGGCAGTTCATCAAGACCAAAGACCAGCACCTTGCGGTTCTCACCCACGGTCGCGACGCTATCGCCCGACACCGGATGACAGACCAGCGCCGAGACGCCTTCGCCACGCACGTTGAGCACCTGTTTGCCGCTGCGGGTCTGGGCCACGACGTCATCCTCGGGCACCACGAAACCATCGCCCGCCGTGGAGGCAACCAACAGCTTGCGCCCCGGCTGGTGGATAAAGAGTGACACGATCTGCACTTCGTTGGGCAGATCAACCATCAGACGCAGGGGCTCGCCCATGCCCCGCCCGCCGGGCAGATTGGCGGCGGAGACGGTGTAGAAACGCCCGTTCGAGCCGAAGACCAGCAACCGGTCCGTCGTTTCGGCATGGAAGATAAAGCGCGGGCCGTCGCCGTCTTTGAACTTCAACTCACGACCGAGATCGATATGGCCGGTCATGGCGCGGATCCAGCCCATCTGGGAGCAGACCACGGTGATCGGTTCGCGGTCGATCATCGCCTCGATCGGGACATCCTCAACCTCTCCGGCGGTGTCGAATTCGGTCAGGCGCTGGCCGCGCTTGATGCCGTCGATCACCCAGTCCTTGCCGAACTGCTTTTTCGTCGCGCGCAGCTGGTCGGCGATGGTGGACCATTGCAGGTCGTCGCTCTCCAGCAGGTCTTCGAGCCCCGCGCGTTCGGTCATCAGCGTGTCACGCTCTTTCACCAGCGCGTCTTCTTCCAAACGCCGCAAGGACCGCAGGCGCATGTTGAGGATCGCTTCGGCCTGCACATCCGACAGGCCATTCTCGCGGCCCGCATAGCTGTGCGGGATGGCGCGGGTGTCACCGCTCTCAGTCAGCACGCCAGTGGCCTGCGCCTCGGCATCGGCGATCACTGCAAGCTTCGAGACATCGACACCCGCAAGCGGCGAGACATAGGCGGATTCGTCCATCGCGCGGCTCAGCGTATCCTGATGCGCACGGCTCCAATCCTCGTACATCAAGGCGGCCTTGGGGTCGTCATCGTAGCGGATGATCTCGATCACCCGGTCAAGATTCAGGAAAGCCGTGATCAGGCCCTGCAGCACCTCCAAACGATGGTCGATCTTGTCCATCCGGTGCCGCGAGCGACGCTGCAGCACCTCGCGCCGGTGGTCGAGGAAAGCGCGCAACACTTCCTTGAGCGAGCAGACCTTGGGCGTTTGGCCATCGATCAACACGTTCATGTTGAGCGAGAAGCGCACCTCAAGGTCCGAGTTGCGGAACAGCATCCCCATCAGCACGTTCGGATCGACGTTTTTCGAGCGCGGCTCGATGATCATGCGGATGTCTTCGGCAGATTCGTCGCGGACATCGGCAAGAACCGGAATCTTCTTGGTCTGGATCAGTTCGGCGATCTTTTCGATCAGCTTGGATTTCTGAACCTGATAGGGAATCTCGGTAACGACAATCTGCCAAGCGCCCCGACCAAGGTCCTCAACCTCCCAACGACAACGCAGCCGGAAGGAGCCGCGGCCCGTACGGTAGGCATTGGCGATATTCTCAGGCGGCTCGACGATCACGCCACCGGTGGGGAAATCCGGGCCGGGGACGTAGTTCAGCAACGTCTCGTCGCGGGCGTCGGGCGTCTTGATCAGGTGAATACAGGCGTCACACAGCTCAGCAATGTTATGCGGCGGGATGTTCGTGGCCATGCCCACCGCGATGCCCGAAGAACCATTGGCCAACAGATTCGGAAACTGCGCCGGCAGCACCACCGGCTCGGTCAATGTGCCGTCGTAGTTCTCACGAAAATCGACGGCGTTTTCGTTCAGCCCTTCCAGCATGGCTTCGGCCACGGCGGTCATCCTCGCCTCGGTATAGCGCGAGGCCGCCGGGTTATCGCCGTCGATGTTGCCAAAGTTGCCCTGCCCGTCGACCAGCGGATAGCGCACGTTGAAATCCTGCGCCAACCGCGCCATCGCGTCATAGATCGCGGCATCGCCATGCGGGTGGTAGTTCCCCATCACGTCGCCCGAAATCTTTGCCGATTTACGGAAGCCGCCCGTCGAGGACAGCCGCAACTCGCGCATGGCATAAAGGATGCGGCGGTGCACCGGTTTCAACCCATCGCGCGCATCCGGCAGCGCCCGGTGCATGATCGTGCTCAGGGCATAGGTCAGATACCGCTCTCCCAAGGCGCGGCGCAGCGGCTCGGACAGGTCATTCGGGTCGAGTTCTGGGGGTGTGCTTATGTCTGACATGACGGGTCTTTTAGCCAAGCACGGCAGGGCGGGCAAGCGACAGATTGCCCGCCGTTTGCCCGCAGTCGACTCGGGAAAAAGGTCGCCAACACGGTTTCAAGTGAGAAAAAAGCAATACTTTCCGGATATGCGAATTCTTGCCAATCGGAATTGAACCATTCGCGAAGTTTCGCGTTGGTCTCTCAACAGCAACATGGTTTTGACACGGGACAAGGAACAGCAAAATGAAACGGTTCATCTTTTTGACATTTGGTTTCATGGGCTGGGCATTCTACGAGATGAGCGGCGGGGCGGATTTCGTGCCAGCAGGCCCGCAGATGGCCAGCACTGAGACGGCAGCATCGGCGCTGATCGCCAGCGCAGAAGCCGGCACGACCTCGTCCGACCTTGTCACCGCCGCCGCAGCAAATGCAGCCCGCAAGGCCGAAAGCCCCATCACCCCCTTCGCCGAGCGCGCCCCGGCACGGGATGTGACTGCGACCCGCGTGGCGCTAAACCTTACGACTCTCAGCGACTTACCGCAGGCCAATGACGCGATGGTGCAAAAAGCCGTGGCCACCCCCGCGGACCGCGCTGGCGCGAAAGTCGTCAAAGCTGTCAGCACCAGTGCCCCCAAAGTGGAAAAAGCCGCCTATTCGACCACAGGCACCAATGCGCCAGTCGTCATTCCAAGCCTGATCAACGCCACCGACAACGGCACGACCTATGTGAGCACGACGCAGGCCGACATCCGCAAAGTGAATGGCACCCGCGTCAATGTCCGCGGTGGGCCGGGCACCAATTTCGGTGTGGTCGGGAAACTGGGCAAAGGTGACGCCGTAGAGGTGGTCGAAGACAACGGTGCCGGTTGGGTGCGTTTTCGCAGCGTCGACGGCACAGCATCCGGTTGGATGGCGGACTTCCTGCTCAACAACGGCTAACTTGCCAATCTTACAGCATCGCGCGATGAAGGGCCTTTCAAACGAAGGGCCCTTTGCATGTCTGCGACCCGTTCCATCCTCATCACCGGTTGTTCCAGCGGCATCGGATATGCCGCCGCCCATGGCATGCGCGCCCGCGGCTGGCGCGTCTTTGCCGCCTGTCGCCAACAAGCGGATTGCGACCGGCTGAGCGCCGAAGGGTTCGACGCGCTCCGTCTCGATTATACCGATGAGGCCAGCATCCAATCGGCCCTTGCCCATGTGCTGGACCAGACGGGCGGTACGCTTGATGCAGTCTTCAACAACGGCGCACACGCCACGCCCGGACTGGTCGAAGACCTGCCCACCGATGCGCTGCGTGAGATATTCGAGGCGAATTTCTTTGGCTGGCACAGCCTGACCCGCGCGGTGATCCCGGTGATGCGCAAACAAGGGCATGGGCGGATCGTGCAATGTTCTTCAGTGCTTGGCATGGTGGCGATGCCATGGCGCGGGGCGTATAACTCCACGAAATTCGCGCTGGAGGGGCTGACCGACACCCTGCGGCTTGAAATGCGCGGCACGGGGGTTGAGTTGATCCTGATCGAACCCGGCCCTGTCACCTCAAAGCTGCGGACCAAGGCGATCCCGCGCTTCGAGCGCTGGATCGACTGGAAAAACAGCCCCCGCGCGGCGGAGTATGAGGCCACCATGCGCCCCCGGCTCTATGACGATAGTGGCAAAAAGGATCGTTTCGAACTTCCGCCCGAGGCGGTGGTCGAAAAACTGGCCCATGCCGTCGAATCCCCCCGGCCCCGCCCGCGCTATTTCGTCACAACCCCGACCCACATCGCCGGTGTTTTGCGGCGTATCCTGCCGACGCGCGCGCTGGATTGGGTGACCAGTCGTTGATTTTGGTTGCGCGGCTGCCGCGCGCCGCTACATCTCGGGACAACGAAAGGACAGCCCATGCCAAATGATCCGTTTTTCGTGATCGTCCTGCTTTCCGTCGTGGCGGTAGCCGTCGTGCTCCTAATGGGGCTGGGCGGCTTTGCCACGGGGGGCAAATTCAACAAACGCAACGCCAACAAGCTGATGCGCTGGCGGATCATCGCGCAGTTTATCGCCGTGCTGCTGATCCTTGCTTATGTCTATTTCCGAGGGGGCACGATCTGATGGTTGTACTGAACAAGATTTACACCCGCACCGGGGACAAGGGCACCACCGCGCTTGGCAATGGCGAACGAGTCGCCAAACACGACGCGCGGGTCGAGGCCTATGGCACCTCGGATGAGTTGAACTGCTTTGTCGGCGTTGCCCGGCTTGAGGCCACCGGCGCCACGGACGAAGCACTGGCCCGCATCCAGAACGACCTTTTTGATCTGGGCGCCGACCTTTGCCGCCCCGATATGGAGGCCGACCGCGATGCAGAGTACCCGCCCCTGCGTGTCACCCAAGAACAGGTCGACCGGCTTGAACGCGAGATCGACGTGATGAACACCGAGTTAGAGCCACTGCGCAGCTTTATCCTGCCCGGTGGCCGCGCGCTGGCCGCACATCTGCATGTCTGCCGCACCGTGGCGCGCCGCGCCGAACGGCTGGCAGTGCTGCTGTCAGAGCAGACGGCGATCAACCCGGCCTGTGTCACCTATCTGAACCGTCTCAGCGACTGGTTCTTCGTTGCCGCGCGTATGGCCAATAACGCGGGCAAGGAAGACATGCTCTGGGTGCCGGGCGCGAACCGCGCATAAAATAGCGCTAACAGTCGAAAATCGGGGAAAACGCCGCGTTCAAAACTGCCGACCTGCCGATTTTGGCCTGTTTTGATCCGATCCGCTTCGTTACACCCGTGTGGAGAATTAGGGAGACCGGGCCACCAGCCCGCGTCGCAAACTGAGGAGAGAGACCGCTCATGAAGGTATTGGTGCCTGTCAAACGCGTGATCGACTATAACGTGAAAGTTCGTGTCAAAGCGGACGGATCGGGTGTTGATCTTGCCAATGTGAAAATGTCGATGAACCCCTTCGACGAAATCGCCGTTGAACAAGCGATTCGTCTGAAAGAAGCCGGTCAGGCTGAAGAGGTCGTCGCTGTCTCCATTGGTGTGAAGCAAGCGCAGGAAACGCTGCGTACCGCGCTCGCCATGGGTGCGGACCGCGCGATCCTCGTGGTCGCATCGGACGATGTACACAAGGACATCGAGCCGCTGGCCGTGGCAAAGATCCTCAAAGCCATTGTCGACGAAGAGCAGCCGGGCCTCGTGCTCTGCGGCAAACAGGCGATCGACAACGACATGAACGCCACCGGGCAGATGCTCTCGGCGTTGATGGGCTGGTCGCAGGCGACATTCGCCTCTGAAATCGCCATCGAAGGCGACAAGGCAAAAGTCACTCGTGAAGTCGACGGCGGCTTGCAGACCATCGAAGTCTCCATGCCCACAGTCGTCACCGTGGACCTGCGCCTGAACGAGCCGCGCTATGCCTCGCTGCCGAACATCATGAAGGCCAAGAAAAAGCCGCTGGATGAAAAGACCGCCGAAGACTACGGCGTCGATGTCTCCAACCGCTTGGAAATCGTCAAAACCGTAGAGCCTGCCGAGCGTGCCGCTGGTATCAAGGTCGGTTCGGTTGACGAGCTTGTGGCGAAACTCAAAGAAGTGGGGGCTGTGTAATGGCTGTTCTTCTGATTGCAGAGATTTCCGATGGCGAACTGTCGATGGACGCAACCGCCAAGGCGGTATCCGCGGCCAAGAAACTGGGCGACGTGACCATTCTGGCGGCGGGCAGCTCTGCCGCGGCGGCAGGCGAAGCGGCGGCCAAGATCGATGGCGTCTCCAAGGTGCTGGTCGCCGAAGACGAGATGCTGGGCCACCGTCTGGCCGAAGCCACCGCAGCACTGATCGTGTCGCTGGCTGGTGACTACGACCACATCGTCGCGCCTGCCACCACGGATGCCAAAAACATCATGCCCCGCGTCGCGGCCCTGCTTGATGTCATGGTGATTTCGGATGCTTCCGGCGTTGTCGACGCCGACACATTCGAGCGCCCGATCTATGCGGGCAACGCGGTGCAGACCGTGAAGTCGAACGACGCCAAGAAAGTCATCACCTTCCGCACATCGACCTTCGATGCCGCAGGTGAAGGCGGCTCTGCTTCGGTCGAGACCATCTCGGCTGCCGACAACCCCGGCCTGTCCACATGGGTCGAAGACAAGGTCGCCGAATCGGACCGTCCTGAGCTGACAAGCGCGGGCGTGGTGGTTTCCGGTGGTCGTGGCGTCGGCTCCGAAGAGGACTTCGCCCTGATCGAAAAACTGGCCGACAAACTTGGCGCGGCTGTTGGCGCGTCGCGCGCTGCGGTCGATTCGGGCTATGCGCCGAACGATTGGCAGGTTGGCCAGACCGGCAAAGTTGTGGCTCCTGACCTCTATATCGCGGTCGGCATCTCCGGTGCGATCCAGCACCTTGCGGGGATGAAGGACTCCAAGATCATCGTGGCGATCAACAAAGACGAAGAATCGCCGATCTTCCAAGTCGCCGACTATGGCCTTGTGGCGGACCTTTTCGACGCCGTGCCGGAACTGATCGAAAAGCTGTAAAGCTCTTCACGTGAAACACCAAAGGCCCGCTGTTCTCGGCGGGCCTTTTTCATTGCATGCGCCTGTACCGGGAGCGTCAGGACATGCTTTGCAGCGCATCGGTCAGGGCGGCGGCGGCATTGGCATGGGCCATGGGGCCCAGCATTTCCGACGCGGCCTGCGCCTCGAATTCGCTGACCACCATGCCAGCTGTCGGCCCGGCAAAGGGGTCTTTGGGAGAGACGACCTCAATCTTGGCCGTGGCATGTAGGGACACCGCGTCCAACATTTCGCGGGTCACGAACAGCGGATCATGACCCAACTCCCCCACCGGCTGCTCTGCCTCCGCGACCGGCGGGCGGTCGGCCAGCCAAAGCAAAAGCGTGCGCCCCTGTATCTGCCCCAGCATCAAACGCATGCGCGCCAGCCAGGCCTGCTGCAGCTCTGCGCGCACCGCCTCAAACCGCTCGGGCGAGACTTGCATGAGGTGGGTCAGCATGTGCCGGTTGAAGTGGAACTGGGAAAAATCAACCTCGCGATAGATCGTCTGTAACAGCGCGGAGGCCCCAACAAACCGGTCGTTCCGGCGCCGGTGGACCGAATAGAAACGGTTGGTCATGTTCTGCGCGCCCATGACCTGAACCACCGTCACATCCGCCTGCGAAGCGGCCTGCGCGACGAAAGGATCATGCGCAAAGGCGTCGATCCCCGCGTTGGGAAAACCGAAATTCACGCAGGTCTTGCCGATCTCGGCTTCGACCCGCGCGGGAAACGGCTCCTCAATGAATTTGCCATAGGTCTCCGTCCCGCCGAGAAAGGCGATATAGGGCGCCTCCAGCCTGCGGCGGGGGCCGCGAAACATCAGCTTTGAGGTGCCATAGCGGCATGGCAAATAGTCCAGAGGCGCTGGCCCCACTGCGTCATAGGTCATTGAACCCACCTTTGTTGTTCACCCAAAGCCAGATTGCACGGCGGGGCCTGCGATTCTGTTAACGGGCGAATTTGCCGTAAGTTTTCGTAAACAGCTGCCCTTGCGGCACCCCCGCCACGCGCCCTATTGTGCGCCGAACTCAAGCAAAGGACAGGCCATGGACATCCAGAAAATCGGTATCGTGGGAGCAGGGCAAATGGGCAACGGGATCGCCCATGTCATGGCGCTGGCGGGCTACGACGTGCTGCTGAACGATGTCAGCGCCGATGCGCTGGCCAAAGCGATGAAAACCGTGACCGGCAATATGGACCGCCAAGTCAGCCGCGAAAAGATCACCGCCGCCGAGCGCGACGCCGCCATGGCGCGCATCACCACGACCCAGACGCTGAGCGATCTGGGCCAGAGCGATCTGGTGATCGAAGCCGCCACGGAACGGGAAACGGTGAAACAGGCGATTTTCGAAGACCTGATCCCGCATCTGAAACCGACAACGATCCTGACCTCGAACACCTCTTCGATCTCGATCACCCGTCTGGCCAGCCGCACCGACCGCCCCGAGAAATTCATGGGTTTTCATTTCATGAACCCCGTGCCGGTGATGCAATTGGTCGAACTAATCCGCGGCATCGCCACGGACAAGGAGACCTATGACGCCTGCAAAGCCGTGGTGGACCGCTTGGGCAAAACCGCCGCCTCGGCCGAGGATTTCCCAGCCTTTATCGTGAACCGCATCCTGATGCCGATGATTAACGAGGCGGTCTATACGCTTTATGAAGGGGTCGGCAATGTCGAGTCGATCGACAGTTCGATGAAGCTGGGGGCCAATCATCCGATGGGCCCTCTGGAGCTTGCGGACTTTATCGGTTTGGACACCTGTCTGGCGATCATGAACGTGCTGCATGATGGGCTGGCCGATACGAAATACCGCCCCTGCCCGCTGCTGACCAAATATGTCGAAGCCGGGTGGCTGGGCCGCAAAACGCAGCGCGGTTTCTATGATTACCGGGGCGAGACACCGGTACCGACGCGCTAAGCCGTAAGGGTATTGGGGGCCCTGCCCCCATCGCGCCAATGGCGCGATTCCCCCGCGGGTATTTTTAAAAGGATGAAGATCAGTTGGTCAGCGCCAGAGTGTGGGCGCGGAGCCAAGCCATGAAGCCGCGCGGGTCGTCCGCCCAGCGGTCGATCTCTTCTTGGGCAAGCGGATGGCCGACGATCGGTCCCTGGGGCTTGTCGCAGGCGTGGGCAATTTCATGCAGCAACAACCCTTGGCGCAGCATCGGGCTGAGTTTGTTCGCGATCTGATAGGCGCGGCTGTTCTGGCCGGGGAAGCGCATCGGGACCACCTGCGCACCAGAGCGGCGGATCATCTTGGCGGTGAAAACGTTCCATTCCGCCTCGACCGCGGGGCCCCACCAGCTTTCCGATGCGGCAACGACGCCGGAGGGGAAAAGCGCCACAACGCCGCCGTCTTTGAGGTGGGCCATGGCTTTGGCGCGCATTTCAACGCCTTTACGCTGCGCATCCGGGTCGTGCGGGAAAGGCACCGGGATCATGTAGCTGCCGGCCACCTCGTCGATCGACGTGAGCAGCGACCGGGTGAGGATACGGTAGTCGGGGCGCACACGGCCGATGAGATCGGCGAAAATCATGCCGTCGACCATGCCGTGGGGGTGGTTCGCCACAACCACGACCGGCCCTTCTTTGGGGATGCGGTCAAGCTGCTCTTGCGGGGTGGTGAGATCGATGCCCATCGTGTCGAGTGCGGCGCGCCAGAAGGCTTGGCCCGAGGGGGTGCCGCGTTGCTCAAACTTACGGATCAAGCGCAGGATTTTGAGCTTGCCTGTGAAAAGCTCCATCGCGGAGATCACACGCGCCTTCCATGGGTCATCGAAGGTCGAGGCATAAGACAGGCTGCGGCGGTCGTATTTGGTGAAGGTCACCGTACCGTCACCTGTCTGGGCCGGTTTGGCCGCCTGCTTTTGCGCGTCATCCATGGGGTCGGAGGATCCTTTTTCCCGCCCGGCGGGCTTAGTACCCTTCGCCGAACTTATCCGCTACGAGAGCGGTCAAAGCGTCGGCCAAGGCATCGGCATCGGGGCCGGAAGTTTGGACATCAATCGAGGTGCCGCGGGACGCGCCGAGCATCAACAGCCCCATGATACTGTCGCCCGAGGCCGACATGCCATCCTTGCTGACTTCGGCGCGGGCATCGAAAGCCTCGACCACTTCGACCAATTTGGCCGAGGCGCGCGCGTGCAGGCCTTTTTCGTTTACGATCTTTAAAGAAAATTCGGGCATGACGTACTGGGGCCTTCTAACCTGCGCTGACATTCTGGCTGTCAATATACTTCTTACCAGCTTCGAGTGCGGCACGCACGGCATCGGGCACATCCATATGCCGCGATTTGGCGAGTTTGATCAACATTGGCAAGTTCGCGCCGTAGATGATCCGGCGGTTTTCCGGGCGGCACGCCAAGAGGCTGAGGTTTGAGGGTGATCCACCAAAAAGATCGGTGACGACCACAACGCCGGCGCCTTGATCCACCGCATCGGCAGCGGTGCAGATCTCGCGCTCTTTATCGGCGCGGTCGTGGTCGGCCTCAATCGCGATGGCGCGGACACCGAATTGGGATCCCACGACATGTTCGATGGCGGCAAGATACTCTTGCGCCAGCCCCCCATGTGCGACGATGACGATCCCGATCACGGCTTGTTTTCCTCACGATGCTGACGGTCCAGCTCACGGTGCCTAATTGACACCTGCCAGCCCTGCTCTGCAAGGCGCAAAGCGTGATCTTCCGCCATGGCGACGGAGCGGTGTTGCCCGCCCGTGCAGCCAAATGCGATGGAGATATGCGATTTGCCCTCTTCGCGGTAAGCGGGCAGTAAAAGCAGGCTAAGGTCGAGCACCTTGTCGGCGAAATCTGTGTAGCGTTTATCGCCTGCCACATGGGCCGCGACAGCTGCATCCCGCCCGTCGCCACTGCGCAATTCGGGCACCCAATAGGGGTTTCTAAGGAAACGGCAGTCATGCACCACATCGACGCCGCGCGGCAGGCCGCGTTTGTAGGAGAAGCTCTGCACCGAGACCGTGAGGTGGCGCTGGCCGCCGGGGGCGAACCACTGCTCCACCTCGGCGCGCAGCTCGTGCACGTTGAGCGTGGTCGTGTCGATCAACACATCGGCGCGGGCGCGGATCGGGTGTAGCAGCTCTTGCTCGCGGGTGATGCCGTCAACGGGGCGGTCGGCGGGGGCCAGCGGGTGGCGGCGGCGGGTTTCGGAAAATCGCTGCAACAGCACATCGGGAGCACAGTCGAGATAAAGCAGCTCTGCGCTCCACCCCTGCTCGGCCGACAGGCGGCCCATCAGTTCCAGCACACCTTCGGTTGAGAAGTCGCGGTTGCGCGCGTCGATGCCCAAGGCCACCGACTGCGCATCACCGGGACGGTCGAGCAGCGCAGGCAGCAGACGCAGCGGCAGATTGTCGATCGCCTCAAAGCCCGCATCCTCCAGCACGTTGAGCGCAGAGGAGCGTCCGGCGCCCGATGGGCCGGTGACCAGGACCAACCGCCGAGTGGCGGGGTCTGTTGATGAGGTCTGACTGATCAATTCTGTTCTTTCACACCTGCTATATACAGATGAATTGCTGCCGCAAAATGAGCGCTATCGCATTTGTGAAAACAGGGCAACGTGACACCCAGTATCAGATGGCTGTGGCGCTCTGGAAGGCGCTGGTGTTCTGTATAGGCCAGATCGACGACAAGGCCCAAGGGCACGGGGCCGTGATCTTCGACCCGCAGGATGCCCACGTTGCGCGCTTCGATCAGGCCGCGGATCGTGTCAGGAACGCTGGCGATCACCTGCTCCCCATGGCGGGTGACATCGGTTCGGTCATCTGCCACCAGCTTGGCGCCGAGGGCCATCAATTGCAAGGCAAGGGCCGATTTGCCCGCGCCCGAGGGGCCGAGGATCAGCACCCCACGCCCGTTGATCGCCACGCAGCTGGCGTGGAGGTTTTCGCGCTCGAGTGTCATATCAGGCCCCGCGCCCGTGCTTTATGTAGGCAGCCCCACGACGAAACGCGCGCCGAGCGGTTCGGAGGTAATGTCGGCTTCGGTTGGGCGAATATTCTCGGCCCAGATCACGCCACCGTGGGCTTCGACGATCTGTTTCGAAATCGCGAGGCCGAGACCGGAGTTATTGCCGAAATGCTCTTCCGGGCGCTGCGAATAGAAGCGTTTGAAAATCTTGCCAAGCGCCTGCTCGGGAATGCCGGGGCCGGTGTCCTCGACCACGATCAGCACCCGGTTGGCACGCTTGCGCGCCCAAACCCGGATTGCATCGCCATCTTCGCAAAAAGAGATCGCGTTGGTGATAAGGTTCACAAACACCTGCGCCAAGCGGGCCTCAAGCCCATGTACGGTGATCGGCGCGGCGGGCAGATCGGTGATAAAGTCGATGCCCTTGGATTTCGCATCCTCGCCCAGATACTGGCCCAGATTGCCCAGCATTTGCAGCAGGTCGAAGGGTTCTTCCTCTTCCTTAACCAGTTCGGAATCAAGCCGCGAGGCGTTAGAGATGTCGCTGACCAGCCGGTCGAGGCGGCGCACGTCATGCTCAATCACATCCAGCAGCTTCTCGCGCTGGTCGTCGCGTTTGACCATGCGCAGGGTGCCAACAGCAGATCGCAGAGAGGCGAGCGGGTTCTTGATCTCATGGGCCACATCGGCGGCGAATTGTTCGTTACCGTCGATCCGGTTGTAAAGCGCCGAAACCATCCCGCGCAGTGCGCCTGACAGGCGGCCGATCTCGTCGGGGCGCGCCGTCAGGTCGGGGATGCGAATGCGGCCGGGATTCATCTTGCGCGCATCCTTGTCGCGCCCCAGCTCAGCGGCGGCGGACAGATCTGCCAGCGGGTTGGCAATGGTCGAGGCCAGCACGAGGCTGAGCCCGATAGAGACCAGTGTGGCGATGACAAACATCTGCAAAACGCGCTCACGTTCGCTGCGCACAAGGCGGTCAATCTCTCCCGCCGCGCTGGCCACGGCGACCACGCCGAGGGGGGTGTCGCCCTGCATGATGGGGGTCACCACGCTGAACAGCGTGCCACCTTCGATGGCGAGCGTCCCTTCCAGCCGGGTGCCGCCGGTCACGCTGGTGCCGACCATGCCGCGCAGCTGTTCTTCGAGCGGTGGGGAGGCGGTGACCTCATCCGTGCCGAAGGGGGCCGAGACCCGCTCCCAAAGCCAGTTCAACCCGTCGTTCAGCAGTGTCCGCTCGCCCGCCTCGGAAGCGGCGAGGGCTTCGGCGACGGTCAGGCTGCCAGCGGTGCGGGCCACCAACGTTTCCGCCGGGTCATAGACGAAAACTTCGATACCGCCGCGCAGGTCCAGCCCCTCAAGCGTGGCGGCCACGTCGACACCATCGCCAGTGGTGAGGTTCACAGGCGCGCCTGCAGGAAGCTGCGCTTCGATCACATCGGCGATCAGCTCAGTCTCGGACACCAGCGCTGCGGCGCGTTGCAGCGCCAGACTGTCGCGCGACGAATTGAGGTAGAGGATCCCCGCCACCAGAACGCTGAGCGCGATGAGATTAAAGGTAATGATCTTGCGCGTCAGCGGCGAGGAGCGGAGCGAGAATAGCCCCCGCCGTTCGCGCTTGACCCGAATTTCATCCGGCGCGGCACTGTCAGGAGTGACCCAATCGTCCCCCAGTACAACATCACCGTCCCTGCCAGCAGCCATGTCCCGCACAAGCTTCCTTTCGACCCGCGTTAAGCGCCGGGTTTACTCTTCGTTATATCTATAGCCGATGCCGTAAAGCGTCTCGATCGCCGAAAATTCATCATCTGCGCTACGCATCTTTTTGCGCAGGCGCTTGATGTGGCTGTCGATCGTCCGGTCATCCACATACACCTGATCGTCATAGGCCACGTCCATCAGTTGGTCGCGCGATTTCACGAAACCGGGGCGCTGCGCGAGAGCCTGCAACAGCAGGAATTCGGTCACGGTCAGGGACACGTCCTTGCCCTTCCAGCTGACCGCGTGGCGCAGCGGATCCATCCGCAGATCGCCACGTTCCATCACTTTGGTCTCTTCGGTATCGCCGACCTCATTCGTCTCTACCGCGTCTTGGCGGCGCAGAAGGGCGCGAATACGCTCGACCAGCAGGCGTTGGCTGAAAGGCTTTTTGACGTAGTCGTCGGCCCCCATGCGCAGGCCCAGCACCTCGTCGATCTCATCATCTTTGGAGGTCAAAAAGATCACCGGCATCGCGGTTTTCTGACGCAAACGTTGCAGCAGATCCATGCCGTCCATGCGGGGCATCTTGATGTCCAGCACTGCCATATCCGGCAGTTTCTTGTTGAAGGCGTCCAACGCGGCTTGACCGTCGTTGTAGGTCTCCACTTCGAAGCCTTCAGCTTCAAGAGTCATCGAAACAGATGTCAGGATGTTCCTGTCATCGTCTACCAATGCAATCTTTGACATTGCCTGCTTCCTTATGCTGCTCAATTCGTTCTTATTTTTGGAGTCAGTGATCTCCAATATTACAGATCGAATCAATCCTTAAGTGCGAATCGTGCCTTTGAGATGCACCAATTCGGTCATAATTTGGTTAGGAATGGCTAAATTGCCGCACTTTAATTGCTCTCACCCAAGATAAGATCAGGGTGGTGCGCATCGCTTTGGGCCGGGATCTAAGCGCTTCGAAACAAAGTTTTACATGATGGCGCTAACTGTGACAAAGCTGCCTGTTCAACCTGAAAACGCCCGTGTTAAGAGGCTCTCAAGGCCCCCGATGCCCAGGGCAATTGCGCCCGCTCGGACACGTACTGCGCTACTCACGCGCTACCACAGGAGACATCATATGACATTTGGACGGGTAAACCCGCAGTTCAGCCTCGAAGATCAACAGATCAGCGGGCTCGGCGATGTCTATTACAACCTGACCGAGCCTGCGCTGGTCGAGGCGGCATTGAAACGGGGCGAAGGCAGCCTTGGCAAAGGCGGTGCCTTTCTGGTGACCACCGGCAAGTTCACAGGCCGGTCGCCCAAAGATAAACATGTGGTCAAAACCGACAGCGTGGCCGACAGCATCTGGTGGGAAAACAACGCCGAGATGTCGCCCGAAGGGTTTGACGCGCTCTATCAAGATATGATCGCCCATATGCAGGGCAAAGACTACTTCGTCCAAGACCTCGTTGGTGGGGCAGACCCCAAGCACGCGATCAACGTGCGGATAGTGACGGAACTGGCATGGCACGGCCTCTTCATCCGCACCATGCTGCGCCGCCCCGATGCCGAAGCGCTGCAGGACTTCACCGCCGATTTCACCGTCATCAACTGCCCCAGCTTCCAGGCCGATCCGGCCAAGCACAATTGCCGCAGCGAGACCGTTATCGCGATGAACTTCGACCGCAAGATGATCCTCATCGGCGGCACTGAATACGCGGGCGAGAACAAAAAGTCGGTCTTTACCCTGCTGAACTACCTGCTGCCGGAAAAGGGCATCATGCCGATGCACTGCTCCGCCAACCATGCCAACGGAAACCCCGTTGATACGGCCGTTTTCTTTGGTCTGTCGGGCACGGGCAAGACCACGCTCTCCGCCGATCCAGAGCGCACGTTGATCGGCGACGATGAGCACGGCTGGTCCGACAACGGCACCTTCAACTTCGAAGGCGGCTGCTATGCCAAGACCATCAACCTCAACCCCGAGGCAGAGCCGGAAATCTACGCGACAACCTCCAAGTTCGGCACCGTGATCGAAAATATGGTCTTCGATCCCGATACCTTCGAGCTGGACTTCGATGACGACTCGCTCACGGCCAACATGCGCGCCGCCTACCCGCTGCACTATATTTCCAACGCCAGCGAGAAGGCCGTCGGCGGCCACCCCAAGAACATCATCATGCTGACCTGCGATGCCTTCGGTGTGCTGCCTCCGATTGCGCGGCTCAGCCCGGCGCAGGCGATGTACCACTTCCTGTCGGGCTTCACCTCCAAAGTCGCGGGCACCGAGCGTGGCGTGACCGAGCCTGAGCCCACATTCTCCACCTGTTTCGGCGCTCCCTTCATGCCGCGCCGCCCCGAGGTCTACGGCAACCTCCTGCGCGAGAAGATCGCCCAGCATGGTGCCACCTGCTGGCTGGTCAACACCGGCTGGACCGGCGGCGCGTACGGCACCGGCTCGCGGATGCCGATCAAAGCCACCCGCGCTTTGTTGAGCGCGGCGCTTGAAGGGCGACTGGCAGAGGCTGAATACCGCAAAGACCCGAACTTTGGCTTCGACGTTCCGGTTTCGGTCAACGGCGTCGCCGACATCCTGCTCGACCCGCGCCGCACATGGGACGATCCCGAATCCTATGACCGTCAGGCAGCCAAACTGGTTAAGATGTTCTCGGACAACTTTGAACAATACCTGCCCTATATCGACGACGATGTGAAAGCCGCAGCGATCAGCTAAGCCTCTGCGTTAACGTCCAAAACAGAAAGGGCCGCCTTGATGGGCGGCCCTTTTTACATTTTGCCTTTGAAGTTCGTCAGCCCCCGAATGTTACCTTTGCGTCCAACGGCATCTCGCGCAGGAAGCTGTCATCCACACCGGCGATATTTACCGAGGTCGACCGGTCCACCGCCGCGATCAGGGCAAAGCTTTTGTCTGGATACCGCCCGGCCATCAGCAGGCGTTTGTAGGCCAATGGCACCGGCTGGCCGCCCTCTTCGCGCGGGATTTGGGTAACCACCTCGTCCAACCGAACGCCACAGGTCGCCTCCACCTCCCGAAAGGGGAAGTTCAGCATATTCTCAAACTCAGGCCCGCCCGGAAACAGCTTCAGCGGCCGTCCGATGCTGCTGCGCGCGTTGGTCCAGCCCCACCACTGCGTGTAGAACGATTTCTCCCCCACTTCGGTACAGATCCATCCATTGGGCGAGTCGCGATACACCAGCACATAGGGGCGCATGGCGCGAAAGGCTTCGCTCTCCAACTCTCCCCGGCTCATGCACCACGCCTGAAGCGCGGCCTGCATCATCGCGGAGCCCCCATCCCAGATCAGCGACAAGGGCTGCTGTTGCTGGTGAAAACTCCACCCGTTCGGCTCTTCGTGCGAGAGGCGCAGCATCCCGTCGGCATGGCGCGTCTTGCCATCCAGCCACAACTTGCCCCGATCAATGATATCGCGCGCTTCGGGCAGTGCTTCCACGCCGACCTTGGTCAGGGAATAGCGCCGGTTCTCAATTGTGAACAGCGGCGCGCCCATCGTCTCTTCCAATTGCTGGATATGTCGCCGAACCGTTTGCCGGGTACTGCCCAGTTGGGCGACCGCATGGCTGAGGTTCAGCGTATGCGCCAAGGTCACGAACGAGCGTATCATCTCGAACAAAAGGGCCGGCGCAGGGTCCTTTTGCGGGGTCGTGGGCACGGGTGCGACCGGCTCAATATCGGACATATGTTGGTTCATAGGCAACGGATGGTACATGAATCATCCGGCAACGCAACATAATCCATCCAGCCAAGGTAAATCCGTTAATCCAAAAGGGCCATATCTAGGCAATTGATCATCAACACATTGCGGGTAGTGAATGTATAGTACTCAACCAGAGGTATTGATCTATGTCCCACCCCGTAGACGTTCACGTCGGTCGCCGACTCAAGCAGGCCCGCACCCTGCGAAGGCAATCCCAGACCGATGTGGCGCGTGAACTCAAACTGTCGTTTCAGCAGATCCAGAAGTATGAAATCGGCTCCAACCGGATTGCCGCCAGCCGCCTGCACGAGCTTGCCCGGATACTGAATGTGACCCCCGGCTATTTCTTCGAAGGGCTGGACGACGGCCACCCCGAGAACAACAATGACCCCTCCCTTGAGATCGTGAATGCCATCGGTTCCATCAAGGATGATGCGGTAAAGGCCCGAATTCTAACGTTTATTGAGGACGTCTCTGGCGTCACAGTGTCGCGTAAAAGCTGATCGCGGCTCTCTGTCCACGCTAACTACGGCCTCGCCCAGGCGGCTTGCAACAGCTTTACGGCAGCACGCAACCTCGCGGTAACTTGATGCGCGCACGCTTTAAGGGCCGGTCCTCGCAACCGGCGTCTCCCACCTTTACGCGACCAGCGTTTCCGCTTTCTTAAGATCGACAGAGACCAACTGGCTAACCCCCTGCTCCGCCATGGTCACCCCAAAGAGCCGGTCCATCCGCGCCATCGTCACCGCATGGTGAGTGATGATCAGGAACCGCGTATCGGTTTGACGGCACATCTCATCCAGCAGATCGCAGAATCTGGTCACATTTGCGTCATCAAGCGGCGCGTCGACCTCATCCAGCACACAGATCGGCGCCGGATTGGCCAGGAACACGGCAAAGATCAGCGCCATCGCGGTCAAGGTCTGCTCCCCGCCCGACAGCAGGCTCAGGGTACTCAGCTTCTTGCCCGGCGGTTGACACAGAATTTCCAACCCGGCTTCTAATGGATCATCGCTTTCGACCATCACGAGGTTCGCCTCGCCGCCACCAAAGAGGTGGGTAAACAGCATAGAGAAGTTCGCGTTCACCTGCTCAAAGGCCGTCAGCAGCCGCTCCCGCCCCTCCCGGTTGAGGCCCGCGATGCCGCTGCGCAGGGTCTTGATCGCCTCTTCCAGATCGGCCTTCTCGGTCAGCAGCGCGCCGTGCTCTTCGCGTATCTCTTTGGCGTCATCCTCGGCGCGCAGGTTCACCGCGCCCAAGGAATCTCGCTGCCTTTTGTAACGGTTCACGTCCTCTTCCAGCGCGTCCACCGGCGGGGTCTTATCCGCCTCGATGTCCAGCGCATCGCGCAGGGTCTCGGGCGTGACTTGCCGCTCGTCCTGAATGCGGTCCGCCGCATGGGTCACCGTTTCGCGCGCGGCATCGCTGCGCGCCTCGGCCCAGGCGCGGGCCTCCCGCGCGTCCGAGGCCTGCCGTTCCGCGTCGCGTTCGGCATCCGTCGCCGCCTTCAGCGCAGCTTCTGCGGCGGCCAGCGTGTCGGTCGCATGGGTGCGTCGCGTTTCGGCTGCGGTGATCGCACCTGACAACTCTTCCCGCTTCGCCGCGATTTCCGACGGTACGGCACCCGCCTCGGCCAACTCCGCTTCGGAGGCGGCTTTACGCTCGACCAATTCGGCGGTGCGCTTGCCCGCTGTCTCCAACCGGTGCCGCCAGCCGCTGACCTCTTTCGAGACCTCTTGCACCCGGCGTCTGCGGGCTTCGCCTTCGCGGCGCAATTCGTCATAGGCCGAGCGGCGCGACATCATCGTGATCCGGGACGCTTCGACCGTCATGCGGATATCGTCGACAGTCGCACGGGCAGCGGCAAGATCGTCCAAACCCGCCAAGGTACGTTCGGCGTCCATCACTTCGGCCCGGGCAGTAATCGCGGCCTCCTCATGGCGCTTCACGGCAAGGCCAAGGGATTCCAGACGGCTTTGAGCAAGGTTGCGATCCGCCTCCGCCCGGCTCAGGGCACGGCCCGCTTCGGCCACCTGTCGATCCGCGTCGCGCCGCGCTTCGCGGGCGCGTTTGTCGGCCTCGGCCTGCTCGGCCAACTGCTGCTGCAGGGCTTCATGCGCGGCCCGTGCCACATCGGCACATTCGCTCACCTGTTCCAGCGCTTGTTTCAGAACTTCCAATCGGTTCAACTGCTGCAGGCGCAGGGCCGCAGCCGATGGCGCATCCTCGGCCATGGCGCGGAACCCGTCCCACCGCCAAAGATCACCCTCTGCCGAGACCAGCCGTTGCCCGGGCAGCAGCTGCGCCTGAAGCTGCGCGCCCGCCTCAGGGTCCACCAGCCCGATCTGGCCCATGCGGCGTTCCAGCACCTTTGGGACCGTGACATGCTGCGTTAGCGGCGTCGCCCCTACGGGCAACGGTTGCGCCTTTGGGTAGCTCGGCAAGATCGACCAGCCGGAGGGACGATCGGTAGCAACTTCCGGCGCGCGCAGGTCATCGGCCAAAGCCGCGCCAAGTGCCTTTTCAAATCCGTGTTCAACCTGCAACCGGTCAAGGATCTGCCCGCCTTCCGCCGTGTCGCGCTCAACCAGCTTTGCCAGCGCGCCCACCTCTGCGCGCAGCGCATTGGCCTCGCCCTCGGCCTCGGACCGCTCTGCACGGGCATCGGCTTCGCGCGACTGCGTGTCGGCGCGGGTTTCTTCCGCAGCCAAAAGAGCCGCATCCGCGGCGGCTGAGGCCGTGACGACGCTCGCCTCGGCTTGCTGGGCCGCTGCGAAATCTACACCAGCTTTGTCGAGGGTCGCTTGGCTTTGAGCGACTGCATCGCGGGCCTTGCGGGCTTCGGCTTCCGACTTCTCTAGCGTTTTGCGGCTGTCCTGAAGCAGACGTTCGGCCGAGCTGTGCCGCGCCGCCAGACGGGCGACATCTTCGGTCTGCTGGGAAAGGTCCGCCTCGCGGGTCTGCAAGACTTCCGCTGCCTCGCGCGCGGCCTCTGCCGCCGCCTCAAGGGCGCTGTCGTGCCCCTCATCGGCTGTGGCAAGCTCGGACGCTTCCCTTTCGAGACGCTCGATCGTTTCTTCCGCGTCGCGGTTCAACCCGCCTTCCCGCTCGATATCACGGGTCAACTGGGCGATGCGGCTGGTCAGGGTTTCGATCAATGACGCGGCACGGGTTTCTTGATCGGCCAGCGTGTCGCGCTGCGTGGTGAGACGTTGCAGAATCGCGGTCGCAATCGCTTCTTCCTCACGCAAGGCGGGCAAAGCGGCCTCGGCCTCCTCGCGCCCTTCGGCCACGCGCCGCACCTGTGCTTCGGCCTCTGCTGTGGCGATACCACGGGCGCGCAGGTCATCCTCGGCCTTGCCGCGCGCCTCGTCCGCTTCGCGCCAGCGGCGGTAGAGCAACAAGCCCTCGGCGCGGCGCAGCGCTTCGCCAATCTCGCGGTACTTCGCGGCCTGCCGCGCTTGCCGGGCCAGCGTGGCCAATTGAGCGGCCAATTGTTCAACCACATCATCAACACGGGCGAGGTTCTGTTCGGCCCCGTTGAGCTTCAACTCGGCCTCATGACGGCGCTGGTAGAGCCCGGAGATCCCCGCAGCCTCTTCCAGAATGCGACGGCGGCTTTTCGGCTTGGCGTTGATCAGTTCTGCAATCTGCCCTTGCCGGACCAGCGCCGGGCTATGCGCCCCGGTGGAGGCATCGGCGAAGAGCATCTGCACATCCCGCGCCCGGACATCCTTGCCGTTCACCTTATAGGCGCTGCCGACATCGCGGGTGATGCGGCGTACGATCTCAAGCGCGTCTTGTTCGTTAAAGCCCGCAGGCGCCAGCCGGTCGCTGTTGTCGAGATGCAGCGCCACTTCGGCAAAGTTACGCGCCGGGCGCGAGGCGGCCCCGGCAAAGATCACGTCTTCCATGCCGCCGCCCCGCATGGCGGTCGGGCGGTTTTCGCCCATGACCCACCGCAAGGCTTCGAGCAGGTTGGATTTGCCACAGCCGTTCGGCCCAACGACCCCGGTCAGCCCGTCTGAAATGACGAGGTCCGTCGGGTCCACGAAGCTTTTGAAGCCGGTTAGTCTGAGTTTGGAAAAACGCAAGTTTGCCCTGCCGTGATTGATTCTTGCCTGAGCGGCGAACTTGCCGTTTGGCACGGGTCCGAGTCAATCAAAAGCCCCAAGGGACAGGGGGCGATCGGCGGTTATCCACAAGATATTGTCGTCTCCCGGCCATGTTCGAGACTGCCCTCCGCCAGCCCCCCCGGATCGGCGCGTGTCGTCTTCCTGAGCCATCCAAATCACAGCCCGGTGTCCCGCCTCAGCCATAGCAAGCGCCCTCTAGTCGCAATCCAACACGCCAACGGCCAGCGCCTGATCGCCCAAGACCTCTTTCACCTCACAACCGCTCGCCTGTGCCATCGCACGTCCTGCCCGCGCGCGGATGGGGCCAAAGCGCGGCGCGTATTGGGTGTTCACCCGCACCGCTTCCGCCCGCTCCTCCCGAACGCGCACATCGAACACCGAACCCTCCACGGTGATGCGTTGGGCCGGAAGACCTCTGAAGTCCCGACTAGGCGCCGTACAGGCCGGAAGACCTCTGAAGTCCCGACTAGGCGCCGTACAGGCCGCAAGACCAATCACCACCACAATGTTAAGGAGCAAACGCATGGTTTGAGCCTGTCGCAGTTTGGGTTAATAAAAGCCTAACGCAAAAGAAAAAGCCCCGGCAAAACCGGGGCTTTCAAAATTCGATGGGGCGCTGGCTTAGTGCAGCTTGGCTTCGACTTGGGCGATGCCATCGTCGATTAGCTTGTTGCCCTGTGCGGCGGTCATCTGCTTGGCAATCACATCGCGCGCAGCGGCCACAGCGATCGTCACGGCTTGGTCGCGGACTTCCTTCACAGCGGCGGCCTCGGCCGAGCTGATCTGGTCCTTCGCGGCGGCCATGCGACGCTCAAGCGATTTGGCCATATCCGCCCGTGCCTGTTCGGCAGCAAGGCGGGCATCTTCCTTGGCGGAAGACACGATGCGATCCGCTTGGTCCTGCACCTCTTTCTGCTTGCGCTCATAGGAGGCGAGCAAAGTCTGCGCTTCTTCACGCAGGGCGCGGGCTTCTTCCAGCTCGGTCTTGATGCCGTCGGCGCGTTTGTCGAGCATGCCGATCAAAAGCGTTGGCACCTTGAAGTAAATCAGGATCCCGAGGAACAGCAGGAAGGCCAGCAACACGATGAAATCGGTGTTGCGCAGCGAGAAGAAAGGTCCGGTGGCCGCAAAAGCAGGCGAAGCCGCAAGACCGGCGAGCAGGGTCGAAAGTGTCAGGCGCATGGATTTGGTCATGGCTTATCCTTTCATCCGCGCATCGACGGCGGCATCAACGGTTGCAGCATCTGCCGTGCCACCAAGGGCGGCAACAAGCGCTTCTGCGGTGTCCTTGGCAACGGCTTGTACGTTGTCCATGGCGCCCGCGCGAATTTCGGCGATGGCTTTTTCCGATTCTGCCACTTGCGCGGCAATCTCGGCATCGGCCTTGGCCATTTCGGCATCCAGATCAGCCTGCATGTCCGCCTTGGCCTGGGCCACGATCTGCTGTGCCTCGGCACGGGCGTCGATCAGGGCCTTGTCATAGGCGGCTTCGGCTTCCTGTGCCTTGACCTTAAGGTCTTCGGCAGCCGCGATGTCATTGGTGATGGTCCCTTGGCGTTCAGCCAGAACCGCACCGATACGAGGCAGAGCCACGCGCGACAGGATCAGGTAGGTGGCGATCAGCGCGAGGATCAGCCAGAAAATCTGGTTGCCCCAGTGATCAAAGTTCAGCTGCGGCATGCCTGGCGTTTCGGCAGCATGGGTCGCAATGCCGGTCGCGTCGGCCAGCCCGTCGCTGGTTGTTACAGTTGCCATCGTGGCTTCTCCTTGGAAACTTTGCCGTTACAGCCGGGCAGACACGGCGATGCGCGCCTGCCCGCTCGTAAGGATTACAGTTCCGAGAGCTTAGACAGCGAACATCAGCAGCAGAGCGACGAGGAACGAGAAGATCCCCAGAGCTTCTGCAAACGCGATGCCGATGAACAGGGTCGCTGTCTGGCTTGCGGCTGCCGATGGGTTGCGCAGTGCGCCGGACAGGAAGTTGGCGGCAACGTTGCCGACACCCAGGGCTGCGATGCCCGTGCCGAGACCTGCGATGCCTGCGCCGATATGTGCGAGTTGACCTTCCATTGGGGTATCTCCTTACGATTGGAAGTTAAAACTTTGACGGGAAGCCCCGCCGTTGTTGGGGTTGTTAGTGTGCGGGGTGCAGCGCATCCTTGAGGTACACGCATGTCAGAATGGTAAAGACATAGGCCTGGATAAAGGCCACCAGCACTTCGAGACCGTACATCGCGGTAATCGCGAGCACCGACACCGGAGAGATCACTGCGATGGCAGCGAAACCGGCGAAAACTTTGATAACCGCGTGGCCCGCCATAACGTTACCAGCCAAACGAATGGAGTGGCTAACAGGGCGCACGAAGTAGCTGATCAATTCGATGATCGCCAGCACCGGGCGCAGCGCCAGAGGGGCCGAGGAAACCCAGAAGAGGCTCAGGAAAGCTGCGCCATTTTTGACGAAGCCCACGACGGTCACGGTGATGAACACCGCCAGCGCCAGCACCACGGTCACCGAGAAATGCGCGGTGGGGGTAAAGGCTGTTGGGATCAGTCCAAGGAAGTTCGCCATGACGATGAACATGAAAAGGGTCATGATATAGGGGAAGAACTTCAGCCCTTCTTTGCCGCAGATGTCCTCGACCATCTTGTGGATGAAGCCGTAAGCCAGTTCGGCAACCGATTGCATCCGGCCCGGAACGACCGAGCGGCGCGCGCTGCCTAGAACGAGCATCGCGAAAGTGGCCAGAACCGCCAGCGCCATCCAGAAGGTCGCGTTGGTGATGGTGTACCAAGCAACGGAAGCATCATCGCTAAAGAGCGGCGATACGATGAACTGGTCCATCGGGTGGAATTCCAGACCGCCTGTTTCAGCGCCGTTTGTCTCTGTTGCCATCTCAGGCTCCCTCGTCCTTGCCCGAATGGGGCGTATCCTGTTCGGCCGGTTCGGCCTGTTGTTTGTCCTGGATTTCCTCAGCGGTGCGGAGCATCGTCTTTACCCCCGCCGCAAGGCCCAGCATTACAAATAGCACCATGAAGATGGGCAGCGTGCCAAAGAGCACATCAAGCCCGTATCCGATGCCGAAACCGATCCCAAGACCGGCCACAAGTTCGATCACCATCCGCCATGCCATATTGGCCTGAGAATAATGCTCATCCGCTCGAGGCTTGGGTGCGCCGCGTTGTTTCGCAGCTGCCAGTTTGGCCTCAAGCTGCTCCATCTGCTGCCGTTGGTCCGGGCTGGTCACACCAAAATCCCCTTAGGAATATCTGCTGCGGTGCTACTGTCAGGGCGGGTTAGAGTCAACCGCGATAGACAACGCGACATATAGAGCAAATTCAATGCCTTAAATGGACAGGCCCCGCGCAAGACTTGCAATGCGGCGCTGAAATGCCAGCAAAACTGCGCCCCAGCCTTATTCAACTCAATGGTTAAGTTACGCACAATGCCCGCTTCCCCCCTTCCATAGCCCGCGCTATGCAGGCTCATGACCCAAGACTTAGATCAGGTGTTTGCTGCCCTTGCCGACCCCACGCGTCGTGCCATCCTCGCCATGTTGCTGGAGGATGACATGGCCGTGACGGATGTGGCCGAGCCATTTGAGATGTCGCTTGCCGCGATCTCAAAACACTTGGGCGTGCTGACGGCAGCAGGGCTGATCAGTCAGGAAAAGCGGGGGCGGGTGAAATGGTGCAAACTGGAACCGGATGCTTTGCGGAATGCGTCGGTTTGGATGCAGGGGTTCGGGCAGTTTGAGCCAGTGAACCTTGATGCCTTCGAACGATTTTTGGAAATCGAACTGCCTGAGACTGCGGAAGGCGTGGCGCGCTCAGGGTCTGAGTAGAGAGAGTGATCCCCCCTTGCCACGAGGTAAATAAGACAAGGGGAGGATCAATCGACGGTCAGATGACGCCGAATGCAAAACGCAAAATAGCCAATACCACTACGATCAACCCGATCAGGTAAATAATACTACGCATGGTTGTGTCCTTCACTTTGATTTCACGCCCCAACGCGGGATCACGCGCTCCGGTTCCATCAAATCTGCATCTTTTTGAATTTTTGTGATTTTTCCGCGCTGTCGTCGCGCAGCAGCAGGTATAGCGCCAGAATGGTCAGTAGAACGCCACCCCAGACCATTCCACCCGGCAGGGCATTGCCAAAGCCCAATTCCCATAGGATCACCCAGCTTGGTGTAAGATAGGTATAGGCCATCACTTTCGCCGAGGGCAGGCGCAGCGCTGCGAATTGCAACAGAACCACCGTGGCCGCCGTGGCAAAGACCGCAACGTATAGGATCGTGATCCAGACCAAGGGGCGAAGCGCACCCCAATCCGTCGCGCGGATATCTTGCCAACCGTAGAGCCCCAGCAGCACTGTCCCCGCCAACAGCGTGCCAAAGGTGAACATCACCGCGCTTTCGCCCCGGTTCAGCCGCCGCACCATCGGCGTATAAAGCGCGTGGCTGATGCAACCGACGAAATAGATCGCCTCCCCCCGGCCAATGTCGAACGCCAACAGCGCCGCGAGGTCGCCGCGAAAGATCACCCAAAGAGCCCCGGCCCCACCGATCGCCAATGCCAGCGCCATGCGCGGCGTCATGATCTGCCGCATCAAAGCCCATGCAAAGCCCGCCGCCATGACCGGGACAAGGGTAAATACAGCCGCCGCAGCCACCGGGGGCGCCGTCTTGAGCCCTTCGAACATTAGCACGAAATAAAGTGTAAAGAGCCCAGCCAACACGAAATAGCGCCAAGGTGCTGCAAAGCCTGCCCGGTTGATATCGCCCCGCCCCCACGCCAGTGCGCCAACCAATACCGTGGCCAAGGCGAACCGAACGGCATTGAGAGCCGTCGGGGTGATCTCATTCGCCACCTGCGCCCCAAGCGAGAATGACCCCGCCACCAGCGCCGAAAAACAAAGCATCGCCAGATGCCCCTGCGCCGAAGCGCTTATTCGGGACATGTGACCGCATCCTCGGCATGTTCCTTCAGGAACCGCAGCACCGCCTGCACCTTGCTGGTCCGGTGCAGATCAACATGGGTGACCAACCACAGGGCACTGCTCCAATCCGGGCGCGGGGCATGAATCTCGACCAACTGCGGATCATTGCGACCCATGGCGGCGGGCAGCCCACCGATCCCTGCCCCGGCCCGCAGCGCCGCCTCCATCGCCGCGCCGCTGGTGCTGCGCCACGTCACGCTTTCCTCTGGCACCGTGGCCCATAGCCACTTGTGATAGGGCGCGCGGCTGTCGCGGTTATCAGCAGCGATGAAGCGGTGTTTGTGGTAGTCCTCCGGCCCCTGCGGAATGCCGAATTGCGCCACATAATCCCGGCTCGCATAAGCCCCGACCGCCAGTTGCGCATAGGGCTGCACCACATTGTCCGGCTGGTCCGGCGCGGCCCCGGCGCGGATTGCGACATGCGCCTCGCCATACTCCAGCCGGAACAGGCGATCTCCGATCAGGTAACGCACGACCAACTCAGGGTTCTGGCGCTGGAACTCAGTCAACAATGGCGCCAGTTGCGGGGCAAGGAAATCAAGCGATGTGATCACCAATTCGCCAGACACATCACTGCCGCGCCCCTTGATCCGCCCGGCCAATTGGCTGAACTGATCGTCCGTGGCCCGCGCCACCCGCAGCAGATCCTCGCCCGCCTCGGTCGCCGTGTAGCCGCTGGCGTGGCGCTGAAACAGCTTAACCCCCAGCCGCCCTTCCAGCGCGTCGATATGACGGATCACCGTCGCATGGTGGACTCCCAGTACCTCGGCCGCGCCGCTTACCGTGCCGAGCTGCGCAACCTGATAGGCCGTCCTGATCTCATCCCAATTGTCCATTCACTCACCCTGCCTTCCCGACTTGTGCATTTACGAACATGGTCACGCTCATTCTGGCAGTTGCGTTCGTGAGCGCAATGGTCAATTCCATGTCATCAGATTTACCTTGGAACAAGGACCAGCATCATGGCCACTCTGCGCATCGAAACTTCCGTGAACCGCGAAAACTCTGTCACCCGCAAGCTGACAGACCGCATCATTTCCACTCTCGGCGACAGTGACGTGGTGACCCGCGACATCGCCACCGAACCGCTGCCGCTGATCGATTCCACATGGGCCAGCGCCCGTGTAAAGCCCGCCGAAGAGCGCACAGCGCTGGATCAAGAAGCCCTCGCCCTGTCAGACGAACTGGTCGCCGAAGTGCAGGCCGCCGATACCATCGTCATCAGCGCGCCGATTTATAACTTCACCATCCCCGCCTCGCTAAAAGCGTGGATCGACCTGATCGCCCGCGTCGGCGTGACCTTTAACTACACCGCAGAAGGCCCCATTGGCCTGCTGGAGAACAAGCGCGTCATCGTCGCCTTCGCCTCTGGCGGGACGGGCATCGATTCCGCCGCCGATTTCGCCAGCGGCTATCTGCGCTTCGTGCTGGGTTTCTTGGGCATCACCGATGTGACCTTTGTCGCAGCAGACCAGTTGGCCATTGACGCCGAAGGCACCATCGCCCGTGCCAACGCCCAGATCGACGCGCTGCGCGACGCGGCCTAAGCCGGTTCCATCCAAAGACTTTGCCGCGCCCCCTCACCCGGGGCGCGGTTTGCGTTTGGCAGCCTTCTGTCGCCTCTTCCACGCGGCTTGACTCACGCCGCGCCAGCGCGTAAACGCCCCTCAATCTCCGGAAGCATTGCCTTCCGGTCCCGGCATGGCGTCGGGATCGCCCCCAGTCAGCGCGTTGCGCCCACTGGGGCATTTGTGCATTTTCGCGCGCGTCCTTAAGTAGGGACAAGTGCAACCGACCCGAAAGGCCCTGTGCCCATGTTTGAAAATCTCAGCGAACGGCTCTCTGGTGTCTTTGACCGCCTGACCAAACAAGGCGCGCTCAGCGACGAAGATGTCAAAACCGCCCTGCGCGAAGTGCGCGTCGCCCTGCTGGAGGCTGACGTTTCGCTGCCCGTGGCGCGTGATTTTGTTAAAGCAGTGCAGGACAAGGCGACCGGCCAAGCGGTGACGAAATCGGTCACGCCCGGCCAGCAGGTTGTGAAGATCGTCCATGACGCGCTGATCGACACGCTGAAAGGCGAAGGCGAACCCGGCGCGCTGAAGATTGACAGCCCGCCCGCCCCGATCCTGATGGTTGGCCTACAGGGTGGCGGTAAGACGACCACCACCGCGAAACTCGCCAAGCGCTTGAAAGAGCGTGACGGCAAGCGCGTGCTGATGGCCTCGCTCGACGTGAACCGCCCTGCGGCGATGGAACAGCTGGCGATTCTCGGCGTGCAGATCGGTGTCGACACGCTGCCTATCGTCAAAGGTGAGACCCCGGTGCAGATCGCCAAACGCGCCAAGACGCAGGCGGGTTTGGGCGGCTATGACGTCTATATGCTCGACACCGCGGGCCGTCTGTCCATCGACGAAGAGTTGATGCAGCAGGTCAAAGCCGTGCGCGACGTGGCCAATCCACGTGAAACATTGCTGGTGGTCGACGGTCTGACCGGCCAAGACGCTGTGCACACCGCAGAGAACTTTGACGAGCGTATCGGCATCACCGGTGTCGTGCTGACCCGGATGGACGGCGATGGCCGTGGCGGTGCGGCGCTGTCCATGCGTGCCGTTACGGGCAAGCCGATCAAATTCGTCGGTCTCGGCGAAAAGATGGACGCGCTCGAAACCTTCGAGCCTGAGCGCATCGCGGGCCGCATCCTTGGCATGGGCGACATCGTCGCGCTGGTCGAAAAGGCGCAGGAAACCATCGAGGCCGAGCAGGCCGAAAAGATGATGAAGCGCATGGCGAAGGGTCAGTTCAATATGAACGACCTGAAGATGCAGCTTGAACAGATGATCAAGATGGGCGGCATGCAGGGCATGATGGGTATGATGCCCGGCATGGGGAAAATGGCGAAACAGGTCGAAGAGGCCGGGTTTGACGACAAGATCCTCAAGCAACAGATCGCCCTAATCCAGTCAATGACCAAGAAAGAGCGCGCTAACCCGGCCCTGCTGCAAGCCAGCCGCAAGAAACGCATTGCCCGCGGTGCCGGCATGGAGGTCTCCGACCTCAACAAGCTGATGAAGATGCACCGCCAGATGTCCGACATGATGAAAAAGATGGGCAAAATGGGCAAAGGCGGCATGCTCAAGCAGGCCATGAAAGGCATGATGGGCAAGGGCGGTATGCCCGGCGGCATGGACCCCTCCCAGATGGATCCCAAAGCGCTGGAAGCAGCGGCCAAGCAGATGGGCGGCAAGCTGCCCGGCGGTCTGGGCGGCATGGGCGGCGGCGGCATGGGCCTGCCCGGCGGCCTCAGCGGTTTCGGGAAAAAGAAATGACCGACACCACCACAGATACCGCCAGCCGCGCCGCCGAGCTGCTGAAAGAGCACCGCGCCTCGATCGACCGGCTCGACGCGATCCTCGTCTATACGCTGGGCGAGCGTTTCAAACACACACAGGCCGTGGGGAAACTCAAGGCCACACACGACCTTCCCCCGTCCGATCCAGCCCGCGAAGCGGCCCAGATCGCACGGCTCGAAGATTTGGCGAAAGAGGCCGACCTCGACCCCGAATTCGCCAAGAAGTTCCTGAACTTCATCATCGCTGAAGTCATTCAGCACCACAAAAGCCACCAATCGTAAGACAGGGCGCAGCCCCTTCTTGCTTACCAACTCAAAGGACTACTCATCATGGCTATGAAAATTCGTCTCGCCCGCGGCGGCTCCAAAAAGCGCCCCTTCTACCGTATCGTTGCTGCTGACAGCCGCATGCCGCGCGATGGCCGCTTCATCGAGAAGCTGGGCACATACAACCCGCTGCTGCCCAAAGACAGCGAAGACCGCGTGAAAATGGACGTTGAAAAGATCGAAGCATGGATCGCCAAGGGCGCCCAGCCGACCGAGCGCGTTGTCCGCATGCTGGAAGCCGCTGGCGTTCGCGAAAAGACCGAGCGTAACAACCCCAAGAAGGGCACACCGGGCAAGAAAGCCCAAGAGCGCGTGCAGGAAAAGGCCGACAAAGCCGCTGCCGCTGCCGAAGCTGCCAACGCACCTGCCGAAGAAGCTTCCGCAGAATAAGCCGCGAGCGCCCGGCATGGATGCATTCTCTGAAGACTTCCGTGCCGGGCTGCACGACCTGATGCGATGGCGGCGCGACGTGCGCCGCTTTCGCACAGACCCGCTGGACGAGGCGCTGGTGCAAACCTGCCTCGACAGCTTTACCCTCGCCCCTTCTGTGGGCCTGTCGGAACCGTGGCGGATCATCCGCGTAACATCCGACACCGCGCGCCAAGCCGCGCTTGAGAATTTCGAAACAGCCAATGCCCGCGCCCTTGCCGGATATGACGGCGAGAAGGCCGCGCTTTATGCCGGGCTTAAGCTTTCAGGCATGAGCGATGCGCCGGAGCAATTGGCGATCTACTGCGATGACAGCACCGACAAGGGCAGCGGCCTTGGCGCCGGAACCATGCCAGAAATGCGCCGCTATTCCGTGGTGGGTGCGATCAACTATCTATGGCTCACCGCCCGCGCCCATGGCCTTGGGCTGGGCTGGGTTTCCGTGCTTGACCCTGCGCGGCTGAACCGTAATCTTGCCGTTCCAAAGGACTGGTCGCTGGTGGCCTATCTTTGCATGGGCTGGCCCGAAGACAACAGCCTGAAGCCGGAACTGGAAACCAAGGGCTGGGAGACCCGCGCCCCAAGCCTGAAGATCGAGACCCGTTGATGAGAAAACTACTGTTCCTTCTGGCCGTGCTGGTGCTCGGCTTTGTCCTTGGCATCCGCTATGACCGGCAGTTAATGCAGGACGAATGCAAAACCGGTGCCGGGGAATGGACCGGGACGATCTGTGTCAATTCGGAGTTGTTGCAATGAGTGACCAAGACCTGATCTGCGTCGGTGCCATCGCCGGTGCCTACGGCGTGCGCGGCGAAGTCCGCGTGAAAAGCTATTGCGCGGCACCAGAGGATATCGAGACCTACCGCCCGCTTTACACCGAAGACAGCAGCCGGACCTTCAACCTTGCCCTATTGCATCAGGTCAAAAACGGTTTCGCCGCTCGAATTGCCGAAATCACGACGAAAGAAGAGGCCGATGAGATGCGCGGCCTGTCGCTGTTCGCGGCTCGGGATCAACTGCCAAGCCTGCCGGATGATGAATTCTACCACGCCGATCTGATCGGGCTTGAGGTCTATGATACTGGCGGCACACTGCTGGGGCGGGTGAAGACGGTGCAGAACCACGGTGCCGATGATCTGTTGGAGTTGCAACTGGCGGGCACCTCTGCCACGACATTCCTGCCCTTCACCAAAGCCGCCGTGCCGACTGTCGATCTCGCCTCAGGCCGTATCGTCGCCGACCCGCCCCTGGGCGTGTTGCCGGATGGTACGGATGGCTGAGACCGGAGCCGGATGATGCCCCGCCGGATCATCCTGCACCCCGGCTTTCACAAGACCGGGACCAGTTCCCTTCAGGCCACCCTCCGCGCCAACCGCACCGCCTTGAAACCCCATATCGCGCTGCGCTTGCGCTGGCATATGAAAGACCTGCTGCACGCCACGCGCGGCTATTCCACATGGCGCGATCCGCTCACGCTGTTGAAAGCCGAACATCGGTTCGAGACCCTGCTCGACGGCCTGCCCCAGATGCCGCGCCGCACGCTGATCCTCTCGGCTGAGGAACTGGCAGGCCACCTGCCGGGCCGGAGCGATCTGGCCGATTACAGCGCCGCACCCGAGTTGCTGGAGATCTTCATCCGCAGCCTGCGCCAGCGTTTTCCCCAAGCCGAGATTATAGTCTACCTCTCCACCCGAACCCCGGCGGAGTGGATCGCCTCGGCCTATTGGGAGCATGTCAAAGCCTCGTCGATGACGCTCGACCTTGCTGGCTTTACTGCCCGCTATGCCCCTTCGTCGGACTTGGACGCGATGGTTCAAGAGATCACCCATCGCCTACCCTGCTCGGTACACCAGACACGGCTGGAGGATTGTCGCGATCTGCCGCTCGGGCCAGCGACTCCCCTCCTCGACCTATGTGAGTTACCGCAAGACCTTTTGAAGCAGTTAACTCTGCCACCGCCCGCAAACCAGCGATTGCCTGCGGATCTTTTGCAGGCTCTGCTTGACGCCAACCGCCAACACGCCGATGACCCCGAGGCGCGCCGCCGCGCCAAGACCGCCCTATTGCAACAGGCAGGAACCGCATGAAACCCACCCGCTCCCACGGACGCCAAAGCGCACGCCCCAGTCTGAAACCTCGTGCCCTGATGCAAGATACGCCCGATTACGCTGATGTCTGGCAGGCGCGGATCGTGACGTTGTTTCCCGATCTCTTCCCCGGCGTGTTGGGGGCCAGCCTGACCGGAAAGGCGCTGCACGAAGGCCGCTGGCAGTTGCACACCCACGACCTGCGCGACTTTGGCATCGGCAAACACCGCAATGTCGACGATACCCCCGCTGGCGGCGGGGCGGGCATGGTGATGCGCGCTGATGTGGTTGGCCCGGCCTTGGCGCGTGCGCAAAGCCACGCCCATGGGCGCTGGCCGATCCTTTATATGTCACCGCGCGGGCGACGGTTCGATCAGGCAATGGCGCGCGATTTGGCAAGCTGCGCAGGGGTGACGATGCTCTGCGGGCGGTTTGAAGGAGTCGATGAACGGGTGATCGAACATTTCGGCATCACTGAGGTGAGCTTGGGCGATTTCGTCATGACGGGTGGCGAGCTGGCCGCCCAGGCGATGATCGACGCCACCGTGCGCCTTTTGCCTGGCGTTTTGGGCAATGCCGAGAGCATCGAAGAAGAAAGCCATGCCTCGGGACTGCTGGAACACCCGCAATACACCCGCCCCGCCGAATGGGAGGGGCGCGAGATTCCCCCCGTTCTGATGTCTGGCAACCATGGCGAGATCGCCGAATGGCGGCAGGCGCAGGCCGAAGACTTGACCCGCAAACGCCGCCCCGACATGTGGGCCGCGTTTGAGGGCAAAGATTAACCGCGCAGCCCCCAGGGAACCCGCCCCCGCGCGGCGCGTTGATCCCCCATATTGGAGGGAGAAACCAAATGCTTGAACTTATTCTCATTCTGCTGATCGTCGCTGCTGTGGCGGCTCTCTTGGGTTTTGGCCGCGTGTCGGGGGCTGCGATGACCGGGGCAAAAGTGCTGATCGGCATCGTGTTGGTGCTTTTCCTGCTCGTTGTTTTGGGCGTGATTGCGCTGGCCTGACGCGCTGAGCTACAAAACTGGGGATCAAGGCGGCGAGAGCCCCCTTGATCCTTTAACGATTGCCCCCTATACCCCGCGCATCCGGAATCGCTTTGGCGGCTCCGGTGCTTTGCGTTACGGCGCAAGCGAATAAAGCAATGACGACGATACCTCCGGCGGGGGCCCTTGTGATCAAGATTGATCCCGGCGCTGCCCGATAGAACCCGAAGCTCTGGGTCGCGACATAATTTCGTGGAATACCGCGAACATCATAGGAGATAGGTCAGATGAACCTGATCGCAGAGATCGAGGCGGAACAAGTCGCCGAACTGGGGAAAGAGATCCCCGACTTCCGTGCTGGTGACACCATTCGTGTTGGCTTTAAAGTCACCGAAGGCACCCGCACCCGTGTGCAGAACTACGAAGGCGTCTGCATTTCGCGCAAGAACGGCCACGGCATCGCCGGGTCTTTCACCGTGCGTAAAATTTCCTTTGGCGAAGGCGTGGAACGTGTATTCCCGCTGCATTCGACCAATATCGACAGCATCACCGTTGTGCGCCGTGGCCGCGTTCGTCGCGCCAAGCTGTACTACCTGCGCAGCCGTCGCGGCAAATCCGCACGGATCGTCGAAAACGCTCACTACAAGCCCCGCGCGAACGCATAAAGGACTGGTCGATGAAAACCGATACACATCCCGAATACCACATCATCAACGTCAAAATGACCGACGGCACTGTTGTGGAAATGAAATCGACATGGGGCAAAGAAGGCGACCAGCTGTCGCTTGACATCGACCCTTCCGTGCACCCCGCGTGGACCGGCGGCACTGGCCGCATCATGGACACCGGCGGCCGCGTGTCGAAGTTCAAGAACAAATATGCAGGTCTGGGCTTCTAAGCCTACCCTACATTGCGAATGCAAAGGCGCGGCCCCTATGGGTCGCGCCTTTTGCGTTTGCGGGTGATGGGGCCGGGACCGGGCGTATTTGGCAGGCGGTGCGGCGGTATTTTTAAAAGGATGAAATGAGGGAGGGCTGCGCGTCGGTGGAGAACGGCGCGCAGATAGGCTGCCGGGGTTAGAGGCGGCGCTCTTGGAGGGCGGCTTGGGCGCCGTAGCCGTGCAGGTGCGAAAGCACCGCACCGTAGGCGATCAGCAGGTAGGCGAGCAGTTCGGTGCCTTCTTGGACGGTGGTTTTGACTTGGGGATCATAGGCGGCACCCATAACGGCCTCCCACAAAGCACCGGTGCCGAAGGTCCGCGAGAAAAAGAGCAGCAGAACCACGCCGATATAGACAAAGGTGGCAGAGCGGGTTTGTAGATGGTGCAGCATCGGCAGGAGCGTCGTGCCGCGGTTGCGCCAAGCGATGAAGCTGCCCACGGCCAGTGTCACGAGAGCGGGGTAAATCCAGAAGCCGTGCTGGATACGGTCGAGCGCGGCGTCATATTCGCGCAGGAACATGCAGGCGAAGAGCGTGGCCACCAGCGTGAGATACCCCCGCATGCCCACATGTTTGTAAGCGCCCAGCATGAAGATGGCGGCCGCAATGGCGAGGAAGGTATTGTGCAGATGTTCTGTCAGCGAGTCTTCGGAGACGCCATCGCCCAGAACGGCTGTATCAAGGTAGACCGTGACCGGCACCAGAGCCACCAGCAGGCAGACAAGCGCGAATTCCGCGATCACTGCGCCCAAAGACGGCAGCACGCCGCGCGCGGTCGTCGGTTTTGAACTGCTGGCTGTGCCGGGGTTGTGATCTGCCATAAGGGGGCCTTGATTGAACGGTTGCTTGGACCGCCAGTCAGGGCGGTAAGGCGCGGTGTTACACTGCGCCTTAGATAGTGAAAATAGGGCAAATCCCTCTGTTGTCCAAACGCGGCAGCGCTGCCACGGTCGGGCTGAACAAGCCGCCTCGCCACTTTCCAAAGGCGTGAACCCTACATATAGTGCGGCTCAACAATATCCTGCTTTGAAGGGCAGGCGCGAAGGGACAGCAGTATGGCGCATATAATCGTCGTCGGTAACGAAAAAGGCGGCGCGGGCAAATCGACCGTTTCCATGCATGTGGCGACGGCCTTGGCGCGACTTGGCCATAAGGTCAGCGGGCTGGACCTCGACCTGCGGCAGCGGACCTTTGGCCGCTATATCGAGAACCGCCGTAATTTCATACGCGAGTCCGGTCTGACGCTTGCCAGTCCGACGCTTTGCGAATTGCCGGATGTGGAGGCCAGCAGCCTGCGCCCCGGCGAGAACATGTATGACCACCGCATCAGCGCGGCGGTGGCGGAGTTAGAGCCGGACAATGATTTCATTCTGATCGACTGTCCCGGCTCTCATACCCGGTTGAGCCAGGTCGCGCATTCGCTGGCGGACACGCTGATCACCCCGCTTAACGACAGTTTCATCGACTTTGACCTCTTGGCCCATATCGATGCCAATGGGGAAAAAATCACCGGGCCGTCGGTCTATTCCGAGATGGTTTGGAATGCGCGGCAGCTGCGTGCGCAGGCCGGGCTTTCGGCGATTGACTGGGTTGTGGTACGCAATCGTCTGGGTGCGCAGCGGATGGTGAACAAAGAAAAGATGGAGCGGGCGATTGCCAATCTCAGCAAGCGGATCGGCTTTCGCACTGCACCGGGGTTCAATGAGCGGGTGATCTTTCGGGAGCTTTTTCCGCGCGGACTGACGCTGCTGGACCTCAAAGATATCGGGGTGAAACAGCTCAATATCTCCAACATCGCTGCGCGTCAGGAACTGCGCGAATTGATCAAGGCATTGGACCTGCCGGGCGTTTCCCCCGACTTTTGAGGTTAGTGATGAGGCAGCGGCGGCACGACACGGCGACGGCGTGACAAGGCAATGAGGTTCGACAGGAACAGCGCTCCCACGACGATGCCGCCGCCGATCAGCGCGTAGACACCCGGGTCTTCGCCCAGCACCGCCCAGACTAGCAGCGGGGCGAGCACGGATTCCAACAGGACCAGCAGACCGACTTCGGCGCTTGAGATATAGCGTGGCCCAAGCGCGATGAGCCCCGCGCTGGCGGCCATAAAGACCGCGTAGAGCAGCATCTGCGGCAGTTCTGCGGCGGGCATTTGCAGGGGCTGCGCCACGGGCAGCAGCACCGCGCCGGCCAGCAGATAGGCCAGCGCGACCGCCGGCACCATCGACACCGCGCGCGCGTGGCGCGCCGCGGTCAACGCCCCGGCAAAGATCGCCGAGATCGACAGCGCCAGCAGGTCCCCCGCGTGCGAGGCATTTTCGGTCTCGCCCGAGCCAAAGGCAATCACGGCAAGCCCGGCCAGCACCGCCGCGATGGTAAAGAACATGCGTCGGCTGATCGGCTCGCCCAGAAAAACCTTGCTGTAGATCGCCGCGAAGACCGGCAGTGAGGCGAGGATGAAGACCACATTCGCCACCGAAGTCAGGCGCACCGCCAGCACAAATCCGACCCCGGCGCAGGCCACGCCGCCGACGTAAATCGCGCTGGCCCACCCCGCGCGGCGCAGGGCGCGGAAGGGCGCGGTGCCTTGGGCCAGTAGCAACCCTGTGCCAATCGCCAATCCCACGAGGGTCACTTTCCAGAACGCCAGCGTCAGCATCGGCGCGTCGATGACGCGCACGAAAAGCGCTTCGGGAACGATGCACATCACCCCAAGAAAGGTGAGCAGGAGGCCTTTGGTCTGATCGGTCATGCGCCATCGGTGGCGATTTCCGCAGCCTAAGTAAAGCCCCCCTGCGCCACATCCGAAAGCTTGAGCAGCGCCCGCCGCAGCACCGCCGCCTCGGCGGGGTCGAGCGTGTCCATGAGCGCGGCATTATAGCGCTGCGCCACCGCGCGCAGATCGTCATAGGCCGCTTGGCCCTGCCGGGTCAGCGACAGATGCTCTACCCGGCGATCCCCATCGTCGCGGGTGCGGGTGACAAAGCGCCGCTCCGTCAGGCGGTGCACGGCGCGGCTGATCTTGGTCTTATGCATCCGCGCGCGCTGGCCGATCTCACTCGCCGTGAGTTGCCCGTAGAGCCCGAGGTGGAACAGCACCCGCCATTCGGTGCGCAGCATCCCATAGCGGCTTTTGTAGATCTGCTGAAACTCAAGCGAAGAGGCCTCTGCCGCTTGGTTCAACAGGTAGGGCAGAAAATACTGAAGCTGAAAGTCGTCGTCCGCCATGCTACACCGCTTGTTAGTTACAAATCCAACTATTACAGTCGCAACAGATTCTGCAAGGGGGCACAGATGACCAGCCATTCAAAGCCAACGACGATGACCAGCGCGGCGTCCACCTTGGGCACGCATCCGGGTTATATGCCCGGTTTTGGCAATGATTTTGAGACGGAGGCCCTGCCCGGCGCGCTGCCGCAGGGCATGAACTCTCCGCAGAAATGCAACTACGGGCTCTATGGCGAACAGCTCTCAGGCACCGCTTTTACCGCGCCGTCTCATCAGAACGAGCGCACGTGGTGCTACCGCATCCGGCCTTCGGTCAAACACTCGTCGCGCTACACGCGGATCGATCTGCCCTATTGGAAGTCCGCGCCGCATCAGCCGCAGGATGTCACCAGCCTTGGCCAATACCGCTGGGATCCGGTCCCGCATTCCGACGCGCCGCTGACATGGCTCACCGGCATGCGCACCATGACCACGGCGGGGGATGTGAACACGCAGATCGGCATGGCGAGCCATATCTATCTGGTCACCGATAGTATGGTGGACAGTTACTTCTACTCCGCCGACAGCGAGTTGCTGATCGTCCCGCAGGAAGGCACACTGCGCTTTTGCACCGAGTTGGGCGTCATGGACATCGCCCCGCAAGAGATCGCCATCATCCCGCGCGGGCTGGTCTACCGTGTCGAAGTGATTGACGGTCCGGCGCGGGGGTTTGTTTGCGAGAACTACGGCCAGAAGTTCCACCTGCCCGGGCGCGGCCCGATTGGTGCCAACTGCATGGCGAACCCACGCGATTTCAAGACCCCCGTGGCAGCGTTTGAAGACCGCGAGGCGCCCTCGACCGTGACGATCAAATGGTGCGGCCAGTTCCATGAAACCAAGATCGGGCATTCGCCGCTCGACGTGGTGGCGTGGCATGGCAACTACGCCCCGGTGAAATACGACCTGAACACCTATTGCCCCGTGGGCGCGGTGCTGTTTGACCATCCCGACCCGTCGATCTTTACCGTGCTGACCGCGCCCTCGGGCGTGGAGGGGACGGCCAATATCGACTTCGTGCTTTTCCGCGACCGCTGGATGGTGGCCGAAGATACCTTCCGCCCGCCGTGGTACCACAAGAACATCATGTCTGAGCTGATGGGCAATATTCACGGTCAGTATGACGCCAAACCCAAGGGCTTTATCCCCGGCGGGATGTCTCTGCACAACATGATGCTGCCGCATGGGCCGGATCGGAACGCCTTTGAGGGCGCGTCGAACGCTGACCTGCAGCCCCATAAGCTCGACAACACGATGTCCTTCATGTTCGAGACTCGCTTCCCGCAGCACCTGACCGAATTCGCCGCCAAGGAAGCGCCCTTGCAGGATGACTACATCGACTGCTGGGAGAGCTTAGAAAAGAAATTCGACGGCACGCCGGGCAAGAAATAAGCCCGCCTGCCCCCTGAAAGGACCGACATGACCCTGATGACCTCTTGGGTGGAAAGCGCCAACAGCGCTGATACCGATTTCCCCCTCAACAACCTGCCTTATGGCGTTTTCACGACCAACCGGCTGGAAGCGCGCTGTGGCGTGGCGATTGGCGATCAGATCCTCGACATGGCCGCTTTGGAGGAAGAGGGGCTGATCACCCTCGCCGAAGAACCGGTGTTCGATGTGCCCTATTGGAACGATGTGATGGACCTTGGCCCTGCGGCATGGGCGTCGTTGCGTGCGCGGCTGGTGGAGCTGCTCAGCGCCGATGCCCCGGATCAGGCCGCCGTCGCACCGCATCTGGTGCCGATGGACGAAGCGCGGCTCCACATGCCGATGATGGTCTCGGAATATACGGATTTCTACGCAGGTAAGCATCACGCGACCAATGTCGGCACGATGTTTCGCGGGGCGGAGAATGCCCTGCCGCCGAACTGGCTGCACATTCCCATTGGCTACAATGGCCGCGCTTCTACCGTCGTCGTTTCGGGGACCGACATCACACGGCCCAATGGCCAGTTGAAAGCCCCCGACGCCGAGATGCCCCATTTCGGTCCCTGCCAGAAACTCGACATTGAGTTGGAGATGGGCGCGATCGTCGGCACCTCGACCGAGATGAGCCAGCCCATCACCATCGACCAAGCAGACGAGATGATCTTTGGCTACGTCCTGCTCAACGACTGGTCAGCGCGGGACATTCAGGCGTGGGAATACCAACCCCTCGGCCCCTTTCAGGCCAAGGCATTTGCCACATCGATCTCACCTTGGATCGTGACCCGCGACGCGCTTGAGCCGTTCCGCACCTCGGCACCTGAGCGCGAGAAGGACCTCCTGCCCTACCTGCGCGAAACCAAACCCGGCCTCTATGACATTGACCTTTCGGTGATGCTCCAGCCCGAGGGGGGCGCAGCCGAAGAAATCGCCCGCACCAATTACCGCGAGATGTATTACTCCGCCGCGCAGCAGTTGACGCATCACGCCTCTTCAGGCTGCGCGATGAACGCGGGCGATCTGCTCGGGTCCGGCACCATCTCCGGCCCTGAAAAATCACAGCGCGGGTCGCTGTTGGAACTGTCATGGGGCGGCAAGGAGCCGATCACCCTCGCAGACGGCAGTAGCCGCAGCTTTGTCGAAGACGGCGACACGCTAACCCTTACCGGCCACGCGCAGGGCGACGGCTTCCGCGTGGGTTTCGGCTGTTGCACCGGCAAAATCCGCCCGGCAATCGACTTTTCCTGAACAGGCCGCGCAACCGCGCAGGCGAACCAAGACAGAAGGACATCACATGGCCAAGCCATTCGCATCCCAAGGCGACATGACCGAAAAGGAAATCTCCTTCACCGAGGTGGGCGTGGGACTTTACGCCTTCACCGCCGAGGGCGATCCAAACTCTGGCGTCATCATCGGCGACGACAGCGTGATGATCATCGAAGCGCAGGCCACCCCGCGCTTGGCGAATAAGGTGATCGAATGTGTGCGCTCGGTCACCGACAAACCGATCAGCCATGTGGTGCTGACCCACTACCACGCCGTGCGCGTGTTGGGGGCCTCGGCCTTTGGCGCGCAGCAGATCATCATGTCCGAAAAGGCCCGCGCCATGGTTGCTGAACGCGGCCAAGAAGATTGGGACAGCGAGTTTGAACGCTTCCCGCGTCTGTTTGAAGGCCATGAAAGCATCCCGGGCCTGACATGGCCCACCACCACCTTCAACGGGCGGATGAGCGTCTATCTGGGCAAACGCCGGGTCGACATTATGCAACTGGGTCGCGCCCATACGGCAGGGGATGCGGTGATCTATGTGCCCGATCAGAACGTCATGTTCACGGGTGACATCGTCGAATACCACTCCGCCTGCTACTGCGGCGACGGGCATTTCCACGACTGGCCCGGCACGCTGGAACGCATACGCGCCTTTGACCTCGACGCCATCGCGCCGGGTCGCGGCGACGCGCTGGTTGGCCGCGAAATGGTCAATGCAGCGATTGACAGCACCGCTGACTTCGTGCGCTCCACCTACCGTCCGGCGGCCCGCGTGGCCCTGCGCGGCGGCACCTTGAAAGAGGCATGGGACGCCGTGCGCGCCGAATGCGACCCTAAGTTCGGCGACTATGCAATCTATGAGCACTGCCTGCCCTTCAACGTCGCCCGCGCCTATGACGAGGCGCTCGACATCGACACGCCGCGCATCTGGACGGCTAAGCGCGACAAAGAGATGTGGGAGGCGCTGTCGGACTGATGCCGCTGCCCGCGCTTCTTACTGCCCTGATCATACTGGCGCTGGCGCTCTGGTTCTATCTGGTCTTTGCACTGGTGATGGATCACCGCCGCCAAGCTGCGCGCCGGAGCGGGCAGCCCTACGCCGGGCTGCGTGATACCGCACAGGTTTGGTCAAAGATGCTGCGCGCGCCAGAGCACCGCAAGTCGCGCCGACGGGTGACGCTGACAACGCTGGCCTTGCTTGTCCTGCTGCTTTTGCGCGCTCTTGTCTGAGGAAACCGCCATGGCCTATGCCTACACCCCCTTTCCCTACAGCCCCCCGCCCGGCCTGACCGAGCCCGAGCCACGGCACCCGGTGGTGATCGTGGGCGCCGGCCCCATTGGGCTGGCCATGGCGGTGGACTTGGCCCTGCGCGGGGTCAAATCGGTCGTGCTGGATGACAACAATGTCGTCTCGCTCGGCTCTCGCGCGATTTGCTGGGCGAAACGGACGTTGGAGATTTTCGACAGGCTGGGCATCGGCGAGCGGATGCTGGAGAAAGGCGTAACATGGAAAGTGGGCCGCCAGTTTCACGGCGAGAAGGAGGTCTATAACTTCGATCTGCTGCCCGAGCCGGGGCATAAATACCCGGCCTTCGTGAACCTCCAGCAATACTATGTCGAAGAGTACCTTGTTGAACGCGCACAAGATTTCCCCGACCTGATCGACCTGCGGTTTCTCAACAAGGTGACCGATCACAAAGGCCACGCCGATCACGTTGAACTGACTGTTGAGACGCCGGACGGCCCGTATCAGCTGAAAACCGACTGGTACATCGCCTGCGATGGCGCAGGCTCCGCCACCCGCAAACGCATGAACCTGCCTTTCGAGGGCCAAACATTCGACGAACATTTCCTGATCGCAGACGTAGAGATGGAAACCTCCCCCTTTGGCGACCATGACACGCCCGAGCGTTGGTTCTGGTTCGCCCCGCCCTTTCACAACGGCCAATCCGCCCTGCTGCACAAACAGCCCGACAACATCTACCGCATCGACTTGCAACTGGGGCCAGAGACCGACCCGAAGGCCGAGGCGACCGAAGAGAAAGTCTTGCCCCGCCTGAAGCAGATGCTGGGCGATGCGCCTTTCCGACTGGATTGGATGAGCGTCTATAAGTTCCGCTGCGCGCGGCTGGAGAGGTTCGTGCAGGGCCGCGTCGTCTTTGTCGGCGACAGCGCCCATGTGGTCAGCCCCTTCGGGGCGCGGGGCGGCAATGGCGGGGTGCAAGATGTCGACAACCTCGGCTGGAAGCTCGCTGCTGTCGTGCAGGGCGACGCGCCCACCACCCTGATCGAGAGCTATGACATCGAACGCGGGCATGGCGCGGATGAGAACATGCGCAACTCCGCCCGCGCGACGAATTTCATGACCCCCAAATCGCCCATCGAAACCCTGTTTCGCAATGAGGTGCTGACCCTCGCCGCGCGTCATCCTTTCGCCCGCAAACTGATTAACTCAGGCCGCCTCTCACAACCCTGCACGCTGGCCCATAGCCCGCTGCAAACTGGAGGCGACGCCCCCCTGCGCCCCGGCAGCGCGCTGATCGACGCGCCGCTGACGGGGCCTGCAGGGGATTGCTGGCTGCTGGGCGAAGTTCAGGGCCAGTTCATCCTGCTCGCCGTGGGCGAGATCACCGCCCCCGACCTCCCCGGCCTTGCCCGGATCGGTATCGATCAATCGCAGGAGGCCTACCCCTGTTTTCAGGGCAAGGACGGCCACGCGCAGCGGCGCTATGGCAGCGGGTTCCTTTATCTGCTGCGCCCCGATGGCCATGTCTGTGCCGTCTTTGACCAGCCCGACAGGGCCGCGATCGCCCGTGCCTTTGACCGCGCTTTGGACTGCGCGAAAGGAGCCGCCGCATGATCCTTCAAGACAACCTCGGCACCGAGGGCGACACCGTCTATGCTGCGCTCATGGCCGCTCACGAAGGGCTGAGCGAGGCGGAAAGCCACGCCCTGAACGCGCGATTGGTGCTGATGCTGGCCAATGAGGTCGGCGACCCCGCCCGGCTTGAGACGCTTTTCAAAGCGGCGCGTGATCTGGCCTAAACCGCCATTTTAGAAGTGATATTTCCCGGCAACCCCGCTTGCCGGGACGGTTTCCTGCGCTAGCTTTCTGCTCAACTTCCCGCGACAGGCTTGACGCAACGCGCCTGATCGGCAGACTAAACACCCCGCGCCCACCTCAAGAGGCGACAAAAGCAGGTCAACTGCATCACCTACCCCACCCTTAAAGTGGGGATCCGCGATGGCCCCGGCCAGCGCACCAACAGAGAGGAAAATCATGGAATTTTTGACACGCACCGGAAAACCGCTGCCGCAATCCGTGCTGACATCAGCCGAGAACGCCAAGAAAGACCCCGTCAACAGACGCGAGTTTCTGGCGATTGCAAGCGCCTTCGGGGCCACGTCCGCCACAGCTTACGGGATGCTTGGCATGGCCGCGCCCGCGCGTGCGGCGGCCCATGCCAACCTCAAGGAAGGCGGCACCGTGCGGATGCAGATGGAGGTGCGTGCCCTGAAAGACCCGCGCACCTATGACTGGTCGCAAATTGCCAACTTCAGCCGCGGCTGGTTGGAATACCTCGCCATCTGGGAAAACGACGGCACCTTCACCCCCGGCTTACTGGAAAGCTGGGAGATCAGCGACGACGCTACCGAATACACGCTGAACGTTCGCAAGGGCGTGACATGGAACGACGGCACCGCCTTCACCGCGCAGGACGTGGCACGCAACATCGAAGGCTGGTGCGATAAATCGCTCGAAGGCAACTCCATGGCGGGCCGTTTCGCCACGCTGGTGGACGAAGAAACCGGCAAGGCCATCGAAGGCGCGATCGAGGTGGTGGACGACCACACCGTCAAGCTCACGCTGCCCAAATCCGACATCACGCTGATCCCCGGCATGGCCGACTACCCCGCCGCGATCACGCCCGAGGGTTTCGACCCCGACACCATGTTGGACAACCCCAAGGGCACCGGCCCCTACCTGCCCGAATCGCTCGAAGTGGGCGTGAAAAGCGTGTTGGTGAAGAACCCCGACCACACATGGTGGGGCACTGAAGTCTTTGGCGGGCCCTACATCGACCGTTTGGAATACATCGACTACGGCACCGACCCTTCCGCATGGATCGCCGCTGCCGAGGCCGAAGAGGTCGACGCTTTCTACTCCATGGAAGGCGAATACATCGACGTGATGAGCACGCTCGACGGTTGGGTCGAGAACGAGATCGCCACCGCGGCGACCATCGTGATCCGCCCCAACCAACTGGCCGAAATCGACGGCATGAAGCCTTACGAAGACAAGCGTGTGCGCAACGCGCTGCAACTGGCGGTCGACAACGCCGTGCTGCTGGAACTGGGCTATGCCGGCCGTGGGATTGTGGCCGAAAACCACCACGTCGGCCCGATGCACCCTGAATATGCAGAGGTCGAACCGCCCAAGACCGATCCCGAAGCCGCCCGCGCGCTGATGGAAGAAGCCGGGATGGCGGACTATGAGCATGAGCTCTTCTCGATCGACGATGCATGGCGCAAGGACACGACCGATGCCGTGGCCGCGCAGCTGCGTGACGCGGGCATCAAGGTCAAACGCACCATCCTGCCCGGCTCGACCTTCTGGAACGACTGGGTGAAATATCCCTTCTCCTCCACCAACTGGAACGCGCGGCCTCTGGGCGTGCAGATCTGGGCGCTGGCCTACCGCTCGGGCGAGGCGTGGAACGAGTTTGGCTATGCCAACCCCGAGTTCGACGCCCTGCTATCTGAGGCGCTGGCCACAGCCGATGTCGAAGCCCGTCGCGAGATCATGGCGAAGGGTGAGAAGATGCTGCAAGACGATGGCGTCACGATCCAGCCTTACTGGCGCTCGCTCTATAACCACACCCGCGAAGGGTTGGTCGGCGCCGCGCACCACATCGGGTTTGAATACCACCCGGCGCGGATGGCATGGGCAGAAGAGTGATCTGCCACTAGGTAGAAACGCGAAAGGGCCGCAGCGATGCGGCCCTTTTTCTTTGCGCGGCGGCGCAGTTACCCGCCAATCAACTCTTTCGCCATCATCATATGCACGCCCTTTTCGCGGTTCACCGTCTGGGTGATGCGCAGATCCCCGGCCAGCGAACAGAGCACATAGGCATCCTCACGGCTGATCCCCGCACGCTCAGACACCAGCGCGATCATGTCCTGCAGAGCCATCTCGGCACAACGATCAAGGTCGGGGGCCATGCCCATGGTGATCACATGGCTCGGCGTCTCGGCCTGCGGATAGCTGAGTGTGCGGTCCTTCAACACGGTCAGACGAAAGCGCCCCTGTAGCGCCGTTTCAATCGCCGTGACGCAGACCTCCCCATCGCCCTGTGCACCGTGCCCATCCCCGCAAGAAAACAGCGCCCCTTCGTTGAAGATGGGTAGGTAAAGCGTGCTGCCCGCCACCAGTTCCTTGTTATCCAGATTGCCGCCATGCTTGCGCGGCTCAATGGTGGCGATCCGACCCCATTCCGGCGGCGGTGCCACGGCCATGACGCCAAAGAACGGGGCCAAGGGCAGTTCCAGCCCCCAAGGCAGACGGGCGGTGCCTCCCTCCGCGTCGAGTGGGATGTTAGTGTGATAGGTCTCAGTGAAATCCTGCGGCAGCGTGCCTGCCAAAGGACGGATGAAGTTATACCCCCAGTCCTGCCGCAGCGCGACATCAAGGATATCGACTTTCAGCACATCCCCGGGCATCGCGCCTTCGACGGCCACCGGGCCCGTCAGGATATGGCCGGGCATCGGCGGCGGGCCTACCTTGTGGATGTCGTAAAGTTCCGGCGGCACATGGAAGCCTTCGGGCGGCAGGCAGTTCGGCGCGCCAGAGACGGTGTTGATGATCACCTCGTCGCTGCTTTGGATGGTCAGCGCAGGCGGGCGGCTGGCCTCGAAATAGCCCCAGTGGCAGGTTTCAGGCGATGACTGCAAGGTGGCGGTCATGACTGTGTCCCCCGGTTGGCCAAAATGCCTTCGATAAGCTCCTGCACGCGCAACGCCTCTGCTGGTGTGGCCAGTCGGCTCGGGCCGCCGTCTATCAGAAGCGCCATGTCGTCAAGCTGCGCTTTCAAGCTGGTGGCGCGGGTGTCGGTGGGGCTGCTGTTGGTCGGCGCGAATGCCTCTCCGGTCGAGACGGTGTCGATGGAGAATTCCGAGATGCGCCGGCTGGCCTTGGCCCCTTTCACCGTCACCTCCTGCCGGTCCGGCTGCACGCCACCAACAGAGCCAAGGATCGAAACCGGCAAGCCCTCGGCATTGACCAGCCGTGCGGCGACATGGGTCTCGCAAAGTTTGGCGTCGGGGTATTCCGCATGGGCCCATTGCAGGGTCAGCGGCCCCAGCACACGCTCGCTCAGGAAAAGGAAATGCGAGATCACCTCGCGGGTCATGCCGCCCTCAGCGGCTAAGCGCAGCCAATCCGCATCCACCTGCCACGCACGGGGCCAGGCCGGATAGGTCACGATGATGTCGATACCACAGAGATCCCCTAGCGCACCCTCTTTGATCGACCGCGTCAGATCGGTCAGCGCCGCCCCCGCTGCTTGGGTGAAATTCACCGCCGCCGGGACGCCTGCAGCCTGCAACTCGGCCACCAACGCACGACTTTCCGCGATGTCCACGCCGAGCGGCTTTTCGAGGAAGATCGCCTTGCCCGCTGCCGCTGCCTCAAGCGCATAGGCTTTGCGCGGCACCGGGGGGCAGGCGAGGTAGACCAAATCGACATCGGCCATCGCCTCGGATGCCGTGGCGGATACTGCTGCACCCGGCGCGACCTCTTGCGCGGCGGCGCAGGCCGCTGGCTCGGGATCCCACATGGTGGTGACCGTGAAGTCGGGGTGCAGCACCATGTTCTCGGCCATGCGCCGGCCCATGATCCCCAATCCGATTACCGCAGTCCTGATCGTCATCTTCGTCTCCCTCAATGTGCTGCGCGATAAGACGCTGCAATCGGGGGAACTTCAACTGCGCGCGGCGCAATTGCCTCAGGCGAGGTCAGCGCGGACCAAAGGTTTGATCACGCGGGCCAACTCTTCGGGCGCGGATTGGCTTTTGAACACATCCGCGATGGTAAAGACGCAGGTGAACGAACCCTCGAAACACAGCACCCCGTTCTGCCGCGCCTTCATGCCGAAGGTGATGGATTTGTTGCCGAGCCGCGTCGGATAGGTTTCGCACATCAGCTTGTGCCGTGGCGTGACCGGGCTGCGAAAGTCCATCGAAAGGTTCACAAAAGGCGTGCCGATGTTGCGGTCGATCTGCAGTTGGAACCAACCATCGCCATCGAAATGCGCCTCCCACCATGCGTTGATCGCATCCAGCGCAAAATAGGGCAGCCGCGCGGTATAGGCGATCTGCGCCGGGTCACAATCGCCCCAAGTGACGTTGATCTCGTGAACGAAGTTTTCCGTGGTCATAAGGCTGCTTTCATCTGCTCAGGCCTGCGCGGGGCATGGGCTATCTTCTATCCCTTCCAGCCCCGCGTGCAACCCAAGCGCAGGTGGCCAGTGCCAGCCCAGCAGGCATATCGTCATACGAAAAAGGGAGAGGATGGTGGCGTTACCTGGATTTGAACCAGGGACCTAACGATTATGAGTCGTTCGCTCTAACCAACTGAGCTATAACGCCGTGGCGCGTCGGATAAGGCAGCTTGGCATTGGGGTCAAGGGCGAAAGATGGATGAATCCATTTTTGCCGAAGAAAACTGCCGCCCCGTCTTAATGCGCGGGGGCCGACACCACATCAAGCAGGGTACGCCCGCCGTCGATGGTCATGATCTCACCCGTCATGAAGCCCGAGCTTTCGGCGGCGAGGAATTGCACCGCCTCGCAAAGCTCATTCGGCCCGGCGATACGGCCAAGCGGCGTATGCGCGCGGATATCCTCGCGCCAGTCGCGGTTTTCGGCCACGGCGGCGCGCAGCGACGCGCTCATCACCGACCCGAAAGAGATCGCATTCACCCGTATCCGGTGCTGCGCCAGCACAAGCGCCAGAGAGCGGGTCATCTGCTGCACCGCCGCCGAGGCGATGGCATAGCCCATCATATCCGGCTGGTGGCGTTGTGCCGCGATGGAACTGAGGTTGATGATCGACCCCACCTGCCCCTCGGTCTGGCCCTCGGCCTGTTTTATCATCCGCCGCGCCACCTGCTGCGACAGTTGCAGCGCCGTCATCAGGTTTTGCTGCAACAGCGTATCAACCGATCCGTCTTCCACATCCAGCGGATCGGTCGGCAACACCTGCCGCGAGGCATTCACAAGGATATCTACCTGATCATAAGCGTCGATCGTGGCCGAGACGAGGTTGGCGATGGTCAGCCGCTGGCGTAGATCCCCGGCGAAAACGCGGACGTTCCCGTCGTCCGGCGTGTCGCCCAACTCCTCCATCAGCTTTTTCTCGTTGGAATCGGCGCACATCACATTGGCGCCCCGGTCGGCCAGATGCCGCGCGATGGCAAGGCCAATGCCGTCTGCGGCACCTGTAATGATGGCTGTTTTGCCTGAGATCGAGAATGACATCGGGATACCCCCTTAAGGCTTAGCGGCGCCGGGTCAGCGGGCGTGTGGCGTGGAACAGTTTGAACCGCGCATCGCCTCCAAGCTCGGCCACCTGTGCAAAGCGTTTCTTCAATTCCGCCTCATAGGGCAGATGCCGGTTGGCCACCATCCACAGGTCGCCCTGCCCCGACAGCATACGCGCGGCGGCGGCGACAAAGGCTTGGCCAATCTGCGGCTCGGCGGCGCGGCCGGTGTGGAAGGGCGGGTTCATCACCACCGCATCCATCCGGTGCGGGGGCTGCCATTCGGTGGCGTCCTCCCAATGGAACACGGCGCGGTCGTCGGTCACATTATGGCGCGCGCATTCCAACGCCATATGCCCCGCCTCGACCAGATGCACCGTCTTCACCTTGGGCCGCGTCAGGATATGCGCTGAAAGGAACCCCCAGCCCGCGCCCAAGTCAGCCACTTCGGCCCCGAGGTTATCGGGCAGCACATCCACCAAAAGCGCCGAGGCCAGATCAACCCCATCCGCCGAAAAGACCCCCGGCGCGGTCCAAAAGCCCGCTTCGGTCTGGGCTGGGCCCGCTTCCCAATCGGTGAAGAAATCGCTACTGCTGGCGTCGATCCAGTAAAGCTTGCCATGTGCTTTTGAGATCGGCCCCTGAACCGTCACCCGCGCCCGCATCTCGCGCAGGATCGAATCCGCGCCATCGGTCTTTTGCCCATCGACCACCACCGGCCCATCGCTGACGGCGCAGGCTTGCGCGACCAAGGCGCGGGCCTCATGTTTGGCGCGTGGTAGGCAGACTATGGCGGCGGCATATCGCCCCTCTACCGAATGCGCGGCCTCATAGCCCCGTGCGGTCCAAGCGTCATAGGCTGGCTTGAAATCGTGAATGATCTTGCAGCGCTCGGGCGGCAAACCGGCCAGATCAGCGTCCACGGGGGGCTGAAAAATGGCGATCACCCCAGTCTCGGGCAACTCCAGCCCACCGCCGTTCAGGGCCAGTTCCAGTCGCGGATCAATCACGTGTTATTCTTCTTTTTCCATAGTGCATTGCAGCGGATGCTGGTGACGTCGGGCGAAATCCATCACCTGCGCCACTTTCGTCTCCGCGATCTCGTGGCTAAAGACGCCAACCACGGCCAGCCCCTTTTTGTGAACCGTCAACATGATCTCAAACGCCTGCGCATGGTTCAGGCCAAAGAACCGCTCCAGCACATGCACAACGAATTCCATCGGGGTGAAATCATCGTTCAGCAGCATCACCTTGTAAAGCGGCGGGCGTTTGGTCTTGGGGCGGGTTTTGGTCAACAACTCGGTGTCGTCGTCATCCTTAGGGCGGTCCGCCATCATCTGCCAACCCATTGCGGGCCGGTCTGCTGCTTGGATCGTCCAATCTGCTTTCGCGTCGTCACGGTGCATTGCTGCTCCTGCGGCTGGGGGTAGAGCTTGTTCGTCGTGCAGCCGTCTATATAACCCCTGAACCAATTTAGGAAAGAGGCAGCACATATGAGCGGGGCACTCACCACCATCGGTTTCGATGCGGATGACACATTGTGGCATAATGAACGCTACTTTGCACTCTCTCACGACCGTTTTGCAGCCCTTCTGGCCGAACATAGTGAACGCGACCACCTGATGGCACGGCTTTTGGAAGCCGAGCGGCGCAATCTGCCGCATTACGGCTACGGGATCAAAGGGTTCACCCTGTCGATGATCGAGACCGCAATCGAGGTGACAGAGGGCAAAGTCCCCGCCGAGGTGATCGGAGACCTGCTCGCCGCCGGGCGCGAGATGCTGGACCATCCGATTGAACTGCTGCCCCATGTCGAAGACGTGCTGGAAACCCTGCGCGGCGACTACCGGCTTATCGTGGTGACCAAAGGCGACCTGCTGGATCAAGAGCGCAAACTGACGCAATCGGGCCTGCGAGAGAGGTTCGATGCGGTGGAAATCGTCTCTCACAAGACCGAAGCCGCCTATCGCCACATTTTTAAGCAACACGGGCAAGGCGCAGCGCGGGGGCTCATGGTCGGCAACTCTCTGGCCTCCGATGTGCGCCCGATGATCGAGGCGGGCGGCTGGGGCGTCTACGTGCCCCATGACCTCACATGGGCGATCGAACACGCCGAACCGCCAACCAATTCACCACGTTTTGTTGAAATCAACGATCTTTCCGGCCTCCCAGAGACGGTGAAAAGGATCGTTTCGGAGTGACTCGCCCGCGCTGGTGAGTCGCCTCCACGCCTCACCAAAAACGCCCCACTGCGGGCCAATTTGCGCCCAATTCTTGCCTTATTCGCGCTTATAGTGGGTCAATGTGCGCAAGCCTCTACATATTGGAGGAGAGATCCGTCCTTTTTTACCCTGTCCATCGGATTCGACGGCTTCCGCGATGCGCCGTCCTATGCTAGCCTTGAACCAATCAATAAATGGTCAGCCAGAAAAACGGCGACTTGAGGCAGTAAAAGGCAGGCAAATATGAAGGCTCGGCGCATTCAGCCGGCCCGTTACGGGCTATTTCTATTCGCAGCACTCTGGGTTCTGGTCATCCTACCCCTCAGCGCCATGGCCGCCCCCTATGCCGCCTATGTCATCGACGCCCGCACCGGCAAAGAAATCCACGCAGAGAACGCCGACACGCGCCTCCACCCGGCCTCCCTAACCAAGATGATGACCCTCTACATCGCTTTCCAAGCGGTCGAACGTGGGGAACTGTCTCTCGATACGCAAGTCACCATCTCCCAAAACGCCGCATCTGAGCCGCCCAGCAAACTGGGCATGCGTCCGGGCCAAAAAATCGCCCTGCGTTACCTGATCCGCGCCGCCGCCGTGAAATCGGCCAATGATGCCGCCACCGCGATCGGCGAAGCCATCGAAGGGTCCGAGGCCGCCTTTGCCCGCCGGATGAACCGCACCGCCAAACAGCTTGGCATGACGCGCACCACCTTCAAGAATATGCACGGGTTGACCGAAAGCGGCCACCTCTCCACTGCGCGCGATATGACGGCCCTGGGCCGCCACCTGCTCTATGATTACCCGCAGTACTACAACCTGTTCTCGCGCATCACCGCCGATGCGGGCGTGCGCAAGGTCTCCCACACAAACCGCCGTTTTCTGGGGTCTTACAAAGGCGCCGATGGCATCAAAACCGGCTATACCCGCGCCGCTGGCTTCAACCTGACGGCCTCGGCCGAGCGTGGCAACGAACGGATCATCGTGACCGTCTTCGGGGGCAAATCCACCGCCTCGCGCAACGCCAAAGTGGCCGAACTGATGGACCTTGGCTTCCGCCGCGCCCCCTCCTCGGCCCCCCTGAGCAAACCAGTGCCCCCGGTCTACGCCGATGTCGAAGACACGACCGCTGCCCCCGGTGCCGCAGGCAAAACGATCCGCCTTGTCGGAGCTGTCACCACCTCCAAACGCCCGCAACTCCGCCCTCGCAGCGAAGTCGTGGTCGTGGCCACCGCGGCAGCCCCCGAAGCAACCAGCACCGTCTCCAACAGCGATATTACTGCAGCCCTACGCGAAGCGGTGCAAACCGCGCCAACTCCGCTCGCCGCCGCGCCCACACCAGAAATCAAAGACGCCGAAGTCGTCATCGCCACCGCGCAGGCCTCCCCCCGCCCCGAACCGCGCCCCAAAGACGTAACGCTGGCCGTACAGCAGGCGGTAGAGCAAGAAATCGTGACCCGCGTCTCCACCTCGGGCGGTCGCCACTGGGGGGTCAACGTGGGCCGCTTCCCCAGCCGCTACGCCGCCGAGAAGGTCCTGCTGAAAACCGCATTGGCCGAAATGTCGACGCTTGATGGCACATTGCGCAAAGTGGTGCAGCGCCCGCAGGGCTATGACGCGAACTTCCTCGGCCTGTCACGCGAAAGCGCCGATCTGGCCTGCCGCCGTCTGGCCGCGCGCAACGTTAGCTGCTTCATGATCGGCCCAAGCGAAGGCTAAACGCTGCCGCCTCTCAGGCGACGCCCACCAATCTTCATCCTTTTGAAAATACCGCGGGGGAATCGCGCCCCCGGCGCGATGGGGGCAGTGCCCCCCTCCCCCTTTCCGCACGCGCGACGCTTGCTTAACCAGCCGCCTGCAACAGCTTGCGCGTATAGTCGGTCTGCGGATTGTCATAAAGCGCATCGACGTCGCCGTATTCCACCACATCGCCGCGTTTCATCACCATCACCTTGTGCGACATTGCCCGCACGACCTTTAGATCGTGACTGATGAACAGATAGGCGAGCCCGTATTTCGCCTGCAACTGCCGCAGCAAATCAACGATCTGCACCTGCACCGTCATGTCCAAGGCCGAGGTTGGCTCATCCAGAACCAGCAGTTTCGGCCGCAGCACCATGGCGCGGGCGATGGCGATGCGCTGGCGCTGCCCGCCGGAAAACTCATGCGGGTAGCGGTCCATCGTCGCGGGGTCGAGCCCCACTTCCGTCATCACCTCCGCCACCAATTCACGTCGGTCGCGCGCCTTGTCGATCTTGTGGATCGCCAACCCTTCCGAGATGATCTGGAAACAGGTCATCCGCGGGCTGAGCGACCCGAAAGGGTCCTGAAAGACGATCTGCATGTCGGCGCGTAGGCGGCGCAGCTTTTTGGTGGACCATTTGCGTAGGTCCTCGCCACGAAAAGTCACCTCCCCTTCCGAGCCGATGAGCCGCATGATCGCCAGCGCCGCGGTGGTCTTGCCCGAGCCGCTTTCCCCGACGATGCCAAGCGTTTCGCCCGCGCGGATCGACAGGCTGGTGTCGTTGACGGCCTTCACATGGCCCACGGTACGACGCAATAGGCCCTTCTGGATCGGGAACCAAACCTTGAGGTTTTCGGTGCGCAGCACTTCGGGTGCATCCGCCGCCACGGGGGCCGGCGCGCCGGTGGGCTCGGCGCCGAGCAGTTTGCGTGTGTAGGGGTGCTGCGGATTGTCGAAAATCTCGGCGGTCGGCCCCTCTTCGACGACCAGCCCTTTCTGCATGACAAAGACCCGGTCAGCGATGCGCCGCACGATCCCGAGGTCATGGGTAATGAACAAAAGCCCCATCCCCATCTCATCCTTCAGGTCTTTCAACAGGTCGAGAATCTGCGCCTGAATGGTAACGTCGAGCGCCGTGGTCGGCTCATCCGCGATCAGGATGTCGGGCTTGTTGGCCAGCGCCATCGCGATCATCACGCGCTGGCGCTGCCCGCCGGAAAGCTGATGCGGATAGGCGCCCATGCGGCTTTCCGCGTCATTGATGCCGACCTGTTCCAAGAGGCTCAACACCCGCGCCCGCGCCTCGGCCCCCTGCAATCCCTGATGCAGCGCCAGCGACTCAGCCAGTTGCTTTTCGATCGTGTGCAGCGGATTGAGCGAGGTCATCGGCTCTTGGAAAATGAACGAGATGTCATTCCCGCGCACCTTATGCAGGAGCTTGTCATCCGCGCCGATCATCTCTTGCCCGTCATAGGTGACCGAGCCGCTGACCCGCGCGCTATCGCCCAAGAGCGACACCGTCGAGAGCGCCGAGACCGACTTGCCCGAGCCGCTTTCGCCCACCAAGGCCACCGTCTCTCCCCGGTTCACGGCAAAGCTGACCCCGCGCACGGCCGGGATCAGCTGTCCGTCCTGCCGAAAGGAAACCTGCAGGTCTTTGACGTCCAACAAAGCAGTCACGAGAAGGTCTTTCTGGGATCGAATGCGTCGCGGATGCCTTCAAAGATGAAGACCAGCAGCGACAGCATGATGGCAAAGGTAAAGAAGGCCGAGAAGGCCAGCCAAGGCGCTTGCAGGTTCTGCTTGGCCTGCAACGTCAGTTCCCCCAGCGACGGTGCCGAGGACGGCAGGCCAAAGCCCAAGAAGTCGAGCGTCGCCAGCGTGGAGATCGTGCCCGTGATGATAAACGGCAGCATGGTCAGCGTCGCCACCATCGCATTGGGCAGCATATGGCGCAGCATGATCGTGCCGTTGCCGACCCCAAGCGCACGAGCCGCGCGAACGTATTCAAGGTTACGCGCGCGCAGGAATTCGGCCCGCACAACCCCCACCAGCGCGGTCCATGAGAACAACACGAGGAGGATCACCAAGAGCCAGAAACTTCGCCCCAGAATGGCGAACATGATGATGATCACATAAAGCGACGGGGTTGAGGACCAAATCTCGATGATGCGCTGAAAGATCAGATCGAGCCAGCCGCCGAAGAAACCCTGCACCGCACCCGCCAGAATGCCGATGATCGACGCCGCCCCGGTGACGATCAGGGTGAAGACCACCGAAAGCCGGAAGCCATGGATCACTCGCGCCATAACATCGCGTTTGGTGCCGTCGGTCCCGAGCCAGTTCTGCCCATTGGGCGGCAGCGGTGCGGCACCGGGGCGGTCCACGGCGGTGTCGAAGGAATAGGGAATGACGGGCCAAAGCGCCCAGCCCTTGTCGATCGCTTCGCCTTCAACTTCGCCATCCGCGGCGTCGATGATATAGCCCTCAGGGTCGTCGAAACAGGCATCCAACCCGCCGGTGGCGATGAGGCATTGGACCTCAGGGTCGCGATAGGCGGCTTCGGTCTGGAAATCCCCGCCAAAAGCGGTTTCGGGGTAGAAGTTGAAGATCGGCGCGTAATACTCGCCGCGATAGCTCACGAGGATCGGCTTGTCGTTGGCCACGAACTCGGCCAGCAGCGAAATGCCGAACAGGATCGCGAAGATCCACAGCGACCAATAGGCGCGGCGGTTCGCGGTGAAATTGCGCCAGCGGCGCTGGTTCAGGGGGGACAGCGCCATCAGCCTTCCCTCTTCTCAAAGTCGATGCGCGGGTCGACGAGCACATACATCATGTCCGACAGAATGCCGACGACAAGGCCGATGAGGCCAAAGATGAAGAGCGTCCCGAAGACAATCGGATAGTCGCGCGCAACCGCCGCCTCAAAACCCAGACGCCCCAGCCCATCAAGGCTAAAGATCGTCTCGATAATGATCGACCCGCCGAAAAAGACCGAGATGAAGACTGCCGGGAAACTGGCGATCACGATCAGCATCGCGTTGCGGAAGACGTGTCCGTAAAGCACCTTGCGCTCTGACAGGCCCTTGGCGCGGGCGGTGATGACATATTGCTTTTTGATCTCGTCCAGAAAGCTGTTCTTGGTCAGCAGCGTCAGCGTGGCAAAGGCCGAGATCGTCGAGGCCAGCACCGGCAGCGTGATGTGCCAGAAATAGTCGGCCACTTTGCCCAAGGGGCTGAGGCTGTCGAAATTATCCGAGGTCAGGCCACGCAGCGGGAAGATCTGCCAGTAAGACCCACCGGCAAAGAGCACCAGCAGCAGGATGGCAAAGAGAAAACCGGGGATCGCATAGGCCGCAATGATCGCGCCCGAGGTCCAGGTATCGAACCGGCTGCCGTCGCGCACCGCCTTGCGGATGCCCAAGGGGATCGACACCAGATGCGCGATCAGCGTTGACCAAAGCCCAAGCGTGATCGAGACCGGGAGCTTTTCCTTGATCAGGTCGATCACACTGATGGCACGGAAGTAACTCTCGCCGAAATCAAGCCGCATGTAGTTCCACAGCATGTGAAAGAACCGCTCCACGGGCGGTTTGTCGAAGCCGAATTCCTTCTCCAACTCCTCAATCAACTCGGGCGGTAACCCGCGTGCGCCGACATAGGTGCTGTCAGACCCGCGCGCCATCGTGTCGACCCCGGCGTCGTTGTTGCCCCCGGCAAAGCCGCCAAAGACATCGCCGCCGCCCTGAATCCGCGCGATGGCCTGCTCTACCGGACCACCGGGGACGAATTGCACCAAGGCAAAGTTGACCAGCATGATGCCGAACAAGGTCGGGATCACCAGCAACAGACGTCTGAGAATATAAGCACCCATGAGGTCGCTTTACCGCAAGGCGCCGGAGGCGCGCAATTGCTGCGCGCGGTCTTGGTCATACCACCAGAAATCGAGGTAGCCCAAAGCATAGGACGGAATCTCGGGGTGGTCGTATTGGTCGTAATAGGCAACCCAATAGCTGTCGTTGTACCATGTGGGGATCATGAAGAATTCATGCCGCAGCGCTCGATCCAGCGCCATCAGCGCTGCATCTTCGGCCTCTGCCGTTTCGGCATCGAGCGAGGCTTCGATGATCGCGTCGACCAGCGGGCTGGCAAGCCCTGCGGGGTTGAACAGCGAAAATTCCGCTGCCTCGGACCCGTAGCGCTGCGACAGACCGGTGCCGGTGCCAAGGAAGGCAGCATAGGCGTCATAGATCATGTCATAGTCGCGGTCCCGCTCGCGGGCGGTGTATTGCGAACTGTCCACCTTTTCCAGCCGCGCGTCGATGCCGATGGATTGCAGGTTGCCCACAAAATTTTCGATCACCGCCGAAATCGTCGGCGACCCGGCGGAGTTCATCAGGAAGTTCAGCCGCAGGGGTTCGCCCGCCTCATTGACACGCATGCCATTCTGCACGGTCCAACCCGCATCCTCCAACAGCTTGGACGCCTGCCGCGCGTTGCGGCGGTCCAACAGGCGGCTGGGATCTGACGTATGCGGCACCATGGCAGGCCCGCTCAAAAGCTCCCCGGGCACCAGATCGCCAAGGCTTTCCAGAAGCGCCAGTTCCGCCCCCTCGGGCGCGGCCCCGGCCATCAGCGGCGTGTCTTGCGTGAACGAGGCGCGGTGACTGAAGAGCCCGTATTGCAGCGACTCGTTGGTCCATTCAAAGTTGAACATCAGTGCCACGGCCTCGCGCACACGGCGGTCCTGTAGCGTCTCGCGGCCGAGGTTAAAGATGATCCCCGATGGCGTGGGAGGCGAGCCGTCGGGCAGTTCGGCCTTGACGATATCGCCGTCGCTCACCTTGGAGAAGTCATAGCCCGTGGCCCACTTTTTGGAGTCCCCTTCGGCGCGGAAGGAGTATTCGCCCGCCTTGAAGGCCTCGAAGGCCGAAGTGTCGTCGCTGAAAATCTCCAGCCGGATGCGGTCGAAATTCATGCGGCCCCGGTTGATCGGCAGGTCGCGGCCCCAGTAATCCGGGTTGCGCTTGAGCACGATGCGTTTGGTCAGATCGACGCTTTCGACCATATAGGCGCCCGATCCGGGGGGCGGGTCCATCCAGCTGTCTTTAAGGGTGTTGCCGGTTTCCTCGAACCAATGTTTCGGCCATGCGGGCACGCCGCCCACAGTCTCGATCAGGCTGCGGCGGGAGATACCGTCGGCAAAGTGGAACTTCACCGTGTGGTCGTCCAGCGCCTCGACCTTGGGGATGCGCTTGCGCACCGCGTCGGCATAGGACTTCAGCCCCTCGTCCAAGAGCAGGTTGTGCGAGAACACGATGTCATGCGCGGTCACCGGGGTGCCGTCCGAAAACGTCGCCTCGGGGCGCATGTGGAAGATCACCCAAGACTTGTCCTCGGGGTACTCAAGGCTTTCGCACAGCAGGCAGTAGCTTTCGCCATAGACATCCGCTGGCAGCGGCTCACCCGATGGGGCCTCGCCCAGCAGGCTTTCAAACCCGAAGATCGAGAACAGATGCGCGCGGCCCTTGCCGGAATAGGGGTTCATCGAATCCAGCGTGCCCACGAAGGGGATCGAGATCTCCCCGCCCTTGGGCGCATCGGGGTTCACATAGTTGAAATGCTCGAAATCCGCCGGGTAAGACAGATCGCCATAAAATGAATAGCCATGGCTTTTGATGACCTGTTGCTCCTGCGCCGCGGCGGCACCGGCCAACAGGGCCGCCACCATCAGCGTCAGCGTCGCGAGCCAGAGCGGCAGGTCATCAAAGACCGAAGGGCGGGTCGCGGCGCGGGTCTGGGCACGGGGCATAGGTCACTCCTTGGCGTGGCATAGTCCGGGTAGGCGTCATCTAGGCTAACGCTGTGAGATGCCAAGATACAAGTTGCGAATATGTAAGGTTGCCCTGCACGGGCGGCCTACCGCAGAGGTTGCCCCACTCAAGGGCGGTTTCCCCCGCTTTCGCTCGCGACAATGTGTAGCCCAATGCCCGGCAACTTCGCAGCTCCGCCGATTTCTCGCCCCAGAATTAACAGATTCTTCACTCAAGTTAACGATGCGTAAACTGGAGCAGACGATGAGAACCTACCCGATTCCCTTTAACGAAGAAGCCCGCCTGCGCGCCGTTTTTGATGTGCCCGGCCTCACGGCCGAGAATGAAGCTTTGTTCGACACTATCTGCGAGGCCACCCGCCGTCTGCTTGACTGTCCGATTGCACATATCAGCGTCGTGGAGGCCGATACCCAATGGTACAAATCCGTGGTCGGCTATCCGCTGGAACCGATGCCAAAAGACACCGGGTTTTGCAGCCATACGATCATGTCGGACGCGCCACTGGTGGTGCCCGACCTCAGCAAAGACCCCCGATTTGAGCGCCACCCCATGGTTGCCAAGGGTGGACCCGAGGCGCGCTATTACTGCGGCGTGCCGCTGATCCTGTCCTCGGGCCACCGCTTTGGCAGCCTCTGCGCGCTGGACCTGCAACCGCACGAACAGCCCTCCGAGAAACAGATCGCCCTGTTGGAAGACCTTGGCCGTATGGTCGTCGCGGCGCTTGAACGCAGCCAGCCGAACGCCCCTGAGCTAAAGGCCGACACAAGCGCCGAATCCACCTTTTTGACGCTGGTGGGTCACGAACTGCGAACACCGCTCACGGTTCTCTTCGGCAGCCTGCGCATGTTGGAGGCCAAAGCCGAACAAGGGGTTAACCCGCTGCTGATTCGCTCTGCCCGGCGGTCTGTCGACCACCTCAGCGCGTTGATCGAGACGATCATATCCTACAGCAATGTCAGCACCGGAGAGCTGCGCCTCAACGAGCGGAAATGCAATCTGAACGATCTTTTGCAATCGGTTTCGGCCCTGCATTTCGCCACCACGGACGCGACCACGAAAACCATCACCCTGCGAGACAGCCTGCCGCTTGCGGAAATGCACATAGATGGCGACCAGATCGAATTGGCGGTGACGGCCTTGGTTCTGAACTCCGTGCTGCACGGCGGCAGTGAGATCGCGCTAGGGACGTTCAAAGACGCCGAGGGCAATATCGAGATTTCGATCACCGACAATGGCTCTTTTGACGATCACGTCGACCTTGCCGAGCTTTACAAACCCTTTGTCGTCGGCGGTATGATGGACCATCGCAGCACCAAGGGCGGGCTGGGCCTTGGCCTGCCGCTGACCCGCAAGCTGATCGAAATGCACGGCGGAGATTTCGAGGTGCATGTAGAGGCGGACCACAGCCGCGCCGTGATCCGCCTGCCCGCGTGGCGCTGCGACATCGGCGGGATCGCCGCGGCAAACGTCGCCGCCCCGGTGATCGCGGCTCAGTAACCTAAGAGGGGCGCGACCGACGCCGCGCCCCTTATTTTGCTCAGGCCCCGTCGACGGTGCGGATCAATGCGTTGATCTCTTCCGCCAACAGATCCGGATGATCCTCGGGCGTGAAGTGTTTGCCCCCTTCGATCCGCCGCAGCGGTGCATTCAGATCTTTCGCCAGCCGCTCCCCATATTCGAGTTTTTGAAACTCATCCGCAGCACCCCAGACGATCCGCGCGGGGATGTTGAGGGTGGGCAGCTTGTCTGCGATGGCCTTGGTGTCTTCCACGTCCAGCGACTGCGCCTGCCGGACAAAGGCTTCGGCCTCTCCATGTTGGGCGTAATGCGGGGCATGGGCGTCAAAGGCAGCCTCGGCGGCCGCGTCGGTCTCATGCCCCTTTGAAAACATCATCTTCAGCAACTGGTGGAACGACCCATCGGGCGCATGTTTCGCCACGCCGCCAGTCTTGGCCACAGCGCTGACCAGCGGCACGGGCCATGAATCATAGCTGATTGCATTCGTCAAAAGCAGCCCGCTGACCATCTCAGGATGACGCACCGCCGCAATTTGCGCGACACCGCCGCCAAGGTCATGCGCGGCAAGGATCGCACGCGAGATACCCTGATCGCGCATCCAAGCGACCAGATAGTCCGCCTGAGCCGAGACCGAAATATCACGCCCTTCGCCCTGCGGGATAGAGGCACCATACCCCGGCATTTCCCAAGCGAGCACCCGGCGCCCGGTGACCTTCGGGGCGACATCCCGCCAAAGCGCGGGGCATGTGGGAATACCGTGAAGCAGGATGACGGGATCACCCGCCCCAGTCTCTTCCCAACGCATTTCGATCCCATTGACCGTGGTTGTATGACTTTGCATGTCGCGTCTCCTTTCGGTGTGGACGTTTCATGGCCCAACACCTGCATGAAGAAGACGTTCCGCCGCGCCCAACAGCGCCAAGGTATCAGTAAGGGATAATCGGAGCCGTTTGACCACGGGCTTCACTTCCAGCTACGATAATTTCATATCATCGATGTTTATTGATCTAAAAATCTATATTGAGGACTAAAAATGGCAGAGCTGATTGGCGCTGAAGGATTTGACAGAGACATACTTTTCAATCCGTCTCCATGGCGTGAACTCATCATGACGCAGAATGAACTATTCGATCCAGCGACGCTGTACGATATTTCCGATCGGTTGCGTCAGGAGTTCCACCACGGGCATATGCCAAATCGCAAAATGCCAGAGATACCCCGAGAAAACTGGCATACTGACCTTCTTGCCCCCTATTTGTCCAAGACAATTGGCTATGACCTTCCCTGCCTAATATCCGCTGACCGCACTGCTCGAGGTCGCATTATGCTATGCGCCCAAGATCCCAAACGCGATGGCGATGAACCAATTCTTTCGGTTGGAACGTTTTTCGGGATTGATAGTGACTATCACCGTTATCGGCGTCATTGGGGCATGATTTGGCAACTGATTAGACGTTGTGTCTTTTCAGGTTACGATATCTGGGCCACAGATGCCGTTAAACTTTATGCTGGCCGAAATGTCATACGGAAGGACAGAGCGCTACGTGAACTATGTTTTTCTGTCATTCGACAAGAGGTAGAAGCATTTCAACCAGACCGCATCCTTGCGATCGGAAATGACGCTCGCGACGCATTGGTTGCTGCGGGAACGCAGTCTCCGGTTGTTCATGTTGTTCACCCAACAGCGCGCGGCCTCAAAGGCCCTTTTAAGGACCGCCTTGAGTTATATTGGGAAGCATTAGGCGGGAATGCCCTAACCGCATAGCCGCGCCCAAACGCAAAAACCGCCCCAGAGGGCGGCTTTCACTCACGCAATGCAGCGTGGAATTAGTTGGAAACGCTTTGCAGGTAAGCGATCACGTCAGCGCGGTCTTCGACTTTACGCAGACCGGCGAAACCCATGGTGGTGCCGGGGGCGTAGCCTTTGGGACTCGCGAGGAAGGCGCTCAGCTCTTCCGGGGTCCATGCACCTTCGAGCGAGGTCAGAGCGCCGGAATACCCGAAACCGTCAACCGAGGCGATATCGCGATCAACCACACCGTCAAGGTGCGGGCCAACGGCGTTGGAACCGTCGACCTTGTGGCAAGCGGCGCATTTGCGGAACACTTTAGAGCCGCTGTCGGCATCGGCTTCGGCCATCACGGCGGTAAAGTCGATCTCTTCGCCGCCTTCGTCACCACCGGCGTCGGCCACTTCGATCACATAGGACGCTTCCCCATGTGCATCGGCGTGGTAAATCTCTTCACCCGCCCATTTGCCCAGCAGAAGTACCAACCAGGCGCCGAATACGCCGGCTGCGATTTTGGTCAGGGTCATTGTATCGAACATGCGTCAGGGTCCATCACTTGGTATTGGCACCATGGGCGGGCCATGGTTCTTGGCATCGTTGCCCGCGTATCTATTGCTTTCCCTTGGCGCAGGCAAGGTGTAGTTACCGCGACCAATTGCCCTTCCCCGCGCCTTTTGCAGCAGGATACGATCCATGACCGCCCAGACCACGCCGCGCATTGCCTTCCAGGGGGCCCTTGGCGCCTATAGTCACGAGGCCTGCCTTCAAGCCTGCCCCGACATGGAACCGGTGCCCTGCCAGTCGTTCGAAGGCGTGATCCGCGCCGTAAATGAAGGGCGCGCCGAACTGGCGATGCTGCCGGTCGAGAACACGACCTATGGCCGTGTGGCCGATATTCACCGCCTGCTGCCCGAAAGTGGGCTGCATATCATCGGCGAAGCCTTTGTACGGGTGCGCATCGCCCTGATGGCCCGCCCTGGCGTGGCCATGGACGACATAAAACACGTCCGCGCGCATCTTGTGCTGCTGCCACAGGCCCGCAGCTTCTTGCAAAAACACGGTATCACCTCCGAGCCTGCGGCTGATTCCGCAGGGGCCGCTGCCGAACTGGCGGCGACCGAGGGAAGCACCGACGGGGTGTTAGCAGGCGAGGTCGCGGCAGAGATCAACGGCCTTAACGTGCTGGCCCGCGATATTGAGGATATGGACCACAACACCACCCGCTTTTTGCTGATGGCGCCCGAGATTGATCTGAGCCGCCGGGCCGAGCGGATGCTGACCACTTTCGTCTTTGAAGTGCGCAACATCCCCGCCGCGCTTTACAAGGCGATGGGCGGTTTCGCGACCAATGGGGTGAACATGACCAAGCTCGAAAGCTATATGGTCGGCGGCTCCTTCACTGCGACACAGTTCTATGCAGATATCGAAGGTCACCCCGAAGACCCGGCGGTGAAACGCGCGCTGGATGAACTGGGGTATTTCACCAATATGCTTGAGATTCTGGGGGCCTACCCCGCCCATCCCGGCCGGGGCGCGCCGACCGGGATGTAGGCTGGGCGCGCAGGCTCAGACTTTGACGCCGCGGGCGTGACGCTCTTCCATACCGCGGGCATATTCCGCGACGCGGTCCTTGTATTTCTTGGTCAGGGTCGTCTTGGCCAGTTTGAGCGATTGCACCCAAAGCCGCGCGGACAGGGTCAGCGGCTTAATCTCAAGCGCGACCAACACGCGCGTGCTGTTGCGCGACAGGGGCATCAATTCAAACGACATTTGCCCCGCCAACCCCTGCGACATGCTGTCGATCACCATCTCGTTGGGGCGATCAAAACTCACCATCTCAAGCGTCAGCTCGCGCCGCTTGCCGCGCAGCGGGAAGACCGCGTTCCAAGTCATTCCCACACCGGGCTGATGCATCGTATCCGCGCGCTGCACCTCGGCACCGCGCCGCATGGCTGCCCGCTCAAAGCTCTCAAAATCGCACAACATGTCAAAGACCGCTTCGATCGGGGCTTCGACGTCTTCTTTGGTCGAGAATTTCATTCCGTCCGTTCCAATTCTTCTGCTCGCATTTGCCACCCCCTGCCGCTTTGACCGGGCCTGTTAGGTCAGTGTATCAGGTCAGTGTATCCGCAAGCCAGTTTTCCAGCAAGAAATGCGCGACGGCCCCGCGCCGGGCGGGCAGCAGACGCGGGTGGCTTCCGGCAAAGACATCCATCATCTCTTCGCGGGTGACCCAAAGTGCGTCTTCGATCTCAACCGGGTCAATGGTCAGGTCACGGCTCAGCGCTTCGCCAGCGCAGCCCAACATCAGCGAGGCCGGAAAGGGCCATGGCTGGCTGGAGAGGTAGCTCACCGCGCCGACTTGAACCCCTGCTTCTTCAAAAACCTCCCGCCGCACGGCAGCCTCTACCGTCTCTCCCGGTTCGACAAAGCCTGCCAGCAGGGAATACATCCCCTCAGGCCAGCCGGGGGAGCGGCCCATGAGCACGGAATTACCATGGGTAATCAACATAATGACCACCGGGTCGGTGCGCGGGAAATGTGCGCCGCCGCAGTCGGGGCAGACGCGCTGCCATCCGCCTTGGGCCAGATCGGTCGCAGCGCCGCAGCGCGCGCAATGGCGGTGGGTTTCGTGCCAGCCGAGGATCGCCTTGCCGCTGGCAGCCAGTTCGGCATCGCGCGAATCAAGCCATGTCATCACCCGCCGCAACTCGGCGAATGCCATGTCATCGCCCAGCAGTGGGTGCCGCTGTTCGCTGGGGTCAAGGAACGCCCCCAGTTGCGACTGGTCCAGATCGGCAGGCTGCCAGCCTGAGATATCGACGGCAAAGCGCGCGGCCCCGTCTTCGCGGCCCAGCAAGATCGGCGCGGCAGCGGCCTCTTGCAGCGCCGGGTGATCCATCGCCAATCGGACCAAACCGGCAGGGCGTTCAGGCGCGATCAGGGGTTTGCCACGCCAAAAGACGATGGCGCGCGCCGCAGGGTCGGCGCGAAGCTGCGCCAACGCTTCCGGGTTGCCACGTATCTCTCCCGCCCGATCAAGAGCCGAGCCTCCAAAGGTTACCGTCTCCGCGTGACGCATGGTGCTCTCCCGATACCGGCCCGATACAGGCTTTGTGCGTTTCGCCCAGCCATGCCACGGCGCAGGCGATATTGGCAATCCCAAGCCCTCTTGTCAGATCGGTTGAAATCTGGTCATATCAAAACATCTTTAGGTTGTGTAATTTTAACGAGTAATTCCCTTTACGGTGAACAAGCGCAGTACATATGTCACGGCTGGTGTCGTTCCCCCCGAGGGGGGCACCCCGGTCGGGGCACGTCTGCGCATATTGGCCACGACTGATTTGCACATGCAAATTGTAGGCCATGATTATGTGGGCGACCGTTCGGTGGGGCACCATGGGCTGGCCGGGGTTGCCACGCTGATCCGCGCCGCCCGGCAAGAGGCCGCTGAACAGGGCGCAGCCTGTCTTTTGCTCGACAATGGTGATCTGTTGCAGGGCAATGCCTTGGGCGACCAACTCGCCCAGATGCCGGTCACCCCTACGCATCCGCTTGTCGCCTGTGTAAACCATCTGCGATATGATGGCTTGGGCTTGGGCAATCACGACCTTGATCATGGTCTGCCCTATCTGCGCGCCGTAGCGGGCGCGATTGATATGCCGCTGATCTCAACCAATCTGCATCTGTCCGATCCTGGCCCCCTGCGCCGCTGGGTCGTTGTATCATGCCTGCTGCCCGCTGTCGGGGGGCATCCCTCATCTACGCTGCAGGTTGGCCTGCTCTCCGTTCTGCCGGGCCGAACGGCGATTTGGAACCGCGAGGTCTTGGAAGACGCGGCTGAGATCGTCAGCCCCCTCGAAAGCCTGCGCAGCGCCGCCCTGACGCTGCGGGCAGAGGGGGCCGACCTGACCGTGCTGCTGGCCCATATGGGCATCCCCCAAAAAGGAGAGATCGCCGCCGAAGAGGACATCTGCGCCTTGGCTCAGATCGAAGGGATCGACGCCGTGATTACCGGCCACACCCACCTTCGGTTTCCTGGCGCGGACCATGGCCCGCGCAAGGGGGTCGATACGCAGGCAGGCACCCTGTCCAACCGACCGGCGGCAATGCCGGGGTTTGGCGGGTCCGATTTGGCGGTGCTGGATTTGGCCCTTGAGCGTGACGCGGGGGGGGGCTGGCGGGTGTCGCAGCATCACAGCCACCTGCGCGACAACAGCGCGCAAACGCTGGCCGATCCCGTGGTGCTCAGTGCCGCACGGATCAGTCACATTGGCACCCGCAAACATCTGGAAGAGGTGGTCGGCCACACCGGGACGGCGCTGCACAACTACTTTGCCCTTGCCATGCCCACCCCCATCGACGCGCTGACCGCCCGCGCGCAGGCCGAGGTGATACGCAAAGGCGTGGCGGGCACGGCAGATAGCGCATTGCCCATCCTCGCGGCCACGGCGGCACACACGGCGGGCGGGCGCGGCGGGCCCGAGCATTTTCTGCATATCCCCCCCGGTGCGGTGCGGCGCCGCCATATCGCCGGGCTTGTCCCTTATCAAAACGCGGTCTGGGCGCTGCGTATCACGGGGGCTGACCTCCGACGACGGCTGGAGAAAGCGACGGAGGTTTACACTCAATTCACCAGTAGGACAGGTCCGCTTCTCGACCCCTGCCGCCCGCCCTTTCACTGCGATACGATCTACGGCGTGACCTATGCAATCGACCCGCAGCGCCCCCGTGGGGCCCGTATCACCGCGCTGTCGTGGCAGGGGGCTCCTGTCGAGCCGGACCAACGGTTTCTATTGGCAACCAACCAGTTTCGCGCAGCGGGCGGCGGCGGATTTGACCGTACCCCCATCGAAGATGTCGTCCTGCGCAGCCCGCTGCCCCTGACAGACGCGCTGATTGCCACCCTCGCCACGGGCCCGGACCACCCGTGGTCGGACGCCCTCCCATGGCACTTCGATGCGACCGGAGCGCAAGCGGTCCACTATACCTCACCGGGCGCGCTGCCCTTTCTTTCAGATATCGCGCATCTGTCGCCCGACCCCCGCGGAATCACGGCGTCTGGCTTTGCCCAGATCCGGATCCGTTTGTGAGGCTTGCACTTCGATCCTCCCCCTCCTATATGGGCCTTGAGAGGTTGGTGCGGGCAAGCGCCTCGCCAACCCGGTCAGATCCGGAAGGAAGCAGCCGTAACGAGCCCCGCTTGGGTCGTTATCAGCCTCTCACCACCGTCGCATTGTGCAGCAATGCGACGCCCCGGCAGTCATTCCGCAGGAACGATGAGGGGTCGCTTCTCCAAAGAAAATAACGCGGTTGAGAGATAACGGGCCCGCCGACATGGCCTGCCCGCGGGCACCACGGGCATCGCCCCCTAGGGTGGGCGCCGCCCTTATCGTCTTACAGCCGTTCCGCCTCAAAGGTATCACAAGCCGCGATCTCGCCGCTCTCAAAGCCCCTTTCGAACCAACGCGCGCGTTGCTCTGACGTGCCATGGGTAAAGGTATGCGGTTGTGGCACCTGACCGGCCTGGCGCTGCAAATGATCATCCCCGATCATCCGCGCCGCATTCAGGGCTTCCTGAAGGTCGCCCTTCTCCATCAACCCTTCGACGTTCGACGCCCAGATCCCCGAAAAACAATCGGCCATCAGCTCAAGCCGCACGGTCAGGGCATTCGCCTCTACCTGAGAGGACTGCTGCCGCATCCGGGCCACCTGCGGCAAGACGCCAATCTCATTCTGCACATGGTGGGCGACCTCATGGGCGATCACATAGGCCGCCGCGAAATCGCCCTCGGCCCCAAGACGCTGGTCCAGCGTGCGGAAGAAGGCGGTGTCGAGATAGGCCATGTTATCCGCCGGGCAGTAAAAGGGGCCGGTTGCGCCGGAGGCACCGCCACAGGCGCTTTGGGTGACGTTTTCGAACACGACAAGCTTGGGCGGCGTATAGGTTTCCCCCAGTTGCTCTTCGAAAATACGGCTCCAGACCTGTTCTGTCGTGGTGAGCACGCGGGCAGCAAAATCGACCTGCGGATCTTCGCTGTCGCTCAGCGGACGTGACTGTTGGACCTGACCGCCACCTTGGCCGGTCAGCAGCGGGGTAACGTCAATGCCCGTGAAATAGCCGATTGCCAAAACCGCCAGCACACCGACCAGACCTAGCCCCCCTGCCTTGCCCGCCCCACCGCTGCGGCGAATGACATTCTTGCTCCGCCCAATTCCCCGCAACCGCATAAATCGTCCCCGCTATGTCAAAGCTTGTTGCCACATGAACGCGCAAAGCGCAGTTTGGTTCAATGAGTGATAAGAATGACCTAGCCGAAGACCGCACCGATTGGGCCGAGGATCGCACGATTCTGGCCAATGAGCGCACCTTTGCGGGCTGGATGCGCACCGGCATGGCAGCCGTGGCCGTGGCGATCGGTCTGCGCGCCGTGTTCGGAGAATTCGAGCCGACATGGGTGGCGAAAGCCGTGGCATCGGTCTTCATCATAGCCGCGCTCTATGTCTATTGGGCGGCGCAGGCGTCGGCTGCAAAAACCCAAAAGCGGCTGAGCGACCATCACGCCAACGCCCAGCCCAACAGTCGCATGAAAATTCTGGCCGCGATCCTTGCGCTTGCCTCAACCGGCGTCGGCGCGATCCTCTGGATGCTCTGAGCATCCCGCAAGCACGGTAGACGCCACGGCGCGGAGCGCCTAGTTTACGGCCTTGACCGAATCCGATCTGGGGCACCATGACAGATACATCCGCCTACCGCGTTCTGGCCCGCAAATACCGGCCCGAAACCTTTGCCGATCTCGTCGGCCAAGACGCCATGGTGCGCACGCTGAAAAATGCTTTTGCCGCCGACCGGATCGCACAGGCCTTTGTGATGACGGGCATTCGCGGCACCGGCAAGACGACGACGGCGCGGATCATCGCCAAGGGGATGAACTGCATCGGGCCTGACGGCAACGGCGGGCCGACGACGGATCCTTGCGGCGTCTGCGAGCACTGCACCGCCATTATGGAAGGCCGCCATGTCGATGTGATGGAGATGGACGCCGCGTCGAACACCGGCGTTGCCAACATCCGCGAGATTATTGACTCGGTGCATTACCGCGCGGCGTCGGCCCGCTACAAAGTCTATATTATCGACGAAGTGCACATGCTCTCCACCGGTGCCTTCAACGCGCTGCTGAAGACGTTGGAAGAGCCACCCGAACACGTCAAATTCATCTTCGCCACCACCGAGATCCGCAAGGTGCCGGTGACGGTGCTGTCGCGCTGTCAGCGGTTCGACCTGCGCCGGATTGAGCCCGAAGTGATGATTGCTCTGCTGCGCAAGATCGCCACAGCCGAGGGGGCCGAGATCACCGACGACGCGCTGGCGCTCATCACCCGCGCCGCCGAAGGCTCGGCCCGCGACGCGACCTCGCTGCTGGATCAGGCCATCAGCCACGGCGCGGGCGAAACCGGCGCCGAACAGGTGCGCGCCATGCTGGGGCTGGCCGACCGTGGCCGGGTGCTGGATCTTTTCGACATGGTGCTGCGCGGCGATGCCGGTGCCGCGCTGACCGAACTTTCCGCGCAATATGCCGACGGCGCCGACCCGATGGCGGTACTGCGCGATTTGGCCGAGATCACCCATTGGGTCTCGGTCGTGAAGATTACGCCTGATGCCGCCGAAGACCCCACCATCGCCCCCGAAGAACGCGCCCGTGGCCAGCAGATGGCCGAGACCCTGCCGATGCGGGTGCTCACGCGGCTGTGGCAAATGCTGCTCAAGGCGCTGGACGAAGTCGCCGCCGCCCCCAACGCGATGATGGCCGCCGAAATGGCCGTGATCCGTCTCACTCATGTGGCCGACCTGCCCTCGCCCGAGGAACTGGTGCGCAAGTTGCAAAACAGCAGCCCGCCCCCTGCCCCCGCTGGCGGTGGTGGTGGCGGCAATGGCGCGCCCCAAGGCAGCACCGGCGCGCAGGCCGTGCACCACGCGCAGCAGCGTATGGCGTCAAACCCCGGTCCGCAGGGGCAGACCACCGCCTTGGCGCAAGACCTCGACGCCGCCCTCGCCCGCTTCCCGACCTTTGAGCAAGTGATCGAACTGATCCGCGTGAACCGCGATGTGAAACTGCTCGTTGAGGTGGAAACCTGCGTCCAGCTTGCGGCCTACCAACCCGGTCGCATCGAATTCGTCCCCACCGACGACGCACCCCGCGATCTGGCGCAGCGGCTGGGGCAAAAGCTGCAACTCTGGACCGGCAATCGCTGGGCGGTGTCGCTGGTCAACGAGGGCGGTGCCGAAACCATCGCGCAGATCCGCGACGCGCGCGAGTTGGCGCTGAAAAAACAGGCCGAGGAGCATCCGATGATGCAAGCGGTGCTGGCGCAATTCCCCAAGGCCCGCATCACCGCGATCCGCACCCCCGAAGACATCGCCGCCGCCGCCACGGCAGAGGCGTTGCCAGAGGTCGAAGACGAATGGGATCCGTTCGAGGACGGTTGATACACCCCACCTCACGCCACATATAAACGACAACGCAACAAGGAGACCCAGATGCTCAAGGGATTAGGCGGCCTCGGCGATATGGCCGGGATGATGAAGAAAGCGCAGGAAATGCAGGGCAAAATGGCCGAACTGCAAGAGGAGATGCACAATATCACCGTTGAAGGTGAATCTGGTGCGGGCCTCGTCAAAGCGACCTGTAGCGCCAAGGGCGAGTTGAAGGGTCTCGATATCGACCCGTCGATCTTCAACAAAGACGAGAAAGAAGTGGTCGAAGACCTGATCCTCGCCGCCATCAAAGACGCGCAGAGCAAAGCCTCTGAACGTGCGCAGGCTGAGATGAGCAAGCTGACCGAAGGCATGGGCCTGCCCGCAGGTATGAAACTGCCCTTCTAAACGGTTGGGGCGGAAACGCCCCCTCCCCCTTCCCCCACAGGTGCCATTCTTGAGCTCTACCCGCGACATTGACGCCCTGATTGAGCTGATGGCGAAACTGCCCGGCCTTGGCCCCCGCTCGGCCCGGCGCGCGGTGCTGCATCTTATCCGCAAGCGCGCGCTTTTGCTAACGCCCCTATCCGACCTGATGCAAACCGTGGCCGCCACGGCACGCGAATGTCTTAACTGCGGCAACGTGGGCACCGCTGATGTCTGTGACATCTGCACCTCCGAGAAACGCGCCAATGGCGAGCTTTGCGTGGTCGAGGATGTGGCCGACCTCTGGGCGATGGAACGCTCCGGCGTGTTCAAAGGGCGCTATCATGTGCTGGGCGGCACGCTCTCGGCGCTGGATGCCATCGGCCCGCAGGAATTGCGTATCCCGCGGTTGGTGGACCGGATCGATACCGAAGGCGTGAGCGAGGTGATCCTCGCGCTCAACGCCACGATCGACGGGCAGACCACGGCACATTACATCGCGGATCAGTTGGAGGGCCGGGTGCGGCTCACCTCCCTCGCCCAAGGGGTGCCGATTGGCGGGGAGTTGGATTACCTCGACGATGGGACGATCACCGCCGCAATGCAGGCGCGTAAGGCACTTTAGAGCTCACCGGAATTGTAGCCCGGAATCAAAGCGGGCCGCCCGCTCCTCCCAAAGCAGACGGCCCTTTTCCGGGGCGACGCAGATCGTGCTTTAGAGCACGATCACATCAAGCGGCGGAAATCCATTGAACCCAACCGAACTGTAAGAGCTTGTGTAGGCTCCGCAAGCGCGAATCATCACTTTATCGCCATCGCGCAGGGCCAAAGGCAGATGAATCGGTCGTTTTTCATAAAGGATGTCCGCCGAATCGCAGGACGGTCCAGCCAAAACGCAGGGTCCGGTCTCTTCGCCGTCATGCGGGGTGACGATCTGATAGCGAATCGCTTCGCCCTCGGTCTCAGCCAGACCCGAGAAACGACCGATATCCAGATAGACCCAACGGTGCAGATCGTCCGCGGATTTACGGCTCACCAGCATGACTTCGGCGGCGATGTGACCGGCCTCGGCCACCAGACCACGGCCCGGCTCTGCCATCACTTGCGGCACGTCGCCAAAGCGGGCTTTGACGGCGCGCATCACAGCGGCAGCATAGGCGCGGGGCGCTTCGATGCTCTCGCCGTAAAAGGCCGGGAAGCCGCCGCCGAGGTTCAGCAGTTGCAGGTCATGGCCATCCGCACGGGCGGCATGCCACAGCGGCGCGACTTGATCCAACACCGGGTTCCAGAACTCCGCCTTGCGGGTCTGCGAGCCGACGTGGAAGGACAGGCCGAAGGGCACGAGGCCCACGGCAACCGCGTGGTTCAGCAGCGCAGGCAGCGCCGAACCGGCGCAACCGAATTTGCGGCTAAGCGGCCAGTCTGCCATGGAGTTTTCAACGATCAAGCGCAGGTAGACCCGCGCGCCCGGTGCGTGGGCGGCGATTTTGTCAAGTTCGGCTTCGCTGTCGGCTGCGAACAGGGTCACGCCAGCGGAATGCGCGAAAGCGATGTCGGAGGCGCGTTTGATGGTGTTGCCGAAGGAGATGTTTTCCGGCTTCGCCCCTTGGCTAAGGCAAAGCTCGATCTCTGCCCGCGAAGCCGCGTCAAAGCCAGAGCCTTTTTTGACCAGCAGACGAATGATCTCCGGCGCCGGGTTCGCCTTCACCGCGTAGTGGATATGCGCCTCGCCCAGCCCCTTGTGCAGAGCATCATATTGCGCGGCGACACGGTCACGGCTGATCACCAGCGTTGGTTTGTCAAAGCTGTTGGCAGCGATATAGGCGGCAGCCGGATCGGCGAATGCAGTGGATGCGGTGCGCAGGGCACCGGGGACTGTAGCGTTCATGGTCATCTCCAAAGAGCAGGTGGGGCTGGATCCCCGCGTGTCGTTTCAAGAGACGTTACCGTCGCTACATAAACGCGGGTCAGTCAGAGTAGGAACTGACCGGCCAGAGGCGCGTGCGTTGGCGTCTGTAATGCGCCACATACGCCGTTTTAGGATTCGTACAAGGGGTAAAATTACCTGAAATGCAGATTGTTAGGCTTCCTCATCTTCCCAGTCACTGCCGATGGGGTCGCGGTCTCTTTTGCGTTCTTCTTTGATCATATCTTTGGTTTCTTGCTCCTCTTGTGGATCGGTTTCTTCGGGGTCACTTTCGGCGGCTTCGGTCTGGGCCAACGCCAAGACAAACCACATGGGGAAGTGATCCGACCCAATCTTATCAAGCCGGTCCATCTCAAGCAGGCGGAACTGCGGGTCGTGGAACAGGTGATCGAGCGGCCAGCGCATCCAAGGCATCGTTGCGCTAAAGGTGTTATACATGCCACGCCCCACGCGCGGATCCAAAAGGCCCGAAAGCCGTTGGAACCGGCGCGTCGTCGTGGACCAAGCCACATCGTTCAGGTCACCGGTAACAACAGCGGGCAGCGGATCTTTCTCGGCCTCGATACCGACCATCGCAATCTCACTGTCGCGGCCCTTTGTGTCATGTTCGATCACAGGCGGCTCGGGGTGCACGACATAGAGGCGAAAATCCTCCCCCATCGACAAATGCACCCGGGCGCGGATCGACGGCACGTCGCGCGTCACCAACTCCCGCACCTCAACCTCCGACAGCGGCAATTTCGACATCACGCACAGCCCGTAGCCATTGTCGAGCGGCACGTCGATGCGGTGCTCGTAGTTCTTGCCCAACCCGGCATCCAGCGCATCAATCCAATCCTGATCCACTTCGATGGCCATGAAAATATCCGGCACCCGCGCCTCAACGAGGGCGATAAGCTTGCCATAGTCCCGGTTGGATTTCTTGACGTTAGCCGCCAGCAGACTGAAATGGCGGTCCGTCTCGCGGCGCAGCTCGGGCGAAGCGGCGAGCGATTGCTTGCGCCAAATTGGGGTGAACTTGGTGATATAAAGGGCCTGAAGCGCTGCAACGCCCAGCATGAGTGCGATGCCAATCATGCCCGAAGTCGTTGTCGGCCTCTGCACCAGCGCAAAGGCGGCGGCCAGCAGCAGCGCCAGACCAAGGAATTGCTCACGTGGAAAGGCCAGCCCCCGGATCGCCCCAAAAGGCAGCTTGCTCAGCGGCAGCAGGCTGCACAGTATCAGCAGCCCTGCCAGCCCCCAGATCATCCAGTCCAATGCCGTTTCCAAATCCATCCCCCGGCGCAATGCGCCTTTTTAACAAAGAAAAACAGGGCGCCGAAGAATCCGACGCCCTGTCACTTTAACACATCCTTGTGGCGAAAGTTCCTTCCGCCACACCGCCCTGAGGGGGCTTAGCCCTTGGCCTTGTCTTCATCCTCGTCGTCTTCATCGGTGCTCTCTGGCAGCGAGAAGAAGCTGTCGGCATCGGAGTAATCGCCCTTGGAATGATCCTCTTCCTCTTCGTCGTCCGTGCTGTTGCCGGAGAGGGTGAAGGTCTCCAGACCTTCGATGGCCGTGGGGATTTTGGGCTCACTGTCCATGCCGAGGCTCTGCTCAGTCGACACCAGCTTGCGACGCTCGTCGTCGTTCATCACTTCGCCCGCAGCGGCCTTTTTCGCGGCGGCCTTTTGCACGGCGGCGTCAAGCTCGGACTGTTTGCACAGGCCCAAAGCGACCGGGTCGATCGGCTGAATGTTGGCGATGTTCCAATGCGTGCGCTCGCGAATCGCTTGGATCGTCGGCTTGGTGGTGCCCACCAGTTTGCTGACCTGACCATCGCTAAGTTCGGGGTGGAACTTGACCAACCACAGGATCGACGCCGGACGGTCCTGACGTTTGCTGAGCGGCGTGTAGCGCGGGCCGCGGCGTTTTTCTTCGCCCTCGGCGGCGGCGTTGAACTTCAGCTTCAGCTTGTGCATCGGGTTGTCTTGCGCCGCGTCAATTTCTTCTTGCGTCAGCTGGTTGTTGGCAACCGGGTCAAACCCTTTCACACCCTGTGCAACGTCGCCATCGGCGATGCCCTGCACTTCCAACTCATGCATGCCGACGAAATCGGCGATCTGCTTGAAGCTGATGGTGGTGTTGTCCACGAGCCAGACGGCGGTGGCTTTGGCCATAATCGGTTTTGCCATGTCACTCTCCTAAAAACGCAATTTTCCCGTCGCCTGAAAGGCTGTCCTGCTTGGCAGAACGGTCTTCATTGTCGGGGAAGTTGGCGGCTGTATACTGTCTCAAACATCATAAGGGAAGACCCAATGCGGCCACTGCGCGCCTGTCTGCTGATCCTCGGGCTGATCGCCCCCGTCCCCTCTCTGGCCGAGGGGGAGCGTTCGGGTGAATTCGACTATTACGTCATGTCCCTGTCATGGTCGCCCAATTGGTGCGAATTGACCGGCGACGCGCGGCAGTCTCCGCAATGCGATGCGGATAAGGACCACGGCTGGACCCTGCATGGGCTTTGGCCACAATTCACGCGCGGGTATCCGTCCTATTGCCGAAGCGGCCAGCGCCCGCCCAGCCGGGCACAGACCGGGGCGATGGCCGATATCATGGGCACTGGGGGCTTGGCATGGCATCAATGGAAGAAACACGGCTCTTGCAGCGGGCTGGACTCGGCGGGTTATTTTGCCCTCTCGCGAGAGGCCTACACCCGCATCAACCGCCCCGAGGTCTTTCGCAAGCTCGACCGCGCCGTTTCCCTGCCCGCCTCCGTGGTGGAGGAGGCATTCCTCAAGGCGAACCCCGACCTGACCGCACAGGGGATCACCATCACCTGCAAGCAAGGTCACATCCAAGAGGCGCGCATCTGTCTGTCTCGCAGTCTTGAGTTCATCCCCTGCGGGCCGGACGTTCGGCGGGACTGTACGCTTGATAACGCCCTGTTCACCCCTTTGCGCTAAACCCATCGGCGCGGGTATCTGGGCGAAAACGGGAGAGGCGTAATTTCCTCCCCCGCATTCAATGCCTTTCGGCTCTCTCTCCAACACGGGTGGCTGGCGTCCCGGCCACCCGTGCTATCAGTAAACGAATTACTGGTTAACAATTCGTTACTAATTCAAATTTTATTGATCTGCCTCGGCGTCCAGCGCGCCACCGACCTTTAGAACGATCTTGCCGATATGGCCGCTGGCCTCCATTCGGCGGTGCGCGTCATTCGCCTCGGACAGGTCATAGGTGCTGTCCATCACCGGCGCGACGCGGCCCTGCTCCAACAGGGGCCAGACGTTTTGCAAAAGCTCCTCTGCAATCCGCGCCTTGGCCAGATCGCTTTGCGGGCGCAGGGTCGATCCGGTCATGGTCAGGCGACGGGTCATCAGCGTGACAAAGTTCACCTCCTGCTTGGCGCCCTGCAGGAAAGCGATCTGCACCAGCCTGCCGTCCTCGGCCAAAGCCTTGAGGTTGCGGTTGATATAGCTGCCGCCCACCATGTCGAGGATCACATCCGCGCCGCCCTCGGCCTGCAGCACGTCAACGAAATCTGTATCCCGGTAGTTGATCGCCACTTCGGCCCCCAGCTTCATGCAGGCCGTGCATTTGCTATCCGTCCCCGCGGTCACAAACACCCGCGCACCCAAGATACGGGCCAGTTGGATCGCCGTCGTGCCAATGCCGGAAGAACCACCATGGATAAGCACTTTTTCCCCAGCCTTAAGCCCGCCCCGCATGAAGAGGTTGGACCAGACAGTAAAGAAGGTCTCGGGCAGGCAGGCCGCTTCTTTCAGCCCCATGCCTTCGGGGATCGGCAGGCAATGCGCGGCAGGGGTAGCTACATATTCGGCATAGCCGCCACCGGGCAGCAGGGCGCAGACCAGATCCCCCGGTCCCAGTGTCGTCACGCCGGGGCCGACCTCGACCACCTCGCCCGAGGCCTCCAGTCCCGGCAGATCGCTGGCGGTGGGCGGCGGCGCATATTTGCCCGCGCGCTGTAGTGCATCGGGGCGATTCACCCCGGCATAGGCGACCTTGATGATGACCTGCCCATGTTTCGGCTGGGGCCGCGGGCGGGTGGTGCCCTGAAGAACGTCCGGACCGCCGGGTTCGGTGATTTCGATTGCACGCATGGTCTCTGTCATGTCTGAATTATCCTCGGGTTTGGTTTTGCCGCAGCCTAACGGGCGGCCCCGGGGCGTGCACCCGGAATTTGAAACCCGGCGGAAGTGGGAGAAGGCGAATGCGCGCGCAAGGCAGTTTCAGATGGGATCAGGACGCGCGGCTTTTCGCGGGACAATCGGAAGTGCCCCGCGCGCCCGAAGGCCAACGCAACAGCTTCCGCGCCCTGCCCGCAACCTCGACCTTCGACGCGCTGACGGCCCTTACCACAGCGATCAGCCAGCAAGCCCCCTTTTGCCTCAGCGACCGCCCCCTGCCCGATGACATCGCCTGCCCGCCCGGCGCATTCCTTACCCTCACCGGCGGCGCGTCCGGCCAACCCAAGGCCGTGCGCCGCAGCCAAGCCTCTTGGATCGCCAGCTTTGACGTGAACGCCGATCGCTTTGCCCTAACCCGCCGCGACAGCGTTGCCGTGTTGGGGCAGCTCAGCCACTCCCTGTCGCTCTATGCGCTATTGGAGGCGCTGCACCTTGGCCTCGACGCGCATGTTCTGGCCGATCAGCCCCCCCGCCAGCAGGCGGCCCAGATTGCCAAATCGGGGGCGACGATCCTCTATGCCACGCCGACGCAATTGCGGCTGCTGGCCCGTGGGGCCGCCACGCCCCTGCCCTCGCTGCGGCTGGTGCTTTGTGGCGGCGGCGCGCTTGACGCGGTGACGCGGGCGGCAACCGGGCGGCTTTGCCCCCATGCGGCGGTGCAGGTGTTTTACGGCGCGGCGGAAACGAGCTTTATCACGCTGGCCGATGCCGACACGCCCGAAGGTTCAGTTGGCCGCCCCTATCCCGGCGTCGAGCTGCGGCTCTTGGATACGGCGGGGCAACCCACCCCGGACGTGGGTGAAATCTGGGTGCGCAGCCCGTACCTTTTCGATGGCTACGCCCTGGGCCGCGGCACCGAGACCTGCAGGCATGATGGTTTCGTTACCGTGGGCGAGATGGGCGCGCTGGATGACAAGGGCAACCTGTGGATCAAAGGGCGTCGGCAGCGCATGGTGCAGATTGCCGATCAATTGGTTTTCCCCGAAGCGGTGGAGGCCGTGATCGCCGCGCATACCGGGATGCCCTGCGCAGTTCTGCCTCGTGACGATGCGCTGCGGGGGCAACATCTGGTTGGAGTTGTCGAAGGCACCGCAGAGGCGGCGCGCCCTGAGGAAATCATCGCCCATTGCCGCGCAGCGCTCGGTCCCCTCGCCGCCCCCCGTCGCGTCTATTTCCGCACCGAATTGCCGCTGCTGCCTTCGGGCAAGATCGACATTCGCGCCCTCGCCGACGGGTTGGAGGGCTAAGCATGACCCGCGCCTACATCGTTTCTGCCTGCCGCAGCCCGGTCGCCCCGCGCGGCGGCGCATTGGCGCATCTGACTTTGCCCGATCTTGCCGCGCCGGTTCTTTGCGCCGCCCTTGCCCGCGCGGGGTTGGCCCTTGCGCAGGTCGACGAAGTGATCTGCAGCACCGCCCTTGGCCCCGGCGGCAACCCTGCGCGCAGCATCGCCTTGGCGGCGGGGCTGCCTGAACATGTCGCGGGCCTGAGCATTGACCGGCAATGCTCGGGGGGCTTGGATGCGCTCGCGCTGGCGCGGCAAATGATCCTTGCGGGGGCTGCGGATATCGTCGTGGCGGGCGGGGCGGAAAGCTACTCGCGCCAACCGCTGCGCTACCGTACCTTCGCCGATGGCCGCCCGCCTGAGCCCTATACCCAAGCGCCCTTTACCCCATGGCCCGCGCGTGACCCCGACATGGCGCAGGCCGCCGCAGAGCTTGCCCGGTCGCAGGGCATCACCCGCGAGGCGCAGGATGACTGGGCGGTGGAAAGCCACGCAAAGGCCCGCGCGCAGCGAGCGCCCGAGGCGGAACTCGTACCGCTCGCAAGCATCGAAGCCGATACATTCACCCGCCGCCTCACCCCCGCGCTATGCCGCCGGGCCAAGGTGCTTTCCGGTGAGATCACCGCCGCCAATGCCGCCGTCGCCGCCGATGCCGCAGCCTTTTGCGTCGTTGTCTCAGACCGGGTGGCGGCTGAGCTCACCGTGCCAAAGATCGAACTGATCGCCACCGCAACCAAGGGCAGCAAACCCGAAGAGCCGGGGTTGGCACCTCTGGTGGCGATTGGCGAAGTCTTTCGCCAAACGGGATTAACCGCCAGCGATCTGACCCTCGCCGAGATCATGGAGGCCTATGCCGTGCAGGCCATCGCCTGCGTCACCGGCGCGGGGGTCGCGCCGCAGATCGTCAACATCGGCGGGGGTGCCTTGGCACGCGGGCATCCGATTGGTGCATCGGGTGCGATCAACGCGGTGCGGCTCTGGCATGAATTGGTGGCGCGGGGATCAGGCACCGGACTGGCCGCGATTGCCGCTGCCGGGGGGATCGGCTCTGCCGCGCTAATGCGGCTATAGCGGCCCGCCCCCCTTGGGGGAGCGGGCCAGTCGTTTCAGCTGCGCGACAACACGCTTGCGGGGCGTGCCTTGGCCAGACCGGAGGTGATGAAACCTGCCAGAACGGCTTTGATCAGGTCGCCGGGAATGAAGGCTTGGACGAGCAGGGTGGCCTCGAGCAGCGTCTTGTTCAGCGTCATCATCATGCCGAAGATACCAAAGGCATAGACCACAAGGATACCGCCCAAGACAGCGGAAACCCCGGCGGCCAGACCCACCGGCGCACTGCGCCACTGGTCCATGATAAAGCCGGTCACAAAGGCACCGATCGGGAAGCCAACGAGGAAACCCACCGTCGGCGAGGCAAAGACGCCCAGACCGCCACGGCCTCCGGCCAGAAGCGGCAGACCAAGCGCCACCAGTGCCACGAATAGCAGTGCGGCAAGGCCACCGCGCCATGCGCCCAGCACCGTGCCACAGAGCATAACGCCCAGCGACTGCGCGGTGATCGGCACGCCAAAGCCAAGCGTAAATTTCGGAATCAGGCCCAGTGCCGCAATCAGCGCGGCGAAGAGGGCGATCATGGTCAGATTGCGTTCCATCGGGAGGGTCCTTGAATTAAAGTTTCCAATGCCTAGGCCAGCCCTCTTCCCCGGTCAAGCAATCACAGCCCGCCCCGCGCGCGCAGCGCCTCGGCCACATGTTCGGCGTCGTCGATGGCCAGCACGGTAAAGGGCATGACAATCCGCCAGCCCGCCCGTCTGCGCGACCGCGCGCGCCACGCCAGCGACAGCATCTGCCCCTTGGCGGCCAGCACCGGGGTGAAACGCACCACCAGCGCCACGGCCAGTTCAAGGCTACGGGTCCGAACCCCAAAGCGGCGCAGGGGCGTGGCAAGCCAACGCACCACCGCCATCATATCGCTGAGTTTCGTGGTCATGGTCACAAGATTGGCCAGCCCCACAGCGGTAATCATCCGCAACACAATGACAAGACCCGCCTCCGCATCGCGGGTCAGCACGTGCCACAGCAGAATCAGCGCAACAAAGGGCCAGAGCATCCACAGCCGCCCCAACCCGGTCTTTAGAAAAGCTTGCCCCGGCAGAGCATAGAGCACCAGCATCCCGGCGCAAAAGGCGATCTGCCAGACCAGATCCTCGATCCCGAATAGCAACAGTGTCGCCAGACAAAGCGCCCCCAGCTTGGCCCCCGCAGGCCAGCCATGGGCGCGGGTCTCAACCGGCGAGGTCAGAGAGATCATCGCTCGCCCCCAGTTCTTTCATCCGTGTCTCAAAGGCGCGCAGCACCGGGCGCGCGCCGCCCTGCTGGGCAACCTCGCCGCTCTCCAACCAGAGGATGTGATCGTAGCCCGCCACTGCTGCCGGATCGTGGGTGATATGCACCAGCGTCAGGTCGAGCCCGGCCAAGACCCGTTCAAGATGCAGGCGCGTCGGAATATCGAGCCCGGCAAAGGGTTCGTCGAGCACCAGCACCCGTGGTTGCATCGCCAGAACCGCCATCAGGCAAACCAACTGCCGCTGCCCCTGTGAGAGCTGATGGATCGACGCCTGTGCCCAATGACGCTTGTCAAACTGACCAAGGATTGCCGCCACGCCCCGCGCCGCTTCGGCCTTGGATTGGCCCATTTGCAGCAGGCCAAAGGCGATTTCTTCCTCCACGGTGGGAAAGATGATCTGATGGTCGGGGTTTTGAAACAGGATACCGACGGCGCCAATCGCCCGACGGCGGTCACGGGCCACGTCGATCCCGCCGATCCGCACCTGCCCCTCATCTGCGGCCACCAGGCCCGAAAGAACCCGCGCGAAAGAGGTCTTACCCGACCCGTTGCGCCCCACGATGCCGATCCGCGAGGCATCTGACCTGAGGCTCACCTCGCGCAGCACCGGCGTGCCTGCGGGGGTGTAGCACACCTTTTCAATATCAATGAGCGGGAGCGTCTGACTGGTCATTGGGGGCCTGTATAAAACCGGGTGCCCCGACCTACCACCTGCCGGGCGGGCGGGGAAGCCCGCAGTTCGCCCGCAGGTTGCGTCAGCTCGGCGGCGTCCAGCGGCCGGGCAGATCAGGGTCCTGCTGCCCCCGTGGCGCTTTGATGTGGCTTAAAAGCCAGTTCGGCCCGGCCATCAATCGGCTGAGCGTCGGGCTTTCGCGCACTTGGGCTTTGAGTTTTTCGATCTGCATCACGTCGTCGATCCGCCGATCCAAGAAAGACCACGTCGCCTGATGCCCCTCGCTGGCATCCCCCAGCCAATAGAGCAGCGTAGCAGAATAAACCCCAGACAGCGTGGCGCGTTTGCTGTACCAGTTAACATCATCCGACGTATCGCCGAGTGCAGTCCAGATTTTATCGCTGGTCTCCCAGATCAGGCCTGCCCCTTCGGGCGCGTGATGCGGCAGGGCGAAAAGCGTGCTACCTCGGCGGATCGCCTCACGATCCCCGGCTTCGAGCCGCAGGCGCACGGCCTTGGCAATTCGGTCGCTGAACCGCATCTGTGATAGATCAGCCTGCGCCAAACCTTCCAACATCTTGGCATCGCCCCGCCGGTGATAGGCCACGGCCAGATCGACCGCCCCGCGCGGGCAGACCGCACGGGCCAGCGCCGGGTCCAGACCGCTGTCCTTGATCGCGGCGTTGAATGTCGCGGAAGACCAGCCGTCGAACGGCACATGCATCAATGCGACATCCAGCAATTGGTCCTTTGGGTCGGCCTTGGGCGGGGTCATGGTGGGCTCCTATCGGGGCATGATGGGGTGGACAAAGGAGATATAGGCTGTTATAGGCCCAATTCCTGCAATTCCTTGCAACTTTATCCTAGAAAGGTGGTGACAACCACATGCAGGTTAGTGTTCGCGACAACAACGTCGATCAGGCCCTTCGGGCTCTGAAGAAAAAGCTACAGCGCGAAGGCGTTTTCCGTGAAATGAAGCTCAAGCAACATTTCGAGAAACCGTCCGAGAAAAAAGCGCGCGAGAAAGCTGAAGCGATCCGTCGTGCCCGTAAACTGGCACGCAAAAAAGCGCAACGCGAAGGTATGATGTAAATCATTCCCGCGACCGCGACAGATATAGAACCCCCGGTGCCCTTGGCAGCGGGGGTTTTGTTTTGTGGGGTACTGGGTGCAGAGCCGGGCAGCGCCAGACCGCGGGATGGCGCTCGGAACTTCGGCAATTGGGCAGTTTATGGCAGCAGCCCATACGCCGGGTCCGCAGGACAGCACTCCGACTGCAAAAGCGCCAGCCCGTCCGGGCGGTCTGGCGCTGCCCGGCGGGCATACGCCCTTGATTCCGGGCTGGTGGCGCGGCGGCGCAGATCGTGTGGAACCAACTACACGGGCAGCGCCGTCGTTTTACACACTGTCCGCAACGCGAAACTCGACTGCATCTGAGCGACGCCGGGCAGCCGCGCCAAATGCTGGCGATGGATTCGGGCAAAATCCTCGGTATTCTCCGCCACGATCTTCAACAGGTAATCCGCCGTTCCCGCCATCAGATGACATTCCAACACATCGGGAATGCGCGAGACCGACTTCTCAAAGGCTTCCAACACCTCTTCGGCCTGCGCCTGCAGGGTGATCTCAACAAACACCGTGGTCGGCATATCCAACTTGCGCGGGTCCAGCAGGGCGACATAATCGCGGATATAGCCCTCTTTCTCCAGCCGCTGCACACGGCGATGACAGGCCGAGGGCGACAGATGCACCACGTCCGACAATTCGGCATTGGACATCCGCCCGTTGCGCTGCAAAGCGCGCAGAACACGCCGATCAATCTCATCCAAGGCCATATGCGCAATACTTTCGCGTAACAAAGCGTTCAGACGCGATTATATTCGAAAAATGAGCCCCATGGCGACCCCAAATTCGCAGCGATATGCACGGCGCCTGTGATAATCCTGTCCCACTACGGAGGAGGAGTGACCCCCATGAAAATCGGATGCCCGACAGAAATCAAACCGCAGGAATTCCGCGTCGGCCTGACGCCCAACGCCGCACAAGAAGCCATCGCCCACGGGCATGAGGTCATCGTGCAGGCAGGGGCGGGCGTCGGTGCGGGCTTTGAAGATGCGGATTACACCGCCGCAGGTGCCACCATTATCGACACGGCTGAGGAAATCTTTGCCAGCGCCGATATGATCGTCAAGGTGAAGGAACCGCAGGCCGGTGAGCGTAAGATGCTGCGCGAGGGGCAATTGCTCTTTACCTATCTGCACCTCGCCCCCGATCTTGACCAAACCCGTGATCTGCTGGCCTCGGGCTGTACTGCGATTGCTTATGAGACGGTGACCGACCGCAACGGCGGGCTGCCCCTTCTGGCGCCGATGTCAGAGGTTGCAGGCCGTCTGGCCCCACAAGTCGGCGCTTGGACGCTGCAAAAGGCCAATGGCGGACGCGGCGTGTTGATGGGCGGCGTGCCCGGCGTCGGCCCGGCCAAAGTTATGGTCATCGGCGGCGGCGTTGTCGGCACCCATGCGGCACGCATCGCCGCAGGCATGGGCGCGGATGTGACCGTGCTCGACCGCTCTCTGCCCCGGATGCGCTATCTCGATGACATCTATGGCGGCACCTTCAAAACCGCCTATGCCAGCGCAGGCAACACCATCGAATTGGCACGCCAAGCCGATATGATCATCGGCGCGGTGCTGATCCCCGGCGCGGCGGCCCCCAAACTGATCAGCCGCGCGCAGCTGTCCGAACTCAAACCCGGCGCGGCGCTGGTTGACGTGGCCATCGACCAAGGCGGCTGTTTCGAGACTTCCAAGGCGACCACGCACCAAGACCCGGTTTATGAGGTCGACGGCATCATGCACTACTGCGTGGCCAACATGCCCGGCGCCGTGGCGCGCACCTCGACCATCGCGCTTGGCAATGCCACCATGCCCTTCATGCTGGCGCTGGCCGACAAGGGCTGGAAACAGGCCTGCGCGGATGACCCCCACCTTAAGGCCGGGCTCAACGTGCACGCGGGCAAGCTGACCTATGCTGCCGTGGGCGACGCGCTTGGGATCGACAGCATCACCGCGGACCAAGCCATCGCGGGCTGAATGCCACCGCAGAGACACGAAAGGCCCGCCAATCTGGCGGGCCTTTCTCATTCGATAACGCCGCTCAGCGCGTTTTCAAAGCATCCCGAATTTCCAGCAATACATCAAGCTGCGACGGACCGGTCTTGACCTCTGGAGCCACCTCATCAGGTTTTTCCGCAGCCGATTTTACGCGGTTCACCATCTTCACCAAGATGAAGACGACGAAGGCTATGATGAAAAAGTTAATCACGGCCATTAGGAACGAGCCGTAAGCAAAAACCGACGCGCCCGCCTCTCGGGCCTGCTCTAGCGAGGCATTCGCGGGCACATCGCCCGACAGCACCGCGTAGTTGTTGGTGAAATCCACCCCACCGGTGAAAAGCCCGACAATCGGGTTGATCAGGTCGGCCACGAGCGACGACACGATCGCCGTGAAGGCCGCCCCGACGATGATACCAACGGCCATGTCCATGACATTGCCCTTGGCGATGAAATCCTTGAATTCTTGAATCACAGTACTGTCCCTATTCCACGTCGTGCTGATACCCCCGCCGTCATACCCGATAGTGGGGACTGCGGCACAGTGGGGTCAATAAAGTTTTCAGTTGAACCACCCGAATTGCAGCCCCGAACACGCCTATTGCCGAAAACAGACCCGCAAAAGCGCGCCATTGGCGCTGAAATCGGTGCTCAGCCGCCCGCTTAGCTGTTCAGCCGCCGTCGCCATCAACATCCGCCCGAGGCCGGTGCTATCGGCCCCCGACACGGCTCCGTCATGCCCGCGACCATTGTCCCGACACTCCAAAAGCCAGCTCTCGCCCCCCTCCTGCCGACGCAGAGAGATCCTGATTTCTCCTGCACGGTCCCCAGCAAAGGCGTGTTTGATCGAATTGGCCACGAACTCGCTCACGATCATGCCAAGCGCCGAGGCTTGCGCGGCCTGCAACTCGCCCGGCTCGGCCTCGCAAAAGATGGTGACGTGATCCGGCGCGCTGGCGGCGAGAAGTTTGTTCAACTGCTCAAGGTAGGAAGAGGTTTGCACCTTGCCTCTGCCGCCCTGCCCCATCAATTCGCTGTGCAGCGATGCCACTGCCCCGAAACGCCGCTCTACAAGGGCAAGCACATCCTTTGCGTCGGGGTCTTGCACCTTGCGCGTCGCCATCCGCAGCAGTGACGCGATGGTCTGGAACGAGTTTTTCACCCGGTGGTCCATCTCGGCGCGCAGGGCGGCCTCGATGCGGATTTTCTTGCGCAGTTCCAACTGCATCATCACGTGACGCGACAGGGTTTGCAGCGCTTGGCGTTGGAAATCGTTCAGGGTGCGCGGCTTGGTATCCAGCACGCAAAGCGTGCCGATCGGCTGGCCGTTCGGCGCGACAAGGTTCGCCCCGGCATAGAATTTCACCCGCGGGTCGCCGACATAGAGTGGATTGTCCGCGGTGCGCGGATCGGCCCCCATATCCGAAATCTCGGTAAAGCCCCCATCGATGATAGCGTGAGAACAGACCGATTGATCCAAACCGGTCTCCTGCGGCTCGAACCCCACCCGGGCCTTGAACCATTGACGTTTTTCATCAACCAGACTGATCAGAGAGACGGGCGTTTCGCAGATCTTGGACGCAAGGTCGACGATGTCGTCGAAATCCGCTTCGGCTTCGGTATCAAGAATATCATAGGAATAGAGCGTCTCAAGACGCGCGTCCTGCTCTGCGGGCGTGTCGGCTAAAATGGACCTTCTCCTTCCAAAGTTAACCCGCCACGCAACTTTGGCACGGCAGCGGGGGTCGGATTTGGCCTGCCTTTCGGGGGCAGATCAAGGCTGATGAACCTCCAGCTAGTGAAGGTTTAGCCCGTAAGGCAGCGGCGTCCACTACGCTGCCGAATCGATTCGCACTTAAGCCCTTGATAGATGTTAAATTTTAAGGCGGCTAGTCCTACTGCCGCGTCACCCCGGCAGGGTACCGGTGAGGACATAGCGCAGAATCTCGACCACCTGAGCAGGTTCGGAGGCCACGGCCAGCGCCGCGGCATCGACTTCCTTCAGCGCATGGGCATGGTCAGGGCCGTGCAGAATGATCAGCGATTTGCCCAAAGCGGCGGCATAGCCCGCGTCAAAGGCCGCGTTCCACTGCTTGTATTGTTCGCCAAAGCGCACCACGACCACATCCGCTTCGGCAATCGCCTTGCGGGTGCGAATCGCGTTGATCTGCGCGCCCTTGCGGTCATGCCAGAACTTGTCGGCCTCTTCCCCAAGGATCGCCACGCCGCAATCGTCGCTGGCGGCGTGGTCGGTGACCGGCGCGGTGAAGGTCACCTCAAGGCTGCGTGCCCCTTCGATGATCTGTTCGCGCCAATCGGTGTGGATTTCACCGGAGAGATAGACTTTCATCGCTCGTCCTTTCGTTCAGCCGCGCAGGACGCCGCCCGTGGCTTTGGTCACTTTCTCGACAACCTTAGCACCCACGGCTTCGATGTCTGCATCCTTCAGCGTCTTGTCGCTGGGCTGCAACCGCACAGTGATCGCGAGGGATTTCTTGCCCTCACCAAGGCTGCCGCCGATGAACTCGTCAAAAACGCGCACGTCTTCGATGAGGTTCTTGTCCGCCCCCTTGGCCGCATTCACCAGCGTCAGCGCCTCGACATCCGTATCGACGACAAAGGCAAAGTCACGCTCGACCGCTTGCAGGTCACTGATCTGTAGTGCCGGGCGCGTGGCACCGGATTTGCGCGGCAGCGGCACTTCGGCGGGCCAGATGGTGAAGGCCATTGCCGGGCCTTTGACGTCCATCGCGGCCAACACACGCGGGTGCACTTCGCCAAAGACACCAAGCACCTTTTTCGGGCCAAGGCAGACCTTGCCGTGACGGCCCGGATGCCACCATGCGTCCGCGCCGCGCAGGACCTGCACCTTAGCGGGCGCGCCGATGGCGGCAAGCACGGCTTCGGCATCGGCTTTGACGTCATAGACATCCACGGCCCGCGCCGCGCCATGCACGTCGCGCGGACCGGTCCGGCCCACCAGCAGGCCGCTGACCATAATCTGCTCTTCGCCCGGTTCACCGCCGCTGAACGCGGGGCCGACCTCAAACAACGCCATATTCGCAAAGCCGCGCGCCTGATTGCGGGCGGCAGCTTGCAGCAGACCGGGCAGCAGATCGGGGCGCATGTGGCTCATGTCCGACGAGATCGGGTTTTCGAGACGCGTCTCATCCGTACCGCCGCCGAACAGCGCGGCAGAGGCTTGGTCGATGAAGCTGTAGGTCACGCATTCGTTGTACCCAAGCGCCGCCGCCGTGCGCCGAGCGGTCACGACGCGCCGCTGCATGGGCGAGAGCACGGGGCGCGGCACACCTGTTGTCAGGCGCGGCAGCGGCTTGCCTTCGAGCTTGGTGAGGGACGCAATCCGCGCGACCTCCTCCACCAGATCGGCCTCACCCTGCACGTCAGGACGCCAGCTTGGCACCTGTGCCATGTCGCCGTCGAGTTGGAAACCAAGCGCGGTGAGCGTCTGGCGCTGGTCGCTCTCGGGGATCGTCATGCCGACCAAAGATTGCACCTTGGCCGCGTCCAACTTGTAAGCGCGCGACGTGTCAGGCACTTGGCCCGCGACCACAACCTCAGATGCCTCGCCGCCTGCGTGATCCAAGATCATCCGCGTGGCGTGCTCAAGGCCATAAGGCGTCCACGCCGGGTCCACACCACGCTCGAAACGGTAGCGCGCGTCGGAGTTAATCTTGAGCGCGCGGCCCGCATATGCGATCTGCACCGGGTCCCAATAGGCGCTTTCGACAAAGACGTTGACCGTGTCTTCGGTCACGCCCGTGGCCTCGCCACCCATGATGCCCGCGATGCTTTCCACGCCGCTGTCGTCGGAGATGACCATCTGGCCCGCTTGCAGGGTATAGGTCTTTTCATCCAGCGCCACGATCTCTTCGCCGCCCTTGGCGCGGTGGACGCGCAGGTTGCCCTTGACCTTATCCGCGTCAAAGACGTGCAGCGGGCGGTTGCGGTCGAAGGTGAAGAAGTTGGTCACATCGACAAGGAAAGAGATCGGACGCAGCCCAATGGCGCGCAGGCAATCTTGCAGCCACGCGGGGCTGGGGCCGTTCTTCACGCCCTTGATCACGCGGCCACAGAACACCGGACAGCCGTCCAGCGTATCTTCGTCGATGCTGACGCTGATGGGCGAGGCAAAGCTGCCTTCCACCGCATCGCAATCACGCGGCTTCAGCTTGCCCAAGCCCCGCGCCGCGAGGTCGCGCGCAATGCCGCGCACTCCGAGCGCATCCGGGCGGTTCGGGGTGATGGCGATCTCGATCACCGGGTCGACCTTGGCGGGATCGTTCTCGGCCAGCCAGTCGATGAAACGGTCGCCGGGCTTGCCCGAGGGCAGCTCAATGATGCCGTCGTGCTCCTCGCTCAGCTCCATCTCGCGCTCGGAGGCCATCATGCCAAAGCTTTCGACGCCGCGAATTTTGCCGACGCCGATGGTCGTGTCGATCCCCGGCACATAGACGCCCGGCTTGGCCACGACGACGGTGATGCCCGCCCGCGCGTTCGGCGCGCCGCAGATGATCTGCATGACACCTTCGTCGGTTTCCACCTGACAGACGTTCAGCCGGTCGGCATCGGGGTGTTTCTCGGCGGATTGGACATAGCCGAGGGTAAAGTCGGCCAGCTTCGCCGCCGGGTTCTCGACGCCTTCGACTTCGAGGCCGAGGTCGGTCAGGGCATAGGTGATCTCATCAATCGACGCCGTGGTGTCGAGATGGTCCTTGAGCCAGGAGAGGGTGAATTTCATAATCGTTCCCTAATTCTCGTATCGTTTGGCCAGATCGGCCATGTCGCCCATCCGATAAAGTTTGATTTCGCGGATCACCCGCAGGCACGGCTTGGCGGCAAAGAAGATCGAACCAATCAAAAAGAGCCACGTCGCGCTGGTCTGCGTGCTCTCGAAGAAAAACAGCGCCGAACCTACGACAAAGCAGATCGCTGCGCAGAAATCCACAAAGGTGTAGGCCATCTCGAACTTCGCATAAAGCGCGCGGGAGCCAGCGCTATTCTCGCGGTTTTCGTGACGAAAGAGTTTCATTCTAGACCTGTGTTGCGATGCGTTACGCAGTTTCTGAGGTTTCTATAGCGACCGTGTCGCGCTGAACGCGTAGCTTAACGCGACAACCCACCATGCAAATTCGGCTGATCCAAGCTCGCGAACCCATAATGCCGCAGCCAGCGCAGATCTGAATCAAAGAACGCCCGCAAATCCGGAATCCCGTATTTCAACATCGCAATCCGGTCGATCCCCATGCCGAAGGCAAAGCCCTGCCATTCGTTCGGGTCGATCCCGCCCGCCTGCAACACCTTCGGGTGCACCATGCCGGAGCCGAGCACTTCCAGCCAGCCGTCGCCCTCACCAATACGCAACTGACCATCGACCCAAGAACATTGGATGTCGACCTCGGCCGAAGGCTCGGTGAACGGAAAATGCGACGCGCGAAAGCGGGTCTTGATGCCGTCGATTTCGAAAAAGGCGGCAAAGAATTCCTCAAGCGTCCACTTGAGGTTCGCCATCGAGATATCCTTGTCGATCGCCAGACCTTCGACCTGATGGAACATCGGCGTGTGGGTCTGGTCATAGTCAGCGCGATACACACCGCCGGGGCAGATGATGCGCAGGGGCGCGCCTTCGGCCTCCATCGTGCGGATCTGCACGGGCGAAGTGTGGGTGCGCAGCACGTGGGGGGCGCGGTCGTCGCCCTCGGCACGGGCCATATAGAACGTATCCATCTCGGCCCGCGCGGGGTGGTGGCCGGGGATGTTCAGCGCGTCGAAGTTGTACCAATCGGTGTCGATGCGCGGGCCTTCGGCGACTGAGAAACCCATCTCGGCGAAGATTGCGGTCAACTCCTCGGTCACTTGGCTGACTGGGTGGATGCTGCCCTGACGCTGGTGCCGCGTGGGCAGGGTAACGTCGAGCCATTCGCTGCGCAGACGCTCATCAAGCGCGGCATCGCCAAGTGCTGCCTTCTTGGCGGCAAGCGCCGAGTTGATCTCATCCTTCAGCGCGTTCAGCGCGGGGCCAGCGACCTGCCGCTCTTCGGGGGTCATCTTGCCCAGCTCGCGCATCTTCAGGGCGACTTCGCCCTTTTTGCCCACGGCGGCCAGCCGGATGTCTTCCAGCGCGGATTCGTCACCGGCATCGGCGATTTGGCTCAGGTACTTTTGCTTCAGATCGTCCATGACAGGCCCTTGGAATAATACCCCGTCCTGCTAGCCCTCCCGCCTTGCGAATGCAAGCCGTAGGGGTTGTAGCGGCATGGGGGAACCACCACCTCTGCCAAGCGTTAGGCCGCATCCCTCTGGCGCGCCCTCATGGCTGCGGCGCGCCCAAACTCCCCCGAAAGGAGAGACCTATGAAAATCCTGATGGTTCTGACATCGCATGACGAACTGGGCGACACCGGCAACAAGACCGGCTTCTGGCTCGAAGAATTCGCTGCGCCCTACTACGTCTTCAAAGACGCGGGCGCTGATGTGACCCTCGCCTCGCCCAAAGGTGGCCAGCCGCCGCTTGACCCCAACAGCGACAGCGAAGACGCGCAGACCGACGCGACCCGCCGTTTCAAAGACGACGACGCTGCGCAAAAAGCGCTGGCCTCGACCAAAGTGCTGGGCGATGTGGATGCGGACGGTTTCGACGCGATCTTCTACCCCGGTGGCCATGGCCCGCTGTGGGATCTGGCCAATGACGCCGACAGCAAGCGCCTGATCGAGACCTTCTGGGCCTCCGACCGCCCCGTGGGTGCCGTCTGCCACGCGCCAGCGGTGTTCAAGGACACCCAAGCCGACGGCAAGCCGCTGGTCTCTGGCAAGCGCGTCACCGGCTTCACCAACACCGAGGAAGAGGGTGTAGGCCTGACCGACGTGGTGCCCTTCTTGGTCGAAGACATGCTGAAGAAGAACGGCGGCGACTACAGCAAGGGCGACGATTGGGCGTCTTACGTGCTGGTCGATGGCAAGCTGGTCACTGGCCAGAACCCCGCCTCTTCGGAAGAAGCGGCGAAAGAGATGCTGGCACTGTTGAAGTAACGGCATGAGGGGGCGCAGCCGCGCCCCCTTCCCCGCCCGGAGGAACCGCCTGTGGTCGCGGTGTGTTTTACCTCCGAAAGGAGCCTCCGACATGGCCGATTATGACCGCAGCACCGGCGCCCCATGGAGCGCCGCAGACCTTGAGCAGCTTCGCATTCTGGCGGCAGAGGGCACAGCGCCCCCCGTGATCGCCGTACAACTGGACCGCAGCGAAGAGGCAATCGTCCATCGGGCCGCGCAGGACGGCATCAGCCTGACCCCCGCCAGCCTGAACCCCTATGACCCCGACACGTTAGACCGATAGCAACGCGCGCCCGTTCTTCTTGTGCTTTTCGATCAGCCGTTTTTGCACCGCCCCGGGTGGAATCGGATGCGCGGATGCGCCGAAAGCGTCACCCGCGACCAAGGCGGGAAAGAGCGTGGCAAATTCTTCGCGCTGCGCAGTGCTTAGGGCGCCGATCGTTTCGGTGTTCAGCAGGAAGCTCTCACTCGGCGCGCCCTCGGCATAGACGACCTCGTGCTGCTTGAAGACCAGGTGAAAATATTCCACCTGAGCCACGCTGTCGTCTATATGCACCCCCGGCAGTTCGGTCAGCCGGATGGCGGCGACGAGCACTGCCATGGCCCCGCAAACCCGTTTCACGATGCCCGAGCGCGCAACCATGCGGTGCTGCCGCGACACCATGAGATCGCGTTTGGGCAGGCCCGCGCCCAATGCCCCAGCGGAGATCCGAATGGGATACAGCTTTGGGTTCTTCCCCAGTTCCGACGCCCCGACAGAGCGGCGCAGTGCGGCAACAAGTTCTTGATAGCCACTGCCTTGGGTCAGTACGCGCGCGCCGGGGGCCAAGGTTTCGACCGGCAGATCGCCCTTGTCGGTGGTGATCAAGGTGCCCCGCGTGAAACAGGCGACACCGGTCGAGACGAGATCCCCCTCCTCGCGCATCGTGTCGATGTCGGACTTCCAATCCAGACTTCCCACAAGCCCACCCTTGGGCTGAGCGGAGAAATCAACGGTCATGGTGGTGAAAAGATCCCCCGCAGGCGGGCTGCCTGCCAGATTGACGATGCCAGCGTAGGTCACCTCAAGATCACCGGCCAAATCCCGCGAGTCTGCGTTCACCCGGAAGGGAAACCCCTCTAGCGACGTGGGGGTTGAGCCGCCGTTCGGATCGTCGTCCGGGGCTGTGGTGGTATCGAAAACCGAACTGGCGGGCTGGAGGTCGATCTCCATAGTGGCCAGAGGTTTGGTCGTTTCCAGATGGTGCCAGTCATAGCCAAAGGACATCTGCGTGTTCTCGCCAACCGCCGCGCCATTCGTATAGGGGTCTGTCGCGTGCCACGTCAGCGTCTCGGTCGAGCCGTCGGCATAGGTCAGCGTGATCCGCGCCCCATCCAAATCGACACCGCGGGAACTGGTATCGTCGCGAATGCCGTGGACCGTTTCATGGGGGTCTTCGTCCAACCTATTGATTACAATCCCGGGCATAAACGTCCCCACCTTTTCTAAATAACCTGCCGACGAACAACGATAATTACTGCGGCACCATGCAGATAGGCTGCACAGTGACCTGTCGTTGGGGCAGATTGTCCATGGGGGTGAGGAGCAGGCAAGGCCGTGGCAAGGGATTATCGGGGCAAAATTATGGCAAGGCCCGTGCGCCCGCCCCGAAACGCAGCTCCCCCAAACGCAAAAAGCCCCGCCATCAGGCAGGGCTTTCGCAAATTCAAAACAATGTCAGCTTAGGCTGCCAGTGCGTCCTGGGCCTGCTTGACGATCGCGCCAAAGGCTTCGGGCTCATGCACGGCCAGATCGGCCAGAACCTTACGGTCCACTTCGATACCGGCCAGCGACAGACCGTTGATGAAGCGGCTGTATGTCAGCGCTTCGTCGTGGCTGCGCACGGCTGCGTTGATCCGCTGGATCCACAGAGCGCGGAAGTTGCGCTTGCGATTCTTGCGGTCACGCGTTGCATATTGGTTGGCCTTGTCGACCGCCTGGGTGGCGACCTTAAAGACGTTCTTGCGCCGACCATAATAGCCTTTTGCGGCTTTGATGATCTTCTTGTGACGCGCGTGGGTGACTGTACCACCTTTAACTCGGGACATCTCGGTACTCCTATATCAGCGGGCGTAGGGCATGAAGCCCTTGATGATCTTTGCATCGGGCTCGGACAGTGCTGTCGTGCCGCGTGCGTTACGGATGAACTTGTTGGTCCGCTTGATCATACCGTGCTGTTTGCCAGCTTGGCTGCCGATGACCTTACCAGTCGCCGAGACCTTAAAGCGCTTTTTGGCGCTCGATTTCGTCTTCATCTTGGGCATTTCCGTCTCCGTCTTTTGAGTTCGGTATAAACACGACTCGGCATGCCACTTGAGGCCGGTCGTGCAGGCTAAGATGCGCCGTATAGGCGCGCTCGGGCAAGGATGCAAGAGGTTTTGAGCAGCGCTGTAGACGCGCCTAAGGCAACAGGTCCGCCGCCACGGAAACGAAGACATCCGGCAGCGTCTCGAAGGAATAGCGCCCCGGATTTTTCTGCAGGGCAAAGACGATCAGCCCGGCAGCAATCAAGATCGTGATGGCCGAGGCGCGCGGCGACCGACGGTCGGTCACCGCAGAGAGGATCGAAGGAATCGACAGCACCGCCAGAACGATGCCGACCACCATTGCCAAGTCAGAGTTCACACGCAACACCCCCCCTAGTTGAGGAAAGGCTACTCCGGATCGGATGCGTAAATCAAACGTTCGTCACAGGGCGCCACGCGCAGAATATTGGTGCTGCCCGGCACGTTGAAAGGCACACCGGCGGTCACCACGATATGATCCTCCGGCCCGGCGTAGCCCTCTGACAATGCCGCCCGCGCGGCGCTGAGGACGGCCAGTTTGAACCGGTCATGCCCATCGGTGATGATGCAATTCGTACCCCAGCTCAGCGCCAGACGGCGCGCGGTATTGACCAGCGGCGACAGCGCGATGATCGGCACGCGAGGGCGTTCGCGCGCGGTCAGTAGCGCGGTGGTGCCCGATTGGGTGAAACAGCAGATCGCCTTGATGTCCGTCGTCTCGGCAATCTCACGGGCGGCGGCGACGATCCCGTCGGCCACGGTGGTACGGTCCGCGGTGCGCGAAGATTCGATGATCTGCGTATAGGTCGGATCGGCCTCGACCTCTTGGGCGACGTTATCCATCGTCGCCACGGCCTCCAGCGGGTAATCCCCGGCGGCTGATTCCGCACTCAGCATCACCGCATCCGCGCCTTCATAGATCGCCGTGGCCACGTCCGACACTTCGGCGCGGGTCGGCATCGGGCTTTCGATCATCGATTCGAGCATCTGGGTCGCCACGATCACCGGCTTGGCCGCCGCCCGGCATTTGCGCACCAAACGCTTCTGAATCGGCGGCACGTTCTGGACGGGCAGTTCCACGCCCAGATCGCCGCGCGCCACCATGATGCCGTCGCTGACATCCAAGATCGCCTCGAAACGCTCCACCGCGGCGGGCTTTTCGATTTTCGACAGGATCGCCGCCCGGCCTTTGACCAGATCGCGCGCCTCGGTCACATCCTCGGGCCGCTGGACAAAGCTGAGGGCGAGCCAATCGACCCCCAACTCGCAGACGAATTCCAGATCAGCGCGGTCCTTCTCGGACAGGGCGGCCAAGGGCAACAGCACGTCAGGCACGTTCACGCCCTTGCGGTTCGAGATCACGCCGCCCGTCACGACTTCGCAATCGGCGAAATCAGGACCACAGTCGCGCACCTTCAGACGTATTTTACCGTCATTGACCAACAGGCTCGCGCCCGGCTCAAGGGCTGCGAAAATTTCGGGATGGGGCAGGCAAACACGGGCTGCATCGCCCGGCGCCTCATCAAGATCAAGCCGGAAGGATGCCCCTTCTTCCAAGGTCGGCCCGTCGCCCTCGAAAACGCCCACGCGCAGTTTCGGCCCCTGAAGGTCAGCCAAAATGCCAATTGCGCCGCCAGTCTCTTTCTCGATCTCGCGGATGATACGATGCTTTTCGCGGATCTCTTCATGGCTGCCGTGACTCATATTGAGCCGGAAAACATCTGCACCGGCGTTGTGCAATGCCGCGATCACCTCTCGGGTTTCGGAGGCTGGCCCGAGTGTGGCCACGATCTTTACATTGCGCAAACGTCTCATATCTGTTCCTTCGTGTCCTATGTCCCCAAAGCGAATGTTAACGATAACATCGCCTATCCGGTGGCCTAGCGCCCCCATGAGTGCCTGTCAAAGGTTTCATCAGAATGACGGTCCCTCGCGGTTCCGTCCAGTGATATGAGAAGGAAGCTGTCATGCCCAGCCAACAAGAGATCGAACTGCAAGCCGCCGCCTTTCGCCGGTTGCAGAAACACCTGATGGAAGACCGGACCGATGTGCAGAACATCGACATGATGAACCTCGCCGGATTTTGCCGCAACTGCCTGTCGCGCTGGTATCAAGAAGCCGCCAACGAGCGCGGCATCGATATGGGCAAAGAAGAAGCGCGCGAGTTGTTCTACGGGATGACCATGGACGCATGGAAAGCCAACTATCAGACCGAAGCGAAAGACAGCCAGAAAGAGGCGTTCAAAACGGCGTTTGAAGAGAATGTCGGCAAAGGCTGAACAACCCGTCAAGCTGAAACAATACACCGTCAAGCGATTGCATCGACCATGATCGCGAAACACTCACCACCTGTGCGGCGTGAGTGAAACCGTTAATCGGGCAGGCATTCGGGGCTTTCTTTTCAGCGGCCCTGTGCCTGCCCTTTTCGCCTGCATTGCTGAGCTTCGGCCCCCACCGCCCCGACGGGGGCCGCTCAAAACATGTAGAACACCAGCCAATCGGCCTTCAGCGCCGGGCGCTCTGCCCCCTCAATCTCAACCGTCGCGGCGAAGCGGGTCATCAGATTGCCGCGCCCCCGCGTCTGCGCCTCAGCTAAAGTAAACCGTCCCCGGATCCGCTTGCCGGAATGCACCGGCGCGATGAAACGCACGCTGTCGAACCCGTAGTTGATCGACGCCTTTGCCCCCGTCATCACCGGCAGCGCGCCATAGGCCATGCCCGACATCATCGACAGCGTCAGCATCCCATGCGCCACGGTGCCGCCGAAATCGGTTTCAGCTGCGCGGACGGGATCCACATGAATAAACTGATGATCTTCGGTCACATCGGCAAAAGCGTTGATTCGCGCCTGATCCATCATGAACCACGGCGAGACGCCCAATTCACGGCCCACGAAGGCTTCCATCTCTGCTCGATCAATCTCTCTGCGCATTGCGGCCTCCTCTTTGCGCCAGTCTAGCCGCGCGGCCCGTGGCTGCGAAAGCCCTTGCGCCCGGCGGGACATCTCTCATGCTGGGGCCAACCAGAGCGGAGCCGTCATGAACACCCCCATCCATGCCCTTATCGTCGTCGCCATCGCCGGGGCCGCCGTGGCCTTGCAAACGCCGATCAACGCCGCCTTGGGCCGCAACATCGGCAGCGGTGTGGCTGCGGCGGCGGTATCTTTTGGCATCGGTTTTGCGATCCTGCTGGCGGTGTTGCTGCTGCGAGGCGAGTTGGGCGCCCTGCCCCGCGCGGCCTCGGCCTCGCCGGTCTTGCTGCTGGGCGGGGTGCTGGGCGCGTTCTACGTCTGGTCTGTGCTCTGGGCGATCCCGACGCTGGGAGCGCTGACGGTGATCTCGGCGCTGATCCTCGGCCAGTTGAGCGCAGCACTGATGATTGATGCGACCGGGCTTTTGGGCCTGACGGTGCAGGCCATCACCCCCACGCGCATCGCCGCCGCCGCGTTGGTGGCGGCGGGGCTTGTTTTATCGCGGTTCTGAGCGTCAGATCGCGGTTTTGCGCATCTCTTCGAGATAGATTTCGCGCAGACGGGGCGCCAATTTGCCCGGCGTGCCGCTGCCGATCTTGGCCCCGTCAATCTCTACCACGGGGGTCACGAAAGCGCTGGCGGAGGTCACGAACGCTTCATCCGCCTGCTGCGCCTCTTCGATGGTAAAGTTCCGCTCTTCCACCTGCATCTGCGCCTCGCGGGCCAGTTCCAGCACCGCCTTGCGGGTGATGCCGTGCAGAATGTCGCTGGAGGTCTCGCGCGTCACGATCTTGCCGTCTTTCACGATATAGGCGTTGTTCGAGGTGCCTTCGGTGACGAAACCGTCTTCGACCATCCAAGCGTCTTCGACACCCGCCTTCTTGGCCATCATCTTGCCCATCGACGGGTAGAGCAGCTGTACTGTTTTGATGTCACGGCGGCCCCAGCGAATGTCTTCGATGCTGATCACACGGATGCCGTCACGGGCGGCAGGGTTGTCGGCCAGGCCCGGTTTCGCTTGAGTGAACAGCACCAGCGAAGGCGCGGTGGTGTCGGGATCGGGGAAGGCGAAATCGCGGTCGCCATCCGACCCGCGCGTGACCTGAAGGTAGATCAACCCGTCTTTAATCTCGTTGAGACGCACCAACTCGCGGTGAATTTCCAACAGCTCTTCGGTGGTCGCAGGCGCACGCATGTCGAGTTCGTTCATCGAACGGGTCAACCGTTCGGCGTGGCCGTCAAAAGCGATGAGCTTGCCATCCAGCACGCTCGTCACCTCATAGACCCCATCGGCCATCAGGAATCCCCGGTCGAAGATCGAGATCTTGGCCTGATCCTCGGGCAGATATTCGCCGTTTACATAGACAGTTCGCATGGTCACCCCCAGAGCGCGGCCACGGGGGGATGCACGCCCGCGCCGTCGAATTTCAAAGCATTGTCGCGGTCTTCGGCCAGAAGCAGCGGGCCGTCAAGGTCCACGACCTTTGCGCCTTGGGCGATCAGTGTCGCGGGGGCCATGGCTAGCGACGAGCCGACCATGCAGCCGACCATCACGTCGAACCCTTCGGCCCGCGCCGCATCGTGCAACGCCAGCGCTTCGGTCAGCCCGCCGGTCTTGTCGAGCTTGATGTTCACCACATCGTATTTGCCCTTGAGACCCAGCAGGCTGGCGCGGTCATGGCAGCTTTCATCCGCGCAGACGGGCACGGGGCGATCCATGCCCAAAAGCGCGTCGTCGTCCCCTGCGGGCAGGGGTTGTTCGACCAATGCCACGCCAAGGCGGACCAGATGCGGCGCAAGGTCGGCATAGACCTCAGCCGACCAGCCCTCATTGGCGTCGATGATGATGGTGGCATCGGGCGCACCCGAGCGCACGGCTTCGAGCCGGGGCATGTCGTCGGGGGTGCCGAGCTTGATCTTCAGCAGTGGCCGATGGCTGTGCTTCGCCGCCTGCAAGCGCATCGCCTCGGGTTCGTCCAGCGAGAGGGTATAGGCCGTGATCTCCGGCCCCGGCGCGGTCAGCCCGGCCAGTTCCCAGACCCGTTTGCCGGCGCGTTTGGCCTCCAAATCCCAGAGCGCGCAGTCGACCGCGTTGCGTGCGGCCCCGGCAGGCAAAAGGTCATAGAGCGCTTGGCGGGTGATATCGCCGGGCAAGCCGTTAATCTCAGCCGTGACCGATTCGAGGGTCTCGTCATAACGCGCGTAGGGCACGCATTCGCCCCAGCCGGTCACACCACCATCGGTGATGCGGACGGTCAGCACTTTGGCCTCGGTCCGCGAACCGCGGCTGATGGTAAAGACCTGCGCCAGTTTGAACGTATCTGCGGTAACGTCGATCTGCATGGTCACAGCGCCGCCAGTGCATCGGCCAGCCGCGCAGCCCCTTGCCGGAAGGGATCGACCGCAGGCAGACCAAGACGCTCTTCGACCTCGGCCAGATAGGCATCCGCCTCGGCCTCAGACATGTGGTAGGTGTTGACCGAGATACCAACGACCTTGCAGTCGGGGTTGGCCACCTGCGCCAGTGTCAGAGCCACATCACGCACCGCTTCCATGCTTGGCAAGCTGTATTCCGGCAGGCCGCGCATATGGGTCCGCGTGGGCTCATGGCAGAGGATCAGCGCGTCGGGCTGGCCGCCGTGGATTAGCGCCATTGTCACGCCTGAGTAGGAGACGTGGAACAGGCTGCCCTGCCCTTCGATGATGTCCCAATGGTCATCGTCATTGGCGGGGGTGAGATATTCCACCGACCCGGCCATGAAATCGGCGATCACGGCGTCCAGCGGCACGCCTTCGCCGGTGATTAGGATGCCGGTCTGGCCCGTGGCACGGAAGGTGCTTTTCATGCCCTTTTCGCGCATCGCCTCATCCAGCGCGAGGGCGGTGTACATTTTCCCGACCGAGCAATCGGTGCCAACGGCCAAGACCCGCTTACCGCTACGCTTCTTGCCGTCGGCGATGGGATATTCGACGCTGGGCACGCGCACGTCATGCAATGTGGTGCCGCTCGCATTGGCGGCGGCGACCAGATCGGCTTCGTTGCGCAGAAGGTTGTGCAGGCCCGAGGCGATGTCGAACCCCATGTTCAGCGCCTCAATCAGCACCTCTTTCCAAGCCGCGCTGATCTTGCCACCACGGTTGGCGACACCGATGACCAAAGTCTCGGCCCCTGCCTCACGCGCTTCGGCCAGCGTCATGTCTTGCAGACCGAGATCGGCCTTGCAGCCTTCCATGCGGAATTGACCGACCGCGTTGTCGGGGCGCCAGTCCTTGATGCCTTGGGCGACCTTGGCGGACAGAGAGTCAGGCGCGTCGCCCAGAAAGAGCAGATAGGGGGTTTTGATCATGGCAAGCCTCCGGCATTGAATTTGTCCGCATATTGCGCGCGAGAATACGCAAGTGCGTGGCGTTGTCGACGCATCTGCATGCAAATGAGCAGCATTTACCGCGAATTACCGTTGGTTGCGCAAAAATCGTGCGCCGCCTCGGCTTGTCTCGAAAAACATCGAAATGCTGCAACTGCGAAACCCCTCTTGCGATTGGCGGCGCAATTTCATACCAGAATGAATACTGATGATGAAACAAAATTACCCATAGGTGCCCCATGAGCTTCCGCATTCAGCCTGCCGCCCCTGCCCGTCCGAACCGCTGCCAATTGTTCGGCCCCGGCTCCCGCCCGGCGATCTTTGAAAAGATGGCGGCCTCGGATGCCGATGTGATCAACCTCGACCTCGAAGACAGCGTGGCACCTTCGGACAAGGACAGCGCGCGCGCCAATATCATCAAGGCGATCTCTGAGATCGACTGGGGCAAGAAGACACTTTCGGTCCGGATCAACGGGTTGGACACGCCCTATTGGTATCGTGATGTGGTGGACCTGCTGGAGCAGGCCGGGCCGCGGCTTGACCAGATCATGATCCCGAAGGTCGGCTGTGCGGCGGATGTCTATGCGGTGGATGCGCTGGTGACGGCGGTCGAGACCGCCAAGGGCCGCGAGAAGAAGATCAGCTTTGAGGTGATTATCGAATCCGCCGCCGGTATTGCCCATGTGGAAGAGATCGCCGCCGCTTCGCCGCGCCTGCAAGCGATGTCGCTGGGGGCCGCCGATTTCGCGGCCTCGATGGGGATGCAGACCACCGGCATCGGCGGCACGCAGGAAAACTATTATATGCAGCGCGGTGAGCAAAAGCATTGGTCCGACCCGTGGCACTGGGCGCAGGCCGCGATCGTCGCCGCCTGCCGCACCCATGGCGTGCTGCCGGTTGACGGGCCGTTTGGCGATTTTTCGGATGACGAGGGTTTCCGCGCGCAGGCGCGGCGATCGGCGACATTGGGGATGGTGGGCAAATGGGCGATCCACCCCAAACAGGTCGCGCTGAGCAACGAGGTTTTCACGCCTTCCGAGGAGGCCGTGGCCGAGGCGCGGGAGATTCTCGCGGCGATGGAAGAAGCCAAGGCGAAGGGCGAAGGGGCGACGGTCTATAAAGGGCGTCTGGTTGATATCGCCAGCATCAAACAGGCCGAGGTGATTGTGCGCCAGTCCGAGATGATCGCCGGGGGCTGAGCGCCTTTGGCAGACCGCCGGGGGCGCTGTTCCCGGACCCCCGCGGGTATTTGAAAAAGGATGAAGAGGTTAGGGTCTGCGCCTGCCTGCCTGTCAAACCCGCGTTGCAAACCGGCGCGTTGCGCTCCATATAACAGGGCAACAAGCCGGAGCATGCAATGACCCAATATTTGGATTTCGAAAAACCGCTGGCCGAGATCGAAGGCAAGGCGGAAGAGCTGCGGGCATTGGCCCGGTCCAACGAAGAGATGGACATCACCGATGAGGCCCGCGCGCTGGACAAAAAAGCGGCGGGGATGCTCGAAGACCTTTATGGCTCATTGACGCCATGGCGCAAATGTCAGGTGGCGCGTCATCCAGAGCGGCCCCATTGCAAAGACTATATCGAAGCGCTTTTCACGGAATTCACTCCGCTGGCAGGCGACCGCAATTTTGCCGATGATCTGGCCGTCATGGGCGGGCTGGCGCGGTTTAACGATACGCCGGTGGTGGTGATTGGCCATGAGAAGGGCAATGACACCAAGAGCCGGATCGAGCGCAATTTCGGCATGGCGCGGCCTGAGGGTTATCGCAAAGCCGTCCGGCTGATGGAACTGGCGGATAAGTTTAACCTGCCCGTGGTCACCATCGTCGACACGCCCGGGGCCTATCCCGGTAAGGGTGCCGAGGAGCGTGGCCAGTCCGAGGCGATTGCCCGCTCGACGGAAAAATGTCTGCAGATCGGTGTGCCGCTGATTAGTGTGATCGTCGGTGAAGGCGGCTCTGGCGGGGCGGTGGCTTTTGCCACGGCGAACCGCGTCGCGATGCTGGAACATTCGGTTTATTCGGTGATCACGCCCGAAGGCTGTGCGTCGATCCTGTGGAAAGACAGCGAGAAGATGCGCGAAGCCGCCGAGCAGATGCGTTTGACGGCGGATGAGCTCAAGACGCTTGGCGTGATCGATCGGATCATTCCGGAACCGATGGGCGGCGCGCATCGTCATGCCGAAGAGTCGATCAAGGCGGTGGGTAAGTTGATCGAAGCCATGCTCAAGGAACTCGACGGTAAGGACGGCAAGACTTTGGTCAAAGAGCGCCGGACCAAGTTCCTTGAGATGGGACGAAAAGGACTGGCAGCTTAAGCCAGCCGCCGCCGAAAGCGCGGATCAAGCGTGATTTGATCGAAACCGGCGGCGCGGTAGAACCCCTGCGCGCGCCGGTTTTTTGTATCTGTGCCCACGGTCACATAGCTGCATCCCTGCGCCTTGGCATGCTCCAGCGCTGCCTCCACCAGTGCTTTGCCGATGCCGCGCCCGCGGGCGGTGTCGCAGACAAAGAGGTGGTGGAGGTCCATCCCCCTTGCGCCGAATTGCAACTGCATCTGCGGGCAAAGCGCCGCATAGCCATGCAGGCCGGTCACGCCTTCGGCCACCAAGAGTGTCAGCCAAGGCGCGGGGCCAAGGCAGTCTCGCTCCAGAGCGGCCAGCGTAAGTGTGGCGGTGTCGCCGTGGTAGGCGGCCAGCGCATGGGCCAGATCGAGGACCATTGGTAGATCGGATTTTTGGACGGGTCGAATGGGGGGCATGTCGTCTCTTTCTGTGATCGCCACAGGGAGACAAGCAAAGCCGCGCTGTGGCGGCTTGTGGATATGGGAATAGGTGCCGCGCCAGTTAGGAGCGGGGATAATAGACTGTTGTGAAGCAGGTCTGTTCCATGAAGCGTAGATGCGCTTCTGCCGCGCACCTGTCAAGCGCCGCATATGTGACCCGGTGTGATTTGCAAACGGCTCCAACGCAGCCGATATTTATACTACAGGGCGTCTGCGACACCCCTGTGCCGCCGGATGCCCTTGTTGACCACAGCACAAGGGAGCCTGTCATGTATAAACGTATTCTCACTGCCGCCCTGCTCTTTGGTATGGCCTGCACCGGGCCACCGGTCTTTGCTCAGGCTCTGGCCTGCGCCCCGCGTGCGGAGCTCGCTGCGCGATTGGAAGCCGCCTATGGCGAGACCCTTTCGGCGCGGGGCCTGCAAAACCCGAACGCGCTGATCGAAGTTTTTGCCTCGGCTGAAAGCGGCAGCTTTACCGTGTTGATAAGCAGGGCTGATGGCATGAGCTGTATTTTATCAACCGGCACGCATTGGATGGTCGAACCTCCCGCGCCGCCCAAAAAGGGCGCGGCGAGTTGAGCAGGGGCCAGCAGTTAACTGGCCAGCATCCGCAGTCCTTGGGTGACATCAGAGCGCACCGCCAGTCGCAGCCCCGGCTCATCCCCCGCGCGCAAAGCGGCGATGATCAACCGGTGGAAATGCGGCGGCTCGGTCCGGCGCAGGCGGCCATAGAGCGCGCGCATGGTGGGGCCCAGTTGCAGCCAGACCGTTTCCGCCATGGCAAGCATGGCAGGTGCTTGGGCGCGCAGATAAAGCGTGCGGTGGAATTCGAGGTTGGTGCGGATATAGCTGACCGCATCGCGGTGGGCCACTGCCTCGGCGATATTGGTGTTGATGGTCTGCATCCGCTCGATCAGCGCCATATGGGCGCGCGGCAAGGCGCGAGAAGCCAGCTCGACCTCCAGAAGCGCGCGAAGGGCGGCCAATTCCTCAATCCGTTCGTTGCTGAGTTCGGGGGTGGAGATGCGCCCAGAGGCCGACATCGTCAGCGCGCCTTCGGCCGCTAAACGCCGCACCGCTTCGCGCGCGGGCGTCATTGAGACTTCGTACTCCTTACCGATGCCGCGCAGGGTCAAGACATGACCGGGCGGCAGGTCGCCGTGCATGATCCGCGCGCGCAGGCGGCGGTAGACACGATCATGGGCCAGCGGTGTGGCCTCGACAGGGCGGGGGCTGAGGTTCATAACGCGGTTGTGATCACAAATTGGCCACCCGTCAAGCGCGGCATTTTACGGCGCTGAGCACGATCACCCGTTGTCCCGGACCCTGCGGCGATTTATCGGGGATAAAACCGCCAAAGGAGACGCGCCTTGACCAAACGAAACTTCATCCGTCACGTGGTCTTTTTCTCGGCCAAAGACCCCAAAGACTTGCCCACGATCGTGGCGGGGCTTTGGAAACTGGCCGACATCCCGCATTCGACAACTTTCGAGATCTGCGAAAACACCCGTGTCGATGCGCTGTCGGGCGATGTGGATGTGGTTGTCTATGCCGAATTCCCCGACGCCGAGGCGCTGGCCGCCTATAAGGCGCACCCGATCTACCAAGAATCCATCGATATCGTCCGCCCGCTGCGCGACATGCGCGTGCCCGCGGACTTTTAAGGCGCGGCATGGCTGGTCCTTGCGTCCTCTTTGACACTGGCCCGCTGGGAAGCGGCACAGGTTTTCACGCGCCTCAGCGGATCATCAGTGCCCAGACCCCCGCAGAGGTGCCCGCAGTCTTTGCAGCCCTTGAGGCGGCGCAGGCGGGAGGCGCGTGGCTTGCTGGCTATGCGAGTTATGAGCTGGGCTACCTCGGCTCTGGTAAGCTGCGCGACCTGATGCCAGCGGAGCGCGGGCTGCCCTTGCTGCGTTTCGGGGTGTTTGATGCGCCCGAGGCGCACCGTTTCGCGGACGCGGCGGGGGATGCAAGCCTTTCTGAGCTGACACCGGACTGGGACTTTGACCAATATGAGGCCGCCTTTGCGCAGGTGCAGGACTTTATCACCGCAGGGGATATCTATCAGGCCAACCTGACCTTCGGCTTGGAGGGGCGCTATACCGGCACGCCCGCCGCGCTTTATGCCCGGCTGCGCCAGCGCCAGAGGGTGGAACATGGGGCCTTCGTCGATCTTGGCGGCCCGGTGCTGCTGTCACGCTCGCCCGAGTTGTTCTTTGCGCTGACCGCGGATGGACACCTGACCGCGCGCCCGATGAAGGGCACCGCGCGGCGGGGGCGGGACGCCCATGAAGACGCTAAGCTGCGCGCCGATCTTGCTGCTTCGGAAAAGAACATGGCCGAGAACCTGATGATCGTGGACCTGCTGCGCAATGACATCAGCCGGATTGCCGAGGTGGGCAGTGTCGAAGTGCCGAAACTGTTCGAAATCGAAACCTATGAGACCCTGCACCAGATGACCTCGCGGATCACGGCGCAGGTCTTGCCGGGCAAGCGGCTGGCCGAGATCTTCCACGCGCTCTTCCCCTGTGGCTCAATCACCGGCGCGCCTAAGATTCGCGCCATGCAGATCCTGCGCGCGCTAGAGCCCGCGCCGCGCGATGCCTATTGCGGCGCGGTGGGCTGGATCGCCCCCACGGGGGCCATGCAGTTCAACGTGGCGATACGCACGGCGACCTGCCACGCCGATGGGCGGTTGCGGCTGAATGTCGGTGGTGGCGTGGTGCATGACAGCACGGCCGAGGATGAATATGCCGAAGCGCTGCTGAAAGCGCGCTTTGCGACCCTGCCCTAGAACCGGTAGCGATGCAGCCTGCCGCCATGGTCGCGCAGCCATCGGCGGGGGGCCTGATAATCACCGTATATCCGCGTGACTTCGGCCCAGAAGGCGGGCGAATGGTTCATCTGCGCCAGATGCGCGACCTCATGGGCAGCGACGTAGTCTAGCACCTCGGGCGGGGTCATGATCAGCCGCCAAGAGAACATCAGCCCCCCATCGCTGGTGCAAGACCCCCAGCGAGAGCGCGTGTCGCGCAGGGTGATCCGGGTGTAGGGCTTGCCCAGCAGCGCGGCATAATCGTCACAGGCCCCAGCGAGGCGGTCGCGGGCCACTTCGCGCAGATGCGCCGCAAGACGTTTGCCAGTGCTCTCTTCCGGACCGGGCACGAAGATTTCTTCCGGGCCAATCCGCACGCCCCTCCCCTGCCCGCCGCGCACCCGCAGCACCTTGCCGCCCATTGGCACCTCAGCCCCCGGCGCCACGATCACATCCTCGCCCCGCGCGGCAAGATGCTGGCGAATCCAGTCCTGTTTGGTCTCGGCAAAGGCCAGAGCCTCACGCTCGGCCAGACGTTTGGGCATGGTCAGGGTGACCCGCCCGTCCAACTGCGAGATCCGCAAAGAGATGCGTCGCGCGCGCGCCGAACGGCGCAGGATCAACGGAATCGGCGGGTTGCCGGGCAGCACAGGGTCTTTCATTACCGGAGCAACGTCCCTAGATAGAGGCCAAAGCCTTTGACAGTGCCCCCCTCATATGGCACTTGGCCGGAATCATCTACACGCAACAGCAATATTATAAAGGGGTGTTTCATGCCCAACGAAGAATGGGGAACCAAGCGCCTGTGCCCCACTACGGGCAAGCGCTTCTATGACCTCAATAAGAATCCGATCATCAGCCCCTACACGGGCGAAGAGGTCGAGGTCGACAACTCCAAGTCGCGCATGATCGCAGCGGATGCCGAGGATGCGGTCACAGCCAAAGCCAAGAAGGGCGACAAGGCGGACGACGAATCGCTGGTCGATGACGATGATGCGGTCGACGTGGATCTGGATGACGATATCCTTGATGACGACGACGATGATGACGATACAGTTCCGCTCGACGATCTGGCCGATGTGGCCTCGGACGACGAGGATTAATTAATCGGCGGCGGGGTCAATTTTCCGCTTGATCCCGCCTCCGCCAGCGCCTAATTAGCGGCACAGAACGACCCGGATCACATGATCCACGATGGGGCCTTAGCTCAGCTGGGAGAGCGCCTGCATGGCATGCAGGAGGTCAGCGGTTCGATCCCGCTAGGCTCCACCAAACACCTTACAAAGTAAGGTGTGACGCGCGGCAGTCGCTTCGAAAAAGCGATGAGAGCGCCAGCGCAACAGCCCATACAACCGACACGACACTATCTGACCATTGCAAACGATCCATTGCGATCAGCATCCAAGGGCCATCGCCTGACCGCGGGTCAGCGATCATACGTCGCCTCATGCCACTTTATGGTTCGACCATGATGTGCGTCCGCGAGGTCACGCCTAGCGTCACCAAATCGCCTACCCGGTCGCACCAGAGGTGCGCCCTAATACGACGGCACACCTTTGGCGTGACGGGCGAACAGGCAATGCCCCGGCGCCTGCGGCTTGATTCCGGGCCCGGTAGCCGCATCTGAGGTCGCTTAAAAGATCGCCCGTCGGATCAGGTTCAACCCCGCCACCATCAGCACCAGCAACGTCATCTTGCGGAACAGCACTGGGTCCACCCGGTCCATCACCTTGCTGCCCAGCCAGACGCCCAGCATCACCGGCAGGATCAGCAGCGCCGAAAACGGCCATGTCTGCGCATTCAGCACCCCCGACCCGATATGCGCCGCCAAAAGCGCCACGGCGCCCAGCCCGTAGATCACACCTTGGATTCGCATCTGGTCATGTTTCTCGGTCCCGAGCGCGGTGAGATAGGCCACCGTGGGCGGCCCCCAAATGCCCGAAATCCCTCCGACGGCCCCGGCAAAACCGCCCACCAGCGCCTCAACCTTGGCCGAGCGCTGAGGCAGATAAAATTTATACTTGGACAGTTGCAGCAGCGCGAACAGTACCACCGGCACACCAATCATCAAGAGCATCACCGTAGCGGGCACCAACCGTACCATCTGCGCGGAGAGTACCAGCATCACGCCGCCGCAAACCAAGAAAACCCAGAACAACCGGATCGAACGCAGCGCCGCCTGCGGCCCCTGCCGTAGCGCTTGGAACGCATTGGCAAGCACTGTCGGCAGAATCAGCCCCGCCAGCGCCAATTCGGGCGCCATAAAGGTCGTGAGACCAGATATGAGTACGAGCGGCAGAGCAAAACCGACAACGCCCTTCACGAACCCGCCACAGAGGCCGATTGCAAGTGCAGCATAGAATTCGAACGGGGTGAGAAAGGGGAAAATACTGTCCATACCGCTACATAGCACCCCCTCGCGCAGCCGCACGTCAAAAATACGCACGCAAGATTAAAACAAAATGCTGCAGCAAAACGTATCTTTGTTGTGCTGCAACTGCGAAAGGTCTATGTCTTCCCCAAGCAAGAAAGGACAGCTCATGGCACATGATGGTCAGGATATGACGATGCATAGCGTAATTCTCGACGATCTGATCGGGCTCACCGGCACGACGCTGCCGCCGTTAGATCGGCTGCTGGAAACCGCCACCGCCGCCGTCCGCGCGCAGGTGAGCGAGGGGGATCGCGTCTCGGCCAAGCTGATCGAGGCCAACCAGATCGCCGCCCACGGGCTCGCATGGCTCGCCACTTATGTCCAAGCGCTCCGGCAGATGCAGCTTTGGGCCGAACGGCTGCAGGATGACGGGCGCTTTGGTGAGGTTGAGCAACTGCTGCACCAGATCGGTTTTGGCGAGTACCTTTGCCAGATCCGTGGGGGCATCCAGATGAACCAAGGCGAAATACTGCGCCTGCAAGATTTGGGGCTGAGCGCTGAGGATGAGGCCACGCTCGACGCGCCGTCGATCACCACCCTGGCCCGCAGCGGCAACACTCAAGCCGCGCGCAGCCGCTTGGTTGAACTCATGCAGGAGCGCAGCGCCGATGTGACCTTCGGCGTCAGCGGCCTTGATGAAGAGCTTGAGATGATCCGCGACCAATTCCGCCGCTACGCGGTTGAGAAGGTCGAACCCTATGCCCATGACTGGCATCTGAAGGACGAATTGATCCCCATTGAGGTGATCAAAGAACTGGCCGAGATGGGCGTCTTTGGCCTGACTATCCCCGAAGAATACGGCGGGCTGGGCCTGACCAAAGCGTCGATGTGCGTGGTCAGTGAGGAACTCTCTCGCGGCTATATCGGTGTCGGCTCCCTCGGCACCCGGTCGGAAATCGCGGCGGAACTGATCCTCTGCGGCGGTACGACTGAGCAGAAAGAAAAATGGCTGCCCCGCATCGCCAGCGCGGAAACGCTGCCCACGGCAGTCTTCACTGAGCCGAACACCGGCTCGGACCTCGGCAGCCTGCGCACGCGCGCGGTAAAGGACGGCGACGACTATAAGGTGACCGGCAATAAGACATGGATCACCCATGCAGCGCGGACCCATGTGATGACCCTGCTGGCACGCACCGATCCGGAAACCACAGACCACCGCGGCCTGTCGATGTTCTTGGCCGAAAAGACCCCCGGCGACGATGCCAACCCCTTCCCCACCCCCGGCATGACCGGTGGAGAGATCGAGGTGCTGGGCTACCGCGGGATGAAGGAATATGAGCTTGGCTTCGACGGCTTCGAGGTGAAGGGCGAGAGCCTTCTGGGCGGCGAAGAGGGGCGCGGCTTCAAGCAACTGATGGAGACGTTTGAGTCCGCCCGCATCCAGACCGCTGCGCGTGCCATCGGTGTGGCGCAATCGGCGCTCGATATCTCGATGCAATACGCCCAAGACCGCAAGCAATTCGGCAAGGCGTTGATCAACTTCCCCCGCGTGTCGGGCAAGCTGGCGATGATGGCGGTGGAACTGATGATCGCGCGGCAGTTGACCTATTACAGCGCGTTTGAAAAGGACGCTGGCCGTCGTTGCGATGTCGAAGCAGGCATGGCGAAACTGCTCGGCGCGCGGGTCGCTTGGGCCGCTGCCGACAACGGCTTGCAGATCCACGGCGGCAACGGATTCGCGCTGGAATACAAAATCAGCCGAGTGCTTTGTGACGCGCGTATCCTGAACATTTTTGAAGGAGCGGCGGAGATCCAAGCGCAGGTTATCGCGCGCCGTCTTCTGGGCTGACGTTCCGGGGTTGCAAGCGCCGCTTCTGTCAGAGACATAGGCGGCGTTTCCAGCCAAAGGACAGCCCATGCGCAGCTTCTTGATCCTCGCCGCCCTCAGCGCCCTGCCGCAATGTCAGAGCGACGAAACCGTCCGCGCCTACGGGGCGGGCGACAAGACATGGACCTTGGTGGAACTGGACGGCACCCCCTTCGACGCCCGCGCCACGCTGACCTTCCCAGAGACCGGAAAGATCGCCGGAGAAGCGCCCTGCAACGCCTATAGCGCCGCGATGACGGTGCCCTACCCGTGGTTTGACGCGGGCCATATCGCGGCCACGCGCCGCGCCTGCCCGGACCTCGCAGCAGAGACGGCGTTTCTAAATGCATTGGGGGACGTAACGATTTCAGACGTGTTGGGCGACACACTGATCCTGTCGGATGAAAGCGGCGAACGACTGATCTTCAAAGCCGCCGACTGAAGGCATCGATAAAGCGCGCACGGGCTTCGGGCAGGGGTTTGCCCCCCAGATCGCGCGCCAGATGCGCGGCAAGGAAATGGCCCGTCGTAACAAGCCCCTGCGCAATCTCCGCATCGCTCCCCGTGCCGCCGCGCAGGACAGCCGGCAGCGGCAGCAAACGATCCGCCCATTCCCCCGCGCCTTTGGCCGAGACCGCGCGGCCCGACTTGGGCGAGACATAGATCAAGTCTTCGCTCACCCCAGTTACCGCGCAGATTTCAAGATCGAGCGCATAGCCCATCTCTTCCAACAGACGCAGCTCCCATTTCAGATAGGCCAGCGGCCAGACATCACCCTGCCCCAGCATGTCAAGCAGCGCCTCGGTGCGGCGGTAGAGCGCAGGATGCGGCTCGCGTTCCGGCAGACAAAAGGACAAAAGCGCGGTCACCGCGTTCAACCCCGCCAGCGCCAGACGGTCTTGCATCGCTACCGCGGCACGGCTGCGCAGAGGCTCGACGGTGAAGGCGCCGATATGATCCTCCAACCGCGCGCGCCATGCCAGATCAAGCTGCGCGCCGGGCTGCAGGCTGGGGGCGATCTTGCGGCTGGTGCCTCCGCGCACGATCCCGGCATGGCGGCCTTGTTCGGGGGTGAAGACCTCAATGATCGCCGAAGTCTCGCCATGTCGCCGCGCGCTCAGCAATATGCCTTGATCGCGCCATTCCATCAGCTTAGCCCCGGCTCGTCCAGCAGGTGACGACCCTGACGGTCCTCAACTTCGATCACCCAGAGGTCCGGGTCAAAACTGCGCTGGCGGGTGACGGTGGCATCGACCTCGGCCTCGTCGCCCGCGGCCAGCTCAATCCACTTGCGGTCCCCGGTCATCAGATCAAAGGAGCGCTGGAACAGCACCGCGCGGCCATCCAACGTGGCCAGCTTGACCAGCACCGCGCCGCCCGTGTCGTCACCGTGCGCCACAACGAAAGCGGGGATATCCTGCAACCGCAGCCGGGTGAGATAGGCATCGACCCAGAAACGCGCCGTCAAACGCGGCATGGCTGACCTTTACGCTCAGTCGTTGCCATCTTTGAAATCCAAGCCCATCTCGGAGTAACGCTCGGCCTCTTCCAGCCAGTTGGCGCGAACCTTGACCTGCAAGAACAGATGCACCTTGCGGCCCAGAAATTCTTCAAGCTCTTCCCGCGCCGCTTTGCCCACGGCCTTGATCGTTTCGCCCTTATTGCCCAGCACGATGCCCTTGTGGCCGTCGCGGATCACATAGACCAATTGGTCGATCCGGGCGGAGCCGTCCTTGCGCTCTTCCCAGTTCTCGGTCTCGACGGTGAGCTGATAGGGCAGTTCCTGATGCAAGCGCAGGGTCAGCTTCTCACGGGTGATCTCAGCCGCGATGTTGCGCATCGGCAGATCGGCGATTTGATCCTCGGGGTAGAGCCACGGGCCTTCCGGCACCTCTCCCGCCAGCCACTCGCGCAGCGTGTCGATGCCGTGACCGCGCTCGGCGGAGATCATGAAGGTCTCGGTAAAGTCGAAACGCGCGTTCATCTTCTCGGCCAACCCCAGAAGGACGGGGGCCTCAACGCGGTCGATTTTGTTAATCGCCAGCGCCACGCGGCGGCCTTTGGCGATGTTGCCGAGTTCCTCAAGGATACGCTCAACGCCCTCGGTCATCCCGCGGTGCGCTTCGATCAGCAGCACGATCACATCGGCATCCGCGGCCCCGCCCCAGGCGGCGGCGACCATAGCACGGTCCAGACGGCGGCGCGGTTGGAACAGGCCGGGGGTGTCGACGAAAACCAGTTGCGTCTCGCCCTCCATCGCCACGCCACGAATCCGGGCGCGGGTCGTCTGGACCTTATGCGTCACGATCGAAACCTTGGCCCCCACCATGCGATTCAACAGCGTGGATTTGCCCGCGTTGGGCTCTCCGATCAGGGCGACGAATCCGGCACGGGTGGTCATGAGTTCTTCTCCAATTGCCGCAGCAATGTGCTGGCGGCGGCCTGTTCGGCAGCGCGTTTTGAGGGCGCGGTGGCGGCGGCTTCGGCGCCGTTGTCCAGCCGCGCGGTAATGGTAAAGACCGGCGCGTGGTCCGGGCCGCTGCGGTCAGTCTGCACGTAGCGCGGCGGGTTCAGCCCGCGCGCCTGCGCCCATTCCTGCAGCGCGGTCTTGGCATCACGCGCATCTTCCTTGACGGTTTTCAGCCGGTTGCCCCACATCCGCAACACGAGGTCTTTGGCCGCGTCAAACCCGCCATCCAGATAAACGGCGGCAATCACCGCCTCGATAGCGTCGCCCAAAAGCGCCTGCTTGCGCCGCCCGCCGGAGATCATCTCTGACCGACCGAGCTTTAGCACCTTGCCCAGATCAATCTCACGCGCGACATCGGCGCAGGTTTCCTTTCGCACCAGCGCATTGAAACGCGGGGCCAACTGGCCCTCTGTCGCGCCGGGATCAAGCGCCAGCAGCGCCTCCGCCATGACAAGGCCCAGCACCCGGTCGCCTAAAAACTCCAACCGTTGGTTGTCATCGCGATTGGCCGAGGACATTGAGGCATGGGTCACCGCGCGAACCAGCAGCTCCGGCTTGCCGAAGTGATGGCCGATCCGCGCCTCGAAGGCTTTGAGGTCTCCGCTTAGCTTCATCTGACAGCTTCGAAGAAACGGTCGCTGCGCCATGTCCAGAAGAACAGCATCGAACGCCCGGCAGAGCTGAACATAATGCGATCCGCGCGGCCAATGAGGTTCTCGAAGGGCACGAAACCCACGCCACCCGCACGCTGCGCCAGACGGCTGTCGGCAGAGTTGTCGCGGTTGTCGCCCATGAAGAAGTAATGCCCCTCAGGTACGGTATAGACGCCCGTGTTGTCCGACTGCTGGTTGGTGATGTTCAAGATCGGGTGCGAAACCCCATTGGGCAGCGTTTCGATCTGGCGGCTTTTGACGCAGGTGCCGCCTTGGCCAACGGGGCCGTTTTCGCAGCGCGGACGCAGCTGCTGTGGACCTTGGGGGGCCATGACCTCTTCAAAGGTGCCTGCATCCTCAACTTTGACCGGGGTACCGTTCAGGCTGATAACGCCGTTTTGGATCTGGACCTTGTCCCCCGGCAGACCGATCAGACGCTTGATGTAGTCGCGGCCCGACACGGGGTGACGGAAGACCACCACATCGCCGCGCTCAGGCTCGGACCCGAAGAGACGCTCATTGTCGCCGTCGAACACTCCGCAGACATCCTTGGCGTCGATCTCGATCCCGACACCGGGGAGCATCAGGCTGGGGCAAGACGCATAGGAATAGCCGTAAGCCATCTTGTTTACGAAAAGGAAATCGCCGATCAGCAGCGTCTCTTTCATCGACCCCGAAGGGATCCAGAAGGGCTGGAAGAACAGGGTCCGAAAGACACCGGCGATCAGCAGCGCCCAGAAGATTGTCTTGATAGTTTCGACAAAGGCGTTGCCGGTTTTTTCCTTAGCGGCCATGCGGCGCTCCTGACATATCGGTTTGGGGTTACATGCGGGGCCGTGCGGGCCAAGTCAAGTGACGCGGGGCCGGATCGGCCTGCCCCGCGTGCATATGACGCGAAACGGCGGGGCGCGCCAGTCTGAGCGGTCTTAATCGGCAAGGGGGCGCGCTTCGATCACCACAAAAGCCTGCGCCCAAGGGTGATCGTCGGTCAGGGTGACATGGATGATCGCCTCGTGCCCCGGCGGGGTCATCGCGGCCAGACGATCGGCGGCCCAGCCTGTCACTTCCATCACCGGCTGGCCGGTGCGCAGATTGCTGACCGCCATGTCGCGCCACGCAATGCCCATGCGCAGCCCGGTGCCAAGCGCCTTAGAACACGCCTCCTTCGCGGCCCAGCGTTTGGCGTAAGTTCCCGCGACATCGCGGCGACGCTCGGCCTTGCGTTGTTCCACGTCCGTAAAAACACGATTGCGGAAACGGTCGCCAAAGCGGTCGAGCGTGCCTTGGATACGCTCGATATTTGCCAAATCAGTACCGATGCCGAGGATCATTGGGTGCCATTCTTGTCGCGTGACGGGCCGATGCGCCCTTTCCCGACAATAGATCATGCGCCGTTGCCGAGGAAAAGCAGCAATACGACGCGAAAACGCCGTCCCGCGGAACGGGACGGCGTTAAACTCTGGATGTCGCGCAGCTTAGGCCGTGGCGTGGCGCGCTTTTTCGGCTTTCGCCTCATCAATGGCGCGCTGCACAGAGGCGCGCTGCTCGGTCAGGAACTCATAACCGGGGCGGCCAGCGGTGGCTTTGATCGCATCGTCGTAGTTTTCGACCAATGCGGCTTCGCCGTTGACGATTTCGTCATAGACGGCTTCGTCATCGCCGGTCACCGCGTCGCGCAGTTTCAGCCAACCACGGTGGGCCGATGCAGCGGCGGAGCCTTCTTCGGAGACATCCACGCCGTCGACGCCCAACTGGCGGTGCAATTCGGTGTGGAACTTCTCGCGCTCAGCGATGCGTTGGTCAAAGAAGCCGACGAAAGCGGCCTCATCCGAGACCTGCTTGCGGGATTCACGATAGCCGTCGCGGCTGTCGATTAGGCGGGTGTGGAGCTTCTTCAGTGTGTCGATATGGTCGCTCATTGGTGCCTCCTTAGGTTTGTTAACCAGTCTGGCGGCCCAACGCAGTCAAAGCCGTTTTGGGTCCAGAAGAAGGCATCCATTGAGTGGATTTTCGCCACCGAAGACCAGCGGGCTTAGCCCTCGCGGGCCTCATCCATCAGGCGGCGCATCTCGGCGATGGCGGGTTCCAGCCCGAGGAATATCGCCTCTCCGATCAGGAAGTGCCCGATGTTGAGTTCGCGCACCTCTGGAAAGGCGGCGATGGGGGTCACCGTGTCATAGGTCAGCCCGTGTCCGGCATGAACCTCAAGCCCGAGGGAAGCTGCGAAATTCGACATCTCGCGCAGCTTGTTAAGCTCGACATCCGCCTCGTCCCAGCGGCCTTCGGCGAAGGCATCGCAATAGGCGCCGGTGTGCAGTTCGATCACCTCTGCGCCGATGCGATTGGCGGCTTCGATCTGCGCAGGCTCGGCCGCGATGAAGATTGACACCCGGCTGCCCGCCTCGCGCAGGGGCGCGATGAAATGGGCCAGCTTGTTCTCCTCGCGGGCGACTTCCAGCCCGCCCTCGGTGGTGCGCTCTTCGCGTTTTTCAGGCACGATACAAACAGCGTGTGGCTTATGATGCAGGGCAATCTTTTGCATCTCGTCGGTGGCGGCCATCTCAAAGTTCAGCGGGACGGAAAGCACCTCCATCAACCCTTCGATATCGGCGTCAGAGATATGCCGCCGGTCTTCGCGCAGATGCGCGGTGATGCCATCGGCGCCAGCCTTTTCCGCGATCTTGGCCGCGCGCAGCGGGTCGGGATAGGCGCCGCCCCGCGCGTTGCGCACGGTCGCCACATGGTCAATGTTCACGCCCAATCTCAGCTTTGGTTGATCCGCCATCTCGATTCCCCTTGCATCACTTGCCCGACCATAGGTCGGAAATTTCGCCAACCCCATAGGGGGAAGCGGTTTTTCCGGAAAATTGATGCCCTGAAAGCCTCAGTCCGCGTGGCGCTTGGCCTCGGCCTTTTGCGCCGCCTTATGCTTGAGCGCCTCGAACTTGGCTTTGATCATCCCGCGCCGTCGCTTTTGGTAAGCCCGCAGTACCGGCACCGAGATGTAATAGGCGATAGAGGCGCAGATCATCCCTGGCAGGATGCCCCCGATCAGATAGGGGTAGAAGACCTGATGGAAGAAGGCGGTCAGCCCCGTCCAATCCATCTGGCTATCGGTAAAAATCGCGACAAAGTTCTCTTGCAGATCGCGACCCGCGTCCAGAAACTTCCCCCCGAAGGAGCGATGCTCTTTCGGAGCCACGGGCGCGCCAAGGATCCAATGCCCGGTCTGCAGGGCCGCGATGCCGATGGGGACATAGGTCAGCGGGTTACCAAAAAAGGTCGCCATAAGGGCGGCAAGGATATTGGCCCGCATCACCCGCCCGATCAGTGCCGCCACGATGAAGTGCAGACCATAGAAGGGCGTGAAGGTGGTAAAGACCCCGGCCCAGATGCCGCGCGCGATACGCTCGGGGCTGTCGGGCAGCCGCCGCATCCGGTGCTTGACGTAGTGAAACGCACGTGTCCAACCACCGCGCGGCCACAGAAACTCGGCCAGCGCGCGCAGGGTCGGTTTCGGATCGCGGCGTTTGAAAATCAAGTCTCAGGTCCAATATCGGCGTTTCGTCTGCGCGGGGTCAGTCGGTCTTTTCGACAGTCTTTCCCATGCTCATATTGCGGTGCCTGCTGACATCGGCGACTTCACTTTCGGCTTCGATCGTGGACATCAACGAATGCAGGTGACTTACGTCTCTGAGATCCACATAGACCACCAAACGGTAAAAGTCAGGCTTGCGCTCCACAAACTCCAAATCAGAGATATTGGCCGAGGCTTCGCCGATCAAGGTGCAGACCCGCCCCAGGACGCCCGCGCCGTTGCCGATGGTGATGTCCAGCGCGCAGGTATAGACCGCCGGGTGGCTGCCATCGTGCCAACGCAGATCCAGCCAACGCTCGGGCTGGTCTTCGTATTCCGACAGGCGGTCGCAGTCGATTGAGTGGACGGTCACGCCCTTGCCGCGGAAGGTAATGCCGACGATCCGCTCACCGGGCAGCGGCGTGCAGCAGGGCGCGCGGTCAAAGCTCTGGCCCGGCTCCAACCCGACGACGGCGCGGCGCACGTCGATCTGCTCGCCCTTTTGCGGGGCAAGGTCGGGATAGACGCATTCCACCACTTCGCGGCCTGTGAGTTCGGAACTGCCAAGCCGGGCGAGCACCTCGTCGGGGCCGTTGAGCCGCATGTTCTTGGCGACCGTATGCAACACCTTGTCGGTGGCTTTCTTGCCGACCTGCGCAAAGGCCGAGCGCGCCAATTCGCGACCCAGCTTGATAAAGCGCTCGCGGTCGACCTCGCGCAGGGACCGCCGGATTGCGGACTTGGCCTTGCCGGTGGTGGCGATATCAAGCCATGTGACCTGCGGTGTTTGCCCCTGCGCGGTGGTGATCTCAATCGACTGGCCGTTTTTGATCCGCGTCCAGAGCGGCACGCGCATCCCGTCGACCTTGGCCCCAACGCAGGCGTTGCCGATCCGCGTGTGGATCGCATAGGCAAAATCAATCGGCGTCGCCCCGCGCGGCAGTTTCACCACATCGCCTTTGGGCGTGAAGCAGAAGACCTGATCCGCGTACATCTCAAGCTTCACCGCTTCGAGGAAATCCTCGTGGTCGGTCTCGGCGTCGAACTGCTCGGTCAGCTGGCTGATCCATTTGGCGGGATCAACGGCAAAGGGGTTTCGGCTACGCACACCATCGCGGTAGGACCAATGCGCGGCGACGCCGGTCTCGGCCACGTCATGCATCTGCCGGGTGCGGATCTGCACTTCCACCCGCTTGCCATCGCGGCCCGAGACGGTGGTATGGATCGAGCGATAGCCGTTGGTCTTGGGCTGGCTGATGTAATCCTTGAACCGCCCCGGCACCGCGCGCCAGCGGCGATGGATCGCGCCGAGTGTGCGGTAGCAATCCTCGTCAGAGGCGGTGATAACGCGAAAGCCGTAAATGTCGGACAGACGGGAGAAGCTTTGCTCCTTCTCCTCCATCTTGCGCCAGATCGAATAGGGTTTCTTGGCACGGCCAAAAACCTCGGCGTCGATATCCGCTTTTTCCAACTCCACCCGCATGTCGCCGGTGATCCGCTGGATCACATCGCCGGTGTCGCGTTGCAGGGTGATAAAGCGGCGAATGATCGAGGCGCGCGCCTCGGGGTTGAGCACGCGAAACGCAAGGTCTTCCAACTCTTCGCGCATCCACTGCATGCCCATGCGCCCCGCCAGCGGCGCGTAGATGTCCATCGTCTCCCGCGCCTTTTTGACCTGCTTGTCCGGGCGCATGGATTTGATCGTGCGCATGTTGTGCAAACGGTCGGCGAGCTTGACGAGGATGACGCGCAAATCCTTGGACATCGCCATAAAGAGCTTGCGGAAATTCTCGGCCTGCTTGGTCTCGGTCGAATTGAGCTGAAGGTTGGTCAGCTTGGTGACACCATCGACCAATTCCGCCACTTCGCCGCCAAAGAGGCTTTGCACCTCGGCATAGGACGCTTTGGTGTCTTCGATCGTATCGTGCAAAAGGGCGGTGATGATCGTCGCATCGTCAAGCTGCTGTTCCGTGAGGATCGCAGCGACAGCGACGGGGTGGGTAAAATAGGGTTCACCGGAATGGCGAAACTGCCCCTCATGCATCCGCGCCCCATAGTCGAAAGCGGCGCGGATCAGGGGTTCGTTGGTACGCGGATTGTAGCCTTGAACAAGAGCAATCAGGTCATCGGCAGTGATGTCGGCGCTGTTCATGCCATCTGCCTCATAGCCCCGGCCGGGGCGCGGGGGTTAGCCCTGCCCCTGTGCGGCCATCAACTGGCGCAGCAACATTTCTTCGGACATGCTGTCTTCTTCGGGCTTGTCCTCTTCGGCACCCATCAAAAGCGCCATGGCGTCTTCTTCGGGTTCGTCGACTTCGATCTGGCTCTGGTTGCTTTCGATCAGACGCTCGCGCAGGTCATCAGCCGACTGTGTTTCTTCGGCGATTTCGCGCAGGGACACGACGGGGTTCTTGTCGTTGTCGCGGTCAACGGTCAGCTGCGATCCGGCAGAGATCTCACGGGCACGATGCGCGGCCAGCATAACGAGTTCGAAACGGTTCGGAACCTTATCCACACAATCTTCGACGGTGACGCGGGCCATGAAGCCTCCAATATCTCATTTGCTGCCAGAAGTGCGGTATTTAGGCCGCCTCGGGCAGATTTACAAGCCGTTATTACAGACGCCGCACGCTGGCACGATCCCGCTCAGGCATAGCATCAAGCAGCGCGCGGACCGGTTTCCCAAGCAGCGGATGCACCCAATCGGGGGCCACATCGGCCAGGGGCACCAGCACAAAAGCGCGGTCTTGCAGGCGCGGATGCGGCAGGATCAACTGCTCTGGCGTGCGGCCAATCTGCGCCTCAAGCGGCAAATCACGCCACATCTTGTGGGTGTTACGGTCTGGCAACACGATATCATCACAGGCCAGCAAATCCAAATCCAATGTGCGCTGGCCCCAACGCTGCACCCGCTCCCGACCCAACTGTGCCTCGATCCGATGCAGGACGCCAAGCGCCTTGGCGGGATCCCACGGTGCCTCCAGACGTGCTGCGGCATTCACATAATCGGGCCCCGCTCCTGCAGGAAAAGCCGGAGTATGATAGAATGCACTGGTCGCGCGAATCACCGCGCCGGAGGTTTGCAACAGCTTCAAAGCTGACTTCAGGGTTTCTTGCGGCGCACCGACAGAAGAGCCGAGGTTCCCGCCAAGCGCAATCAGGAGACTATACTTTCGTATAGGCTCTCTACTGCTTAATTCCATACCCTCGGGGTCTTGCGACATTGTTAAAAAGCCTTAGTTATGCACCCTGATGTGGGGGCATCGCCAGAGGTCACGGATTTATTAATTCGTGGCGATTACAGTTCAAACCGGGAATACGGCGAAGCCTGCCGAAAGGATAGATTAATGTTCTACAAAGATGAGCGGTTGGCGCTTTTTATAGATGGCTCCAACCTCTATGCCGCGGCAAAGACGCTGGGCTTCGACATCGACTACAAGCTGCTGCGGCAAGAGTTCATGCGTCGCGGCAAGCTGCTGCGCGCCTTCTACTATACCGCATTGCTGGAAAACGATGAGTATTCGCCGATCCGCCCGCTTGTTGATTGGCTGAACTACAACGGCTTTTCCATGGTCACCAAACCGGCCAAGGAATACACCGACAGCATGGGCCGCCGTAAGGTCAAAGGCGACATGGACATCGAACTGGCCGTTGATGCGATGGAACTGGCACCGCGTGTCGACCATATCGTGATCTTTTCCGGCGACGGCGACTTCCGCCCGCTGGTCGAAAGCCTGCAACGCCAAGGCGTGCGCGTTTCTGTCGTGTCGACGATTCGCAGCCAGCCGCCAATGATCTCTGACGATCTGCGCCGCCAAGCCGATAACTTTATCGAGCTTGACGATCTGCGTGATGTCATTGGCCGCCCGCCGCGCGATCCGATCTCGACCTCGCAAGACTAAGCGCAAACCGCCTTATTTTCGCCCGAAATCATGCTGCTAGCCGCAGCAGTGGCCTTCTTGTGCGTGCCCCCACTGAGGCAGGCAGACGAATAACAGACCAGTGACAATGGCGTCACTGGCCTGTGAAATTTCTAAAATACCCCAGGGAAGATACAATACAGCACATGAACCCATGCGTTCCCCTTGATCCTACAGTACCCGTTCCCGTAGAAGTAGACGACCCCCCGAAAAAGGGGGGTTAAAGTGAGGGATGATGCTTTTCGATGATGCGGTGCGGCTGGAGAAGCTACAGGATGTAGGCACGCTCTGGGACGGCATTGTAGAGGCGCTGCGACAGATCGGTTTCACCCACGCCATTCACATCAGCGTCGGGGCAGATTTTAAAGATGCCCAGTTTTTATCCACCATCCCCGACCTTTACGATGACCTCCCCCCCGAGGATGACCCTTTTCTCCACCATTCGTGCAACAGCTATGAAGTCCTGACAATCGGTCAGGCCTTCGTGCACCTTTACCCCGATGTCACCCCCTCTGAGCATTCGCTGATCGCACGCGCAGGACGGGAAGGGCTGCATGCCGCCTTTGCGGTGCCCATGCGGCTAAAAGGATCAGAACGTTTCGGCGGCTTCATCATCGGCAACTGGATGGAGGCCGATGAATTTGAACGGAGCTTTAGCGATGTGGCCGAGGATCTTCGCCTCTTTTGCTTGCTGATGCACCGCCGCATCGAAGACCTGACCGGCACCGCCCCGCTGCCCCTGCCCGAGAGCCCATCGGCCTTTGGCAAACTCAGCCCGCGCGAAGCCGAAGTGGTGAACCTACTGGCCCATGGCTACACCCGCCAGCAAACCGCGCATCGTTGCAAGCTCTCGATCCATACCGTCTCGGACTATGCGAAATCAGGCTACCGCAAATTGGGCATCCGCAACCGGGCGCAGGCCGCTGCCCTCGTTCACGGCACCGCGGGCGAGGCTGCGCCCAAGAAAGGCTGACGGGCTGGACGAAGCGCGCCCAAGCCCTTACCTCTGCGCCAAGCCGTTCGGAGACTTTGCCATGACCAACACGCCCTTGACCCTCTACCTCGCTGCGCCGCGCGGATTCTGCGCGGGCGTGGATCGGGCGATCAAGATCGTCGAAATGGCGCTCGAAAAATGGGGCGCGCCAGTCTATGTGCGCCATGAGATCGTGCATAACAAATTCGTCGTCGACGGGCTGCGCGACAAGGGCGCGGTCTTTGTCGAGGAACTGTCGGAATGCCCCGATGACCGCCCGGTGATTTTCTCGGCCCATGGCGTGCCGAAATCCGTGCCCTCCGCCGCGCAGGCGCGCAATATGATCTATGTCGATGCCACCTGCCCGCTGGTCTCCAAGGTCCATATCGAAGCACAGCGCCATGCCGATGCAGGGCTCCAGATCATTATGATCGGCCACGCGGGCCACCCTGAGACGGTCGGCACAATGGGCCAATTGCCCGATGGCGACGTGTTGCTTGTTGAAACCCCCGACGATGTGGCCGGGGTCGACGTGCGCGATGAGGCCCGTCTGGCCTATGTCACCCAGACCACGCTCAGCGTCGATGATACCGCCGATATCGTCGCGGCCCTTCAGACGCGGTTCCCGGCCATCATCGGCCCGCATAAAGAAGACATCTGCTACGCCACCACCAACCGTCAGGAAGCGGTCAAAGCCATGGCGCCCAAATGCGACGCGATGCTGGTGGTGGGCGCGCCGAATTCGTCGAACTCCAAACGTCTGGTCGAAGTCGGCGCCCGCGCGGGCTGCGCCTATGCGCAACTGGTGCAACGAGCGGACGACATCGATTGGCGCGCGCTTGAGGGGATCGGCAGCATCGGCATCACCGCAGGCGCATCGGCCCCCGAAGTGCTGATCAATGAAGTGATCGACGCCTTCAAAGCCCGCTATGACGTGACCACTGAACTGGTCGAAACCGCGCAGGAGAACGTTGAGTTCAAGGTGCCCCGCGTCTTGCGCCAACCCGCCTGATTGACCGCCGCGCGCCAGCCGCCTACACCGCGTTGAAACCGCGACGGGAGCCGATATGCCAGACCTCTATGCCTACACAGACGGAGCCTGCTCAGGCAATCCCGGCCCCGGCGGCTGGGGCGTGTTGATGCGCGCGATGGACGGTGACAAGATCGTCAAAGAGCGCGAGTTGAAGGGCGGCGAAGGCCAGACCACCAACAACCGCATGGAACTGATGGCCGCAATCTCGGCGCTGGAATCGCTCAGCCGGGCGACCGAGATCACCATCGTGACCGACAGCAACTACGTGAAAAACGGCATCACTGGCTGGATCTTTGGCTGGAAAAAGAACGGCTGGAAAAATGCCGCCAAGAAACCCGTCAAAAACGCCGAGCTTTGGCAACGGCTGGACGCGGCGAACGCGCGGCATAATGTGACGTGGAAATGGGTCAAGGGCCACGCCGGCCACCCCGAAAACGAACGCGCCGATGAATTGGCCCGCGCTGGCATGGCCCCCTTTAAGCCCGGCGGCAAGAAGTGAGCCTGCTGGCCCTGCTGGACTATGCCGCCGTGCTGGTCTTTGCCACCACCGGCGCGCTGGTCGCCAGCCGGGCGCAGCTTGATATCGTGGGCTTTGCCTTTATCGCCTGCTTGACCGCCGTCGGCGGCGGCACCATCCGTGACCTCTTGCTCGACCGCAATCCGATCTTCTGGATTGAAACCCCCAGTATGCTCGGCGTGGCCATCGCGGCGGCACTGGTGGTGTTTTTCACCGCGCATCTTCTGGAAAGCCGATTTCGCACGCTCATTTGGCTCGACAGTCTGGCGCTTGCCGTCGCTGTCGCGGCGGGCGTGGGGGTGGCGATGGCCCAAGAGCAATCCGCGCCGATCATCATCGTCATGGGCATGATCACCGGTTGTATGGGCGGGCTGATGCGCGATGTGGTCGTCGGCCAACTGCCACTGGTGCTGACACAAGGCGAACTCTACGCCACGGCCGCCCTGTCTGGCGCTGCGGTGGCGGTGCTGCTGTCGCCCTATTTCGATGGGAGGCTCTATCCCCTGCTGGCCTGTGCCGTGACGACTTGGGTGCTTCGGGCCGGATCGCTGTATTTCGGCTGGCACTTGCCAGTCTACAAAAGCACCCCGCCGAAAAGCTGACGCCTCAGCCTTCGCCCAAGCGCCGCCCCACCGCGATCTGCGCGCCGCGCTGAAACACATCCGCGTCCTGCGCGCCCTTGCCCGCGCGCTGCAAGCGCGTAAGTCGCACGGCACCGTCGCCGCAAGCGATGCGCAGGTTATCTGACAGCACCTCGCCCGCCGCGCCGGTGCCTTCGTCCAGCACCGATCCCAGCACCTTCACCCGCTGGCCGTCGATTTCGAACCACGCTCCGGGAAAGGGTGAAAGGCCACGGATCATACGATCCACCTCAACCGCCGGGCGGGTCCAGTCGATCTTGGCCTCGGCCTTGTCGATCTTGGCCGCATAGGTGACGCCTTCTTCGGGCTGGGGCTGTGGGGTAAGCTGCAACAGTTGCGACAGCGCCTTGTTGATCGCCACCGCGCCCATGGCGCTCAGACGGTCGTGCAGTTCCGCTGTGGTCTCCGCCGCACCGATCTCGGTCTCTTCGCAGAGCAGCACGGGCCCGGTGTCCAACCCCGCTTCCATCTGCATGATACAAACGCCGGTCTTTTCGTCCCCCGCCATGATCGCACGGTGGATGGGCGCCGCCCCGCGCCAGCGCGGCAGCAGGCTCGCGTGAATGTTCAAACAGCCATGTTTCGGCGCGTCCAGAATGGCCTGCGGCAAGATCAGACCGTAGGCCACGACCACCGCCGCATCTGCATCAAGCTCGGCGAATTCTTCCTGCGGCTCGGGGTGTTTGAGCGATACCGGGTGGCGCACCAGCAGACCAATCTCTTCGGCACGTTGCTGCACCGGGCTGGGGCGGGGTTTCTTGCCGCGCCCGGCGGGGCGTGGCGGCTGGCAATAGACCGCGCAGATCTCATGCCCGCCCTGCACCAGCGCATTGAGGATCGGCACCGAAAAATCGGGCGTGCCCATGAAGATCAGTCGCATCTGTTCACTCCTGACGGACAGCGCCTTTTGGGCTGTCAGCCGTTCTGTTTACGTGCTTTGCGCAACAGCATGTCGCGCTTGGTTTTGCTGAGGTTGTCGAAATACATCTTGCCCGCCAGATGGTCGATCTGGTGTTGCACGCTGACGGCCTCAAGCCCGACGAAATCACGCTCAACCTCGGCCCCCGTCTCATCCAAAAACCGCACCTTCACGCCGCGGGGGCGGCGGATCACGGCGCTGAAACCGGGCAGATTCGGGCTGGCTTCCTCGTAAGGATGTAGCACAGCAGAGGCGTCGACGATCACCGGGTTCGCCAGCCGGATGCGCTTGTTGCGCGCCTCGGAGGCGTCGACCACCGCAACCTGCAACATCACCCCGATCTGCGGCGCGGCAAGGCCGACGCCGGGCATGGCGTCCATCGTCTCGATCATGTCATCCCAGAGGGTGCGGATTTCATCCGTCACAGCCTCAATGGGTTCGGCAGGGCTGCGCAGGCGTTTGTCGGGCCATGCAACGTAGCGGCGTAGGGTCATTGTGCGTTGAACTCCGCAATCTTGGCGGCGCGGGTGTCCGCGTCGAGGTGATCGAAGGTCACCACACCGTCAAGGTGATCCATCTCATGCTGCGCGATCAGCGCGGCGGCGCCTTCAAAACTCTGCACATAGCGGCCACCGTTCAGCCCGGTCCAAACCATCTGCACCTGCGACGGGCGCGAGATATCGGTGCTGATGCCCGGAATGCTGAGGCAGCCTTCAGTATTGGTCACGCGCTCTTCGCCGATCTCTTGAAACATTGGGTTGATGCAGACCAGCGGGTCCGATTTATCTTCCTTCCAGCCCGCGTCCATTACGAAGATCCGCAGCATTGCGCCGACCTGCGGGCCGGCAAGGCCCCGCCCCGGCGCGGCATACATCGTCTCCAACATATCGGCGGCAAGGCGCTCGATCTCTGGCGTGATCTCTTCGATCGGCGCGCAGGTCTCGGCCAGTCGCGGATCGGGCCAACGAAGAACCTCCAGCACGCTCATCCGCGTGCCAACTCGCGCTTCAGTTTCACCATCTTGCGGGTGATCATCTGGCGCTTCAGCGGCTTGAGGTAGTCGATGAACAGCTTCCCGTCGAGGTGGTCGATCTCATGCTGAACGCAGGTCGCCCAGAGCCCGTCAAACGCCTCCTGCTGCTCTTTGCCGTCGCGGTCGAGCCAGCGGACCTCAACCTCAGCCGGGCGGGTCACATCGGCATATTGCTCAGGAATGCTCAGGCAGCCTTCCTCATAGGTGCTGAGGTCATCCGAAGAGGCCACAATCTCAGGGTTGAACATCAACAGCGGGCGCGGCGCTTCGCCCTCTTCCTTGACGCAATCCAGAACGATCACCCGGCTCAGCACGCCGATCTGCGGCGCGGCAAGGCCAATGCCCGGCGCGTCATACATCGTGGTCAACATATCATCGCCCAGCACGCGCAACTCGTCGCTGAGATCAGCGACAGGGGCTGCGGCTTTCTTGAGCCGTGGATCGGGGTGCAAAAGGATCGGGCGTTTCATCCCGCTCATTTAGGCCATGCCCGGGCATCGCGCAACCGGGGGCTTGCAGCGCCTGCGGCAGCCGTTAGCTTGGCCGCAATATCAGGAGAGACCAGCATGAGCTTTGACGACATCATCGACCGGCGCGGCACCCATTGTTCGAAATGGGACAAGATGGAGGCGATCTATGGCGTGCCTGCAGACAGCGGCATCGCCATGTGGGTGGCCGATATGGATTTTCGTCCGCCGCAAGTGGTGCAGGACGCGCTTCAGGCCCAGATCGACCACGGGGTGCACGGGTATTTCGGCGATGACAGCGAATACCTTGCCGCGATCCAATGGTGGATGGAAAACCGCCACGGTTGGAAGGTCGACGCCGAGGCGATCTTTACCACGCACGGTCTGGTGAACGGCACCGCGATGTGCGTCGATGCCTTTACCCAGCCCGGTGATGGGGTGGTGCTGTTCACTCCGGTCTATCACGCCTTCGCCCGCGTGATTAATGCCGCCGAACGCCACGTGGTGGAATGCCCGCTGACCAATGCCTCGGGCCGCTATGAGATGGATTTCGACGCCTATGACGCCCTGATGACCGGGGATGAGAAAATGGTGATCCTCTGCTCGCCGCATAACCCCGGCGGGCGTGTCTGGAGCCGCGAAGAACTGCAAGGCGTGGCCGATTTCGCCAAGCGGCACGATCTGGTGCTGGTCTCGGATGAGATTCACCATGATCTGGTGATGCCGGGGCACAAGCACATCCCCATGGCACAGATCGACGGGATCGAAGACCGTCTGGTGATGATGACCGCCACGACCAAGACCTTCAACATCGCGGGCGGCCATACCGGAAACGTCATCATTCACGACCCCAAACTGCGCCAACGCTTCGCCCAGCGCATGGCGGCCTTGGGCGTGTCGGCCAACTCCTTTGGGCTGATTATGGCAACCGCCGCCTATACGCCCGAAGGGGCCGCTTGGGTGGACGAGCTGACCGCCTATCTCGATGGCAACCGAAAGCTCTTCGACGAGGCGGTGAACGCGATTCCGGGCCTGAGTTCTATGCCGCTGGAATCGACCTATCTGGCTTGGGTGGACTTTTCTGGCACCGGGATGGCGCCTGCGGAATTTCAGGAGCGTGTCGAGAAAAGTGCCGCCATCGCTGCGAACCACGGCGCGACATTTGGCACCGGCGGCGAAAGCTTCATGCGTTTCAACCTCGCCACGCCGCGCGCGCGGGTCGAGGAAGCCTGCGAAAGGCTCGCCAAAGCCTTCAGCGATCTGCAATAATTGAAAGCCGGCACGGCGGGGCTAACCCGCCGTTCCGCTGCTTCAGGCGCGGCCGTCTTCGATGAGACCCAGCGGTGCATCACTGGCGCGTTCAAAATCAAGCGCCGGACGGTCCGCCACGGCAGTCGCGCGCTTGAACTCATACTGCATTTCGCCTGCGTCTTCCTCGCTCGCCACGATCAGACATTGGAACAGATGCAGGCTGCCATCATATAGGTCGACCAGCCCGCGCAGCTTGGGCGCGTCTTCGGCATCAACGGAAAAACCGGTCTTCCACATGCGCAGCACGCGGTAGACATCACCGCCCACCTCAAGCCGCAGGCGAGACCCTTTGCGCAGGCTTTCCATGCGCGCGGCATCAAGACCCGCTTGTATTTCCTTGGTCAGAAATTCTTCCATGATCTTCCCCCCGCTGATGCCTTCTAAGCTGGGCTAAAACGTAGGAAATTCAAGTTAAGAATTGATGACGTTTCGGCAGCCTGCGCCAGCGCAGAGCGGCTGCGCGCCCATGAAGATGTGCAGTCCGCACGTGTGGCCCTAAATATACCCTCAAATGCGCAAAGGAGAACAAGATGGGCCTTTTGGTTGACGGAAAATGGCAAGACAAGTGGTATGATACCAAATCCTCAGGCGGCAAATTTGAACGCAGCGAAGCGCAGTTTCGCAACTGGGTGACCGCCGACGGCAGCGCCGGTCTTAGCGGCGACGGCGGGTTCAAGGCAGAATCGGGCCGCTATCACCTCTACGTCAGCTATGCCTGCCCATGGGCACATCGCGCGCTGATCTTCCGCCAGTCGAAGGGGCTAGAGGATCATATCGACGTCTCGGTCGTGCATCCCGACATGTTGGGCGAAGGCTGGACCTTTGACACGGACTTCCCCGGTGCCACCGGCGATACGCTCTTTGGCCTGCCCTATGCCCGCGACATCTACACCCGTGCCGATCCCAATTTCACGGGCCGCGTCACCGTGCCGATCCTCTGGGACAAAGAGCGCGAGACCATCGTCAGCAACGAGAGCGCCGAGATCATCCGCATGTTCAACAGCGCCTTTGATGAGCTCACCGGCAATAGCGATGACTACTACCCCGCCCCCCTGCACGACCGCATCGAAGAGGTAAACGCCCGCGTCTATGACACGCTCAACAACGGTGTCTACAAAGCCGGTTTTGCCACCACGCAGGAGGCCTATGACGCTGCCGTGCATCCGCTCTTTGACACATTGGATTGGATCGAAAACATCCTGTCGCAGAACCGCTACCTTGCGGGCGATAAGATGACCGAGGCCGACTGGCGGCTCTTCACCACGCTGGTGCGCTTCGACAAGGTCTATCACCTGCACTTCAAGTGTAACCGCAAGCGGATCGTCGATTACCCGAACATCTGGGCCTATACGCGCGAACTCTATCAGGTGCCCGGCGTGGCCGGGACGGTGAATTTCGACCATATCGTGCGGCACTACCACTACAGCCACGACACGATTAACCCGCATCGGATCATCCCGATCAACCCGGTGCTGGATTTCGATGCGCCGCACGGGCGCGGCTGATCCCTCCTCTCCCTGCCTGCCTTGCGGAAGGCGCTTGATCGCGCAGCGCTTTTGCGCTTTCACCGCAGCAAGAACGGCAGGGGGACGATGATGCAACAGCCAGATCAGCGCGACCATGGCGGCGGTGTCGATGCAGCAGCGGCGCGTTTCGGCGGAGCGCGGTCGGATTGGATCGACCTGTCGACCGGGATCAATCCGCAGCCCTACCCGATCCCCGCCCTGCCTGCTGAGGCGTGGAACGCGCTTCCCGATGCGGCAGCGCAAACCGCGCTTGTGGATGCCGCCCGTGCCTTTTGGCAGATGCCACCGGATGCTGCGCTGCTGGCCGTGCCGGGCGCATCCTCGGCCATCGCCCGCATCCCGGCGCTCGCCCCGAAGGGCCGCGTGCGCATCCCCGGCCCGACCTACAATGAACATGCCGCAAGCTTTGCCGAGAACGGTTGGCAAGTGGTCGAGGCGGGCGAGACCGAAGCCGCCGTTCACGTTCACCCCAACAACCCCGACGGGTGGTTGTGGCCCGCGACGGAAACCACCGCCCCGCTCAGCATCATCGACGAGAGCTTTTGCGACATCACGCCCAACGCCACCCTCATGGCGCAGGCCACGACACCCGGCACGCTGATCCTCAAAAGCTTTGGCAAGTTCTGGGGGCTGGCCGGGCTGCGGCTGGGCTTTGTCATCGGCGATCCGGCCTTGGTGGCACGGCTTGGCCAGATGCTCGGCCCTTGGCCGGTAAGCGGCCCGGCATTGCATATCGGCGCGGCGGCTTTGCGGGATGAAACTTGGGCCGAGGCGACGCGGGCCCGGTTAGCGACTGACGCCACCCGTCTCGACACAATGATGACCGAAGCGGGGGCGCAAACCGTCGGCGGCACCCCGCTTTTCCGGCTCTATGAGGTCGATGACGCGCAAGCTTGGCAGGAACGCCTCGCCCAGCATCACATCTGGTCCCGAGTCTTCCCCTATAACTCACGCTGGCTGCGCCTTGGCCTGCCGCCCGCAGACGGTTGGGCACGGCTGGAGCAGGCGCTGGCATGAGCACGGCCGCGATCCTCGTGCTGGCCATGCTGCTCGACGCGGCCCTTGGAGAACCGGCATGGCTCTGGCGGCGCTTGCCGCATCCGGCAGTGCTGATGGGGCGATTGATCGGCTGGGGGGATCGGCGGTTGAACCACGGCCAAGCGCGACGCGCGAAGGGCGTGGCACTGCTGCTGGCGCTGATGATCGGGATGGCGTGCCTTGGCTGGGTGCTGAGCCTTCTTGGCCCGCTGGCCGAGATTATCATCGCCGCGATTCTGCTGGCGCAACGCTCCCTCGTTGAGCACCTGCGCGCCGTGGCCGACGGTCTGCGCCAATCGCTGCCCGCTGGCCGCCGCGCGGTGGCGATGATTGTCAGCCGCGACACTGCCGAGATGCCCCCAGACGCCGTGGCACGCTCGGCCATCGAAAGCGGCGCGGAGAACCTCAGCGACGGCATTATCGCCCCTGCCTTTTGGTTCCTGCTGGGCGGGCTGCCGGGGCTGCTGGTCTATAAGATCGTCAATACCGCCGACAGTATGATTGGCTACCGCACCCCGCGCTATGCCGATTTCGGCTGGGCCGCGGCGCGGATGGATGACCTGCTGAATCTCGCCCCGGCACGGCTGACCGCGCTGCTCATCGCGCTCCCCGGCGGGGTGCTGCACCACTGGCGCGACATCAAGGCCGACGCGGCGCTGCACCGCTCGCCCAATGCCGGTTGGCCGGAAGCCGCCATGGCGCGGGCCATAGGTGTGGCACTCGCCGGTCCGCGCAGCTATGATGGGCAGGTGCAGCAGTTTCCTTGGGTGCACGGCGCGGGGGCGCGCGTCATCGGACCTCAGGAGATCGATGCGGCCATCACCCGCCTCTGGCAGGCATGGTTGGTGATGTGGGCAATCGCCCTAGTTCTGGCCTGTCAGTGACCAAGAGGATACCTATGCGCCCCACTTTTTTAGCCGCCACCCTTGCGGCCCTCACCCTTCCCGCCACCGCCTTTGCGCAAACGGCCTGCGGCGGTGATTTCTCTAGCTTCATCGCCGATGCAAAAGCCGAAGCCGTGGCAAATGGTGCCGACCCTGCCACCGCCGATCGGTTTTTTGCTGGCCTGCGCCAAGACCCCGCCGTGCTGCGCGCGGATCAGGCGCAGGGCGTGTTCCAAAAGCCCTTCATCGAATTCTCGCGCCACTTGATCTCGGAAAACCGGATTAACCGGGGCCGCGCCATGGCCGAGAAATACGACGCGGTCTTTGACCGGGCTGAATCCGAGTATGGCGTCAGCCGTGGCGTGCTGCTGGCCTTCTGGGCATTCGAGACGGACTACGGCGCGATCCAAGGCGACTTTAACACCGCCAACGCGCTGGCCACGCTGGCGCATGACTGCCGCCGCCCCGAGTTGTTCCGCCCGCAGCTTTTTGCGGCTTTAGAGCTTTTCGAGCGCGGTGAGTTTGACCCGGCCACCACCACCGGCGCTTGGGCGGGTGAAATCGGCATGGTGCAAATGCTGCCGCGCGACATCATCGAAAACGGTGTGGACGGCGACGGCGATGGCGACGTCTCGCTGAAAACCTCTGCCCCCGATGCGCTGCTGTCAGGTGCTAAAATGCTGCAAAGCCTTGGCTGGCGCGCGGGTGAACCTTGGCTGGCCGAAGTCACCCTGCCGCAGGATTTCAACTGGTCGCAAACCGGGCTGGAGACCAGCAAACCCATCACCGAATGGCAAGCGATGGGCGTCTATCCCCGCAACGGGCCGCTGGCCGAAGGGCTGACTGCCTCGGTCCTGCTGCCACAAGGGCGCGGCGGGCCAGCCTTCATCGCCTACCCGAATTTTAGGGTTTATTTTGAGTGGAACCAGAGCTTTACCTACGTCATGACCGCCGCGTATTTTGCCACACGGCTGGAAGGCGCACAGGTTTTCGACGCAGGCAATCCGCAACCGGGGCTTAGCGGCGACGCGATGAAAACGCTGCAACGCAAACTGCAAGCCAAGGGCTATGATGTGGGCGATGTAGATGGCATCCTCGGCTCCGGCACCCGCGCTGCTGTACGCGCGGAACAGGCCCGACTTGGCATGCCCGTCGATGGCTGGCCCACGCCTGAGTTGCTAAACAACCTGTAAGGAGAAGACCCTGATGGCCCTCAAGAAAACCGCCGCGCAAATGGTCGCCGAAGCCCGCGCCCGGATCGAAGAGATCGACAGCATTGAGGCCATCGCCATGCTGGACGACGTAAATGTACAATTCGTCGACCTGCGTGATCCCCGCGAACGCGAGCGTACCGGGTTCATCCCCGGTGCGTTTCACTGCCCGCGCGGCATGTTGGAGTTCTGGGTCGACCCCGACAGCCCCTATTTCAAAGAGGTTTTTGCCCAAGACAAGAAGTTCGTCTTTCACTGCGCCTCGGGCTGGCGCTCGGCCATCTCGGTCGCGACATTGCAAGACATGGGCTTTGACGCGGCGCATCTGAAGGACGGTTTCGGCGGCTGGGAAAAAGCAGGCGGCCCTATCGAGAAGTCCTGATACGCGGCCTTTGATCTGGCCTCCCTCACGCAAAGGTGCCACAAGTTTTGCAACGTCAAAGGAGAGACAGAATGACCGAGATCAAACGCCACCACACCAACACCCGCATGAGCCAAATCGTCGAACATGGCGATGTGATCTACCTTGCCGGTCAGGTCGGCACGGCGGGTGCCGATGTAGCCCAGCAGACCCAAGATTGCCTTGATAAGGTCGACGCCCTGCTGGCCGAGGTCGGCAGCGACAAGACCCGCATTCTGCAATCGACCATCTGGCTCGCCGACATGGCAGACTTCGCGGCCATGAACGCCGTCTGGGACGCCTGGGTGCCCGAGGGCAACGCCCCCGCCCGCGCCTGCGGCGAATCCAAGCTCGCCACGCCGGAGTATCTGGTTGAAGTGCTGGTGATCGCGGCCAAGGCCTGAGCCTTCGCCCCCGCGCCCTATCACGGGGCGCGGGGCTTTGCCGGAACTCCAGATGACCCCCTGCACCCTCACCGCTCTGTCGGACCTTGCCACGCTGAACGTCGACACGATCATCGACGTGCGCGCCCCTGCGGAGTTTGCCGAGGACCACCTGCCCGGGGCGATCAACCTGCCCGTGCTGTCGGATGCAGAGCGGGCCGAGGTCGGCACGATTTACAAACAAGTCAGCCCCTTTGACGCCCGCAAGATCGGCGGCGCGCTGGTGGCGCAGAACACAGCGCGGCATTTGCAGACGGCACTTGCGGGTAAAGACGGTGGCTGGCAACCGCTGGTTTATTGCTGGCGCGGCGGGCAGCGGTCGGGCGCATTTTCTACAATCCTCGATCAGGTCGGCTGGCGTGTGCAACTCCTGCGCGGCGGCTATCGCAGCTACCGCCGTCTGGTGGTCGCAGCGCTTTACGACGCGCCCCTGCCACACCGTTTGATGCTGATAGAAGGCGGCACCGGCACTGCCAAGACGCGGCTGCTGCACCATCTGGCCAAAACAGGCGCGCAGGTGCTGGACCTTGAAGGGCTGGCGCAGCATCGCGGTTCCCTGTTTGGCGCGGTGGATGGCGGCCAGCCGCATCAGAAGATGTTTGAGACGCGTTTGGCTCAAGCGCTAGCCCCGCTTGATCCGGCACGGGTAACTTGGGTCGAGGCGGAAAGCAGCAAGATCGGTGACATTACCCTGCCTCCCGCGCTCTGGGCTGCGATGCTCGCCGCACCTCGGGTCGAGATCGCCGCACCCTTGGCCGCGCGAGCGGATTTTCTCTGTCGGGCCTATGACGACCTGACGACGGACCCTGCTTTGCTTGAAGATCGTATCGATAAGCTGCGCCCCTATCACAGCGCAGAGACCATTGCCCAATGGCAGACCCAAGCCCACGCGGGCGATTGGGCCATGCTTGCCGAAGGTCTGATTGGTCAACATTACGACCCGCGCTATGCCAAAGCCGCCAGCCGCAACCCCGCGCCGATAGAGCGGTTGGTGCTCGACACACTCAACGAAACCACTTTGGCCGAGACCGCCACCGCGCTGAACGCCCGTTTCAGCGCAGGCGCATAGAGGGGGCACCGGCCTCCAGCCGTCCGATGATATAGCCTGTCAGACCCGCAGCCTCTAGCCGTGCCTGCGCCGCTTCCGCCGCCGCCTCTGGCAAGGCCGCCAGCAGCCCCCCAGCAGTCTGGGGGTCGTGAAAAAGTGGGCTCACCGGGCCTGCGGCCTCTATCGGAGCGTCGGCCTGATTGATCGGCAACAGCGACGATGCCACCCCCCGATCCGACAGCGCCTGCGCGCCGGGATAGAGCGGCACCACCGCACCCCAAAGCTCGGCCGCCAGCCCCGAGGCGCGGCAAATCGCCTGCACATGCCCGGCAAGGCCAAAGCCTGTCACATCTGTCATCGCATGAGCGTTTGCCAAAAGTTCTGCCTCCCGCCCCTGCGGCGTGGCCATCGCGCCAAGCGCGTCGGCCACCACCCGCCCCGGTGCGCTGCCTGCCATATGCCCCGCGAGGATCACGCCCGATCCGATGGGCCGGGTGAGCAAAAGCACATCCCGCGGCTGCGCGCCGCCGACACCGATGGGCATGTCCTCCCGCGTGCCGGTAACCGTAAACCCGATGGTCAGTTCCGCGCCCATGGTGGTGTGGCCGCCGACGATCTGCGCACCTGCCGCCGCCATCACGTCTTGCGCAGCCGCAGCGATCTCTCGCAAGGTCCGAGCCTGCAAGGTGGGTGACATGCGCGGAATGATGATCGAACTCAGCGCCACCTGCGGTTTGGCTCCCATCGCCCAAACATCGCCCAATGCATGAACCGCCGCGATCCGCGTCATCAGTGCCGGGTCTTCGATGAAGCCGCGCAGGTGATCCGTGCTCATCACCTGAAAGCCGCCGCCCGGTTGGCGCAGCACCGCCGCGTCATCGCCCGCCCCGGTGATGACATCGCCAGAGACCGGCGGTTGCACCTCGGCCAAAAGGTCTCCCAGCACAGCGCCGCCCACCTTTGCGCCGCAACCGCCACAAAGCGGCTTGCCTGCCAGCGCTTCCTGTACACCAGATGCCGCCGGACCAGTCAGCGCGGGGCCTATCATCTCAGGCAGGTCGTCAAGCTGATCCATGAACTTGCGATCAATGCGGTCCTTCCACTGCCAAAGCAACGCGCCGCCAAGGGCCAGCCCGTTCCGCTCCGCCACCGCGGCTTTCCCGCCGAGTGAGATCAGCTTGAGATAGTGCCGCTGCGGTTTGAACGCCCGCCGCGCACCACCACTCAGCGCAGCGCGCAGGTTATCATGCAGCACCGGCGCCGCCCGCACAGCAAAAACCCCGGCTTTGGGGCGCGGCGTGGCCTCCATATGAGCACAGTCGCCCACGGCAAAGAGTGCCGCATCATCCACGACACCCAAGTCTGCCCCGACACGGATGAACCCCTGATGAAGCGGCAGATCAGTCTGCGCGAGCCAGCCATGCGGCACCGCCCCCGCTGCGCCCACACAAAGCGCGGCTGGGATCGACGCGGCCCCGTCCAAGATTACCGCCCTATCGGTGATCCGCGCCACTTTGGCATTGAGCGTGAGACCCACCCCCAAGTCCTCCATGCGGCGTCGAACCATCGCCTCGGTCCGAGGGGCCATGCCGGAAAGCTGTGGCCCGTGTTCCACCACCGTCACGGCAGGCTGCACACCCGCTTGGCGCAGCGCAAAAGCCATCGCCATGGCAAGCTCACAACCCGCCACACCGCCGCCAATCACCGCCACCTCGGGCGGCTGTTCGCCCGCCTTGACCGCCGCCAGAAAATCCCGCCAGCGCGCGGCATAGACATCAAGCGGCTTGGCCCCGACAGCGTGGTCAGCAAACCCCAGCAGGTCCATCTTGGCCGTGATGCCTATGTCGATCGAGGCCACGTCATAGGCGACGGCTCCATGCCCTTTAACCGTGATCTCGCGTGCCGCCCGGTCAATCCCCGTCGCCGCCCCAAGGATCAGCCGCGCCCCGGCGTGGCGGCATAGGCGCATCAGGTCGATCTCCAATTCATCCCGCCCGTAGTGTCCGGCGATATGACCGGGCAGCATGCCGGTATAGGGCGCGGTGGGACCGGGGTTGATGACCGTCAGCCGCGCACCGGGCAGCGGGTCCATCCCCCATTTGCGCAGCACCAGCGCATGGGCGTGCCCGCCGCCAACCAGCACCAGATCTCGCGTCAGGGGCAGATCGCTTTGCACCAGATTGCCTCACTCTCTCTTTCAGCTTTGGTTATAGCTAACCGAAGCCGCCCGGCCGCGCCATTGGCCTGACCGAGATGTGAGCGGATCGGACCAGAACTAAAATGGCACTTCCCCGCCCATTCCGGCCTCCAAACCCGCCAAACAGGTAAAAAGGGTGACAATTCGCCCAAAAACCCCCATGTACATTCCATCCCCGACCCTCTACCGACGGTCGGATTCCTTTGCCGTGGCTGGTAGCACCCCACGTGCCCGCCCCCCGCACAAACGTTCAAGACAGGACAGCCTTCGTGATCCAGACTATTGCCGATGCCCTTGCCCAACAGGGTTATGAAACACTTACCGCCGTACAGGAGGCCGTCACAGACCCCGCGCTGAACGATCAAGACCTTCTGGTTTCCGCCCAAACCGGGTCGGGCAAGACGGTGGGCTTTGGCCTCGCCATCGCGCCAACACTCTTGGGCGACGACACCCATTTCGGCCAAGCAGGCGCACCGCTGGCGCTGATTATCGCGCCGACCCGCGAATTGGCCATGCAGGTCAGCCGCGAGCTGACGTGGCTCTATGGCAAAGCGGGCGCAGTGGTTACCACCTGTGTCGGCGGCATGGACACCCGGACCGAGCGCCGCGCGCTGGACCGGGGCGCGCATATCGTCGTCGCCACGCCGGGCCGTCTGTGTGACCACATCAAACGCAACAACATCAACCTCGACGCGATCCGTGCCGTGGTGCTGGACGAAGCGGATGAGATGCTCGACCTCGGTTTTCGCGAGGACCTTGAGTTCATCCTCTCCGAATCCCCCGAAGAGCGCCGCACGCTGCTGTTCTCGGCCACCGTGCCTGCGGCGATTGCCAAACTGGCGAAATCCTACCAGCGCGACGCGCAGCGCATCACCACTGTGAGCGAAGCCAAACAGCACAGCGATATCGAATACCGCGCGCTGAATGTGCACCCGCGTGACACTGAAAACGCGATCATCAACGTGCTGCGCTTCTATGAAGCCAAGAACGCCATCGTGTTCTGCAACACCCGCGCCGCCGTGGCGCGTCTGACCACGCGCTTTACCAACCGGGGCTTCTCGGTCGTGGCGCTGTCGGGTGAGTTGACGCAATCCGAGCGGACCAACGCGCTGCAAGCGCTGCGCGACGGGCGTGCGCGGGTCTGTATCGCCACCGATGTCGCCGCCCGCGGCATCGACCTGCCGAACCTTGAACTGGTGATCCACGCCGATCTGCCCAGCAACTCCGACACGCTGCTGCACCGCTCGGGCCGTACTGGCCGCGCCGGGCGCAAGGGCGTTTCCGCCCTGATCGTGCCTGCGAAACTGCGCAGCAAAGCAAACCGTCTGATCGGCGGCGCGAAGCTGAAAGTGGAATGGGCGGCACCGCCCTCTGCCACCGAAGTGAATGCCGCCGACGAAGCCCGCCTGCTGGCCGATCCTGCATGGTCCGACCCGATCCCGGAAGATGCCGAAGGGTTTGTCGCCAATCTGGTCGAGCAATTCTCGTCAGAGCAACTCGCCACCGCTTTCGTCAACCTCTACCGCGCGCGCCAATCCGCGCCGGAAGAGCTTGCCGAACCCGGTGCCCCCGGCGACGACAAGCCGCGCCCGGCCTTTGGCAAATCGGTCTGGTTCTCGATCTCGACCGGTCGCAGCGACGGGGCCGAGCCGCGCACGCTGCTGCCGATGCTGTGCCGTCGCGGCGACCTGACCAAAGACGACATCGGCGCGATCCGTGTGCAGGGCAGCCACAGCTTTGTCGAAGTGCTGGAAACCTCTGTCCCCGGCCTGCTGAGCGCGCTTGGCGGTGACATGAAGCTGGAAGAAGGCGCGGTGCTGACGCAGCTCGACAAAGCCCCCGATCTGGCCCGTGGCCCGAAGCCTGCAGGCAAACGTGGCCCCAAGCCGGGTGGCGGTTACAAGGGTGATCGCGACCGTGGCCCGCGCCCGCCGCGTGATAACTACGATCCCGATGCCGCCCCCGCCCCCCGGAAACCCCGCGCCAAAGCGGCGGATGGCCCCGGTGCGGCGTCGTTCGACAAGCCCAAATACGACAAGCCCAAGTTCGACAAACCGCGCGCGCCCAAGGGCGAACGCCCGCCAAAGTCGCACAAGACCGAGCGCAGCCCGATGAAACCCGGTGCGACGCCCAAGACCAAGTCTGGCGGCGAAACAACCGGCAAGCCCAAGGCGAAAGCCGTTTGGAAGAAGGAAAAGCCCGCAGGCGATGCACCTCGCAAAGGCAAGGGCAAGCCGACAACCCCGGCCACCACGCCGGGAGGCGAGAAGTCCTACAAGCGGGCGTCCGACCCGTCCAAACGCTTCACCCCGCCGAATAAGATCGGCAAGCAGGGCGGCAAGGGCGGCCCGAAATCGAAGTAAACTTGAACGCCGGGGCACCACCCCGGCGTTTTTGCATAAGGCCCCGGACTTTTTAAAAAAGTCCGGCCCGGATTCTTTGAAAGAAATCGGCGCCCACATCTGGCCTTAATGAACAAACCCAACTGGCACTACTTGCGGCGCGACTTTCGCGGTGATGTGTTACGCACATTCCCCGCCTCTGCGCGGGTTTCATTCGTGGGTTCGCCCACTCGCACAGAAAGGTTTGCCCCATGGACGGCAATTTCAACGAGAACGACATCTCCCGCGTTGTCGAAGCCGACCGCGCGCATATCTGGCACCACCTGAGCCAGCACAAACCCTATGAAACGACCGACCCACGCATCATTGTCGAAGGCAAGGGCATGCGTGTTTGGGACCAAAAGGGCAAAGAGCACCTTGATGCCGTGTCCGGTGGTGTCTGGACGGTCAACGTGGGCTATGGCCGCGAAAGCATCGCCAATGCCGTGCGCGACCAGCTGATCAAACTGAACTATTTCGCAGGCTCCGCAGGGTCGATCCCCGGCTCTCATTTCGCTGAAAAGCTGCTGGACAAGATGCCGGGTCTCGACCGCGTCTACTATTGCAACTCAGGCTCCGAGGCGAATGAGAAAGCCTTCAAAATGGTGCGCCAGATCGCGCACAAACGCTATGGCGGCAAGAAGCACAAGATCCTCTACCGCGACCGCGATTACCACGGCACCACCATCGGCTGCCTCTCGGCGGGCGGGCAGGACGAGCGCAACGCACAATACGGCCCCTTCGCGCCGGGTTTCGTGCGGGTGCCGCATTGTTTGGAATATCGCAGTTTCGAACAGGACGGCGCGCCACAGGAAAACTACGGTGTCTGGGCTGCCGACCAGATCGAGAAGGTGATCCTGGCTGAAGGGCCGGAAACCGTTGGCGCGCTTTGCCTAGAGCCGGTGACCGCAGGCGGCGGCGTGATCTGTCCGCCCGATGGCTATTGGGAGCGGGTGCAAGAAATTTGCCGCAAGTATGACATCCTTCTGCATATCGATGAGGTCGTCTGCGGCGTCGGGCGCACCGGCACTTGGTTCGGCTATCAGCACTACGGCATCCAGCCAGACATGGTGACCATGGCCAAAGGCGTCGCCTCGGGCTATGCCGCCATCGCCTGTCTGGTCACCACCGATGCCGTCTTTGACATGTTCAAGGACGATGCGAGCGATCCGCTGAACTACTTCCGCGACATCTCGACCTTTGGTGGCTGCACCGCGGGGCCGATCGCGGGCATCGAGAATATGAACATCATCGAGCGTGAGAACCTGTTGGAGAACACCACCAACATGGGCCACTACATGCTGGAGCAGCTTCATGCGCTGGCCGACAAGCATAAGGCGATCGGCGATGTGCGCGGCAAGGGGCTGTTTTTGGGTGCCGAACTGGTCACTGACCGCGACAGCCGCGACCCCGTCGAGGAAAAGCGCATTCAAGCCGTCGTCGGGGACTGCATGGCCCAAGGGGTGATCATCGGGGCCACCAACCGTTCCCTGCCCGGCAAGAACAACACGCTGTGTTTCTCGCCCGCGCTGATCGCCTCACGCGATGATATTGATGAGATCATCACCGCGGTGGATGGCGCATTGCGTCGGGTTTTCGCTTCGGCGTAAAACCGCGCTTTCAGGCCTGCGACAGGCGGCATCGGTTGACCCGGTGCCGCCTTCGTCTATCTAAACCTCTGTCTTGCCCGAACATGACAACAGATGGAAAATTGCCGCGCACACCCGCGTTGAAAATTTTTCTTAACATCCATCGCTTTCGCGGGAACCTCTTCCAATCCCCCCGCGTTGGCAAATGAGTAACTTGGGAGAAAGACATGAAGAAATTCCTTATCGCCGTTCCGCTGGTCGCCACGCTTGCCGCTTGTAACGGCACCACGCCCAGCCAAGGCGCCCTGACAGGTGCAGCCCTCGGCGCAGCCACAGGTGCTGCTGTTTCAGGCGGTGACGACAAGGTTCAAGGCGCAATCATCGGCGGTCTCGCTGGTGCGGCGGCTGGTAACTACATCGGCCAGACTCAGTCCGGTAAATGTGTGTACCAGAACTCCAACGGCCAGCGCTACGTCGCAGCTTGCCCATAAACGACTGACATCGCGCGATTTCGCGCTATCGGGGCTTCGACCATCGGTCGGAGCCCTTTTTCGTGCCTGCCCCCCCCATCTTGGCATCGCCGTGATTTGATCCTAACAGGGTTCCAAGCGCCGCATGGCGTGGGGAGGGACAATGACCACTTTGAGCGATATCGCGATCTTGCTGATCGCGGCCTTTGGCGCGGGCGTGCTGAACACCATCGCCGGAGGCGGCACCTTTCTGACTTTTCCGGCGCTGGTCTTTACCGGGATGCCGCCTGTGGCGGCCAATGCGACCAGCGCCGTGGCAGTGTTTCCCGGCTACCTTGCCGGGGCTTTCGGCTTTCGCGATGAATTGGGCGGCTTTGACCGCAAGCGGTTGCTGCGGCTTTGCCTCATCACGCTGGCGGGCGGTGTGGTCGGCTCGGGCCTGCTGCTGGTCTCGTCCAACGCGGCCTTTTCGGTTGTCGTGCCCTTCTTGCTCCTCGCGGCGACGCTGGCCTTCCTGCTGGGCGACCGCATCCGCGCCTTTGCCGCGTCCCATGCCCGCGCCGTCACACCCGAAGGCACGCTCGGCCTGTTCGCGGTCAGCGTCTATGGCGGCTATTTCAATGGGGGCTTGGGCATCGTTCTGCTGGCCCTATTCGCGCTTTGGGGGATGACCGACCTGCACGGGATGAACGGGCTCAAGAACGGGCTGAGCTTCGTGCTCTCATCGATTTCCGTGGCGGTCTTTGCCTTGGCCGGGCTGGTCGCATGGCCGCAGGCGTTGCTGATGATGCTGGCCGCCACGGCGGGGGGCTATGCCGGGGCGCCGCTAGCGCGGGCCTTGCCGAAACAGACCGTGCGCTGCCTAATCGCCGCCATCGGTTTTGGGATGAGCGCGGTGTTCTTCTGGCGGCTTGTCGCAGGCTAGGCGAGCAGGTCCACCGCACCGCTTTCGGGGTCGAACAGCAGCAAAGGTTGGCCCGCGCTTTCGATCCGGCCCAGACCCATGTCATCGCGCAACAGTGCCAGCGGCCCCGAAATCGCCCGCGCCAAGGCGGTCTCCAACGGCTCTCCCACCGCATGGGTCAGCGTGCAGACCGCGCGGCCCAACGCTAGGTGCGCCCCCGCCAGGGTACCATCCGCCAAGGCCAACCGCCCGTCCGCGCGATAAACCTCGCGCCCGTTGAGCGTGAAGCCCGCGATATCAGAGCCCGCCGTCGCCATGGCATCACTGACGAGGAAAATCCCCTCGCCCTTGGCCGCCAGCGCGTTGCGCATGCTGGCGGGATGCACATGGATGCCATCGGCAATCAGCCCCGCGTGAACCCCGTCGCGCGCCAGCGCCGCCCCAACCAATCCCGGCGCGCGGTTGCCCATCTGGCTCATCGCGTTGAACAGATGCGTGACGCAGCGCGCACCCGCATCAAAAGCAGCCATAGAGGTCTCGTAATCCGCATCGCTATGGCCAAGCGAGACGATGACCCCGGCCTCGGCCATCGCGGCGATCTGCGCGGCGCTGGTGTTTTCCGGCGCGACCGTCACCATGAGGTTCGGCAGCAGCACAGCGGCGCGCAGGATCAGGGCAAGATCCGCCGCCTCCATCGGGCGGATCAACGCCCCGTCATGCGCGCCCTTGCGCGATAGTGCCAGATGCGGGCCTTCCAGATGCAGCCCGATAATGCCCGGCACCCCCTCGGCGATGGCAGCCGCGACAGCCTCAATCGCCGCTTCGGTTTTATCGGGCGTGTCGGTGATCAAGGTGGGCAAAAGCGCCGCGACACCCGTGCTGCGGTGCGCCTTGGCCATGCACTGCAGGGTGGCCACATCGGGGCTGTCGTTGAACATCACCCCGCCGCCGCCATTGACCTGAAGATCGACGAAACCGGGGCAGAGCACCCCCGCCTGCAGCCGCTCTGTCGGCATGCCCTGCGGCACCTGTTCAAAGGCAAGGATACGGCGGCTGCCGTCTTGCATCTGCGCCAGCACCTTGCCGTGGTGCAGATGCGTTCCATCGTGAATATCCGCCCCGGTGAAAACCCTCGCGATCTCGCTCATGGCAAAACCTCTTCCGCTGCGGCCTTGCAGACCAGATGAAACGCCCCATCAAGCGCCGTGCCGCGCGCCGCGATCAGCCCCGACAGATGGTCTTCTGGCAGATAGCGCGCGTAATGCGGGCCGATCCCACCCAGCAGGCAGAGCGGGTCGCCGGGCGCGAAATCCAGCGCCTTCAACGCGCGGAGGTAATAGGCCGCCCCCTCTTGCATCAGTGCCTGCGCGTGGCGGTCCCCAGCCTCGGCGGCCGCGATGACCTTGGGCGCGAATGCCGCATAGTCTCCGGGCTGCGCCGTCAGGCTGAAGGAAACGAGAGCCTCTGGATCATCGCCGAAATCCGCCAACAAAGCGCGGGTCAGGTCGCTGTGCGGCAGCACCCTGTCATGGCATTGCAACGCAAAATCCAACGCGCCGCGCCCCAGCCATGCGCCTGATCCTTGATCGGCCAGATGATACCCCCAGCTTCCGACATAGCGATACGCCGTGCCGTCAGTCGCGGCCACAATCGTACCTGTTCCGATGGCCAGCAGCCAGCCCGCCACGCCTTCGCCAAGCGCGCCGACCACGCAAGCGGGGCGATCATCGTCGGCGTGGATCCGGGCATAGGGCAGCGCCGCGCGCAGCCGCGCTTCGTCCCGCGCGACGTTCATCCCCGCCAGCCCGATGAACGCCGTGGCGTCCTTAAGTGCCGTGAGGGGCAGCCCCGCCTCGGCCGCTGCTGCGTCCACCGCGCCGCGCAGGTTTGCGAGCGCTCTGTCCGGGTCATTGCCGATATTGGCGCGCCCCCCAGTTGCAAGGCCAAGAATGCCATCACGCTGCGTGCCAATGGCGGCGCGGCAGCCGGTGCCACCGCCGTCAACGGCGATCAAAAGAGGGGCGGAGATGCTCATGCGACACTTTTAGGCGAGGTGCCGGGTGAACGGAAGTGCGGGCAACGCGCCGAAGTAAATTCGACAGGCGGTAATGCCAGATTGAACTCCCCCTAAGGCCAGCCTAACCTTCGCCCCATGGCCCTGCCCGTCGAAACCTTTTTTCTGCGCCCCGATGCGCAAGGCACCCTGCAACAGCAGATCCAACAGATGATCGCCCAAGGCATCCTCTCGGGTCGGTTCCAGCGGGGTGAGAAACTGCCCTCCACCCGCAAGCTCGCGGCGCATCTTGGGGTCAGCCGGATCACGGTCACCATCGCCTATACTGAACTTTTGGCGAATGACTACCTCACCTCGCGCGGGCGGTCGGGGTATTTCGTTTCAGGCAACGCCCCCGCGCCCCCAGCCTTTGCCCCCAAAGCCGAAGCCGATGACGCCATCGACTGGACCCGCGCCATCGGCCAACGCTTCAGCGCCAATGGGCTGGCCGCCAAACCGCAGGACTGGGCCAGCTACCGCTACCCTTTCATCTATGGCCAAGCCGACCCGACGCTGTTCGACCACGCGAACTGGCGGCTCTGCGCGTTGCAAGCCTTGGGCCAGCGCGACTTCACCTCGATGACAACCGACTACTACGATCAGGACGACCCGCAACTGATCGAATTCATCGCCCGCCACATCCTGCCCCGGCGCGGCGTCTCGGCGCGGCCCGAGCAGATTCTCATCACCCTCGGCGCGCAAAACGCGCTTTGGCTTACCGCGCAGGTGCTGCTGACCCAACGCCGCCGCGCCGTGCTGGAAGACCCATGCTATCCGGCACTCAGCGGTATTCTCAGCCAATCCCGCTGCCACATCACGCCCGTGCGGGTGGACCAAGACGGCCTCCCGCCCGAGGCGATCCCCCCCGATACGGATGTGATTTTCGCGACCCCAAGCCACCAGTGCCCGACCAATGCGACCATGCCGATGGACCGCCGCCGCGCGCTGCTGGCCCGCGCCCGCGCGCTGGAAGCGCTGATCGTCGAGGATGACTATGAGTTTGAGATGTCCTTCCTCAAACCCGCCTCGCCCGCGCTGAAGTCGCTCGATGATGAGGGGCGGGTAATCTATGTCGGCAGCTTCTCCAAATCGCTCTTTCCGGGGCTGCGGTTGGGCTATCTGGTGGGGTCCGAGCCGTTCATTCGTGAGGCCCGCGCGCTGCGCGCCTCGGTCCTGCGCCACCCGCCGGGGCATATCCAGCGCACCGCTGCCTATTTCCTGTCTCTGGGCCATTACGACGCCCAGATCCGGCGCATGGGGCTGGCCCTGCACGAGCGTCGACGCGTCATGGAAGAGGCACTTGAGACGCACGGCCTGCGTGTCTCGGGCCGGGGTGCTTACGGCGGGTCGTCCTTCTGGATGCGCGCGCCCGAAAGCGTCGATACTGCGCAACTGGCCGAAAACCTGCGCGCGCGGGATGTTCTGGTTGAACCCGGCCACGCCTTTTTCGCGGGCGACGAGAGGGCCACGAATTACTACCGGCTGGCCTATTCCTCCATCCCCGCGACCCGGATCGGCGAAGGGGTTGGCCTGATCGCCCAAGAGATCGACCGCCTGCGCTAATCTGGCCCTAGGGCTTGGCCAATTCTGGCCCTAACCTCAACCCGCGCCTGCCCGTAATTTGCCCCAAACTTTGCCCACGCCCAAAGGATCGACCCATGAAAATGACCACCGAAGAAGCCTTCGTCAAAACCCTTCAGATGCATGGGATCGACACGGCCTTTGGCATTATCGGCTCGGCCATGATGCCGATCTCCGACCTGTTCCCCGCCGCCGGGATCACCTTCTACGACGGCGCGCATGAGTGTAACTCTGGCATGATGGCCGATGGGTTCACCCGCGCCTCGGGGCGGATGTCGATGATGGTGGCGCAGAACGGGCCGGGGATTACCAACTTCGTGACGCCGGTGAAAACCGCCTATTGGAACCACACGCCGTTGCTGCTGGTGACCCCGCAGGCGGCGAACAAGACCATCGGTCAGGGCGGCTTTCAGGAGGTCGAGCAGATGGCGCTCTTCCGTGACATGGTCGCCTATCAAGAGGAGGTCCGTGACCCGACCCGCATCGCCGAGACGCTGAACCGGGTGATCCTGCAAGCCAAACGCCACTCCGCCCCTGCGCAGATCAACATCCCGCGTGATTTCTGGACCCAAGTGATCGACATCGACCTGCCCGCCATCGTCGAGTTCGAGCGCCCGTCTGGCGGAGAGACCGCCATTGCCGAAGCGGCGGAACTGCTTTCAAACGCGAAATTCCCGGTGATCTTGAATGGCGCGGGTGTGGTCATCGGCGGCGCGATTGACGACGCACGCAAACTGGCCGAACGGCTCGATGCGCCCGTCTGCTGCGGTTACCAGCACAATGACGCCTTCCCCGGCTCGCACCCCCTGTCGGTGGGGCCCTTGGGCTACAACGGCTCCAAAGCGGCGATGGAATTGATCGCCAAGGCCGATGTGGTGCTGGCGCTCGGCACGCGGCTTAACCCCTTTTCAACCCTGCCGGGCTACGGCATCGATTATTGGCCCAAAGACGCCAAAATCATTCAGGTCGACATCAACCCCGACCGCATCGGCCTGACCAAAAAGGTCAGCGTGGGCATCGTCGGCGATGCCGGCAAAGTGGCCCGCACGATCCTTGATGGGCTCAGCGATAGCGCGGGCGACGCGGGCCGCGAGGAACGGCGCAACCTGATCGCCCAGACCAAATCCGCATGGGCGCAGGAACTCACCTCAATGGATCATGAGGAAGACGACCCCGGCACCACATGGAACGAACGCGCCCGCGACCGCGAGCCGGAAAAGATGTCCCCCCGCATGGCATGGCGCGCGATCCAGAAAGCGCTGCCGAAAGAGGCGATCATCAGCTCCGACATCGGCAACAACTGCGCCATCGGCAATGCCTATCCAACATTCGAGGCGGGCCGCAAATACCTCGCCCCCGGCCTTTTCGGCCCCTGCGGCTATGGTTTCCCGGCGATCTGCGGGGCCAAGATCGCCTGCCCTGACGTGCCGGTGGTGGGCTTTGCCGGGGATGGCGCGTTTGGCATTTCAATGAACGAGATGGTCAGCGTCAGCCGCGACGACTGGCCCGCCGTGACCATGGTAATCTTTCGCAACTACCAATGGGGCGCGGAAAAGCGGAACACGACGCTGTGGTTCGATGACAACTTCGTCGGCACCGAACTCGCGCAGGACGTGAGCTATGCCGCGGTGGCCAAAGCCTGTGGCGTCGAGGGCGTACAAGTGTCGTCGATGGATGAGTTGACCGACGCGCTTGACCGCGCGGTCAAGGCGCAGATGGACGAGGGCAAGACCACCTTCATCGAGGTGCTGCTGAACCAAGAACTGGGCGAGCCCTTCCGGCGCGACGCGATGAAGAAACCCGTTTCTGTCGCCGGGATCAGCCGGGATGACATGCGCCCGCAACAGGTCTGAGGCGTGACCCAAGCGCTGGTGCTTGTCGTCAACGCGGGATCGTCGTCTATCAAGGCGGCGGTCTTCGACGGTGAATTGACCGAGCGTCTGCGGATTGAGGCGCAGGGCATCGGCCAGACCGGCGCGCTGCGTCTGGGAGACGCTCCGCCGGTGCGCCTTGATCTGCCTGACCACCAGACCGCCTTCCGCGCCATTCTGGACGGGCTGCAACAAAAAGGGATTGCGGGCGCTGACCTGACGGCCGCCGCCCACCGTGTCGTGCATGGCGGCCCGAATCTGGCCGAGACAACGACAATCACGCCTGCCGTCCGAAGCGCCATCGCCGAGGCTCAACCGCTGGCGCCACTGCACAATCCGCACCACCTCGGCGCGATCGACGCGCTGGCCAGCCTCATGCCCGACCTGCCGCAGGTTGCCGCCTTTGACACAGGCTTTCACCGCAGCACCCCCAAAGTCGCCCGCCGCTATGCTCTGCCCGACCGGGCAGAGACCGCCGCACTGCGTCGCTATGGGTTTCACGGCATCAGCTATGAAAGCCTCGTACAGAATTTCCCTCAGACCACGGGCGCAGACCTTCCCCGCCGCCTGCTGGCGCTGCATTTGGGCAATGGCGCATCACTCTGCGCGATCCTAGAGGGGCAATCGGTCGCCACTACGATGGGTTTCTCGCCGCTCGGCGGGCTGACCATGGGCACCCGCGCAGGCGAGATCGACGCGGGCGCGGTGCTGCATCTGGTGCGCGACATGGGGCTGGAGGAGGCCCAAACACTGCTGCATCACGAAAGCGGATTGCTGGGTCTCTCGGGTCTTACCGCCGACATGCGACAACTGGCTGAGACCGATACAACCGCCGCCCGTTTTGCGCGTGAGCACTTCTGCTACTGGATCACCCGGCAAGCGGGGTCGATGATCGCCGCCATGGGCGGGCTCGATGGCATCGTCTTCACCGGGGGTATCGGCGAAAACGATTCCGAGGTGAGGGAAAAGGTTCTTGCAAACCTTCGCTGGGCGGGAAATATTCCCAACTGGATCATCCTCGCCGCCGAAGAGAAACATATCGTGCGCCAAGCGCTCGCCTTGCTGAAAGACCCCGCCCGCCCATGAAGCATTCCCAGCCGCCGCTTGATCTGTCGCCCAAGGTCTCGGACGAGGTTCGCAAGACCACCTGCTACATGTGCGCCTGCCGCTGCGGCATCAACGTGCATATGAAAAGGGGGAAAGTCGCCTATATCGAAGGCAACCGCGACCATCCGGTGAACCGAGGTGTGCTCTGCGCCAAGGGGTCTGCTGGGATCATGCAGCACAATTCCCCCGCGCGCCTGCGCAATCCGATGAAACGGGTCGGCCCGCGCGGGTCGGGTGAGTTCGAGAGCATCAGCTGGAAAGAGGCGTTGGAGATCGCCACCGATTGGCTGGAGCCGCTGCGCCGCGAAGCGCCGGAGAAACTGGCGTTCTTCACCGGGCGCGATCAGTCGCAGAGCTTCACCTCCCTTTGGGCGCAATCCTTCGGCACGCCGAACTACGCGGCCCACGGCGGTTTCTGCTCGGTCAACATGGCCACCGCTGGCATCTACACGATGGGCGGTGCGTTCTGGGAATTTGGTCAGCCCGATTGGGACCACACCAAGCTGTTCATGCTGTTTGGTGTTGCCGAGGACCATGACAGCAACCCGATCAAGATGGGTCTGGGCAAGCTGAAGAAACGCGGCGCCCGGGTCATCGGGGTGAACCCGATCCGCACCGGATACAATGCCATCGCCGATGATTGGGTCGGCATCACGCCCGGCACCGATGGGCTGTTCATCCTGTCGCTGATTCACTGCCTGATGAAGGCCGGGCGCATCGATCTGGATTACCTCGCGCGCTACACCGACGCGCCGGTGCTGCTGAACAGCGATCCGAAGTCGCCTGAGTATGGGCTGCAACTGCGCGACGCGGACGGCAAGGCGCTGGTGGTTGACCGCAAGACCGGCAAGCTGACCCCCTTTGACCAGCCCGGCGTGCGCCCCGACCTTGCGGCCACCTACCGAACGGCGGGCATTACGCATCGCCCGGTCTTTCACCAGATGGCCGAGCAATATCTGGGTGAAGAGTACACCCCCGAGGCCGTCGCTGAGCGTTGTGGCATCCCTGCGCCCCGTATCCGCGCTATTGCCGCCGAACTGGCCCGCGTCGCCTTTGACGAAGCTTTCGAGCTTGAGCACGCATGGACCGACTTCCGCGGCGAGCATCACAAGACGATGACAGGCCGCCCGGTCTCTTTCCACGCCATGCGCGGCATCTCGGCCCATGCCAATGGGTTCCAAACCTGCCGGGCGCTGCATGTGCTGCAGATCATCCTTGGCACCGTCGAAGTGCCGGGCGGTTTCCGCTTTAAACCGCCCTACCCCAAGCCTGCCACCGCGCATCCCAAACCGCATTGCAAAGCCACCCCCGATGCGCCGCTCGACGGGCCGCATCTGGGCTTCGTGCATGGCCCCGACGATCTGGCGCTATGCGCTGATGGCAGCCCCGCGCGGATCGACAAGGCGTACACATGGGAAAACCCGATGTCGGCCCATGGGCTGATGCATATGGTGATCTCTAACGCCCACGCGGGCGATCCCTATAAGATCGACACACTGTTTCTCTACATGGCCAATATGTCGTGGAACTCGTCGATGAACCCCGGCGGGGTGATGGAGATGCTGACCGATACCGACGAGAATGGCGACTACGTCATCCCTCGGATCATCTACTCCGATGCCTATTCCTCGGAGATGGTGGCCTATGCGGACCTGATCCTGCCCGACACGACGTACCTTGAACGGCACGATTGTATCTCGCTGCTCGACCGTCCAATCAGCGAGGCCGACGCCGCCGCCGATGCGATCCGTTGGCCCGTGGTGGAGCCCAACCGCGACGTGCGGGGGTTTCAATCGGCGCTCTGCGATCTGGGGGCAAAGCTTGGCCTGCCGGGGTTCGTAAACGAGGACGGCAGCCAGAAATACAAAGACTACGCCGACTACATCACCAGCCACGAACGCCGTCCGGGCATTGGCCCGCTGGCCGGGTTCCGGGGTGAGGATGGCAAGGATGTCGGGCGCGGGGCGCCGAACCCCGAGCAGATCGACCGCTATATCGAAAACGGCGGCTTCTTCGTCAATCACATCCCGGAAGGAGCGAACTACTACAAGCCGTGGAACGCCGCCTATCAGGATTGGGCCGTCGGCATGGGCATCTACGACGCGCCGCAGCCCTATCTGTTCTCGCTCTACGTCGAGCCGCTGCGGCGTTTTCAATTGGCCGCCGAAGGTCATGGCGACCGCCAACCGCCTGAGCATCTGCGTGAACGGATCAAGCAGACCATGTCGCCGCTGCCGATCTGGTACGAAAGCGATCCAGAAGGCGCTGAGGGCTATAACGTCCACGCGCTGACCCAACGCCCGATGGCGATGTACCACTCCTGGGGCAGCCAGAACGCTTGGCTGCGGCAATTGCACGGGCACAACCCGCTCTATTTGCCCACCGCAATCATGCGCGCCAAGGGGCTCCAAGACGGCGACTGGGCGCGCGTGACCTCTCCGCATGGAGGGATCACCGTGCCGGTGATGGAGATGGCGGCCCTGAACCCCAAAACGGTATGGACGTGGAACGCCATCGGCAAGCGCAAGGGCGCATGGGCGCTGGACCGCGACGCGCCGGAGACGACCAAGGGATTCTTGCTTAACCACCTGATCCACGAATTGCTCCCACCCAAAGGCGACGGTCTGCGGTGGTCGAACTCCGACCCGATCACCGGACAGGCGGCGTGGTTCGACCTCAAGGTGCATATTGAGAAGACCGACGCCCCTGCCGAGGCGCAGCCGGAAATTCCACCGCAGCGCTCTCCCGTCCCGCCCGCGCCGCGCGACATCGCGTGGAAGGTGGGCAAATGAGTGCTTCCCGTCCGCGCGCTGCGCACAAGACCCTTCAGGACCGCCAGCCATGACCACGCTCCCGCAACAGACCGACCGCAAACTCGGCCTTGTGATCGACCTTGATACCTGTGTCGGTTGTCATGCCTGCGTGATCTCCTGCAAAGGCTGGAACACCGAAAACTACGGCGCGCCGCTGTCAGACCAAGACGCCTTTGGCGCGAACCCGTCGGGGACCTTTCTCAACCGCGTGCACAGCTATGAGGTGCAGCCCGAGGCCGGTGCCGCGCAGCTCGTGCATTTCCCGAAATCCTGCCTGCACTGCGATGACGCGCCCTGCGTGACCGTCTGCCCCACGGGGGCGAGTTACAAACGCGTCGAAGATGGCATCGTGCTGGTCAACGAAAGCGACTGCATCGGTTGCGGCCTCTGCGCATGGGCCTGTCCCTACGGCGCGCGTGAAATGGATCAGGCCGCGGGCGTGATGAAGAAATGCACCCTCTGCGTCGACCGTATCTATAACGAGAACCTGCCCGAAGAAGACCGCCAGCCCGCCTGCGTCCGCACTTGCCCCGCTGGCGCACGGCATTTCGGCGATCTGGGTGACCCAGACAGCGCGGTGAGCCAGTTGGTGGCCGAGCGTGGCGGTTTAGACCTCATGCCCGAGCAAGGCACCAAGCCGGTCAATAAATACCTCCCGCCCCGCCCGCGCGATCAGTTGCAAGGCCCAGAGGACAGCGGCGAGATTGACGTGCTGGCCCCCTTCCTTGCCCCGATCGACAGCGGCCCCAAAGGCTTCCTCGGCTGGCTTGACCGCACTTTGGAGAAGCTCTGATGCATCCGGCACCCTCCGTTATTCTGTTCAGCAGCCTGTCGGGCATTGGCTTTGGCCTGCTGGCGTGGCTCGGGATCGGCCTGCCTGCGGTGACCGGCTGGGTCGCTTTCGTTTTCTTCGCGCTGGCTTACCTTTTGGCCGTGGGCGGCCTGATCGCATCGACATTCCACCTGGGCCATCCGGAACGCGCGCTCAAGGCCTTTACCCAGTGGCGCAGCAGTTGGCTCAGCCGGGAGGCTTGGGCCTCGGTCGCGGCCCTGCTGACCATGGCAGCCTATGGCGCGGGGCTGGTGTTTTACGACATGCGGCTTTGGCCGCTGGGGCTGCTAGGCGCGGCGCTGTCGTTGCTGACGGTGCTGACCACGGCGATGATCTATACCCAGATGAAGACTGTGCCACGCTGGCACAGCGTGATGACGCCACTGAACTTCTTGTCGCTCAGCATTGCAGGAGGCGCGGTGCTGGCCGGACAGGTGACGGCGGCGATGGTGCTTCTGGTGCTGGCGGGGGCGGTGCAGATCGCCACATGGTGGCGCGGGGATCGCGCACTTGCGGCCTCGGGCAGTGATATCGCCACAGCGACGCGGCTGGGGGACAAGGGCAGCGTCCGCGCCTTTGAACCGCCGCATACTGGCAGCAATTACCTGCTGCGAGAGTTCGTTTATCAAATCGGACGCAAACACGCGCTGAAGCTGCGGGTGATCGCGATTGCGCTGATGGTGCTGCTGCCGCTTCTGCTGCTCTTGTCGCCCGTGTTCCACCACCTCGCCGCTGCCCTCGCAGTGCTCAGCCATGCGGCGGGGGTGCTGACCTCACGCTGGCTGTTCTTTGCGCAGGCGGAACATGTGGTCGGGATATATTACGGCAAACGCTGAACGCGAAAGAGGGGGTGTCTCCACCCCCTCTTGCATTCAAATTCACAGCTTAAAAAGCAGTCTCAGTTCATCAAACCCGCATGGCGCAGACCCGCATCGACCAGTTCTTTGGTCGGGTCCGTCAGCTCTGTCAGCGGCAGGCGCACCTCGTCGGAGCAGAGATCCAGCCGCGACATGGCGTATTTCACGCCCACCAGACCCGGTTCGGTAAAGATCGCTTTGTGCAGCGGCATCAGTCGGTCCTGCAATTCCAACGCTTTGGTATAATCGCCCTCAAGGCAGGCCGCCTGCATCTGCGCGGAAAGGCGCGGTGCGACATTGGCGGTGACCGAGATACAGCCAACGCCGCCTTGGGCATTGAACCCATGCGCGGTGGCGTCCTCGCCGGACAGCTGGCAGAAATCCGGGCCGCAGGCGATGCGCTGATCGCAGACGCGCGCCAGATCGCCGGTGGCGTCCTTGACGCCGACGATGCGCGGCAGTTGGGCCAGTTCGCCCATCGTTTCGGGCAGCATATCCACGACCGAACGGCCGGGGATGTTGTAGATGATGATCGGCAAGTCACAGCAGTCATGCACGGCGGTGAAATGCGCCACCAGCCCGCGTTGCGTCGGCTTGTTGTAATAGGGCGTCACCACCAGCAGCGCGTCGGCGCCGACCTTTTCGGCGTGGCGGGCAAGACGGATGCTTTCGACCGTGTTGTTCGACCCGGCACCGGCAATCACCGGGATGCGACCCGCGACGGCTTTGACCACCTCTTCGACGACGGTCTCATGCTCGGCATGGCTCAGCGTCGGGGATTCGCCGGTGGTGCCGACGGGGACAAGCCCGCTCGACCCTTCGCCGATGTGCCATTCGATAAGTTTCTTGAGCGTATCCAGATCCAGCGCGCCGTTGCGAAACGGCGTGACGAGGGCAGGCAGAGAGCCTTTGAACATGTGCACGCTCCTTAAGTGCTGGCCGGCGGAAAACCGGACTGGATGAAGGCTTTCGCGGGCGGTAATGTTTGATAAACGTCGCCCGAGCCATATGTTGCAAGGCTCTAGCCCCGGAGACGTAGGAAATGCAAGCGATGACGCGCCTGATGGCGATCCTCATAAGTATTTTTGTCCTGACCGTGCCTGCCGAAGCGCAGCGCCCGCGCCCTTTGGGCTGGGCGATGGACGCGATGCGCAGCGGCAATTGGGACGCGGCTGCGGCCTTGGCCGCCCGCGATGGGCAGGTCGCCGTCGATGTGATCGAATGGCACCGGCTCCGCGCCGGGCGGGGCAGCTATGCCGAGGCACGCGATTTTCTGAACCGCAGGCCCGATTGGCCCGGTGAGGAATATCTGCGCCGGCAGACCGAAGAAGCGGTGATCAAGCAGTCCCAAGACGACATACTGGATTTCTTTTCGGCCATGGCCCCGCAGACCCCGCGCGGGGTGCTGGCCCATGCCAAGGCACTGATCGACAGCGGCCAACGCGGCGAGGCCGAGGCGAACCTCGTTCTGGCGTGGCGCACCATGCCGATGAACGCCACCAGTCAGGAATTGTTCGTCGACGCACATGGGAGCCTTCTGGCCCCGCATCACGCAGCACGGCTGGAAGAGATGCTCTGGCAGCGCGAGCATTCCGAAGCGCGGCAGATGTTCGATCTGGTTTCCAGCGCTGACAAGGCACTGGCCGAGACGCGCATTGCTCTGCAAAAGCTGGAAAGCGATGTGAATGCCAAGATCGACGCCCTGCCCGCCTCCAAGGCTGACGCGCCGGGGCTGGCGCATGACAGGTTTGAATGGCGTATCCGCAAAGGGTTTGGCGATGATGCCAAAGCCCTGCTGCTACAGCGCTCTACCTCTGCCGCAGCCCTCGGTCAGCCGCCCAAATGGTCCAACCGTCGCCGTGCCATGGCGCGCGATGAAATGCGCAACCGTGACCCCAAAACCGCCTATCAGATCGCATCGCAGCATTTTCTAACCAGCGGGTCGGACTTTGCCGATCTCGAATGGCTATCAGGCTATATTGCCTTGCGCTTTCTGAACGACCCAACAACCGCATTGGGCCATTTCCAGAACCACGACAACGCCGTGGAATCCCCGATCAGCCAAGGCCGCGCAGGCTATTGGCAAGGCCGCGCGCTGGAGGCGATGGGCGATGCCGAAGGGGCTGCCCGGGCCTATGCCATGGGGGCGAAGTTTCAGACATCCTTCTACGGTCTGCTGGCCGCTGAGCGGGGCGGCATTCCTTTCGACGAAAAGCTGACGGGCGCGGCCCCTGCCCAAGACTGGCGGACATCCCCGCTCGCCCGCGCGCCCTTGTTCGAAGCCGGGCTACTGTTGCAAGCCTCGGGTGAGCTGTCCACCGCAGAGCGGTTCTGGACCCACCTGGCAGAGCAACTGGTGCCCGAAGACATCGCCCTGCTGGGGCAGGCGGCGATCGACGCAGGCCAGCCGCATCTCGCGGTGATGATCGGCAAACGCGCGGCGCAACGCGGCTTGGAAGTGCCCGCCCCCTATTACGCGCTGCACAGTCTGGTCGAGAAAGACCTGCCGATGGCCACCGAAATGACCCTCGCCATCGCGCGCCGCGAAAGCGAGTTTGACCCGAACGTGCAAAGCGGTGTCGGCGCGCGGGGGCTAATGCAGATCATGCCGGCCACGGCGAAAGACGTGGCGCGCGATCTGGGCATCTCTAGCCAGCACACGACGGACCGTCTGACCGCCGATCCCGATTACAACGCCCGCCTTGGGGCTACCTATCTGTCGCAGATGGCCGGGCTTTTCGACGGCAATGTCTCCATGATGTCGGCGGCCTATAACGCAGGCCCCAGCCGCCCGCGCCGCTGGATGTCGACCTATGGCGACCCGCGCAAAGGTGAGATCGACATCGTCGATTGGATCGAGATGATCCCCTTCCGCGAGACGCAGAACTACGTCATGCGGGTGACCGAAAGCCTGCCCGTCTACCGTGCCCGTCTGGGGAAAGACCCGCTGCCGATCCCCTTTAGCGAAGAGTTAACCGGGTCGACGCTGAAGGCGTTCGCGCCATAGGGTGAACAGCCCCGCCGCCACGATCATGCCTGCGCCCAGCACCACGCTGGGGCGCAGCACTTCGTTAAAGGCCGATAGGCCAATGATCACGGTAAAGATCAGCTGGGTATAGGCGAAGGGCTGCACGGCGCTCGCCTCGGCGACCTCATAACAGCGGATCAGCAGCCAGTGGCCCGTCACCCCGGTGATGCAGAGCGTGCCCATCAACAGCCAATTGCCCGGTGTCATCGGCTCCCAAAACCAGACGCCCACGGCGGTCATCACCGCCGCCCCGGTCACGCCGGTCCAAAAGAAACTCGTCGCCGTATTGTCACGCCGCGCGACATAGCGGGTCAACAGCCCGTAGACCGCGAACATTGCCGCCCCCGCAAGTGGGATCGCGGCTGCAGGGTCCACCACCCGAAGCCCCGGTTGCAGGATTACCAGCACCCCGACGAACCCCACACCAATCGCGGCCCAACGTCGCCAGCCAACCTTTTCACCCAAGATCGGGCCCGAGAGCGCCGCCACCAGCAGTGGATAACAGGTGAAGACAGCATGGCTTTCCACCAGCCCAAGGACCGTGAACCCCAGCACCATCGTACAAATCTGCGCCGAAAGCAGCACGCCGCGCAGGATCTGCACCGCAGGCTGCGTGGTCGCGGCGGCCTTGCGGATGCCACCCGCCTTGCGCAGAGCCAGCGCGATGACGAAAGCGGCAAAGAACCAATAGCGGATCATCACCACCATCAGCACATTGTAATTCTCAGCCAGATGGCGCGACAGCCCGTCTTGGACGGCAAAGACCATCGTGGTGGCGATCATCAGCATGATGCCAAGCGGGATATTGTTGGATTGAGGCACGCTAGACTGGCTCATGCTGGCATCCGTGCGCGGGTCATGTGGCGTTTGCGGCCATAGCCAGGGATGCGGGTGACCTCGAATCCGCCTGCGCCAAGCGCGCGACGCACGAAACCTGCGGCGGTATAGGTCGCGGCGGTGCCGCCCGGCGCGGTGTGACGCGCGACTTCGGTCATTAGGGCATCGCCCCACAACTCCGGGTTCTTGGCCGGAGAAAACCCATCGAGGAACCAAGCATCGGCCTGCCCCTGCCACGCGGGCAGGGCCTGCCGCGCATCACCGATGATGATCTCGGCGCGCAGACCGGGCAGTTCCAACACGCCGCCGGTGCCATCCCACGCCGCCGTCAACGCATCGCGCCGCCCGTCAAGCGCCGGAAAGGCCACATGGGCCTGCGCCATATCCTCAAGCCGCATAGGGTAGGCTTCGAAACTGGTGAAATGCAGTGGCCCCTCGTGGCCCGCGCGCATCCATGCGTCCCACGCCAGCAGCAGGTTCAGCCCGGTGCCGAAGCCCAGCTCTGCAATATGAAAACCGGGGCGAAACCTCTCAGGCAGATCATTGCCCGCCAGAAAGACATAGGCCGTCTCCGCCGCGCCATCTTCGAGGCTGAAGTAGGGGTCATCAAACTGGGTCGAGACGGGCACTTGGCCCTCGCGCCACGTGATCTGGGCATTCTGGTCTGGCACGGTACGTCCTGCTAGAGGGGGAGTGAAGTCGCGCAGACACTGCGCAAGCTGGCGGGGAATGGCAATGGTGGATGTAACCGTAAGAGGGGCCGGGATCTTTGGCCTGTCGGTGGCTTGGGCCTGCGTCCTGCGCGGCGCATCGGTGCGGGTGGTCGATCCGGCAGGCCCGGCAGCAGGCGCCTCAGGCGGGATCGTCGGCGCGCTGGCGCCGCATGTGCCGGAGAATTGGAACGCCAAGAAAGCCTTTCAGCTTGAGAGCCTGCTCAGCGCCGAAGCCTTCTGGGCCGAGGTGGAGGCCGTGGGCGGTCGCGCGCCCGGCTATATCCGCAGCGGGCGCTTGCAGCCGGTGGCGGATGACGCGGCGCTCGCGCTGGCGCGGCAGCGGGAGGACACGGCAGTCGAGCTTTGGCAGGGCCGTGCCCGGTGGGAATTGGTCCGCGCCGAGGATCGCGATTGGGCCCCGCACAGCCCCACCGGCTGGCTGATCCGCGACACCCTCAGCGCCCTCGTCCACCCGCGCCAAGCCTGCGCGGCGCTGGTGGCGGCCTTGGCGGTGAGAGGCGTTGAGATTGTGACCGAAGCCCCCGAGGCGGGCCAGACCCTCTGGGCCACCGGCGTCGCGGGGCTGGAGACGCTGAATGCGTGCCACCCGCGTCTGGTTGGCGCAGGGATCAAGGGCCAAGCGGCGCTGTTACAGTTGGACCGAGGCGGCGCGGCGCAACTCTTTGCCGATGGGGTGCATGTCATCCCGCATCTCGACGGCACGGTGGCCGTCGGTGGCACGACAGAACGCGAGTACGACAGCCCCGACAGCACTGATGCACAGCTTGACGCGGTGATCGCCAAGGCCCGCGCGGCGGTGCCCGCCTTGCAAGACGCGCCGGTGATCGAACGCTGGGCCGGGCTGCGCCCCCGCAGCCGCAGCCGCGCGCCGATGCTGGGTGCATGGCCCGGCAGGCCGGGGCAGTATATCGCCAATGGCGGGTTCAAAATCGGCTTTGGTATGGCCCCCAAAGTGGCAGAGGTGATGGCCGATCTTCTGCTCGAAGGGCGCGATGCCATCCCCGAGGGTTTTAGGGTCGAAGATAACCTTTAGGCCAAAGAAAAACCCCGGCCGGTGGCCGGGGTTCAATACCGTTCCCAAAGGGTCGCGGCTTAACGCGCGTTGGGCAGGATCACGATCTCGACCCGGCGGTTCTGCGCCTTGCCTGCGGCGCTCAGGTTGCTTGCCACTGGCTGGCTTTCGCCGCGGCCAAATGTCTGCAAACGCTGCTGCGGCACGCCGTTGGACAGCAGGATGTTACCCACAGCCTGTGCGCGACGCTCGGAAAGCTGCTGGTTATACGCTGCTTCGCCATCGCTGTCGGTGTGGCCGACGACCTGCAGAGTGGAGTTCTGATAGATGTTCACGTTCTGCGCCAGCGCGGCCAGATCGTCACGCAGGGCGGGCGATACGTTGGTGCTGTCAGTCGCGAACAGGATATCCTGCGGCAGGGTCACGATCAGACGGTCGCCGGTGTTGGTAATGACCACACGGCTGTCCATCGCGGCACGCAGCTCGGCCTCTTGCTTATCAAGCGAGTAACCCACGCCCGCGCCGATCGTGCCGCCGATCAAAGCGCCTTTCAGGGCGCCTTTGCCGTCACCTTCGGAAATCGCACCGGCAAGGGCCCCGACGCCCGCACCGATCAAAGCACCATTCTTGGTCCGTTGGTTGGGATCGCCATTGCCGGGCTGCAGTGGCTGCGTACACGCACCCAGTGTCATCGCGCCGGCCAGAGCGGCGGCCAAAGTCATCTTCGAAGAAATCATGTCTACTGCCTTCATGTTTGCGGGCCCCGTTCGGGCGGGGCATCTTGACGTGAACGCAATATAGGCACTCAATGTTCCCGCGAACATTACATATAACCGTTATTCGGCAGAAACCCGCCCAGATGGGGGTGTTTGCGCTTCTGCCCGCGCGGATTCAAAGGCCAGCATCGCCCGTTTCACCGGCAGACCCCAGTGATAGCCGCCCAAACCGCCGCTTTTGCGCAGCGCGCGATGACAGGGGATCAGCCAACTCACCGGATTGCGCCCCACCGCCGTGCCTACGGCGCGCACGGCACGGGGGCTGCCGACGGTCTGCGCAATCTCGGAATAGGTTGTCACCTGCCCCGACGGGATACTCAACAGCGCCTCCCAGACCTTGATCTGAAACGGCGCACCGATGAGATAGAGCGGTGCCTTCGCTTCGGGGTCTTTCTGCATCCCAAACGCGGTATCGACCCAAGGGCGCAGCCGGTCGGGTGCTTCGACGAAATCGGCCAGCGGCCACCGGCTGCAAAGGTCCTCCATCGCTGCGTCCTCTCCCACCTCCGATGACAGGGCTAAGCCGCAGATGCCTTTGTCGGTGCCCATCACCAGTGTCGGGCCAAAGGGGCTGTCGAACCACCCCCAATAGATCGTCAGCCCGGCGCCTTTGCGGGCGAACTCACCGGGGCTCATCGCCTCCCAGCGCAGGAAGAGGTCATGCAACCGCCCGCTGCCCGAGAGGCCCAGCTCATGCGCCGCCGCCAGCGTCGTAAAGTGATCGCGCAGCATGACCTTGGCCTGATCCAGCATCAGATACTGTTGGTAGCGTTTGGGCGACACCCCCACCCAGCGCGAGAACAGCCGCTGGAAGTGCGCGGCGGACATGCCCATTTCCCCGGCGATCCAGTCCAGTTGCTTGGGGTCTTCGGCCTCGTCGATCAGGGCGATGGCGCGGCGCATCACCTGATAGTGGTAACCCTGATCTTCGGGCGCGGGGGATATCTGTGCGATCTGTGTCATGCCCCTAGATTAGCCACGCCCCTGCCCCCGCGCGACCCGTTTCTTGCGCCAATGTATCGCAGCCCGCCCCTGCTTGCCCTGCCGCGTCATTCATCGCATACCCAGAGCCATGGCCCGCCAACTTGATTATCATACCATCCGCGAGATCTTCGCACGCTTCCAACAGGCAGAGCCTGAGCCCGAGGGCGAGTTGGAACATGTGAACGTCTATACGCTGGTTGTGGCCGTGGCGCTGAGCGCGCAATCGACCGATGCGGGCGTCAACAAAGCCACGCGCGAGCTTTTCAAAATCGCCGACACCCCGCAGAAGATGCTGGATTTGGGGGTTGAGGGGCTGATCGACCATATCAAGACCATCGGCCTCTACCGCCAGAAAGCCAAGAACGTCATCAAACTTAGCCAAATCCTTGTTGATGACTACGACGGCGAGGTGCCGAACTCTCGCGCGGCGCTGCAATCGCTGCCGGGGGTGGGGCGCAAAACGGCGAATGTTGTGCTCAACATGTGGTGGGGCCAGCCCGCGCAGGCGGTGGACACGCATATCTTCCGCGTTGGCAACCGCACCGGCATCGCACCGGGCAAAACCGTCGACACAGTCGAGCGCGCCATCGAAGACAACATTCCCGCTGATTTCCAGCGCCATGCCCATCACTGGCTGATCCTGCATGGCCGCTATCATTGTAAGGCACGCAAACCGCTGTGCCGCACCTGTATCATCCGAGACCTGTGCCAATACGAGGACAAGACAGAATGACCCAATACGAAGTGGTTGGCATCGGCAACGCCGTCGTCGACGTGATCTCCCATGCCGATGACAATTTTCTTGCCGATAACGGCATCGAAAAAGGCATCATGCAGTTGATCGAACGCGACCGCGCCGAAGACCTCTATGCCGCGATGCAAGACCGGGTGCAGACGCCGGGCGGCTCGGTCGCCAATACGGTCGCGGGCGCGGGCGCGCTGGGCCTCAAGACCGCCTTCATCGGCCGGGTGCGCGATGATGAGTTGGGCCAGTTCTATGCCAAGGCGATGACCGATATCGGCATCGATTTCGTGAATGCCCCCGTGGCCGAGGGGGAGAACCCCACCTCGCGCTGCATGATCTTTGTCACGCCGGATGGGGAGCGGTCACTGAACACCTATCTCGGCATCTCGACCGGGCTGACCTCGGCCGATGTGCCGCAGGCGGTGACGGAGAAAGCCAAGCTGATGTTCCTCGAAGGCTACCTTTTTGACCATGACGCCGGCAAAACCGCCTTTCGCGAGGCCGCGCGCGCGGCGACGGCCGGTGGCGGCATGGCGGGCATCGCCATCTCCGACCCCTTCTGCGTGGAGCGTCACCGCGACGACTTCCTCGCGCTGATCGAAAACGATCTGGGCTATGTCATCGGCAACGAAGCCGAGATTCGCGCCCTTTGGGAGACCGACGACACCGAAGCCGCGCTGGCCAAAACCGCCGAGATTTGCCCGCTGGTGGTCTGCACCCGGTCGGGCGACGGGGTCACGCTGGTCCGGGGCGATGAACGGGTCGACGTGCCGGTCGAAAAGGTCGTGCCGGTGGATGCCACGGGCGCAGGCGATCAATTCGCGGCGGGCTTCCTCTATGGTCTCGCCACGGGCCGCGATCTGGAGACCTGTGGCCGCATGGGCAACATCTGCGCAGGCGAGGTGATCCGCCACATCGGCCCCCGCCCCCAGACCGACATCATGGCGCTGTTCAAGGCCGAAGGGCTGGTCTGAGCATGATTGAGAACGGCTTTCATGATATCCCGCCCGGCAAACTCGCCGTGGTGGTGACCCATCTAGAAATGGACGCCAAACCCAGCTTGCGGGACGTGCCCCTGCCTGAGGGTGTCACCTTTCGGAAGGTCACCCCGACACTCGACTGGTTTCGCGACATTTTCCGGCGCGTCGGGATGGATTGGCTCTGGTACGGGCGGCTCAAGCTGGATGACGCGGCCCTCTCTGCGCTGCTGCAAGACCCGGCACGGGCCTTCTATACACTGAACTGCGATGGCAAGGATGAAGCGCTGCTAGAACTGAACTTCCCCGAAGATGGCAGCTGCGAACTGGCCTATTTCGGGCTGACCTCTGCGCTGATCGGCAGCGGATCAGGGCGGTATCTGATGAACCAAGCGATTACGCTGGCATGGGAAAAGCCAATCAACCGGCTGCACCTGCACACCTGCACTAACGACAGCCCGCAGGCGCTTGGCTTTTATGTGCGCTCAGGCTTCACCCCCGTTCGCCGTCAGGTTGAGATCGACGACGATCCGCGCCTGACCGGCCTGCTGCCGCGCGATGCGGCGCCGCAAGTGCCACTTATCGAAGGGTAGGAACAGCGAAGGGTAAAACTACCGCCGGATCACCGAACCGGGGTGCACTCTGCCCCTTGGAAACAAGCGATCACCTTGTCGACCATCGCAGGCTTCGGCGAACCAAAGAGGTCGCCGCCGCAGGGGTTGCTTTCCAGTGCATAGGCCCCATCCGGTTTGCGTTCGAGAAAGGCCAGTACGTCCCCCTCTTCGGCAGAGCCGCACCAAGGGCCGAAACACTGAACGTTGAGCATCAAGGGCTGGTCAAAGGGCACGTCAAAGCCCCCTTCCGACAACGCCTTGCCGCTGATTTGTGCTCGAATTGGCGTCTCCTCGGGCAGGTTGCTCCCGACTTTGCCGGTCTTTGGCAAGGCGGCAGCGTCAAAGGTCAGACGCCCCTGCACCACGACGTAGCTTTCTTCGGCCTTGGCCGCCCGTTGATAGGTCGCCTCGACCGAATGGGGCAGGCAACTGAGCGCAAGCGCGGGTAGCGGGGCCAAGGTGGCGAGGGCGCAGGCGATGATCCGTGTCATAACTTCTCCTCAAACTCTTCAAGAACCGCCGCATAGACCGCACGTTTGAACGGCACGATATTCGCGACCAGTTGATCTGCGGGCATCCAACGCCATTCCGAGAATTCAGGCTCGGCCGTCTGGATATTGACCTGATCGTCCTGCCCCAGAAAACGCATGAGGAACCATTTTTGTTCCTGCCCCCGGTAGCGGCCCTTCCAGATGTTGGGCACCAGTTCATGGGGCAGATCATAGGGCAGCCAGCTTGTCGTCTCGGCTTCGATCCGCACCAGATCGCGGGGGATGCCGGTCTCTTCCTCCAACTCGCGCAGGGCCGCATCGCGCGCGGTCTCGCCCGTGTCCACCCCGCCCTGCGGCATCTGCCATGCGTCCTGATCCCGGTCGCGCCGCTGGCCGACAAAGACCTCGCCCTCGGCATTCACCAGCATCACGCCGACGCAAGGCCGGTAGGGCAGTTTGGCAATCTCTTCGGGGGTCATGAGGGCAGGTCTCCTGAATGGCGTTCACGAGGGAGTTAGCACGATCATGACAAGGCTCAAAGCGGTCACATTATGGCTTTGACGTTTCGGCACCGGCATCCTTGACGCGGCGTTTCGCGTGACTTGCCCTGCCGTTTCCGATGGTGTCACAGTGACCCAGCCCACCCAGAAAGGTAAAGCCATGTCCGACTATCCCCACCTGCTTGCCCCGCTCGACCTTGGTTTTACCACGCTGAAGAACCGGTTGCTGATGGGCTCGATGCACACCGGGCTGGAAGAGACCGGCGATTGGAACCGCGTGGCGGAGTTCTATGCGGCACGGGCGCGGGGCGATGTGGGGCTGATGGTCACCGGTGGCATCGGCCCGAACCGCGAAGGCGCCGTGGCCCATGGCGCGGCAATGATGGTCAGCCAGAAGGACGTGGACAACCACAGCATCATCACCCAGCGGGTGCATGAAGCGGGCGGCAAAATCGCCATGCAGATTCTCCATGCGGGCCGCTATGCCTTCACGCCTGAATGCGTGGCTCCAAGCGCGATCAAATCCCCCATCTCCATGTTCGCGCCCAAGGAGTTGGACGAGGAAGGCATCGAGAAACAGATCAGTGACATCGCCGCCTGCGCCCTGCGCGCGCGGGAGGCGGGCTATGATGGGGTCGAGATCATGGGGTCAGAGGGGTATTTCCTGAACCAGTTCCTCGTCACCCATACCAACAAACGCGAGGACCGCTGGGGCGGGTCTTATGAAAACCGCATGCGCCTGCCGCTGGAGGTGGTGCGCCGGGTGCGCGAAACGGTGGGCGATGATTTCATCCTGATCTACCGGCTGTCGATGATCGACCTCATCCCCAATGGCTCGACCTTCGATGAGGTCGTGCAACTGGCGCAAGAGGTCGAGAAGGCGGGCGCCAATATCATCAATACCGGCATCGGCTGGCACGAGGCGCGCATCCCCACCATCGCCACCTCTGTCCCCCGCGCGGCGTTCTCTTGGGTGACGAAAAAGCTGATGGGCAAGGTGGGCATCCCGCTGATCACCTCGAACCGGATCAACACGCCGGATGTGGCCGAAGAGGTGCTGGCGGAGGGCTGCGCCGATATGGTCAGCCTCGCGCGGCCCATGCTGGCAGATGCCGACTTCCTCGCCAAAGCCAAGGCAGGCAAGGCCGACCAGATCGCCCCTTGCATCGCCTGCAACCAAGCCTGCCTCGACCATACTTTCGGCGGCAAGATCTCTACCTGCCTTGTAAACCCGCGCGCTTGCTATGAAACGGAACTGCGGATCGAGCCGGCAGCGGCAGCGAAATCTGTGGCCGTCGTGGGCGCTGGCCCTGCTGGCCTGTCCGCCGCAATCACGGCTGCCGAACGCGGGCATAAGGTGACGCTGATCGACCGCGCCGCCGAAATCGGCGGGCAACTCAACCTCGCCAAACAGGTGGCGGGGAAAGAGGAGTTCTGGGGCTTGGTCGATTGGTACCGCACCATGCTTAAGGTCCACGACGTGACCGTGCAGCTTGAGACCGAGGCCATGGCGGACGCGCTTCGCGGCTTCGACGAGGTCATCATCGCCACAGGCGTGGTGCCTCGCGATCCGCAAATCCCGGGGCAAGACGGCGGCAATGTCGTGAGCTACATCGATGTGCTGAACGGCACGGCAAAGGTCGGCCAGCGGGTCGCCGTAATCGGTGCGGGCGGGATCGGTTTCGACGTGTCGGAACACCTTGTCCACGATGGCGAGAGCAGCACGCTGAACCTCCCCGAATGGATGCGCGAATGGGGTGTCACCGATCCGGGCGCGCATCGCAGCGGGTTGGCCCCCGAAGGGCCACAGCCCCCCGCGCCTGCGCGGCAGATCACCATGCTGCAACGCAAGACCAGCAAACCCGGCAAAGGTTTGGGCAAAACCACGGGCTGGATTCACCGCGCCTCCCTCACTATGCGCAACGTGAAGATGATCGCGGGCGTGAACTACGAAAGTATCGACGAACAGGGGCTCCACATCTCCTTTGGCGAGGCGCGGGAGAACCCCACGCTGATCGAGGCCGACACCATCGTCCTCTGCGCCGGGCAACTCTCTGACCGCAGTCTTGCCGACACCCTAGAGGCCAGCGGCACCGCCTGTCATGTGATTGGCGGCGCCGATGTGGCCGCAGAGCTTGACGCGAAACGCGCGATCAACCAAGGCACACGTCTGGCTGCAGCTCTCTGACCCTATGCGTTTGAGCGCGTCCTCTAACCCTGTGCGCTGGCGCGCGCCCTTGCACCCGGCGCGCGCAACCCGCTAAATCACCTGACCGCTTTTGCCAGCCAATAGGTGACCATGCCCCTCTGCGTCTTTGACATATCTGATGACGGCACCACCACGGTGCCCGAAGACACCCAACTGACCGGGCCTGCGCGCTACCGTTGGTGGCATTTCGACATGGCCGATCCCGCGCTGGCGCCATGGCTGGCAGAACACCTGCCCGAGATTCCGGCAGGCGCATTGCTGCAACCCGAAACGCGCCCGCGCTGCGATGAATATGAGGACGGCCTGATCCTCAATCTGCGCGGCATCAACCTGAACGAAGGGCAGCAGGCCGATCAGATGGTTTCGGTCCGGATGTGGGTGACGGATGCGGTGGTGATCACCGTGCGGATGCGCCGGGTCTTTGCCATCGATGAATTGCGCGCGCTGGCCGCCCAGAGCAATGCCCCGGCCCGGCCTTCGGCCTTCCTTGAAGCGCTGGTCTCAAGGTTGACCGAACGGGTGCAGATCGAAGTGGCGCGGCTGGCGGACCGCACGGCCTTCTATGAAACCGACCTCGAAGACCTCAGCACCCCGCCGCCGAAAGACTTGCCCGTCACCCGCCGCAGCACGATCAAACTCGAACGCTACCTCGCCCCGCAGCGCAGCGCGTTGGAGCGGTTGGCGGACCTAGACCTGCCGCTGGTCCCGGATGTCGATTCGATGAAACTGCGCGAGTTGGCCAATCGCACCGCCATCGTGGTGGAGGAACTGGACGCCCTTCAAGAACGCATTGTCACGGTACAGGACGAACACGACAACCAAGTCGCCCAACGCCAAGCGCGCCATGGCTATGTGCTGTCGATCGCCGCCGCCGTGTTCCTGCCGCTGGGGTTTCTGACCGGGCTTTTCGGCGTGAACGTTGGTGGGATGCCCGGCGTGGACGATCCGCGTGCCTTTGCGGTCCTTTGCCTTGCCATGGTGGGCCTCGCCGCGCTCATGCTTGCGGTTCTGAAATGGCTGCGCTGGCTGTAAGCCCCTCGGAAACGGATTGTTCTGCCGTTTCCATGCCATGAACGATCCCCGCAAAGACCACGGGACTGTCTTGCCTCTGCCCCGATCCTGCCTGAATTCCCGCCCATACCTGAGGGCAACAAGATCAATGCGAAGGGACAGGCAATGGACCGCCTTACGGAAATGGAAGCGTTTGCCACAGTGGTGGATCAAGGCGGCTTTACAGATGCTGCCAAGAAGATGGGGATCTCGAAATCCGCCGTCTCAAAGCATGTATCCTCACTTGAGGCCCGCTTGGGGGCGCGGTTGCTTAACCGTACCACCCGCCGCGTGTCGCCCACGGAGATCGGGCTGGCCTATTACGACCGCGCCCGCCGCGTGCTGAACGACGCAGGCGAGGCCGATGCGCTGGTCACCTCGATGCAATCCGCGCCCTCAGGGCTGTTGCGGATATCGGTGGCGACGGACTTTGGCGTGAATCATCTGTCACCTGCGCTGTCGGAGTTCTTGCAGGACTTCCCCGACATCACGGTGAACATGGTCCTGAACAACCGCTACGTTGAGCTGATCTCGGAAGGGTTCGACATGGCCGTGCGCATCGGAGAGTTGGAGGACAGCACCCTGCGCGCGCGCAAGCTGACCGAGACGACCAAACGCATGATCGCCAGCCCGAAATATTTCGAACAATACGGGCGGCCGGAAAAGATCGACGATCTGAACAATCACAAGCTGCTGCACTACTCGAACCAGTCGTCGGGGAATGTGTGGAAATTGACCGCACCTTCGGGTGAAAAGCGGCAGGTCCGCACGGCGGGCTGGCTGTCGGTCAATGACGGGCAGAGCCTTTTGAACGCCGCGATTTCGGGACTGGGGATCGCCTATCTGCCGAGCTTTCTTTACGCCGATGCGATGGAGAAAGGGTTGGTCGAGGATGCCATCCCCGAACTGCCGCTGGAGACGCAGGGCATCTACGCCGTCTATCCCCCGGGCCGGTTCACCCAGCCCAAAGTGCGGGCGTTCATCGACTTCCTCGTGCATGAATTTGCCGAGAAGGGGCCGACGGACTGGTAAACACACTCGGCCCGGAATCAAGCCGCAGGCGCCGGGCCATCGCCTGCCCGCCCGGACGGGTAGGCGATTTAGTACGGCTAGGTGGGACTTGGCAAACGCACATCATGGTTGAGCCATAAAGTGGCAGCGACCTGCCGCGGATCGCCGACCCGCGGGCAGCCGATGGCCCTCAGTTGCTTCGCACTCTGCCACACAAGACCACCTTTCCTCTCCCCCACCAGCACGCTATCTCTCCCGCCATGAACAATATGCGCGAGACCTATGCCCGGCTTGTCGCCGAGGGCAAACTTAAAGCCGACCCGGCCCAAGAAACCGTCATGGCGGAGTTTGACCGCATCCGCGATGCGCTGGCCCACCCGCCGAAGAAAAGCTTCTTTCGCAAAGCGCCCGAACCGGCCAAGGGGCTGTACCTCTGGGGTGGCGTGGGGCGCGGCAAGTCGATGCTGATGGACATGTTCGTGGCGCATCTGCCCGACGTGCCCGCGCGCCGGGTGCATTTCCACGCCTTCATGCAGGAAATCCACAACGCCATGCATGAGGTTCGCAAGACCGGCGTAGATGACGCCATCGCGCCCGTTGCCCGCGATGTGGCCGACAGCGTGCGCCTGCTCGCTTTCGACGAGATGCAGATCACCGACATCACCGACGCGATGATCGTGGGCCGCCTGTTCGAGGCGCTTTTCGCCGCCGGGGTCGTAGTCGTCACCACCTCCAACCGCCTGCCCGATGACTTGTATAAAAACGGCATCAACCGCGAGGTGTTTGTCCCCTTCATCGACCTCATCAAAGAGCGCATGGTGGTCCATGAACTTGCCAGCCCGACCGATTACCGCCAAGATCGGCTGGCCGGGTCGCAGGTCTATTTCACCCCCGTCAACGCCGAGAGCCGCGCCGCGATGGATGCGGTTTGGGACGATCTGGCAGGCACAAAGGGCGAGCCGCTGACCCTCCACGTCAAGGGCCGCGAAGTGGTGATTCCGGCCTTTCACAACGGCATGGCCCGCGCCGGCTTCCACGCCCTTTGCGGGCAGCCCTTGGGGGCCGCGGATTACCTCGCGCTGGCGCAGGCCGTGCGGGTGCTACTGCTGGACAACATCCCCACCCTCGGCCGGTCGAACTTTAACGAGGCCAAGCGCTTTGTCACGCTGATCGACGCGCTTTATGAGGCAAAGGTGCGGTTGATCTGTTCTGCCGCCGCCGCGCCAGAAATGCTCTATCTCGAAGGCGAAGGCACCTTTGAGTTCGAGCGTACAGCCTCCCGACTGCGCGAAATGCAGGGGGAAGACTGGGGGCGCTGACCGCCCCCTGCCGCCAAATCAGGAATCACTGACCGGCTGCATATGCAGGTCATTGCCCTGCAAAATCGGGTGGTAAGGCCGCTCGACTTCATAAAGCCACCACAGACCGCCTGCGATAATGGCGACACCTATGGCCATGAAGATAAATTGATATTTCCGTGCATCGTCCTGATCGTGACGCGCGGACTGGCTGAAATTGCGCATGGGGACACCTCGGTCAAATTCGAAAGGGGAGACTTCCTAAGACCAAGATACACCACATCTGCATTTCGCAGCAGCGGTACACCCAAATATGGTTAACTAGACGTTTTCACGCAACACGCTACCGGCAAGGTAGAGTGAGCCGCAAATCAGCACACGCGCATGGGGTTCGCGGGCGATGATCGCCTTGAGCGCCGTGGTGACATTCTCGGCCTCGGCGGTCTCGAACCCGACATCGCGCGCCGCTTTGGCCGTTGCCTCAGCAGGTAGGGTCGCCGCCTCGCCGGGGATCGACACGGCGGTCAGACTTGCCGCTTCTGCCGCCAAGGGGCGCAAGTATCCAGCGATATCCTTGGTGTTCAACATGCCGCAGACTAGATGCGTCGGGCGTTTCGGCAAGGCGGCCAAGGTCGCGGCCAGCGCCACGCCTGCGGCGGGGTTGTGCCCGCCGTCCAGCCAAAGCTCACCCTCCGGTGCCATGCGGGCCAGCGGCCCCTCTGACAGCCGCTGCATCCGCGCGGGCCACTGCGCCTGCGTCACTGCAACCTCGCAAGCCTCTGCATCGATCCCAAGCTGGCGCAGCGCCGCCAGCGCAGCCCCCGCGTTCATGATCTGATGATCGCCGGGCAGATTGGGGCGCGGCAGATCAAGCAGGCCGCGCTCATCTTGATAGACCATGCGCCCCGCTTCGGGCGCGACATGCCATTGCTGACCATAGGCCAAAAGCGGCGCGCCCAGTTTCGCGGCGCGGTTTTCGATCACCTCAAGCGCGGCGTCTTGCTGCGGGCCGACCACACAGGGCACAAGACGCTTGATGATGCCAGCCTTCTCGCCCGCAATCTCGGCCAGTGTTTCGCCCAGATACTGCTGGTGATCGACCGACACCGGGGTGATCACCGTCAGCACGGGATCGACGACATTGGTCGCGTCCAGCCGCCCGCCTAGCCCCACCTCCAGCAGCGTGTAATCGGCTCTGCTGCGCGAAAAAGCGAGGATGGCGGCGCAGGTGGTGATCTCGAAATAGGTGATCTCGTCGCCGCTATTGGCGGCGTGGCATTCATCTAACACGGCCGCCAGATCGGGCTCTGAGATCAACTGCCCTGCAACGCGGATACGCTCATGAAACCGTGCCAGATGGGGTGAGGTATAGGCGTGCACCGTCTTGCCCGCCGCCTCTAGCCCCGCGCGAATCATCGCTTGGGTCGACCCTTTGCCGTTGGTGCCGGCGATATGGATCACCGGCGGCAGGTTGTTTTGGGGGTTGCCCAATGCCTCCAGCAGCCGCCACATCCGGTCGAGCGTCAGATCGATGATCTTGGGGTGCAGCGCCATCATCCGTTCAAGGATGACATCCGATGAAGGCGTGCTCATTTCTTCTTAGGCGTATCGGCGGGCAACTCCGCTGCGGCCTGAACAGCGGCGGCGGCCTCGGCCACCTCCACTTCTTCGGGCGCGGGCAGGTCACCCCGCACGGCGGGCGGCAGGCCCATCAGCATGCGGGTGATAGTGATCAACTCATCACGCATCTCGGTCCGTTTGGTCACCCGGTCGAGCATCCCATGGTCGAGCAGATATTCCGCCCGCTGAAAGCCCTCGGGCAGTTTTTCACGGATGGTCTGCTCGATCACGCGCGGCCCGGCAAAGCAGATCAGCGCATTCGGCTCAGCAATCTGCACGTCGCCCAACATCGCGTAGGACGCGGTGACGCCGCCGGTGGTGGGATGGGTCAACACGACGATATAGGGCAGGCCTGCCTCTTTCAGCATCTGCACGGCGACCGTGGTGCGCGGCATCTGCATCAGGCTGAGGATACCTTCTTGCATCCGCGCGCCACCGGCGGCGGAGAACAGCACCAGCGGGCGTTTCAGCTTCACGGCCTCTTCAGCGGCGGCAATGATTGCATTACCGACATACATGCCCATGGAGCCGCCCATGAACGAAAAGTCCTGCGCACAGGACACGATCGGCGTGCGGCCAATCTCACCCGTAACCACAAGCATGGCTTCATGTTCACCCGTCTGCTTTTGCGCGGCCTTCATCCGGTCGGGATAGCGTTTCTGATCCTTGAAATGCAGCGGGTCTGGCGTGGGCGCAGGAACCTTCACTTCGGTAAAGATGCCGCCGTCGAACAGCGCCTTAAACCGCTCACGCGGGCTGATATGCATGTGATGGCCGCAGTTGGTGCAGACGTTCAGATTGTCCGCCAACTCGCGGTGAAACAGCATGGTGCCGCATTCGTTACACTTGGTCCACAGGTTGTCCGGCGTCTCGCGGCGCGAGAAGATCGAGTTGATACGCGGACGGACGTAGTTTGTGATCCAGTTCATTGGCAGGCCTCTGCTGTGGTTCCGTTCCAGATAATCCCCGCATGGGGAAATTGCAATCAGCGGCGTATCGCCAGCCTTGCCGCGAGCCACGACACCAACATCAACGCAAAATCCACCGGCAACCAAGTCCGCAACGCCGCCGCGTCATCCATCGAAAAGGGCGTAAGGTACAGCGCCAGCCCGGACAGATCATCCGGCAGAGAGATAATGAGAATGGCCGAGACATTGTTCCACAGATGCACCGCAATCGCAGGCCCCAGCGAGCCGGAGCGCGCAGTAAGGTCAGCCATCAGGATGCCAAAAACCCCAGCCCAGAGCGCCACCATCAGCGCATTCTCCCCCGCCTCGGCAGGCAGGTAGTGACCAAGCGCGAACAGCGCCGAGGGCAGGACCATCCAGATCAGCGGCGAGCGAAACTGTGCCGCCAGTTGCTGCTGCACATAGCCGCGAAAGACGATCTCTTCGGCGCTGACCTGCACCAGCACGGCCAGCAGCGACAGCGGCAAGAGCAGCAACCAACGGCCTAGAGGCAGGTTGGCTGTCAAATCGCCTCCCATGTCCCACGGCGGCAGGATCAGCAACACAGCCCCCAGCAGCAACATTGCCAAAGACACCGCGCGAAAACTTGGCCAAAGCCGCCCGGACACGCCCAATAGGCTGCCCGCATTGCGCCGATGCACCACCCGCACGGTCACACCGACGGCCATCGCCATGGTCCCAAAGCTGAACAGCAGGAGATACATCGCCTGCGGCGTAGCGCCTTTCAGCAGGTTGCCATGCAGCGATGCCGCCGATGTTCCTGCGAAGGCATAGATTGTCTGGAAGTAGAGCTCGTTCAGCGCAACATAGGCCACCACCGCCACGAACAGCCCCAAGAAAAACCGCCAAAGCGCCGATGAACGGCGCGCAGCCGCGACAAACTCCGCATGCGCGCTGTAATCAGGCCGCCAGTTCATGAGCGGCGCAGGTCAGATCGGGAGTGGTTCTTGCAGAGCATATGCCGGGCTTTCACGCTTGCGGGCGGTTCCAACCGACCGCGCCAGAAGGTCAGAACCTATGCCCTAACACGCTGCAATACAACAGTTCCCCCGCCTCATCCGCGCCAAAGCCTTGCAGCACCGCCCCTGCCCGACTATTCCATTCAAGACGTTTCAAGGAGCCCACCGATGTCCACCACGCCCCGCTTCGACAAATCCCGGCTGCCCAGCCGCCACGTGACCGAAGGCCCGGCCCGCGCGCCGCACCGGTCCTATTACTATGCCATGGGCATGACCGAAGAAGAGATTCACCAGCCGCTGGTGGGCGTCGCCACCTGCTGGAACGAAGCTGCCCCCTGTAACATCGCGCTGAACCGTCAGGCGCAGGCCGTGAAAGTTGGCGTGCATTCCGAACAGGGCACCCCGCGCGAATTTACCACGATCACCGTCACCGATGGCATCGCCATGGGCCATGAGGGCATGCGCTCCTCGTTGGCTTCGCGCGAAGCAATTGCCGACACGGTTGAGCTGACCATGCGCGGCCACTGCTATGACGCCATCGTCGGCCTTGCGGGCTGTGACAAGTCGCTGCCGGGGATGATGATGGCGATGCTGCGGCTGAACGTGCCGTCGGTCTTCCTCTATGGCGGGTCGATCCTGCCGGGCAAAGCACCTGCCGGGGCCGATGTGCCCGAGGATTTCGCCACCCGTGATTTGACCGTGCAGGACATGTTCGAAGCCGTGGGCCGCTTCCAAAACGGCACCATGTCGCAAGCCGCTTTGGACGTGCTCGAACGCGTGGCCTGCCCCTCTGCCGGTGCTTGCGGCGGCCAGTTCACCGCCAATACCATGGCTTGTGTATCCGAGGCCATCGGCCTTGCGCTGCCGAACTCGTCCGGCATGCCCGCGCCCTATGAAAGCCGCGACGCCTATGCCGAAGCCTCGGGCGCCGCGGTGATGAACCTGATCGAGAAGAACATCCGCGCCCGCGACATCTGCACCCGCGAAGCCTTTGAAAATGCGGCGCGCATCGTCGCCTGCACCGGTGGGTCGACCAACGCCGGTCTGCACCTGCCCGCCATGGCCCATGAAGCGGGGATCGAATTCTACCTTGAAGACGTCTGCGAAATCTTCCGCGACACGCCTTACTTCGTCGACATGAAACCGGGCGGCCAATACGTGGCGAAGGACCTCTACGATGCGGGCGGCGTGCCTGTCGTGATGAATGAGCTGCGCAAAGCGGGCTTGATCCACGAAGACTGCATGACTGCCACCGGATACTCGATGGGCGAAGTGCTCGATCAGGTTACCCGCGAGGCAGACGGCAAGGTGATCCATTCAGTTGCCAACCCGATCAGCAAAACCGGCGGTGTCGTGGGCCTGAAAGGCAACCTCGCCCCCGAAGGTGCCATCGTGAAAATCGCAGGCATGTCCGAAGAAGACATCGTTTTCACCGGCCCGGCGCTGGTGTTTGAGTGCGAGCAAGACGCTTTCGAAGCCGTGCAAAACCGCGCTTATTCCGAAGGCGACGTTTTCGTCATCCGCAACGAAGGCCCCGCAGGCGGCCCCGGCATGCGTGAAATGCTGGCGACCACGGCAGCACTTTCCGGTCAGGGCATGGGCAAAAAGGTGGCTCTGATCACCGACGGGCGTTTCTCGGGTGCCACCCGAGGCTTCTGTGTCGGCCACGTTGGCCCCGAAGCCGCGCACGGCGGGCCGATTGCCCTGCTGAAAAACGGCGACATGATCACCCTCGATGCCATCACCGGCAGCATCAGCGTGGATCTCAGCGATGATGAACTGGCCGAGCGTCGCAAAGACTGGGCCGGCCCCCGTGAGACGAACTACCAAAGCGGCGCGCTGTGGAAATATGCCAAGCTTGTTGGCCCCACTTACCTCGGTGCTGTGACACATCCGGGCGCTCAGGCCGAGACCCATGATTACATGGACCTCTAAGCGCCCTCTCGCGGCACTTGCTATGCTCACCCTGTCCGCCTGCGAAGGCGGTCAGGGTTTTTCCTTTGGCGGCAGTACCGGCGCGCCCGACAAACCCCTGCGGCAAACGGCGCTCGCCGCGGGCGCGGTGCAGGTGGTGCCCCCGCAGGGCTATTGCATCGACCCCAAAAGCCTCAAACGCCGCTTTGCCCTGATGGCGCGCTGCGATGCGCTTGGCCTGCCGGAGGTTGTCACCACCGCGCCTCGTGGCATCCTCACGCTGGCGCTGATCGAGGCCGAGGCAGAGGCCCCTCTGCCCACCCCGCAACAGGTCGCCGAGGCCACTGGCCTGAGCCAGTTGCAAGAAGCTGGCAGCATTGAAGGTGCAACGATCTTTGTGGCCCAAGGGCCGGTGCCCGCCGAGGGCATGTCGCCCCGCCACTGGCGCGGCATGGCACGGATCGGTGGCCATGTCGCCAGCGTCTCCCTGTACGGCGCACCGCAAAGCCGCGCCATTTCCGAAGAGGGCCGCGCACTGGTCGCAGACCTAATCCGACAAAGTCGCAGCAAAAGCGCGCAGGCTGCCGCCGCTGGCAGCTGACCCGCCCGTTGTTTCCAAATTGGCAACACTGACCGCCCCCGGAAACAATCACGAGGGCTATTCATTTGAACGAAATCCCCGCCTTGCATAGACTGCGGCAAAACGAGAGGCGCAGGTTCATGGTCAACTTCCCCAACGGCTATCTGGAGAGCAAGCTCTATGCCCGCGCGCTGCAACGTTGGGCCGATGCGGCCCGCAGGGCCGCCACGGTCGATCTTGCCACCCTGCGCCGCCAACGCAGCCGCGCCCGGCTGCTGCGCGCCCAACTGGATCGTCTTATTCACCGCGCAGAAGACCGTCTCGCCCTGCCGGCGATTGGCGCCAGCGGCTTTCCGAAACCGCATAACGCCGATTGGGCATGGCGGCCCGAACTTTGGCGCGGCCCGCTTGCCACGCCGGGGATGTCATCGGTCGAAACCAAATCGACATTGGGCGAGGAAGTGACCCTATTCCACGATTGCGCGCAATCGGAACTGACCCTGCGCCAATTGCGCAACCGGCGCGAGGCCGATTTGGCCCCCTATGGGCTGCAACTCGATGTCTTCAAATTTGATGGGTCTTTCCTGTCGTTAGTGATCAATCTGCCCACCGACGCCATCACCGGATTGAAACGCCGCCACCTGATCCGCATGGATACGATCGTGCAACTGGAACACCCGCTTGAGATCTTTGCCCGGCTCAACATCCGCCATGGTCCGAACACCGAACAGATCGTCCGCGAGCTGCCCGTTGGTCAGGAAAATATCAGCGTCGAATTTGATCTGGCCTATAGCAATCTCAACGAAAAGCGGATCGAGGCGGCATGGATCGACCTGATCTTTGAGGGGCCGGACATGAACCAAGTCGTGCTGCGCGACCTCACTTTCTCGCGCCGCCCCCGCGCCCAGATCTAGGACCCCGTCATGAACCACTTTGACCTGACCAAGACCGTATTGCGCCAAGGCATCTGGCACGGCGTGCTGACCGCCAAGGATGGCACCGACGCCCCGCAGATCGGCGTGACGCATGAAGGCAAAGAGGTGGCAGAGGTGACGCTGGAAGCCGAAGGGACCGAGGGGCGCTGGCACCTCTCTTTCGCCCTCCCACCCGAGGCGATTGCCGATGGGGTGCAGACCTTGGTTATCACCGAAAAGACCGGCGGGGCGCTCTTGGGTCATGTGACCCTGATCGCGGATGAAGCGCTTGGCGATGACATCCGGGCCGAGATGGACCTGCTGCGCGCCGAACTCGACATGCTCAAACGCGCCTTTCGGCGGCATTGCCGCGAAACGGGGTAAGGCAGGCGCCGCCCCGCACTGCAATCGGAACGCGGCGCCGCGCGCTCCAGGTCGCGCCCCGCCCCACCGCCAACGGACCGGCCCCAAACAAAAAGCCCCGCTGTCTCCAGCGGGGCTTTGTGCATCTTATCTGCGATATTTTACTCGTTCGGGCCCAACGCCGACAGACCCTTGAGGATGTCGATGGCATAGGCCAGTTGGTAATCCTCTTCACGCAGCTCAGCCGCCTTGCGGGCCTTTTCGCGATCATCTTCGATCTGTTTGATCTGATCGTCGGTCAGGCTGTCATTGTTCAACCGCCCGCGCAGATCGGCTTCGGAGCGGAGGGGACGTGCCGACAATGCCTCTTCGTCTTCCTCGGTCTCCGGTGCTGCGGGGGGTTGGGCCACAACGATGTCGGGCGACACGCCAAGCGCTTGGATCGACCGGCCCGAAGGCGTGTAGTAGCGCGCCGTGGTCAGGCGCATGGCCCCGTCGCCGCGCAGCGGCATGACGGTCTGAACCGACCCTTTGCCAAAGCTCTTGGTGCCGATGACGATGGCGCGGCGGTGGTCCTGCAAGGCCCCCGCGACGATTTCCGAGGCCGAGGCAGAGCCCCCGTTGATCAGCACCACAATCGGTTTGCCCATCGCCAGATCACCCGGCGTGGCGTTCACCCGGTCGCCATCTTCGATGTCGCGGCCACGGGTGCTGACGATTTCCCCTTCTTCGAGGAAGGCATCCGAAACGGCAATCGCCTGATTGAGCAAGCCACCGGGGTTGTTGCGCATATCAATGACGATGCCGTTGATATTCTCAATGCCACCCGCGTCTTCGATCTGCTGCTCAAGACCTTCTTTCATCTTGGGATAGGTCTGTTCGTTGAACGTTGTCAGACGCAGCACGGCGGTGTTGCCCACGGTCCGGGCGCGCACGGCGGTCAGCTGGATTGTGTCGCGCACGATGGAAACGTCGAAGGGCTCGGGCTCCCCTTCGCGCACCACGGTGATGAGGATCTCTGACCCCACCGGTCCGCGCATCATCTCAACCGCGTCGTCGAGGCCGAGACCCAAGAGGCTTTCACCATCGACATGGGTGATGAAATCGCCCGCCTCAATCCCGGCCTCAGCAGCAGGGGTGCCATCGATGGGCGAGACGACTTTGACGAAACCCTCTTCTTGGGTGACCTCGATGCCCAAACCGCCGAATTCGCCGCGCGTCTGCTCGCGCATCTTTTCGGCGTCCTTGGGCGACAGGTAGGATGAATGCGGATCAAGCGAGGTGAGCATACCGTTGATGGCGGCTTCGATCAGGTCACCGGGGTCGACATCTTCGACATATTGGGCGCGGATGCGTTCGAAAATATCACCAAAAAGATCGAGCTGTTCGTAAACATTGGTCGTCTTCTCGGCCTCTTGCGCCAGCAGCGGTCCGGCGATCTGAGTGGTTGCCACCACCCCCGCGACCGTGCCTGCAACGGCTGCCATCACGAATTTCTTCATCTGCTATCCATCCTTGTCGGTGCGGAACCAGTCTGCCGGGTCCTGAGGTGTGTTGTCTTGCCTGACTTCTATATAGAGCGTTTCCGTCCGGTCAGTGCCAGTGCCTTCACCATTTGGTGACATCTGAGAACTTGTGCCGCTTTCCGGCCCGCCCATCAACCCGATGGGCGTGCCACCGGCAATCACCTGCCCGGCTTGGCCGTAAACGATATCCAGCCCCGCCAGCACGAAAAGCGTATCGACCTGCGGCTCAAGGATCACGACATTGCCCAGATCAAGCAGCGGACCCACGTAGCGGATCGTCGCCGCCGCGGGGCTGGTGACAATGGCGCGGGGGCGGGTGGCAAGGATCATGCCGGGCCGTGTGACCCCAGCCGAATCCGTCTCTCCCGCCTTGCGCAGCACCAAGCCTTGGGCGGGCAAGGGCAGCTCGCCCACCTGCCCGTCAAGGTTCACCGGGGCTGGTTCTTCCGCGCCGGTGGTGATCTCGGACAGGCCACTGGCAAAGCCATCCAATGTCTCGGTCGAGGCAATCAGGATCGCGGTGCGCACCGGGTCTTCGGTAAAGCGCGTTGGCAGATCGGTACGGTTGGCCATCGCCTGATTAAGCGCGGTGCGGGCGCGCTGCACTTCGGTCAGCCCCTCTTGCAAGCGCTGTGCCGCATCGGTCTGCAAGGCACGTAAGGTTTTGATATCTTCGTAATCTTGGCGCAGCGCATCGGCGCGGGCGTTGAGCGCGGGCGTCAATTCCGCTAGCAACATCCCGGCACGCGCAGTGCCCATCGGACCATCGGGGTGCAGCAGCACCACGGGCGAGGGGTCACCGCCGATGCTTTGCAAGACGCCCAAGAACTGCGCCACCTCACCCTCGCGCGCCTGAAGCTTGCGGCTGAGCTGTGCCTCGTTGATCGCCGCCTGCCGCAGACCCGCGCGCATTGCCGCGAGTCCCGCCTCAAACGCTTGAATCGTTTCGGTCAGCGCCTGCACCCGGTCACGCGCCCCATCGGCTTGGTCAAGCCGTGTTGACGCCGCCTCCAGCGCCGACGCCGCCGCGCGCGCCTCTGCTGCGGCCTCTTCGGCCTGCGCCTGTGCCATCATGGGCAGACAGGCAAATAGGACAGCCGCGGCCAGATGTTTCATGAAAGCAAACTTTTCCCAGTCATTTCTTCGGGCTGCGGCAGACACATCAGATCAAGCACCGTGGGCGCCAAATCGGCCAACCGCCCCTCGCGCAGGGCGGTCCCTTCGGGCGCGCCCACCGCCACCACCGGCACGGGGTTAAGAGTATGCGCCGTATGCGCGCCGCCGTTCTCGGGATCGATCATCATCTCGCAATTGCCGTGATCCGCCGTGACGATCATCGCGCCGCCTGCCTTCTCCAACGCTATCAGCACGCGCCCCAGCCCCGCGTCCACCGCTTCGCAAGCCGCAATCGCTGCCTCCAGATCGCCGGTATGGCCAACCATATCGGGGTTGGCGTAATTCACCACGATGAGGTCATAGCCCGCCTCGATCGCCTGCACGAATTGATCCGTCACCTCGCCGCAGGACATCTCGGGCTGCATGTCATAGGTCGCGACATTGGGCGACTTGGGCATGTTGCGGTCTTCCCCCGTGGCCGGAGTCTCGACCCCGCCATTGAGGAAGAAGGTCACATGCGGATATTTCTCAGTCTCGGCCAGCCGGAACTGCCGCAGCCCCTGCTGTGCCACCCAATCCCCCAGCGTGTTCTTGATGTCCGGCTTGGGATACATCGTGGTCATATAGACGGCGTGGTCTTTGGAATATTCCGCCATGCCCATCAGCGCCGCCCAATCGGGGCGCGGGCCGGTGTCATAGGCGTCGAACCCCGGGTCGCCCAAGGCCGCCATGATTTCGCGCGCGCGGTCGGCGCGGAAGTTAAGGCAGAAAAGCCCGTCGCCCGTCGCCGCGCCCGCATAGCCGTCGATCACACTAGCGGCAAAGAACTCATCCGTCTCGCCCCGCCCGTATGCGGCCTGAACCGCTGCGCGGGCATCGGGAAACGCCTGCCCCTCGCCGCGCAGAATTGCCGCCGAAGCCTTGCCCACCCGGTCCCAACGAGTGTCGCGGTCCATCGCGAAATAGCGCCCTGTCACGGTGACGATCTTGACGCCTTCGGGCAGCGCCGCCTGCAACGTCTCAAAATAGCCAAGGGCAGAGGACGGCGCCACGTCGCGCCCATCGGTCACCGCATGGATCACCACCGGCAGTCCCGCCGCATCCAGCGCGCGGGCGGCGGCGATCATATGGCTGAGATGCCCATGCACCCCACCGTCCGAGACGACGCCCATCAGATGCGCGGTGCCGCTCGTCTCTTGCAGCTTAGCGATAAAACCCCGCAGCCGCTCATTCTCGGCAAAGCTACCTTCTTCGATGGCCAGATCGATCTGCCCCAGATCCATTGCCACCACCCGGCCCGCGCCGATATTGGTGTGGCCGACCTCGGAATTGCCCATCTGGCCGCGCGGCAGGCCAACGTCAGGGCCATGGGTGATGAGCTCCGCCTTTGGCCCCGCTTGCATGATCCGGTCGAAATTCGGCGTCTTGGCCAGCAGGGGGGCATTGCCCTCCGGCGCCTCGCTGAGGCCCCAACCGTCAAGGATGCACAATACGACAGGTTTGGGGGCGCTCATCAGACTGTTGCTCCGGCTTGGTGGCTGTTCAGCGCCTTTTACCCCTTGTGGGCTGGCACTTGAACCACTTTGTGCACAAGCCTCCCATTCCCGCGCAGAGGCCTTGCCCCGCGCGCCTGCTTTGGTCATAACGAGTGGCAACTTTCGCCTGAGCCGAGGACCAACTCCATGACCCTGCAAGCGCCCGAAACCCGCATCGTGAACACTTGGCGCGTGGCCTGCGACGGCAGCGAAGGCGCGCTTGGCCACCCGCGCGTCTGGCTGCAAATCCCACAAGACCGCGGTTGGGTCGAATGCGGCTATTGCGACTGTAAATTCGTCCATGCGGATTTCGAAGGCAAAGTCTGAGCCTTTCCGGCCCCCTCTGAACATCTGAACCGACGGCACGAACCTGCCCGCGCAGCGCATTGGCGTCTGGCCGTGGGCCATGCTTCGTGGCAAAAGGGTCGCCAACCCAGCGGAGCATTCCTATGACATTCGGCAAAGGCCACCACCTGCATCTGATCGACGGCTCGGCCTTCATCTTTCGCGCCTATCACGCCCTGCCGCCGCTGACGCGCAAATCCGACGGCATGCCCATTGGCGCGGTCGCCGGGTTCTGCAACATGCTGCACCGCTATGTTGAGGGCAACACCGGCCCCAATGCGCCGACGCATGTCGCCGTGATCTTCGACAAGGGCAGCCACACTTTCCGCAATGACATGTACGACCAGTACAAGGCCAACCGCGAGGCCATGCCCGAAGACCTGCGCCCGCAGATCCCCCTGACCCGCACCGCGACCGAGGCGTTTAACATCGCCTGCAAAGAGCTCGAGGGCTATGAGGCTGATGACATCATCGCCACATTGGCCGTCCAAGCCCGCGCCGCCGGGGGGCGTTGCACGATCATCAGTTCCGACAAAGACCTGATGCAGCTTGTGGGCGACGGGGTGGAAATGCTCGACGCGATGAAGAACAAGACCATCGACCGCGATGGGGTGTTTGAGAAGTTCGGTGTCTACCCTGACCGCGTGGTGGATGTGCAGGCGCTGGCGGGCGATTCGGTCGACAACGTCCCCGGCGCGCCCGGCATCGGGATCAAGACAGCCGCGCTTTTGATCAACGAATACGGCGATCTGGATGCGCTGCTAGAGCGCGCGGGCGAGATCAAACAGCCCAAACGCCGCCAGACCCTGATCGACCACGCCGAGCAAATTCGCCTGAGCCGCAGCCTCGTCCTGCTAGACGAAAACACCCCCCTCGACTTCACCATCGACGACCTCGAAGTGCGCGACCCCGATGCCGACCGCCTGCTCGGCTTCCTGTCCGAGATGGAGTTCCGCACCCTGTCGAAGCGCGTGGCCGAAGTGCTGGGCCGCGAAGCCCCCGCCATCCCCGACGCGCCAGCGCCCGCCGTGGCCGACGCACCGCAGGTCGCGGATGTGCCCTTCGACCACAGCAAGTATGAGCAGGTCAGTGACACCGAAGCGCTGCGCGTCTGGCTCGACCGGATTTATGAGGTCGGCTATGTCGCGGTCGACACCGAAACCACCGGCCTGAACGAGATGACCGCCGAACTGGTCGGCGTGTCGCTGTCGGTTGAGGCCGGGCAGGCCTGCTATATCCCACTGACCCACAAGGCCAGCCGCAGCGATGATCTGTTCGGCTCCGATGACCTCGCCCCCGGCCAGATGCCGATTGAGGAAGCGCTGCAACTGCTGACTCCGATGCTGGAGGATCCTGCGATCCTCAAGATCGGGCAGAATATGAAGTACGACGGCAAGATCTTTGCCCAACTGGGCATCACCGTAGCACCCATCGACGACACGATGCTGATGTCCTACGCGATGCACGCAGGCCTGCACGGGCATGGGATGGATACGCTTTCCGAACGCTACCTCGGCCACACGCCCCTGCCGATTAAACCGCTACTCGGCAGCGGCAAATCCGCCGTGACTTTCGACAAGGTGCCGATGGAAGACGCGGTGCCCTATGCCGCCGAGGATGCCGATGTCACCCTGCGCCTGTGGAAACTCTTCAAGCCGCAGCTGCACCGCGCCGAAGTCACCAAAGTTTACGAAACGCTTGAGCGCCCGTTGGTGCCAGTGCTGGCGCAGATGGAACGTTCGGGGATACTCGTCGACCGCGATACCCTTAGCCGGATGTCCAATGCTTTCGCCCAGAAAATGGCCGGTCTAGAGGCTGATATTCACGATCTGGCCGGAGAGACGTTCAACGTCGGCTCCCCCGCGCAGCTTGGTGAAATCTTGTTTGGCAAGATGGGGCTTGAGGGCGGCAAGAAGGGCAAGACCGGCAAATATTCCACCGGCGCAGATGTGCTGGAGGATCTGGCGACCGAACATGACCTCGCCCGTCGGGTGCTGGATTGGCGGCAGTTGTCCAAGCTGAAATCGACCTATACCGACGCGCTGCAAGACCATGTGAACGCCGACACGGGTCGGGTGCACACCTGCTATTCCATCGCCGGGGCGGCGACGGGGCGGCTCGCCTCGACCGACCCGAACCTGCAAAACATCCCGATCCGCTCCGAAGAAGGCCGCCGCATTCGTGAGGCTTTCGTCGCGCCCGAGGGCAAGGTGCTGGTGGCGCTGGACTACAGCCAGATCGAGTTGCGCATTCTGGCGCATATCGCGCAGATCGACGCGCTCAAGGAAGCCTTCGAGCGCGGCGATGACATCCACGCCATGACCGCGTCCGAGATGTTTGACGTGCCGATGGATCAGATGACCCCGGAAATTCGCCGCAACGCCAAGGCGATCAACTTCGGGGTGATCTACGGCATCTCCGGGTTCGGCCTCGCGCGCAACCTGCGCATTCCACGGGCCGAGGCGCAGGGCTTTATCGACCGCTATTTCGAACGTTTCCCCGGCATCCGCACCTATATGGACGACACCAAAGCCTTCGCCAAAGAGCATGGGTTTGTGCAGACGCTGTTCGGTCGCAAGATCAACACGCCCAACATCGGGGCCAAAGGGCCGCAGGCCGGTTTCGCCGCCCGCGCCGCGATCAACGCGCCGATCCAAGGCACCGCCGCCGACGTGATCCGCCGCGCCATGGTTCGGATGCCCGAGGCCATCGCCGATTTGCCCGCGACGATGCTGTTGCAGGTGCACGATGAACTGCTGTTCGAGGTGGAAAAAGGGGCCGAAGATGCGCTGATTGCCGCCGCGCGTGAAGTGATGGAAAACGCCAATGATCCGGTGGTCAAGCTGGATGTGAAGCTGATCGTCGACGCCGGCGTTGGTGCCAACTGGGCGGAGGCGCATTGATGGCTCATACAGACCTCCCCGAAGACCTCGCCCAAGCGTTGGAAGAGACCGGCGCGCAGGCCGGTTGGGACGGCTACAGCGCTGAGTTGCGCGCCGATGCGCTGGCATGGATCGACGCGGCGCGGACCACGACGGCGCGGTCAAAGCGGGTGGATGACGTGGCGCGCTTTGCCGGCAAGGGGCTTCCGCCGACACCGTTTCAGTAGGGTGAAATGAAGTACCGGCCCGGAATCAAGTCGCAGGCACCGGGCCATCGCCTGCCCGCCCCCCGGGTAGGCGATTTGGTGAGGCTGGGTAAAACCTCTCGGGCGCACATCCAGACTGAGCCATAAAGCGGTAGAAACTTCTGCCCGATCGCCGACCCGCAGGCAGGCGCTGCCCCTTTGCACTATTGTCGCGCTGCCCCTAGATACACTGCCATGACCCCAATCCTCTACTCCTTCCGCCGTTGCCCCTATGCCATGCGCGCCCGGCTCGCCATCGCCGCCGCGCAAACGCCCGTCCACCTGCGCGAAGTCGTGCTGCGCGACAAACCGCAAGCCTTCCTCGACGCCTCGCCCACCGCCACCGTCCCTTGCCTCGTCACCGAAACCGGCCCCATCGACGAAAGCCTCGACATCATGAAATGGGCGCTGGCCCAGAACGATCCCGAAGGCTGGTGCGACATGCCGCCCGAGGGGCACGATTGGATCGCCCGCGCCGATGGCCCGTTCAAAGACGCGCTGGACCGCACCAAATACGCCACCCGCTATCCCAATGTGGACCCCGAAGAACAACGCGCCAAGGCCACAGCCTTTCTCCAAGACCTCGACGCGCAACTGGACGATTGGATTTTCGACCGTCCCACGCTGGCAGATTACGCGATCCTGCCCTTCGTGCGGCAGTTCGCCTTCATCGACCGTGACTGGTTCGACGCGCAGGATTGGCCCGCCCTGCGCGGCTGGCTCGACCGGTTCCTCGCCTCGCCCCGGTTCGAAAGCGTAATGAGCAAATACCCCCAGTGGCAGCCCGACGATGCGCCGGTGTCATTCCCCTAAGGCGGCCACCCATCCAAGCGTCTGCTCTGTCGCCACATCCGGAATATACTCCCCGCTAACAAAACCGTCATAGCCCGCCCGAAGCGCGGCGAAGAGCCCGTCGAAATCGACTTTGCCACTGCCCGGCGCCCCCCGCTCTGGCGCATCACCTAGCTGCACATGGCGGATAAGGCGGCGGTATTCCTCAAACACCGCGACAGCATCGCCGTGGATCATCTGCGCGTGAAAACTGTCGAACTGCAGCGCCACATTGGGCGCGTCCACTGCCGCGAGAAGCTCTGCCGCCTGAGCATAATCGTTCAGGAAATAGCCCGGCTTGGCCTGCGGGCAGAGCGGCTCAATCATCAACGTGACCCCCGGCGGCGCCTCGGCGGCGGCATAGCGGAGGTTCGCCATAAAAGTCTCTGTCGCCGCTGCCCCCTCGGTCTCTCCGGCCATGACATGCACCATTCTGGGCCGCAGCGCGTCGACATAGCGCCAGACGCGGCGCATATCATGGGCAAAGCGTGCCTCCCCGCCCGGAATGGCCGCGAAACCGGGCTGACCGCCGGTATAATTCGGCGGTGGGGCATTGATCAGGGCAAGGGTTAACCCGTTGCGCAGCAAGGCGCGCTGCGTCTCTTTCGCGGGGATGCCATAGGGAGACAACACTTCGACCGCGCCAAACCCCGCCTCTGCCGCCGCGTCGAACCGGTCCAGATAGGGCAGTTCGGACCAAAGCAGCGATAGGTTGGCGGCGGGGGTGATCGGCATTCAGGTCTTTCGGTGAGTTTACGGCAGGTCTTCCGAAGGGATGATGCCAAAGAATTCCCCACCCGACCAGACACCAAACCAGCCATCGCGGTGCTGGCCCAGATCGACCAGACGGTAGAAGCTCTTTCGGTCGATCAGCGCCTCAAGGTTCCGACGCACCAACACATAGGGCGAGGGCTCGCCCGTCTCTTCATCGCGCACCACGCGGATCGGATGTTCCGGGCCGGCTTCGGCCACATCGCCCAGATTGCTGATAAACCGCAACTGCTGCGCCGCGCCCGCGCCTTCAGCCTCAAAATCCACGGCGACAAAGGGCGCATCTTCGACCGTGATGCCCACCTTCTCGACCGGGGACTTGAGGAAATAGTCATCCCCCTCGCGCCAGAGAATCGAAGCGAACAATTTGACCAATTCGATCCGCCCAATCGGCGTGCCTTGGTAAAACCACGTCCCGTCGCGTTTGATTTGCATGTCCAGATCGCCGCAGAATTCCGGGTTCCATTTCTCAAGCGGCGGGGTTCCGCGCGTTTTCGCGGCCTTGGCAGCTTCGATCAGACCGTCTGCGGTGGGTGTCACGGTATTTTGTCCGCTCATTGGTTTTGCCATTCCCTTTGGTCGCGATACACTTACACCTGGAAGATATAACTCCGGAGAAAGAAATGTCATGGCCGAAGCGGATGACCTGATCGCGCAAATCGAAGCGCTGACCGAAAAACTGGGCGAGGCCAAGCAGTCGATCACCGGGCGGTTCGTCGGGCAAGAGCAGGTCGTGGACCTCGCGCTCGCGGCTCTGCTCTGCGGTGGCCACGGGCTGTTGATCGGCCTGCCGGGCTTGGGCAAGACACGTCTGGTCGAGACCTTGAGCACCGTCATGGGCTTGCACGGCAACCGCGTGCAATTCACCCCCGATCTGATGCCCGCCGATATCCTCGGCTCCGAAGTGCTCGACACCGCGCCTGATGGCAGCCGTGCCTTTCGCTTTATCGAAGGGCCGATCTTTTGCCAGTTGCTGATGGCCGATGAGATCAACCGCGCCAGTCCGCGTACCCAGTCGGCGCTTTTGCAGGCGATGCAGGAAAAGACGGTGACTGTGGCGGGCCAAGACCGCGCCCTCGGCCAGCCCTTCCACGTCTTGGCCACTCAAAACCCGATCGAGCAAGAAGGCACCTATCCTCTGCCCGAAGCGCAGCTTGACCGTTTCCTTGTACAGATCGACGTGGCCTACCCCGACCGCCCGACGGAGCGGGACATTCTGCTGGCCACCACCGGTGTCGAAGAGGGCGCGGTGCGCCCGGTCTTCACCACCGAAGATCTGCTCTCTGCCCAGACCCTGCTGCGCCGGATGCCCGTGGGCGACAGCGTGGTGGAGCTAATCCTTGACCTCGTCCGCGCCTTCCGCCCCCATGAACCTGAGGCCACCCCGGCGGTGCGCGAGAGTGTCGCTTGGGGCCCCGGCCCCCGTGCCGCGCAAGCGCTGATGCTGACGGTCCGCGCCCGTGCGCTGCTGGAGGGGCGGCTTGCCCCCTCTGCCGAAGACGTGCTGGCGATGGCCCGCCCGGTGTTGAGCCACCGGATGGCGTTGAACTTTGCCGCCCGCGCACGCGGCGAAAGCCTGCAAGGGCTGATCGACGCCACCGCCGGTCAATTGATCGGGAAAAAGGCCGCCGCGTGACCCATTCCCCCCTAACCCTCAGGGCCGACGCCGAGGGCGAGGCGGCCCGGCTTCCCGCGCTTTTGGCGCGGGCCGAGCATTTGGCAGGTGCCGTGCTACCCGGTGCCCATGGCCTTCGCCGTGCAGGGACGGGGGATGATTTTTGGCAATACCGTCCGGCGCAGATGGGCGACAGCCGCCGCATGATCGATCACCGCCGCTCTGCCCGGGGCGATCATGAGTTCGTGCGCGAGCGGGAATGGCAGATCGCCCAGTCGGTGATGCTCTGGGTCGATCAGGGGGCGTCGATGCGCTTTGCCTCTGACAAAGGGCTGCCCGATAAAGCAGATCGCGCACGGTTGCTGGGGTTGGCGCTGTCGATCCTGCTGCTGCGCGGGGGCGAGCGTGTGGGCCTTACCGGGACTGCCCTGCCGCCCCGGCGCGGCAATCCGCAGGTGCTGCGTCTTGCCGAATTGCTCTGCCAAGAAGACACCCGCGAATATGCCCCGCCCGAACACCGCGGCATGATCCCCCATGCGCGGGCGATCTTTATCTCGGATTTCATGGGCGAACTCGACCCCGTCCGCACCGCGCTGACCAAAGCCGCTGACCGTGGCGTGCGCGGCGTGCTTTACCACCTGCTCGACCCGGCAGAGGAAGCCTTCCCCTTCGTGGGCCGTACCATTTTCGAAAGCGTCGGCGGCACGCTGCGCCATGAGACGCTGAAGGCGAATGACCTGCGCGACCGCTATTTCGACCGGCTCGCGGCGCGCAAAGATGAATTGCAACAACTCTGCGCCCGCACCGGCTGGCGTTACGGGCTACACCACACGGATGCGTCGGCGCAGTCGGCGCTGCTGTGGCTCTATGGCGCGTTGGACGCGCGGCAAGGAAGTGCTGCATGAGCGTTTTCGGCGGCATCGGTTTCACCGCGCCTTGGCTGCTGCTGGCCCTGCTGGCGCTGCCGATCCTCTGGCTGATTCTGCGTGCCGTGCCCCCGGCCCCGATCCGCCGCCGTTTTCCCGGTGTGGCACTGCTCTTGGGTTTGGCGGATGACGAAAGCACGACGGACCGCACGCCGTGGTGGCTGCTGCTACTGCGGATGCTGGCCGTGGCTGCGATCATTGTTGGCCTCGCCGGGCCGGTGCTGAACCCGCAGGCCGAAGCGGAACAGGGCAGCGGCCCCCTGTTGATGGTGCTGGATACATCATGGGCCGGGGCCAGTCGCTGGGACCAACAGTTGGCCGCCGTAGACGCGCAACTGACCCGCGCCGGACGGGCCGAGCGGACAGTGGGCATCCTGACCCTGACCGACCCGCAGGTGCCAACATTCCAATCCGCTGATGCGTGGCGTAGCCGCCTAGCAGGGCTTTCCCCCGCGCCGTGGCAGCCTTCCCCGGCAGAGATCACCCGCGCGGCTGAGATCATGGCCGACCTGCCCGCCTTCGATACAATGTGGTTCAGCGATGGCTTGGACTATCCGGGCCGCGATGACCTGCTCGCCGCGCTGCAATCCAAAGGCGCGGTGGAGGTGCATCAATCGGCGAGCAATGTCATCGGCATCGCCCCCGCCGTCTACCAAGATGGCGCAATCGACCTGACCCTGCGCCGCGCCATTCCCGGCCCGGAGCGCGAGGCCGTGGTGCAGGCCCATGGTCGCGACCCCGCAGGCAATGCCCGCGTTTTGGCCACCGCCAACGCCAGTTTCGAGGCGGGGGCGACAGAGGCCACCACCTCCCTGTCGCTGCCCGCCGAACTGCGCGCGCGACTGACCTCCTTCGACATCGCAGGACAACGTTCTGCCGGGGCGCGCACCTTGGTCGACGACGGGCTGCGCCGCCGCGAGGTCGCGCTGATCAGCGGGCGCGGGGCGCAGGAAGGGCTGCAACTGCTTTCGCCGCTGCATTATATCGAACAGGCGTTGGCCCCGAGTGCTGACCTGATCGACGGCACCCTGACCGACGTGCTGCCCGCCAACCCCGATGTGATCGTGCTGGCCGATGTGGCCACCCTCAGCCCCGCCGAAGCAGAGCCTCTGCAAGAGTGGATTGATGCGGGTGGCATGCTGATCCGCTTCGCCGGACCGCGCATTGCGGCGAGTGACGTGAGCCGCATCGACGAAGACCCGCTGATGCCCGTGCGCCTGCGCGCCGGAGGGCGCAGCGTGGGCGGTGCGATGTCTTGGGGGGAGCCTAAAGCGCTGGCCCCGTTCCGCAACGGTTCTCCCTTCTTCGGCCTGCCGGTGCCAGATGACGTGACCGTTTCCGCGCAGGTCGTGGCGCAACCGGACCCGACACTGGCCGACCGGGTGATTGCGTCGCTGAGTGACGGCACGCCGCTAGTCACGCGCAAGGCCGTCGGTCAGGGGCAGATCGTACTTTTCCACGTCACCGCCACGGCGGAATGGTCGACCCTGCCGCTGTCGGGTCTTTTCGTGCAGATGATGGAGCGGCTGGCCGTGTCGTCAGGCGCCAGCACGCCCGAGGCCGGTAGCCTTGAGGGCACCACATGGACCCCGCTGCGGGTGATGGACGGTTTCGGCACCCTGTCGGACGCGGGCAACCTGCCCGGCGTCGCGGGGCCCGACCTGATCTCGGCCCCCGCTGGCCCTGCGCTACCCCCCGGCATCTACGGCTCAGAAGACCGACGGCTGGCGCGCAATGTGCTGACTGCTGAGACCACGCTCACCCCCGCCACATGGCCATCGGATGTGCCGCTGCGTGGTCTCACGCTGCCGCCGGAACAGCCGCTGGCCGGAGCGCTTCTGAGCCTCGCGATCCTGTTGTTGGTCGCCGATGTGCTGGCCTCTCTCGCCCTTTCGGGGCTGCTGCTGCGCCGCTCGGCTGGTACGCTGGCGCTGATCTTGGGGCTGGGCTTGCCACAGATAGGCGACGCGCAGGAGACTGACCCCGAAAGCTTTGCCGTGCGCTCCGCCTCCGAAGTCACGCTGGCCCATGTGCTGACCGGGAATAGCGACGTTGACGAAGTCGCCCGCGCCGGGCTGACCGGCCTGTCGGACACGCTTTATTTTCGCACCACGGTAGAGCCTGCCCTGCCTACAGGTGTCGATTTGGAGCAAGACGAACTCGCCTTTTTCCCGATCCTCTATTGGCCCGTCACCCCCGATCAACCGCAGCCCTCGACCGAGGCTTATGGCAAGCTGAACGACTATCTCCGCTCGGGCGGGTTGATCCTGTTTGATACCCGCGACGCGGATATCGCGAGCTACGGTGCCGCCAGCCCGAACGGGCGCAGGCTGCAGGAATTGGCCGCCCCGCTTGACATCCCACCGCTTGAGCCGCTGCCCGGCGACCATGTGCTGACCCGCACCTTCTATCTGCTGCAGGACTACCCGGGTCGCTACACCAGCCGCGATGTCTGGGTTGAGGCCGCGCCGCCCGATGCCGAACGGATCGAAGGCATGCCGTTCCGCAACCTCAATGACGGAGTGACCCCGGTGGTGATCGGCGGCAACGATTGGGCCGCCGCTTGGGCCGTGCGCCGTGATGGCGCGCCGCTGCTGCCCATCGGGCGCGGCTATGCCGGAGAGCGGCAGCGCGAACTGGCTTACCGCTTTGGCGTGAACCTTGTGATGCATGTGCTGACGGGCAACTACAAATCCGATCAGGTCCATGTGCCTGCGCTGCTTGATAGGTTGGGCCAATGACCGGAACCGTGCTTTTCGATCCGCTGATCCCGCTGCCGCTGCTGATTGGGCTGGGGGTGCTGGCCGCGCTCGGCGTTCTGCTGGCGGTGTGGCGTGGCCTGTCGGGCTGGGCCCTGCGGGGATTGGCGGCAGCGGTGGTTTTGGCGGCGCTCGCTGGCCCCTCCTATCAAACCGAAGACCGCGCCCCGCTGTCGGACATCGTCCTGCTGCTCGAAGACGAGAGCGCCAGCCAGCGGCTTGCCGACCGCGCCGATCAAACCGATGCCGCCGCCGAGGCGATGGCCGCCCGCATCACTGCACGCCCCAACACTGAACTGCGCCGGATCACCGTGCCGGACGGGGCCGAGGATGCCGGCACCCGGCTGATGACCACCTTGGCTGATGCGCTGGCCGAAGAGCCACGTTCGCGGATCGCGGGCATTTTGGCAGTCAGTGATGGCCGGGTGCATGACGCTGACCTACCGCTTGACCTTCCCGCGCCGCTGCACCTTCTGCAAACAGGCCTTGCCGAGGATTGGGACCGCCGCCTGACCGTCCGCAACGCTCCGGCCTTTGCCATGATCGGTGAGCCAGTGACACTGACGTTGCGCATCGACGATCTGGGCGCTGCGCCCGAGAGTGACGGGCTGACCCAGCTTGATATCTCTGTCGACGGCGAGGAACCGCAAAGCTTTAACGTCCCCGTAGGCCAAGACATCGACCTGCCCGTCACCCTGCCCCACGGCGGGCGCAATGTGATCCGCTTTTCCCTGCCTAAAGCCGATGGGGAACTGACCGACCGCAACAATGCCGCGCTGATCCAGATGAACGGGGTGCGCGACCGTCTGCGCGTGTTGCTCGTCTCGGGGGAGCCGCATCCCGGGGGGCGCACATGGCGCAACCTGCTGAAGTCCGACAGCGCGGTCGATCTGGTGCATTTCACGATTCTGCGCCCGCCCGACAAGCAGGACGGCGTGCCGGTGAACGAGTTGTCGCTGATCGCCTTTCCGACGCGCGAGCTGTTCATGGACAAGATTGACGACTTCGATCTGATTATCTTTGACCGCTATCAGCGGCGCGGCATCCTGCCTGCGCTCTACCTCGATAATGTGGCGCAATATGTGCGCAAGGGCGGCGCGGTGCTGGTTGCTGCGGGGCCTGACTTTGCCAGTGCCGACAGCCTCTACCGCTCGCCGCTTGGCACGGTGCTGCCCGCCACCCCCACCGCGCGGGTGCTGGAGAAAGCTTTCCCCCCCGTCGTGACTGACATTGGTCAGCGCCATCCCGTCACCGCTGAGTTGCCCGGCAAGGGCGATTGGGGCCGCTGGCTGCGTCAGATCGATGTGACGGCTGAGCGTGGCGATGTGGTCATGAGCGGCGCAGACGACCGCCCGTTGCTGGTGCTCGACCGCGTCGACGAAGGCCGCGTGGCGCTGCTGGCCTCAGATCACGCTTGGCTATGGAACCGTGGCTATGAGGGCGGTGGTCCACAGTTGGAACTGCTGCGCCGTCTGGCCCATTGGATGATGAAAGAACCCGAGCTTGAGGAAGAGGCGCTGACCGCCACCGCCCAGGGCCGCACCATGCGCATCACCCGGCGCACCTTGGATGAAACCGTGCCCCCCGTCACCATCACCGCCCCCGATGGCAGCACCACCGAAGTGCCCCTCGCCCCCGCTGGTCCGGGCCGTTTTGAGGCTGAATTCACGGGCGAAGAGATGGGCCTCTACCGATTGGAAAACGGGGAGGAGGTGACTGTCATCGGCCTCGGCCCTGCTGCCCCGCGCGAGTTTATTGAGACGATTGCCAGTGACGCAGCCCTGCGCCCAGCCATCGACACCCTGCGCGGTGGCGTGGCACGGGTGGAGGATGGGCTGCCGCGCCTGCGCGACGTGCGCCTTGGCCGCCCTGCTGCCGGGCGCGGTTGGCTGGGGCTGACCCCCCGTGGTGCTTATGAGACCCGCGATGTGCGCCAAACGCCGCTGCTGCCGGGGTGGTTGGTGTTGTTGCTTTCGGCCCTGTTCATCATTGCCGCTTGGCTGCGCGAAGGCCGCCGTTAAAGCGCGCGGAGCAGCAGCCCGCCCGCAAGCGTGACGACGATAAGCCCTGCCGTTAGCTCTGCCACCGCCGCGGCCTGCGCCAAGCGCGGCGATCCGGCGAGCCCTCCAAGCACCCCCGCCCGCAACCCCGTGGCGGCAAGACCGGTGGCGATGGTGATCAATCCGGTGCCAAGCGCCATGGCGAAAGCGCCCAAAACACCGACGCCGCCGATGCCCATATGCCAAGTGATAACCAGCACGAACAGCGCCCCGGTGCAGGGACGAATGGCGATCCCGGCAATCAAGAGCAGCGCATCACGCAGGCTGCCCGCCTGCTGGACCTGTGCCAAGCTCGGCCCATGGGCATGACCGCAATGGCCGCAAACTTCTTCGCTGTGCGCCGCTTCCTTTTGCCGCGCATGACGCAGCCCGCGCCAGATCAGCCAAAGCCCGATAAGGGCAATCGCGCCGTAGCTTGCCGGGGCCATGATGTCTTCTGTCACGCCCACCAGCGCCTCACGGCCAAGGCCCAAAAGCAGGATCCCCGCATAGACCAAGGCCACCGCCGTCACCGCTTGACCCAGCGAGGCGGCCAAAGCGATCAGCGACAGCCGCAGCATGGGCACAGAGCGCGCCAGCCCATAGCCGCCAATCACGATCTTGCCATGCCCCGGCCCTGCCGCATGCACCACGCCGTAGGCAAAAGATGCCAGCAGCACCGTCCAGAACGCCGCCGTATCGCCGCCCCGCGTGGCGCGCAGCCCGCTGGCGATGCTGTTTTGAAACCCGCGCTGCTGTCCCGCCGCCCAATGGGCAAGGGCGTTAAAGCCCCCCGTCCACCACAGCGCCGCCAGCGCCAGCAAGGTCGCGAAGGCGGCCAGCGCTATGATGCGTCGCATGTGATCACCACTTCATTGGCCAAGGCTTCGCCAATTTCAGGCAGGCCGACATCGTTCGGATCGGTATTCGCGTCCAAGGCGCTCAGATCCTGCTGAAGTTCGCGCAGATCGGCGTTCATCTCAGGCATCTTGACCCGCGCGCGACAGGCGTCACTGCCTTGGACGGTCACTTTCTGCGTCACCTCATAAGCGGTGTAATAGGTCGGGTCATAGGGTTTGATGACCAGCCCATCCGCGTGAGGCGCATCGCCCTCGACCGCGCGCAGATGGCTGGTGATGATCCGGCCCTCGGAAAAGGTCGTCGCCACCTCTTGCGGGCTGGAAAGCGCGATCTTTTCACCGCCGTTCAGCAAGACCGTATCGCCGTTGAACCCTTCGATCCACTGCATGTCGAACCCGTTGAGTGAGGCCACCTCTGGCTCGGTCAACACGCCATCGTAATCGGGGTCGAGCCCGCGATCCTCGGTCACCAACAGAGAATAGAATTCGTCATAGGCCCATGTGATCCGCAGATGGGTCAACCGCCCCTCGGCATCGACAATCACCTCAAGCCCCGTATCGACAAAGATATGCGGATGCGCGCCAAGCGGTGTGGCGCAGGCAAGAAGGGCGGCGGTAACAAGCGGGTATTTCATGGCGCTAGGTCTACCCCCCTTCGCCATGCGCGGCAATTGCCCGGCGGGTGGCATATGGCGGGATCGCGCGCATCGCCCCCCGCCCCCAGATCAGGTCGACGGATAGGGCCGGACAAAGACCGGACGCTCGGGGGTCGAGGCATCGGGCTGATAGGCATAGCCGCCGCTGTCGAAATCCTGCAACCCTTCGGGATCATTCACCCGGTGCTGCACGATATACCGCGCCATGGCGCCGCGCGCCTTCTTGGCAAAGAAACTGACGATTTTCGGCCCCTTACCGTCGCCCTTGTCTTCCATGAACTGCGGGGTGATCACCCGCAGTTTCAGCGCCTTGAGATCTACCGCGCCGAAGTATTCCTGACTGGCGCAGTTCACCAGAACATCGCTGCCGGTTGCCTCGGCCTGCGCGTTCAGCGCCTTTGACAGGCTGTCGCGCCAGTAGTCATAGAGGTTGCCGCCGCGGCGGGTTTTCAGCTTGCTGCCCATCTCCAGCCGGTAGGCTTGGATCGCGTCGAGCGGGCGGAGCACGCCGTAAAGCCCCGAGAGGATGCGCAGGTGCTCTTGGGCATAGGTCATCTCATCGGCATCAAGGCTCGCGGCCTCCAGCCCTTGATAGGTATCGCCTGCGAAGGCCAGCGCGGCGGGGCGGGTGACCTCGGCAGCGGGCTCGGCTTCGAACGCTTGAAACCGGTCGCGGTTGAGACGGGCCAGATCGTCGCTCAGCCCCATCAGGTCTTTGAGGTTGCCCAAGGTGAGATTGCGCGCGGTCGTCGCCAGCCGTACTGCGTCTTCCTGAAAATCAGGCTGGGTAACCGCGACATCGCGTTCGGCCCAATCAAGGCGTTTTGCGGGGGAAATAACGACGAGCATGGCAGTCTCCTTGGGGCGTGTCGGGGGTGATTTAGCCCGCGTCGCGCAGAACGTCCAGAAAGGCGGGGCCAAAGCGTTCGGCGCGTTTGTCGCCGAGCAAACGTTCAATCGCGGAGCTGTCGGCGCTGCGCAGTTGTGCGACCTTGGCCAGCATCGCGGCAGAACAGCTCAGCGGCTTTTCGGTGCCTTGTTCGCCGCGCGCCAGATCGGCCTGCACCTGCAACAACTGGTCATAGACATTGCCCGCATCGCGGCCCGCCAGTTTACGCCGGGCCTTATGCATCGGCTGCGCTTCGCCGTTGATGACCTCAAGGAAGGCGGCGCCGTAGTTTTCCAGCTTTTTCGCGCCCACGCCGCCGATACGGGCCATGGCATCTAGGTTTTGCGGGCGCGCCTCGGCCATTTCGATCAGGGTGCGGTCGGTGAAGATGATATAGGCAGGCACGCGCGCCGCCTCGGCCAATGCGCGGCGCTTGGCTTTGAGGGCCGACAGCAGCGGCGCGTCTTCATCACTGACCATCGCTTTGACGGCAGGTCGGCGATTGGCCCCTGCCGCCTTGATCGTGTCCCGCCGCAGGTTGATCGACGCCTCACCGCGTAGGATCGGCAGGGCGGCATCGGTCATGCGCAGGGCCCCGTGACGTTCGGCATCAGGGCGCACGAGGTCATGGCCCATCATCTGCCGGAACACCGCCTGCCATTCATTACGGCTGTATTCGCCGCCGACGCCGTAAGTGGGCAGCGATTGATGGCCGCGTTGGCGGACCTTCTCGGTCTCATTGCCCAAAAGGATGTCGATCAGATGGCCCGCGCCGAACCATTCGTCGGTGCGCAGCATGGCCGAGAGCGCTTTGCGCACTGCCGTGGTGCCGTCGAACACATCCGCCGGGTTGTCGCAGAGGTCGCAGCGCCCGCAGGTGATTTCGGACTCGTCAAAATAGCCCAGTAAGGTCTGGCGACGACACTCCAACGCCTCGGCCAAACCGAGCAGCGCGTTGAGCCGCCCGTGATCGGCGGCGCGGCGTTCGGGCGGGGCGAGGCCTTCGTCGATCTGACTCCGGCGCAGGCGGATGTCGTCGGGGCCAAAGAGGGTCAGCGTCTCAGCCGGGGCACCATCACGCCCGGCGCGGCCAATCTCCTGATAATAGGCCTCAATCGACTTAGGCAGATCCGCATGGGCGACCCAACGGATGTCGGGCTTGTCGACCCCCATGCCAAAGGCCACCGTGGCGCAGACGATCAGCCCGTCTTCCTGCTGAAAGCGCCGCTCAGCGATGCGGCGGTCTTCGGCCTCCATCCCACCGTGGTAATGCAGTGCCGTTTGCCCCTGATCGCGCAGCGCCTTGGCAAGCCCTTCGGTCTTGGCCCGCGTGCCGCAATAGACGATGCCCGACTGCCCCTTGCGGGCGGCGGCGAAGTTCAGGATCTGATCGCGTGGTTTGTTCTTGGCGGCAAAGGCGAGGTGGATGTTGGGCCGGTCAAACCCGCGCAGGAAGGCGCGCGGGGGCGTGCCGTCGAACAGTTTCTCAACAATCTCCACCTGCGTTTCGGCGTCCGCCGTGGCGGTGAAGGCAGCCAGCGGCACTTTCAGCGTGCGGCGCAATTCACCGATGCGAAGGTAATCGGGACGGAAATCATGGCCCCATTGGCTGACGCAATGCGCCTCATCCACGGCGATGAGATTGACGCCGACACGGCGCAACATGCCCATGGCCGAGCCTGCGGCAAGCCGCTCCGGTGCCATATAGAGCAGTTTGAGGGTGCCCGCCTCCAACGCTTCCCAAACCGCGTCGGTCTCTTCGGCTGTGTTGCCCGAAGTCAGCGCGCCCGCCGCGACGCCTGCTTCTTGCAGGCTGCGCACCTGATCGCGCATCAGCGCAATCAGCGGGGAGATGACCACCGTCACCCCCTCGCGCATCAGCGCGGGCAGTTGGAAACACAAAGATTTACCGCCGCCCGTGGGCATGATGGCAAGCACGTTCTCGCCCTCGGTCACGGCCTCCACAATCTCTTGTTGGCCGGGGCGGAACCCGTCGAAACCGAATACATCACGAAGAAGCGTGGCAGCGCCTGTCATGGGGAACCTGTAAGATTGTCTGCTCTTTTTATGCAGACTCCCACACTAACAAACCGTGAACAAGGCCAGATGCACGCGACATGGGCGCGCGGACCGGGCTTGGCACGGGTCAGTAGAAGGCCGCGGCGTTGTTTGTCAGCACGATCCGCGCGATGGCCACGACGATCAGCACGATCAACGGCGCCAGATCCAGACCACCCATCGGCGGGATCACATTGCGCACGCGGCTATAAACCGGCTCTAGAATGCGGTTCAGCCCGTCCCAGATTTGCGCGACCAAGGGCTGGCGCAGGTTCAGCACCTGAAAGTTGATCAACCAAGACATGATGACATGTGCGATGACAATGAACCAAACGATGTTCAAAAGCAGCATCAGGATTTGGAACAGTGACGTCATGGAATATCCCCTTGGTGTGACGCAAGACAGTTAAGCGCCCCGTCCGCAAAGGGCAAGAGTGCCGCGACGTATATGCTTGACCGCGCGGGCCTTCCGCCGCAAATCCGCGTCACTATCAAAAAGGAAAGTCTCATGTTCCCGATCATCCGCATGGCCAAAGACGTCATCGTCGCCGCGCGGCAGGCGCCTCTGGAAAACCTGACCGACACCCATGTCAGCCATCACATCTGCTGGCCGCATGACCTCGATATCTGGATGGAGCTGAACAACGGGCGGGCGCTGTCGCTCTATGATCTGGGCCGCACCGCCATGGCGCAGCGTGCCGGGTTGATTACGCTGCTTCGCCAAAACAAATGGGCGATCACAATCGCAGGCTCCAGCACACGTTTCCGGCGCCGCATCCGCATGTTTGAGAAGTTCGAGATGCGCAGCCGGACGCTGTGTTGGGATGACAAGTTCATCTATCTTGAGCAATCCATGTGGAAGAAGAACGGCGAATGCGCGAGCCATGTGCTGTATCGCTCTGCCGTGACCGATCGCAATGGGTTGATCCCGCCGGAAAAGGTGCTGCGCGCCATGGGACGGCAGCAACCTTCGCCTGAGGTGCCGGGCTGGGTGGCCGAATGGATCCGTGCCGATGCGCACCGGCCTTGGCCGCCGATGCAGGACGGCGCGCCCGTGCCCGAAGCTGCACAGCACCATTCCGCCTGACCCGACCGGCAGCCCAACGTTTCTGCCCCGCCACGACTGGCGCTTGCGCCTTGCGCCGCGCCCTGCTCTAACTTGGAAAAGAGCAGGCCGCGAAGGGGCGCAACATGGCACAGACAGGCGGGCGTAAGCGCATCTGGGGATGGTACTTTTTCGACTGGGCCAGCCAGCCTTACAACACCCTGCTGCTGACCTTTATCTTTGGTCCCTATTTCGCCCAAACCGCGACCAACGCGCTGGTCGACGGCGGGATGGAGCTTTCCGCCGCGAAAGCCCAAGCACAGGCCTATTGGGGCTATGGTCTGGCGCTGGCCGGGATCGCAATTGCCATACTGGCCCCGATCTTGGGCGCGGTGGCAGATTCCTCGGGCCGTCGGATGCCATGGATCTGGCTGTTTTCGGCGATGTATGTGATCGGCGCAGCCGCCCTGTGGTGGACAGCCCCGGCGAATTTCTCTTTGCTTTGGGCACTGTTCTTTTTCGGCATCGGCTTGGTCGGGATGGAATTTGCCACGATCTTTACCAACGCCTACCTACCGGAACTGCACCCAGACGCCGATGAGCGCGGGCGCATCTCTGGCGATGGCTGGGCCTTTGGCTATGCTGGCGGTGTGCTGGCGCTGATCGCGATGATTGCTCTGTTCCAAAGCGGCGCGAATGGGCGCACGATGGCGGGGCTATCTCCGCTCTTCGGGCTGGATACGGCGACGAAGGCTGACACCCGTATTGTCGGGCCGCTTACCGCGATCTGGTACGCGGTCTTTATGATCCCCTTCTTTCTCTATGTGCGCGACACGCCGAAGCCCGATGCCCAACGCTACCGTGTGGGCGCGGGATTGTCGGATCTGGCGCGCACATTACGGGACCTGCCAAAACACCCCTCGCTGCTGGCCTATCTCGGATCTTCGATGTTTTACCGCGACGCGCTGAATGGGATGTATACCTTTGGCGGGGTCTATGCGCTTGGCGTGCTGGATTGGTCGATCCAAGAGATCGGCATCTTTGGCATCCTTGCCGCCATCTCGGGCGCGGTGTTCTGCGTGTTGGGCGGGCGGATCGACCGGCGCATCGGGCCGATGCCGGTGATCGTGGCCTGCTGCATCATCCTTGTGGCGACTGCCTGTTTGATCATCTCGTTGGGGCCGAATTCTGTCATGGGCGTTTCTTTGCCTGAGGGGTCTGCCCTGCCGGATATCCTCTTCTACGTCGCTGGTGCCTCTATCGGGGCGGCGGGCGGTGCGCTACAGGCTTCCTCGCGTAACATGCTGACACGGCAAGGAAACCCCGAGCGTATGACCGAGGCTTTTGGCCTCTATGCGCTTTCGGGCAAGGCCACTTCCTTCCTCGCCCCCGCGCTGATTGCCCTGACCAGCGACCTCACCGGCAGCCAACGGCTGGGGATCACCCCCGTTGTGGGGCTTTTCATCGTCGGTTTGATCCTGTTAGCCTGGGTCAAACCCAAGGGAGATTTCGCCACATGACGCTGCTTCGCACCCTGACCTCCGTGGCGCTGGCCTTTGCGCTTGCCTCTTGCGGGGGCGGCCGGACCGAAACCGACATCAGCGGCGAGAAAGTCGCCCTGCCGACCATCGGCTCTTCGGGCGGCGCCTTGAGCACGGTCGCCGCCAAGCGGCTTTTCGGGGCCAAGAGCTTTGCCTCTACGCAATCCTCGGCGGCTTTCGGCAGCTACTCTAAAGGCTGCCTCGCCGGGGCCGAGCAATTACCCGAGACGGGGCCGACTTGGCAGGCCATGCGCCTGTCGCGCAACCGCAACTGGGCCCACCCCGAGATGGTCGACATGGTTAAGAAACTCAGCCGCAAGGCCGCGCAGCAGCCGGGTTGGGAAGGCATCTATGTCGGCGATATGAGCCAGCCGCGCGGGGGGCCGATGCTGACCGGTCACGCCAGCCACCAGATCGGCTTGGACGCCGATATCTGGATGCTGCCGCCGAAGTCGCTGAACCTCAGCCGGGCGCAACGCGAGAATATCTCCTCCATCTCCATGCGCCGCTCCAGCGGGGCCTATGTGAATTCCTCTTGGACACCTGCGCATCACGAAGTGATCAAGGCCGCAGCTCAAGACCCCCGTACCGCACGCATTTTTGTTTTCCCCGGTGCCAAGGTGCAAATGTGCGCCGATGAGAAAGGCGACCGCAGCTATCTGCGCAAAATCCGGCCTTGGTACGGGCATCACTATCATTTCCACGTCCGTATTGCCTGCCCAACAGGCGCGCGCGGCTGTGTGGATCAGGCGCCACCCCCACCCGGTGACGGCTGCGCCGATGCGCGCCAGTGGCAGGCTAATATCCTGAACCCGCCAAAGCCCGATCCGAACGCGCGCAAAACGACACCCAAGCCCAAGCGTGACATCTTGCTTGCGGACCTGCCTGCCCAATGCAACGCCGTTTTGAACGCAAACTGATCCGCGCTTGCCTCCCGCTCTTCCTGCTGATTGCCTGCGTGGCCCCCGCCGCGCAGACAGAGCCGGTGGTGCAGGTGGACAGCGTGCTGACATGGAGCCACCCGGCCCCGTGGTTCGGTGGCTTTTCCGGCGTCGAGGTCAATGCCGATGGCACCCGCCTGACGGCGGTCTCGGACCGGGGCCGCGTCGTGCAGGCGCGCATGGTTCGCGAGGCGGGCCATTTGGTTGCCCTTGAGCTTGAGGAAAACGCCCCGCTCAAAGGGGCCGATGGCAAAGCCCTGCGCGGTCAAATGCGCGATGCCGAAGCGCTGGCCCGCGATGGCCGGGGGCACCTCTACATCTCGTTCGAACACGATCACCACGTCGCGCGCTTGTCGCCAGAGAGTGGCGTCACCACCCCGCTGCCCAGACATGACGACTTTGCCAAGTTCGCGCCGAACGCAGGGATGGAGACATTGGCCGCTCATCCCGATGGACGGCTCTTTGCGGCCCCCGAAGGCGGCGACCCCACATCGGGCCCCATCCCGCTTTATGCCTTTGATGGCACCGCATGGACAATCGCCGCAGAGATCCCACGCCATGGGCCGTTCTTGCCGGTGGACGCGGATTTTGCCGAGGATGGCACGCTCTATCTGCTGGAGCGGACGATCACGCCATTGGGCTTTCGCAGCCGCATCCGCAGCTTTGATTTGACCGCGCCGGGGCTTGGGGAGATAACCTTGCTGACTTCCGGCCCCGGTCAATATGACAACCTCGAAGCGCTCAGCACTTGGCAGGACGCGGCGGGGCAAACCCGGCTGACACTACTGTCGGACGACAACTTCTTCGTCATGCAGCGCAATGAGGTGGTAGAGTTGATCCTTGCCAAACCGGGTTTCGAGGGCTAAAGACCGTTCCGTCTGCGATCCCGCAGGCCAAGTCGCCGCACCCTTGCACAAAACGGTCCACATATGACACGCACTTATCTTCCCGGCATTCTTGCCATGGCCGCCATCGTCGTGGCCTCGAATATCCTTGTTCAGTTTCTATTCGGCCAGTGGCTGACTTGGGGCGCTTTCACCTATCCGCTGGCGTTCCTCGTCACCGATGTGATGAACCGCCTTTACGGGGCCTCTGCCGCCCGCCGGGTCGTGTTGGTGGGGTTTGTCGTCGGGTTGATCTGCTCGCTCATTGGGACACAGATCATGGGCGAATTCGGCCCGCTGGTGACGGTCCGCATCGCGATTGCCTCGGGCTCTGCATTCCTCGTGGCGCAGCTTTTGGACGTGACGATTTTCAACCGGTTCCGCGAGGGCGCATGGTGGCGCGCGCCTCTGATCAGCACGCTGATCAGCAGCGCGATCGACACGGCGCTATTTTTCTCCATCGCGTTCTCGGCCAGCCTGTCGTTCATCCACCCCGCGACCGATGTCGCTTGGGCGACCGAGGCTTTGCCACTGTTGGGCGCAGGCCCCGTTGCGCCGCTTTGGGTCTCGCTCGCCGTGGCGGATTGGTCGGTGAAACTGGCCATCGCGCTGGCGGCGCTGATCCCCTTTCGGCTGCTGACCGCACGGCTGACCGCCCGCGCTTGATACCGGCGCAAGGGGGCCCGCCCCCTTGCCGCCGCACCGTCCAAAAAAACGCTTTGCGAATTTCAAAACCTGTGCAACGCTCAGGGTGAGTTCAACAAATGTAAAGGAGGTGATCCAGTGTCAAGAAAGGTATTGGAGCGAGGTGTCGGAACAACCAGCGGGGTTTCTTGCTAGGGCAGCCCCTGGCAGTGCAACCACCTGGTGGACATCGGTCTAACCGATCCCCCTCCTGAAACCATTCGATTGGGCCGTTCCGCAAGGGGCGGCCCATTTCGCATTCCCCCTTCACCCTCACGGCGCAGACTGGCATGTTACCGGGCAAGGAGAGCTCATGCTGCACATCAACGATGACATCGCCATTCACGACTGGGAGCTGACCGAAAGCTTCATGCGCGCCTCCGGTCCCGGCGGGCAGAATGTGAACAAGGTCTCCTCGGCGGTGGAATTGCGGTTCGAAGCCGCCACCTCGCCCTCCCTGCCGCAGCCGGTCAAGAACCGCCTGCGCCGTTTGGCCGGGCGGCGTTGGACCACCGAAGGGGCGCTGGTATTGCAATGTGATGAAACCCGCAGTCAGGCGCGCAACCGCGAATTGGTCCGCGAACGGCTGGCCGAGTTGATCCGCACCGCCCTCACCCCGCCCAAACGCCGCATCGCGACCCGTCCGACGCTGGCGTCGAAGAAGCGCCGCCTCAAGGCCAAGAAGGTGCGTGGCGAGGTTAAGGCGATGCGCGGCAAGGTTGACCCAAATACCTGAGCCTTAGCCTCGGCGCAGCAAGTAGATATCCATGATCCACCCATGCGCCGCCCGCGCCGCCGCGCGTGTGGCGATGATGTCTTCGGCAACCTCAGCCAGCGGGCCGTGGCGGATGATCTCTTCAGCCATGCCGACATAGGCGCCCCACCAGATCGTCACGCCCGCAGGCGGCAAGATCTGAAAGGCGCAGTCGCCATCCAGCATGATGACCAGCGTATCGACCCCCTCGGGCCAGCCGTGGTCGCGCAGCTGCCGCCCGGTTGTCACCATGAAGGGCGCACCGATTTCATTCAGCGGGATCGCATGAGACGCGGTCAGCCCTTGCAGCGAGGTGATGCCGGGGATCACCGTCATGCGGGGTGCAGGATCCAGCCGCGCGGCGATGCGCAGGGTGCTGTCATAGAGCGACGGATCGCCCCAGACCAGCAGCGCCACCCGCCGCGCCGTTGGATGCTGCGCCATTGCCGCGCGCCATGCATCTGCAATCGCGTCATGCCACTGGTCGACGCGGGCGCGATACTCCTCAATCGCGGGGTCACGCACGGGTAGGTCGAAGCCGACGATCTGCACCGCCTCATTGGTCAGCACCTCGTCGCAGACACTGCGCCGGAGACCTGCCAAATCGTCCTTGCCCGCGCCCTTTTGCGGGATCAGAATCAGGTCTTGCGCGTTCATCGCCCGGATCGCTTGCAGCGTCAGATGTTCAGGGTTGCCGGTGCCGATGCCGATCAATGTCAGTTCCAGATCAGTCATCCCGGTATCCTCGCGATTGCCTTTAAACGCAGCCCGCCGAGCACCCGCGCGTCGGGGAATGTGCCATCAGAAGAGGCGGCATAGAGCGTCACGAAGCGGCGCAGATCATCCATGTCGGCTTCCGTGATCTCTCCGAACAGATAGGCCACCTTGCCCGGCGCGCGAAAGGCAACCGTCTGCGCCCGTGTGCAGCCTGACATACAGTCGATGCCCTCGACCGCCACGTCAGACAATCCGGCGCGGACCACGTCCAGAAAGCCGCCATCGTCGGTGCAAGAGGTGCAAACGAAGACTTTCACGCCTCGAACTCGGCCAAAGGCCCGTAAAAGATCAGCGCGGGCGTGGTGCTGCTGGCGCTCTCCAGATGGCGCGCCAGAGTTTCGATGGTAAAGCGCTGCACCTTCTCCGCCGGAGTCGAAACCGCCTCGGCCAGCAGTGCGGGCGTGGTGCCGGGCAACCCGTGTTCGATCAGCCGCGCGGCAAGCCCGGCAAAGGTGCGTTTGCCCATATAGACCACGGTGGTCGCCATCGGATCGGCCAAGGCGGCCATGTTCACATCACTCGGCAGTTCGCCAGTCACATCTGCGCCGGTAATGAATTGCACCCGCCGCGCCGTCATGCGGCGGGTCAGCGGGATGCCTGCGGTCGCGGCGGCGGCGGAGGCGGCGGTCACGCCCGGCACGATCTCGAAAGGAATATCCGCTGCCCGCAGCGCGATGATCTCTTCCTCCAGCCGCCCGAACATGCCGCTGTCACCGGATTTCAACCGAACAACATTCAACCCGGCCTGCGCATGATCGACCAAGACCCGGCTCACATGGTCTTGCTTTGGCGACGCGCGCCCGGCCCGTTTGCCGACGCCGATTAGGTCCGCATCGGGCCGCGCGTGCTCCAAAATCGGGCCCGCGCTCAGGTCATCAAACAACACCACATCAGCCGCCTGCAACCGCGCCACGGCCTTGACGGTCAGCAGTTCCGGATCACCCGGACCGGAGGAGACGAAGGAAACAAAGCCGCCCATCACAGCGCCGCAATCATATGAAAGAAGGTCCCCGTGGCGCGTCCGCCGCCCGCGAACTCGCGTACCGAGCCGGTTTCGGGCACCTCAAGGCCGTTGGCGTCGGTGATGCGGGCCAACGGCGCGTCGGGCTCGGCAAGGATGGTGGCATAGTGAAACTCATGCCCCCGCAATTCGGCCCGCGCGGAATGGCCGGGGATCGGCGCGTTAAGATCGGCCTGACGGTAGCCCAGATGCATCTTGCGCTTGGCGAAAGAGGTCTCCAGCCCCAGAAGCCCCGCCATTTCGTGCCGCGTGCCTTCTTTGTCGATGATACCTGCACCCATCGCCATATAGCCCCCGCATTCGCCGTGCACGGGGCGGGTTTCGGCAAAATCGCGCAGCCCTTTGCGAAAATGCGCAGCGGCGGCGAGTTTGCCTGCGTGGAGTTCAGGGTAGCCGCCCGGCAGCCAGCAGCAGTCGGCGCTGTCGTCGGGGGCTTCATCCGCCAGCGGGGAGAAGGGCAAAATCTCTGCCCCCGCCGCGCGCCAACCGGCCAGCAGATGCGGATAGACGAAGGCAAAAGCGTTGTCCTGCGCCAGCGCAATGCGCTGTCCGGGCGGGGTGATCTGTGCGGGCGCGGGCGGGTTCTGCAAGGTGCCCCGCGCGGCGGCCCGAAGCGCCGGGATATCGACATGGGCCGCGACGAAGGCTGCCGCCTGCCCCAGCAAATCGGGCAGGTTTTCCTGCTCTCCGGCCTGCACCAGCCCGAGGTGACGCTCGGGCATTTCGATCTCGACCCGGCGCGGCAGAGCACCGAAAACCTTGATGCCCACAGCTTCCATGCCAGCGCGGACCAAGGTCTCATGCCGGGGGGAGGCGACGCGGTTCAGGACCACGCCTGCCAATTCTACATCGGGCCGCATCTCGCGAAAGCCAAGCGCCGTCGCCGCCACCGACTGCGCCGCACCCGACACGTCGAGCACCAGCACCACCGGCCAGCCCATCAGCGCCGCGACATCGGCGCTGGCGCCATTGCCACAGGCGCCGGGCTTGGCCACACCATCAAACAGCCCCATCGACCCTTCGCCAAGAATCAACTCAGCCCCATCGGCATTGCCGACCAGCCCTTCGATCCGCGCGCGGTCCATCGACCAACTGTCGAGGTTGAAAGACGCCCGCCCCGAGGCCGCCGTGTGAAAGGCCGGATCGATGTAATCGGGGCCGCTTTTGAACGGCTGCACCGCGACACCTTCTGCGCGCAACGCGGCCAGCAGGCCTAGCATTAGGGTTGTCTTGCCGGTGCCGGAGGCCGGGGCAGAGATCAGCAGGCCGGGGGGGATCATGAAGAGGTCTCCGGGAAACGCGGCTCGGCCCCGACGGGGCGGAAGCGGCGGTCATAGTCGGCGGCGTAAAGGCGGCTCTCGCCGAAATCCTCAGCGCCAAGGGCATGGCCCACGAGGATCAACGCGGTGCGGGCCATCTCTTCGCCGACTTCGGTGCGCAGGGTCGAAAGCGTCGCCTTGACGATGCGTTGATCGGGCCAGCTTGCGCGCCAGACCACGGCGACCGGGCAATCGGCCCCGTAATGCGGGGTCAGGTCTTCGACGACCTTGTCCAGCACATGCACCGATAGATGGATGGCCAATGTCGCGCCAGTGCGGGCGAAATTGGCCAGCGTCTCGCCTTCGGGCATCGCGGTGGCGCGGCCCGAGGTGCGGGTGAGGATGACCGATTGCGCCACGCCCGGCAGGGTCAGTTCGGCGCCGAGCTCGGCAGCGGCAGCGGCAAAGGACGGCACCCCCGGCGTTACGTCATAAGGGATGCCCATCTCGCGCAACCGGCGCAGCTGTTCGCCCATCGCGGACCAGACCGACAGATCACCGGAATGCAATCGCGCCACGTCATGCCCTGCGGCATCGGCGGCGGCGATCTCTTCCATGATATCGTTCAGCGACAGCCGCGCGGTGTTGACGATCCGCGCGCCTTCAGGGCAGTGGCTCAGCAGCGCTTCGGGCACCAGCGATCCGGCATAGAGGCAGACCGGGCAGGCCGCGATCAGGTCGCGTCCGCGCAGGGTGATAAGGTCCGCCGCCCCCGGGCCTGCTCCGATAAAATGTACAGTCACGGTGTTTTTCCTTTCGTCTCGGCAATCGCCGCTGTGGCCATGGCATCGCCTGAAACGACGCGCTCGGCAACCAATACGGCTCCCGGTCCGGCGGCGGCCAATGCGGCGGCTTCCGAGAGTGACCCGGTGCCGAAGCGGTCTTCGATCCGGGCCGATTGCGTGGGGGTTATCATGCGGCCCAAATCCTCGGTGGTGATGCCCAGCCCCGGCACGCCCAACTCTTGGGCAAAGTCGCGGAACACGGTGGCGCGTGCCTTGGCGGCTTCGGTCACCAGCGCGTCGATCTTGAGGCCCTCGGGGTTTGCCCGCGCCAAAGCATCGCGCAGCGAGGCGACGCTTGCCGCGCCCCGAAATCCGATCCCGGCCATTCTCATAGTGTCACGCTCCATTGTACCACGGGCCGCAGCGGCTGCCAGCCGCGCATTGTGCCAAGCGGGGCGGCCTGCGCCAGTTCTATCCGCAAAAGACTGCCGCCATGCGCCGCGTGAAGCTGCGCCAAAAGCGCCTCGGTTTCCAGCGTCACCCCATTGGCGACCAGCCGCGTGCCTGCTGGTAGCGCAGGCAGCAGGGCATCGTAAAGAGCCGCGTTCCCGCCGCCGCCGACGAAGACCACGTCAGGCAAAGGATGCCCCGCCCAGACTTCCGGCGCGCGGCCATGGGCGACCTGCATCCGGGCGTTCAGGCCAAAATCTGTGATGTTGCGGGTGATATTCTCCACCCGCGCCGCGTGCTGCTCAAAGGCGATGGCGCATCCACCGGCAAGACAAAACTCGACCGAGACCGAGCCGCTGCCCGCGCCGATGTCCCACAGCAACTCGCCACGCCGGGGGGCGAGGGCCGAAAGTGTCAGCGCCCGCACCGGCGCTTTGGTGATTTGGCCGTCGCTCGCAAAGCAATCATCCGGCAGACCAGGGGCGCGCGGCAGGCCGATGCCTTCGGGCAGCTCCACCCCAACGGCCACCGGTGCTTGCACATCCGTCAGATCAAACCCTTCAGCCTGCACCGCCCGCATCCGCGCATCGGGGCCGCCAAGCCGCTCGGCCACATGCATTTGCGCCGTACCTGCGCCCTGTTCGCAGAGGAAGCGTGCCAATACCGCAGGCGCATCGCCATCGCGCAGCAAGCAGATCATCCGCCCCTTGGGACGCAACACACCGCGCAATTGCGCCAGCGGTGCGGCGTGCAGACCGTGGCAGGTAACCTCCTCCAACCGCCAGCCAAGCGCATTGGCCACCAGCGAAAATGTCGAGGGCGCGGGCAGGCTGCGCCATTCGCAGGGGTCCAACGCGCCGATAATGCTGCCGCCTGCGCCAAACCAAAAGGGATCGCCCGAAACCAGCATCGCCACCCGCTTGCCGCGCTCGGCCAGCACCGGCTCGACCAAGAAAGGCACCGGCCAAGCCCGCCCGCGCGCGCCTGCCGCTGCCCGTTCCAAGTGACGCGGCCCGCCAAAGATCACCTCGGCCTCCGCCAGCGCCGCGCGGCTTGCCGGGGGCAAGGCATCCGCGCTATCGTCGGGCATTCCGATGATGCTGAGCCAAGGGTCACCCATTATGCGCGTCCTTCTTTTGGGTGGCACCACCGAAGCCAGCGCCCTGGCGCGTGCCTTGGTCAAAGCCGAGATCGATGCCGTGTTTTCCTATGCCGGACGCACCGTCAGCCCGGTGGCCCAGCCCCTGCCCACCCGCGTCGGCGGGTTTGGCGGCGTGGCCGGGTTGGTGGCTTACCTCAAGACCGAGGCGATCACCCATGTCGTCGACGCCACCCATCCGTTTGCAGCAGGGATGAGCAACAATGCCTTCATCGCCTGCGCCCGGCAAGACCTGCCGCTGGTGCGGTTCGAGCGCCCCGCGTGGGAGCCGCAGGAGGGGGACAACTGGACCTTCGTGCCTGACCTCGCCGCGCTGCCCGCCGCCCTGCCCGACAGTCCGGCGCGGGTGTTTCTGGCCATCGGCAAGCAGCAACTGGCGCTTTTCGCCGCGAAACCGCAGCATCGCTACCTGCTGCGCCTCGTCGATCCGCCACGCGATCCGCTGCCGCTGCCACGGGCGACGGTCGTGTTGGCGCGCGGGCCCTTCGACGTGGCGGGGGATACCGCGCTGATGCAGACCCATGCGATCACCCATGTGGTCGCCAAGAACGCCGGAGGCTCCGGCGCGCGGGCCAAGCTGGATGCCGCCCGCAGCCTTGGCCTGCCGGTAATCTTGGCCGAGCGGCCGAAACTGCCGGGCGAGGTGGCCGCCAATGATGTGACCGAAGTGATGCATTGGCTACATCATACCGCGCTGCGCGGCGTATAGACATAGCGTCCGACCCGCCGTGTCGCGGAATTGCCGACGATCACCACAGTGCGCATATCCGCCATCTCGGGCGTCGCCTCGCCCAAGGTGGCGGTGTTGAACGCCTCTTCGGGCGTGGTCACGGCGCGGGCGAAGGTGATGAGCCGGTCCGGCCCGCATTCGGCCCGCAGGATGTCCAATGCCTCGGCGAACTGATGAGGACGTGATTTGCTGCGCGGGTTGTAGAAGGCCATGGCGAAATCCGCCCGCGCGGCCATCCGCAGACGGTGCTCGACCATCGTCCACGGCTTGAGATTATCGCTGAGGTTAATCGCACAGAAATCATGACCCAAGGGCGCACCGAGCCGCGCCGCTGCTGCCAGCATCGCTGTAATGCCGGGCAGCACGCGGATGTCGACGCTCTCAAACGCCGGGTCACGCTCCACCGCCTCGAACACGGCTGAGGCCATGGCGAAAACGCCCGGATCACCCGAAGACACCACCACCACCCGCGCGCCCGCCTGAGCCAATTGCAGCGCATGGGTCGCGCGGTCCAGTTCCACCCGGTTGTCTGTGGGATGCAGCGTCAGCCCGTCGCGCGGGGCGACGCGGGCGACGTAGGGGATATAGCCGATGACGTCAGTGGCCTGCGCCAGCGCCTCGGTCACCTCGGGCGTGACCAGCGCGTCGTCACCGGGGCCGAGGCCCGCGATATAAAGGATGCCGCTCATGTGTCTGCCTCCGGTCTGCGGCCCTGGCCATGGACCAAGACAATCGCGAAATAGGGGCAGTCGTCATCCGCCACGTCAGAGAGCCGCGCCACCCGCTGATCCGGCATGGTGCCACGCTCCACCAGCCATGCATCTTCCAGTTTGCCCGCCGCCGCCAGCGCCCGGCGCACGGTTGGCAGGTTGCGGCCCGTCTTCATCACCACCAGCGCATCGGCGCGTTTCATATGCTCAGTCAATTCGGCCTCAGGCAAAGTGCCCATCAGCACGGTCATCACGTCGTCGCCCCAAGTGAAGGGGGTATCCAGGGCGTTCCAGCAGCCCACCATGCCGGGGATCGCGGCCAGCACCTCAACCTCGGCGCGGCCCTGAAGCCGCGTGTGCAGATGCATGAAGGAGCCGTAGAAGAAGGGATCGCCCTCACACAGCACGACCACTTCGTGATCTTGCGCCAGCGTTTCCAAACGGTCGGCCCATTCCTCGTAAAAAGCGACCATCTGGGCGCGGTACTCGGGCGAATCGAACCGCACCTCCGTGGTTACGGGATATTCCATTGCATATTCCACGACATCGTCGCGCAACATCCCCTCAACGATCCGGCGCGCCTGCCCCGCACGGCCTTTCTTACGGAAATACGCCAGATGCCGCGCGCCGCGAATGGCACGGTCGGATTTCACGCTCATCAGTTCAGGGTCGCCGGGGCCAAGGCCCGCACAGATAACCTTGCCCATCTTCATTCCACCCTGCTTGCCAGCGCGTTCACCGCCGCCACGGTGATCGCCGAGCCGCCCAAACGCCCATGCACGATCATCGAAGGCACTGGCAAATCCTGCATCAACGCCTCTTTTGATTCCGCCGCACCGATAAAGCCCACCGGGCAGCCGATGATCGCCGCCGGGCGCGGGCAATCGGAGTCTTCGAGCATGTTGAGCAGGTGAAACAGGGCCGTCGGCGCGTTGCCGATGGCAACTACTGCGCCTTGCAGATGCGGCCGCCACAGTTCCAGCGCGGCGGCGGAGCGGGTGTTGCTCATCTTCGCAGCCAAATCCGGCACCGAGGGGTCACGCAGGGTGCAGATCACCTTATTCTCGCGTGGCAGGCGTTTGCGGGTGATGCCTTCGCTGACCATATAGGCGTCGCACAGGATCGGCGCGCCGTCTTCCAGCGCCGCCCGCGCGGCCACGGCCATGCCTTCGGAAAAGCGGATGTGCTCCTCCAGCCCGACCATGCCCGCGGCGTGGATCATGCGCACGGCGACGATCTCTTCTTCGGGAGTGAAGCGCGCCAGTGCCGCTTCGGCGCGGATGGTGGCAAAGGACTGGCGGTAAATCTCGGCACCGTCGGTGATATAGCTATGAGGCATCTGCGGACTTTCTAAGGTGAGAGGCGATGGCGGCGGGGGTTAGCCCGCGCAGATCAGGGGCCGCATCGGCGCGGCCATTGCGGATAAGGTCATATTGCCCCGGCGCGGTGGCGGTCAGGGTGAGGTCCGTGGCACGCGGCGCGGCGCAGCCCTTGGCGCAGCCGGAGACATGCAGGCGTTGCCCCTTTGGCACCACGGCAGCAAGGTGCCGCGCCAGCTCGCGCGTCTCGCCCCTGCCCTGTGCGCAGCCCGGCGCACCGATACAGGCAACGACGCGCAACAGCGGGTCATCGGCGGCGGTGATGAGACCGGACAGATCAGGCAGGCGCGGGGCACCTTCGATCAGCACCCGCCGCCACGGGGTCAGGCGGAGCGGGCCAAGCTCGGCAAGTGCGGCCAGCGTTTCGGCCTCCATCTGCCCGAAAGCACAGGCGACAAGCGCCCCGGCTGGGTAGAGGCCGGGGGCGGGTGTGCCCTGCCCCGCCTGACGCGGGCAGTCAAAACCCGCGGGAAGCGGTGCCCCCGTGGCCGTGGCGCGCGCAGCGCGGGTCACCCCCTGCGCGCGCACCCATTCGGCAAGCGCGATGGCCTCGGCCACCGCAGTCGCGCGGGTTACGGGTTTGCCCCGCGGCGCCCCTTCGATGCAGAGTAGCAGTTGCCCCTTCGCTGACCGCTCGAAACGGATGTCGGCGGGATCGGCCTGCAACACCGGCTGCGGCCCCGCATCGACCGCATAGCCGAATTTGGCGGAGACATCCGGCAGCGCATGGGACTGCGCGGCGGATGAGAGGGCATGGCTCAGGAATTCGGTATCATCGCCCGCCTGCCAAAAGGGGCTGACCATGATGTTGCGCCGTCGCTCCGTCCGCTCATCTACATCGATCAATGCCAGCGCGCGAAGCGCGTCGATCAGCCCCTCATGCCGCTCGGGATCAATCCCACGCAGTTGCAGATTGCCCCGGTTCGACAGGTCAAGCATCCCGTTGCCGTAGCGCTGCGACAGCTCTGCCACGCCCCTCGCTTGAGCCGGGGTCAACCGCCCCTGCCGCACCCGGAGGCGGACCACCAGCCCATCGCCCGACAGCATTGGCCGCAGCGCGCCGGGGCACCAGCCCTTGATGACGGGAGCCGTGCTCACTCCACCCCGTCCAAAGTGGCCAAGATCGAATTGCGGCGCGTCACCCAGAGCCCCGCATCGCGCAACGCGGCGAAACGGTCACGCATGGCCTGCAAGGCGGCGGGGTTTTCGGCCTCCATAAAGGCGACGAGATCATCGCGCCCCAGCGTGGCGTCGAAATAAAGGTCAAAGAGATGCGCAGGCACTTCGCGGGTCAGATGCGCAAAGGCGGCGAGGTTGTCGAGCGTCGCTGCCACCTCTGCAGCGCCGCGAAAGCCGTGGCGCATCATGCCGCTGGCCCAGCCGGGATTGGCGGCGCGGGCGCGCACGACACGGGCGATTTCTTCGGGCATGGACCGCGCACGGGGGCTGCCAGCACGGGTGTGATCAAGGTGGTACATCGCGGGCTTCTGCGCGCCCAGATGCGCCATCGCGGCGGCAAAGCCGCCTTCGTGGCTGGCATAGTCCGAGGCGAGCAGGATATCGCTTTCGGCCAAGTCCTGCACATGGGCAAAGCCATCGGCGCGGTGCAACTGCGCCTCCAGCGCGGCGCGGTCCTGATGCGCTTCGCCTTGGGCGTTGATTGCCCATTCGGAGCCGCTCAGCCACGCCTCCCCCGCTGCCGCGCGACCGGCGTCGGAATAATCCTGCAAAGCCGCTTCCATGTTCACGCCGTAAAGACCCGGCTTGGGGCCAAAGACGCGCGGCGTGCGGGTGAGATAGGGGTTCATGTCGGGCGCTTCTTCACGCTCGGCCAATGCTGCGGCGCCTGCCTCAAATATCTGCCCCAGCCCCGGAAACACATCCCGAAACAGGCCCGAAATGCGCAATGTCACGTCAATGCGCGGACGGTCCAGCAGGGTCAGCGGCAGCACCTCAAAGCCCGAGACACGCTCGCTGCCGTCGTCCCATTTCGGCGCAAGACCGGCGAGATGCATGGCCATAGCGACCTCTTCGCCCGCCGTGCGCATGGTGGCCGATCCCCAAAGGTCAATCACCAGCCCCCGCGGCCAATCGCCGTTGTCTTGCAGATGCCGCCTGAGAAGCTCCTCGGCCAGTTTCACGCCCTGCGCATGGGCAGCCCGGCTGGGCACGCCGCGCGGATCAACGGCATAGAGGTTGCGCCCCGTGGGCAGCACATCCGACCGCCCGCGATAGGGCGAACCCGACGGGCCAGCAGTAACGCGCCGCCCCGCAAGTGCGGTCAGCAGCCCATCCCATTCGCCCTCCCCCGCGCCGAAGACGTGCAGGCCATCGCCGTATTGACTTTCCTTGATGTCGCAGACGAAGGCGTCGATCCGGGTCAGCGCCTCGGCCGAGGAACTGGCGGCATCGAGGCCAAGGTCATCTTCGACCCCCGCCGCCTGCGCCTCAGCGCGGATCGTGTCGACCAGCCGATCACGGCGCGCGGGGTCGAGCCCGTCGGCGGTAGAGTACTCGTCCAGCAGCCGTTCCAGCCGCAACAGCCCATCGGGTGTTTCACTGTCTTTCAGCGGGGGCGGCAGATGGCCGAGCGTCAGCGCCCCAATGCGCCGCTTGGCCTGTGCGGCTTCGCCGGGATCGTTGACGATAAACGGATAGATCACCGGTAGATCACCGGTCAGCGCCTCGGGCCAGCAGTCGTCCGACAGAGCCACGGCCTTGCCCGGCAGCCACTCCAGCGTGCCATGCGCGCCGATATGCACCAGCGCGTGATGCCCCTGCGCCCGGAGCCAGAGGTAGAAGGCCACATAGGAATGCCGCGGCGTGCGGGCGAGGTCATGATAGCTGTCTTCGCGGTCTTGCAGATCGCCGCGTTCGGGTTGCAGCGCGACCAGCGCGTTGCCGCAGGCTTGGGCCGCGAAGTGAAAAGCGCCGTCCTGCGCCAGCGGATCACCTGCCGCCGCGCCCCACGCGTTGCGAAGATCATCGCGCAGCGCCTGCGGCAGAGCGGCCAGCGCCGCCTCATAGTCGGCAAGGGGCCAAGTGATGCGCTGTTCGGTCAGACTGCGGCCAAAGCCAATCTGCGGGGTCACGCCATAGCCCTCACCCGCCAGCCGCATCAGCATGTCTTCGACGCTGGCCAGCGCATCGAGGCCGACCGCATGGGCCAGTTGATCGTCTCGGCCCGGATAGGTCGAGAGCACCAGCGCCAGCTTGCGCGTGGCCGCCGGGGTCTGCGCCAGCCGATGCCAGCCCAGCACGCGGGCGACGACAGCCTCGATCCGCGCCTCTTCGGCGCGGTGGGCAAAGCGGGAATATTGCAGATCGGGGTCGCGCTTTTCTGGGCTTTTGAAGCTGACAACGCCCGTAAAGATACGGCCATCCACCTCGGGCAAGACCACATGCATGGCCAGATCGGCGGGCGAAAGGCCGCGCTCGCTTTCGTCCCAGTCGCGCCGCCGCGCAGTGGATAGCGCCACTTGGAAAACCGGGCATCCCGGCGCGTCGAGCGGGGAGGTGCCGTCGTCCCCGCGCCCCGAAAAGGCGGTGGCGTTGACGATGGCCACGGGCTTCATCGCCGCCAGTGCATCGTCCAGAAAGCTCCGCGCGGGATCGGATTTGAGGGAGGGTACGAAAAGCCCGATGGCGTTCAGCCCCGCCGCCCGCAGCGCGCGGATCAGCGCATCAACGGGCGCGGTATCGGCAGCCAGAAGATACCTGCGGTAGAAGGTGACCGCGACGGTCTCCCCCGCCGCGTCGGCAAGGGGGAGCACCCCTTGATCGGGGTCGTAGTAGCCGCAATCGGGCACCGTTTTCGTGCCCATGACCGGCCCGGTGTAAAAGCCCGCCGCCAGCGCCATCTGCGCCAGCGCGGCCTGCGCCGCCACTGGCCCGCCCGCGTCACAGAGATGCGCAAGACGGCGAAGCGTGGAAACCGGCAAAGTCGAATGCGCGTCGAGCCCCGGATCCTCGCGCCCGTCGGCGGGCAGCACGGCCAGCGCGATGTCATTCCGGCGGGCGAAGTCTTGGACCTGCATGATGCCGTAGGGCCAGTAATTCTCCCCCCCGATGAGGCGGATCAGAATGCCCTTCGCTCCGGTCAGCGTCTGTTCGATGTAGTTGTCGACCGAGGCCGGGTGCCGCAGCGCCACAAGGTTGCACAGGCGCAGCGAGGGCAGCTTGCCCTCCCTGCCGCCGCCGCGATGCCAGCCTGCCGCGAAAGCGCCAAGGTCACTGTCGGAAAACGACAGCACCACCAGATCGGCGGGGGTTTGACCCGGATCATAGGGGGTGTCGGTATCCTCCAACCCGTGGCTTTCGCGAAAGACGACATGCATGGGCGGTCAGGCTCCCAAAGTCTCGCGGATTTTGGCAAGATCGATGTCGTCATGCTCGGCGATCACCACCAGATGCCCGGCGCGCGTGTCGCTGCCCCAAGGGCGGTCGAACTGCTGACGCACCCGCGCGCCCACGGCCTGCACCAACAGACGCATCGGCTTGCCCTCGACCGCGACATAGCCCTTCACGCGCAGGATGTTCTGCTCGCGCGCGAGCCGCTCGATTGAGGCGACCAGCGCCTCGACATCCGCCACTTCCGGCATCGGGATCACCACGGTTTCGAAATCGTCATGCTCGTGATCGTCGTGGCCATCGTGGTGCGAGGGGCGCGCGGCGAGATCGTCTTCGGCAGCGGCGTTGAGGCCCAGTACGACCTTGGGGTCGATCACGCCTTCGGTCATCTCAAGGATCGGAATTTCGCGCGGGCTTTCGTCTTCGATCACCTTGCGTGCCTTAGCGAGCCCTTCTGGACCGGCCAGATCGGCCTTGGACATCAAGATGATATCGGCGCAGGAGATTTGATCTTCGAATACCTCAGAGAGCGGGGTTTCGTGGTCGAGGCTGTCATCGGCCTGACGCTGCGCATCTACGGCGGCGACATCAGCGGCGAAAGTGCCCGCCGCTACGGCCTCGGCATCGGCCAGCGCGATGACGCCGTCGACGGTGATCTTCGAGCGGATCGCCGGCCAGTCGAAGGCTTTGAGCAGCGGTTTCGGCAGGGCCAGACCGGAGGTTTCAATCAGGATGTGATCAGGGCGTGTCGGCAGGGCCATCAGCGCTTCGATGGTGGGGATGAAATCATCGGCCACGGTGCAGCAGATGCAGCCATTGGCCAGCTCGACGATATTCTCAGCCGGGCAATCCTCGATGGCGCAGGATTTCAGGATGTCGCCATCCACTCCCACGGTCCCGAACTCATTAACCAGAACGGCAAGACGACGCCCGCCTGCATTGGTCATCAGGTGGCGGATCAGCGTGGTTTTACCTGACCCGAGAAAGCCGGTGATGACGGTAACGGGGATTTTGGCGAGATCGCTCATGAGGAAGGCTCCTGCGGCAGGGTCAGAGGGGGGATACGCGCAAGGCTTTGCTTGCGAAAGATGACCGGACGTTCGCGCCATGGCACCAGCCCGTCTTGGGTGGCGGCATAGGCGGCGGCTCCGGCGAGGATGTCGGCGGCGTCTTCCTTGGTCAGACGACCATAAACATAGGACCATTTGCCCGGCGCAGAGAGCGCCACGGCGGCGCCCTGCGAACAGGCGGAAAGACATTGCACCGGAACGATTGTTACGCCCTCGGGCGCACCTGTGGCGTCAAGGGCGGCGTGAAGCTGCGCGCCGGGGCGCGGGGCGTCTTCCTCCAGCACCTCGCCTGCGCGGCAGGTCATACAGACATGTAGGGTCGTGCTCATCGATCTGGTCCCATCGGGTTATGCGTGCCGGGTATGCGCTCCGGCCCGTTATGAAAAGGGGAAGCGAGGCGATTATTCAACTGTAAGCACCTCGCGGGCTGTAATCGGCGCACCGTTTACCGCGAGGGGGCTGTGGTCATTGGCGTTGAGCGTGACCTCTACCGTGACCTCGCCTTTGGGCAGATTGGGCAGATGCAGCCATGGGCCGTAGAGCCGCCCGATCTTGGTGCCATTGACATAGACATGGGCGTGGCCCTCGCCGGGTTTGTTGTCGCCGCTGGCGTTTTGCGGCGCAAAGGCGAAGCCGTCGGCTTCCACGAACAGGTTATGGCCTGACATTGGGTCAGGCGTCACGCGGATCGCAAGGCTGGGGGCGTCTTCTGTGGCAAGCGTGATGGGTTGGCCGTGCATCCGCGCGTGATCTGCGCCGCCGTGGTTCATCTCGCCATGGGCGGCAGGGTCGCCGTGGTCATGACCGTCAAAGGTCACGCCGTTGCTCGCGGCGATGGCAAAACCAATGCCACCGCCAAAGATCAATCCGATGGCGAATAGTGCCAGTGATCTGTCCATCTTGACCTCCCTCAGGCGCTGCGTGCGCCTTCACGTTGCCAAAAGAACCCGGCGAAACTGCCCAGCAACACCCATGCGGCAAGGCCGATGCCAAGCGCGCGGGCAGCGAACAGCGCGCCGATCTCGGTGGGCACCGGGCCGCTGAAGCTGTCGGGCTCGGGTGCACCGACGACATGCGGGGCCATCAGCAACACCGCCGCCCCGATCCACGCGCCCCAGCCCTTGCCAAAGGCCAGCAGCCAAAGCGCCACCAGCGCCGCCCCGGCGGTGGCGAACCACCAGATCTGCCGCGCGGTGATGTCTGCGGCGGCGACGCCGGGCACCTCGGGCGCGAGGCTGAACCCCGGCGCGAGGTGGAAAGCGACGAAGCCCGCCACCCCCCAAAGGATGCCCCAGCGGCCATCAATCACCGCACCGCGTTCTTCGCCAAGGTTCATCGCGGCAAGCAGGATCAGCGCATAGGCGGTATAGGTCAACATGGTGAAGATCAGGCTCAGCCCATCGCGTACGGCGTCGAAACCGGGCAGATCGGGGTGCGCAGATACGGCGTCCGCACCAAAATGCACCAGCGCGCCAGTCTCATAAAGCTCGGCATGAAGCAGCACGGGCTGCACGAAATAGAGTTGTAGCAGGCCCGTCAGCAAACCGGCAGAGGCCCCTGCAAAGAGGGCGGAAGTCAGAAAACGTGAAAACATCGCAATGATCCTTGGATGCGAAATGATACTCAGCGCCGCGCGAAACGCGGGCCGAGGACATTACCCAGCCTCAAGATGTGCCAAAGCCCTGCCGACACGGTGAAGGGCGGGCGCAGGCAAATCGGCAAGAGGCGGGCATGGAAAGAAAGCCAGAATCACAGACAGCCGGACTGCGTGATGGCAGCCCGGACCGCTGTGATACCGAACACGGGCGCTTAGTGGCAGGGAAAGCCTGTCGCGTGGCGCACGTCATGGGCGGCATCATGCAGTGCTGCGGCCTGCACATGGCCGGTCAGCGCCATCAAAGCCACACCCAATACGGCGGCAAACAGCGCCGGTACGAGTTTGCTGCGCGTGGCACCGGCGGTCTTAATCATTGTCGTCATCTTCATTCTCCTTACCGTCACACCCGACGGCATCTAGCGTTTCATTCGCTTGGCAGGTCTCCTGGCTCGCGGGTCGTGGCCTTTGCCCGCCTTCCCCGTCCGAATGGACAAGTGGCACGAGGGGCATTGGCTCACCGCTTACAGTCGCGGGGGCGGCTTCGGCTTCGGGGTCTTGCGACCCCTTACTGAATTCCCTTTTCGGTCCCACACCCAAAGGCGCTTCTCGGGACACCAAGCGTGTTCAATTACGCATTTTCGACCCGCGTTGACAAGCCGCATTTGGCCCCTCACCCCCACTGCCGCGCGAAACGCCACGAGGCATACCGTATCTAGTAGATAAACATTCCTTGAACCCAGTATGCGGGTTGACCCAGAAGCCTCGCACGGGGCACATTACCGGCTAGTTTCGGACGAAGGGCGGCACTTTATGAACAATGATACGGTCTCCGCCAGTCGGCCTGCTCTGAACGAAGACGTTCTTGGCAAGGTCGTGCGCTATGCCCGCTTACCATTGTGCATCACCGACCCGACGCTGCCGGACAATCCGATTGTCTATGTCAACGAGGCTTTCACCGACCTTACCGGCTACCGCATGGAAGAGATCGTCGGTCAGAATTGCCGGTTTCTGCAAGGCCCGGACACGACACCCGAAAGCGTGGAGACGGTGCGCCAGATTCTCTTGGACCGCCGGGTTGATACGGTGGAGATCGTGAACTACCGCAAAGACGGCAGCCGCTTTCTGAATGCGCTGCAGCTTGGCCCGATCAATGATGAAGACGGCAAGCTGATCTATTTCTTCGGCTCTCAGCTTGATGTCTCTGAGCGTCGCCGGGTGGAGCGCGAACACCGCCAACTGGCAGACGATGAACTGCTGCACCGGCTGCGTAATATCGTTAATGTTATGACTGCCATGGTCCGCATTACCGCCCGAGAGGAGCCCACGCCCGGGGCCTTTGCTGATAAGGTAATTGACCGGCTGTCAGCCTTGGGTGCTGCGCATTTCGACACGATTGGCCGCAGTGACCAGCAAGAGGTGGATTTCGAGACGTTAATGGGACCGATCATGCGGGCCTATACCTCAGCAACCGAAGAGCAGATCACCCTCTCTGGAGACAACCCGCTGATATCACATCGGCTTGTCTCACCCCTGACGCTGGCCCTGCATGAATTGGCGACGAATGCGGTGAAACATGGATCGCTCAGCACGGAGAGCGGGCAGGTATCACTGGACATCGCAGTCCATCAAGCACCCGCCCGCCTGCGTTTCGTCTGGCAGGAAATCGGGGGGCCGAAGGTGACCAAGTCTGATCGCGACAGCGGGTCGCGGATCATCCAATCGCTGACCCGCGCGGTCGGTGGCACTTTGCACTATGACTGGCAGCCCGACGGATTGATCGCCACGGCGGAATTCCCGATGACCGCCACGGCGGACGGCTGACTGTCAGACGATCACCTGCTGCGCGGTCTGTTCCCCTACACCGAAGACCCGCTTGTAGCGCGCGATCTCATCCGTCGGACCCATCGCCTTGTTCGGGTTGTCCGAGAGTTTGACCGTAGGCCGCCCGTTGGCGCTGACCGCTTTGCAGACAAGGCTGAACGGCGCCAGCGCATCGTTCGGCACCAATCCGCGGAAGTCATTGGTCAGCAAGGTGCCCCAGCCGAAGGAGACCTTGGCCTTGCCCGCGAACTGCGCGTGCAACTCCTTAATCTTGTCGACATCCAGCCCATCGCTAAAGATCACCCGCTTGGTCGTCGGGTCTTCGCCGCGGGCCCGCCACCAGTCGATGGCCGTCTGCGCCGCCGTGGCCGGATCACCGCTGTCGACGCGGATGCCGGTCCAGCCCGCTAGCCAGTCGGGCGCGTGATCAAGGAAACCCTTGGTGCCGTAAGTGTCGGGCAAGATGATCCGCAGATTGCCTTCGTGTTCATCGTGCCAATCCGACAGCACGTCGTAAGGTGCGCGGGCAAGCTCGGCGTCATCATCGGCCAAGGCAGCATAGACCATCGGCAACTCATGCGCGTTCGTACCAATCGCCTCTAGCTCACGCATCATGGCGATGCGGCAGTTAGAGGTGCCAGTGAAAGCATTGCCCAGCCCCTCATGCATCGCCTGCACGCACCAGTCTTGCCACAGGTATGAATGCCGCCGCCGGGTGCCAAAGTCAGCGATCGAGAGGTTATCCACCTCACGCAGCGCTTCGATCTTTTCCCAAACTCGGGTCATGGCGCGGGCGTAAAGCACCTGAAGCTCGAACTTGCCCATCGGATCAAGTGCTGCACGGCTGCGCAGCTCCATCAGTACCGCCAGTGCGGGGATCTCCCACAGCATGACCTCGTGCCACTTGCCCTCAAAGGTCAGCTCATATTGATCGTCCTTCCGCTCCAGATGGTAGGGCGGCAGGCGCATGCCTTCGAACCACTCCATGAAATCGGGACGGAACATCTGGCGCTTGCCGTAGAAGGTATTGCCGCGCAGCCAAGTGCTTTCGCCCCGGCTGAGGCTGAGCGAGCGAATATGATCGAGTTGCTCGCGCAGCTCCCCCTCGTCGATCAGCTTGGCCAGCGGGATGTGGGTGGAGCGGTTGATCAGGCTAAAGGTAACCTGCGTGTCCGGCTTGTTGCGAAACACCGATTGGCACATCAGCAGCTTATAGAAATCCGTGTCGATCAGCGACCGCACGATGGGGTCGATCTTCCACTTGTGGTTATAGACGCGGGTGGCGATGTCGACCATGGGAGGTTCCTTATTGCATGCCCCTTCATGCCAAGGGGGCGGGCAGATGGGCAAGTGGAAAGCGGCGGCTCAGGCCAGCGTGACCCCGGCGGCGCGCATCCCTTCGCGGGATTGGCCAAGCGATCCGTCCAAATCAATCGCGCGGCACAGGTCTTCGCGCACATCGACCTTGAACCCAAGTTTCGCCGCATCCACTGCCGAGAAGTTCACGCAGAAATCCAGTGCCAGCCCGACCATCGTCAGCCGTTCAATCCCGCGGGTGCGCAGGTAACCTTCAAGCCCCGTGGGGGTGCTGTGATCATTCTCAAAAAACGCCGAATAGCTGTCGATGTCGGGGTTAAAGCCCTTGCGGATGATCAGATCGGCCCGGTCTGTTTGCAGATCAGGATGGAACTGCGCGCCGATGCTGCCTTGAATGCAGTGATCGGGCCAAAGCGCCTGCGGGCCATAGGGCATGGTGACAACTTCATAAGGCGCATTGCCGTCATGCGAAGACGCGAATGACGAATGCCCCGCCGGGTGCCAGTCTTGCGTCAGAACAACTGCGTCAAACTCGGGCATCAGCGCGTTGATGCCACGCAGAATCTCATCGCCTTGCGGCACTTCCAGCGCGCCACCGGGGCAAAAATCATTTTGGACATCGATCACGATCAGGGCATGGGTCATGGGCATTCTCCTTAACGAAAGGGGTAGGGCTGCAGGTGGGTTAGGTCAATGGCACGCCCCGGATTGAGCTTTGCGCCCGAAGCGCTTATTTGACGCTTATGTATACCATTGCCGCCCTATATCACTTCACCCGCTTTGAGGATCCCGCCGCGCTCAAGCCTGCGCTGCTCGCGCTTTGCGAGGCGCAATCGGTCATGGGCACGCTGCTTTTGGCCCCCGAAGGGGTGAACGGCACGATCGCCGGACCCCGCGCCGGGATCGACGCGGTGATCGCCCATCTCCGCGCCCTGCCCGGCTGCGCGGATCTGGAGTGGAAAGAGGCGACGAGCGACAAGCCGCCTTTTGGCAAGATGAAGGTCCGCATCAAGCGCGAGATCGTCACTATGGGCCAGCCCGATGTCGATCCGCGCGCCAAGGTGGGGCACTATGTCGACCCCAAAGAGTGGAACGAATTGATCCGCTCGCCCGATGTGGCGGTGATCGACACGCGCAACAATTACGAAGTGGCTATCGGCACCTTTGAAGGCGCGGTCGACCCGCAGACCGAAAGCTTCGGCGAATTCCCCGCGTGGTGGGAGGCGAACAAAGACCGCTTCCACAATAAGAAGATCGCGATGTTCTGTACCGGCGGCATCCGTTGTGAAAAATCAACCAATTACCTCATTGGTCAGGGCGTTGAGGATGTCTTTCACCTTAAGGGCGGCATCCTGAAATACCTCGAAGAGGTGCCCGAACAGGAAAGCACGTGGGAAGGCGATTGCTTTGTCTTCGACAACCGCGTCAGCGTCGGCCACGGGCTGCGCGAAGGGCCGCATATGCTCTGTCACGGGTGCCGCCGTCCGATCCTGCCTGAGGATACGAAACACCCCGCCTATGAGGCTGGCGTTTCCTGTCATCAGTGTGCGGAAGAGACTTCGGAGGCTGACAAGGAACGATTCCGCGAACGTCAGCGCCAGATCATGTTGGCGAAAGAACGTGCCGCGCGGGAGCAGGGCTAAAAGCCATCAACGATCCGACAGCGCGAACCCCGCATAGGCAAAAGGCATGACCGCCCGGCGAAAGCGGCCCAACTCGAACCGTGCTAGCCGGGCGCGCATGGGAGCGGGATAGGGCCGCTCTGGCGTTTTGCCGCGTACCAGATCAGCCAAAAGCGCGCCGGAATAACTGCCCATCGCCACGCCATTGCCATGGTAACACAGCCCCGCGAACATGCCCGGTTGATCCGGCACCTCGCCCACAAAGGGCATCCGGTTGCGCGCGATACAGACCATGCCGGACCAGCCGTGCGGGGTTTCTACATCGCGCCACGCGGGGAACATCGCCTCGAAATCCGCCCGTGCGCGGCGTAGGGCGCGCGCCTCGGACGCTGGGTTAGACAGCAGCCCACCGCGCACACCGAACAACATGCGATTGTCAGGCATCAGCCGGAAGTAATGCAGCAGGTGGCGGCTGTCATAGGAGGCCTGTCGGCTGGTCCAGCCTTGGGCAGACAACTCCGCCTCGGTCATTGGGCGGGTCACGATCACGCTGGACTGCGTCGGCATGTAACGCGCAGCAAGCCACGGCGGCAGGTCTTCGGAGGAATAGCCATTGGTGGCGATGATCACCCGCTCGGCGCGGATGCACCCCCTAGGCGTAGTGACATCGAATACACCATCGCGGCGGGTCACGTTGAGGGCTGGGCTGTCGTGATAGATCGTGGCACCCGCCTCTTCGGCGGCCTGCGCTAGGGCGGTTACGTACTTTCGGGGGTTGAGACCAAAGCCAATTGGCACGGTGATCGCGCCTTCGAAGCCGGCGCTCAGCCCCTCAGCGGCCAAGTCGGCCTTTTCAGTCAGCCGCGCACTGACGCCGTAGTTCTCTGCGTAATAGTCCAGCTTGCCGCGCATCTCATCAAAATCGCGCGGGCGGTGGGCCAGTTGGGTTTCGCCTTGGGAATGCCGGTCTACGTCGACACCGCGGGTGGTGATGAAATTCTCTACCTGCCCTATCGCGGCCTTCTCGGCCTGCCGCCATGCAAGCCGCTCCTCCCGCCCGAATTTGCGATCAAGCGTGGGGTCATCCAACATCCCGCCGCCAAGACAACAAAAGCCCCCGTTGCGGCCAGATGCGCCAAAACCCACACGCTCGGCCTCCAGCACCGTGGCCCCTACCCCGGCCTGCGCCAGATGCAGCGCCGCGTTGAGGCCGGTGAACCCGCCGCCGATGATCACCACATCGGCCTGCGCGTCCCCTTGCTGCGCCGGACGATCCGGCGCGGCGCAGGTTTCATCCCACCAGCAGCCCGCGCGGGGTGCTTCGGAATAGGCGAAGGCCGGGTAGATGCGCCTCATGTGGCAGGCCGTTCCGCCGCACGCGTCTCCTCCTGTGCGCGTAGGCTTGAGCGCTTGCTGACCAGCGAGGCGGTGATGACCCCCACGGTGACGATGGCGATCATGATCGTCGAGAGCGCGTTGATCTCAGGCGAAACCCCCAAACGCACCGCGCTGAAGATCTTGATCGGCAGCGTCGTCGCCGAGGGCCCGGCGGTGAAGGAGGCGATCACCAGATCATCAAGGCTGAGCGTGAAGGCCAAAAGCCAGCCCGAGATCACCGCAGGTGCGATGATCGGCAGGGTGACCAGACGAAACGCCTCCCAAGGAGACGAGCCAAGATCAAGCGCGGCCTCCTCCAACGAGCGGTCAAAGGACACCAGCCGCGAAGACACGACGACCGAGACATAGCACATCGAAAAGGTCGTATGCGCCAGCACGATAGTCAGCACCCCCCGGTCCAGCCCGATGCCGATAAACAAGAGCAGCAGCGACAGGCCGGTGATGACTTCAGGCATCACCAGTGGCGCATAGATCATGCCGGAAAACAGCGTCCGCCCCATGAACCGCCCGCCGCGCACCAGCACATAGGCGGCCATCGTACCCAGCACCGTGGCGATCGACGACGAAATCACCGCGACCTTGATCGTGACCCAAGCGGCGTTCAAGAAGGCTTCGTTTTGCAGCAATTCGCCATACCAGCGGGTCGAAAAGCCGGCCCAGACCGTCACCAGTTTAGAGGCGTTAAAGCTGTAGATCACCAGAATGATCATCGGCAGGTAAAGAAAGGCAAACCCCAGCGTGAGCGAGGTCACGTTGAACCATGTCATCCGCTTCATTGTTCGGCCTCCGCCTGTTTCTGCTGGTTGCGCTGGAAGAGGATGATCGGGATGATCAGGATCAGCAGCAAGATCACGGCAACCGCACTCGCCACCGGCCAGTCGCGGTTGTTAAAGAACTCTTCCCAAAGCACCTTGCCGATCATCAGCGTGCCCGACCCGCCCAGCAGCGAGGGGATCACGAATTCGCCCAAGGCGGGGATGAAGACCAGAAAACTGCCCGCCACGATGCCATTGCGCGACAACGGGATCGTCACCAGCCAGAAGGCTTGCAGCCGCGAACAGCCCAGATCCTCAGCCGCCTCGTTTAGCGATTCATCCAGACGGTCCAGCGCAGCGTAAATCGGCAAGATCATGAAGGGCAGGTAGGTATAGACGATGCCGATATAGACTGCCGTATTGGTATTAAGGATCTGTAAAGGCTCTGCCGTTACACCCACCCACATCAGCAATTGATTCAGCAGCCCTTCGTTGCTGAGAATGCCCATCCACGCATAGACGCGGATCAGGAAGGAGGTCCAGAAGGGTAAGATCACCAACATCATCAATGTGGCGCGCCACTCTTCGGGGGCGCGGGCCATGCCGTAGGCGATGGGATAGCCGACTAACAGCGTAAAGATGGTTGAGACCACAGCGATGCGCAGCGAACTAAGGTATGCTTTCCAATACAGATCGTCGGAGGCGAGGAATGTGAAATTCTCGAAATCCAATTGGGCGATCAGCGCGCCGATGCCATCCTTGATGGTCGGCGTGTAGGGCGGAATCGCCAGCGCCGTGTCGGACAGCGAGATCTTAAAAACGATCAGGAAAGGCACCAGAAACAGCGCCAGCAGCCAGAAATAGGGGACCGCGATCAGGGCGAAGCGACGCATATTCATTGCGCCAACAAGACGCCTGCGGTGGCGCTCCATGAAATCCAAACCGGGTCTTCCCAGGTGATGTCACGCCGCGCGATGCGCCGGGTGTTGGCCGTCTGCGCTTTGATCACCTGCCCCCCGGGCAGTTCGACGTGATAGGTAGAGAGGTTCCCCAAATACGCGATGTCGAGCACTTTGCCCTGTAGCGCGTTGGGCGCATCCTCGGGCCGGTCGGTCGAGATACGAATTTTCTCGGGCCGGATCGCCAGATGGGCCTGCTGCCCCTCGCTGAACGGCACGGCAGAGGTCGCGGTCAGCGGCGGCTGCCCGTCGATCCAGTTCAGATGATATTGGTTTTGGCCAATGGCCTTGGTGCTGGCTTCGATGATGTTCACGTCGCCGATGAAGTCGGCCACATAGACGGAATTGGGTGCCTCATAGATCTCGGCCGGGGTGGCCACCTGAATGACGCGCCCCTCGTCCATCACCGCCACGCGGGAGGCGACGGTCATCGCCTCTTCTTGGTCGTGGGTCACGATGACAAAGGTGGTGCCGGTGGATTCTTGAATGTCCATCAGTTCAAACTGGGTGTCTTGGCGCAGCTTTTTATCGAGCGCGCCCAAGGGTTCATCCAAAAGCAAAAGCTTCGGCGCTTTTGCCAGCGACCGCGCCAGTGCTACGCGCTGCCGTTGGCCGCCGGAGATCTGATGCGGTTTGCGGCGGGCGAATTTCTCTAGCCGGGTGAGTTTCAGCATCTCGGCCACACGGACCGCAATCGCGTCCTTGTCCATTTTGTCGCGGCGCAGACCAAAGGCAATGTTGTCCCAGACGCTAAGATGCGGGAACAACGCGTAGGACTGGAACATCATGTTCACCGCCCGCTTGTTCGGCGGCACCGGGCCGATGTCTTGCCCGGCCAGTTCGATCCGCCCCGATGTCGGGTTTTCAAACCCCGCGAGCATCCGCATCATCGTTGTCTTACCGCAGCCCGACGGGCCCAGCAGGGCAAAGAATTCCTGTGCGTAAATGTCCAAAGACAGGTCGTCGATGGCGACGAATTCACCGAATTTCTTGGTTACATTCTTAAAGCGAATGAGCGGTTTTTCGTCGGGGTCGTTCCAGGGGGCGAAGACGGTTGGGCTCACGGTTGAGACATCCTTTGATCGGGCTTTGCTCGGGCTTTGATCGGGTCGCGGGGCAAGAAAAAGGGGCGCGACCAGACTGGCCGCACCCCCTGTCTCGGATCAGGTACCAGACTTGATCTTGGTCCAGAGCCGGGTCACCACGCGCTGTACTTTCGGCGGGTAGGGTGTGGTGGTGAACAGGTTGTTCAGCGCCGCTTCGGAAGGGTAGATCGCCGGGTCGCCGATCACATCCTCGACCAAATGCTCTTGCGAGGCCTTGTTGCCGTTCGCGTAGTACACGTAGTTCGACGCTGCCGCCATATTCTCGGCGTCCATGATGAAGTTCAGGAACTTATGCGCGCCTTCGGGGTTCGGTGCGTCGACCGGGATGGCCATCTGGTCGAACCACATCTGCGCCCCTTCGGAGGGGGCGTTATAGGCGATCTCGACGCCGTTGTCGGCTTCGGCCGCGCGGTCGCGGGCCTGCAGAATATCGCCGGACCAACCGACTGCGACGCAGACATCACCGTTGGCCAAAGCATTGATATATTCCGAGGAGTGGAATTTTTGGATGTAGGGGCGGACCGGCATGAAGACCTCCTCCGCCTTCGCGATCACATCCGGGTCATGGCTGTTGGGGTCTTCGCCGATGTAGTTCAGCGCCGCCGGGATCATCTCGGCCGGGGCATCGAGGAAATGCACGCCACAATCGGCCAGTTTTTCCATATTGGCAGGGTCGAAAACCAGATCCCACGAATCGACCGGGGCGTCTTCGCCCAAAGCTTCTTTGACCTTGCCGAGGTTCACGCCGATCCCTGTGGTGCCCCACATGTAGTTGATCGAATGCGCGTTGTCGGGATCATATTGTTCGGTCCGCGAGGAAACCACATCCCACATGTTTTCAAGGTTGGGCAGCTTGGAGGCATCCAGCGGCTGGAATGCCCCGGCAGTGATCTGGCGCTGCAAGAAGGTGCCCGAGGGGACGACCACGTCATAGCCCGACCCACCGGCGAGCATTTTGGTCTCCAGCACTTCGTTGCTGTCGAACACGTCATAGACCAGTTCGATGCCGGTCTCTTCTTCGAATTTATCCAGCAGGGATTCGTCGATATAGTCGGACCAGTTGTAGACGCGGACCGTTTCGGCAGTGGCGGCACCTGCCATCAAGGTGGCGACGGCGACGCTGCTTAGTAGCACATGTTTCATTTCATACTCCCGTTAGACAGGTCGGGTTGATCCCCACCTTTCGTCAATTTGATCAAGTTTTGCCTCCTCGGGCAAGATGGTTTATGCTTTCATGCAGAATGAAATGCTGCAACACACGGCGAAACAAGACGGAAAGACCGCTCCCATGGGTTCAGAAAAGACCGATCCGAGATTGCTTCCCGCCGCCGATGCGGCGGTCAAGACACCAATCCATCAGCATGTTTACGAACGTCTGCGCAAGATGATTCTCTTTGGCGATTTGGCCCCCGGACAGGGGGTTACGATCCAAGGTCTGACCGCCGCGCTTGATGCAGGCATGACGCCCGTGCGCGAGGCCATCCGACGCCTGATCTCCGAAGGGGCGTTGACCCATTTAGGCAACCGCCGTGTCACCGTGCCAGAGCTGACCCACGCCGGGCTGGAAGAGTTGGGATTCATGCGTGAAACGCTAGAGCCGGAACTGACCAAACGCGCCGCAAACCGCATGACAGACGCGCGTTTGAACGCTTTGCATGATTGCGACAACGCGCTGAACCTTGCCATTGATCGGGGCGATGTCGGTGGCTATCTGATGCAGAACTACAGCTTTCACAGGATGATCTACGACCTTGCCGAAGCGCCCATCATGGCCGCCACGGTGGACCGGCTGTGGCTGCGTTTCGGCCCCTCGCTTCGCGTGGTTTGCGGGCGCTATGGCACCAGCAATCTGCCCGATAAACACGCAGAGCTTCTTGCAGCCTTTGCCGAGGGCGACGCCGCATTGGCGGGTGAAGTCATGGCGGGCGATGTTGCACAAGGAATGACCCAAATCCGCGCCGCCCTTGATGGGTTGCCCATTCCGCGTTGATTCGATTGACATGCTATAATTTGATCATATTCTGCAGCGAAGCTTATTTTTCACGCAGATAGAAGGTGCACAGACATGCCGCCCATTACGAATCACCTCCCCACCGCGGACCTTCAGGCGCTTGATGCGGCGCATCATATGCATCCTTTCACCACCAACGATGAATTGGGCGACAAGGGCGCACGCATCATCACGCGGGCCAAGGGCATCTATCTGACCGACAGCGAGGGGAATGAAATCCTCGATGCGATGGCGGGGCTGTGGTGTGTGAACCTTGGCTATGGCCGCGAAGAGATGGGCAAGGTGGCCGCGCGGCAGATGAACGAACTGCCCTATTACAACACCTTCTTCCAAACGACCCATGTGCCCGCCATCGCGCTGGCCAAGGAACTGGTCGACCTCGCCCCCGGTGATCTGAACCACGTCTTTTTTGCCGGGTCCGGATCAGAGGCGAACGACACCAACCTGCGCATGGTCCGCACCTATTGGGCGCAAAAGGGCAAGCCAGAGAAGAGCCATATCATCAGCCGCAAGAATGCCTATCACGGCTCTTCGGTCGGGTCGGCCAGTCTGGGCGGCATGACCTATATGCATGAGCAAGGCGGCCTGCCGATCCCCGGCATCCATCATATCGGCCAGCCCGATTGGTATGCCGAGGGCGGGGATATGTCGCCCGAGGACTTCGGCCTGAAACGGGCGCAGGAGCTGGACGCGAAGATCGTCGAACTGGGTGCCGACAAGGTCGCCGCCTTCATTGCCGAACCCGTGCAGGGCGCAGGCGGGGTTGTCATTCCGCCCAGCACATACTGGCCCGAGATTCAGCGCATTTGCGACAAACACGACATTCTGTTGATCGCCGACGAGGTGATCTGTGGCTTTGGCCGGACAGGCAACTGGTTCGGCTCGCAAACCATGGGGATCAAGCCGCATATCATGACCATCGCCAAGGGCCTCAGCTCGGGCTACGCGCCGATTGGCGGGTCGATTGTCTGTGACGAAGTGGCCGAGGTCATCAACGCTTGCGAATTCAACCACGGCTACACCTATTCCGGTCACCCGGTCTGCGCCGCCGTGGCGCTGGAAAACCTGCGCATCATGCAAGAAGAGAACATCGTCGACCATGTGCGAGACGTCGCCGCCCCCGCGCTGAAGGAGGCGCTGGAGAAGCTGGGAGAGCATCCGCTGGTTGGCGGGGTCAACGTTTCCGGCCTGATGGCATCTCTGCCGCTGACGCCGGATAAGGAAAGCCGTGTGCAATTCGCGGATGGGGGCGTCGCTGGCTACACCTGCCGGGAGCATTGCTTTGCCAATAATCTGGTAATGCGCCATGTCGGCGACCGGATGATCATCTCTCCGCCGCTGGTCATCACGCCCGAAGAGATCAAGATCTTCGCCGCACGGGCGACCAAGGCGCTAGATGCGACCTATGCCGACCTGAAAGACAAGGACATGCTGAAAGCTGCGTCCTGAACGACCGGGCTGCCCCCGTTTGGGGGCGGCCCTTTATTCGTCGCGCAGTCGGGCCAGTAGCCGGGGCGAAGCGTAGCCATCCGGCGCGATCCCTTCGGACTGCTGATAGCTGCGCACGGCATTGACGGTCAGCGGGCCGATCTTGGCGTCGATCTTTTGCGTGTCAAAACCCGCCTTTGTCAGCAGGGTTTGCATTTCGATCCTCTCATCAAAGCTCAGCGCGCGGTCCTCGCGGGGCCACTCTTGCTTTATCTCCCCCGCGCCACCGATACGGTCGGCCAGATGACCCACCCCGATGACATAGGCATCCGCCGTATTATAGCGCTCGATCACCGCGAAATTCGGGAAGATCATAAAGGCTGCGCCCTGCGCGCCTGCGGGCAGCAGGATTGACGCGGGCCCGTGATCCGCCACCGCGTCACCACTCAGCGCGGTCACGCCAAGGTCGGCCCATTCAGCCGGCGTCTTGGTCACCTCCCGGTCGGCCAGCAGATAATCAAACCCCTCGGGCAGGGCCACTTCGACACCCCAAGGCTGACCTGTCGTCCAGCCGAAATGCTTGAGATATGCCGCGGTAGAGGCCAGCGCATCGCTGGGGTTGTCGCCCCAAATGTCCCGCCGCCCGTCACCGTCCCAATCGACGGCATGGGCGTGGAAGGACGACGGCATGAACTGCGTATGCCCCATCGCGCCCGCCCAAGAGCCGCGCAACTGCTCGGCATCGGTATCACCCGCCTGCAAAATGCGCAGTGCGTCCAACAATTCGCCTTCGAAAAATTCTGCCCGCCGCGCGTCATAGGCAAGGGTGGCCAGCGAATTCAGCACGCTGTCGCCGCCCCGGAAGCTGCCATAGGCGCTCTCTAGCCCCCAGATCGCGGTGACGATCTCTTTCTCCACGCCATATTTGATTTCGATATCTTCCAGCGTGCGCTCCCACTGGGCCAATGCCTTCTGCCCGTTCTGCACCCGCAGATCCGAGGTCGCGGTGTCGAGGTAATCCCAGATCGTTTTGGTAAACTCTGATTGGTTGCGGTCGCGGCGGATCACCTCGGTATCATAGAGCACCGTATCCAGCGCGCGGTCAAAAACATCCGGGTCGATGCCCTGCTGCAGGGCGCGGGGCCGGAATTCCGTCACCCAAGCGCGCAGCCCGGCCTCATCGCCAGTCACCTCTGCAGGGGTGGTTTGCTCTGCCGGGGTGGCGGAAACAACCACGGCCTGCGACGTGCGCGGCGCGGGCCGCGTGGATTCAGAAGGGCCCGACCCAAAGGCCGGAGCCCCCATGCCTGCGGTCGCAAGAATGCCTGAAATCATCGCGTAGTGCCGGATCATAATCGCCTCACCTCATAGAGTTGCGATAAATCCTATGCCCGCCCCGCCCCGGTGGAAAGGGAGGGGCGCGGCCATCCGCGAAGCTCCGCCTGTTTGCCGCCTCAGCGGCGGGTGCGGGTTACTTTGCGCTTGATCTTGTCCTTCTTGCGCTTGGCTTTCACGGCCTTGCCGCGCGGGTTGCGCCCCGCCGGGCTGCGCCGACCAGCGCCCCCGCCTTGTTTTACCTTCTGATCTTCGATCTCAAGCAGTTCCAGCGCGATGCCCCCGGTGACGGGCACCGCCTCGGCCAGCCGTACGGTCACCCGTTGGCCGATGCCGATGATCATGCCGGTATCGGACCCCATCAGCGTCTGCGCCTCTGGATCATGGTGGAAATACTCGCGCCCCAAAGAGCGCATCGGCACCAACCCATCCGCGCCGGTTTCGTCCAGCTTCACGAACGCGCCGAACCGCGCGATGCCGCTGATGCGCCCGGTGAACTCATTGCCGACACGTTCTGACAGAAAGGCAGCGAGGTAGCGGTCGGTCGTATCGCGCTCGGCCACCATCGAGCGCCGCTCGGTGTCCGAGATATGCACGCCGGTCTGTTCCAGTCCTTCGATCTCTTCCGGGGTCAAACCGTCCTTGCCCCAGCCATGCGCCGTGATCAGGGCGCGGTGGACAATGAGGTCGGCATAGCGCCGGATCGGAGAGGTGAAATGCGCGTAGGACCGCAGGGCGAGGCCAAAGTGCCCGATATGCGCAGGGCCGTAATAGGCCTGCGTCATCGACCGCAGAGTGCTGAGGTTGATCAGTTCCGCATCATTCGTCCCCGCCGCCTGATCCAACAGCCGGTTAAGATGCGCGGTCTGCAAAACCTGCCCCTTAGCCAGCGTGAAGCCAGCCGCCTGCGCCGTCTCGCGCAGGGATTCCAGTTTCTCCGGTGAGGGCTCCTCGTGGATGCGGAACAGCAGCGGCGTTTTCTTTTTCAGCAAGGTCTCGGCAGCGGCGACATTGGCCAGCACCATGAACTCTTCGATCAGCTTATGCGCGTCGAGCCGTTCGCGGAAGTTGACCGATTTCACCTTGCCGTCGTCGCCCAATTCGATGCGGCGTTCGGGGAGGTCCAATTCCAGCGGTTGCCGCTCGGCCCGCGCGGTTTTCAGCGCGGCGTAGGCGGCATAAAGCGGTTTCAGCACCGGCTCCAACAGAGGTCCGGTGCGGTCATTCGGATTGCCGTCAATGGCGTCCTGCACCTCTTCGTAATGCAATGACGCGGGCGAGCGCATCAACCCGCGATGGAACGTATGGCCGATCTTGTTGCCCTTGGCGTCCAACACCATACGCACAGCGATACAGGCCCGCGGCATACCCTCGTGCAATGAGCACAGATCCCCCGAAAGGCGGTCCGGCAGCATCGGCACAACGCGGTCGGGGAAATAGGTGGAGTTGCCCCGTTTGCGCGCCTCAATATCCAGCGCCGAACCGGGTGTGACATAGGCGGCCACATCGGCGATGGCGACCCAGACGACATGACCACCCTCGTTCTTGGGGTCTTCATCCGCATGGGCGTAGCAGGCGTCATCATGGTCACGCGCATCCGACGGGTCGATGGTGACCAATGGCAGATCACGCAGGTCTTCGCGGCCCTTGAGGCCCTGTGGCTTCGCTGCATCGGCTTGTGCGATCACCGCATCGGGGAAGTCATCGGGAATGCCGTGCTGATGGATCGCGATAAGTGACACTGCACGCGGCTCTGATGGGTCGCCCAACCGCTCGACAATTCGCGCACGGGGAGAGCCCATGCGCCCCTTTGGTCCGGCCTGCTCGGCCTCGACCAATTCGCCATCCTTGGCTCCGTGGGTATGGTCCGCCCCGACGCGCCATTCACGGTCTGCGCCCTTGTCGATCGGCACGATCCGCCCGCCTTCGGCAGCCTTGCGGAAGATGCCCAGCACCTTTTTCGGGTTGCTACCAATGCGGCGGATCAGCCGCGCTTCATAGTGGTGGTCTTCGCCCTTCACCAGCGTCAGCCGCGCCAGAATGCGGTCGCCTTCGCCAAGGGCGGGGTCGCTGTCGCGCGGGATCAGCAGCACGCTGGGCTCTTTCCCCTCACCATGCCACTCCATCGGCTTGGCAAACAGATCGCCATCCTTGTCCGGCCCCGTGACCAACAGCACCGAGACCGGCGGCAAGCGATCCGGGTCTTGATAGCTGCGCTTGCGCTTTTCCAGATGGCCTTCGGCCTCCAGCTCTTTCAGCACGCGCTTCAGATCGATCCGCGCGGCACCTTTAATGCCAAAGGCTTTGGCGATGTCGCGCTTGGCGGTCAGCGTGGGGTTCTGTTCGATCCAGTCGAGGATCTCGGATTTGCTGGGTATCTTGCTCATACCTAAGCAGGTAGCACGCAGCCCCCCTGTCGTCATGGCAAATCGTGAATTTCGTCCACGTCGCGCAGGGTGGAGACTGTGGCGATGCGGTAGCCCGGCAGGGTCGCGCGACTGTCAGCCAGCGCGTGCGGGCCGGACCAGCGCACAGCGTCGAACAGGCTGGGCGGTGCGCGGCGGGGGTGTTTCAACCCCACCAGCCAATAGCCCCCATCGGGCGCGGGGCCAAAGACCGCGTCATGTCGTCCGAACGCGTCGAATGCCAGCGCAAGTTCCTTGCGGTTGATGCCCGGAATATCCGCGCCGATCACACAGGCCGGGCCGGGTGCTGCGCGCAGCATCCGTGCCATGCGGTCGCCCAGATTGCCCCTGCCCTGCGGCCAGCGGGGTAAATGCGCGGGCCAAACCCGGCTTTGCAGCCCTTCGACATCCGGCGCGACAGCCAGCACCACTTGCCAACGCGGATCTTCGATGCGGCGCAGCAGGCGGCGCGTCTGGTGGCGAAACCACCATGCCGCGCCCACCATGCCGAGGTCACGGCCCAGCCGGGTTTTCACCCGACCGGGATGCGGTTCTTTTACCATAACGATGAGCGTTGGTTTCACGTGAAATAATTCCGCAGCACGCGGGTGTAGATGGATTTGAGCTGTTCGATATGCTCAACCCGCACATGTTCATCGACTTGGTGCATGGACTGGCCGACCAGACCGAACTCCACCACCGGGCAATGCGCCTTGACGAAACGCGCATCCGAGGTGCCGCCCGTGGTGGAAAGCTCTGGCTTTACGCCCGTCTCCGCCTCCACCGCGCCCGCAACCAGATCGGACAGAGCGCCCGGCGGGGTGATAAAGCTCTCGCCGGAAATCTTGATCTCCACATCCACCTGCAGGCCAAATTCCCTTGCGATTTTATCCGCTTCGCCGCGCAGCCAATCGCTGAGGCTTGCGCCTGAATGGTGGTCATTGAACCGGATATTCACCGCGCCACGACACTGCGCCGGGATCACGTTGGTGGCTTCGTTGCCAGTGTCGACCGTTACAACCGCCAGCGTGGAAGGATCAAAATGATCGCTGCCCTGATCCAGCTCATGGCTCGCCAAACGGTCCATCAGCCGCATCATCGCAGGCAGCGGGTTGTTGGCGCGGTGCGGATAGGCCGCGTGGCCCTGTTTGCCCGTCACCTTGAAATGCGCATTCATCGACCCGCGCCGCCCGATCTTGATCATGTCGCCCATGGTCTCGGGGCAAGTCGGCTCCCCCACAAGGCAGACATCCATCCGTTCGCCGTTTTCGGCCATAAAATCCAGCAACGCCGTGGTCCCGTCGAGGGCATCGCCCTCTTCGTCCCCGGTGATCGCCAGCACGATGGCACCGTCGGGCGGTGTGTCCTTCACGAAATCAACCGCCGCCGCGACAAAGGCCGCCACGCCGGATTTCATATCCGTGGTGCCGCGGCCATACATGATGCCGTCTTTGATCTCGGCCCCGAAGGGGGGCATCGACCAATCGGTCTCATCCCCGATGGGGACCACATCGGTATGGCCGTTAAAGCCGAAAGACTTGGTGTTGCCCTTGTTGCCCCAGCGGGCAAAAAGGTTGCAAATGCCGCCCCGGTCCACGCGCGTGCAGTCGAACCCAGCCGCGCCCAGCACCTCTTCCAGCACTTCCAACGCACCATCGTTGACGGGGGTGACAGAGGCGCAGCGCACCAGTTTTGCGGTGAGATCAACAGGGTCGAGACCGGACATATCGGCTCCTTTTCAGGGGTTATCGCTTGTCCGGTAACTTGTGTGGGCAAATCGCGCCGATGCCAAGGGGGCGCACTGCAATTCCCCGTGTGGGGCCGTGGTCAGTCGAAAAACGGGGTCATTTGGGCGACGATGACCGAGTTTTCCTCTAGTGCGCGCTGCATCAACTCACGCTCTTCGCCGTCGATCTCTTGGCCCTCGGCCTCGCGCTCTTCCAGCGTGCCATAGCCGGTCACGTCCAGCGGGTTGGTGTCGGCCTGTTTGAGGATTGCCACAGTCTCTCGCACGGCTTCGGCCTCGTCGATACCAGAGGCGAAACACATCAGCGCGGCCCCGGTGGCCTTGTCGGGCAGGCCATCGCCATCCTTGCGACCGATCTGAACCAAAAGGGTAAAGACCTGCTGGCGCGAAGGTTTCTTGGTTTTCTTGGGTTCAGACATGATAAGGGCCGCCGATTGCTTTCGGCAGCCCTAACCTTTTCGCTCAGATTTGGAAAGGGGCCGAGCCCCTGCCCTTAGATCTTGGCAATCAGGTCTTGCCGCGGACCAACCGTGTGACCCAGATCAGCAGGCAGGCACCGATGATGCCGACCACCAACTGACCGAACCAACCGCCCAGCGTGCTGCCAACGATCAACATCAAGAGCCAGTTCGCGACCAAGGCACCTACGATGCCGAGGATGATGTTCATGATCAGACCCATGTCCGATTTCATGATTTTTTCTGCGATCCAGCCTGCAAGGCCACCCACGATGATTGCGGCAAACCAACCGATACCCGTCATGTCGTTAATCTCCTTTGAATTCAGGTCTCAACGCTATGACAGGGCATTTGGTTCCCTCAGTCGCGCAGCAACTCGTTAATCGAGGTCTTGGAGCGGGTCTTGGCGTCCACCCGTTTCACGATCACGGCGCAATAAAGGTTCACGTTGTTCTTCGATGGCATGGTGCCTGCGACGACAACCGACCCTGCAGGCACTTCACCATACATGATCTCACCGGTTTCGCGGTCGACGATCTTGGTCGACTGGCCGATGAAGACACCCATGCCCAGCACCGAACCTTCGCGCACGATGCAGCCTTCGACGACCTCCGACCGCGCCCCGATAAAGCAGTTGTCTTCGATGATGGTCGGGCCTGCCTGCATCGGCTCCAACACGCCGCCAATGCCAACGCCGCCCGACAGGTGCACGTTCTTACCGATTTGGGCGCAGGAGCCGACGGTGGCCCATGTGTCAACCATGGTGCCGCTGTCGACATAGGCGCCGATGTTCACGAAGGACGGCATCAGCACCACGCCCGGCGCGATAAAGGCCGAGCGGCGCACAACGCAGTTCGGCACGGCGCGAAAGCCTGCCTCTTTCCACTCGGCATCGCCCCAGCCTTTGAACTTGCTGTCGACCTTGTCCCACCAGCCAGCACCCTGCGGGCCGCCCTCTTGATGTTCCATGTCCTTGATGCGGAAGCCCAGCAGCACGGCCTTTTTGGCCCACTGATTGACATGCCACTGACCGTCGTCCTGCTTTTCCGCCACGCGCAGTTGGCCGCTGTCGAGCGCATTCAGCGTCTCTTCGATAGCGTCGCGCACCTCGCCGGTGGTGGCGGATGTGATCTGATCGCGGGTATCCCAAGCGGCTTCGATGGCGGTTTCAAGTTGGGCGTTGGACATGGGGCAAGTCTCCGAATGTGAAAAGGCCTTTTGAGGGCTATAGCCTTGCACCGCCAAGGGTGCAATTGCCGGGCGATGAGGGGCGTGGTCATTCTGTGATCAACAAGGCATGTTGACCTGAACGGCCATCGCGCCACCTGAGCCAAGCCCTAGACCAAGGAAAGACCCGAGGATGACCGAGGAACACCGCCACCCCCTGCGCCGCGCCAATGTTGACCGCGCCAAGGCCCAAGACGCCCCCGACACGCCGCAAACCCGCGCGCCCGCCTACCGTCTGGCCTTTACCGACGACGACTTCATGTGCCGTGATGAGCTGCGCCCGGTGCGCCTACAACTGGAGCTGCTCAAGCCGGAGTTGCTGCTGGATGCCCACGGCATCCAATCAACCATCGTGCTTTTTGGCGGCGCGCGCATTCCCGCGCCAGCCGAGAAACACACCGCCCGCACCAAGACGCTGGCCGATCTGTCGCGTTTTTATGATGAAACGCGCACCTTTGCCCGCCTGATGACCGAAAAATCGATGGAGACCGGCGGCGTGGAGAACGTCATCGTCACTGGCGGGGGCCCCGGCGTGATGGAGGCTGGAAACCGCGGCGCGCTAGATGCAGGCGGCCATTCCATCGGCCTGAACATCGTTCTGCCGTTTGAGCAGGCGCCCAACGAATATGTCACGCCGGAGCTTTGCTTTAACTTCCACTATTTCGCGATCCGCAAGATGCATTTCCTGATGCGTGCCCGCGCGATCTGCGTCTTCCCCGGTGGTTTCGGCACCATGGACGAGCTCTTTGAGGCGCTGACGCTGATCCAGACCGGCCGCATGAACCGCGTGCCCTTTTTGCTGTTTGGCCGCGAGTTCTGGGAAAAGATCATCAACTGGGACGCGCTGGCTGATGCCGGAACGATCTCTGCCGAAGACCTTGACCTGTTCCGCTTTGTCGAAAGCGCGGATGAGGCGATGGAGGTGATCGAGAATTGGGAAACTGCTCCCGCCCGCGAACATGTGCCGGGCCGGGAAGAGGTCGAAGATCACGGCTGATCGGGCTTTGCCCGGCCCCGTCACCGGGTAAAGGTCTGGCCTAAGGCCACTTCGGCCCCTTGGACAATATCGCGCAGGATATCGGCCGCGGGTTTGACTGCGCCGATCAACCCTGCGACCTCTCCGACAAAGGCATTGGCAGTGCGGGCATCCCCTTCTGCCACTGCCGCCTGCCAGCGCGGCAACTCTTGCGCCAGCGCGGCGCGCAGCCCGGCAGGGTCATCATGCCAGCGGTCCGTAAACTCATTACGCAAGACACGGCCCGTATAGCGTCTAGGCCAGTCATAGCCGCGCATAATGTCGGTCACAGTGCTGCGCAGCGTGTCATCGCCGCTCGCTTTGATCGCTGCCTCAAGCATAGCAGGATGCACCAGCGCCTCTTCCGAGGCCCAGAAGCGCGAGCCGACGACCACCCCATCGGCCCCGAGCATCAGCGCCGCCGCCAGCCCGCGCCCATCGCCCACGCCACCTGCGCCACAAAGCAGCGTGTCAGGTGCGTGGCGGGCAATGTAATCGGCGACCTCTGGCACCAGCGTAAAGGTCGCGCGCTTCTCGCCGTGGCCACCGGCTTCGGCCCCTTGGGCGACGATGATCTCGGCCCCCAGATCGATCGCATGGGCGGCATCGCGCAGGGTTTGCACCTGACAGATCAACGGCACTTTTGCCGCTTGGATCGCGGGGACGAACTCTGCCGGGTCGCCGAAGGAAAGAAAGACCGCTGCCGGATCACGGGCGAGGATTTGCTCCAACGCCTGCGGATGCTCGCGCAGTTTCCAAGTGATGAAACCGCAGCCGACCGATTGGTTGCCCGCCACATCCATCTGCTCGGCGATCCAATCGCCTGCATCATAGGCACCGCCGATCATGCCCAAGCCCCCGGCGCCTGAGACAGCTGCCGCCAGCCGCCCGCCCGCCGCAAAGGCCATCGGTGCCTGAATGATGGGGTGGTCAATCCTCAGCCGCTCGGTCAATCGCGTGCTTACCATACCGTCACCGCCCCGCCAGAATGGCATCGGCAGCCTTCTCGGCGATCATCACCGTTGGCGATGCCGTGTTGCCCGAGACGATCTTGGGCATGATCGAGGCATCTACCACCCTAAGCCCCTGCAGCCCATGCACCCGCAGATCGCTATCGACCACCGCCATCGGATCACTGCCCATCTTGCAAGTGCCAACGGGGTGAAAGATCGTCGTGGCAATGTCGCGCGCCTTGTCGAGCAGGTCTTCGTCGCTCTGCACAGCAGGGCCGGGCAGAATTTCCTCGGGCGCGTAGGGATGCAGTGCCTTGGCCGTCATGATGTGTCGCGCCTGTTTCATGGCCGCGACCGCGATGCGCTTGTCGCTCTCGGCGGAAAGATAGTTCAGACGGATGTCGGGCTGCACCGCGCTGTCGCGGCTGGTCAGATGGCAAGAGCCGATACTCTCGGGCCGCAGGTTACACACCGAAACGGTGATCGCGGGGAAGGGATGCAGTGGATCGCCCAGTTTGTCGGTCGACAGGGGCTGAACGTGATATTCCAGATCGGGCGTCTCAAGCACCGGATCGGACTTGGTGAACATGCCGAACTGGCTGGGCGCCATCGCCAAAGGACCGCTGCGCCGCATGAGATATTCCAGCCCCATCCGCCCCTTGCCCCAAAGCGAATGGGTCATCGTGTTGAGCGTCTTGGTGTTCTGCACCTTATAGACGGTGCGGATCTGCAAATGGTCCTGAAGGTTCTCACCCACGCCGGGCAGTTCATGCAGCGTGGTGATCCCCATGCCGCTCAAAAGCTCGCTCTGTCCGATGCCCGAGAGTTCGAGGATCTTGGGCGAGTTGATTGCCCCCGCCGACAACAGCACTTCGCCCTCGGCCACGGCCCGCAGGGCGCGGCCTTCGTGGGTAAAGCGCACGCCGGTCACGCGCTTGCCCTCTAGGATCAGCCCGTTGGTATGGGCATGTGTCATCACCCGCAGGTTGGGCCGCTGCATCGCGGGGCGCAGGAAACCGCGCGCCGTGTTCCAGCGCACACCGCCATGTTGGTTCACCTCGAAGAAGCCCGACCCTTCGTTGTCGCCGTCATTGAAATCGGCACGCGGTTCGATCCCGAACTCCCGCGCGCCCTCCTGCACGGCCTCCAGAATGTCCCACCGCAGACGCTGTTTGCTGACTTTCCATTCACCACCGGCGCTGTGCATGTCATTGCCGCCCGCGTGATGATCCTCGGACTTGAGGAAATAGGGCAGCACGTCGTCCCAACTCCACCCGGTGTTGCCAAGTTGCCGCCAGTGGTCATAGTCCGCCGCCTGCCCCCGCATGTAGATCATGCCGTTGATAGAGCTACAGCCGCCCAGCACTTTGCCGCGCGGATAGGTCAGAGAACGCCCGTTCAACCCCGGCTCGGGCGCGGTTTTCATCATCCAATCGGTGCGCGGATTGCCGATGCAATAGAGATACCCCACCGGCACCTTCACCCAGTGGTAGTTGTCATCCCCCCCGGCCTCAAGCAGCAGGACGTTATTGGCTGGATCAGCGCTGAGACGGTTGGCCAAAACACAGCCCGCGGTGCCCGCGCCGACGATGATATAGTCATAGCGACCCTCTAGCTGCGTCTCGTCATTCATGGTGATCTCTCCCGATATTCTGGCCCGCCTCCCCGGCGCGTCATTGGTAGAGCGCCCGGCGACAGGTCACAATCCCTGCCGTAAGTCGCCCGCCCGCCGCAGCATTTGCCGCAAAGCCACATTCCCCGCGCTTTGCCCGTGCAGCGCATCCGTTTGTTGATTTTTTCGACCCTTAGGTGAATATGGCCGAACTGGATATATTGCCCCGATGCGTTAGGTTTTGCCTTGGGGTTAAAATTTCGCCGCCTTCTGGTGGCCAGAAACAAGGGCTATTATTGGTGCGGCGACCCGAATTTATACTGTTTCTCGGATGTCTCGCCATCACCTTTGGGGTGTTTCTCTACAGCAATCGCAGCAATGATCTTGCCACCGAACGGGCCTTTGACCGGATCGCCGAGGAAAGCCTGCAAAGCCTCGACGCGCGGATGCACACCTATTTGCAGAGCCTCAACGGCATCGCCGCCTTCATGAACGCCTCTGACGAAGTGACCGCCAGTGATTTCGCGCATTACGTCGATACGCTGGAGATCGACACCTTCCTGCCCGGCATCAACGGCATCGGCTTTGTCGCCCCGGTCGCCCGAGGGACCGAAGAGGCTTTCATCGAAGAGGTAACCGCCCTCGGGATAGAAGATTTCCGGATTCACCCCAACACCGGCAACGCCGAGAAGATGGTGATCCAATATATCTACCCCCAAGGGCCGAATGCAGAGGCCGTGGGCCTTGATATCAGCTTTAACGAGGACCGCCGCCGCGCCGCCCTGCGGGCCCGCGAGACCAGAGAGCCGCAGCTGACACCGCGCATTCTGCTGGTGCAGGACAAATCCCGTCAGCCCGGTTTTCTGTTGCTGCGTCCAGTCTTTGCCACCGGCAACCGCCCGGCGCAGGATACGGCAGGCTTTATCGGTTGGGTCTATGCGCCCTTTGTCGGTGCAAACCTGCTGAACGCGCTGACCCCGGCTCAGGGGCAGGCCTATGAAATCAAAGTCTTCGATGGGCTGACCACCGCCCCGGAGAACCGGATTTTCGACAGCACGCCCGAAGGTGTCGAAAGCGGGCATCACAGCATTACCCAAACGATCGAGCGCTTTGGCCGCCCTTGGACTGTGGTCCATGTCAGCACGGTCAGTTTCGACAGCGCCACGCACAGCGCCGTGCCGGAGGTCCTGTTGATTTCCGGCATATTGCTGGCGATCCTTTTCTTTGTCGCCTTCCGCAGCCTGCGCCAGCGCAGCGCGGCCCTGAGCGAGCTTGCCGTGCTGCGCGAACGTCAGATCGACGCCCATGACGAGGAAAACCGCGCCGTCATCGAGAACGCTGTGACGCCTATTTTCTTGCTCGACGGCGAGGACCGCGTGCTTTTTGCCAACCAAGCGGCGCTGGTCTGCTTTGGCTATGGGCATGAGGCGCTCAAGGGGATGGATTTCCGCACTCTCGTCACCGACTTGATCGAAGACCATGACCACGAGCAGGTCAACGCGGCAGGCAAGACCTGCTTTGGCCAAGACCTGAAGCTTGATCTGCAACGCAACAGTTGGACCACCTACACCGGCGAGCGGCGCGTGACGGCAATCGTGCGCGATCTGACCTCGGAACTTGCGGTGCAGGATGAACTGGCAAAGAACAAAGCGCTTTATGACCTCGCACTCGAAGGCGCGCAGATCGGCGTTTTCGACATCGACCTGCGTACCGGGAAATCCGAGGTGTCCGACACATGGCGGCGCATTCTGGGGATGGCCGATTTCGAGCGGTTGACCGATCCGCAGGCGGAATTTCTCAAACGTGTCCACACCGAAGACCTGCCGCTGCTGACCCAGACCGATCAGGCCTGCATCTCGGGGCAGCAACAACGTTCCGTCACCGAATACCGACTGAAGATTGGCACCGGCGAATGGCGGTGGATGCGCTCGGACGCGGTGGTTACCGAACGCGATGAAAACGGCACCGCCCTGCGGATGGTCGGCACCCAGACCGATGTGACCGACATCGTCCATGCCCGCAACGCGCTTGAAACCAGCGAGCGGCGGTTTCGGCAGGTGCTGGCAGCGGCCCCCGTGGGCATGGCGATCCTGGGCGAAGGGGGCGTGTTTAACAGCGTTAACAGCGCGCTTTGCACGCTCTGCGGCTATAGCGAAGAAGAGCTGCTGTCGAATACCAAACTGGGCGATCTGATGCCCGAGGGCGATTTGAAAAAGCTCTACAGTGAAGTTCGCGGGCTCGTCGACTCGCGCAGTTCACAGAACTATCAGGCCGAATACCGCATCACCCACAAGCTGGGCTATGAACGCTGGGGCCTGTTCAACGTCTCGTGGACCTTTGACAAGAACACGCGCGGCTATGTCTTTATCGTTCAAATCAACGACATCACCGACCAAAAGAAGCTTGAGCAGATCAAGAGCGAATTCGTCTCGACGGTCAGCCATGAGCTGCGCACGCCGCTGACCTCGATCAAAGGGGCCTTGGGTCTGATCGACACCACCGACAACAGCCGCTTCCTCCCAGCGCATATCCGGCTGATCGACATCGCGCGCAGCAATGCCGACCGGCTGTCGCATATCGTGAACGACATTCTGGACCTCGAAAAGATTTCGTCGGGCGAGGTGCAGTTTGATTTCCACGATGTCGATCTGAACAAGGTGATCAACGACTCGGTCAACGAAATGTCGCCCTTCGCGATCACTCATAACAACACCTTGGGCGTGCAACTGCCCGATAAGCCGCTGACGGTTCGGGTGGATGAAAGCCGCACGCGGCAGGTCTTGGCCAATCTGATCTCAAACGCCTGTAAATATTCCGATGCCGAGAGCGAGGTGCAAATTCGCGCCGAGCGGCTGGGGGACCGGGCGATTGTCTTTATCCAGAACACTGGCCCCGGCGTGCCGGAAAACTTCCGCCCGCGCATCTTTCAGGCGTTCTCTCAGGCCGATGGGTCAGACACCCGCGCCAAGGGCGGCACCGGGCTGGGGCTGAACATCACCCGGCAGATCATCAAACGTCAGGGCGGCACCATCGGATTTGAAAGCATCCCGAAAGGCGTCACCGTCTTTTGGTTCACCTGCCCCATCGCCGAGGCCGAAACCGTCCAATCGCCCGCCGCACCCGACGCGGAAATCGGGGAGCGGGACACGAAGCTGCGCGTGCTGCATATCGAAGACGATATCGACTTTGCCGAGGTGATCCGCACCGGTTTGGACAGCGTGGCAGAGGTGACCAATGTCACCAACCTCGCTCAAGCGCAGAAGTTGATCGGCCAAGAAGAGCTTGATGTGGTGATCCTTGATTGGTCCCTGCCTGACGGCGATGCCCGCTCTTTGTTGGAGGACATCATTCGTCTGCACCCAGAGGCCAAGATCATCAGCCTATCCGCCGACAACAACCGAGAGCCAGATCCCCGCGTCGGGATCAACCTTGTAAAATCACGAAGCGGGATCAGCTCGGTGGTCAACTCAATTACGGGAACAACCGCACGCGCCTCTTAACCTGTCGCACCACGGCGAAGTGACGCTAAAGTGCGACATGCCATATTATTGCCAATATGCTCTGGCATTTTGTTTAAATTACAACGCACATGTCATGCTATAGTTCGAGCATGTCCGCTTCGGGGCGAGGAATTACGAGTGTCGTCAAAGCCATTTAACAAGCGTACCGCCGCCACATTTTTTCTGGGCACTGCCATTTCCGGCAGTTGGTACACCGCAACCTCCGCGCTTTTCGCGGGTCAAACGGGGGAGGTTATCCCCGTCGTCGGCGCGATCATTCTGGCGGGGCTAACGCCCTTCGCCGCGAATGCGCTCCGATCAAGCCCCGAGAGGGGTGCTGATCGTTCCGATATGGAACAAAGGCTTAGGGCATTTGATAGCCACGCCATTGTGAATATCGTCGATACCGGCGGAATGCTGGAACAGGTTAATGATCGGTTCATCGAACTGACGGGCTATACCCGCGACCAATTGATCGGCCAGCCCGTGTCGATGCTTTACCAAGATGAGTTTCGCGAACTTCTGGCAGAAATCCGGGCCACCTTGATGGCCGGCAAAACATGGCAGGGAGAGACCCCGCTGCGCTGCGCCGATGGTCGGGTGATACAGACGCAATGCACCGTGATGCCCCTTTTCGACAACAAAGGGGCATGGTCCGGGTCGATCTCAGCCCGTACCGATGTGACCCACGCCAAGGAACTTCTGGCCGAACGCGACACAGCGGAAACGCTGTATGAACTGCGCGATGACATTTGGATCGTCGATGCCGAGACCGAGCGTTTCAGCTATATGAACCGCGTCGCCATGAGCCGAAGCGGCTGGTGTACCGACACCTATACCGAGCAAACGCTCGAAACCTTGGCAGAAAAAAGCGGCAATCCAGACCTTATTGATGCCTGCCGAGATCTGAAAAAGTCGGGCAAGGCGATGACGCAGTTCGACACGCAACTGTTTGGCAATCATTTCCAAGTCACCATCAAACTTCTGCCCACCGGCGGCGCCGCAGGGCGGTTCCTGGTCATGTTGCACGACGTTTCGGATATCATCAGCGAAGAGCGGATGAAGTCGGAATTCATCTCAATGGTCAGCCATGAACTGCGCTCGCCCCTGACCTCGATCAAAGGCTCTATGGGGCTGCTTTTGTCGCGGGCGGCGGGTGAATTGCCGAGCAAAGCGCGCGCGCTGCTAGAGATCTCTCACCGCAATGCCGACCGGCTTGTGCTGATCATCAATGACATCCTCGATCTGGAAAAGATCGCAAACGGACGGCTGGAGTTCAACCTTGAAGAGGTTGATATCGCAGAACTTCTACACGAGACCAGCGCCGCGAACGCCTCGCTTGAGCAGCGCCACGGCGTGCGCATTCAGGTAGAAGGCACGGATGACCTGAACAAAGTGACCACAGATCCGAACCGGGTCATTCAGGTGCTGACGAACTTCCTATCTAATGCGTCCAAATTCTCCAAACCCGGTGAGCGCGTTACCATCCGCGCCGAAGAGAATGAGAACGAATTGCGCATCTCTGTGGCGGACCGCGGCCCGGGTATCCCGGCCTCTGAGCAGCACAAGGTGTTCCAGCGGTTTGCCGATCTGTCCAACTCCAACCGGGCCGACAATGGGGGCACCGGGTTGGGCCTTAGCGTCTGCAAAGCCATCGTCGAGAATCTTGGCGGTAAAATAGGTTTTGACAGCCGCGAGGGATTTGGTACGACATTTTACTTTACCCTGCCGAAGAAAAATTCTCAGGTAGCGGCAGAGGAACCGGCTGCGTTGCTGCGCGAAGCCTCCTAGAGAGAGTATGGAATGATCAAACTGCTGCACGTCGAGGATGACGCCGATATTCGTGAAATCGCGCTGATGGCGCTTGAGCTGAGCGGCGATTTCGACGTCGTCCAATGCGAGACCGGGGAAGCGGCGCTGAACCAGGTTCAGTCCTACACGCCCGATGTGATCCTGCTCGATATGATGATGCCCGGCATGACCGGTCGCCAGACCCTTGAGAAGATGCGCGAAATGGATAGCCTGCGTGACGTGCCGGCGATCTTCATGACCGCCCGCGCCCAGCATAACGAGATCGAAGAGCTGCGCGACCTGGGGGCCGCTGACGTGATCAGCAAACCCTTCGACCCCATCGCTCTCGCGGATCAGGTCAAGGCGGCAATGCAGGCCAACTAGGCCAGCGACCACTTGGCCTGCCCTATTGGGCAGCTTTTAGATAAATTGTCTGTAGGAATGGAGCCGGCGCAAAGCATGGCCGCCGCGCCGTCAGGCTTGGGCGTCGATTTGCTGCCGACAATGTGCCACGAAACCATCCAGTTCCGAGATGATCTCGATCGGGCAATCCGCGCGTTCGGCGCGAGGTCCGGCGAGATGCTCGACGATTTGGGTTTCGCACTGACGCGCCAGACGGCCAAGCTCTTCAAAGCCGAGCGACCCGGCGCTGCCTGCGATCTGGTGCAGAATGGCCTGCGCGCTGGCCAGATTGCCTTTGATCTCATCCACGGTCGTCCCGTCCCAAGCGGCCAAGCCATGGGTTGCGATCAGCGTCTGGCGCTCGTCCAGCATTTCGACAAAGCGCTTGCGAATGCGCTCTATGCCGGGAAGTTCAGCTAACATTTTAGTCATGCTTGTTGATCATTCTGCCAAAAGTCATTGAGCGATTTCGTATGTGCTTCACTGGCAGCCTCTGCGCTTGCATGGGCCTGCGCCAGCGCATCCATGACGGAATTGCCGCTCTTCCAGATCAGCCGCACGGCCTCCCCCGCGCTGACACGCGGGTGAACACGTTCGCCATTATTGTCGAACAATTCGGTTTGAGACAACTCCAAGTTAACCGCATCCATCAAACCGCCCATATTAGGACGCCATCCGCTTTCTGTAACGCACACGAAAGTGCCATTGCCCGCGTAGGACATGAGCACCTGATGGTCGACAAGCGTATCAGACAGGATCTCGGCCACATCGGACACAAGGCTATAAAACTCGAATGAGGTCATCGTCGCGTGGAAGGCGTCAACCTCGCGGATGGTAAAGGCAAAGGCGGTGGAGCCGAAAAGCGCGCTGCGCGACGTAGTTTTCCATAGCGGTGTAGTCGATCACATTGTCCACATCATAGATCGGGACCGGCTCGAACAACTCCATATGGGTGGCCTGATCGGCTATGGTCTTGGCGGCGAAAATCTTCTTGGTCCGCTGCTGACGCTCTTTCACCATGCCTTCGACCAGCCCGATGCGTGATTTCAGCTCGGCAATCTCAAAAGGCTTGGTCACATAGTCGGTGGCCCCGGCGGCAAAGGCCGCGTCGATATAGCGTTTGTCGGACATCGCGGTGAGCATCAAAATTGGCGTATCGGCATGGCGCGCCGAGTTGCGAATGTGCTGCGCCAGTTCGATCCCGTCCATGCTCGGCATCTGAATATCAAGCATGAAGCAATCAATCGGACCGAGGTCGGGATCACCCAACATATCGACCGCATGCAGAGCAGATGGGGCGGTCGTTAGTTCATGCGCACCGATAATCTCTACAAATTGCCCGAGCAATTCGAGGATAATCGGGTCGTCATCCACCGCCAGAATTTTCATTACATCTCTCCACAGATCAAAATCTTTGGGCCCCAAACTGGACGGACCGCTGCTTTGTCCTAATTTCTCTGGGAACTGTGGCCTAATTTTGACGAATTCTTAGTAAATAGGCGACAAACCGGGGCACTGTTTCCATATCGAGGGAATTAGACCCGAAAAACGGCCATCTTTACCGCATTTTCATTTTTGATCGGACGACTCGCCACTTCGCGTCCAAGGGTGATTCCCCTCAACGCAAACGGCCCGACGTTTCCGCCGGGCCGCTCTATCCTCATCCCCTTGGGTCTTAGCCCAAGCTTGCCTTGATCGCCTCGGCGGTGGCACCCACGACCTTATCCGCTTCTTCGCGGGTCAGGCAGAAGGGCGGCGCGAAGCCGATGATGTCGCCTTGGGGCATGGCGCGGGCAATGACCCCGGCCTTGAGCATATCGCCGACGATGGTCGGCACCACTTTGCGCGCCGGATCAAACTGCGTGCGGCCTTCACGGTCCTCAACCAGTTCGACGGCGCAGAGCATCCCTTCGCCGCGAATATCGCCCACTTTGGGGTGATCGCCCAATGCCGCCTTCATCTGCGCGTTGAGATAACCACCCACGTCCGAGGCGTTCTCGATCAGTTTCAGATCGTCGATCAGTTTGAGGTTCGCGATCCCGGCAGCAGCGCCGATGGGGTGCGCCGAATAGGTCCAGCCATGGCCGATGGGGCCGTTTTCATCGGTGCCCTGCTCCAGAACCTTCCACATCTTGTCACCCACGATGGAGCCCGAGAGCGGCGCGTAGGCCGAGGTCAGGCCCTTGGCGATGGTGATCAGGTCCGGCTTCATGCCGTAGTGATCCGAGCCGAACATGCTGCCCAGACGGCCAAAGCCGGTGACAACCTCATCCGCGACCAGCAGGATGTCGTGTTTGTTCAGCACTTCCTGCACGGCGGCCCAATAGCCTTCGGGCGGCGGCACGATGCCCCCGGTGCCCAGAACCGGCTCCCCGATGAAGGCGGCGATGGTGTCGGCGCCTTCGCGTTCGATCAGCGCTTCCAATTCGCCCACCAGATGCGCGGTGAACTCTGCCTCGCTCATGTTGGCGTCGGGGCGGCGGTAGTAATAGGGCGCGTCGGTGTGCACGACCTGCGCCAGCGGCAGGTCAAATTTCTTGTGGAACAGCTCCAACCCGGTGAGCGAGCCGGTGACGAGACCCGAACCGTGATAGCCGCGCCAGCGCGAGATGATCTTTTTCTTCTCGGGGCGGCCAAGGATGTTGTTGTAGTACCAGATCAGCTTGACGTTGGTCTCATTCGCGTCCGAACCGCCAAGGCCGAAATAGACCTTGCTCATGCCTTCAGGCGCGCGGTCGAGGATCATCTTAGACAGGGTGATGCTCGCCTCGGTGCCGTGGCCGACGTAGGAGTGATAATAGGCCAGTTCATGCGCCTGCTCGGCAATCGCCTCGGCGATCTCGGTCCTGCCGTAGCCCACGTTCACGCAGTAGAGGCCGGCAAAAGCGTCGAGCATCTGGTTGCCATCGCGGTCGGTGATATGGCTGCCCTTCGCGGTCTTGATCACACGGGTCGGGCTTTCACCGCGCGCGTGCTGCGCCAGATGGGTGGAGGGGTGAAAGAAATTTTCACGGTCCCATTGTTCAAGCATATCGTTCTTCAGCATTGGTCTTTCCTTTCTTCCGACGCGCCTTTGCGCCGTATCTTCAAATCTCAGGCCCAGTCACGGCAGACGTATTTGACTTCCGTAAAGGCTTCGAGCCCCAGCCGCGACCCTTCGCGACCGATGCCCGATTGTTTCGTGCCGCCAAAGGGGATCGGCGCGCCGGTCACCTTGGTGCGGTTCACGGCCACCATGCCGAAACACAGCGCCCGGCTGGCGCGGTAGATGCGGCGTGGGTCTTGGCTGTGGACATAGGCCACCAACCCGTACTCCGTGTCATTGGCCCGTGTGATCGCCTCATCCTCGCTGTCGAAGGCCGCGATGGCGGCCACGGGGCCAAAGGTCTCTTCGCGCATGATCAGCGCATCCGCAGGCACATCCGCCAGCACCGTCGGTTCAAAGAACAGCGGCCCCGCTGCGTGCCGCTTGCCACCACAAAGCAGCCGCGCCCCACGGTCAAGCGCATCTTTTACGTGTTCCTCTTGTTTGGCGACCGCCTTTTCGTTCATCAGGGGGCCGATGTCGGGATCATCCGCGCCGACGCCCACGGTCAGCGCCTGCGTCGCTGCGGTGAATCGCGCGCAGAAGGTCGCATAGCTGTCTCGGGCAATGAAGAAGCGGTTGGCACCGAGGCAGTCCTGACCGGAGGTGGCGAACTTGGCCTCGATCGCCTCTTCGACCGCGCGGTCCATATCGGCATCATCGAACATGATGAAAGGCGCATGGCCGCCGAGTTCGAGCACCAGACGTTTCACCGAATCCGATGCCTGACGGTAGAGCAGCTTGCCGATCTCTGTGGACCCGGTGAAGGAGATCGCCCGCACGCGGGTGTCTTCCATCCATGGCTTCACGATCTCGGGGGCCTCCCCGGTGACGACGTTGAACACGCCTTTCGGCAGCCCCGCCTGTTCGCCCAATTCGGCCAGTGCCAGCGCCGAGAACGGCGTCTCTGCCGAAGGATGCGCCACTACGGTGCAGCCCGCCGCCAGCGCGGCACCTGCCTTGCGGGTCAGCATGGCGGAGGGGAAGTTCCACGGCGTGATGAGTGCGGCCACGCCCACCGGCTCGCGCCAGATTTCCACCTCGGCGTCCGGCAGATGCGAGGTGACGCCTTCGATGTTGGGGCGGCGCGCCTCTTCGGAATAGAACTCAAAGAAAGACGCGGCATAGTCGATCTCCCCGCGCGATTCCGAGATGGGTTTGCCCTGTTCGGCGGTCATGATCCGCGCCAGATCCTCGCGGTTCTCCAGCATCAGGTCGCGCCAGCGGCGCAGGATGGCTCCACGCTCTTGCGGCAACAGGCCAGCCCAATGGGGAAAGGCGGCATGGGCGGCATCCACCGCGGCGCGGCTGTCGTCGGCGTTAAGCTTGGCAACCGACCCCAAGACCGCACCGCTTGCCGGGTCAGTCACCTTAAAATCGTCGCTCTGCGCGCCAGCGACCCATGCGCCGCCGACATAGGCGAAATGGCGGGCCAGCTCGCCCCGGGTCAGCGCGGGCAGACCATCGGCGGGGGTTGGGATCATCTTGGTCATCGGGCACCTCCTTGGGATGAATTGCCCCGAAGGTAAGACAGGATGCGGCGCGGGTTTGACCGAATATCAGCCCATCGGCAGGAGGTTTTGCGGCGCGGCCCCCTGCCCGCCGCAAAAACTACGGCGGCTCAGCTTTCGTCTTCGGGCAAGAGCAGCGACAGAGGCAGCGGTGCCGATTTGACCGATTTGGTGACCACATAGGTAAAATAGCGCGTCAGCCCGGCCTGCTGATCCAAAAGCGCATCCATCAACCGTTGGTAGCTGTCGATGTCGCCGGTGACGACCTGTAGCAGATAGTCAAACCCGCCGCCCAAAGCCCAGCACTGCACGATCTCATCATGCTGCGCGATCACGGCTTCGAACCGCTGAAACGCCTCGGCCCGGTGGTTGCCCAGTTCGGCCTGCACAAAGACGGTGACATGCGGGGCGATGCGGCGCAGGGCGACATGGGCCTGATAGCCGGTGATGATGCCCGCAGACTCCAACCGCGCCAGCCGTTCGCCGCAGGCGGTGGGACTTAGATTAACCTTGTCGGCAAGCGCAGATTTAGCGATGCGCCCCTCGCGAGAGAGGATCGAAAGCACCGCGATATCGCGTTTATCCAGTTTGACAAAGCTCATGGCAGTTTCATGAGAGCGCAGGTCAGACTTGTCAATTGTCATGATTGTGGTGATCATCCCGATCATGACAAAATGGCGCCCAGACCCCGGATCCCTGACCCGACCTGCCTACCGATCACTCGTTCAGGCGATTGAAACGGCGATTCAAAATGGCGTGCTCAAACCCGGAGACCGGATGCCAACGCAGCGCCAACTGGCGTTCGATCTGTCGCTTAGCGTTCAAACCGTCAGCCGCGCCTATGACAAGCTGGTCGAGGCGGGCAAGATCGTCGGAGAGGTGGGGCGCGGCACCTTTGTGCGTGCGGCGAGCGATGATATCTCCATGCCCTTCGTCAGCCGCAAGGCCGCCGGGCGGTTGCTGGATATGTCGATCCTCAAACCTGTGCTGGATCACGCCCATGAAGAGGCGATGCAAAAGACGCTCCGCGCATTGGCACGCTCCTTGCCCCGCGCGATGATGGGCGGGTTTCGCCAAGACCTCCGCGCCGGAGACAGCAGCAGCGCGGTGCGGCGCTGGCTCTCGCTCTGTGGGTTGGATCTGCAGGGGATGGCAGTGATCCCGACCAATGGCAGCACCAGCGCGATGACCGTGGCGATGATGACGGCGGCCCAACCCGGTGATCTGATTGTGAGCGAAGACATCGGCCACCACACCCTGCGCCCCCTCGCCCGTTTTTTAGGCGTCCGTCTGCAAGGGGTAACGGTTGACGCAGGCGGCATCTGCCCCGAAGCGCTGGAGCGGGTCTGCGCGAAAGAGCCTGTCAAAGCCGTCTACCTAATCCCCAACGGGGCCAACCCGCTGGCCTTTACCATGACCGAAAACCGCCGCGCCGCGGTGATCGAGGTGGCAAGACGCCATGACCTGCTGATCATCGAAAACCAGTCATGGGGGCCGCTGCAAGACGCGCCGCCACCGCCGATGGCGGCCATGGCCCCGGAACGGGTGCTCTATTTCACCAGCCTCACCAAATGCCTGATGCCGGGGCTACGGGTCGGCTATCTGGTGGTGCCAGACCACCTTGGAGCCTCAGCGGCCAACCGGCATATGGTGACCAGTTGGATGGCCACCAATATGATGACCGAGATCGCCGGGCGCTGGATCGAAGAAGGCACTGCCCAGACTCTCCTCAACCGTCAGCAACTGGCCCTGCGCGACCGCGCCGATTTCGCCGCAAACGTCTTTCGCGGGCTCGACATGCGCACCAGCCCAAACGGGCTGCATCTTTGGCTGCCATGTCGTGACATTTACGAAGAGGCTGAACTGGTCAAATCCATCCGCGAGAGCGGCGTCGCCGTGGCCAATGGAGCAAGCTTTGCCATCGGTCCGCCAGACCGCCACCCCGGCCTGCGTATCGCCGTCGGGGGGCAATCCTTTCCCGAATTTGCCCGCGGGATTCGCATGATCGATGCAAGATTACGCAACAGGGGTAGGACGGAGTGACTGTGAGAGCGTCTCAAATTGTCATGGATCAATATTCACATTGACATGATTGGGATCGGTTTAAATGATCTAGCAGTCAGGACATTAGTTTCGCTGCGGCCTTTGTGCTGCGCGGGCAATAAATGAAAGGGAGTAACATGGCTATTTTCAAGACCGTTATCACCGGGGGTATCCTCGCAGCCGTGACGAGTGTCGCAGGCGCGGCCTCTGCCGACACATGGCGCTATGCCTTCGAAGAGGCACTGGACGAAGTGCAGGGCAAATACGCCCAGAAGTTCAAAGAAGAAGTTGAAGCGAACTCCGACCACGAAGTTCAGCTTTTCCCCTACGGCACCTTGGGTGAATCCGTCGACACGATGGAGCAGGCGCAGGCCGGCATCTTGCAGTTCGTGGACCAGTCGCCCGGCTTTACCGGCGCGCTGATCCCCGAGGCGCAGGTGTTCTTCGTGCCTTACCTGCTGCCGCAGGACGGTGAGCAACTCAACGAGTTCTTCCGCACCTCCAAGGCCATCAACGAGATGTTCCCAGAGCTTTATGCAGAGCAAGGTCTGGAACTGCTCAAGATGTTCCCCGAAGGCGAGGTCTGCATGACCACGCAAGAGCCGGTCAAAACGCCCGAAGACCTCAACGAGGTGAAATTCCGCGTCATGACCAACCCGCTTTTGGTGGAGAGCTACAAAGCCTTTGGTGCCACGCCAACGCCGCTGCCATGGGGCGAAGTCTATGGCGCGATGCAGACCGGCATCATCCAAGGTCAGGAAAACCCGGGCTTCTATCTGGAATCCACTAAGATGTATGAAGTGACTGAGGTCATTACCTGCATCGGCCACAATAACTTCACCACCGCTGTGATGGCCAACAAGGATTTCTATGACGGTCTGTCCGATGAGGACAAAGAGGTTGTGCAGAACGCTTCTGACGCGGCATTCGATTATATCCTCGAGTACCAGTCCGGCCTGCAGGAAAAGTCACTGGAAAACATCGCAGCGGCGAAGCCTGACATGCAGATCAACATTCTGTCCGAAGAAGAGCGCCAGCCCTTCAAAGACAAGGCTGCATCGGTCGAAGAAGCCTTTATCGAGATGACAGGCGACAGCGGCAAGGAAATCCTTGAGCAATTCAAGGCCGACCTCGAAGCCGTTAAGTAAACGCATCCTTTCACCCTCCGGCACTGTCCGGGGGGTGACCTTATTTTGACGCGATCCATTTTGAACCATTCACGGGATGACGCCGGTGACGGAAGACAACCACAGTTCGCAACTGCAATCGCAGACAGATACCACCGGCACCGATGACGCCCCCGTGGGCACCTATAAATCCACCCTCCCCGGCCCTTTGGGCACAATCGACAATGCAATCAGCTGGCTTGAGTCTGTGATGCTCGCCGCTGGTGTTCTGTTGATGGCGGCCAATACGATTGCCAATGTGGTGGGCCGTTTCGTCTTTCAAAGCTCGATCTTCTTTTCCGAAGAATTGAACAGCATTCTGATCATTCTCATCACTTTCGCGGGCATCTCCTATGCCGCGCGGCATGGGCGGCATATCCGCATGTCGGCGATTTTCGACGCCCTGCCCCCGCGCCCCCGCAAGGTGCTGATGATCTTTATCGCCTTCGTCACCGCCATCTTCATGTTCGGCCTCGCGTGGTACGCGCTGCAATATATCATGACCCAAGCCGGGCGTGGCCGCCTGTTGCCTGCGCTGCAAGTGCCGGTCTGGTGGACGCTGGTCTGGGTGCCCTTCGGCTTCTTCATGACCGGGCTGCAATACCTGCTGACCGCCATCAAAAACATCATCGAGCCTGACATCTACCTGTCGACCAGCGTGCTGGAAGGCTACGACGACAACGAGCGGGAGGTCTAAACGATGGCTACTACCATTTTCTCCATTATGGTCGTCCTGCTGCTGCTCGGCTTTCCCATGATGATCCCGCTGATCGTCGGCGCGTTTGTCGGTTTCTATTCCCTCTTCGGCGGTTTCGGCCAGCTTGAGACGATGGTGCAGCAGATGATGGCAGGCGTCCGGCCCGCGTCGCTGATCGCCGTGCCGATGTTTATCTTTGCCGCCGATATCATGACGCGCGGCCAGTCCGCCGGGCGGTTGATCGACATGGTGATGTCCTTCGTGGGTCACATGAAGGGCGGTCTGGCGGTTGCCACGGCTGCGGCCTGTACCATGTTCGGCGCGGTCTCGGGCTCCACTCAGGCGACAGTCGTCGCCGTCGGCTCCCCCCTGCGGCCCCGGATGCTCAAGGCCGGGTACAAAGACAGCTTTGTGCTGGCGCTGATCGTGAACTCCTCCGACATCGCCTTCCTGATCCCGCCCTCCATCGGGATGATCATCTACGGCGTCGTTTCCAACACATCCATTGCAGAACTCTTCATCGCGGGCATTGGGCCTGGGCTGCTGATCCTCGCGCTCTTCTCGGTCTATTCCGTGATCTACGCCTACCGCCACAACGTCCCCACCGAAGAGAAAGCCACATGGGGCGAGCGTGCCCGCGCGGTACAACAAGCGCTTTGGCCGCTGGGCTTCCCGGCGATCATCATCGGCGGCATCTACGGCGGTGTCTTCTCTCCGACCGAAGCGGCGGCGGCCTGTGTGCTCTACGCCATCTTCCTTGAGATGATCGTCTTTCGTGAGATCGACTTTGCTGGCATCTATGAGACGGCGAAATCCACCGGGCTGATCACCGCTGTGGTCTTCATCCTTGTTGCGGCGGGCGCGGCCTTCTCTTGGGTGATCTCTTTCGCGCAAATCCCGCAGGCGGTTTTGGCGGGCATCGGGATCGACAGCATGGGGCCGATTGGGGTGCTCTTTGTGATCTCCATCGCCTTCTTCATCGGCTGTATGTTCGTGGATCCGATCGTGGTGATCCTCGTCTTCGTGCCGATCTTTGCGCCGGTGGTCGACTCGGTTGGCCTTGATCCGGTGCTGGTCGGCACCGTCATCACGCTGCAAGTCGCCATCGGTTCGGCCACGCCGCCCTTTGGTTGTGACATCTTCACCGCCATCGCGGTCTTCAAACGCCCCTATATGGAGGTCATCCGCGGCACCCCGCCTTTCATCATCATGTTGCTGAGCGTCTCGGTTGCCCTGATCTTCTTCCCACAGATCGCCCTGTTCCTGCGCGATCTGGCCTTTGCGAAATAAGAGGAGAGCGTCATGTTCACCCATATCCTCGCCCCCTATGACGGCTCGATCAATGCCGATCGCGCGTTGATGAAGGCGGCAGAGATGGCCAATCTGACCGGGGCGAAGGTGACGCTGCTGACGATCTACCGGCATCATTCGATGCTGGAGGCGTCGCTGTCGATGGTGCGGGTGAACGATCCGGGCAATATCGACGATGCGATGCAGGCCCATGCGACCGAGATCATCAGCCACGGCAAACAGTTGATGAAAGACGCAGGCGTCGAGAATGTACGCGCTTTCGTGCGCTCGGGCCGACCCGCGCGGGCCGTGACCGAATTTGCCAAGAAACATGATGCCGACCTCATCGTCATCGGCTCTCGCGGGTTGGGGGCGACAGGCGATAGCTATCTGCTGGGATCGGTGTCACACAAAGTCACGGGGCTTGCGAAATGCCCCGTGCTTGTCGTCTAGATCAAAGGAATATTCAGGTGACACCCCCTGTGCAAAGCGAAACGCTTGAGTGCCGTTTGCGTGAAGATGACCCCGTGCGCCTTGGCGCACTGCTACTGTCGACCGACATGACCTTTGAGCGGGACGCGGCGCGGTTGATCGACCCCGCGCAGGCCGCATTGCATGTGGCGCGGATCGCGTTTGAGAACCCCACCACTCCCGAGCGCCTGCGCGCCATGACCCCCGATATGGCCCGCACAGCGGCGCTGCTGGTGCCGGGGATCAAGCTTTCGGCCATCGCCTTTTGCTGCACCTCGGCCTCTGTCGCCATCGGTAATCCTGCGGTACGCGAGGCCATCGGCGAAGGGCTCCCCGGCGTGCCGGTCATCACCCCCGCCTCTGCCGCTATCGCGGGTTTTGCAGCACTTGGCGTGAAACGTGTGGCAATGCTCACCCCCTATCTGCCCGAAACCGCCGCCCCCCTCGCCGCCTATTTCGAAGAGCAGGGCCTACAGGTCATGCGCAACGGCGCATTCGGTTTGGAAGACGACCGCGATATGGCGCGGATCGACGACGAAAGCATCATCAACGGCGCCAAAGCACTGGACGGAGCGGAAGTAGAGGCATTTTTCCTCTCCTGCACGTCTTTGCGCGGTGTCGACGTGATCGACCGGATCGAAGCCGCTTTGGGCAAACCGGTCGTGACCTCCAACCAAGCGCTGTGCTGGGCATTGCAACGGATGGGCGGGCTGTCAGGCCGTCCCGATGGCTATGGCCGTCTGTTCGACTGCGACATGCCAAGCGCCCATGCACAGGGCATCATTCCGTGATCCCGGCCCCTCTGGCCGGATCACAATATTCGGGTAACCAGACATGAAAGGGGCTGGCCTATGACCACGTATGAGGCGAATTTTACAAACAGCGAGTACCAGCGCCGGGTCGACCGAACGCGCAAGACCATGGCCGCGCGCAACATGGATGCGATCGTGGTCAGCGACCCGTCGAACATGTCTTGGCTTTCGGGCTATGACGGTTGGTCATTCTATGTCTACCAAGCGGTGATCGTGACCCATGAGGGAGAGCCCGTTTGGTGGGGCCGCGGCATGGACGCGCTTGGCGCAAGACGCACCGTCTTCATGGAGGATGACTGCATCCGCGGCTACGACGACAGCTACGTCCAAAACCCCGAAAAACACCCGATGGAAGACCTCTCGGCCCTGCTGAGCGAAATGGGGTTAGAGAACGCGCGTATCGGGGTTGAGATGGACAACTACTATTACTCCGCCCGCGCCCATGACACGCTGAAGACCAAGCTGCCCAAGGCGACCTTTTTGGATGCCACGGCGCTGGTGAACTGGGAACGCGCCGTGAAATCTGAGCGCGAGATCGAATATATGGAACGCGCCGCTCGGATCGTGGAGGAAATGCACGTTCGCATCCTCGAAGTCGCCGTGCCAGGGATGCGCAAGAACGATTTGGTGGCCGAGATCTATGCCACTGGCATTCGCGGCGCTCAGGGGTTCTGGGGGGATTACCCGGCCATCGTGCCCATGGCCCCCTCGGGCATGGATGCCACTGCCCCGCACCTCACGTGGGACGACCGGCCCATGCAGCCCAACGAGGCGACCTTTTTCGAGATCGCAGGCGCGCACCGGCGCTATCAATGCCCGCAGTCGCGCACGCTGTTCTTTGGCGATGTCCCGCAAAAATACCGCGACGCGGAAAGCGCCGTGCTGGATGCCATCGACGCCGGGCTCGAACAGGCCAAGCCGGGCAACAAGGCCGAGGATATTGCCAACGCTTTCAACAAAACGCTTAACAAGGCGGGGTTTGAGAAGGACAGCCGCTGCGGCTATGCCATCGGCATCAGCTACCCGCCCGACTGGGGCGAGCGCACGATCTCTTTCCGCCGCGGCGATACGACGATCCTTGAGCCGGGCATGACCTTCCACTTTATGCCCGCGCTCTGGCTTGACGACGGCGGGCTAGAGATCACCGAGCCGATCCGCATCACCGAGATCGGCCATGAATGTTTCTGCACCACACCGCGAAAGTTGTTTGTTTCCGCATGACCAGCAATCCCATCACCCCGACCATCCCGCTCGACCAACCCGGCGCACATCACGGCTTCCTGCGCCTGCCCTACAGCCGCGATGACAGCGCTTGGGGGTCTGTGATGATCCCCATCACCGTGATCCACGGCGGCGACGGCCCCACGGCGCTGCTGACAGGCGGCAACCACGGCGATGAATACGAAGGCCCGATTGCCCTGCAGGAACTAGCGGCAACGCTCGATCCGGCGCAGATCAAGGGCCGCGTCATCATCCTGCCGATGATGAACCAACCCGCCTTTGCCGCTGGCCGCCGCTGTTCGCCCATCGACGGCGGCAATATGAACCGCAGCTTTCCGGGCAGCCCCGGCGGCACGGTGACCCAGAAGATCGCGCATTACATCGCGACCGAACTGGTGCCGCTGGCCGATATCGTGCTGGATTACCACTCAGGCGGGCGCACGCTGGATTTCCTGCCCTTCGCCGCCGCGCATATCTTGCCCGACAAGGCGCAAGAGGCCGCCTGCATGGCCGCGATGGAGGCCTTCAACGCCCCCTATTCCATGAAGATGCTAGAGATCGACAACCGCGGCATGTTCGACACCGAGGTCGAGGAGCAGGGCAAGGTCTTCGTCACCACCGAACTCGGCGGAGCGGGCACGTCGACGGCCAAGAGCGTCGCCGTGGCCCGCAAAGGCGCGCGCAATCTGTTGATCCATGCTGGAATTCTGGCAGGCGAGCCCGAGATGGCAGAGACCGTGATGCTCGACATGCCCGATGGGCGCTGCTTCACCTTTAGCGAGACGAATGCGCTGCTGGAGCCGCTGGTCGATTTGGGGGATGAAGTGACCGAAGGCCAAGCCATTGCGCGGCTCTGGCCCAGCGACCGCAGCGGTCAGCCCGCAATTACCGCCCATGCGCAGCTTGGCGGCATCCTGACCGCCCGGCATGTGCCGGGGCTGGTCAAGATGGGCGATTGTATCGGCGTGGTGGCGCAGGTGGTCTGAACCACCTGCAACGCCTCATTCGTCGACGGGGAAGTAGCAGGCTGCCGGATGCGGTGCCCCCTCAAGCACGGGGCGCTCTTTCCGGCAGACGTCCTGCACCTTCCAGCAGCGCGGCGCAAAGGGGCAGCCCTCGGGGATCGCCAGTGGGGAGGGCAGTTCGCCTTGCAGCTTGATCCGCTCTTTGCCGCCTTCGGGATCGGCGCGTGGGGTCGCGGAGAGCAGCGCCGCCGTATAGGGATGGCGCGGGTTCTCAAAGACTTCGTCCTTCGGCCCCTTCTCAACTGCGCGGCCCAGATACATGACGATCACATCATCCGCGACATGGCGCACAACGCTGAGGTCGTGGCTGATGAAGAGATAGGCCAGCTGCATCTTCTCCTGAAGGTCCACCAACAGGTTCAGGATCGCCGACTGGATCGACAGATCAAGCGCCGAAACAGGCTCGTCCAGCACCAGCACCTTCGGATCCAACATCAACGCCCGCGCCACCGCGATCCGCTGGCGCTGCCCGCCCGAGAACATATGCGGGTAGCGATCGTAGTGTTCGGGCCGCAACCCGACCAGCCGTAGCATCTCACGCGCCTTCTCCTCGCGCTGCTTCTTGGACATGTCCTTGCGGTTGATGACCAGCGGCTCCTGCAGGATCGTGCCGATCTGCTGGCGCGGGTTGAGCGAGCCATAGGGGTCTTGGAACACGATCTGCACATGTTGGCGCAGGTCGGCCCAATCCTCGGGCCGGACCGCTTTGCCGTCAAGCGTCAGCGAGCCTGCGGTCGGCTCTTCGATCATCGTGACCATGCGTGCCAGCGTGGACTTGCCACAGCCGCTTTCGCCCACCACGGCCAGCGTCTTGCCGGGGTGCAGTTGGAAATCGAGGCCCGCGACGGCCTTGAGCGTCTGGGTCTTGCGCAGGAAGCCGCCACCAACCTGATAGTGACGCTCCAGCGCGTCGGCGGTCATTACGGGGGCAGTCATGACGCGACCCTTTCATCGGTATTAAGCGGATAGAAACAACGCGCCTTGCCGAGGTCTTCGCTCAGCGGTGGTGGGTTCTCGGCGCGGCATTTGTCGTTGGCGAACTTGCAGCGCGGGGAGAACAGGCACCCGGCAGGGCGATCGAACTGGCCCGGCACCACGCCGGGAATCGTCGGCAGGCGTTTCTCGGTCGCGCGTTCCGGCAATGCGTCCAAGAGCGCCGCCGTATAAGGGTGATGCGGCTCGCGGAAGAGCGGCAGCACCTGCTGCTCTTCGATCTTCTGACCCGCATATTGCACGCTCACACGCTCGGCGGTTTCGGCCACCACGCCCATATCGTGGGTGATCAGCACCAGCCCCATCCCCGTCTCGTCACGCAGCGAGGTCAGCAGATCGAGGATCTGCGCCTGAATGGTCACGTCGAGCGCGGTCGTCGGCTCATCCGCGATCAGAAGCTTGGGTTTACAAGCAATCGCCATGGCGATCATCACCCGCTGGTTCATCCCGCCCGACATCTGGTGCGGGAATACCAAGAGGCGCTTTTCCGGGTCCGGGATGCCAACCTGCTCGAACAGTTCGATGGCGCGCTTGTGCCGCTCGGCCCGGTTCAGGCCAAGGTGAAAGCGCAGGGATTCCTTGATCTGCCAGCCCACTGGGAAGCAGGGGTTGAGCGAGGACATCGGCTCTTGAAAGATCATCGCCAGATCATTGCCGACAATCTTGCGCCGGGCCCGGCGGTCCATTTTCAGTAGATCGTGACCGTCGAAGGTCAGCTCATCGGCGGTGACGGTCGCGGTCCAAGGTAGCAGGCCCATCAGCGCCAACATCGACACCGACTTGCCCGAGCCACTTTCGCCGACAATGGCGAGAATTTCGCCGGTGTCGACATCTTGGTCAACCGAGTCCACGGCGCGGAACTTGCCCGAGGCGGTGGCAAAATCGACCGAGAGGTTGCGGATACGCAGAAGAGACATCAATCAGCTCCGCTTTAGTTTCGGGTCAAGGGCGTCGCGCAGCCCGTCGCCCATGAGGTTGATCGCCAGCACGGTGACGAGGATCGCAAGGCCGGGGAAGGTCACGACCCACCAGGCGCGCAGAATGAACTCGCGCGCTTCGGCCAGCATGGTGCCCCACTCGGGCGTGGGCGGCTGCGCCCCCATGCCGAGGAAGCCAAGCGCGGCGGCATCAAGGATCGCGGTGGAAAACGACAGCGCGGCCTGCACGATGATCGGCGCAAGGCAGTTCGGCAGCACGGTCACGACCATCAGCCGCAGGGTGCCAGCACCGACAACGCGGGCCGAGGTCACATAGTCCTTCTGCCGCTCGGACAGCACGCTCGCCCGTGTCAGACGCACGTAATGCGGCTGCAACACGATGGCGATGGCGATCATCGCGTTGGTCAGCGATGGCCCAAGGATGGCCACCAGCACCAGCGCTAGCAGCAGCGATGGGAAGGCGAGAATGATGTCCATGATCCGCATGATGATCGTGTCGAGCCACTTGGGCGCGAAGCCCGAGATCAACCCGATGATGATCCCGCCAGAGGCGGCGATGGAGACCACCACGATGCCAACAAAGAAGGAGTAGCGCGCACCGACGATCAGACGCGACAGCATATCGCGGCCCAGTGGGTCGGTGCCGAGGATGTGGCTCCACGTGCCACCGTCCTGCCAGACAGGCGGCTGCAGCGTGGCTGCGCGGAACTGCTGGGTCGCGTCATGCGGGGCGATCCAAGGACCGAACAGCGCCAGAAAGGCGAAGACGGCAAAGATCCACAGGCCAATTACGGCCCCACGGTTTTCGCGGAAATAGAACCAGAATTCGCGCAGGCGTCCGGGGCGCGCGTGTACCATTTCGGCTTCGGCAGAAAGTGCGTCGTCCATTAGCGTTTCCTGATCTTGGGGTTGATGATGCCATATAGCATGTCAACGGTGAGGTTCACGACCATGACCATGACGGCGATCAGCAGCAGGCCACCCTGCACCACCGGGTAGTCGCGGCGGAAAATGCTGTCGACCATCCACTTGCCGATGCCCGGCCAGCTAAAGATAGTCTCGGTCAGAATGGCGCCCGCCAGCAGCGTACCGACCGAGAGGCCGATCACGGTAATGACGGGGATAAGTGCGTTGCGCAGTGCGTGGATGCCATTGATCCGGCCCGAGGACATGCCCTTGGCCCGCGCGGTGCGGATGTAGTCTTCGCCCAGCACTTCGAGCATGGCCGAGCGGGTCTGCCGCGCGATCACCGCCAGTGGGATGGTGCCCAGCACGATCGTCGGCAGCAACAGGTGCCGCAGCGCCGAGGTAAACGCCCCGTCCTGCCCCGAGGCGATGCTGTCGATCAGCATAAAGCCCGTGGCGTTGGGGAAGTAATAAAGCAGATCAATCCGGCCCGAGACTGGCGTCCAGCCTAAATTGCCCGAGAACACGATGATCAGCAGCAACGCCCACCAGAAGATCGGCATTGAGTAACCCACGAGTGCCGTGGACATCAGCGCCCGATCAAAGAACTTGCCCCGGTTCACGGCGGCAATCACCCCCGCAGGCAGGCCCAAGGCCACTGCAAAGATCATTGCGCAGACCGACAGTTCCAGCGTGGCCGGAAAGAGCGAGAAGAACTCATCCCAAACAGGCCGTTTGGTCACGAAAGAGTTGCCCAGATCGCCCTGCAGAACGCCGGTGAAGTAGTCCCAGAACTGCACATAGATCGGGCGATCAAACCCGAACTGCTGTTGCAGTTCCAAGTAGCGCTCTTCGGAAATGCCCCGCTCGCCCGCCATGACGACGATCGGGTCGCCCGGCAGCATGCGGATAAAGGCAAATGAAATCAGCGTGACGCCGATAAAGGTCGGGATGAAGGTCGCAAGGCGCGACAAGACATATTTCAGCACGGGAGCACCATCAGTTCCTTCGGAAAGTTGGTCAGGGATTTGTAGCCATCTTCGGTGATCAGCACGTCATCTTCGATGCGCACCCCAAAGTTGCCGATCTCATAGAGGCCGGGTTCGTTGGTGTACACCGTTCCGGCGGGTAAAGTCATATGGTTGCCACGCATGATATAAGGCGCTTCATGCACATCGCGGCCAAGGCCGTGGCCTGTCTTGGTGCGGATGCGGTCGGCATAGGGCGAGGCTTCGAGGACCGAAATCACCACATCGTCGATCTCATGCGCGGTGACACCGGCGCGGGTGGCCTCCAGCCCGGCGAGGTTGGCGCGCAGCACGGTGTTATAAACCTCGCGCCCCTCGTCGCTGACATGGCCGAGGAAAACAGTGCGGGTAATGTCGGCGGCAAAACCGTTCTTGCGCGCGCCGAAGTCGATCAGCAGCGCATCGCCCGCTTTGACGCGGTAATCTTCGCGCGCTTTGGCGTGTGGACGGGCCGAGCCGTCGCCAGCGGCGACGATGGGCGCGAAGGACAGATCATCGGCCCCTTCAGCAAAGACCATCTGCACCAGTTTCTGCTCAATCTCTTTCTCGGTCTGCCCGAGTTTCACAGAGTCGAGCGTGGCGCGCAGGGCGCGTTCGGAAATGTTAATGGCCTCTTGCAGGGCGGCGACTTCGGCCTCGGTCTTGATCATGCGCGGGGCGGAAATTTCACGCTCGGCGTCTATGATCCGCAGGTCGGGCTGCGCTTTCTTCAGCGCGTGATGCACAAAGACGCGCATCACTTGGCCCTCGACAGCCAGCGAGGTGATGTTCAGACGCTGCATCAGCGCGGCAAAGGCATCGTCATAGCCTGTCTGGTCGCGCCAATCGAAAACGGCACCGTCAAAGCCGACCAGATCCCAGCTGCCCAATTCAAGGTTCGGCACCAAAGCGGCGGCCGGGCCGTGAGCGGGGATTACCAAAAGAAAGGGGCGCTCGTTGCTCATAAAGAGATGGTCGACGGCGCGGGTGAAATTCGGGCCGGGCACCAGCGCCACGGCGTCCACCGATAGTGCGGCGGCGATATCGGCATAGGCCGAGAGGCGATCATTCAGTGAATTGGACATGGGCTGGCTTTCGAGCTGGCGAAGTTAATAAAATGGGGACGGCATAGAATGCCGCCCCCTTTGGTCAAAGCGGCAGGGTTACTGCTTCAGGCCAACTTGGTTGAAGATGTGGCCACCCAGCGGGTGCACGACATAGTTTTCAACTTCGGGGCGCATGGTCATGTAGACGACCGAATGCGCGATGGTGGCCCAAGGCGCTTGATCCTTGAAGATCTGCTGCGCTTCTTCGTACAGCGGCGCACGCTCTTCTTGGGTTGGCAGAACCTTGGCTTTCTGGATCAGCGCGTCGAATTCCTCGTTGCACCACTGGGCGCGGTTGGATTTCTCGACACCGTCACAGCCCAGCAGAACCGCGAGGAAGTTGTCTGGATCGCCGTTGTCACCGGTCCAACCCAGCAGCACGGCACCGTCACGATCCTTGGACTTGGAACGCTCAAGATACTCACCCCATTCGTAGGAGACGATTTCAACATCGACGCCAACTTTGGAGAAGTCTTCCTGCATCAGCTCGGCCATACGGCGGGCGTTGGGGTTGTAGGGACGCTGAACCGGCATCGCCCAGATCTTCATGGACAGATCGGTGACGCCAGCTTCCTCGAGCATCGCCTTGGCGGCCTCGGGGTCATAGTTGTCGTCTTCGATGGCGTCGTTGTAGGACCACATGGTCGGCGGCAGCGGGTTCTTGGCGATTTCGCCGGAGCCTTGGAACACAACGTCGATGATCGCCTGTTTGTCGATCGCCATGTTCAGCGCCTTGCGGACATTGGCGTTGTCGAAGGGCGCAACCTGCGTGTTGTAAGCCAAGTAGCCCACGTTCAGGCCTTCCTGCTCCATCACGACGATGTCTTCGGCGTCTTTCATCGCCTGAACATCGGCCGGGTTCGGATATGCCATGACGTGGCATTCACCCGCCTGCACCTTCTGGTAGCGGACCGAAGCGTCAGGCGTGATCGCGAAGATCAGGCTTTCGACTTTGGCCGGGTCACCCCAGTACTCGTCGTTACGCAGGTAACGAATGACCGCGTCTTTCTGGTAGGCTTGGAACTGGAACGGGCCTGTGCCGATGGGCGCTTGGTTCACCATCTCAGGTGTGCCAGCTTCCATCATCGCGTCGGCATATTCCTTGGACACGATCGAGGCGAAATCCATTGCCATGTTGGCGATGAAGGGCGCTTCGGGACGGGTCAGGTTGAAGGCCACGGTGTAATCGTCGACCTTTTCGATGCTCTCGATCAGGTCGGGCATGGACATGCCGCCGTAGTATTCCCATGTGCCGCCGGAAACGGTGTGATAGGGGTTTTCCTCGTTGCCCTGACGGTCAAAGCTGAAGATCACGTCGTCAGCGTTGAAATCGCGTGTCGGCGTGAACTGGTCGTTGGAGTGGAATTTCACACCCTGACGCAGCTTGAAGGTGACCTTCATGCCGTCTTCGCTGACTTCCCAGCTTTCAGCCAGCGCAGGCACGACTTCGGTCGTGCCGACTTTGAACTCGGCCAGACGGTTGTAGATCGGGTGGCTGGAGGCGTCGAAGGTGGTGCCAGCGGTGTAAAGCGCGGGGTCAAAACCCTCGGGCGAGCCTTCGGAGCAATAGACCAGCGCTTGGGCCGATGCGGCTGTGGCACCCAGTGCCGCCAGCATGGCGCCGGTGGCCAATTTCGTTGTAAAAGACATAATATTCACTCTCCTGATTGGTTTGTTTTTTGGCAGCGGTTTGTCCGCCGCAGGTGATACGCCCTTACGGGCGAGACGACGCGAATGCGGTGGCCAATGCCCCTTCATTCGGACGTATTCTGTTGGCGCCAGCGGCCTGTTCGTATTGCATCCGGCCCACCCAAAGGACGCGCGCGGGCTTGTCAGTTTTGTTGGACCATGAATGCGGGCTGCTGCCGAGGTAATGCAGGCTGTCGCCGGGCCGCATGATATGCTCCCCTCCATCGACGACCTGCGCGATCTCACCCTCAAGGATATAGATCACCTCTTCGCCCTCATGCACGACCTCTTCGGAGGCATAGCCCGGTGGCACGTTCATGATATAGGATGACAGCTCATGGCCGGGAAAATCCGCGCCGATTTTCTCGTATTCAATGGAAGACCCCGACACGGCAAAGCGGGGACGCTCATCCGCGCGGGTCAGGCTGTCTTGGGTCTTGGGGGTATGGATGAAAAAGCTGACTTCGACCTGAAGCGCGACGGCAATCTGCGACAGGGTGCCCAGCGACGGCGTGGCCCGGCCCCGCTCAACTTGGCTCAGATAACCGACCGACACGCCCGAAGCTTCGCCCAACTGCTGCAAGGTCAGGGACAAACGATGACGTTGCTTGCGCATACGTGCGCCAAGCGTGGATACACTATCGCCATTGGCAGTTGGCAAATTCACCCTCCCCGTGAACAGCGGCCCGATCTTGCGCCGGGCGCAGCCTTTTCGTTTCTCGTTGTGTGAGATTAAAAAAGTTGAGGGTCAACAAAAATTTTTTTACTGCGGCGCAGCATGGGGCCTATAGCGACGACTGTGCGCGGCGGATGTCGTTCTATTCAAAGGATTTTAGCTGCTCACGATCAATCCGCGCCAATTCACGCGCCGTCGGGTCAAGCGGCGCGAATGAAACACTCAGCCCGCTGGGATGCCATTCGCAGATCCCGAATCCGGTGCCCTCAACGATACGCAAATCGCGGGTTTCGGTCAGATCGATGGTGGAGTGCAGCCCGTTGGAGATCACCACCGGGATGCCGTGCCAATGGCTCACCCGGTTCACATGCACATGGCCCGAAAGGATCCCCGCCACATGCTGTCCCTTCAGCATTGCAGCCAAACGCGCGCTGCTGGCCTTATCCAAACTGCCCCACGCCAGCGCTTCGGGATCAATGCGCGGCGGGTGGTGAATGACCAAGAGTTTCGCCAGTTCGGGGTGACGCTGCAGCGCCGCCTGTAGAAACTCGAACTGCGCGTCATCCAGCGCCCCGGCCACCTTGCCCGGTACACTGCTGTCCAGCGCAATAACATGCAGATCACCCTGCGGCGCGTCGTGGAAATAGGGCGCATCAGCCAGCCCCGGCGCAAAGACCTCGTTGAACCCGGCGCGTTTGTCGTGGTTGCCAAGGGCCATCACCAGCGGCGCTTTCAGCGGGGCCGTGATCTCGTGCACCAGCGCATAGCTTTCCCGGTCGCCCTGATTGGTCAGATCGCCGCTGGCCACGACAAAGTCGGGCTGCGGGTCCATCGCGTTGATCACCTCCACCACGCGGCGCAGGGTGGCGGGCGTATCGCTTTGCAGATGCGGGTCGGCCAAATCGGGGTGCGAGATATGCAGGTCGGTCAGGTGGACGAAACGGGTCATGGGCGTACTCCTGCGGCTTTCAGCAGGGTTTTCGTATAAGGGTGCTTAGGCGCGCGCAACACATCAGCGGCCGCACCGCTCTCAAGCGTTTTGCCGTGCTGCAGCACCAGCACCCGGTCACAGACCGCCCCCACCACCGCGAGGTCATGGCTAATAAAGACCATCCCGAGGCCCAGATCATCTTGCAGGTCCATCAGAAGATTAAGAATTTGCGCCTGAACCGAGACATCAAGGGCCGAGACCGCCTCATCCGCCACCAGCAGCGCAGGGCGCGTGATGATGGCGCGGGCGATGGCGATGCGCTGACGCTGCCCGCCCGAGAATTCATGCGGATATTTGCCTGCGTCGGCTGGATGCAGCCCGACCTGCTCCAAGGCTTCGGCGACGCGATGGGTGATATTCTCCGTCTCTCCGTTGGCGCGCAGCGGCTCCGCGATGGACCAGCCAATGCGGCGGCGCGGGTTGAGCGAGTCGAAAGGGTCTTGAAACACCATCTGAAAACCGCGCCGCAGCTTGCGGAGCTCTTCGCCCTGAAGCTCGTGCAGATCGCGCCCCTGAAACAGCACCTCCCCCGCGTCCGGACGCTCAAACGCCATGATGAGCCGCGCCAATGTCGATTTGCCCGAACCGCTTTCGCCGACCACGCCCAAGGTCTCGCCCGCGTGTAGCGAAAACGCCGCCCCCTCCAGCGCGGTCAGTACTGGCGGGGCGCGCAGCAGGCTTTGACGCGGCAGCTTGTAGCGGCGGGTCAGGTTGCGGACCTCCAAGAGCGGCGGCGCGTCAGTCATGCCGCGGCTCCGTCAGCAGATGACAGGCGGCGCCGCGCCCCATTTCGGTCTGCGCAAAGGCCGGGCGCTGCGTGGCGCAATGGGGTAGTTCAGCCGGGCAGCGTCCCGAGAAGCGGCAGCCCAGCGGCAGCGCATGCAGCGGCGGCACAGTGCCGGGAATGGTCGGCAGCCTGCGGCGTTTTCCTTGGGCATCCCGCCCCGCCACACCGGCATCGGGCCGCGCGCCCAACAGCCCCTTGGTATAGGGATGCGCGGGCGCGCCAAGCACCTTTGCCGTGCGGCCCCGCTCAACCATATCGCCCGCATACATCACCACAATGTCTTCGGTGGCACGCGCCACGGCGGCAAGGTCGTGGCTGATGAAAACCAGCGCCATCTCGCGCTCCCGCGCCAACCGTTGCAGCAGATCGGTGATCCGCAGCGCTACATTGGCATCCAGCGCCGTGGTCGGCTCATCCGCGATCAGCAGCATCGGATTGCAGGCCAAGGCCAGCGCGATCAGCACCCGCTGGCGCTGCCCGCCCGACATCTCATGCGGGAACTGCCGCAGGCGTCGATCTGGGTCGGGAATGCCCACCTCTTCGAACAGGCTCAGCGCGCGGGCGCGGGCCGCGCGGCGCGTCAGCCCGTCGTGCAGCAGCATCGGCTCCATCACCGTATCGCCCACCCGCCGCAGCGGGTTGAGCGCCGCCATCGGCTCCTGAAACACCATCGCGACGCGGCGGCTGCGCAGCCTCTGCCAGTCCCGCTCGGCCGCGCGGGCCATATCCTGCCCGTCGATGCGAAGCTGTCCGGTCAGGCGCGCGCTGTCGGGGGCCATGCCCATCAGGCACAGGGCCAGAAGCGTCTTGCCCGAACCGCTTTCACCCACGACACCCAAGCGGTCGCCGCACTCGATCACCAGATTGGCATCACGCAGCGCCGCCGCATGGCCGAAATGGACCGAGAGATTGCTAAGATCGATCATCGCGCGCGCACCAATCTCGGGTCGGTGATATCACGCAGCCCGTCGCCCAGAAGGCCGAACCCCAGCACCGCCACGACGATGCAAAGGCCGGGATAGATTGCCAGCTGCGGGGCGAGATACATCAACGTCTGCGCCTCCGACAACATCCGCCCCCAGCTTGAGGCGGGCGGCTGTGCGCCAAGGCCGAGATAGCTCAGCGCCGCTTCGGCCAAAATCGCTACGGCAAACTCGATGGTGGCCTGCACGATGATGGCCGCGGCGATATTGGGCAGGATGTGATCGCGGCTGATCGCAAAGCGCCCCCGCCCCGCCGCGCGTGCCGCGGCGACATAATCGCGTGTCCAGATTTGGTTGGCAGAGGCACGGGTGACGCGCGCGAAGATGGGGATGTTGATAAACGAGATCGCCAGTACCGCATTGGTCAGCGACGGCCCAAAGACTGCCGCCAGCATGATCGCGAAGAGCAACGCCGGAAAGGCGAACCCCAGATCAGCCAACCGCATCACCGCATCCTCGACCCAGCCGCCGAGTGCCGAGGCGAGCAACCCAAGCGCCACGCCGATACTGCCGCCCAGCAGCACCGCCACCAGTGCCACGGTCATCGAGTTGCGCGCCGCCGCCATAAGCTGCGCCACGACATCGCGGCCCAGTTGATCGGTGCCCAGCCAATGCTCTGCCGAAGGCGGCGCGAATTTGGTCGAGATCGACATGGTCTGCGGGTCATGCGGGGTCCAGACCAGCGACAGGGCCGCCACCCCGACCACTAAGCTGACCAGAACCGCGCCCAACAAGAAATTCGCCGGAAGCCGCCTCATGCCCGCGCCTTCAGCCGGGGGTCGATCACGACATAGAGCAGATCGACCACGAAATTCGCCGTTACTACGATGGCGGCAAAGAGCATCACCAGCGCTTGCACCGTGGGCAGGTCTCGGTTGGCGATGGATTGAAAAATCAGCCGTCCCAGACCGGGCAGGTAGAAGACGTTCTCGATTACGATGGTCCCCGTTACCAATGCCGCAAACTGCATCCCGACGATGGTGACAATCGGCACCAACGCATTGGGCAGCACATGGCGCCACAGTATCCGGCGGTGCGACAACCCACTGGCCCGCGCGGTGCGCACGAAATCCTGCCGCATCACCTCCAGCGCCGAAGACCGCGTAACCCGCGCCAGTACCGCGGATTGCACCAGTGCCAGCGCCACCGTAGGCAGAATGAGCGAGCGCAGCGCAGCGACCGGATCGTCCCAGCCCGCAAAGCCCCCGGGGGGCAGCCAACGCAGCTTCACGGCAAAGAGCATCACCAAGAGGATCGACAGCCAGAACGCTGGCACCGCAATACCAAGCTGGCTGAGGAACATCACCCCCCAGTCGCCCGCGCGGCCATGCTGCGCCGCCGCCGTGATGCCAAGGCTCAGGGCAAGCACCAACGTCACCAACATCCCCGCCACAGCGAGTGAAATGGTCATCGGCAGCCGCTCGGAAATCAGCTCTGAGACTGGGACACGGAAAGAGTGGCTGATCCCAAAATCTCCCTGCAAGGCGTTCCAGACCCACGAAACATATCGGGTCACCAGCGGCGCGTTCAGCCCCAACTGCTCGCGCAGCGCCGCCAGCGCGTCCTCGCTGGCGTCCATCCCAAGAATCGTCAGCGCCGGGTCGCCCGGCAGCACGTTCATCACGGCAAAGACCACGACCGACACGGCCAGCAGGGTCAGCACGAAACCAAGCGTGCGGCGGAAAAGGAAATAGGCCACGGGGTCAGGTCCAATGGCTGCGGCACGCGTGGCACCGCAGCCGGTTTAGGTCAATTGGCGACGCTGACGCCCTTGAGCGGCATGTAGAGCACAGGCGAAGACGACCAATAGCCTTCGACCCCCTCACGGAAAACACCGAGCAATGGCAGCTGGAACAGGAAAGCATGAACTGACTGATCCGACAGCATCTGCTGGCCCTGCTTGAGCAATTCATCGCGCTTGGCCGGGTCGACCTCTGTCGTGATCTGCTCCCACAGGGCGGTCATCTCGGCATTGTCATAGCCGTAGAAGTAGTCCGGCCCACGGGCGAAATTGCCCATGTCGTTGGGGCTGGTGTGGGCGATGATGGTCATGTCGTAGTTCTTCTGCTTATAGACCTCATCGATCCAGAAGCCCCATTCGACATTCTCAACCTTGGCGTCGATCCCGGCCTCGGCAAGCTGGTTCTGAATGATCTCAGCCGAGCGGGTGGCGTAGGGGAACGGCGGCACGCGCAGGGTCATGGTGGCGCCGGCCACGCCGGCGGCTTCAAACATCTCCTCGGCCTTGGCGCTGTCATGCGGATAGGCGTCCGTCAGGTCGACATAGGCGGTGCCATGCGGCGGGTAGAAGCTGCCGATGGGCACGGCTTGGCCGTACATCGCGCCCTCGATGATCTCGTCCCGGTCGATGGCGGTGGCCACGGCGCGGCGCACCTCGACGTTGTCGAAGGGCGGCTTGGCGTTGTTCATGGCGAGGATCACTTCGCCCTCGGTCGAGCCAACGTTGACGCGGAAGCGCGGGTCGGCTTCGAACTGCGGCAGCAGCTCCGGCGCGGGGAAACCGGGGAAGGCGTCGAGCTCTTCGGCCATCATCGCCGCTGTCGCGGCGGCGGGGTCGGAGATAAAACGGAACACCACCTTGTCCAGCGCCACATCGGCGGCATCGCGGTGATCGGGGTTCTTGACCAGCGTCAGGCGGTCGCCACGGGTCCAACTGTCGAACTTGAAGGGGCCGGTGCCCACAGGGTTGGCGTTGTTGGTCTCCGCGCTCTCAAGGGCCACGATGGCGCTGTCGCCCTGTCCCATGTTGAAGAGGAAAAAGGCGTCTTTGCCCGAAAGCGTGATCTCGACCGTCTGCGAGTCGACCGCTTTGACGCTCTCAATCGGCTCGAAGATATCCTTCGAAGGGTTCACGCTGTCTTCGCCCATGGCACGCTCGAAGGAATAGACCACATCCTCGGCATCCAGCGCGCTGCCATCGTGGAAGGTCACGCCCTCGGCCAGTGTGAACCTATAGGTCAGCCCGTCTTCGGACACCTCCCAAGAGGCCGCGAGGTTGGGCTGCACCTCGCCGTTTTCTGCCACGGTGGTCAGCGATTCAAAGACGTTTTGCGTCATCATGCTGTCGATGGAGGCGGTGGCATCCGCCGTGGGGTCGAGCGACGTGGGCTCCTGCTGCATGCCGATGACAAGCTCGGCGGCGGCAGAGGCCGAGGACATAAGGCCAAAGGCCAGCGTCAGCGCGGGAAGGGTTTTGGTGAGGGGCAAATAAGACATGGGGCAGCACTCCTGTGGGGAGGGGCGTGTTCGGCCCTGCCGCGCGCCCCTTTGTGACAGACTGCGCCGGGCGGGGGCGTTCGGTCAACGGCTTTGGCGCAAAACAAGAAAACTTCATGCAATTGCAACAATATGCCGGATTTCGTCGAGCTGCCCCAGAAGCGAAAATGGAGCGGGGGATCGGCCCTTTTGTACGGCAGTCGGCGGTGCTAGCCTCCGCGCAGAGAGGGCGGATTATGGATATTTCTACGGCAGGTTTCGATTGCATTGTCATTGGCGCGGGCATCGCGGGCGCTTCTGTCGCTGCTGAACTGTCTAGCGACCGCCGGGTGCTGCTATTGGAGCGGGAAAGCCAGCCGGGCTATCACACCACGGGCCGCTCTGCCGCCCTGTTTACCGTGACCTATGGGCCGGAGGTGATCCGCGCCCTCTCCCGCGCCTCCGCCGCTTTCTTTCACACCCCCGCCAGCCCCCATCTAGAGCATCCGCTGCTGGAACCACGCGGCGCGGTGTTTGTCGCGCGGCAGGATCAGCAGGCAGCGCTGGCGCGCACCGCCGAGGAACTGGGGCCCCATGTCACCCCGCTGACCGGGGCCGAAATCGAGACACTCGTGCCGCTGCTGCGCAAGGGTTATGCCAGTGCCGGGCTGCGCGATGCGTCGGCGGCGGATATCGACGTGAACGGGCTGCACCAGCATTACCTCAAGACCTTCCGCGCCGCGGACGGTGTCTTGCAAACCAAGGCCGAGGTGCGGGCACTTCGCAAAGAAGGAGACTGGCAGGTCGACACGAACCAGGGCATTTTCCACGCGCCGGTCATCGTCAATGCGGCTGGGGCTTGGGCCGATGAGATCGCCACGCTGGCCGGGCTTGCACCTGCGGGTCTCACCCCGAAACGCCGCACGGCGCTGACGGTGGCGCCACCCGATGGCATGGCACCGGACCGTTGGCCGATGGTGGTGGATATCGATGAGCAGTTCTACCTCAAGGCCGATGCGGGCAAACTGCTGATTTCACCTGCGGACGCCACGCCCTCGCCCCCTTGTGACGCCCAGCCCGAGGAATTGGATATCGCGATCTGTATCGACCGGATCGAAACCGCATTCAACCTTCACCGCCCCCGCATCGAAAGCCGCTGGGCCGGGCTGCGCAGTTTCCTGCCCGACGGTGATCCGGTGGCGGGCTATGATCCCGAGGGGGAGGGGTTCTTCTGGCTGGCGGGCCAAGGCGGTTATGGCATTCAGACTGCGCCGGCGCTGGCGCGCCTTGCCGCGGCTTTGCTACGGGGAGAAGATATCCCCGGCGACATTACCGCCGAGGGGGTTACTGTGGCTGGCCTTGCAAGGGGCCGTGCGGGATTGGCTTAGCCGTTCATCCCAGCATCGGCTTCGATCTGCTTGCGCGACTTGCGCGCGCGCTCTGTCGCCGATTTCAACTGACCACAGGCGGCCATGATGTCTTCGCCACGGGGCTTGCGCACGGGCGAGGCATAGCCCGCGTTATAAACGATATCGGCAAAAGCGCGGATGCGGTTGTTGGACGACCGCTCATAGGGCGAACCGGGCCATTCGTTGAAGGGTATCAGGTTGATCTTGGCCGGGATGCCCTTAATCAACTCGACCAAACGATGCGCGTCTTCGTCGCTGTCGTTCACGCCCTTCAGCATCACATACTCAAAGGTGATCCGCTCGGAATTACTGACCTTGGGATAGGCGCGTAGGGCATCGAGCAGTTCTTCGATGTTCCAACGCTTGTTGATTGGCACCAGCTTGTTGCGCACCTCGTCAGTAGTCGCGTGGAAAGACACGGCCAATTGGCAGCCAATCTCAGCGGCGGTGCGGTGGATCTCGGGCACAACACCGGAGGTCGAGAGCGTGATGCGGCGGCGCGAGAGCTGGATCCCCTCGGGGTCCATCGCAATCTTCATCGCGTCGCGCACGTTCTCAAAATTGTACAGCGGCTCACCCATACCCATCAGCACGATATTGCTCAAAAGACGGGCCTCTTCGGTCCGGGTGCCAGTCTCGGGCCATTCATCCAGATCGTCGCGCGCCACCATAACCTGACCGATAATCTCAGCGGCGGTAAGGTTCCGCACCAGTTTCTGGGTGCCCGTGTGGCAGAAGGAACAGGTCAGCGTGCAGCCCACTTGGCTGGACACACACAGCGTGCCGCGACCCTCTTCAGGGATATAGACCACCTCAACCTCATGGCCACCCGCGATCCGCACGAGATACTTGCGCGTGCCGTCTTCGCTTTCCTGCCGGGTCAAGACCTCGGGCACTTCGATCACGAATTTCTCTGCCAGTTCAGCGCGGTAGGCCTTGGCAAGGTTGGTCATGGAGTCGAAATCACGCACACCCCATTGATAAATCCACTGCCAGATTTGCCCCACACGCATCTTCGCCTGTTTCTCAGGCGTGCCGTTTGCGATCAACACATCGCGCATGGCGTCACGGGTCAGACCAACAAGGTTGATCGGCCCCTCAGGCAACTTGCGGGGAAGGGTCATCACGTCTTGGGTGATGGGCGCGGAAGCGGACATTTCAAAGACTCACAGGCTAGGGATGGGTTTCTATATAAGAAATGACGCGATTTGCAAAAGGGTTTGGCCGCGCGGGCATAGAGCCGCGCTCAATAGGCCTTTTTGCTTGTCCGCAATTCACCCGTCGCCAGAACTGGCGCGGCATCCAGACTGTCTACATTCAGCATCGCCGCCACCCGTTCTAACGAAGACACCAACTGCGCCTGCTCCCAGTCGGCGAGATCCGCAAACGCGCGGACGTAGCGTTGCTGCAAGGCATCAGGGGCTTCTTCCAACACATCCTCACCTTGGGTGGTCAGGGTGATGTTTGTCTGCCGACGATCCTGCGCCGAGGGCTGGCGCGATACCAAACCCCGTGCCACTAGCTTATCGACCAAGGCGGTGACGGTGGCTTGGCTGACGCCCATCTGGTTGGCGAGGGTCTTGGCGGTTGGGTCTTTCTTCTCCCCCACGATCTGCAACACGCGCAGCTGCGCGGGGGTGACCCCCGCAGCCTGCGCCAAATCGCGGGCATAGAGTTCAGTGGCCCGCAAAATGCGGCGTAAAGCGATCAGACTCTCGTCGACCCGGTCGGGATGTTTCTGCGTCATGGTGCATCATTGCACAATGCAGCCAATTTCAGCAATCGGTCTCTACCGCCCTCAACGCTTAGTATAGCTAAGCGAAACGGCACAATTTCATTAGCCTTACGAAACAAATATGCACATAAGTATGCCTCTGAAACCACGCTATAAGCGTATTTTGAGGTATTTTGCTTTGAATGTTGAAGTATCACCGGACATGCCCTACTTAGCTTATCGAAACAACAAGGGAGCCCCGACCGGATGCAGAATGAACTCGACATAAAGAAAGCCCGCACACCCAAGCTGCGTAAGCCCATTGCCGAGGACGGAGCCGCCATCTGGCGGTTGATTCGCGACTGCAAGCCGCTCGACGAGAACTCGCTTTACGCGAACCTGATCCAAGCCGACCACTTCCGCGACACTTGTGTTGTGGCTGAAATGGACGGCGACATCGTTGGCTGGATTTCTGGCCATATGATCCCTGCCCAAGACGCCTTCTTTGTCTGGCAGGTCGCCGTCAGCCCCAAGGCCCGTGGCCTTGGCTTGGGTAAAACCATGCTGATGGAACTCGTGAACCGCGATGAGACTGAGGACGCCAAGACCCTCAAGACCACGATCACTCGGGACAATGACGCCTCCTGGGGGCTGTTCCGCAGCTTTGCCAATCACGTCGGCGGCGACCTTTCGGATGCCCCGCACTTTACCAAAGACGCCCATTTCGAGGGCGCACATGACACCGAACATATGGTGACGATCACGCTGCCCGAGACTGCCGCGCTCAAACGCGCCGCGTAAACCGCAGCTGACAATTCACACGACAGATTCTCTTGAAGAGAAAGGATATTCCTATGCCTAAAGACATGGCACAGAACACGACCATCTTTACCCGCCGCGAGAGCGAAGCACGCTCCTATTGCCGTGGCATGAACGCCGTTTTCACCCGCGCCAGCGGGTCGGAGATGTTCGATGAAGAGGGCAATCGCTACATCGACTTCCTCGCCGGCTGTTCCTCGCTGAACTACGGCCACAACGATGCGGACATGAAGGCCGCGCTGGTGGAACACATCACCAATGACGGCATCGCCCATGGTCTCGACTTCCATAGCGACACCAAGGCTGCCTTTCTAAAGGCTTATGAGGAAAACATCCTCAAGCCGCGCGGCATGGATTACAAAGTCATGATGACCGGCCCGACCGGCACCAATGCCGTCGAAGCCGCGATCAAGCTGGCGCGTAAGGTGACAGGCCGGACCAATGTGATCTCCTTCACCAACGGTTTTCATGGCATGACCATGGGCGCGCTGGCGCTGACCGGCAACAAAGGTAAGCGTGGCGGCGCGGGCGGTGGCTCGTTGGCCGATGTGACACATATGCCTTTTGAGGGATCGCTGGGCGAAAATGTCGACACGCTTGAGATGATCGACGCGATGCTGTCGAACCCCTCCTCGGGCATCGACGCCCCTGCGGCATTCATCTTTGAGCCGATCCAAGGCGAAGGCGGTCTGAACGCGGCCTCCGACGCATGGATGCAGGGCATCGAGAAAATCGCCCGCAAGCATGGCGCACTCCTGATCATCGACGACATTCAGGCGGGCTGTGGCCGTTCGGGCAGCTTCTTCTCGTTTGAGGCGTCCGGCATTAAGCCCGACATGGTGACCCAAGCGAAATCGCTTTCCGGTTTCGGCCTGCCCTTCGCGGCCCTGCTGATCGCGCCTGAGCATGACATCTGGAAGCCCGCCGAGCACAACGGCACCTTCCGCGGCAACACCCACGCCTTTGTCACCGCCCGCGTCGCGATTGAGAAATTCTGGTCCGACGACAAATTCGAAAAGTCGCTGGCCGAAAAAGCCGTGGTACTGACCACCGCGCTCAAGGACGTTGCCGATCTGGTCGACGGTGCCACGTTGAAAGGCCGCGGCCTGATGCAGGGTGTCGATGTCGGCTCGGGCGAATTGGCCGGTGCAATCTGTGCGCGTGCCTATGAATTGGGCCTTGTGATCGAAACATCGGGCGCGAACGATGAAATCGTTAAATATCTTGCCCCGCTCACCACGCCGGAGAAGGTCATGCGCGAAGGGTTTGATATCCTCCTTCAAGCGACCCGTGACGTGACGGGCAACATGAAACTGGCAGCGGAGTAATACCGATGATTGTACGCGATTTTAACAAACTTCAGGGCACAGACCGTCACGTTGGTGACGCGCAATGGACGTCCACACGCTTGCTTTTGGCTGATGACAAGATGGGATTCTCTTTCCACATCACCGTTCTTGAGGCCGGGTCGGAACACACGTTCCACTACAAGCACCACTTTGAGAGCGTCTATTGCATGAAGGGCAAGGGGTCGATCACCGATCTCGCCACCGGCGAGACCCATGAGATCACCCCCGGCGTGATGTATGCGCTGAACCTGAACGACAAACACACCCTGCGCGCAGAGGAAGAACTGCACATGGCGTGCTGCTTCAACCCGCCTGTTACGGGCAACGAAGTGCACCGCGAAGACGGCTCCTATGCGCCTGCCGAGGAGGTAGCGTAAGTTATATGACTCAACCGTCCCACACTGTCGAAAAAATCGGCGGGACGTCCATGTCCCGCGTCAACCAGCTCAAAGATACGCTCTTTGTCGGTGACCGTAAGGGCGCGGACATCTATGGGCGCGTCTTCGTGGTCTCCGCCTTTGGCGGGATCACGAACCTGCTGCTGGAGCATAAGAAATCCGGCGAGCCGGGCGTTTACGCGCATCTGGCCAACGCCAGCAACGACCACGGCTGGCACGAGGCGCTGACCCGGGTGTCTGCCGAGATGCAGCGCGTGCACCGTGAGGTGCTGGAGCATCCCGGGGACATTGAGCAGGCCGACGCCTTTGTGTCCGAGCGCACCCATGGTGCCCGCAACTGCCTGATCGATCTGCAACGCCTCTGCGCCTACGGTCACTTCCGCCTGTCGGAGCACATGCTGCAAATCCGTGAGTTGCTGTCCGGGCTGGGCGAGGCGCATTCCGCTTTCGTCACCACGATCCTGCTGCAGCGCGCTGGTGTGAACGCGCGTTTCGTTGACCTCTCCGGTTGGCGCGATGAGGGTAATGTCACGCTCGACGAGCGCATCACGCAGGCGATGGAGGGTATCGACCCGCATACTGAAATGCCCATCGTCACCGGCTATGCGCAATGCGCCGAAGGGCTGATGCGTGAGTTTGACCGTGGCTATTCCGAAGTGACCTTCTCCAAGCTGGCGGCCCTCACCGGTGCGCGCGAGGCGATCATTCATAAGGAATTCCACCTGTCGTCCTGCGACCCGAAACTGGTCGGCGAGCATGCCGTCAAAAAGATCGGGCGCACGAACTATGACGTGGCGGACCAACTGTCGAACATGGGGATGGAGGCGATCCACCCCAAGGCGGCCAAGACCCTGCGTCAGGCCGACGTGCCGCTGCGGGTGACCAACGCTTTTGAGCCCGAAGACCCCGGCACGCTGATCGACGACCGCAAGGCCGAGACGCCTGCGGTGGAGATCGTCACGGGTTTGGACATTGTTGCGTTCGAGCTGTTCGAACAGGACATGGTCGGCGTGAAAGGCTATGATACCGCGATTCTCGACGTGCTGACACGGCACAATGTGCGGATCGTCTCGAAGGTGTCGAACGCCAATACGATCACGCACTACCTTGATGCGTCGCTCAAGACGATGCGCCGGGTGGAAAAGGATCTGGCACAGATCTATCCCGCTGCAGAGATCACGACGAAAACGCTGTCGATGGCCTCGGTCATCGGGCGTGACCTGAACGGGCTATCGGTGTTGCAGCGGGGCCTAGTGGCCATTGCCGAGGCCGGTCAAACGGCAATCGGCGCGAGCCAAGGTCCGCGCAACGTGGACGTGCAGTTCATCGTCGAGCGCGAGTCGCTGCAGCCGGTGATCAAAGCGCTGCACGGCGCGTTTATCGAAGAAGAGGCTGCGACACCGCTTTCGCGGGCGGCCTGACGCCGACGTAGCTGATGCACTATGAGCCGCGGCTTCCGAAAGGAGGCCGCGGCTTTTTCATGCCTGCGGCCCGGCACCTGCGGCTTATCCCGGGCCCGGGTGGCAACCTAGACCCGCAAACGAAAACGGCCCCGCAGCTGCGAGGCCGTTCCCAAAAACATTCTGGCGGTTATCAACCGCCGCAGCGCTTCGCCGCATCTTCAACCGCCGCGGTAAAGCCCAGCAGCGAGAATGTGTCCTTGGTCTGCGTCCCGCGCGAAGACCGCGCTGTCAGCGTCGCATCCGCGCCGCGCTTCATTGCCGCGATGATCTTGGCATCATCCGCCGTGGTTGCCGGCCATGCCCACTCGCCTTCGGTGAACAGCTCGAATTCATTGCCGGAAATGTTCATATTGACCGTCGATCCCGAGGCAAAAGGATACCCGCCGGTAAAGGCGACCTGACCCTTGGCCCGAGCCGAGGGGCGGTAGAATACCATCAGCAATGTCTGACCCCGGTTCACCGCCACAACACGCCCATCGCGCGTGTTGACGACTTCCTTGGGCGTTGAAACGCCCCAGCATTCGGTCGGGTTGTCTTCTACAAAGACGCTCCAGTCGGTCTTGGCAGCCACCCGGTTGGTGCTCTGCTCCTGCGCCACGGCGCCACTTGCCACAAGGGCGAGCGCCCCAAGTGCAAGACCACATGTCTTCATCATTCCCATCTGTCCAGCCTCCAGCCGTCCTTGACCTCAACACGTCCACAGACCCCGTCCGGGCAACCTTGGGCGGGTTGCTCTCTTGCGGGTGTCTGCTATCTGTTCGACACCAACCACAATAACGGCAAACGCGCGACCGACGAAACCCTGATTGGCAGGATTTCGCCCAGAAACAGGATGAACCTCATGACCAAAGCAGCCCCATTTGCGGAAATCTGGCGCGGACCCTTTCTGGAAAGCGTTCATTCTGGTCATGCCGTGATCTGCGACGCGAGCGGCCAGATCGTCGAAGCATGGGGCGATCCGGAAAAGGTAATCCTGCCGCGTTCGTCCTCCAAGATGATCCAGGCGCTGCCGCTGATCAATTCTGGCGCGGCCGACAAGGCGGGTCTGAGCACCGAACAACTCGCCCTCGCCTGTGCCTCGCACCAAGGTGCCGCCATCCATACCGACCGGGTGGGCGTCTGGCTCGCCACGTTGGGGATGAGTGACGACGACTTCCGCTGCGGCGCGCAAGAACCCAACGACCGTGACGCCATGGAGGGGCTGATCCGCGCGCATGAGAAACCTTGCCAGATCCACAACAACTGCTCAGGCAAACACGCGGGGTTCCTCACGCTGAACAAACACCTCGGCGGGGGGGCGGATTACGAGAAGCCTGATCACGCGGTGCAAAAAGCCTGCCTTGAAGCGTTTGAAACGGTCACGCAAGAAACCTCGCCTGGCTATGGCATCGACGGCTGTTCGGCCCCGAACCCGGCCTGCACCCTACACGGCATGGCCCGCGCCATGGCGCATTTCGCCGCCGCCCCCGAAGGCTCTGCCGAAGCGCGCCTACACCAAGCCATGCGGCTACACCCCGAACTGGTCGCCGGCGAGGGCCGTGCCTGCACGGAACTGATGCGGGCAATGGACGGTAAGGTCGCCCTGAAAACCGGGGCCGAAGGCTTCTTCATCGCCATTTGGCCCGAGCGCAAGTTGGGCATCGCGCTTAAAGCCGCCTGCGGCACCACCCGCGCCGCCGAATGCGCGATCACCGCGTTGTTGGTCAAACTGGGCGCGCTGGACGCCAACCACCCCGCCGCGCTCAAGCGGATGAATACGCCCATCACCAACTGGCGCGGGCTTGAGACCGGGATGCTGAAACCGGCGGCGGGACTGCTCTAAACCTCTCGCGCTGCCGCTTTATTTAAACGAAACGGCAGCGCCACGCGGTCTCAGCCCGCAAATTCGGTGCGCGCATAGCCCTGCACGAAAAGCAGCGCGGTCAGATCGCCGAAGTTGATGCGGATGTCGCATTCCGCCGCGACAGAAGGCTTTGCATGCAGCGCTACGCCCATGCCAGCCCGCCCCAACATGCCCAGATCATTGGCCCCATCGCCCACGGCGACGACCTGATCTTCGGTGATCCCCAGCTTTGCGGTGATCTCTTTTAGCGCGGCGACTTTGGCCTCGCGGCCCAAGATCGGCATACCCACATCGCCGGTCAGCGCGGCCCCATCGACCAGCAGCGTATTGGCGCGGTTCTCATCAAAGCCCAGCATCTCGGCCACTTTGGCAGTAAAGGCAGTGAACCCGCCCGAAACCAGCGCGGCATAGCCGCCATTGGCCTTCATCGTGCCCACCAAGGCACCGCCGCCGGGCATCAGGGTAATCCGCTCGGCTAAGACCTTGTCGATGACAGCGGCTTCCAGCCCTTTCAGCAGACCGACACGTTCGCGCAGCGCGCCGTCGAAATCCAACTCACCGTTCATGGCGCGGGCGGTAATTTCTTTCACATGCGCGCCAACGCCCGCTTCTTCGGCCAACTCGTCGATGCACTCCTGCTGGATCATCGTGCTGTCCATATCGGCCAGCAGCATCTTCTTGCGGCGGCCTTCGCTAGGCACGATCACCAGATCGACGCCCATAGATTGGCAGCTTTCCCAAACGTCCCAACGGTTTTCCGGCAGCTGGGCCAGCGAGAATTCCGCCGCCTCATCCGGGGCCAGCCAAAGTGCGTCGCCCCCGCCCCAAGCGTTGCGCAGGCTTTCGACCAGCGCCGCATCGAGGGAGGGGTTGGAGGGGGAGGTCAACAAGATTGCCGTGAACATAAGTTTCCGATCCGCATCATTCGCGCCGCGCAAAGCGACATGACCGGCGTCCTAGCGCCATTTTGCGACTTGCGCCAGTCCAGCCTCCCCGCGTATGCCGACAAGTGGGACACCCTTCCCCAACGAAGGGCGATTATCTGAGAGGGTAGCATAAATGGCTATTACACAACCGGCATCGCGCCCGGACACGAAACCTGTTGCCGTACCGGCAAATCCGCGTTTCTCTTCCGGCCCCTGCGCCAAAATCCCCACATTCGATCTGACCAAGCTGGCGGACGCACCATTGGGCCGCAGCCACCGTGCCGCACCCGGCAAGGCCAAGTTGCTTGAGGCAATCGAGACCACCCGCGAGGTGCTCGGCGTGCCTGCGGATTACCGCATCGGCATCGTGCCCGCCTCTGACACCGGCGCATTCGAGATGGCCATGTGGTCGCTCTTGGGCGAACGCCCGGCTGAGATGGTCGCATGGGAATCCTTCGGCGCAGGCTGGGTCACCGATGTGGTCAAACAGCTGAAAATCGAAGCGCAGGTCCACACCGCCGAGTACGGCGAGATCGTAGACATGGCCGCGCTGAACTACGACAACGATGTCTGCTTCACTTGGAACGGCACCACCTCCGGCGTGCGGATGGCGAACGGCGACGCGATCCCCGCTGACCGCGCCGGCCTGACGCTTTGCGACGCCACCTCGGCGGCCTTTGCGATGGACCTGCCTTGGGACAAACTGGATGTGACGACCTTCTCTTGGCAGAAGGTGCTGGGCGGCGAAGCGGCGCATGGCATGCTGATCCTCAGCCCCCGCGCGGTTGAGCGGTTGGAAAGCTACACCCCCGCATGGCCCCTGCCGAAAATCTTCCGCCTGACCAAAGGCGGCAAGCTGAACGAGGGCATCTTTAAGGGCGAGACGATCAACACGCCCTCCATGCTCTGCGTCGAAGATTACCTGCTGGCACTCGATTGGGCGAAATCCGTAGGCGGCCTCAAGGGGCTGATCGCACGGGCCGATGCCAATACGGCGGCCATCGCCGAATTCGTCGAAGCGCATGATTGGATTGATTTCCTTGCCACCGATCCCGCGACACGGTCCAACACCTCGGTTTGCTTGAAGTTTACCGATGATCGCATTCAGGACGGTGCAGCCTTTGCCAAGGCCGTGGCCAAACGGCTTGCGGACGAAGGTGCGGCGCTCGACGTCGGCGCTTACCGCGATGCCCCTCCGGGCCTGCGCATCTGGTGCGGCGGCACGGTTGAAACGGCAGATATCGAAGCGATGCTGCCGTGGCTCGAATGGGCTTTCGAGTCTGAAATCAACGCCTAAAGCATTCCGGCGGGCGCGTGATCCTACGCGCCGCCCCTGCCCCCTATTTTTGAAAAGGACCACAAAAATGGCTCCCAAAGTACTCATTTCCGACAGCCTGTCGGAAGCCGCCGTTCAAATCTTCCGTGACCGTGGCATCGATGTCGATTTCCAGCCCCAACTGGGCAAGGACAAAGACAAACTGGCCGAGATCATCGGCAACTATGACGGTCTTGCGATCCGCTCCGCCACCAAAGTGACCGAGAAAATCCTCGCCGCTGCGCCGAACCTCAAGGTCATTGGCCGCGCGGGCATCGGAACCGACAACATCGACAAGGATGCCGCCTCGAAACAGGGCGTGATCGTGATGAACACGCCCTTCGGCAACATGATTACCACTGCCGAACATGCCATCGCGATGATGTTCGCCGTGGCGCGCCAGATCCCCGAAGCGTCGGCCTCCACCCACGCGGGCAAATGGGAAAAGTCGAAGTTTATGGGCGTTGAGCTGACCGGCAAGACGCTGGGCGTCATCGGCGCGGGCAACATCGGCGGCATCGTTTGCGACCGGGCGCGGGGCCTCAAGATGAAAGTCGTGGCCTATGACCCCTTCTTGGGCGAAGAAAAGGCCGAGAAGATGGGTGTCGAAAAGGTCGAGCTGGACGAACTGCTGACCCGCGCCGATTTCATCACCCTCCACGTTCCCTTCACTGAGCAGACGGCGAATATCCTCAGCCGCGAGAACCTTGAAAAGACCAAGCCCGGCGTGCGCATCATCAACTGCGCCCGTGGGGGTCTGGTTGACGAAGAAGCGCTCGCCGACCTGTTGAAATCCGGCCATGTGGCGGGCGCGGGTTTCGACGTCTTCGCAGAGGAACCGGCCAAAGAGAACCCGTTGTTCAACCTGCCCAACGTGGTCTGCACGCCGCACCTTGGTGCCGCGACCACAGAGGCGCAGGAAAACGTGGCGCTGCAAGTGGCCGAGCAGATGTCGGACTACCTGCTCACCGGTGCCGTTACCAACGCGCTGAACATGCCATCGGTCACCGCCGAAGAAGCCAAGGTCATGGGCCCATGGGTCAAACTGGCTGGTCACCTCGGTGCCTTCATCGGTCAGATGACCGACGAGCCGATCAAGGCGATCAATATCCTTTATGACGGCTCCGTCGCACAGATGAACCTCAAAGCGCTGAACTGTGGCGTCGTGGCGGGCATCATGAAACGCGCCAACCCGGATGTGAACATGGTTTCCGCCCCCGTGGTCGCCCGTGAAAAGGGCATCCAGATCAGCACCACGAACCAAGACAAATCCGGCGTCTTCGACGGCTATGTCAAAGTGACCGTGGTGACCGAAAAGCGCGAACGTTCCATCGCGGGCACCGTGTTCTCGGATGGCAAGCCGCGCTTTATCCAGATCAAAGGCATCACCATCGACGCCGAGATCGGGGAGCACATGCTCTACACAACCAACGAAGACGTGCCGGGCATCATCGGCACCTTGGGCCAGACCATGGGCGAGAACGGCGTGAACATTGCCAACTTCACCTTGGGCCGTCACGCGGCCAAGGGCGAGGCGATTGCCCTGCTTTATGTTGACGATCAGGTGCCAGAAACCGTGATCGGCAAGCTGCGCGACACCGGCATGTTCCGGCAGATCAAGCCGCTGCAATTCGACGTGGCCTAAGTCTCGCAACTGCACAATCTGAAAGCGCCCCCTCGTGGGGCGCTTTTGCTTTTGGCGGCATCTTCGGCCTGAGCCTTCCCTTCTTCACCGCTTTGCGGCATCACGAGGGGGTGCAGAAGGACAGGAACGACCATGCCCAACCCCATCTACGCCATCGGAGACATCCACGGTTACGCTGCCGAGCTTGAGCGCGTGCTGACTTTGATCGAAGAAGACGGCGGGCCGGACGCGCGCATCGTCTTCCTTGGCGATTACACCGACCGCGGCCCCGACAGCAAAGCGGTGATCGAACGGCTGGCACAGGGCAAGGCCGAGGGCCGCAACTGGACCTTCCTCATGGGCAATCATGACCGCATGTTCAGCTGGTTCATGGAGGATTTCCCGCGCCACGATCCGCTCTTGCTTGTTGAACTTAACTGGCTGAACCCGCGCTTAGGCGGCGACACGACGCTTGGTTCTTACGGTGTACCCGTCAACGGACGCGACCGGATGTCAGACGTTCATGCAAAGGCCCGCGAAGCGGTACCGCAGGCGCATGTCGATTTCTTGAAAACTCTCGCGCTGTCGCATCAAACGCCCGACCACTTCTTTGCCCATGCGGGTATCCGCCCCGGGGTGCCGCTGGATGATCAGACCGAGAATGACCTGCTGTGGATCCGCAAGGAGTTTCACGAATACACCGCGCCCCATCCCAAGCTGATCGTCCACGGCCACACCCCCGTGGATAGCGCTACGCATTACGGTAACCGCGTCAACCTCGACACCGGCGCGGGCTACGGAAAACCGCTTTGTGCAGCGGTGTTTGAGGGCGAAGACGTTTGGGTTCTGACGCAACAGGGGCGCAACCGTCTGCGCCCCTGATTGATTCACGTCCAGTCGAGGACTACTTTGCCCGACTGGCCGGACTTCATCGCGGCGAAGCCTTTCTCGAAATCGTCTACGCCGAAGCGATGGGTGATGATCTGCGAGACGTCGAGCCCGTTTTCCAGCATGGCGATCATCTTGTACCACGTCTCGAAAATCTCGCGGCCATAGACGCCCTTGATGGTGATGGCTTTGAAAACGATGCGGCTCCAGTCCACCGGCGACTTGCCCGGCGGGATGCCCAGCATCGCGATACGCCCGCCCATGGTCATGGCCTCGACCATCTGATCGAGCGCCTGTTGGTTGCCGGACATCTCTAAACCGACGTCAAAGCCCTGTTTCATCTTCAACCGTGGGATAACGTCCGCCAAATTCTCCTCGGCGACATTAACCGTCACCACATCGGCGACTTTTTCCGCAAGCGTCAGCCGCGCAGGGTTCACATCCGTAATCACCACATGCCGCGCGCCCACATGCCGCGCGACAGCGGCGGCCATGATGCCGATGGGGCCCGCGCCTGTGATCAACACATCTTCACCCACCAGATCGAAACTCAGCGCGGTATGCACCGCGTTGCCCAAGGGATCGAGGATCGCGCCGATGTCGTCCGAAATCTCATCCGGCAGCGGGACAACGTTGAAGGCGGGCAGCTTAAGATACTGCGCAAAAGCCCCCTGCTCGTTCACTCCAATACCCCGCGTGGCGGGATCGAGGTGGAATTTGCCCGCGCGGCTTTGACGCGACTGTTTGCCGATCAGATGCCCCTCGCCCGAGCAGCGCTGGCCGATCTCCAGCCCTTCGACGTTGCGGCCCAATTCCACGATCTCGCCCGCGAACTCATGGCCGGTGATCAGCCCCACCGGCACGGTCCCGGCGGCCCAGTCATCCCAGTTCCAGATGTGAATATCGGTGCCGCAGATGCCGGTTTTGTTGATCTTAATCAGCACGTCATCCGGGCCGATTTCCGGCACCGGGGCGTGGGTCATCCACAGCCCCTCGCGGGCATGAAGCTTGGCCAGTGCCTTCATTTCATTCGTGGTCATTCGATCACCCCACAGGCTTTGCCCGCCACTTCAAAGGCTTTCAGCGCCCGGTCCAGCTGCTCGCGCGTTAAGGCTGCGTTCATCTGCGTGCGGATGCGCGCCTGACCGCGCGGCACCACTGGGAAGAAAAAGCCGGAGACATAGACGCCCTCCTCAAAAAGCCGTGCGGCCATGTCCTGCGCCAGTTGCGCCTCGCCCAACATGACGGGCACGATGGGGTGTTCACCGGGCAGCAGGTCAAAGCCCAGCTTCTCCAGCCCGGCGCGCCAGTATTCCGTGTTCTCGAAAAGGCGTGCACGTAGATCGTCGCCTTGCTCCACCAGTTCCAGCGCCCGCATCCCTGCCATGACAATCGACGAGGGCAGCGAATTGGAAAACAGATAGGGCCGCGCGCGCTGGCGCAGCAGGTCGATCACCGCCTGCGGCCCGGCGATATAGCCGCCAATCGCCCCGCCGAGCGCCTTGCCCAGCGTGCCGGTCACGATGTCGACCTTGACCCCGTGATGCGCGGGCGTGCCTGCACCCTTCGGCCCCATGAAGCCGGTGGAATGGCAATCATCGACCATCACCAGCGCCTCATATTTCTCGGCCAGTGCGGTGATCTCGGGCAGCTTCGCCAGATAGCCATCCATGGAGAAGACCCCGTCCGTGGCGATCATAATGAAACGCGCACCGTCTTCGCGGGCCTGTTTCAGCTTGGCCTCCAAATCTGCCATGTCGCTGTTGGCATAGCGGTAGCGCTTGGCCTTACACAGGCGTATGCCGTCAATGATCGACGCATGGTTCAGCGCGTCTGAAATCACCGCGTCCTCCGGCCCCAAAAGCGGCTCGAACAGCCCGCCGTTGGCGTCGAAACAGGCGGCGAAGAGGATCGAATCGTCATGCCCGAGGAAGCCCGCAAGCTTTTGCTCCAACTCGCGGTGGATGTCCTGCGTGCCGCAGATAAAGCGGACCGAGGCCATGCCGAATCCTTTCTCGTCCATCGCCTCTTTGGCGGTGGCAATCAACTCGGGATGATCGGCAAGGCCGAGATAGTTGTTGGCGCAGAGGTTGATAACCTCGCGGTCTCCCACCGCGATCTCACCGCCCTGCGGGGTGGTGATAAGCCGCTCGCGCTTCATCATGCCCTCGGCGTCGATCTCGGCCAGAGTGTCGGTGATGTGGTCCAGAAATGCTTCGGTCATGAGACTCTCCTTTTGAGACTCATCTACCATAGCGGAAGCTATTCCGGAATAGAGGATTTCTTGAATAGCGGATTTTATCCGGTATATCGGATATCAGGCGTCCTGCACGACCAAGAAGGCCCGCACCGGCCCTGCCGTCGCGCGGATGGCGTGCGGCACATCGGCGGCGTAGCGCGCGGTGTCTCCGGCCTGCAATTGCTCGGTCCCCGCGCCGCTTGTGACCTCGACAGCACCTTCAAAGACGCTCAGATGCTCGCGGGCACCACGGGTATGCGGGGCGCTGTCCAACATGCCGCCCTCGGCGATGAGCAGTTCATACACCTCATGGTGCCCGGCTTCTTCGGGCGGGGATAGGATGCGGATGCGACAGCCGGAGCCAAGGTTGTTGATCGTCGGCACTGCCGCACCGCGCAGCACTTCGATCTGCGCTTCGGTTGGCGCGCCATCCAAAAGACCCGCGAAATCCACCTGCAAGGCCCGGGTCAGGTTCCACAGCGTAGCGATGGTCGGGCTCGATTCCCCGCGCTCAATCTGGCTCACCATAGAGCGCGACACGCCCGATAGCTTGGCCACGGCATCAAGCGACAACCCCTGCCCCTGCCGCGCTTCTTTCAGGCGGGCGGGCAGTTGCGTCAGGATCTTGTCATTGTTTTCCGTCATGGCGGATATGTCGCGCGGCGCACTGCCCCTGTCAAGCGGCGCTTTGACGGGACGTTTCGCCTGACAATGGGTCATCTCCGCCTCATAGTGCCGCCAACGGATAGAGGAGAGCTTCATGTCAAACGATATCGTCATCTTGGGCGGCGCCCGCACCGCCATTGGTACTTTCGGCGGCAGCCTTGCCGCGACCCCGCCAACCACCCTGGGCAGCATCGTGGCCCGCGCCGCGATGGAGCGTGCGGGCGTCGATCCGGCCCAGATCGGTCATGTGATGTTCGGCAATGTCATCAACACTGAACCGCGCGACATGTACCTCAGCCGCGTCGCCGCGCGGGAGGCAGGCGTGCCGGACGAAGTGCCTGCGATGAACGTGAACCGCCTATGCGGTTCCGGCGTACAGGCGCTGGTCTCGGCCACCCAAAGCCTCATGCTCGGCGACGCGGATTTCGCCCTTGCCGGGGGTGCCGAGAGCATGTCCCGCGCGCCCTATATCCTGCCCGACGCCCGCTGGGGCCAAAAGATGGGCGATGTCCGCAGCCTCGACATGCTTTTGGGCACGCTGAACTGCCCCTTCGGCACCGGTCACATGGGGGTCACGGCAGAGAATGTGGCGGATGAGCATAGCATCACGCGCGAGCAGATGGATGATTTCGCCCTGCAAAGCCAAGAGCGCGCAGCAGCGGCCATCGCGGCGGGGCATTTCAAGGATCAGATCGTGCCGGTCGACGTAAAGGTCAAGCGCGACATGGTGCCGTTCGACACCGATGAGCACCCCAAGGCGACCACCGCCGAAGCGCTGGCCGGGCTGCGTCCGGTGTTCCAGAAAGATGGACGCGTCACAGCGGGCAACGCCAGCGGCATCAATGACGGTGCGGCAGCACTGGTGCTGGCCCGCGCCGAAGCGGCTGAGGCCGCTGGGTTAAAACCTCGTGCGCGCATTATAGGCTACGCCCATGCTGGTGTGCGGCCTGAGGTGATGGGCATCGGGCCGATCCCTGCCGTGCAGAACTTGTTGAAACGCACCGGGCTGAAGGCCAGCGACTTCGACGTGATCGAAAGCAACGAGGCCTTCGCCAGCCAAGCACTAGCTGTGAACAAAGAGCTGGGCTTTGATCCTGCGAAGGTGAACCCCAACGGTGGGGCGATTGCGCTTGGCCATCCGGTCGGCGCGACGGGGGCGATCATCACCGTGAAGGCGCTTTATGAGCTGGAGCGGATCGGCGGCAAGCGCGCGTTGATCACCATGTGCATCGGTGGCGGTCAGGGCATTGCGATGGCCATCGAACGTATCGCTTAAACCAAGGCGGGGGCCACATGGCCCCTACCCTATAGCAGCGCGTTGATCAGGGCGATTGTGGTGGCCCCGGCAATGCCGGACATCACCGCAGTCGCCGCGATATATCGCCAGAAACGCGGGCGGCGCGGCGGCTGCTCTTCGGCTTGACGGTTCAGCGCCTGTTCGACCAGCCCCGGTAAACGCGGACCAAAGCGGGCCATGACCATCGCCGTGTCGCGCAGATCAGAAACGATCGCGCGCGGCCCTAGCGACTTGGTGATGTAATCGGTCACGATCGGGCTCGCGACTTCCCAAATGTTGATATGCGGGTTGAGCGAGCGGGCCACGCCCTCGACCACGACCATCGTGCGTTGCAGCAAAATCAGCTCGGTCCGGGTTTCCATGCCGAAACGCTCAGTCACTTCAAAGAGATACGTCAGCAACCGAGCCATGGAAATGCGGGTGGCATCCATGCCGAAAATCGGCTCGCCTACCGCGCGCAGGGCGCGGGCGAATTCATCTACGTCCTTGTCAGCGGGGACATAACCCGCCTCGAAATGCACTTTGGCCACGCGCATATAGTCACGACGGATGAAACCATAGAGAATTTCCGCGTACACCCGACGGGTATAGCTGTCGATATGGCCCATGATGCCGAAGTCATAGGCGATGATATCGCCATTGGCCGCGACCTTGAGGTTGCCTTGGTGCATGTCGGCGTGGAAATAACCATCGCGCAGGGCGTGCTGGAGGAAGAGTTGCAACACCCGTTCCGACAGCGCCACGCGGTCGTGTCCGGCGGCATCGAGTGCCGCGTTGTCGCCCAGCGGCAGGCCATCGGCCCAACCCAGCGTCATCACGCGGCGGCCCGAATAATTCCATTTGATTTCGGGCAGTTGAAAGCCGGGATCATCCTTGGTGTTGGCCGCGAACTCGGACGCTGCAGAGCTTTCCAGCCGCAGGTCCAACTCGCCACGCACGACGCCATCGAAATGTTCGATCACGTCCATCGGGCGCAGGCGGCGCGACCCGGGCGAGAAAATCTCGGCCATGCGCGCGGCGAGGTAGAAGGCGTCAATGTCCTTGCGGAAGGCTTTTTCGATGCCGGGCCGCAGGACTTTGACGGCGACCTCTTCGCCGGTCTCGGCCAGTCGTGCATGGTGGACCTGCGCGATGGAGGCGGCGGCGACGGGTTCGCTGAACTCGGAAAAGATCGCGTTGACCGGCTCACCCAACTCCTGCTCGACCACCCTGCGGGCAAGCGCTGATTCAAAAGGTGGCAGCTTGTCTTGCAGCACGCGCAATTGCACCGCCAGATCGTCGCCCACCACGTCAGGCCGGGTCGACAGCACCTGACCAAATTTGATGTAGGCCGGGCCAAGCGCCGTCAGCGCGCGGGTGGCGGGCGGCATGGTCGGGTCGCCCTTGTAGCCCAGCCATTTGAACGGCAGGCCGAGGGCGCGGGCGACGAAACGCAGCGGCGGGGAGGCGTCAAAAGCATCCAATACCACATTCATCGCGCCCGCGCGTTCCAGCGTCGCGCCGGTGCGGATCAGCCGCCAGATGTTGTGAGGTCCGCGCATCAGAGTTTCCAGCCCGAATGCAGCGCCGCGATCCCCATGGTCAGGTTGCGATATTTTGCCTGCCCAAAGCCCGCCGCGCGGACCATCGACAAGAAGGTCTCTTGATCGGGGAAGTTACGGATCGATTCGACCAGATATTGATAGCTGTTGCGGTCACCCGCGATGGCCTGTCCCATGCGCGGGATCACGTTGAAACTGTAGAGGTCGTAGGCTTTTTGCATTGCTGGGTTGGGCAGTTGGCTGAACTCCAACACCATCAGACGGCCACCGGGGCGCAGCACGCGGTAAGCCTCGTTCAGCGCCTCTTGGGGGCGGGTCACGTTTCGGATGCCGAAGCTGATCGTGTAGACGTCGAATGTGTTATCGGGAAACGGCAGCGCCATCGCGTCGCCCACCACCCAATCAAGGCTGCCGGTCAGGCTGTCGGCCTCGGCTCGTTTGCGGCCTTCGACGAGCATCGGCTCGGTGAGGTCAAGAACCGTGGCATGACCGTGGCCCGCGCGGCCTAGAAATTTGAAAGACACATCGCCGGTGCCCCCCGCCACATCGAGCAACTTCTGACCGGGACGCGGGGCGAGCCAATCCATCATCGCTTCTTTCCAGACGCGGTGGATCCCCATGCTCATCACATCGTTCATGATGTCGTATTTGCTGGCGACGGAGTTGAACACACCCTGCACGCGACCTGCTTTTTCATGCTCGGGTACGGTCTCGAACCCGAAATGGGTGGTTTTGTCGGCGTCCTGGGTCATCTGCTCTTGCGATCCTCTGGTTCAGTCCCTTGTTATAGGGTGCCGTAGGCTGGGGACAATGCGTGCCTTTTGTCACAGGCAAGCCAGAGGGGAAACCGAGATGCCGGAACTGCCAGAGGTCGAAACCGTCCGCCGAGGGCTGGCCCCCGCGATGGAAGGGCAAGTGATCGCCCGGGCCGAAGTCAACCGCCCCGATCTTCGCTGGCCCTTCCCCGAACGGATGGCCGAGCGGTTGACCGGGCAGCGCGTCGGCCTGCTGCGACGACGGTCGAAGTACATTTTGGCCGATCTGGAGGGTGGGGAATCGCTGCTGGTGCATCTGGGCATGTCCGGGCGGATGCTGGTCTCGGGCGACCCTCTGGGGCAATTTCAGCACAACCACCCCGCGCCGGAAAAACATGATCACGTCGTGTTGCATATGGGTAACGGTGCGCGGATCACCTTTAACGACCCCCGCCGTTTCGGCGCGATGGATCTGATGCCCACCGCCGGGGCCGAGACGCATAAACTGCTGGCCTCGCTGGGACCGGAACCCTTGGGCAATGACTTTCACGAAGCGCATCTGGTGGCAAAGCTAAAGGGGCGCAATACACCGATCAAATCCGCCCTGCTGGATCAGCGGATCGTGGCGGGTTTGGGAAATATCTATGTCTGCGAAGCGCTTTACCGGGCGGGCATTCACCCGGCCCGCAAGGCCGGGCGTATCTCGGCCACCCGGATCGCGGGGCTGGTGCCGATCATCCGCAACGTGCTGGCCGATGCGATCGAGGCGGGGGGATCGTCCTTGAAAGACTTCCGCCAAGCCGATGGCGAATTGGGCTACTTCCAACATAGCTTTGATGTCTATGGGCGGGAGGGCGAACCCTGTCGCAGACCGGGTTGTGACGGCACCATCGGGCGCATCGTACAAAGCGGGCGGTCTTCCTTCTATTGCCCCCGCTGCCAAAGATAACTTGAAACATGGTTGCCGCGTGGTATGCACATTCCCCTGAGCGCAACAACAAAGAGCATTCTTGATGGCTTACGAAACGATCACCGTGGACGTGGACAACCATGTGGCCCTGATCACCCTGAACCGCCCGGATGCGCTCAATGCGCTCAACGACGCGTTGCTGGGTGAATTGGCCAAGGCGCTGAAAGGCGCGCAGGAAAACGACAAGGTGCGCTGCATCGTTATTACCGGCTCGGAAAAGGCCTTCGCTGCCGGGGCCGACATCGCAATGATGCGCGACCAAAGCTTTGTCGACGTCTTCATGGGGGATCTCTTTACGCCCGAGACCGATCAAATCCTGCGGGTGCGCAAGCCGATCATTGCAGCCGTGTCGGGCTATGCCTTGGGCGGTGGCTGCGAATTGGCGATGATGTGCGATTTCATCATCTGTTCGGAAAGCGCCAAGTTCGGCCAGCCTGAGATCAACCTTGGCGTTGTAGCGGGCATCGGCGGCACCCAGCGTCTGACGCGCCTTGTGGGCAAGTCCAAAGCAATGGACATGAACCTGACGGGCCGCTTCATGGATGCCGAAGAAGCGGAACGTTCGGGCCTCGTCTCCCGCGTTGTGCCGGTGAAAAAGCTGATGGAAGAAGCCATGGCCGCCGCTGGCAAGATCGCCGAGAAATCCATGATCTCGGCCACCGTGGTCAAGGAATGCGTCAACCGTGCCTATGAGGTGCCGCTGAGCGAAGGCCTTCTGTTTGAACGCCGCATGTTCCATTCGCTGTTCAACACCGAAGACCAGAAAGAGGGCATGTCGGCCTTCCTTGAAAAGCGCGAAGCGCAGTTCCGCGACAAATAAGCGATTCCAGTGGCGCGGCTTGCATTGCCGCGCCTGCTGTCTTATAGGCAGCTCCAATACATGCGCGTGCAGCCCGCTCTGGCTAGAATCACCTGCCCTTTTGGGGCCCGGATTTCCGGTAGGGTTGGCGTCACGCATTGCTACGCAACAAAATGAACCCGAAGGCTGATACTCATGGCAAACACAACACAATCCGCAAAGCGCGCACGTCAAAACGAGAAACGTTTTGCGATCAACAAAGCCCGTCGTTCGCGCATCCGCACCTACCTGCGCAAAGTCGAAGAGGCGATCACCTCCGGTGATAAAGAAGCCGCAACCGCCGCTTTGAAAGCCGCCCAGCCCGAGCTGATGCGCGGCGTCACCAAAGGCGTTTTCCACAAAAACACCGCTTCGCGCAAAATGTCGCGTCTGGCCGCACGGGTCAAAGCACTGGGTTAATCCGGCCCCCCAGCCAACCCTTTGAAAGACAAGAGGCGCCGCATTGCGGCGCCTTTTTTCGTGCGGGTGCAGCGAAAAAAACACGCCAGAGATTCTTTTCAGGCAATCTCTGAGTCAAGATGGAAGATATGTTGAAGCGGACCGGAAACACTTGCTACCAAAGGTCCAGCGATTCATTTCGCTTGGGGGGACAGGCCCTGAACAAGGTGTCAGCCGACTGGCAGAATGCCAAGTTTAGGGGGGTGCAAGTGACCGTGTAAAAACGGCCCCGCGCACTGTCGTGAATGCTGCTGCCAGCACGTTTACCCTGTCGATGAGAACACGAACGGTTCGTTCAGCGCCTCTTGCGCCGTTTTACGGCGCATCAGGCTTATGGGCTTGCCATTCTTTTAAAGTCCGAAGGACACAGGTCGGTCATCCGCGTGGGACCGGGTGGATGACCTGTTGCCGGGTGAAACAATATTGAGGGCCGGGATCCACTCGGCCTCTGTGCGAAAAGCAAAGCGGGACGTAAGGCACGATGACATTAGATCACTGGGGCGAGATCAAAGAGCGGCTTCTAAAGACGGTGGGGCAGAACAACTACACCACCTGGATTGAACCGCTTGTGCCCGGCGCTGTTGAAGACGGAATCGTGACACTCAAAGTGCCGACAAATTTCTTCGGGAACTACGTCAGCCAGAACTTCTCGGATCTGATTCTGCATGAGATCAACACGGCGGGCACCGATGCCACCCGTTTGAACTTTGCCTTGAATCAGCAACCCAGCCCTGCCGCCGAAAAGCCTGCCCCGGCTGCGCGTCAGACCACGGCTGCCGTGAAACCCGCCGCCAACACCCAGCTGAGCACCGCCCCGCTTGACCCGCGCTTCAGCTTTGACAATTTCGTCGTCGGCAAGCCCAACGAACTGGCCCACGCTGCCGCCCGCCGCGTCGCCGAAGGCGGGCCGGTCACCTTCAACCCGCTGTTCCTTTATGGCGGCGTTGGTTTGGGTAAAACGCACCTCATGCACGCCATCGCGCGCGAATTGCACGAACGTAAGCCTGAGATGAATGTGCTCTACCTCTCGGCCGAGCAATTCATGTACCGTTTCGTTCAGGCGCTGCGCGACCGCAAGATGATGGACTTCAAAGAGATCTTCCGTTCGGTCGATGTGCTGATGGTCGATGACGTGCAGTTCATCGCGGGCAAAGACTCAACGCAGGAAGAGTTCTTTCACACGTTCAACGCGCTTGTGGACCAACACAAACAGATCATCATCTCTGCCGACCGCGCACCGGGGGAGATCAAAGACCTCGAAGACCGCGTCAAATCGCGTCTGCAATGCGGCTTGATCGTTGACCTGCACCCGACGGACTATGAACTCCGCCTCGGCATTCTGCAAAGCAAGGTCGAAGTGCAGCGCAAAACCTATCCGGACCTCGAAGTGGCCGATGGCGTGCTGGAATTTCTGGCGCATCGCATCACTTCGAACGTGCGTGTCCTCGAAGGCGCGCTGACCCGGCTCTTTGCCTTCGCCTCGCTCGTGGGCCGTGAGATCGACATGGGTCTGACGCAGGACTGTCTGGCCGATGTGCTGCGCGCCTCCGAGCGCAAGATCTCGGTCGAAGAGATCCAGCGGAAAGTATCGGATCACTACAACATCCGCCTGAGCGACATGATCGGCCCCAAGCGCCTGCGCAGCTATGCCCGCCCGCGTCAGGTAGCGATGTATCTGTGCAAGCAGATGACCAGCCGCTCCCTGCCCGAAATTGGCCGCCGCTTTGGCGGGCGCGACCACACTACCGTCATGCACGGTGTGCGCCGGATCGAAGAACTCAAGGTCTCGGACGGGCAGATCGCCGAGGATCTGGAACTGCTGCGCCGGGCGCTCGAATCCTAAGCTGAGCGGCCTGAGGGGTTGTCCTCAGGACACGGTTAAACAGCGATCGGGGGCGCAGCTTGCGCCCCTCTTGCATTCACTTAAACAAAGCCACAAAAGTTCTTGTGTAAGCGTGGGAACCGGGTAGTTTGCCTCTCCCGGCAATCGGTATGGGAGAAGGCATATGAAATTCAGCATCGAACGCGCGGCACTGCTCAAGGCCGTTTCGCAAGCCCAATCCGTGGTCGAGCGCCGCAACACCATTCCGATCCTCGCCAACGTGCTGATCGAGGCCGAGGGCAGCGATGTCTCCTTCCGCGCCACCGATCTGGATATCGAAGTGGTCGACAAGGTCGCCGCGCAAGTCGAACGCGCCGGTGCCACCACCGTCTCGGCCACGCTGCTGCATGAAATCGTACGCAAACTGCCCGATGGCGCGTTGATCAGCCTAACCGCCGATACCGCCGCTGGCCGTCTGACTGTTGAAGCGGGCCGCTCAAACTTCTCGCTGGCGACCCTGCCGCGCGAGGACTTCCCCGTGATGGCGTCCTCGGAATATGCCTCGAACTTCGCGGCCCCTGCCCCGGTGCTGCGCCGCCTGTTCGACAAGTCGAAATTTGCCATCTCCACCGAAGAGACGCGCTATTACCTGAACGGTGTCTACCTGCATATCGCGGACGCCGAAGGCGGCAAGGCGCTGCGCTGCGTGGCGACCGATGGTCACCGCCTCGCCCGGATCGACGCCGAGATGCCCGAGGGCGCATCCGAGATGCCCGGCGTCATCGTGCCGCGTAAGACCGTGGGCGAGTTGCGCAAGCTGCTGGATGATGACGAGATGGAAATCGCGGTGTCCGTGTCGGAGACCAAGATCCGCTTCGCCACCCCCGCCATCACCCTGACCTCCAAGGTCATCGACGGCACCTTCCCAGATTACACCCGCGTGATTCCACAGGGAAACACCCGCAAGATGGAAGTCGACGCCGCCGATTTCGCCCGTGCGGTGGACCGTGTGGCAACCGTGAGCTCCGAGCGTTCGCGCGCCGTAAAACTGCAACTGGACGAAGACCGTCTGGTGCTCTCGGTCAACGCGCCTGACAGCGGTGCGGCGGAAGAAGAGCTTGCCGTGGCCTATGCCGACGAGCGGCTGGAGATTGGTTTCAACGCGAAATACCTGCTTGAGATCGCAAGCCAAGTGGACCGCGAGAACGCCGTTTTCCTGTTCAACTCCTCTGGCGACCCGACCTTGATGCGCGAAGGCAATGATACGTCGGCGGTTTACGTCGTCATGCCGATGCGCGTGTGAGTTGGGCGGGAATTTTTGAAATTCCCGCGCCGTTTTCTTTCAAAGAAAACGGGGTCTGAATGGCGCAGCTGTATCTTTCCAACCTCGGCCTCTCGCATTTCCGCTCGCACCGCCGGGCGGTGATCGACGTGGATGCGCGCCCCGTCGCGCTCTATGGCCCCAATGGCGCGGGCAAGACCAATATCATCGAAGCGATCTCGCTGCTGTCGCCGGGCCGCGGGCTGCGCCGCACCAGCGCGCAAGATATGGCACGGCGGCCCGAGGCTTTGGGCTGGAAGGTGACCGGGCTACTGCACGGCCCCACGGTGCTGCATGAGGTCGACATCTGGTCCGAAGCAGGTGCCGCGCGGCAGACCAAGATCGACGGCAAGGCCGCCGCCCAAACGGCGCTTGGTCGCATTGCCCGCGTGCTCTGGCTGATCCCCGCCATGGACCGGCTTTGGATCGAAGGCGCCGAGGGACGGCGACGGTTTCTTGACCGGGTGACGCTTTCGATGCTGCCCGATCATGCGGACCTGTCGCTCAGCTACGAGAAAGCCATGCGCGAGCGCAACCGGCTGCTCAAGGACATGGTGCGCGAGCCCGCGTGGTATACAGCGCTTGAGACCCGCATGGCCGAAACCGGGGCGCAGATTCACGCCAATCGTCTACAGGCGCTGGCTGCCCTTGAGGCGGCGCAGGCAGAGGCCCAGACCGCTTTCCCCATCGCGACGCTGTCGCTGCTCAACGACATGCCCGGGAGCGCCGATGCCCTGCGCGCCGCGCTCTCGGACAACCGCATGCGCGACCTTGCCGCCGGGCGCACGCTCATCGGCCCGCACCGCGCCGATCTGGAGGGTACCTATGCCGCCAAGGGCATCGCCGCGCGGGACTGCTCCACCGGAGAGCAGAAGGCGCTGCTTGTCTCACTCATCCTTGCCAATGCCCGCGCGATCGCCGCCGACTACGGCGCGCCGCCGCTGCTGCTGCTGGACGAGGTCGCCGCCCATCTCGACGCGAGCCGCCGCGCGGCGCTTTACGACGAGATCACCGCCCTTGGGGCACAAGCGTGGATGACCGGCACCGGCCCTGAACTGTTCGAAAGCCTAGGCGCGCGGGCGCAATATGTTGAGGTCACCGAAGAGGACGGCGTTTCGCAGGTGGAGCGGCAACCGTGACCCTTACCCCCGCCGATCTGCTGCTTTACTGCGGCGCGCTCTTGATCCTGTTCCTCACCCCCGGTCCGGTTTGGCTGGCAATGATGGCGCGTGCCCTTTCGGGCGGGTTTCAGGCGGCATGGCCGCTGGCGCTCGGTGTGGCGATTGGTGACATGCTTTGGCCATTGGTGGCGGTGCTGGGGATCACATGGATCGTATCGGCATTTGACACGGTGATGGAGGTGCTGCGCTGGACCGCGGCGCTGGTGTTCATCGCCATGGGGATCGGCCTGATCCGTCAGGCAGGTGCGCAGATCAGCACCGACAGCCGCCTCACCCGGCCCGGGATGTGGTCTGGTTTCGTCGCGGGGCTGGTGGCGATCCTTGGCAACCCCAAGGCGGTCCTGTTCTACATGGGCGTCCTGCCCGGCTTCTTTGATCTGCGCCAAGTCACCGGCCCCGACATCGGGCTGATCCTCGCCGCCTCGGTCATCGTGCCGCTTATTGGCAACCTTGTGATCGCGCTGCTGGTGGGCCGCCTGCGCGGCTTTCTGACCGCCCCGCGCACGCTGCGGCGGATCAATCTGATCTCGGGCGGGATGCTCATTTTCGTGGGGCTGATCATCCCCTTCACCTGACACAAAATCTTGTGTCATTCGCGTGACAATGCCGGGCGAAAACACTATAAATCGGGCAAACGAGAAGGGTTATTTCCGCATGTCCGATACCGCGCAGACACCACAGGAATACGGCGCCGATTCCATCAAGGTTCTCAAAGGGTTGGAGGCTGTTCGCAAACGCCCCGGCATGTATATTGGGGACACCGATGACGGCTCGGGCCTGCACCACATGGTCTATGAGGTCGTGGACAACGGCATCGACGAGGCGCTGGCCGGTCATGCCGACGCGGTAACGGTCACAATCCACGAGGATTCCAGCGTTTCGGTCAGCGACAACGGGCGCGGGATTCCGGTGGGCATCCACGAGGAAGAAGGCGTTTCCGCCGCCGAGGTCATCATGACCCAGCTGCACGCGGGCGGTAAATTCGACAGCAACTCCTACAAGGTTTCGGGCGGTCTGCACGGGGTTGGCGTTTCGGTTGTGAACGCCCTGTCGGACTGGCTGGAACTGCGCATTTGGCGCGAGGGCAAGGAACATGTCGCACGGTTTGAGGGCGGTTTCACCACCAAGCACCTCGAAGTCGTGGGCGAGACGGACCGCACCGGCACCGAGGTCCGCTTCATGGCCTCGACCGAGACTTTCTCGAACCTCGAATACAGTTTTGAAACGCTGGAAAAACGCCTGCGCGAACTGGCCTTCCTGAACTCCGGCGTGCGCATCATCCTGAACGACGAACGCCCCGTCGAGCCGCTGCGGACGGAGCTGTTCTACGAAGGCGGGGTGAAAGAATTTGTTAAATACCTCGACCGTCACAAGTCTTCGGTCATGCCCGAGCCAATCTTTATCACCGGTGAGCGTGACGACATCGGCATCGAAGTGGCGATGTGGTGGAACGACAGCTACCATGAGAACGTACTGCCCTTCACCAACAACATTCCACAGCGCGATGGCGGCACCCATATGGCGGGCTTTCGCGGCGCGCTGACGCGGACGATCAATAGCTACGCTCAGACCAGCGGCATCGCCAAGCGGGAGAAGATCAACTTCACCGGTGACGACGCCCGCGAGGGCCTGACCTGCGTGCTGTCCGTCAAAGTGCCGGACCCGAAGTTCTCTTCGCAAACCAAGGACAAGCTGGTGTCTTCCGAAGTGCGCCCCGCAGTCGAAGGGCTGATGAACGAGAAGCTCGCCGAGTGGTTCGAAGAGAACCCCAACGAGGCCAAGCAGATCGTCGGCAAGATCGTCGAGGCCGCACAGGCCCGCGAAGCTGCCCGCAAGGCGCGCGAGTTGACCCGCCGCAAATCCGCGATGGATGTGAACTTTCTCGCGGGCAAGCTCAAGGACTGCTCAGAGAAAGACCCCTCCAAGACCGAAGTCTTCCTCGTCGAGGGGGACAGCGCCGGCGGCTCTGCCCAGACCGGGCGTGACCGTCAGACCCAAGCGATCCTGCCGCTCAAAGGTAAGATCCTCAACGTTGAACGCGCCCGGTTTGACCGGATGCTGGGCAGCCAAGAGATCGGCAACCTTGTCATGGCGCTTGGCACTGGCATCGGGCGGGATGAGTTCAACCTCTCCAAACTGCGCTACCACAAGATTGTCATCATGACCGACGCCGACGTCGACGGGGCGCATATCCGCACGCTCCTGCTGACCTTCTTCTACCGCCAGATGCCCGAACTCATCGAGAACGGACACCTCTACATCGCGCAGCCGCCGCTCTACAAAGTGTCGCGCGGCAAGTCCGAGGTCTATCTCAAGGATGAGGCCGCGATGGAGGAATATCTGATCCAGCAGGGCGTCGACGGTGCCATGCTGCGTCAGGGCAATGGCGAAGAAATCAGCGGCCAAGACCTGACCCGTGTGGTCGACATGGCCCGCCAGTTGCGCCGCGTGTTGGAAGCCTTCCCGACCCATTATCCGCGCCACATCCTCGAACAAGCCGCCATCGCCGGGGCCTTTGTCGATGGCGCGGTGGACAGCGACCTGCAAGGCGTGGCCGACAAGGTCGCCGACCGCCTGAACTTGATCGCGCTGGAATATGAGCGTGGCTGGCAGGGCCGCATCACCCAAGACCACGGCATCCGCCTCGCCCGCATCCTGCGGGGCGTAGAGGAGGTGCGCACGCTTGATGGGCGCATGATGCGGTCGGGCGAGGCGAAGAAATCCGGCAGCTTCACGCAGCACCTGCAAGATGTCTATGACCAGCCCGCTAAGCTGATCCGCAAGGACCGCAGCCAGATGATCTATGGCCCAATGGACCTGCTCGGCGCGATCCTCGCCGAAGGCGAAAAAGGCCTGTCGTTGCAGCGCTACAAAGGTCTGGGCGAGATGAACCCGGATCAGCTGTGGGAAACCACCCTAGACCCCGATGCACGCACGCTGCTGCAGGTCCGCGTAGAGGACATGGCCGAAGCGGATGATCTCTTTACCAAGCTGATGGGGGATGTGGTCGAGCCACGCCGCGAGTTCATTCAGCAGAACGCGCTGAGCGTCGAGAACCTGGATTTTTAAAGGGGTTGTAGGCGCGCACATAGTTTTTCGCGGCGCACATAGTTTTTCGCGGTTCTGCCATGGAAATGAATCTGAATATATAATCTTTTCAGTAGGTTAGAAGATTTTTCAATAGCGGCGGTCTCATTCCGGACTGGACCGGCGCGGAGTATCTTCGAAGCGAAGAAGAAGGCCACATCTTTCTGATCTGGTTCAAGAATGACCATTGCCCATGAAGGCCGCGCTGAGCCCTTTCGTCGAATAAGGAAGTGGCCAGGAGTTGGAGGTTGCGAGCGACATAGGTGCGTCCGCCCCCGAACTTCTGCGAACATTCACCGAGATTATCATCGCGGCATCCCTGAAGCGGCCTTTCGTGACAGCGCTCAGCAAAATCGGATCCACGAAGGTCAAGAGCGCGGGCCTTCTTGCCATTCGGTGCGGGCGCTCAGTTTTCGCTGCGGTTGCGAAGGCCTTTGGGATGGGCGGATTCCGGACCTTCTCCGCACTTGCGAAAACGACCACGCTTATACACGGACGCGGACTACCTGGAGCCGGCTGTAGAAACCGTCGTGAACTGCCCAGATAATGGGAAGCCAACTGTAGGCAATGCAAAATGGCGCTCGCAGAATAGTAGCGGCGCGGTTCCTTGCAACTTCTGGAGAAGCGGCTGGATTCTGTGCTGATCATTTGACGATTTTGAAGTCGTCTAAGGTGCCCCCATAAACCTGCATAAACGTATCATTGCCCCATGCCTCTGTTCGCGTCTGCTCGTAGTTCTCGTACAACCATTGGAAATCACAGACAAACGGACCATCTTTGAGGAGCCACTGCCTTGTCAGATCATAAAGCGGAATCGTGCCGTAAAAGCGCTGAAAGGTATCCAAGACCGCCTCTTCGGAACGGTGCGGCCAATTTCGTGGATAAACCCCTTCTTTATCCCCTCGATCGCTATAAAGAGACAGATGGCGTAGCCACACCTCGCGCACACCCTTATTGGTTTAAGCACCCGCCAAGTAGGTTCCAGGCCAACAGAAGAACTCGGGGCGCTGGATCTTATCTTGGCATAGTGCAACGAAGTGAGAAACGAAAACTCTTATCGGGAGATAAGTGGGACCGTATTTGAATGTGCGATACTCTTCCATCAGCTTCGGAAGGCCAGAAGCTTCTTCAAGCCATTTCAGGATAGCATTCAAGCCTTCCATCGGATGATCGTAGCCCGCATTTTCTGTCAGTTCCTCTGATACGGTGATGTACTCCTCCTTCGAGTAATCAGTGATGGACTGCTTGAGGTGCGGCAGCTCTCTTAAAACAAAGCAAAGCCTCGTGAAGCGGACGCCGACATCCACGTCTAAAATCAGATTCTCGAAACTCGTCACGTCGAGCAGCAACCCACGCGTAGGGTTGATCAACAGGTCGCATATAAGGAGGAATAATCCTATCAATGGGTCATTCATACGCTCTGGCCATTCCGCGTCTGCAAGTTCAAGGAAGCGCTCGAATGCTTCGACGTAGATCCCTGAAAAATATCCCATGTCGCGCAGCTCTGTGCATGGCAGCGGCTCCTGGTGCGTATTGTGCAGAAATTGTAGTTGGATAAATCTTGCCTGCCCCTCGTAGATCGCCCGCAAGCCTGTAGCAGGCAGTCCAACCGGTGAGCCCCAGTAAAAACCTTCGTGCTGAGCGGCATTGAGACGCTGCACTTCGGCATCCCATGCAGAGGGATCGGGAAGGACCTTGAACTCCGGGTCGATCGTATCTGCGATCATCCCGACGAGCTGGCTGAAAACGATGAAATAATTGTGCCCCGCTGACAGGAAATGGTTCTCCTTGATCATCCATTGGATGTGTTTGCGAGGCTCATAGGCGTAATTCTTGTAGTACTCGACATCGAGCGCCTGTTCACCGCAGTATTGGCTTGTGCGAGCTTTGCTTGAGCGGAGTGTCCCTCTTTTGAAAGAACTTGATCCTTATAGCCCTTTAGGGGCTTCTTGGCTTCGATTGTGGCGAGTACCGCCTTAAGTTCTTCCATGCTTCCGTGACTTTGGGCAAGGTAGCTGAGACTGAACAGAAGACCCGATGTGGATCCGACATGCTGCCACCAGTATAGTTTCGTGGATGTAGTTCGAATAAGCTTGAACTACGTCAGCTGGAACGGCACTTTCGTCAAATTCGTTCGCCTCGATCCTCTGCATAAGGTCATGATTGCGCGGACTTAGGCGCAATACGAACCGCATAGTTTCATACATGCCATGGGCATTCAGACATGCGTTGAATGTTGGTTCCGCTTCATAGTCGTCGTTCGACGAAGCAAGGCGATCATGATTAAGAACAAATTTAGTCTCAAATTGTTTGGTCATTCCTGCCTTTCAAAGCCTCGGGTCATTCGGCCACCCATGGAGTGGCGGCCACATTGCAGACCTTTCCGTCGTAGACGAAGGCCACGCTGTATCGAGCTCGTGTGGCGGCCACGTACATTTTCGCTGTAGATTTTGCGACGTAGCCGATGTCACCTGACGCGAGCCATTTGCGAGCCGGCCCGTGCGGGTAGATTAGGACCCGATCAAAGGTCAGGCCCTTCGACTCGCCGAAATTCATGGCCTCGTGTGGATCACACTTTGTCGCAGCGGAATAGCGGAGCACCTGTGGCGCGAAACGGTTCACGTATTCACCAACATCAGCGCTACCTACGATAAACACACCATCGTGTCCCGTCACCTTATCATTGCGCGAAGCCGTCTTCGGTTCGTTCGGGAAAAAGCCGTCGCCCAGATCCGCAATAGCTTGGTTGCCGCGGTGTGTGTGGGTTTCGTACTCGATCTCAACGAGCCCCTGTTTCTTCCATAGCTCGAACTTTTTGATGATGGCCGGACCCGCAAACGCTTTATTTTTCGAAGCGTTGTTCGTGGAAAAGGTAGCCTGCCTATGGTCACCCACAAAGGTGACCGAGACGCCCGCCTTTAGCATCACCTCCAAGAGGTCGAGGTCGTACCCCGCCATGTCTTGTATTTCATCAATGATGATGTGGCTGAAGCGTGCCTTAAGTCGTCGCATGATAGCGCCCCCCGTTAGCCGGTCACACTGACAAACGAACTTTGCGATTTTGTCCGAATAAATCTGAGAGCCATCGAGGAAATAGTGACTTTGGGTCCGCGCTTCGGAAATATAAGGAACAGACCTCCCTTCAACCCAATGGATGCCATCAATCCTACTCGTGTGCATGGCTGAACGATAGGGGCGGGCAAGCTCCCGAAGCAGAAATGTATACCAAGAGATGACCTCTACATGGGAGGGAATGGTGCGTACGCGTGAGTATGCCTTGACATGAATTTCTCGGACATTGTTACGAGTATAAGTGATCAGGGCCGTTACTCCCCGCCCTTGCTCCCACGCCAACGCCTGATCGACGACCCGCGTGGTCTTTCCGCCTCCCGCGGCGGATATCACGATGCGATTAGCGGAGGGCACGGGCGATATAGGTCGGAGGCGACCACTCTACTTTCGTTTCGAAGAATTTCAGGCCGGTCTCAGCCTTGTTTTTGACCATGTGCTCGATAGCAGATGCCTCGTCCGCGAATGCCTTGCCGAGGACCTCGTTGATCGTCGCCAGGCCGTTCTTCTTCACGAGCTGTGGCTCAAGCGTATGGGCCTGCTCGTCCTTATCGTATTGGATTTTGATGATATCGGAGTTCAGGTAGTCGGCATACTTTTTTTCAAGTGCCGTGACATCAGCATCGTTGTCGGTCACGACATCGACACTTTTTTTAAGTAGGACCGCGATTTCGAGGAAGCGCTTGAAGGCAAGCGAATTTACGGCAATCACATCAACCCCATCCTCCAATGGCATCTTGCCGTGCTTGATCTGGTAGGCTCGTTGGACAATCAACTCATCTGACGGTCCCTCCACGAGAATTGTACGTTTTGCGAGGATGAGACGTAGCGTGTCGTGCCCCGGCAGCTTCATAAAATAGTCCTGCGTAGTCTTATCCTTCAGGTCGGTCAGGCGCGCCCCCTCGCCTCGGAGGAACAGGAGGACGGACTCCACACCAAGCTTGTTAAGAACGAAGCTGCTGTGCGTCGTGATAAATATCTGACGCGAGCCGGCATTCGTCGCTATGTGGCCAATTAGCTCGTTGAGGCTGGCGTAAGAGAGGTGGTTTTCAGCCTCTTCAATTAAGATGATGTGTGATTTTGCAGACGTCTCCATCGCAAGCTTGATCTTGACCGAATTCTGCTCGCCTTTCCCAACGAGCGGCAAGGGGATGTCGTCCAGATGAGGCGTGACTCCTGCCTCCCAGTTCGCCCGAGCGGACGTGTCGAGCGAAACAGAGATAACCTTGTCGCTGATTTTTCCCTTCTTCGACGCGAGCGTGTCGTTAATTGTTTTGACCTTAGGCTCTTCAAGAAAACGGTCCTTCATGAGCCGATAAGTTAGAGCAAGGTCCACCTTCTCCTTTGAGGTGAGGCTCTCCTTCACGATGTTGATGACGTAGCGGCTGGCTCCCGCATTGTTCTTGATCGTGCTGGCATCAATCAGGCTCGCGTGAAGTGGTATGGCGCGCGAGCTTAGAATGTCGTTTTCGGCAAAATCTCTCCACTTGATCCAGTAATACTCCATTGGGATCGTACGGATTTCGGACGGATCGGAGACGTACAGAGCAAAGTCCTCTGCATACGCAGGGTTGAGTTCGATTAGGAGTGATACTCCAGGAAGATCGAGGCCAAGGCTGTTGTTTTTGCCTTTAAGCTTTGTAAGGGCCGGATCGTCGGCGAGGTACACCTCGATGAGGATCGATGGCGGTGCCGGGGTTTGACCGGTATTTAGCGCTTCGATGTACTCAAGGACGTGATCGAGATTGAACAGATACGGATGAAGCTCGATCTGGAGAGGCCGGCCATTGAGTTGACCAGTAAGCGAAAGGTGGATCGCTTCAAGCAAGGTAGATTTTCCGCTCTCGTTGTTTCCAACAATGACGTTCAGTTCCTCATTGAAGGTGACATCTGCTCGCTTGAGACAGCGGTAGTTTCTGATAACTGCGCGTTGGATGAACAAGCTCGCACCTCCTATTTCCGTGTACTGCGCCATGAGGCACAACTTTAGAGAGGTCTACAAGGGACAGTGCGGTTTCGCCGACTTCGACCAATCGGGCAATCAAAGTCAGAATTGGTCCGGAAGCGACGGAGGCTTCGACCACAGTGGGGGCCTTGGCCGCCGCGCCGCCGCGCCGCCGCTTCGAACGTAAAGTACTTGATGCTTTGCGATGGTCGAACGGCGGTCTCCAGAGATACCAAATCGTGGTGGTAGTGGTGTAATTCCATTGGGTTTTAGTCACTCATGTTTTGGCATTCTCGAAGATTTCAAGGACCAAAGGGCAGCGGAAGAACCACTTCCCACTCCCCTGCGCAGGGGCGCACTTGAGGAACGTATTCCTACCGAAGCCCGCCTTCAGGCATCACCCATTGGTAGCTACGTCAGTTTCAAAACCTTGTGGGCACTTCTGGCGCCGAGAACCTTCCCTGCGACATGACCAAATTTGTGTCTGCTCTGGAACAAGTCCTTTATCTCAGTTGCGCACTGCTCGACCGTTGCGAGCTTTCGCAGGTCGCCGAACGCAGCTCCGCCGGTGTTCCACCGAACTTTGGCTGCAACGAACACGTCCTCCGTCTCACCTTCCCCATCGGAAACCCCCGGGATAAACCGTAGATGACGACGCATGCCAAGGACGATGCTGCCGTTTGACCGACGGTAGACGGAGATGAACAGCCCGGGCCAGTCAGTCTCCTTCTTATCCCAGTTGGAAAAGTAGTCGTACTGGAGGGGGCCAGCCCCCCCATCTTTCGCAGCACTTCCATCCCTTGCCACCTCTTCTTCCATGACCGCCTTGACCGCCGCCTTGACCGCGTCAGTAACGTCCTCATTCGAGAAGACAAAGCGGATGCCCTTAAATGCTTCAGGGTCGTGGCGAAGAAGTTGCAAAAGCGTTGGCGAATTCCCGAGATCGATCGCGGCGGCGCCGTGGGCCGCCAAGTGCTCCGGCGCTTCTGCGAGAGCATCGGCGTCCACGCGAACGGCCTTTTCATAGCGCTTTTCGAAGGTCTTTTTGGCTTTACGATATGCTTCGTCGTCGGGGGGCAGCCACACTCCATCCTCGATCCTGTCAACGGAGGACAGAGCGGCGCGAGAGGCATTGGCCGAGCAGACGACCACGCCGTTGTCGGAAGCATAGATCTTCGCGTGCATTTGTTGATCGGGGAGATGGCGAAGACGTTTGTTGTTTGGCGCTCCACCGATGCGAAGTGCCTTCTGCACGGTCATACCCATACGTAGGTCGCACACAACGCGCAGACCCACGTCTCTTCCCCTTTAGAAGTTTTCTACTCTATAGCAAGGTGCATGGTACCCATCCAACCAAGCTGTTCCGCCTGCTGATAGCCAAGGAGACGCCAGTCGCAGCGAAAGCTCGCTCAGTTCGCGTTGCGGCCGTCCATCAAAAAAAAATGCTGCATTTGCCAGCCGATGTCCGCTTCGGGGGAATCTGCACTGCAGCATCGAGAGCTTGCTTGAACGGCAGCTTTGGGCCGGGAGCGGTGGCCTACAGAAAGGGCGGTTTGCAGACATTCGCCGCGTTGCGCATTAAGGTCTGCAACGCGGACTTTCCTGCCGTTCGCTGCGACCACTCAGTTTGCGCTGCGATTGCGAGGGCCTTTGAAATGGAGGGCGGGTTCCGGACTATCGCTGCCACCGCACGGCGCTGCTTTTTGAACCGGAAAAGCTGCCATCTGAAGGTTTTGGATACTGTTGTGGACGGTACCATCCCTACTTCAGTAAATGATCAAGTTCAGTTGGATACTAAAAATTTGTATCCGAAGGCGGCCGGCTCCAAATCAGGTTCGCAGCTGTTTGGTCTGTTCCAACAGCCAATTCCTGAAGAATGCCGGAGCGGATGATCCAGATGTGTTTTTGTCCAAACCAATTTCATACCAGATACATCTTATCGTCCGCTGATCCATAGCGACAAGTTGGCCCGATGATAGTTCACGCTCGCATAGGATATTATCGGCGAGTATAACGCCCTCACCATCTATCGCGGCATCAATTGCGAGTGAGAGGTCCGAATATACCTTGCCGGATTTCCAGCCAAGGCTTTGCAGTTCATGGGTCGCATACCATTTGTGCCACGTCTCTTTGCCGTTGTCGTGAATGAGAATTGCTCTATTCCAGTCCACACTGGCATTTTGAGGCCTAAGTTGGGCATTAAGCTGTGGGGACGCTGCGGGATAACCATCTATTGGAAATAGACGTTCTTTGGTGATTCCGCTTCCAGGCATTCTTGTTTCGAAGTGAATAGCAATATCTGCATGTCCTTCGCCGATCTTTGAAGGGCTCCACGCTGGTCTCAGATCTACTTCGATCCGCGGAAACAGACTGCAAAACTCAGTGATACGTTTGCGCAGCCATAGGGACGCGATCGCAGGCTCTGCGCTGACTACGACGGCACCTGAACGGGTCTTGCGTAAAAGGGCTTCACTGGCGTCGGTAAGCGTTTGAAGTCCGCTCGCAATTTGCGGCAATAAGTCTCGCCCGTTATCACTAAGCTCGACGCGGTTGCGATGCCTGATGAAAAGATCGGTCCCGAACCAGGCCTCAAGATTCTTGATATGCTGGCTGATGACGCTGTGGCTGACATTCAGCTCACTTGCCGCCTTAGCAAAGTTGCAATGTCTTGCAGCAGCTTCAAAAACCCTGAGAGCGTTTAGATGACGGAGCGTGTTCTTCATCGAGTCACCGTAGTTAAAACCTTCGCTGAGAGCAAGTTATTCGCGCTTTTGATTGGAGCATGATGACGGATAGCCTTCCTTTAACGAATTGCACACTAACGCAGAACGGAAATCCTTATGGCCGCTGTCTCGTCCGCTACTAATACAAATGTTTCGTTAAGCGTGACAGATCTGCACAAGTCATTCGGGGCGCATGAAGTCCTCAAAGGAGTTTCCCTGAAAGCCAGTGAAGGTGATGTGATTTCTCTTCTTGGATCGTCCGGTTCTGGCAAGAGCACCTTCCTACGCTGCATCAATCTATTGGAGACACCTACGTCCGGTTTGATCACGGTCCATGGTGAAGACATCAAGATGTCAAAGGATCGCCACGGCGTGTCTCACGCTACTGATCCCAGGCAGGTTGAACGTATTCGCGCTCGCCTGGCGATGGTGTTTCAATCCTTCAATCTGTGGTCGCATATGACTGTCTTGGAGAATGTTGTTGCGGGACCGATCCATGTTCTAAAGCAGTCGCGGGCCGAAGCGATTGAACACGCCAAAGATGTCTTGGAACGCGTTGGCATGTATGAACGCCGAAACTACTACCCCGCCCACATTTCAGGCGGTCAGCAACAACGTGCAGCCATCGCCCGCGCGCTGGCTATGAAACCCGAAGTGATGTTGTTCGATGAGCCGACCTCCGCACTTGATCCGGAGCTTGTGGGGGAGGTGCTGAGGGTGATCCGGTCGCTTGCCGAAGAAGGCCGCACGATGGTTGTTGTCACTCACGAAATGGCCTTTGCACGGGATGTCTCGTCACAGGTTGTTTTTCTGCACCAAGGTCTGATTGAGGAGCAGGGTGCCCCCGCTCAGATGTTCAGTGACCCTGAAACCGTACGTTTCAAAGAATTCCTGTCGACAACGCGGCAGTAATCTATGGGGCGCGCATGGTGCCTACACATACATAAATGAAACCAAGGGAGTACGAATATGACATTGAAGAACACATTGCTTGCCACCACCATTGGTGCTGTTGCACTGGCGGCTGGAATGGTCGCGGCAGACCCGCTGCGAATTGGGGTTGAAGGTGCTTATCCCCCGTTCTCGCAAAAAGGGGCTGATGGAACGTTGTCAGGCTTTGACATCGATATGGCAATGGCCCTGTGCGCAGAGTTGGAGCGCGAATGTGAGCTGGTTGAGCAGGAGTGGGACGGCATGATCCCGGCCCTGATCGCTGGGAAATACGACGCCATTGTTGCTTCTCTGTCGATCACCGAGGACCGCAAGAAGCGGGTAGATTTTTCGGAGAAATACTATTTCACCCCGTCGCGGTTTATCGCCACAGAGGGAGCCTCCTTTGAGATGACTGAAGACGGCACAGAAGGCGTCAAGATTGGCGTTCTGCGAGGAACGACCCTGCAATGCCACGTCGAAAAGGCTTTCCCGAAGGCCGACCTGCGCCTCTACAACACACAAGAAGATGTGTTTGCTGACCTCGCAACAGGGCGGCTGGACCTTCAACTGAACAACACGCTGGGTGCATTGGACGGCTTCCTGAACACGCCTCAGGGGGATGGGTTTGCCTTTTATGGCGAGGACGTGGATGACCCTGAGTGTCTCGGCGAAGGCACAGGCATTGCGGTGCGCAAGGGCGACCCGCTTGCCGGCGAGTTGAGTGAGGCGATCGCCGCTATCCGGGCCGATGGCACCTACGCGACTATTAACGATAAATATTTCGACGTTGATATTTACGGCAAGTGATCAGCTAAGCCCAAAAGTCAGGGGGGCCATCTGGTCTCCCTGACGTCCCCTCCATTTATCTAACGGGTTCAGCGCATGGACGTGATCTTTGAATACAGACAGATCCTGATCGAGGGAACCTTGGTCACAGTCTCGCTTGCGATCCTGTCGCTGCTTTTGTCCATCATCATGGGACTGATCGGTGCCTTTGCCAAACTGTCTGCCAAACCAAGCATCCGCCGTGCGGGAAGTATTTATACCCTTTTCGTACGTAGCGTGCCTGACCTTGTATTGATGATGCTCATTTTCTTTGGCGGTCAGACACTGGTAAACCAGATCGGCAATTCAACAGGGCTGTGGGGCTACGTTGAAATTAACCAGTTCCTCGCTGGGGTGCTAACCCTCGGGTTCATTTTCGGGGCCTATATGTCGGAAACCTTTCGGGGGGCAATTCTTGCCATTCCGCGCGGCCAAATCGAGGCAGCAATGGCAGTGGGCATGAAACCGGGTCAAATCTTCCGCATCGTCACATGGCCTCAAATGGTTCGCTTCGCACTGCCCAGTTTTACCAATAACTGGTTAGTTTTGGTTAAATCCACAGCGCTTGTTTCGGTGATCGGCCTTCATGATCTGGTTTGGAATGCCTTTTCAGCAGGTCGCTCCACACACCAGCTTTTCAGCTTCATGATCGCGGTCATGGTTGTCTATCTGATCATCACCGGCATCTCGGACCTTGCTCTGCGAGCGATTGACCGGAAATACGCCGCCGGCGTGAGAAAGGCGTAAGACGATGGAATCTGAACGCAGCTTCTACGAATATCTCCAAAGCTTTAGCGAAACGCGATCACCGATTGATTTCGTGCTGATCTACGACAACCTGCCGCGGTTCTTTGATGGTGCATTGGTCACGCTTCAACTGACATTCCTCGCTCTGCTTGTGGGCGGATTGATCGCTGTACCACTGGCCATCGCGCGCGCCTATCGCAAGCCGTTCCTGAGCCCAGCGATCCGCGTCTATACCTATATCTTCTGCGGCACGCCGCTCTTGGTGCAGGTTTATCTGTTCTATTTCGGGCTTGGGCAATTCACCGTCGTTCAGGAAAGCTTCGTATGGGATCCGATCCTCAGCAATCCATGGTGGTGCGTGATCATCGCATTCACGCTGAACACTGCCGCCTATACCACCGAGTTTCTGCGCGGTGCGATTGAGGCGACACCCCATGGTGAAGTCGAAGCAGCCAAAGCCTGTGGCATGTCACCGTTCACCCGGATGCGGTTAGTGGTTTTACCGAATGCGTTCCGCCGCGCCCTGCCAGCCTATTCCAACGAAGTCATCTTTACGCTGCATGGTTCTGTCATCGCCAGCACTGTTACCTTGCAAGATCTGTTGGGCGTGGGGCGCTGGCTGAACGGACGTTACTATCTGGCCTACGAGGGATTTCTGACGGCGATGGTATTCTACATGGCAATCGTCTTCCTGATCACCTTTGCGTTTCGGATGGCCGAGAAGCGCTTCCTTGGGCATTTGCGTCCCCGTGAAACGTCCGCACCCGGCAGCGCCAGAGTGGCGGCATGACCGGCGGGTCCCACTCATTGATCCACAAAAATCCATTTCACTTCCTGTAAGAGGCAAAACAATGACGACTTCAAAAAAACGAGATCTGATCGAAGGGCGCGCGGCGCTGATCGTGATCGACATCCAGAAATCCACCTTTGCGCCAATCCCCGACGACAAACGTGCCATCGCTCATATGCCGGACTATGCAGAGCGCATGGCCCTGTCGAAAATAGCGATCGACAAGGCCCGCGAGGTCGGTATCCCGGTGGTATTCATTCAGGAAATTCACCGCGCCAACCTGATCGACATGGGCCGGGAAACCGATGGCGACGAGGACGTGCATTGCCTTGATAGCAACCCACTGACTGCCTTTGCAGAAGAAGAGTTGGGTATGCGTCCGGATGATTATCGCATTTCCAAACGCCGCTATTCCGCATTCTACGGCACCGATCTGGAAATCCTGTTGAAGGGACTCAAGGCGGAGACTCTGATCCTTGTCGGCGGCTTGACCGATGTATGCGTACACTACACCTTCGTGGACGCGCATCAGGGTGACTACTTCTGTCGCGTGATCGAGGATTGCGTTGCAGGCTCAAGTCGTGAGGCGCACGATGCCTCGCTCAAAGCGGTAGAGTACCTGCAACACGGCGCAGTGCGGTCGTTGGATGAAGTGCTGGAGGCCATGCAATCCAATGTGGCAACCGATGCTGCCTGATAAAACGCTTATGGCGGTTGGCCTCGCGCTGGCCGCCTCAGCGGTCCTTAGCTTCATAGACAACTTCGTTGCCCCCGTCAGCCAAGAGGCCGGCCTGTGGCAGTTTCAGGTGTTTCGCACTATGTTCGCCGTGCCGTTATTGTTGGTGGCAGCGCGGATGTCGGGGCGTGTGATACGACCCGTCAACCTGCCTCGACTTGCGGGGCGCAGCCTTGCGGTCTCCGTCGGTTTGTTGATCTACTTTGCTGCGCTCGGAACCTTGCCTGTGTCTCAAGCGGGGGCTGGTCTGTTCAGCGCGCCGCTTTGGGTGGTATTGTTGTCCGCCCTTTTGTTCCGTCACAGGATCGGCGCAATCGGGGCCTTCGCCGTCGTCATCGGTTTCGCTGGCGCTTTGATGCTGCTGCAGCCCGACTTTGCAAACCTGACCCTACTGTCCGTGATGCCTCTGGCCGCCGGGTTATTCTATGGTCTGGGCATGATGTTGACACGTCACTGGTGCAGCGATGAAAGCGCAATTGCCTTGGCCATTGGGATATTTGTCACCATCGGCGCGGCTGGCCTGATCATGTTGGCAGTCGTAACGATCTGGCCCGGTGATACCTTCATCACCGCGCCTTGGGCTGCGCCGAGCGCTCGCTTCTTGTGGCTCACCTTGTTCCAAGCCGTGGGCGCTGTAATCGCGGTAACTCTGATTGCTCAAGCCTACCGGATCGGAAACCCTGCCGTGGTCGCCGTATTCGAGTATTCGTTCCTAATTTTTGCCAGCCTCTGGGCGTTTCTGCTTTGGGGCACGGCAACCAATCCACTCGCCTGGGCGGGGATCGCTGTGATCTTGCTCTCTGGCATCGTGATGGCACTCAGCCAGAAAGAAAAAGCAAATGCCCCCATCGCCGTCTGAACTCGCCTATGTCCCCTTTGTGTCTGTCGAAAACATGATGGGCCTTGTTCACCAGATCGGAATCGAAAAAGTCCTGCGCGACCTTGCCGATGCTATTGAGGCCGACTTCAAACGCTGGGAGCTCTTCGACAAGACACCGCGCGTCGCCAGCCATTCTGCAGTGGGCGTTATCGAATTGATGCCGACATCTGACGGAGAGATGTACGGCTTCAAGTACGTGAACGGCCATCCCAAGAACACCAAAGAGGGGTTGCAGACGGTCACCGCATTTGGCCTTCTGGCGGATGTGGACACAGGCTATCCGAAACTCCTGTCGGAAATGACCTTGCTGACCGCCTTACGCACGGCCGCTTCATCGGCAATGGCAGCACGGCACCTTGCACCAAAAGGCGCACGTATCATGGCGATGATCGGAAATGGTGCGCAGTCGGAGTTCCAGTGCCTCGCGTTCAAGGCGATCTGCGGGATCGACACCGTGCGCCTTTATGATATCGACCCGTCGGCCACGGCGCGTTGTGCATCCAACTTGAAACGGCACGGGTTGAAAGTAGTGTCCTGCACATCGGGCCAAGAGGCCATGGAGGGGGCAGAGATCATCACGACCTGTACTGCGGACAAGCAGAATGCCACGATCCTAACTGACAACATGGTCGGAAGCGGTGTCCATATCAACGCGATTGGTGGCGATTGTCCGGGCAAAACAGAGCTGCACCGCGACATCCTTTTGCGCTCCGAGATATTCGTGGAGTATCCGCCGCAAACCCGCATCGAAGGCGAAATCCAGCAGCTGGAAGACGACCACCCCGTGACCGAACTGTGGGAGGTGATTTCCGGCAAGGCCAAGGGCCGCACTGACGCAAAACAGATTACGCTGTTCGACAGTGTTGGGTTTGCGATCGAGGATTTCAGCGCATTGCGCTACGTGCTGGCGGCGATCAAGGGCACGCCTTGGTTTTCCAACCTTGATATGGTCGCGGATCCCGACGACCCCCGCGACCTATTCGGCATGTTCGAACGCGCTAACCAATAAGCTTTGGAAGCAAAAGAAACGGCAGTCAGCCTTGTCCTTTTGGGCCTCGCGTTGCGCAGCATCCCTCTTGTGACAGGCTATGCGATCAGAACTTGCATCTGCACCATTGGCACTGTGATTTTTTGGGATCGTCTCTTTTGCTGAACCAGCGTCCACCGTGCAGTTGTTCTGCGCGTTGCTCATCCTTTCGGGGAGCGTCAGCCCGAAACTCGCCTCAACTAACTGATCAATAAAAAGGATTACAAATTGACAACTTCGATCTCCCGAAAACACACCGACACGCGAATGTCGCAAATCGTCACCGACGGTAATACGATCTATTTGGCTGGACAGGTCGGAAATCCCGGCGTCGGCGTAGAACAACAAACACGCGATTGTCTTGCGTCGGTCGAAAAATTGTTAGCCGAAGCCGGATCCGATAAAAATCACATGCTTCAGGCAACAATCTGGCTGGCAGACATGGCAGATTTTGCTGAGATGAACGCGGTCTGGGATGCGTGGGTGCCCGAGGGACATGCCCCGACCCGTGCTTGCGGCGAGGCCCGGCTTGCCACGCCAGAATACAAGGTCGAGGTCATTTTGATTGCTGCGCGCAAGTGATGCCCGCCGGTATCCCCTACATTGACGCGGCATGCCTGCCGCCCGGCTTTGGCTGGACAGATGCCGTCGACGCGATTGCAGAGGGGCACACCCGTGCCCCCGCGCAAATAACGGATCAATTCCTGAACCGTCAAGAAGACAGCTTTGTGAACCGCGCCGCATGGATTGAGGGGTTCGGCGTTGGGGTGAAATCCTTCACTGTTTTTCCCGACAATGTGCAGCACCAAAGGCCATCCGTGCAGGGTGCGATGCTGATCTTTGATGATCAAACAGGAGCGCCGATGGCCGTCGTTGACAGTGGTTTGGTGACCTATTGGAAAACGGCCGCGGATTCCGTTTATGGGGCATCTCTTTTGGCCCGCCCTGACAGTAAGACACTTTTGATTGTGGGGTCGGGCATCGTGGCGGACAGTTTGGTCGGCGCATATTCCACGCTTTTTCCGAACTTGGAGCGCATTTTGATATGGGGGCGAAATCCGGAGAAAAGCCGTGTGCTGGCAGGCCGACACGCCCATCAGAAAGCCGCCGTTGAGGCAATTGATAATCTTGAACACGGCGTAAGACAGGCTGATATCATTTCAACAGCAACAATGACCAAACAGCCTGTTCTTGACGGAAAGTGGGTCGCGCCCGGTACCCATGTTGACCTAATCGGTGCCTTCAAAGCTGACATGCGTGAAGCCAACGACGCATTGCTGACGCGTGCAGAGATCTTTGTTGATAGTTTTGAGACCACGCTTGGACATATTGGCGAACTGCTGATCCCTCTGAAAAAAGGCACCATAAGCCAGTCCGATGTGCGGGGCGATCTTTATGATCTGACACAGTGCGCGACCGGGCGGAGAGCGCCGGATTCGATCACCGTTTTCAAAAACGGTGGCGGTGCGCATCTTGATCTGATGATTGCCAAAGCGCTGTCGAACTGGGGTTCGTTAACTCAGCGGCCCTGAGCACGTTTTCGTCGGTCACCGTGACGAATGCTTGGAGGGGTTCGAACTATCAGGCACGCCAAAGGGCCGCCCCTCAAGGCAGGCACGGCGCTGCCCGCCTTCAGACCAGTCGCGGTCCAGTGGCAGCTCAATGCCGAACGTCATGCGGTCTTTGTAAATCAGATTTAGGGCAGACATGCTATGAACCTCCAGCTCAACGATTTGCCCCGCCATACTAAGGAGACGGCAGGGCAAGTGAGGTTATTCAGCAGCAACTGCCTGGGGTGATGTTGTGTTTAGGCGGCCGGAAAGGCGCACCAAAACGATCCCGACCACAACGACACCTGCGGCGATGTAAGGCGCTGCGGCAAGGCCGACGCCTTCCACCACAAGTCCACCAGCCCATGCGCCGCCTGCGATGCCAAGGTTGAACGCACCGATGTTCAAACCGGACGCCACATCCACCGCACCGGGGGATACTTCGCGCGCAATTTGCACGACATAGGATTGCAGAGGCGGCACGTTGGCAAAGGCAAAGCCGCCCCAGAAGGCCGTAACCGCGATGGCTGCAATCGGGTGTGTAAGGATGACACCAAGTGCGACCAGTGATATCGCAAGGCCAGCAAAGATCACCGTCAGGGACGGCACTGCACCAATACGGTCAGCCAGTTTACCGCCAGCGATGTTCCCTACGGCGACAGATGCACCATAGAGCAGCAGCACGAGGCTGACCCCACCTGCAGACAGACCCGTGACTTCGTTCAGCATGGGCGCAAGGAAGGTGAAAGCGATGAAGTTGCCACCGTAGCCGACGGCTGTGATCAGATAGACCAGCAGAAGACGCGGCGAAGTCAGCACCTGCAATTGCGCCTTGATCCCTGCCGAGGCAGCTTTGGTCAGATTGGCGGGCACCAAGATGGCAGCAGCGATGAAGCCGATCACGCCAAGCGCGACAACGCCAAGGAAAGTCGACTGCCAACCGAAGTTCTGGCCGATGAACGTCCCCAAAGGCACACCCGTCACAAGGGCGACGGTCAGGCCAAGGAACACAAGTGCGATGGCCGAGCTTTCCTTTTCAGGCTCCACCAGATCGGTGGCGATGGTCGAAGCGATTGCAAAGAATACGCCATGCGCCAGACCCGTAATAAAGCGCGCAGCGACAAGGCTGCTGTAATCCGGCGCGATGGCGGCATAAGCATTGCCGAGCGTGAACAGCGCCAGCAAGAGCAGCAACAACGTCTTGCGCGGCACTCGGTCTGCCATGGCGGTCAGCACTGGCGCGCCGATGGTCACGCCAAGCGCATAGAGGCTGACCAACAGGCCAGCGGAGGGGATAGAAACGCCGAGATCGGCGGCGATGGTGGGAAGTAAGCCGACGATCACGAACTCGGTCGTTCCGACGGCGAAAGCGCTGATGGTCAGCGCCCAAAGCGCAAGGGGCATCGGTTTTCTCCAATAAATTTGATGTCGACGCCACATATGCCAGTCGCTATCTTTTGCGAGAACAGGCGAGTTTGGAATGGATCATTGCAGAAACAGCACGAATTGCTACGCATGGGGGATTTGGCTGCCTTCGTCGGGATCGTCGATGATGGGGGCTTTGCAGAATCCGCGCGGCGCAGAGGGGTATCGGCCTCAACACTCAGCCGGTCAGTGACGCGGCTGGAAGAGCAGTTGAAAGTCACACTCCTGCGCCGGACTACGCGGTCCATCGAGATCACCCCCGAAGGTGCTGCCGTTCTGGTCGAGGCGCGCGAGATTTTAGATCGCAGCGAAACCCTGCAAGAGATCGCAACAAGTGGACAGGCCCCCGCCGGACCACTGCGTGTGAATGCGCCTGTGCCTTACGTCCTGCATGTCCTCGCCCCACGGCTGGCCGAGTTTCACGCGCAATACCCCGGCATACAACTGTCGATCGACATGACAGATGCGCTGGTGGACCTAATCGGCAGTCACGCGGACGTTGCCATTCGACTGGGCCAGTTGCCTGATAGCGACATGTTGCACCGCCCCTTGGGACGTACGGCTTGGAAACTGGTGGCCAAGCCGGAATATCTTGATCGCAAAGGCTGGCCAAAAATACCAGCCGACCTCGCACATCTGGAGCAAGTTCGGTTCGCTGCACCAGATCATATCAACACGCTGCGCTTTATTGGTATGTCCACCCCCGTGACGGTGCCACCCGCGGTGACCGCAGGTAACGGAGAGGCCGTGCGCCAGATGGTATTGGGCGGTCTGGGCATCGCGCGTTTTTCCGATTTCATGATCGCAGATGACATCGATGCGGGCCGATTGGTTGAGCTGTTTCCGGGCCAGCTTGACGCCGCCCCGCTGGATATCTCAGCGCTTTACCTTACCCGTGTCTCGGGGTTGCGAAGGTTGGGTGTTTTTCTGGATTGGCTGGGAACCATTGGTGCGGGCTGAATTATTCCCACGTGCTTTCAGTATGCATAACGATGACGAGCAAAGCCTGGCCGCAAAGAGTTATTCTCAGTCAGGCTTATATCGGCATGTTTTTGGATGTCCGCTTTCTGAAAGTTGCACTGCAGCGGTGCAGTGCCATGCGAGCGGCTGGTAAGGGCTGGTCGTGCTGAACCAGCATTTGCTGCAACTGTAAATACCTCCGCCCCTCGCCCGGTCACTTTGGGCTCGGAGCCGACCTTAGCTGCGCAGCGTGTGAAGGTCCGGTCTGGGCCGTTAGTATTGTATGCTCTATGAGTTGAGTGCGACGGTGCATGGTTCGGCCAGCTCATTATACAAAAGGGCATTCAAGCGCCCTCCCGCTCTTACGCACCGGTCTGAAAAATCGTTAATATCAATAGTAGTCCATTCGTCGCCCTGCCTAAACAGCCGCTGTTCTCCATGGCTTCCAGTTCCCGGCTTTCCGTGCATTAGGGCGTTTCGGTCAGTAACAATTAACTTGAACTCGTCTGCGAATGGGACGGCCTTTGCACGAAGACTCTGATCAGAAATACGTAAGAACAAGCATCCCAGGTCCCTGGCAATATTGCCTGCCGTCTTTCTTTTTGCCTCAATCGTCTGAATGTAGTCGTTCTGCAATCGATGGCAGCACCACACAGCGTCCCATTCAAGCCGCGCGAAGGCCACCGCAGCTAATCCAATCGCATGAAAATAATCGGGGTCCTGCGGAACCCTAAGCCTGTCATCGCTCACATTCAGAACTCCTACCGATTGACAGACCACAGCATAGATGGCAGCAAATTCAAAGCACAAGTCGAGGAGTGATCGCTTCGTCCGCACTGCCAACCTTCATCCTCCGTAAATGCTGCGCGATGGACGGATGGCCGGTCTGGTGAAGCTGTGCCGCAGCGACGACCTGCGGTGCCAATGGCCGGTGAGGGCCGTTTGCGTTCCGTAGCCCGTTAGGGCTTTTGTCGCGGTGATTTAGGCGTCCCCGCCAATTCCAGACTCACCACCTAAGCTTATAAAATTTGTAGTGATGACCAGGTCTGGTACATCTGAATTAAAGCCAACTGCTGCTGGCTGCGTCATGCGTCTCGCTCGTGCAGGCGTATGATTTGCTGAATCAGCGAACTCTGGTTCTCTTCCACCCATTCCAAGAGACCTTCTCGGCTACCTTTGAAGAGCGTAATCTCCAGCCCTTCAGGCGAACGCCGCAGTCGAGCAACTGGTGCATCATAACCATCCACCGAAACCAGGTCCTCCGGTTCTTCATCGGATTCGTCCGGCTTTCTTGGCTGTATCGCGGCCTCCCAAATGCATGTAAATCGCTGATCTGAACTCAGATTGGCGGCCTCTCCGCTGACCGAAGTTATCGCGCTTCTGATCCGCTCCTCTGCCTCGCCGTCATTCAGCAGAGCACGTACCAACTTTTCCCACCTCGGCCGGCCGATCGAGGGCGCTTTCCCCACCCACGAAAGGATGTCTTCCGGGACGCCTCGACCAATCTTCAGAAAACGCGATCTGTCTGTTTTCCCACAACAGAAGGCGTCTTCGATAGACTGTTGCGGTAGCCCAATTTCATCGACCATCCGAACGGCAATACGAGCTCGTTCGACGTATGTGAGGTCTTCTCTTGCTATGTTCTCAACGACTTGACTGACTACGAGTTCTTTTTCATCGAGTGCCTGCACTTCCGCCCGAACTCGCAGCCCTGCAACTCGGCAAGCTTCCAGCCGCCTTCTCCCCGCGACGATCTCATACTCTCCCTCTCGGTCCCTGTGGGGCCGAACAAGGATCGGAACCTTCTGACCTACCGCTCTAATGCTTGCAGCCAAGGCATCGATATCCTGAAGACCTCCATCCATACGGTCCTTCACGCCAGCGGAATGCACTATGGCGGGTTCAAGCTCGACGATCCGGTTGGTCGCTTTCTGAAAGTTGGCAGCTGCCAACTTGGGTTGGTTACCAAGCTCAACTTGATCTGATGTTTCCCTGCGGTCAGTCATTTTACCTTCCTCCGCCATACCTGGCTGCATGGCGCGCCAGTTTTCAGTTTCAGTTGCGAGACCTTCTCCGTCTGTCGGTTCAGAACCGTCTTCATAAACGTGATCTCCGATTACCTTGAGACGCCCCCCATCGACTTCACTGAAGACGGCACACTGAAGGCTTCCCAGATTTAGAGAGCTGATCAGATCTTCAATTCGGCTGACCGCATTCCCCCACTGCTCCGGAACGATCAGGAAAGCGCGCTCATACGCTTTTGCGGAGATCGACGTCATCGCCAATGCCTCAACCAAGTAGCGATGATGCAGCTTCTGCCGATGAGACTTCACTTCGATGGCAGCGATAGCTTTACCATCTCGCAGCACGACGAAATCGGAGGGAGCCACCGCCTGTCGAGGGCTTCGGGCAACCGTCACGTCGCTTCCAAGCCCAAGCGCACTTGGGTCGGCCAACAGGAATTCAAACACACGCTCCTCGAAGTCCGCCGCCCGCTTGTATCTATGGTGAGCGTCGATCTCGTGGCTGACCTGGCCCTCTCTGAGCGTGGCAAGGGTCGCTTTCAGCTTCGCTCGGGTGACATCCCCTGAAAAAAATTTCGGCCCGATCTCATCCGCTAAACCACTGTCGAGAATTGATATTTGCGCCAAGAGAAGCACGCCCGTCATTGCTAAACGCGGATTCTCCTCGTCGATCGCTTTGGGCGCATGATCCTTCATCCAAGTTACTGCAGTAAGCGGGTTACGGAGGCTCGCGGGGTCAACTCCACGTAAGTGCGCGACTTCCGCAATTAACTCCTCCGAGCCCGTGAAACCGTAGCTGCGAGGATTTTGCATCGCCTGACTGAGCGATTTTCCAAATCGGATCCAATTCGGGTCCTGAGCGAAATCTTCAATTTGGTGCGAGTTCATTGATCAACATCAGAAAAGATTCCCCAATCAGCTACTCTTAGTTTAGTATTTCTTACAAGGGGGGTAAAGCTCCATGAGAATTGACAGGGCCAACGAGCCGGTCGCAAGACGTATTCACAAGCGCGGCCTGAAGAAAAAGGTCCATTACCTCGCGCCTGCAGGGGGGCGGTTGGCAGAGTACGAAAGTCGACTCGAAGCCAGTGCCGGTGTGGCTTTCGGCCTTGATCCGCGGGTCTCTAAGGCACGCACCCAGCCAATGACCTTCGATTTGGCAACTGGGCGCCAATTTTCCTCAAAGGATAGCCTGTATGAATGGGCGCGGGAAAGCGGAAGCCGACCAATTCCATACACACCCGACTTTGAGCTCGAAATGTGCAGCGGCCGCGTTTTGGTTGAAGTCAAGCATTCTGCGCTCATCGATCGAGATCCGAAAATCTTGTCGTACCCAAGCGTACTCGCACGATATGGCTTTCGGCTGATCATTCTTGATGATCGCATCCTGCATGACACTCTCGTGCGAAATTTACGGGCGTTGTCCTTGGCCCGGTCATATGCGCCAAGCCGGTCGGAAGCAGAGACTGCGCAAGAAATTTGCCAAAGTTGGATTTCACTCCGGGCTCTTCGATCACTTGGATACAGCGATCCGCTGATACTCGGGTGCATCGCCTACGGTCACCTCACTTGCGACATCCAACGGGAGCGGATTTCCTCCAATACCCTCATTCGCGCGTCCGAGGGCGCCCCTACACATCTCATGGAGCTACCTCTCGATGCATCCCTCTCTTCATAAGCAGTTTGGCCAACACATAACCAATGGTCGCAAACTGAAATTCGTTTCGAAATCGGAAAAAATAGTGATCCTTGAGGGTCAAGATGGTCACATGTTCGAAATGACTATCGCCATATATCGAAGTTTAATTGCTGGCGGTCATGCCCACAAACCTGATGGGGAGAAACCAACTGGGTTCATGCCGGACCAGAAGGCAGTATTAAGACAGCGAATGGCTCTCTTCGCACTTAGACGGGAGGACGAGTTGCGAGAAGCCGGGTTGACTGCGGAATCAGCCCTAAAAGTGATCAGAAGCGAGATCCACGAGCATGAAGAATTTAGGAGAGTTGTCCCGGCCCAATTGGTTCTGCGGACTCTGCAGAAATGGAGGGAAAAGAAACTCAAAGGCGGGGCCAATGCTCTTATCCCAAAACATGCAAATTCGGGAAACTCAAACCGTCGATATGACGAGCTTTACGAGGAAATTGCTTGGGACGTTCTTGAAGAGCTATACCTGGCGAATGACCGCCTTTCGCTCGGAAAACTTTCAGCGAACGTGAAGAAGAAATATCTCGACAGGTGCATTGAGCTAAATAGGAAGCCAAGCGACTGCGGGAAGCGATGCTTGGAAGCCGTTCTAAAATCACTTCCGGCCGATGACGTGATCAAGGCGCGACATGATTCCGCCACGGCACGAAAGTTACGACTGCAAGCACAATTCTACCATAGAATTGAAGTGCCGTTCGATCTTATTGAAATCGACTCAACACTTGGCGATATCATGGTTGTCGACGGAGATCGCGCGTGCATCGGTCGGCCAACGATCTGCGTCGCAGTGGAAACCGCGACGGGTTGGCCTCTTTCGGTACTGCTAAGCCTGCAGGCACCTCGAGAAGCCCTAACCCTTCGCGCACTGAAAGAGACAATGTCAGAGCGGTCAGATGATTTTTTTGATAGGTTTGATATTGAAAACCGTGTGCGAATAGTTGGGTTTCCCCAAATGGTCCACTCTGACCAGGGTTCGGAGAACAGCGGTTACGATTTGTCTCGCACTGTCGAAGCGCTCGGCATGGAGTGGGCAAAAAATACTCCTGGATGCCCAGACAGGAAGCCCTTTGTCGAAAGGATGATGAGGGAAATAAATGAATTCCTTCAAACGCTACCTGGGGCGACGACGTCTAAAGATCTGCCGAACCGTCAGAGGATCAAGAAGGCCATGCTTGAGGCGACCCTTACGCTGGATGAACTTGAAGCTGTTTTGATGAAGTGGATCTATGACGTTTATGGAAAGAAACTACGCCGCGGCATCCACTCACCTCTCCGCCGAGCGGAATCCCCGACGGAATGTTGGGAGCGACTTGAGTGGCGCGTCCTCAACGTTAAGACACCCGATGAAATTCGGAATGTGTTCTGCTCCAGAACAACTGAGCGCACACTACAGAGGTATGGTTTTGAAGTAGAAGGCGTCCAGTTTCATGGCAAAGATGGCCAATTGCGCCGCTTTATCTCGCAGGTAGGCGTTGGGGGGAGGTACGAGATACGGTACGATCCTGAGGACGCTCGTGAAATCGCAGTTATTCATAAGGAAAAGGGTTTCCCAAACCCGCTGGTTGTGAGCGCCAAGATGGAAGGCATGCCCGCCATTAGTTTCGCCGAAGCCAAGCAGTTACGGGTAGTCAGCGATAAGTCGAAGACTGCAGATCTCGAGGCGCGCGCATCCGCCATTGAATTGGCTCTGTCGGCCCAACGGAAAGCGGGCGCGCTTGGTCGTGGTAAGATATCGGATATGAAGAAACACCGAAATAAAGAGTTGCAGAGACGCAAAAATAGTGAGGTTTTTGAGAAATCTAAAGTGCCACCTGGCAGCGATGTTTCCGGCCGACAAGAAATGAACCGACCTACTCCAAAGTTGAAGGTCAAACGACGGGCCACTTGCCCGCAGATGGAAACAATGGAGTAAGAAATGGACAGCACTGCCCTTCCCTTTTTGTCACAAATTGTGCGTCACGATGCACTTGAGTGCATCAGTGCGGAGATAGACCAAAGGCTCGCTGCCCGGGTGCCCGGATGCGGCATAATCATACCACTTCTTGGCCCGACTCGGGTTGGCAAATCAATGGTGGCAAAACGCTTGGTGAAACGCGCGGAGCCGGCTCATTCGTTGGCTCCAATGAAGAACATCGTTCATGCCAAGCTTCCTCCACAACCTAACGGTAGGGATATCTATGCTGCCATTTTGAAAGAGCTTGGCAAGGAACCTGGAAGTAAGGAGACAACAAATTCGGTCAAAGCCCGCGTAGCGCAAGGGCTGAATAGTCTTAAGATCGAAGTAGTAATCCTTGATGAGGTCAATCACATTGCTGAACGTGGATCAAACTTGACCCCGCGGGCAGCTGCAGACCACCTGAAAGCATTTGTTGATGAAACAGGTGTGACGCTTATCCTTCAAGGACTTCCGCGCTTTCAGCGCATCATCGATCAAAACGAACAATTGCGAGATCGAGCCAGCAACACAATTGTCTTTCGACCTTACGATTGGCAGGCGGATGCCGACCGAGAGGCATTTGCAACCGCAGCTGACTCGGCCATGATCAGTCTCAGTAGATCCGGTTTCCGGGTGAGCCTTGATTTTGAAGACGTTGTACGCCGCATCTATGGGGCATCGGGTGGCCGTGTGCCAATTATGATCCGAATTTTCAAACTGTGTGCCCTCAACATGGGCCAGTGCGGAGATATAGGCCTCACCGAACTGCACAAAGCAGCTTCTTCAATGCAGCAGTCCGGCATCCCGGTCGCCAGTTTCTTCGAAACCCGAGATCCTGACGAAGTTGATTTGATGCGCTCATTTAGCGCTATAATGTCCGAAGCCGGGCTCGACTTCTCTATAAAGTCCCTCGCGGGGTTGGGGGTTGAGTGGGGGGCACAGGCTGTATGATGCATTTAGGTATTAGGCCCCAAGACAGTGAAAGCCTTGATGGGTTTCTCCGGCGACTCGCCGCCGGCGATTTCTGGAGTGATGTCGCTGATTATTTGGGGCAGGCAGGTCTCCACTACGGCCATCGGTTGATCGAAAGCCTCGATACAGCGGCTCAGGATCTTGGTGTCGAACCGGGCACTCTCGAAGCCATCAGCCCACGCTGCCAATCTGAAAAGCCAATCCTGAACTGGCGCTTTGAAAGACACCACAGTGCGCCGATCTGTCCAAAGTGCATCAGCGAACAGCGGCCTCATCAACAGGCATGGCGGCATGCTTTCGTAACCGCTTGCACAAAACATGATCTTGTTTTGCAGGACCAGTGCCCGCTGTGCTCCGATCATCTTCGGCCAGGCAAAGGAGGCTACAATACTTGTGCTTGCGGCGGGTCGCTTCTTCATCTCAAAATAGAGAGAGCCTCAAACGCCGAACTTGCCCTATCTGCCTTAATCGCAGGTGAAATGCATCCAAGTCGATCTTGCCTCCCCCCGGCATTAGCTTTTCGGACCCCTTTTGACGTGGGTGAGTTCTTGTTCTTTCTGGCTGCTTCTGGCGCAGCCTCCCGAACCGGAAAACAAGGCAAAGCTGTGATGCCGAAGACGGTCGGAGAAGCTCAATTATTCCTCGCGGAAGCAACAAAACTTCTGAGCGTGTGGCCTGCGGCGTTTCAGAAAGAAGCATCTTCCCGATTGCAGCATGGGGACCAAAGCGCCTCGACAGCACCGGAGCGACTTGGGCGATGGTATCAGCGCCTAATGCGGTTTAATCATCCGGCATATGACGACTTCCGGTCGATACTCGGAGAAGTGATCAATGGCTACTTCGATGGACCCCATAAGGGTGCCGCTGGTCAAAACTCTGACAGTAGTCGGGAATGGATAGCGGCTGCAGAAGCCGCGCGGATAATTGGAATTCGGCCAGACCGGATCATTGATGCCGTCGCCAAAAGAGAAATTAACGGCAAGCTCTATAGCCGCGGCTTCGGTCATCGACATGTCGTCATCCGAAGATCAACCGCTGATACTATCAAATCGCACAGGCAGCGGTTCGGCGACAAGAAAGCGCTGCGTAACCTTTGGGGCGTTTCACGTAACCAGTTTGATCTTTTGCGTGAAGCCGGGTTTATGGCTTCCATCGAAAAGACGGACCCCCCTGCCCTGGTAGATGCCAACTTTGATCTGGATGCCGCCCGCGAGATAGCTGATCGGATCGCTGCGGGCACAAAGGCCGTTCACAGAAAGACAGTCTCGCTCAAGGCGATCAATCTACGTTTTACCACCGATCGAAAGGGCGTGCTTGCTGTTCTGCGAGCGATCCTTGATGGCACGCTTCGCCCTGCTGTTGGTAGCGCCGTCGAAAACCTGGCCGCGTTAGAATTTGATCAGACCGAAGTAGAATTCATTTTGAAAGAAACTCTTCGGGGCCCCGGTCTTACTGTTCAGGAGGTCGGCCGGATGACGGGCTGGAAAGACCAATGCATCGCGCACTGGTGTGATCTCGGCCTCCTTACTCACGAAACGTTTCAACATGCAGGTCGGGTGGGGCGGCTAATACGAATTGAAGACCTTGTCCGGTTTCAAGGTGAGTACGTTCCTTCGGCAACGCTCGCAAAGCAAATGCAGACCTCATCCAGGGGCTTGATGACGCATCTTAGGGAGATGGGGGTCGAGTTGACTGGCGCGTTCCAAGATGGCTCGGCTTGGCGTGGGCATCTTGTAAGACTTGCCGACCTGGCGGCTGCAGGTGGGGCGGGACGCCTCGTCCATGACTGATTTCAAGCGCTCACCAGAGATCCTCGCTGCAATAGAACGCTCGATTGAGGCCGAGAACCGGCTCAAAGATGATTTGGATCGCGTTGCCTGCTGGATCGAAACGAGACATCCAGGAGGCCCCGTGGGCCTCGAAATCCAGCGTCATTATGCCTGCGAGGATGATGAAATCGCGCATGTCGTACCGCTGATACGGAATCAAGAGGTCCGGCGGGTTATCCGCAACGAGGCCGAATCCGCTTTTCGTGCGCTTGGCTGGATCATAAAGCCGGAAGGGCGGGATGTCCGGTCAATTTTTGCCCATGCGCAGTCTCAATCGCAACATGCCCGGCTTCGCTACTACACCGAGATCTGCAACGTCATGCATAATATCGAAGCGGCAGTAGAAGCTCAGGATCAGGATCAGGATCAGGATTGATGGCTCAAACGTGAGCAGTGCCATCAACTGGCAAATGGGCAGTGGAGTCCACGGGGGCTACAAGGGTTTCGGTAAGCGGCCACTTGAACAATCAGAACGACTATTGATTGGGCCCAGACAAGGCTGCTTGCAGACATCAACGGAAACACCGAGCTGTATCACAACGGCGTTCAAATCCGCGTTCCGGCACCCAGCAGCCTCCAAGTCCTGCATCAGGAAATCTGAATTCACTCCTAAAGCGACTGCAATTGCGTCCAAATCGGGCGCAGCACCAAGGCCTGCACTACCATTGGTAGCCCCGATACCCCCAAGCTGGATTAGTCGAGGAGTTTTTCTGTGCAGCCATGCCCATCAGACGTAACCACGCGATTGACACTGCCTGCGTGAATTTCACTTGGTGACTTAAAACGCATGCAGCGCCCCCACATGGCCAACAGCGGCTTAGCCCCCGCCCAGAAGCTGAAGATTGCCACCTAATTCCTACAGCCCCCCCCCCCGCAAGAATGGTGGGGGGGGGGACCGCCAGCCCATGCTATAAATGTTGATAACATTTGGCTCCGCCGCGTGTGTGACGGAGCCGCTTCGCTTGAACTGAATGCTGCCGTTCGCGCCATGCGCGGCGAAATTCCAGTTAGAGTCCCAAACTGACCGCGTGAAAGGCGGATTTTCTCGCAGGTGCGGCACAAGCTTGGCCAGCAGGAACGGCCCTTAGCTGCCATTCTCTAACTGTCCCCTTGCTGCGCGGCAGCAGAGGGAGGCTGCGCTCGAAGGTATTTCACCACCTTGTAATACCTCCCAATGAATTCCGTCGCTATTAGGGTTCTGGAGCTGGGTTTACTCCATGGGGAAAGCTAAGGTGGATCGTGGAATACCTCGAAGGAATCGATCTTTGAATATCAATACATCTCAAGTCGCGTTAGATCGCAGAGTAAGTATCGTTGAGGGTGTCAGCAAAGGCGCTCATCTAATTCGTACTGTGAGTGACCTTCGACGCTTCAGCCGGGTCGTATTGATCGGCGAACCTGGGATGGGAAAATCTGCTGTTTTGAGACAAGAAGCTCAGGACGCCGATTCAAAAAAGATCAATGTCAGATCCTTAGTAAATTCACCGGCAGAAACAAAATTTTTCAAGCGGGCGTACCTTGATGCTCTTGATGAATATCGATCTGACGGGTCCGCAGCTGATAAAGCCAATTTCCTCGCATTATCGCTGCTCACGAAATGCCCAAACGGATGGATGCTATCCTGCCGATCTCAGGACTGGCGCAAGGATGCAGATCTGAACTCGATCAATGAACAGTACGAACAAGCTGACAGCATCGTCGTTGCGAGGTTGCTACCTCTTGAAAAAGAGGAGGCGGTTTCACTTCTTGAAGCTACTGGAATGGCCGATCCTGACCAATTCTATGACGTAGGTTTGAAGAAGGGAGCCCGAGCATTCCTTCAAAACCCTCTCAGCCTCTCACTACTGCAAAATGTAGTTTCAGCGAATGGTGATTGGCCTGAATCGAGGTATGAAGTCTTCGAAGCCGCCACCAGTCAGTTGTGCCACGAAAATAATGAAGAGCGTCGGTTTCAGCATACTAAATCTGCCTCCGAAATCCTGAGCGTCGCAGAAGAGCTATGTGCGCTGCTAATTGTCACCGGTTCCCGCGCATTTTGGTCGTCAAATGCAGTTCCCAGCGGAGCCAATGATGCAACAGAATTTCTAAAGATCAACGACACTGGTATCGAACGAGCTCTCATTACCCAAACTCTCGACACGCCACTGTTTTCCGGAGAGGGAGAAGAATTCGAGCCTATACACCGGAGTGTTGCAGAGTTTCTTGCCGCCCGTTTCTTGGCAAAGAAGGCCGCAGGAACTCCGAAAACTCCGCGCGTTCCTTTATCTCGCCTATTGGCTCTTATCTGTGCCACAGATCACAAATCTCCGACGGAACTGCGGGGCGTATACGCGTGGCTCGCTGCACATTTAGAAAGACTGGGGAAGCAGGATCTCGCAGAAATTCTTTGTGTTAACGACCCTTTGACAGTCGTGGCTTATGGGGACGCTGGTGCCTTTTCTGCCAAAACCCGTGAACAGTTGCTCCTCTCGCTTGATAGGGATGATCCGTTTTTTCGTTCGCATAGTGAAGGCGATACCGCGCTAAATACCTTGGCAGGCGAAGACTTGGCACCCAACCTGACTGCTATTTTGAATGGCAATGCCGGACCAGGCCATTCACTTGTTACTGTTTACGATATCCTCACAACAGGTAAACCCGTGGTAAGCTTGCGCCCGCTCTTGAGGCGCATCGCATTGGATCCCAAGCGCTCCGAGTGGGAGCGTTGGAGAGCATTTGACGCTTGGATGAATGGAGAACCGCATCCTCAGACAGCGATGCGATCCCTATTTGACGATTTGGCCACTGAGAGCCCTTCAAACGGGCGAGAAAACCTACGCGCCTGCATTGCAGCAGGTTTTGACGAGAACCATCTGACTTTGTCCGACGTATTTTCGATATTCAGTGACTACGAAATCTCAGAAGAAGACAACACAATTGGCCGGCTCTCGCGGTTGGTACGTCGCTTGGAGGCTAAGCCAATATTGGAATTCTTTGATGTGCCTTCGGGCGATTGGCGGCCCAAAACAGACCAGCGGAGAAAAAGCTATGGAATCTCTCACGATTTGGATCGGATATTATCGGCAGCTATCCGATCTCAAGAAGCACTGAACGCAGAGACCCTTTGGCGTTGGTTGCGAAATGCCGGTCATGATCGTTGGAGTAGCAGTCCAAGGCAGACGCGAAAAGCGGTCGCCAAGTGGCTGGAAGAGGCCACTGAAAATGAAACTATGCTATTCAAGGAAGCCCTAAGGTCGGTAACTCCCGACGACGGACCATGGATGCCATATTTTAACTTCGTCGAAACGACGGGTCGAGCTCCGTCTGAAATGTGCGTTGAAGGGCTAATTTCTCCCTGGATCAAACCGAAAGGGAAACAAAACTTTCGATCCAGTCTTCGGGCGACTGTTCGAGATTTCTGCTTGAAGCTATCTGGTCGTACATCCGGTGCTCCAGAAGCCGCGAAACCAATCGGAGATGCTGATAAACGATTGCTCGCCACCGTTGCAGATGTGTGCAGGAGATTGAAGGATCCAGCACCCGTCTTTTGGCGCGCATATGACGTAATCCGAGAAACTCTTGGCGAGGGAGAAATTCTCTCAAGCTTGGTAACCTGCGAAATACCAGAATACATGGGCATGCAGGCGGCAAACAAAGTTGAACGAGAGCTGAAAGCCGAGAGTGACCGAACCAAAAGAATCGAAGGCTGGAAGAACGGTCATTCACTCCTGAGGTCCGGGGCAGGCAACCTTGACCATGCAGCGATGGTCTATTTCGGCTTTGTCAATAATTTAGAGCGGGAGTGGTCCAGAGAAAACCTCCAGAACCATTTCAATGCTGAAATTTCCGCCTCGATCATAGCCGGATTCAAGCGCCGCGCTGAAATTGGATTATGTGTCCCGATGTCAGAACTTGGACGTTTGCGGGCCAAAAATGGCCGCGACCGCATGGAAACCGCCATCGTAGCAGCGGTAAGTATCTATTTGAAGGAAAGAAACTTTGAAGCGCTGGACAAATTACCACTTGAGGCTGCGTTTTCAGTCCTCCTGAATTGGGGTTTCTGTGACGACGAAGAGCACTGCAGCCAGTTAAAAGTCTGGGCACATAGCAAGCTTGATGGTGATAGCGAGCGCGCAAGCGACTTGTTGGTCAGTTTTTGGTTGGACGAATTGGACGCCCGTGTCGCTCTAAAACAAGACGACGATACATTAGACATCGGTTTGGTCCATGATTTTTCGGACGGCGAACCAAAATCAAAGACTGCGTTCTTGGCATTATCCAAGTTGTTTGACAAACGCTTCGATTTTCCGCCTAAAGTTCTTCGATCATTAGTTCGTACAACTGTCCATCAGTGGCCTGCTGATGAGATTCTGAAAATCTGCAAATCAGTAATCTCGGATGAAGCCGTCTCGAAAGAGAACAGACAGGTTTGGATGGTGGTTGCGTTTGCAATCGCCCCTCATGGGTTGAGCAAACAATTACAGAGCTTGTTCGCAAAAGACAGGAAAGCCCTGGCTGAACTTTCTGATGTGAATGAAACCGTCACTAAGTCATTTCCATTCGATGGAACACATGACAAACTCGCCTATCACGTTGCTCGGGTTGAAATTCTTGGGCCAGAGTTCCCACCGACTGGCGACATGTTCGGTCCCAGAGACACGGTGCAACACTCAATTAACAGTCTGGGTGAAATCCTGGATCAAGAAGCAAATAGAGCGCTCATTCGGTTGTGCAATTTGCCGCTACTTAAAGATTGGGAGAGTAACCTACGCCACGCAATTTCAAACAACTTAAAAATGACCAGGGATGACACTTTCAATCATCCAACAATGAAGCAGCTCAAAGAGACATTGGCCGGAGGGCCCCCAATCAATGCTGCAGATCTTCGCGCCGTGATGGTTGAGGTCCTAAGGGGTTATCAGGAAGAGATTGTTCGAGGAGATCTTCCGGCTTGGAATGGGTATTGGAACACTGACCAATATGGGAAGGCAGTAGACCCGAAGATCGAGAACGTCTGCAGAGATCAAGTCTTGACCATCATTCGGCCGAAATTAGAAAGGTTTGCGATAGATTTAGCGTTGTCAGAAGCGCAACGTGCTGGTGGGCGAAGGGCAGACATTCTCCTTGCGACGGGGGCCGGAAGAAACCTGCCTATAGAAGCGAAGCGCCATTACAACACGGAATTATGGACCGCCGTTTCTGACCAACTACAAGACTATGCTGATGATCCACTTGCAGATGGCTTCGGCATTTACTTAGTTTTTTGGTTTGGACTGACTGTCGGAGCACTACCAAAGGCACCAGCAGGAATCACAAAGCCTCTCAGTGCAATTGATTTGGAGCGATCCTTAACGAAGATGATGTCGCGGGAACAGCAAGAGCGATTTGACGTCGTCGTTCTTGAAGTCGAACCTCCCAAATAGCCTTAGCTGCCAGGCGTATTTGCGCATGCAGCGAATGACCGCTATCCGCCCTTCATTCCAAAGGCCCTCGCAATCGCAGCGCAAACTGAGCGGCGGCAGCGAACGGCAGGGAAGTCCGCCTATCGGACCTCAAGCCTGCTCCATAAAACCTCGACTGTGAACGTTCAAAATGGGTGTGTTTTTGGCGCTACCAGATAATATCTATAAGCCGCCCATCACTATGTTGACAGACTCCGACCCCACCAGCTGTCGTGAGACCACTTGAGTCAGCATATTGCAGTTCACAGGATAGAGTTGATCCTCGATTGCCAAGCAATTTGGCAACGAAGTCTCCAGTATAGCTGGACGCCACTAATGTAGACAGGCCTACATTACCAATAGCTGTTGAGCTTCCTCGCATTACAGATTTGCCAACGAATACTTCTTGATCAATGGTTGCTGTTAAGCTGTCACTCGACATGCCTTGTTCGTATGAAAACGCTACCGGTTCGCCGGTACCTCGAACCATTCCCTGCATGTTGCCGCTGCAAGCCGAAAGTGTAAGTGCCAGTGCAGACGCTGCGATAAATGGTTTTAGCATGAAGCCCCTCAATTATTTCCTATAACTGTAGCGGCACAAGGCCGTTTGGGCAATTTGGATTTCTGTATTAAGAGTCCGGCCCAAAACGACCGTTTTCGAACGGTTCATCGAAGCAGGAGTTAAAGCAAACTGAACCAATGTTCGAAAAGTCCGCATAGCGGACCGACAAGATATGCGCACACACCCCAATAAATTTAGCAGATCGCCATTTTCCGGGTCTTTCTGGTGGTCATCGCCCTCTGTTCGCTTTTGATCCCGTTCTTAGCGTCGCCGCTATGGCGGGCGAGCTTGATCACGACCATCGCCATGCGGGTGGTCTTCCTGCTATCCGACATCAATGCCAACGCCCAGTTGGAGGCTTACAAAGCGCGCTTCTTGTTGGCAGTCGTGTCTGAGTGAATAAGAGGACCGCGGGCCGTACATTTCAAACAGTTTAAGTGCGCTTACTCTGCTGATGTCTGGCCGGTCGCGGCGGGACAGAGACGTCTGAGTAGATCAATCTGTCCCGCCAGAAGATCCACTCCTGCATGCCGTCTTATTCGGTGCCAAGATACGCGCGATCATGGCGTGGAACTTTCGCCGTCCGACAGTTACAGACAAAGAACAATTTTGTCTGTAACTCCCTTCCCGCCTTAGGAGACCGGTCAGGTCTTACCTCAGAAGGATAACACGAAAACTTCACGCTTCGTGCTGTTGAGTGACGGAGTTTCTTTCGGCTAACCCATTGATGAAGAGCCTATTCATTCCTCGGTGCAGGCGACACATTGATGCCGACCTCTGTCAGGCGGTGATAAGGCGCATTCCGGACGGCGGCCTCGAGGTCAATTCTTGGCCTTTTGTTTTTTCGCGGAAGCGATACCAGAAGGCTTGCCACAATCACTATAGCGCTGACGCCTATGAGGCCGCTGGCAACGATGACTTCCGAGGTATATATGTTTGCCATGCCATTATGCTTTCTCGTAGCCACTGTCGATGCATGCGCACGCCTGAAAAGGTTGGTAGTGCGACTACCTGCAACAGCTCGACCCTCAATGGCTTGTGGAAACTGGCCCGAAGCATAACCTAAAAAAGGGTCAATGGATACCACTGCGCAAACTTCGGACGGGAAGCCATCGGGGGCTTTGAATAGGCCATCCTGAGCCTTTCGGCTCGTCGGGACAGGATATAGCGACTAATTATTGAGAACCGCTGAGGTCAAACTTAGGCCACCATTTGTTCTTCATGAGCTGCAAGAAACAATGTAAGTTCGGACAGAAGTGAGATGAAGCGTCGGTTTTCTCTCGCAACGGTCAGGCGCGAAAAACTATGTGCTAAATTGACGAAAGTCTATGTGCGCAAAGATGCCTCAACTCATTGAAATCAAAAGAGGTGGTGCGAAAGATTACGCGCGCGCCTACAGGGGTATAGGTGGGCGCAAAGACGCGCTTTCGCTCTGCTCAAATTCTTGAAACGGATATCCGCCGCGTAGCCCAGACAGCTACGCGGCGGATTTGTTTATATCAGGCAAATTACCCGATGATGCCATTCAGCGTCTCGGAGGGGCGCATCACGCGGGCGGTTTTCTCGGCGTCGGTGTGGTAGTAGCCACCAAGATCGACAGCAGCACCTTGGGCCGCAGCAAGCTCGGAAAGGATGTCAGCTTCCTTGGCGGCAAGCTCTTTGGCGATGGGCGCGAACTCCGCGGCGAGTTCCGCATCATCACCCTGCGCGGCCACCGCTTCTGCCCAGTAGCGCGCGAACCAATAGTGGCTGTCGCGGTTGTCGGGCTCACCCACCTTGCGCGAGGGGGAGCGGCCATTGTCGAGGATGCCCTGCGTCGCGGTCTCGACCGCTTTGCCCAACACGCGCGCCTTCTCGTTGCCGCGTGCGTCGGCGAGGAACATCAAGCTTTCGCCAAGCGCGCAGAACTCGCCAAGGCTGTCCCACCGCAGGTGGTTTTCTTCGACCAACTGCTGCACGTGTTTGGGGGCCGAACCGCCCGCGCCGGTTTCGAACAGACCGCCGCCGTTCATCAGCTTCACGATCGACAGCATCTTGGCAGAGGTGGCCAGTTCCAAGATCGGGAAAAGGTCGGTCAGGTAATCGCGCAGCACGTTGCCGGTGATGGCAATCGTGTTCTCGCCTTTGGTGATCGTCTCAAGCGAGGCGCGGGTGGCTTCGCGTGGGGCCATGATCTCGAACTTGTCGACCACGCCTTGGGCCTCAAGGATCGGCTTCACGTAGGAGATCAGTTCGGCGTCATGGGCGCGGCTTTCGTCCAGCCAGAAGATCGCCCGGCAGCCTTCGGCCTTTTGACGCGAGATGGCGAGGTTCACCCAATCCTCAATCGGCGCTTTACGCGCGGAAGAGGAACGCCAGATATCGCCTGCTTCGACCTTGTGCTGGTGCAGCACGGTGCCGTCGTCGAGGATCATCTTGACGGTGCCCGTCTCGGCCAGTTCAAACGTGGTGGGGTGAGAGCCGTATTCCTCGGCCTTTTGCGCCATCAGGCCAATGTTCTGCACCGTGCCTGCGGTCGCTGGGTCAAGCTTGCCGTTCTCTTTGAAGAAGTTGATCGCCTCGTCATAGACCGGCGCATAGGAGTTGTCGGGGATCACGCAGTTGGCATCGTGTTCCTTGCCGTCCGGGCCCCAACCTTTGCCGCCGGCGCGGATCAGCGCGGGCATCGAAGCGTCGATGATGACGTCGGACGACACATGCAGATTGGTGATGCCCTTGTCGGAATCGACCATATACATCGGCGGACGGTCTTCCATGCAGGCGTTGATGTCGGCCATGATCTCGCTCTCGCCCTTCACGCGCTCCAGCAGATCGCCGAGGCCGGAATTGGGGTTCACACCAAGTTCCTTGAGCTTTTGCCCGTGCTTTTCAAACACCGGTGCAAGATAGGCTTTAACCGCGTGGCCGAAAAGGATTGGGTCAGAGACCTTCATCATCGTGGCCTTGAGGTGCAGCGAGAAGAGAATGCCGTCTTCTTTGGTTTTCTCGATCTGGGTGTTGAGGAATTCTTTGAGGGCCGCAGCGCTCATGAAGGTCGCGTCAACCACGGTGCCCGCAGGATACTCAAGCCCGTCTTTCAGCACCGTCTCACCATCCGCCGTTTCTAGCACGATCTTTGCGCCACTCGCGGCGTCGAGCGTGGCCGAAACTTCGTTAGAGAAGAAATCATTGCCGGACATCGACGATACATGCGTCTTGCTGTCCGACTTCCAGTCGCCCATGCGGTGCGGGTTGGACTGGGCAAAGCTTTTGACGGCCTTGGCTGCGCGGCGGTCAGAGTTGCCTTCGCGCAGGACCGGGTTCACGGCGGACCCTTTAATGCCGTCATATTTCGCGCGCACGGCTTTTTCTTCGTCTGTGCTCGGCTCTTCGGGGTAGTCGGGCAGCGCATAGCCTTGGGCCTGAAGCTCTTTGATCGCGGCGACCAGCTGCGGCACGGAGGCAGAGATGTTCGGCAGCTTGATGACATTGGCCTCGGGCGTCTTTACCAGACGGCCCAGTTCGGCCAGATCGTCGGACTGACGCTGTTCCTCGGTCAGATGCTCGGGGAAGGTCGCAAGGATGCGGCCTGCAAGGCTGATGTCTTTCGTGCCGACGCTCACACCGGCGGCTTCGGCGAATTTCTTGATGATCGGCAACAGCGACGCAGAGGCCAGCTCCGGCGCTTCGTCAACTTTGGTGTAGATGATATCGGACATGATTGCTCCAAATTGCTGCATTTGCTGCCCTGATAGCGGAAGAGGCGGCGAAGGTCGACGGTATACCGCAGTATGCGGTAGGGTCGTTTCAGGAAAAAGCGGATTTCAGCCTTTTAGACGGGCCACCTACCGCAACCCGCGCGCTGCTGCCTAGCGCGCCACGCTGCGCAGTTGCAGAATCTGCATCCCAATCGCCATGGCCGGACCGATGCCGACCGCGAAAAGCAGCGTGCCAAGGCCCAGCGTCCCGCCCAAGGCCCAGCCAATCGCCACGACCGATAATTCGATGCTCATCCGGACCAGCGCGATGGGTTTGCCCGTCACCCGCTGCAGCCCCGTCATCAGCCCATCGCGCGGGCCGGGGCCGAGGTTTGCCACAAGATAGATCGCGCCGCCAAAGCCGGTCACGAAGACGCCGGTCAGCGCCAGCGCCACATTGGCGAGATAGCTGTCAAAGCGGGGCAGGATCGGCAACGCATATTCCAGTACCAGCGCCACGATCACCGCGTTCAGAATGGTGCCGATGCCCGGCGTCTGGCGCAGCGGGATCCAAAGTAGCAGCACCGTGGCGCTGATAAGGAACGTGGCAAGCCCAAGGCTCCAACCCGTGATGTTGGTCACCCCTTCGGCAAAGACGGTCCAAGGGCTGACACCGACGCCCGCCTTGACCAAAAGCGCTTCGCCCAAGCCGAACATGACCAGCCCGAGGATCAGAAACACCATCGAGGCAAAGGGCGGCTTGAGGGTGAACGCCTTGGGCGAACTCCAGCGCAATGTCGGAACAGAGGTGACAGACAGGAAACTCACGGGCGGCGCGACCTTTGGCGATGCATTCAGGATGCATCCTTGTTCCAGTTTACGCCAAACCCAGCAAGGTCAATCCACCGCCAACTTAGCGCCAGCGGGTGAAGCCGAAAGTCATGTAATCTTTCTGATAGGCATCCGCCGTCAGCGCCTCGATCTCATCGTCATAGATATCGGCAAGCGTGAAGGGACCGGGTTCCGCCGCCGCAGGCACGGCAGGGGTGGTCACATGACCTCGGCCCGCGGCCAAAGCGGGCAGTTCACTGGCCAGTTCCTCTTCGCGGATGATGCGATCCGGCAGGCAGAACTCTCCGAACCCCGCGATGGCTTGGGCCTGAGAGCACCATGCCGCATCCACCCGGATCGACGTCTGACCGGCCAGATTGCCTTTGAGAAATTTTAAAAAGGCGACAAAGGCAGTGCGATGTGCATCCCGGTCATACGCTGCATCGGGGCCGTCCTTGGGCAGCGGCATCTTGTAGCGGCGCATCAGCGTGTTGCGCAATTGGCGATAGCTGCCCTCGCCCGTGGTCAGGATGTGGCGGCAAAAAGCATCATGCGCCCGTCGGGCGGGATGGCGCAGCACGGTAAAGCCACGATGCCCCGGTGTTTTGCGTTTCCACTGGCGCAGTTCTTTTTGCGACATCTTATCGCGCAGCGCCTCGCGCGGGACACCATCAAGGGCGGCAAGCCAATCCAGCACCTGATCCTGCGGCCCGGATTTGATCGGCAGATAGATCAACCCGCTGGTCGCCGCCGCCACGTAAGAAGGCACGTTCGGCCCGCGCCGTGGCTCGAAATTGGGGGTTCGGGTCAAATCGAAGCGATCCAACCGCGCCAGCGCCTCCAGCATCTCGTCATAGTTGATGACCTTGGCCGATATCGGGCTGGGGTTCTGTTTCTTGAGGTTCTTGTCCAGCGCTTCCAACTGCTCATCCACACCGAGGTAGCGCGCAAGCCCGTTCATCACCTCGACGCTTTGCAGGTCTTCGTAGGCTACATAAAACGCCGTCTGGCCCGAAGTCTGCAAGCGGTTCAGCAGGGTGATCTGAAAGCGCTGCAAGGCATCCAAATGGGCGCTGAACTCGTCAGCGTCAAAGACCGCCTGCGCCACCTTCTGCGCCTTCATGTCGGTCAGCTTCCACTGCCCCGTCGCCTGCGCGATCTTCCAACTCACGTAGCTGTCGACCGGATTGCGGGTCAGCACGATTTTCGCGCAGCGCTGGTCTTTGATAATGGTATCAAAGACGCGCGGGTCATGATCGTGGAAATACCGAAAACCGCCCAAGGCATCCTGTTGACCCCGGATGGCGGAGAGCAGCTTTTTGGGGTTTTCGTCCCGCGTGGCCTGATCGACGCCAAGGATCGGCTCACTTTTAGGATAGCCCATGAAGAAAGGGTTAAAGGCCTCTCCATGACAAGCGATCCCCGCGAAAGCGTTTAGGTTCGCTTCCAGAAAGTTGGACCCGGTTCGCATCTCAGCAAAGACCACGAAACTGTCGAATTTGTCGTTCATGGGGTTATTTCACCAGATAGGGTTTGGGAGCGGGTTTGGCATCGCCAGTCACCCCGCGGGCGACGGGGAAATCGCCGACCAAATAGGGATGCATACCTTGGTTCTTGAGGTTCTGAAGGAATTGGCCAAAACCGGTCAAATCAACCATGCGCGGCGCTTCTGACAGGCGGCGCAGACGGGTACGGCCAATCTCATCCAATATGCCCTGTAAAGGCTCCATCGGCGCTTCGATGAATTCAGACATCTTCCAGATCCGCACGCGCGCTTTGGCATGGGGTGAACGCAGCACATCCATATGCGTGCTTTCCGTTTTTTGCAGCTTTGCAGCAAGACGGCGAATATCAGCAAAATCAAGGTTTGAGCGGAACAGCGGCACTGCCCAAGCGCCGGTGATGACCGAAATCTGTGCGTTAGGGTCTCTGGCCACGCGCCAATTGACGTCTTGGGTATCCATTGGGCCGAACTGGAAACACTGGCGTTCGCCACGGGTGTTCCAGATCAAGTTGGTCAGGAACGCACTGGCATTGTGATCGCGCAGCACCGGATTGTCCGACAAGGCACCGTTCAGCGTGGCCTGCCCCTCGGCGAAATGCACCCGGTCGGGCGCAAAGAGATGCCCATGCACGCGCGCCCCACTAGCACGGCTCAGCCAATGTTCGAAATCCTCGAAAATCTCGGTAAAACCCTGAAATACCGAGTAAGGCGCGGCGGTGACACCATTCTCCCAATCCTCGTTGGGAAAGCGGCTTTGCATATAGAGCCCGGCGCGGCCACGGGTGCGCCGCTCCACCGCCTTGGCAAAGATGCGGTCGATCTTGCCGGGGTTCGGCTCGGTCTTTTTCATCGCACCGGCAGAGTCAGTCAGGAAGGCATCATAGAGCCTGTCCGCATGGGGCCAAATCTTGCGTGCGACAAAGCAATCCGAACGGCGCAATAGCTGTAGGTGGTCGTCGTAAAAGATATGCGGCTTGCCCTGAAAATCGAACTTGGACAGGGTCAGCGAGCGGCTTTCGATCTTGCTGGAATAAAGCCGTGCAAGGGTCTGGAAATAGCTTTCGTCCGGGATCCAGACGTGGCGAAAGAACTTGTCGTAGGTCGGCCTGTCGGGGTCTTGCAGGATCGCCGACAGGGTGCGCCGGGTCAGGCACCACCATTGCGAGCCCATATGCGGCACGATCCCGCGCGGCATCCGGCGCTTCAGCCGCAGCAGGCGCTGCACCTCGACCGCGCGGTCAAACAGATAGCGGTTGCGCCGCCATGAGAAGGGGAAACGCAGGGTAAACCGCTCTTCATCCAGCCCCCCCACGGTCCATGGCACATCCGCCGTGGTGGCGCTTTCGATGAAATCGGTCTGGGGGCGGTCCTCAAGATAGTCGATCAATTCCTGCACCGGGCGCAGCGGCAGGCAGGAACCCGAGGCCAGATAGACATGAGCCACTTTGGGAAAGCGCGAGAGCATTAATTCCGCCGCCCCCTGCGAGGCGGCAACGATCCCCCAAGTGCCCCATTCGCAGCGTTTGCGGGGGCTGAAATGCACATCCTTCAGGTCAGAGAGTGCCGCCACGAAAGCATCATGCGCCCGCCGGGGCACGGCCTTGTCGATATGGATCACCACCGGGCACCCCGCAGCGGCCCAATGGCGCGCGACCTGCTCGGCCCGGTCAAAAGCGTTGTGCACCAACATGATGATCCCAACGCTCATGCCCAATTCCCCTTTGACATGAGGCCGAGGATCTCAAGCTGACGCCAGTTGATGTACCGCTCTGACCACTTGCACCAAAGCTGCGGATCGTCCTTTAGCTGCGCGGCATAGGCTTTGTATTCGACCGAAGCCGCGTAATGCTCGCTGCGCTGCAACTCCTCCGCCGCTTTGGCACCGAAGGTGTCGAGGAACTTGGTATGAAGTAGCACGCCCGAGGCTTTCTCACCGCCCCATTCGTCATAGACCTGATTAAGCCCACGCGGCAGCAGCATATGGGTCGAGCTGACATAGGCATAGCGCCGATCCCATTTGACCAGCGGCACCTTGTTCAACGCAGGGGCCTTGGCGGGTTCATCGGGGAAGAACACCCGCGCCCGTGGCCCGCCCTGAATCCAGAGGTTTCCAAACCGCCGATTGCGCGAAATGGTGTAGTTGCCGCTGTCGAACCACGACGCAATCTCAATCGGATTTTGGCCCGCTTGGTAAGGTTCTTCGTCAAGCCGCCCTTTGGGATACATATCCAGCAACATCGCGGAAAAGCTTTTGATCGACGACGCATCAAGCCAATCGGTCAGCGCCCGCAGGGGCCGCGTGTCGCAGAAGGGGTAGACCAGAAACTCATCGGGATCGACTGTCAGCGCCCAATGGCCATGGGCGTATTTCATCTGCAGCCAGTTCAGCCAGTCGACGCCGAAGCGCGCGCGCTTGTAGCTGGCCTTGGCGCTCCAGACCGACACATCGGGTTGCTCGGCAAGATAGTCGAGCGAGCCATCCGTGCTGTCGTTATCGACGAAGAAGAAATGCCCGACACCCATCTCACGGTAGTATTTCAGGAAATAGGGCAGCCGGATGCGTTCGTTGCGCTGCGTGCAGAACACAAGGATATCGTCGCGTTTGATCTGGGCGGTGCGGTTCGCCACGCGGGTAAGCTCCCGCCGTTTGCGGAAGGCGCGGATGCGCCAGCGCTTGCGTTGCAGTCGCAACCGATATGACTGAATTAAGCCCAAACCGCCCCTTACCTATCGGATGTGACCGCTTCTCTACCGCGCTATCACGTCGACTTTAACACGGTCTTGAAGTGTTCGGCCCATGTTGGCGCGATAAAAGTCGTCGCGGGGCGCGGGTCTGGCACAGATGCGGCCCATTCTTCGATTGTTCTAATCCATGAATAGGGCTCGCTCAGGGCCGCGTAAACGGCTTTGTCGCCCAAGACCTCGTGCAACACTGGTAAATCGTTGCATAAAACACGCGATCCAAGGCTCAGCGCCTCGGCCGGGGGCAGGCCGAACCCCTCTGCATGGCTGGGAAAAAGCATCCCCGCCGCGCCCTGAACCAATGCGGCCAATCCGGCGTCGCTGAGGCTTGAGAACTCGCGCACAGGGCCGCCCGGAATCAGCCGATCAAGTCGGTCAAAGACCGCGCTGTTGTTCCACCCCCGAGCGCCGCAGATCAGCAGCAGCGGCGCGCTAGGGCCCATCTGCTGCCATAGGTCCAGCAAGAAACCATGGTTCTTGCGCGGCTCGATAGTGCCTACAACGACGAAATAGGGAAGCTTTGGCGGCAGGCCCGCAGGCAGTTCACCGCCATCGGGCGCAGGCAGATCAAGACCCAGATGCGCGACAACGGCAGGGGGATTCCGCCCCCGCATCTGCGCCTCGCTGCGCCGGCGCGTGTCCTGCGAGTTGTAGATCACCAGATCGGCCTGCGCAGACACCCGGTCAATCTTGGCCCGAAACGGCGCGACCGTGCCGGGACGTTGGTAGGCGGGATGGTCCAGCGGAATCACATCATGGATAAGAACCGAAATCCGTCCCTGCGCCTTTTTCACGGCGCCCAGAACCCGGTCCGTCAGATTGCTGTGACCAACGTTAAGATAGGCAAAGCCCGGTGGCAGATGCCGCGAGAGCAGTGAGGGCAACCCGGCAGGCAGACACCGCCCCCTCGCCAAGCGCCTCAGGTCGCTTTCCGCCTGTGTTAGAGCCACACTACGCCCCCGTGGCAAGCGCGACAGAAGGTCTGCCCGTCCCCAAGGAACGCGGCCTTCAAGGCTATCTTGAAAGCCCTGCATCCCAGCACGGTCCAGCAAGACATAGCCCAAAGCCGTGCGCGCCACTCCAAAGAGCGGCGCGTCACCAGTCAGAAGATGTGCGAGATAGGCCAGTTCGACCCGATCAACCCCCGTCGCGACCCGCCCGACCCGTCGCAGACTGCGCGTCAGGTCCAAGAGTCGCGCGGTGGGTTCAGCCATCGTAATGGCCGGTCTGGTGCCATTTCCAAGCGTCGGCAATCATCTTGTCCAAGGTCGAGCGCTTGGGCGCCCAGCCCAACTCCTCTTCCGCGCGGGAAGAGCCTGACACAAGTTTGGTACAATCCCCGGGACGGCGCGCGCCGATCTCATGGGGCACCGTTTGATTGGTCACAGCGCGGCTATGGTCGAGCACTTCACGCACCGAAAAGCCACTGCCGGTGCCAAGGTTGAACACGCGGCTGCCCTTCCCGTCCTGAAGCCATTTCAGACCCAAAACATGGGCATCGACCAGATCGCAAACATGCACATAGTCCCGAATACAGGTGCCGTCGGGGGTGTCATAGTCATCCCCGAAAACAGTCAGCGCCGCGCGTTTTCCGGCAATCGCATCCAGCATCAGCGGGATCAGATGCGTCTCTGGCTGATGGAACTCGCCCACTTCGCCTTCGGGGTCCGCCCCGGCAACGTTGAAATAGCGGAAGATGACATGCTGGAGCCCATGGGCGGCCTCAAAGTCGCGCAGGATGTCCTCGATCGCCCGTTTGGACGCCCCATAGGCATTGATCGGATATTGTGCGCTGTTTTCGTCCAGTACCACGTTATCCTGATCGCCATAGGTCGCACAGGTCGACGAAAAGACGAATTGCTTGCAGCCCGCAGCGACCGCCGCCTCAATCAACGTGAGGGAGCCGTTCACGTTGTTGCGCCAGTAAAGCCCCGGCTCCGCCATGCTTTCCCCCACTTGGCTGAGGGCGGCGAAGTGCATTACCGCGACGGGCTGATGTTTCGCAAAAACCTCATCCAGCCGGGCGCGGTCCAGCAGATCGCCTTGCTCAAAGGGGCCGTATTTCACGGCATCGCGCCAGCCAGTCACCAGATTATCAAATGTAACGGGGATAAAGCCCGCCGCTTTCAATGCCTTACAAGCGTGCGAGCCGATATAGCCCGCTCCGCCCGTTACCAATACCTTTTCCATTTTGCGTTTTCCCGACCTTACTGCGCGGCCCGGTCGATTTGGGAAATACTTTGCAGATAGGCCGAAAGGTCGTCGCGCAATTCCTCACGGGCGAGACCAAAGGCCACGGTCGCTTGAAGAAAGCCCGCCTTGGAGCCGCAATCGAAACGCTGCCCGCGGAACCGGAAACCATAGACATCACGGCCTTGCTCGATCTCTTGGGCGATCGCATCGGTCAACTGGATTTCACCACCCGAGCCGGACTTCAGTTTGTTGAGGTTCTTCAAAACGTTCGGCGAGAGGATATAGCGCCCGATCACCGCAAGGTTCGATGGCGCTTCGTCGACGGCGGGTTTCTCTACCATCGCTTTGACCTTCACCATATCGCCGCGCTCTTCGCTGGTGTCGAGAATGCCGTAGGAAGAGGCACGGGAGGGCTCGACCTCCATCGCGGCGACCATGCTGCCGCCGGTTTCTTCATAGGCTTCGACCATCTGCTTGAGGCAGGGCTTTTCCGCCGCGATCACGTCATCAGGCAGCATGACGGCAAAGGGTTCATTGCCGATCAAACGGCGGGCGCACCAGACCGCATGGCCAAGCCCAAGCGCCTTATGCTGGCGGATATAAGCAATCGCACCGCTGTCCATATTGGTGCTTTGAAGCGTCTCGAGAAGCTCTGTTTTGCCCTTTTTACGCAACTCCTGCTCAAGCTGCGGGGCGTGGTCGAAATAATCCTCCAACGCGCCTTTGCCGCGCGAAGTCACGAAGATGAACTCTTTGATCCCGGCCGCCCGCGCCTCATCGATTGCGTATTGAACCAAGGGGCGGTCAACGAGGGTCATAATCTCTTTGGGCACCGATTTGGTGGCGGGCAGAAAGCGTGTCCCCATACCTGCGACAGGGAAAACCGCCTTTGTTACCTTCTTGCGCATGTTAATCCTTACAACTTATTCGAAAAATACAGAACGCCACGGTAAATCCACCTGCGTCTTTTAACGGCTACGATCATCGCTGAAACCGCGCTGTCTGGCAACTCGCTTAACTTCTCTTTTCAGCCGATCACACCGCCGCCTTAAGCGAAAAACCGCGTCATCCCGGGCGGATTTTCCGTATATTCCACCTGTTTGCAGCCAAATAGCGTGGGTCGGATCAAAGGCAACGCGATGGTAGAGCGCCGTTGGCGAAAGGCTGATCAGGGTGACGATCTCTCCGGCTTGCGCCCGTTTTGCAGCTTTTGCCCGGTCTCGTGCCAGTTTTATAGGCCGGGTGAAGATCGCTACGCTGCGCCGCGGGCGGGCGGGAAAGGGGCGAAAGGGGCTGTTGGCGACGCGCGGTATGGTGGTGCTGACGATGGGGCGCTCCAGCCCCTTGGCGTGGCCTTCATCCAGTCTGCGCAGCAGACGGGGAACATCACGTGGCTCTAACCCGCCGCTTATCAGATGGCGCAGCAACCGGCGACGCTCTGCCGCGCGAAGGTGGGCCCATTGGGCGGCACGGTCCTGCGGGGGCAGATGTTTGCGATGGAACACAGCCCAGCTTGCCCCGATGTCGAAAAGATCACGCGGCACGCGGTTGGCGCTGCGCATCGCACTGGCGGCGAAACCGTGATGGACCTCGGCCAGCGGCACGATTGCGGTGGCATGGCCCGCCCGCGCCAGTCGCATGTTCAGGTCGGTTTCATCGAGGTAGTAGTGAAAGGCCGGGTCAAAACCGCCCATCTCCACCAAGACATCGCGCCGAAAGGCCATATTGGTGCCTTCGGTTTTGATCGCCCCCCCGGCCGGGGGGTGCAGAATGCTGGGCGTTTCGGGGTCTACATCAAGCTTTTCCGGCTCTCCCAAAACGTTCAGCTGGCGCGCGCGGTATTGGAACGAGATGCCGTTTCTCCCCCGGACGAAACCAGTCATCGCCGCGACATCGGGCCGGTGCGCAGGTTCCAGCAGGTGACGCAGCCACAGCGGCTCTGGCACGGCATCATCGTCGATAAAGGCCACGACCTCCCCCGCGGCCTCGGCGATGCCAAGGTTGCGCGCGGCAGAGATATTCGGACTGTCATAAGTGACCAGCTTTAGGGCCTCGGCAAAGGCCATGTCGCGGGCCACGGCGATCCCTGCGGGATCGGCCACGACGATGACTTCGAAAGGGGCATATTGAAGCTGCCCCACCCCCGTCAGACAGCGCCGCAATGCCTCGGGCCGGTCCCGGCTGACGATCACGACGCTGACAGGCACGCCGCTTTCCAGCGTGGCACTGACGGGGGTGGTGGTCATTCCAGACCCATTTTCGCCATCATAGCTTCGAGCTTCGGCACGTCTTCGGGGTTGTTCAATTCCCAGAACTCGCGGCCCTTGGCCTCAACCTCGGCGCAGAGCACCGGGCGGCCATTCTCAAGGAAACGGAGCTGTTCCAGCCCCTCCAACTGCTCCAAGGGGCCGACAGGCCAGCTGGGGTAGCGCGCCAGCGCGTCGGGGCGGTAGGCATAGACACCGACATGATGGAAAACCGGGGTCATATCAGTCTCTGCATAGGGGTTTCCGATATAGGGAACGACCTCTTTCGAGAAATAGAGCGCCTGATTATCGGCCCCGAAAACCGCCGTCGTGCCCCCGACGCGGCCCGCCTTGCGGTCACCCAAAAGACTGTTCAGCGTGGCACCGTCGCAACGCAGCACCGGGGTGGCAATCTCGGCATTGGGATCATCTTTCAACCCCTGCACCAGCCCTTCGACGAACCAATGCGGCGTTAGCGGTGCGTCGCCTTGCAGGTTGACCACGATGTCATAGCCCCCGCCCAGCGCGGCATGAGCTTCGGCGCAGCGTTCGGTGCCGTTGGCGCAGGCTTCCGAAGTCATCACGACCTCGGCGCCGAAACCTTCTGCGGCATGGCGAATGCGCTCGTCGTCGGTGGCCACCACCACACGATCAACGCCCGAAACCGCGCTGGCGGCACGCCAACTGCGCTCAATCAGGGACTGCTTTTGCCCCGTAGCCCCGGTGAGGGCCACAAGCGGTTTGCCGGGATAGCGGGTGGAGGCATAGCGGGCGGGGATGACGATCAGAACAGACATCAGCCCGCTTTCAACTCAACACCCGGGGCATGGGCGATGAAGAATGGGTTGGCAAAATCTTCCTTGCCGTAGGCCAGCGGGGTGAGGTCATCGAAACGCACCACTGCGCCGCCTGCCCCGTTCAGCACCGCATGGCCTGCGGCGGTGTCCCATTCCATCGTGCGGCCCAAACGCGGGTAGAGATCGGCCTCTCCGGTCGCGACCAGACAGAACTTCAGCGACGACCCTGCCGAGGTCATGTCCCGCACGCCGTATTTACCGATGTAATCGTCGGTCGCCTGATCGCGGTGTGATTTGGAGGCGACGACCATCAGGGCCGTATTGTCTGGATTAGAGACAGAAATCGCCTTTGTCTCACCCACCTGCCCTTTGGCGAATGCGCCGGTTTCCTCGACCGATTGACCGTCGGCTTGGGTAAAGAACATCCGGGATTTCGCGGGGGCATAGACCACGCCGAGCGTCGGCACGCCGCCTTCGACCAGCGCGATGTTCACCGTGAAATCCCCGCGGCGGTGGACGAATTCCTTGGTGCCATCCAGCGGGTCAACGATGAGAAATGTATCGCCTTTGGCGGTATGGGTCGCAGCCTGTTCTTCAGTGACCAGCATGACATCGGGAAAGGCAGCGCGGAGCCCTTTGGAAATGATCGCATCGGCGGCTTCGTCGGCGGCGGTGACGGGGCTGTCGTCGGATTTCGATTTCACCTCGAAATCATCCTGACCATAGATCTCCATGATCTTATCCCCGGCCTCCAATGCCAGCCGCCGCATTTCTGCGACCAATTTCTCGTAATCCATTTTGCCTCCGGCCCTGCGGGCTGTCGTTGCTTCAATTAACCGTTTCCCTTATGCTGTGCAGCTAACGGAACAGCAAGAATTCCGTGCCACGTTAGGGCTTCGTCAAGGACGCGCGCATGTTCCAATCTTCCAGAAAGCCGAAATCCGGCTTTGGCTCGGCTCTCTCCATTGCAGAGTTGGTTTACCATTCTGTGGTACGCAACGTGCGCAAACAGCACAACAACGCCTTCATCGCCATCGCGATGAACATGCTGCAAACGGTGATGTTCGTGCTGGCCTTCTATGTGATGTTCTCAATCCTCGGGATGCGTGGGTCAGCTGTGCGCGGTGATTTTCTTGTCTATCTGATGTCTGGCATCTTTCTCTACCTCACTCATGTGAAGGCATTGGGCGCGGTCGCCGGGTCAGAGGGGCCGGCAAGCCCGATGATGCAGCACGCCCCGATGAATACGATCATCGCCATCGCTTCGGCGGCGGTCGGGTCGCTCTATATTCAGGTGCTGTCGCTCTTTGTGATCTTGTTTATTTACCATGTGGCGGTGACCCCGATCTCCATCGATCAGCCCTTTGCCGCTTTCGGGATGATGCTCACCGCGTGGTTTACCGGCTGTGCGCTTGGGCTGGTGATGCTGGCGATCAAGCCGTGGTTTCCGTCCTTCGTGACAATTTTTTCGACCGTCTATCAACGTGCCAATATGATCGCCTCGGGCAAGATGTTCCTCGCCAACTCTCTGCCCGGCTATATGCTGGCGATGTTTGATTGGAACCCGCTGTTTCATAGCATTGATCAGGCGCGCGGCTTTGCCTTCATCAATTACAACCCGCGCTACAGCAGTTGGGAATACCCGCTCTGGGTTGGTCTGGTGCTTTTGATGATCGGGCTGATGGGCGAATTCTATACCCGCCGCCATGCGTCGATCAGTTGGAATGCCCGGCGGTGAGACTGCTGGCGGTCCTTCTCTGCCTCTGGGCGCTGCCTGTCTTGGCAACGCAGGAGGCATGGCCCGCTCTTTACGATGTCAGCGGCGTTGCGGCGGATGACGTGCTAAACATCCGCCAAGCACCTGACGCAAGCGCCCCGATCGTCGGCAGCCTCCAGCCCGACGCTGAAAATATCGAAGTGATCCGCCCCGATGACCACCATAGCTGGGGCTTGGTCAACACCGGCGAAGGAAGCGGCTGGGTGTCTCTAAGCTACCTCACACGTCTACCGGGGCAATGGGATGGTGCGATGCCACCCGTGGCGCGTTGCGGGGGGACGGAGCCGTTCTGGTCCTTCGACGTGACCGGCGAAACGCTGAGCTATGATGCATTGGCGGACAGCCCGCGCAATTTTCGCATCACGCAGTCCGGGGCGGCGCAGGGACGGCGTGACAGCTTTCATTTGATTGGTGAGGGGCCGCAGGGCGCGGCGATCGCCACACTGTCGACCCGCGCCTGTAGTGACGGCATGTCAGACCGCGCCTATGGGCTTGCTGTCGACCTCCTTCTGCAAGGAAAGGACGGCTGGCAACACCAAACGGGATGCTGTTCGCTCAGCCGCTGAAACGACGGACTTTTCAAAAAAGTCCGTCTCCGTTTTCTTTAAAAGAAAACGTCACTCCACCACCCGAAGCGTCAGATTGATCCGCCCCCCTTTGGGCAGCAGCGTCGACGTGCCGGGCTTGATCCGGTCCACCCCGTGGTAGGTCAACCGTGCCTCTCCGCCCATCACCACCACATCGCCCGACTGCAGCCAGACCGATTCCGTCTTGCCGCCGCGCGTCAGGTTGCCGATCCGAAACAACCCATCATCTCCCAGAGAGACCGAGACAACGGGCCACTGAAAGTCCGCCTCATCCCGGTCCTGATGCAGCCCCATGCGCGCATCGGCATCGTAGTAGTTGATCAAGCAGCATTCGGGACGACGCTCCAACCCCGTCAACTTGTCCCAGATCGTCAGAATCGGTGCGGGGATCTCGGGCCATGTCTGGCCATCGGGATGTTCGGTGACGTAACGATAGCCGCGCCGGTCCGAGAACCAGCCATAGCGCCCCGCCGCGCTCATCCGGACCGACATGCGCCCGCCGCGCGGGACTTCGGGGCGAAAGAATGGCGCCTCGCGCACCACATCGCGCACCGCGTCCAGCACCTCCTGCTGGGCCGCTCTTCCCAGAAATTCTTTGTGGATATCGAAGCCCCGCAGGCGCAAAGCAGTCATTTTTCGTTCTTCCTCACTCGTTTGGCAAAAACATCACGGAATCGCGACCATCCTGACCAGCCAATGGTTGCAGGGTGCAAATACCCTCCCTATATACGCTCCGAACCGTCGAAGGCACGTGGTCTTCGATGTCAACAGATCGGGGCAGGATGCCAAAACGGGTCCGCGTCTCGTGTCATCGCCTTAGATTCAAAGAGGGATCGAAACATGTCCAAAGTAATCGGTATTGACCTTGGCACCACCAACAGCTGTATCGCCATCATGGATGGCAGCCAGCCGCGTGTGATCGAAAACGCTGAAGGCGCGCGCACAACGCCGTCGATCGTTGCTTTCACCGACGATGAGCGCCTTGTCGGCCAGCCGGCGAAACGCCAGGCGGTCACCAACCCAGAAAACACAGTCTTCGGCGTTAAGCGCCTGATCGGCCGCCGTAACGACGATGCGGATCTGGCCAAAGACAAAAAGAACATGCCGTTCAACGTCATTGATGGCGGCAACGGCGACGCATGGGTCGAAGCCCGTGGTGAGAAATACTCCCCAAGCCAAATCTCGGCCTTCATCCTTGGTAAGATGAAAGAAACCGCAGAAAGCTATCTGGGTGAGGAAGTCACGCAGGCGGTTATCACCGTGCCCGCATACTTTAACGACGCCCAGCGTCAGGCGACCAAAGACGCTGGCAAGATCGCCGGTCTCGAAGTGCTGCGGATCATCAACGAGCCGACAGCCGCCGCGCTGGCCTATGGCCTCGACAAAGAGAACACGCAAACCATCGCGGTCTATGACCTTGGCGGCGGTACATTCGACGTGACCATCCTTGAGATCGACGACGGCCTCTTCGAAGTGAAATCCACCAACGGCGACACGTTCCTTGGTGGTGAAGACTTTGACATGCGCATCGTCAACTACCTTGCCGATGAGTTCAAAAAGGCCAACGGCGTTGACCTGACGCAAGACAAGATGGCGCTGCAGCGTCTGAAAGAAGCTGCCGAGAAAGCGAAGATCGAGCTTTCCTCGTCCAGCCAGACCGAGATCAACCAACCCTTCATCTCGATGGGCAAAGACGGCTCGCCGCTGCACATGGTGATGAAGCTGACCCGCGCCAAGCTGGAAAGCCTTGTGGGCGACCTGATCAAAGCGTCGATGAAGCCCTGCGCCGCAGCGCTGAAGGATGCCGGTCTCTCGGCTTCCGACATCGACGAAGTCGTGCTGGTCGGTGGTATGACCCGTATGCCGAAAGTCGCAGAAGAAGTGACCAAATTCTTCGGTAAAGAGCCGCACAAGGGTGTGAACCCTGACGAAGTTGTGGCCCTTGGTGCCGCCATTCAGGCCGGTGTTCTGCAAGGCGACGTGAAAGACGTGGTTCTGCTGGACGTGACACCGCTGTCGCTGGGCATTGAGACCCTTGGTGGTGTCTTCACCCGTCTGATCGACCGTAACACCACGATCCCGACGAAAAAGTCTCAGGTCTTCTCGACCGCCGAAGACAACCAGAACGCTGTGACGATCCGGGTTTTCCAAGGTGAGCGTGAGATGGCTGCCGACAACAAGATGCTCGGTGCCTTCAACCTTGAGAACATCCCGCCTGCCCCGCGCGGCATGCCGCAGATCGAAGTGACCTTTGACATCGACGCCAACGGCATCGTGTCCGTGGGCGCGCTCGACAAAGGCACCGGCAAAGAGCAGAAGATCACGATCCAAGCGTCGGGCGGTCTGTCGGATGCGGATATCGAAAAGATGGTGAAAGACGCGGAAGAGAACGCCGAGGCGGACAAATCCCGTCGCGAGCTGATCGAAGCGAAAAACCAAGCGGAATCGCTGATCCACTCGACCGAAAAGTCGCTGGAAGAGCATTCCGACAAGGTCGATCCGACCACCGTCGAAGCGATCGAACTGGCCATTGCCGCGCTGAAAGACGAACTGGAAACCGACAATGCCGACAAGATCAAATCCGGCATCCAGAACGTCACCGAAGCGGCCATGAAACTGGGCGAAGCGATCTACAAGAACGCTCAGGAGGAAGGCAACGACGACACGGCGCAGCCTTCGGATGCTCAGCAATCGCAGGGTGGCGACGACGACATCCTCGACGCCGAGTTCGAAGATCTGGACGACGACAAGCGCGCGTAAGCGTGAAACGGAACCTGTGAAAGGGCCGGTCCGTCAGACGGGCCGGCCCATCACGTTCCAGTGCAGGAGCATGATAACCCATGGCAAAACGTGACTACTACGAGGTGCTTGGCGTTGCCAAAGGGGCCTCTGCCGACGAGATCAAGAAGGCCTACCGCAGCAAGGTCAAAGACCTTCACCCCGACCGCAACAAAGACAATCCAAACGCCGAAGCCCAGTTCAAAGAAGTGGGCGAAGCTTATGACGTGCTGAAAAGCGACGACAAGAAAGCGGCCTATGACCGCTACGGCCACGCCGCCTTTGAAGGTGGCATGGGCGGAGGGCGTCCCGGCGGCGGCATGGGCGGCGGTCAGGGCGATTTCTCTTCGGCCTTTTCCGACGTCTTTGACGATCTCTTCGGTGACTTCATGGGCCAACGTGGGGGCGGCAGCGGACGCCGTGCTGCACGCGGTGCCGATTTGCGCTATAACCTGCGCATTTCCCTCGAAGATGCCTTCTCGGGCATGCAAAAGTCGATCACCGTTCCGGCCTCTGTCCAGTGTGATTCATGTGACGGCAGCGGTGCCGAAGGCGGCGCAGAGCCTTCGACCTGCCCCACCTGTTCGGGCATGGGTAAGGTCCGCGCGCAGCAGGGCTTCTTCACTGTTGAACGCACCTGCCCTACCTGTTCCGGCATGGGCCAGATCGTCAAGAATCCTTGCAAGAAATGCCGCGGCGCGGGCCGTGTTGAGAAAGAGCGCACGCTTTCGGTCAACATCCCCGCGGGCGTCGAAACCGGCACCCGCATCCGGCTTGCCGGTGAAGGCGAAGCGGGCATGCGCGGGGGGCCGTCGGGTGATCTCTATATCTTTATCGAGGTGGCCGAACATGAGCTCTTTGAACGTGACGGGCCGAACCTGTTCTGCCGCGTTCCCGTGTCGATGAGCACGGCCGCCTTGGGTGGCAATATCGAAGTGCCCACCATCGATGGTGGCCGTGGCCGCGTGCAGATCCCTGCAGGCAGCCAATCGGGCCGTCAGATGCGTCTGCGTGGCAAGGGCATGCCGCCGCTGCGTGGCGGTGGCGTCGGTGACATGATCATCGAACTGGCGGTTGAGACCCCGGTGAACCTGACCAACAGGCAGAAAGAACTGCTGCGGGAGTTTGAGGGCGAAGCCCAGAACAACAACCCGGAAAGCAGCAATTTCTTCTCTTCCGTCAAATCCTTCTGGGATTCGATGAAGGGTTAAAATGTTGCGGGTGAGGCGTATTGCGCGCCTCACCCGCAACCCTAGGTGCACAAGGTAAATAGGACGTGAAAACCCTGTTAACCGAATCCTAACCACCTTAGCGCAAAACTCTGGTCATGACCCGTGCCCCGAGAACCTTGGCTGATCAGCCCCTTCCCTTCCTGATGGACGAAGCGCGCAGACCGCCGTCCAATACGGGCAAACAACCCTCTTATATCGCAGACCACCGCCAGCGCCTCCGCAGCCGTTTTGTCCATGGGGGCGCCGCCGCCATCCCGGATTATGAGATGCTTGAGCTTGTCCTTTTCCGCGCCATCCCCCGCCGCGATGTGAAACCGCTGGCGCGCGAACTTTTGGACCGGTTCGGTGACTTTAACCGCGTCATCACCGCCCCTGCCGCCCGCCTGCGCGATATCAAAGGTGTTGGCGAAGCGGTGATTGTCGAGCTCAAGATCGTTGAGGCTGCGGCCCAGCGGCTCGCCCGGGCGAAGGTGCTACAGCGGCATATCGTGTCCTCTTGGGACGCTCTGCTGGACTATTGCCACACCACCATGGCCCATCTCGAGATGGAGCAGTTTCGCGTTCTCTACCTCGACCGAAAGAACATCCTCATCGCGGATGAGGAACAGGCGAAAGGCACGGTCGATCATGTCCCGGTCTATCCGCGCGAGGTTGCCAAACGCGCGCTTGAACTGAACGCCAGCGCGATCATCCTTGTCCACAATCACCCCTCGGGCGACCCCAGCCCATCAAGATCGGACATCGACATGACGCGACAAGTCGCTGCTGCCTGCGATGCCTTGGGGCTGACCCTGCATGACCACCTGATCATCGGCAAATCGCGCGAGCTAAGTTTTCGGAGCGAAGGACACCTGTAAGGCCCGCGCTCCTCAGCGCACCCAAACCTCGACCCGCCGGTTGGCCTGTCGGCCCCAATCGCTGTCATCGCAGGCAATCGGCATCGCTTCGCCAAAGGCATCTACCCGCAGATCAATCCGCGACAGGTTGGCGGTCACCGCGGCGGCACTGACGGCACGTTGCACTGCTTCGGCCCGGCGCAGCGCGATCTCGCGGTTGGCCCTCGCTACGCCCTCTCCATCGCTGAAGCCCACGAACATCAACCGCCGCGCGTCATATTGCCCCTGCTCCAGCGCCCGCGCCAATTGCTGAACGTTAGAGCGCGACTGCGCGTCAAGCCGGATCGAGCCTGCCTCGAACCGGAAAGAGGTCGTCAGCCGCGCCATCGGCACCAGCGTCGCCGTCATGCGCTGCAATTCTTCCAGCGGGGTTTCGATCCCCGCAGTGATAATGGCATTGGCAAAGCGGTTGCCCTGTTCCTCTACCGGGATTTCTTCGGGCGTCTGATCCACGAACCCGGCCCTACGGATCACGATCTGCGCTGAAGGGCCGCGGGTAAAGGCCAGAAACTCGCGTGTGATCAGCGGCAGCCGACGCGCCGGGAAATAGAGGAACATCGGCGCGGTCAGCGGGTAGTCTTCGGTTTTGATCGTGCGCCGCGCGGCATCCAGCGCAAAGCCACAGTTACCGCCAAGGGTCAGCACCTCGGTCCCGCCCTGTTCGGCATAGCTGGTGATCCCAAGGGCAAAAACATCTCGCGCGACCGCCTCTGCCAGCGCGTCGGGCATGGTGTGGCGCGTGACATCGCCGCTCAGTTCCAGTCCGGCGGGCGTTAATACCTGATCCACAATGGCTTGGCTCAAGCCGCTGTCGGCGGTGGGCAGATGCAGTTCAATGGGCGCGTCCGGCCCACCTAGGCGCTGCCAGTTCTTAATCTCACCGGAAAACACCCGGGCCAAGGTCAACGGCGAGATCTGTTTCACCGGATTGGACGGGGCAACCACAGGCACCACCGCATCAAGCGCCAGCACCCGGCTGCGATTGGCGCCGGTCAAATCGCCCAGCCCCAACTCGCGGGCATTGATCCGCTCCTCGCGGCGCACTTCGCGCAGGGCCATCACCACATCGGCCTCATCCGCCAGAAGATCGGCAAAGCCTTCGTTGGTGTTGGTCGCCCGGAAATCAAATCGCGCGGCCAATTTGCCATCATCCTGACGCGAAAGCAGCAGTGCGAAACGCCCACCTTCCCCGTCTTCGCGGTTCACCGTATAGCCCTGCCGCGCCGCGAAGGCTTCGGTCAGCGCGGGCATCAGCACCGCCCCCATGGTCGCCGAGCCCGAGAACCGCACCTCGGCCACGAAATCTTCAAGGTTGGGGCAACCCGGCCCGGCGCAGGACACGCCACTGCTGTCGACGGTCAGCTCGCCGTAGTCGGTTTCGACGCGATAGAATTCGCCGTCAAAGCCCAGCAAGGTGCCGCTGAGTTCAACGCTGCCATCGCGCGAGGTCAGCGCGATATCCTGCGCCGCGCCCGTAACTGCCGTAAAAAGCAAAAGTGCGGCGCTGATCGCCGCACGTTTCAACCCGTTCATCAAGACCTACCCGGTTGCGTCAGTTCTGCGCGACTTTCAGGTCTTGGAGCAAATTATTCAACACCAGAAAGTTGCCAACCGCATCACACTCCGGCACGGCGAGGGTCAAGTTCTGGGTTTTCACCGGATCGTCGCCACGCAATTCCAGCGCCTGTGCTTCGATCTCAAGCCCGCAGTTGGCCTCGCTCACCTCTGCCTCGACACTGAGCGCGACATCGCCCTCCTGCGCCGCTTTGGCGACCGGGAAGCTATAGACTTCGGCCATCAACGGCTCAGCGGTGTCGGTGTCGCCATTGCGGGTCATGAAGCCGCCTTCGCCCAGCACGGCAGCGGTTATATCGCGCGGGGCGCCGGACCAGACGTGGCCCGCATCGCCGTAATCCGCGCCGAACTCACGGGCGTGAAGCTCAAACCCCGCGGTGCCTTTCCATTGCAGCACGACTCGGTTGAAATCAGACAATTCGGGCACGGTGGTCTGCGCCACAGCGCCGTCACCATTGCCAAAGGCAAGGATGAACACAGCCTCTTCCGCGAGGGCCGGGACGGAGACGGACAACCGTCCTTTGTCGTCGGTGACTTCGGTAAAGATCATGCCGTTGTGGTGCACGGTCAGCCGTTCATTCGGCAGACAAGCCGCATCCAAGCTGAGTTTCACCATCGCGGCGGCCACGGCGTCTGCGGTGGCGATGATATCGCAGGTCGCGGGGATCGCAGTGCTGTGGCTCTCAGGTGCGGGGGGCAGGCTTTGAGGAGCTGCGGCTTTGACCACCCGGTCATCCAGCGTCGGCAACGCGATGGGACTGTCCAGCGCGGCAGAGGTCAGGGTGATGCCCTCAACTTCGAGCAGCGCGCCATTGTCGGCCACCAGACGCTGCGCCTCAGCCGCGCCGTAACGCTGCTGCGCCGTGTCAGAGCTTTGCATGACATAGCCGATGCCCACGGCACAGGTGAGAGTGCCGACAGCCGTCAGAATTTCTTTAGTGCGCCACATGACAAGTCTCCTTCAACGGATTCGTTGGAGACTTTATGAGCGGGGATCAGGGCCGGGGTATGGCCCTGAAACGCCAAGTTATGGGCGAAAAGATGTCGCGGCTCAGGTGATCTGGCCGTGGCAGTGCTTGAACTTTTTGCCAGAACCACAGGGGCAGAGATCGTTCCGGCCAGGGTTGCCCCATGTGGCGGGGTCGTTCTCATCAAAGCCGGGTGCGGCGGCCTCGGCCTGTTCAGATGCCTCATCTGCGGCCTCGGTTGCAGCGGCCTGCATGGCGGCCTGACGGGTGGCCATTTCCTGCATCATCTCGCGACGCTGCTCTTCGCTCATCGGTTGGATTTGCCCCAGTTTCTGAGTCACGTCCTGCCGCAGGCTGTCGAGCATCGTCTCGAACAGTTGGAAGGCTTCGTTTTTATACTCGTTCAGCGGGTCGCGCTGCGCGTAGCTGCGAAAGCCCACGACCGAACGCAGATGCTCCAGCGTCAGCAGGTGGTCGCGCCATTTGGTGTCGATGGCTTGCAACAACAACTGTTTTTCGATGTTGCGCATGTTCTCTTCGCCGAAAGCCTCGGCCTTTTTGGCCATCAGCTCATCCGTGGCCTGCATCAGACGTTCGCGGATCACCTCGTCATCCACGCCGTCTTCTTCGCACCATGCGATGATCGGCACATCGACGTTCAGCTGTTCGATCACCGCGGCATAGAAACCTTGGGTGTCCCACTGATCGGCGTAGGTTTTGGGCGGCATATAGGTGTCGATCAGATCGTCGATCACCTGCTCGCGCATGTCGGTGACGATCTCATTGAGGTTGTCCGCCTCCATGATCTCGCGGCGCTGGCCAAAGATCACCTTACGCTGCTCGTTCATCACGTCGTCGAACTTCAACAGCTGCTTACGGATGTCAAAGTTGCGGCCTTCGACCTTCGCCTGCGCGCGCTCCAGCGATTTGTTCACCCAAGGGTGCACAATCGCTTCGCCTTCTTTAAGGCCCAGCGTGGTCAACACTTTCTCAAGCCGTTCAGAGCCGAAGATGCGCATTAGGTCATCTTCGAGCGACAGGAAGAAAGAGGTGCGGCCCGGGTCGCCCTGACGGCCCGAACGGCCGCGCAACTGGTTGTCGATTCGGCGGCTCTCGTGACGCTCGGACGCCAGAACATAAAGACCGCCGGCCTCCAGCACCTTCTGCTTTTCTTCGGCGTGCTGCGCTTCGATCTGGGCGCGGATATTGGCCGGATCCGCTTCGGGATCGGCGTCCAGCGCGTCGAGCACTTTCAGTTCGACGTTGCCGCCCAGCTGAATGTCGGTGCCACGGCCCGCCATGTTGGTCGCGATGGTCACGGCGCCAAGCTTGCCGGCATCGGCGATGATCTGCGCTTCCTGCTCGTGCTGGCGGGCGTTGAGCACGTTATGCTCGATCCCGTCGGCGGTCAGCATGGCGCTGAGCTGTTCGGACTTTTCGATTGAGGTGGTGCCGACGAGGCAAGGCTGACCCTTGGCGTGGGCTTCCTTCACCTTTTCAATCATCGCCTCGTATTTTTCGCGCGCGGTGCGATAGACGGCGTCGTCTTCGTCGACACGGGCAATCGGCACGTTGGTCGGCACTTCGACAACGCCAAGGCCGTAAATCTCGGCGAATTCCTCGGCTTCGGTCAGGGCCGTGCCGGTCATACCGCCCAGCTTGTCGTAAAGACGGAAGTAGTTCTGGAAGGTAACGCTTGCGAGGGTCACGTTCTCGGGCTGGATATCAACGCCTTCTTTGGCCTCAATCGCTTGGTGCAGGCCATCCGACAAGCGGCGGCCCGGCATCATGCGACCGGTGAATTCGTCGATCAACGTCACCGCGCCGTCGCGGACGATGTAGTCTTTGTCGCGCTGGAACAGCTTGTGCGCGCGCAGACCTTGGTTGACGTGGTGCACGATGGTCGTGCTTTCGGGATCATAAAGGGTCATCCCCTCTTCGATCAGATCACGGGCGCGCAGCTGCTCTTCGAGGAACTCATTGCCCTCGTCGGTGAAGGTCACGTTGCGGGTTTTCTCGTCCAGCTCGTAATGTTCTTCGGTCAGCGAGGGGATCAGCGCGTCGATGATCTGGTACATCTCCGAGCGGTCCTGCGAGGGGCCAGAGATGATCAGCGGCGTCCGCGCTTCGTCGATCAGGATACTGTCGACTTCGTCCACGATGGCAAAGTTATGCCCGCGCTGCAGCATGTCCGACAGGTTCGACTTCATGTTGTCGCGCAAATAATCGAAGCCCAACTCGTTGTTGGTGGCATAGGTGATGTCGCAGGCATAGGCCGCGCGCTTTTGATCTTCGGGCATGCCGGAATAGGCGACCCCGGTGGTCAGCCCCAAGGCACCAAAGACTTTGCTCATCCATTCGGCGTCACGTTTGGCGAGGTATTCGTTCACCGTCACCACATGCACGCCTTTATGCGTGAGCCCGTTGAGGTAGGCCGCGAAGGTCGCGGTCAGGGTCTTGCCCTCACCGGTCTTCTGCTCGGCGATATTGCCTTGATGCAGGAAGATGCCGCCCAGAAGCTGGGTGTCAAAGGCCCGCAAGCCAAGGGTACGACGGGCCGCCTCACGGCAGTTGGCAAAGGCTTCGGGCAGCAGATCGTCAAGGTCCTCGCCCGCATCGGCCCGTTTGGCCAACTCTTCCGTGCGCAGCTTGATCTCGTCGTCGCTTAGCTTTTCGAACTCAGGCTCCAGCGCATTGATCCGTGCCACAAGCGGACGGGTCGCCTTGATCTTCCGGTCGTTTGGCGTGCCAAAGACCTTTTTGGCGATTGTTCCGATACCCAGCATGTAATCTCCCGCCGAAGTTATGGTGTCTTGCGCCGATCTGGTTGCCGAGCGCCATGGCAGCCCATAGATAGTGGATGAGCCCGCGCCTCTCAGCGCCATAAGGCGATGTAAGGGGCGTGCCATACACTGTCAATGTAGCAGCCCTGCTACGAAGGAAGCGATTGGACCCAACCATGCAAAAACCCCTCACTTTTCTGTCGTCTTTGGCGCTTGCCGCCGCTGTGGCGCTGCCTGTTGCCGCCCAAGACGAACCGGGTGTCGACACGGTTGTTGCCACCGTCAACGACACTGAAATCACGCTTGGCCATATGCTTGTCGCGCGTGCCAGCCTGCCCCAGCAGTACCAGCAGCTGCCCGATGACGTGCTGTTCAAAGGCATCCTCGACCAGTTGGTGCAGCAAACGGCCCTCGCCGACAGCTTTACCGGCGAATTGCCGCCGCGCGTGACCCTGTCGATCGAAAACGAGACTCGCTCGCTCACCGCAGGTGAGGCGATCGAAGGCGTGATGGCCGAAGATGTCAGCGACGAAGAACTGCAAGCCGCCTATGACGCGCAGTACAAAGACGTCGAGCCTGAGCAGGAATTCAACGCCTCGCACATCCTTGTCGAAACCAAGGAAGAAGCCGACGCGATCAAGGCTGAACTCGACGAAGGTGCGGACTTTGCCGAAGTGGCGAAAGAGAAATCGACCGGCCCCTCCGGCCCCGGTGGCGGTTCGCTCGGTTGGTTCGGCCCCGGCATGATGGTGCCCGCCTTTGAAGAGGCCGTGGCTGGCATGGAAGCCGGCAGTGTGTCTGATCCGGTGGAAACTCAATTCGGCTGGCATGTCATCAAGCTGAACGAGACCCGGACAGGCGAAGCGCCTGCGCTGGAAGATGTGCGCGAAGAGCTTGAGACTCAAGTGCGCCAGACCAAAGTGCAGGAAGCCATCGAAAGCCTGACCGAGGCCGCCGAGGTTGACCGCAGCGCCGCCGAAGGCATCGATCCGACTGTTCTGAAAAACATTGAATGGCTGAACTGACCCATGGGTAAATCACTGGCTGTCTCGCCGCTCGCCCCGGCCCGTTTTCCCGACCTTCCGGTTATCGACGGCGTGACATTCGCCACCATCGCCGCTGGCGTGCGCTATCGAGGCCGCACCGATGTGATGTTGGCGAAGCTGGCACCGGGCAGTGCTGTGGCGGGGGCGTTCACACGCTCTGCCACCCGCGCTGCCCCGGTGCTGGACTGCCAGGCAAAAATCGGCGGCGCCTCGGATGATGGCGCCGCTATCGTCGTGAACTCTGGCAATGCCAACGCCTTTACCGGGCGCGGCGGCACCGACGCGGTCGAGGCGATCACCGCCGCCGCCGCCGAAGCCTGCGGCGTGCCGCAATCGCGGGTTTTCACCTCGTCCACCGGCGTCATTGGCGAACCCCTGCCCCACGAACGGATCACCGCCGTGCTGGGCGATCTCCACGCAAAACTCGACCCTGCAGGCATCGAAGACGCCGCGCGGGCCATAATGACAACGGATACTTTCCCCAAAGGCGCCAGCGCGACCGTAGAGATCGACGGCAAAACCGTCTCAATCGCGGGGATCGCCAAAGGCTCGGGCATGATCGCGCCCGATATGGCCACCATGCTGGTCTATATCTTTACCGATGCGGTAATCGCGACAGATGCGCTGCAACACCGCCTTTCGACCCATACCGAGACGACATTCAACTGCATCACCGTCGACAGCGATACTTCCACCTCTGACGCGCTGATCATGGCCGCGACAGGGGCCTCAGGTGTCGATGTGTCGGATAACGAAGCCTTCGACACGGCGCTGCGTGACGTGATGATGGACCTTGCACATCAGGTCGTCAAAGACGGCGAAGGCGCGCAGAAGTTCGTCGAAGTGGCCGTCACCGGTGCCTCCAACGATGACGAGGCCAAGGTCCACGCCATGGCCATCGCCAATTCGCCGCTGATCAAAACCGCCATCGCTGGGGAAGACCCCAACTGGGGCCGCGTCGTCATGGCCATCGGGAAATCAGGCGCTCCGGCAGATCGTGACCGCCTCTCGATCCGCTTCGGCGATGTGGAGGTCGCCCGCGACGGCTGGCGCAGCCCCGACTATTCCGAAGAGGATGCGGCCGCCCATATGAAGGGCCAGAACATCGTCATCGGCGTCGATCTGGGCCTCGGCGAAGGCCGCTGCACCGTCTGGACCTGTGACCTTACCCACGGCTACATCGACATCAACGCCGACTACCGGTCCTGATCCGATGAAGACAGTGCTCGTGTCTGCCGCCGCTTTGATCGACGTTGATGGCCGTGTGCTTTTGGCGCAGCGGCCCGAAGGCAAGCCAATGGCGGGCCTATGGGAGTTTCCCGGCGGCAAGATCGAACCCAGTGAAACGCCAGAGGCGGCGTTGATCCGGGAGTTGCACGAAGAGTTGGGGATCGAGACATGGGAATCCTGCCTCGCCCCGCTGACCTTCGCCAGCCATAGCTACAGTGATTTTCATCTGCTGATGCCGCTTTTTGCCTGCCGCAAATGGGGCGGCACCCCGGTGTCGCGCGAAGGGCAGACCCTGAAATGGGTGCGTCCCAATGAAATGCGCGGCTATCCGATGCCCGAAGCAGACGTGCCGCTCATATCAATATTGCGTGATTGGCTCTAGCCTAGAGTGGCAGAATTGCACTAGTGATCACCAATCACTCAGCATGTTGCGGATTTTTTAACCCAAAGCGCATCATCCTGAGGCAGAGTTGTAACATCTGTATGAAAGGGTGCCGACATGTTGAGAACCATCGCAATCGGAAGTTCCATTTACGTTCAGGGTATTTTTGTAAAAATGTTGGCGGGCGGTCGCATGGCTGTTCAAGTCGACGGTAAGATTTTCGAAGGCAGACCAGTCTGAAAAATCTGCGCGGAACGCCTATTTAGGTGAACAAATAGGCGTTCCACCGCGTTTCCCCTGAGCATTTGGCAGGGGATTTTATGTCATCGAAGCGCGCTATTGTCATCCTGAACCGCGGTTCGGGCCGTCAAAACGGTGACCAAGCCGAAAGGACCATACAAGCTGCCTTTGCGCGGCACGGGGTCACGGCGGAATTCATTCACATCGACAAACGGAATGACCCAGCCAGTGCGGCTCGCCAAGCCCTGTCTATGGCCGAAGGCATCATTGCCGTGGCCGGGGGGGATGGCACGATCTCTGGCGTGTCCTCGGCGATGAAGGATCAGGACCGCCCGCTTGGCATCATCCCGCAGGGCACCTTCAACTATTTTGCGCGGTCGATGGGCATTCCAGAAGACCTGCAAGAGGCGGTTGATGTCATCGCACGCGGCGAAAGCCGCGCGGTGCATGTGGCGACGATCAACGGTGAGACATTCTTGAACAATGCCAGCATCGGGGCCTACCCGGCGATCCTCAAAACTCGTGAAGGTATCTATCGCCGCTGGGGCCGCAGTCGGATCGCTGCCTACTGGTCGGTGATCAAAGCCTTGATAGATTTTCGCACGTCGCTCAAGCTGACCATTGTGGTCGACGGCAAAGAGACCGAGCTACGGACCCCGCTTGTATTTGCTGTCAACAACGCCTTTCAATTGGATCAAATGGGTCTTGCGGGGCAAGACTGTATCGCGCGCGGCGATATGGTGCTGCTGGTCGCCCCCGATACCTACCGCTTTGGCCTGCTGCGCCATGCGGTGGCATTAGCCACAGGCATGGCAAAACATCATACCGATTATGAAATGCTCTGCGGGTCCGAGATCGAAATACGTATGAAACAGCGCAAACGATATGTCGCGCGGGACGGAGAGATTGCGGTAATGAAGGGCCCCTATAGGCTCACCCGGGCGACCTCTCCCATCCATATTTTCGTCCCGCGCGCCTCTGGAAAGGACGTGCGATGAGCCGCTTGATCCACCTATCCGACCTGCACTTCGGCAAGGACCGGCCCGACCTTCTTATGCCCTTGTTGGAGGCCGTGAACGGTTATGACCCCGATCTGGTGATCATCTCAGGCGATCTGACCCAACGGGCGCGGGAAAAGGAATATCGTGCGGCGCGGGCCTTTATCGACCGGATCAATGCGCCTGTCTTGAGCGTGCCGGGCAACCACGACATCCCCCTGCACCGCCCCTTTACCCGGTTCTTGGCCCCTTGGCGTTACTACCGGCGCTGGATCAATCACGATCTGACCCCGGTGCACGAAGGCGCGGATTTTGTCGCTGTGGGGATCAACACCGTCGACCGCTTCAAATGGCAGACCGGCAAACTGGGCCTGCGCCGTTTGGGGCGGGCCTGCCGTGCCCTGTCGCGTGGCGGGAAGAACACATTGCGCATTGCGGTGTGCCACCATCCGCTGGATCACCCCAATGAAACTGACAAGCGGCCCATTCCGGGCGCGCAACGTGCCTTGAAACGGCTTCTGGACTGCGGCGCGGACCTGATCCTGTCAGGCCATCTGCACATTTGGCACGCGGGCACCTTTGCCCACCCGGCGCCGGAGCATGACGGCCATCTGGCAATCCAGTTGCACGCGGGCACCAGCCTGTCGTCACGCCAGCGGGGGGAACCGAATGATTTCAATCTGATCGATATCTCGCCCCTGCACGTCAACCTTGCGCGGATCAGCTTTGACGACGGCAAAAAGGCCTTCACAAAAGCAGAGGCCCGGCAATTTGACCGGGCCTCTGGGGAATTTGTCTTGTAAGCGCTTGGCTTAGGCCAATGTGCGGGTCACTTCTTCGCGCTCGAAAATCTCGATCACATCGTCGGGACGAATGTCATCGTAGTTCTCGAATGCCATGCCGCATTCCTGACCAGACTGAACCTCAGGCACTTCGTCTTTGAAGCGCTTGAGCGTTTTCAGCGTACCTTCGTGGATCACGACGTTGTCGCGCAGCAGACGCACACCGGCGCTGCGGCGGGCGACGCCTTCGGTGACCAGACAGCCCGCAACTTTGCCCACACCGGTGACCTTGAAGACTTCTTTAATGTTGGCATAGCCAATGAAGTTTTCTTTGATCTCGGCGCTGAGCAGGCCGCTTGCAGCCGCTTTGACGTCATCCACAAGGTCATAGATGACCGAGTAGTAGCGGATTTCGACGCCCTTCTGGTTCGCAGTGTTCCGGGCCGAGGCGTTGGCACGGACGTTAAAGCCCATGATCGGTGCGCCGGAGGCTTCGGCAAGGCCAACATCCGTCTCGGTGATCGCGCCCACACCGGAGTGCAGAACCCGAACACGGACTTCGTCGTTGCCGATTTTCTCCATCGCCTGAACGATCGCTTCGGCAGAACCCTGCACGTCGGCTTTGACCAAAATCGGCAGCTCGCTGACGTCTTCGTTCGCCTTGGCGTTGGCCATGAGCTGTTCCAGCGTCGTGGCAGCACCGGCAGCGGCACGTTTGTCCTTGGCAGCATTGGCGCGGTATTCAGCAATCTCGCGGGCCTGCGCTTCGGTTTCGGTCACGTTCAATACGTCACCGGCCTCTGGCGTGCCGTTGATGCCAAGCACCTCGACCGGGACCGATGGCCCGGCTTCTTTGACGCGCTCACCTTGGTCGTTGATCAGCGCACGGACCTTACCGTATTGCTCACCCACAACAAAGATATCGCCCTGACGCAACGTGCCGTTTTGTACCAGCACGGTCGCCACGGGGCCGCGGCCCACGTCAAGCTGCGCTTCGATCACCGCGCCCACTGCGGCCCGGTTCGGGTTCGCCTTGAGTTCGAGGATTTCAGACTGCAGCGCGATGGCTTCGAGCAGTTCGTCGAGACCTTGGCCCGTTGCGGCCGAGACTTCGACATCCTGCACATCACCGGACATCTTCTCGACGATGACTTCGTGCTGAAGCAGATCGGTACGAACCTTGTCAGGATTTGCGGCAGGTTTGTCGATCTTATTGATTGCCACGATCATCGGCACTTTGGCCGCTTTCGCGTGGGCAATCGCCTCGATCGTTTGCGGCATCACGGCGTCATCCGCCGCGACCACCAGAACCACGATATCCGTTACCTGAGCCCCGCGCGAACGCATGGAGGTAAAGGCCGCGTGGCCCGGCGTATCAAGGAAGGACAGCACCGCGCCATTGTCGGTCGTGACCTGATAGGCACCGATGTGCTGGGTGATCCCGCCCGCTTCGCCAGCAACCACTTTCGCATTACGGATCGCGTCGAGCAGCGATGTTTTACCGTGGTCAACGTGGCCCATGATCGTGATGACCGGGGGACGGCCCTGCAGATCCTTGGGATCGTCCACGGCCTCTTTGATGACGTCTTCGACATCGGCGTCGGAAACGCGCACTACTTTGTGGCCGAATTCTTCGATGATCAGCTCGGCTGTATCGGCGTCGATGGTTTCGTTCTGGGTCACCATCAGGCCGTTTTGCATCAGCGCCTTGACCACCGCGCCGGTCTTTTCGGCCATGCGGTTCGCCAGTTCAGAGACCACGATGGCGGGCGGCAGTTGCACGTCACGCACGATCTTTTCACGCTCGACCTGACCACCCATCGCTTTCTGACGGGCACGTTCCTGCTTGCGCTTCATCTGCGCCATGGAACGCTGACGGCCACCTTCGCCACCGGCGAGAGCCTGATTGACGGTCAGCTTGCCCGCGCGGCGGCTGTCGCCACCTTTGCTGCGCTTCTTGCTGTCGTCGCGGTCACGCTCTGTGGTTTTACGCGGCGTTGCGGCGGGCATGGGCTTGCTGCCCGGCTCGCGTGCAGCGGCAGGTTCGGGCGCGGGTGCGGCGGCAGCGGCTTCAGCCTCTGCTTTGCGGCGCGCGTCTTCCTCTGCCTTGGCTTTAAGGCTTTCTTCGCGCTCACGCTCTTCGCGTTCCTTGGCTTCGATCTCGGCCCGGCGGCGCTCACGCTCTTCGGCGCGGGCCTTTTCCTCGGCCTCACGTGCTGCGGCTTCCTCAACCTCACGGGCTTTGGCGGCCTGAACAGCTTTCAGACGACGCTCCATCTCGGCATCGGTGATGCCCGCGGGGCGCTTCTTGGGATCGCCAATCGGCCCGGCGCCCGGCCCGGTTGGTTTCTGGCCACCCGGCTTGGGCACCACAACACGCTTGCGCTTGGTTTCGACCACAACGTTTTTGGTACGCCCGTGGCTAAAGCTTTGCTTTACATTCCCCGGACGTGCGCCACCGCGCAGACCCAATGTTTTCTTGCCGTCACTATCGCTCATGAAGCTCGTCTATCCTTTCGGATGGCCGTTGCCACCCTCGTTTACGCGCACGCCTTTAAGTCGTCCGGCTTCCTCTACAACACGTTGCGTGAGTCCACCAGAGGCGAGCGCCCCATGTATCACAGTTTGGCGACCGAATGCCAAACCCAATTCATCGGCTGTCAACCAACCGATGTAGTGACCGTAATGAGGGGTGCTCAGCTTGGACTTACCGCGCCCTGACCCGTCTACGGCCTGTATCAATACTTCGGCCTCTTCGGTTTGCAACCAACCCTTGACCTTTTCGTAGCCGGCGACCGCCTTGCCTGCCTTGCGCTGGAGCGAGATCAGCTCCACCACCCGGCGCGCCAATTGCTGTTCGACTTCGACGATCAACCCGTCTGGCAGCGTGACCGGCTGTTTCGCCGACCGAGCAAAGGCCTTTTTCTTTACCGCAAGTTCCAGCGCGGCACGATCCGCCGAGACATAAATGCCCCGGCCCGGCAGTTTACCCAAAATATCTGGGTAAACCTGATTGTCCGGGCCGATCACAAAACGGATCAACCCGTGTTTTGGTTGCACGTCGCCCGTGGCAATGCACTTGCGTTCTGCACCGTCTGAACGGTCATTCGAGGCGCCACCGCGTCCCATGTGCAACCCCCGAGGCCCGATTAGGCCTCGGCCTCCTCGGCGGTTTCGCCGTCTGTTTCTACGTCGTCTTCTTCCGCATCGGCTTCAAGCTCGGTCGGGTCGACCCAGCCCAGCATGACACGGGCGGTCATGATCATGGCTTGGGCGTCTTCAAGGCTGACCTCAAAGGGCTCAAGCGCGCCATCGTCCTTAACACGCTCGCCGTTGACCGTGGTCCAGCCGCCAGCCAGTTCCCAATCGGCACAGGTGGCGAAATCTTCCAAGGTCTTCACGTCGTCCTTGGCCAGCGCTTCTATCATTTGGGGGGTCAGACCCTCAAATTCAACCAGGCTGTCTTCGACACCGAGCGCACGGGCATTATCAAGCGCGGCTTTGTTCTGCGCTTCGAGCACGTCGCGGGCACGGGCCTGCAACTCACCCGCCGTGTCTTCGTCCACACCGTCGATGACCAGCAGTTCGTCGACTTCAACGTAGGCCACTTCTTCGAGGTTGGTGAAGCCTTCGGAAACCAGCAACTGGGCAAAGAATTCGTCCAGATCGAGGTTGTCCATGAACAGCTTGGTGCGCAGTTCAAACTCGGCCTGACGGCGCTGGCTTTCCTGCTCTTCGGTCATGATGTCGATATCGAGACCGGTCAGCTGGCTGGCCAGACGCACGTTTTGACCACGGCGGCCAATCGCAAGCGACAGCTGCTCTTCGGGCACGACGACTTCGATCTTGCCGGCTTCTTCGTCCAGAACCACCTTGGAGACTTCCGCAGGCTGCAGCGCGTTCACAAGGAAGGTCGGCTGGTCTTCGTTCCACGGGATGATGTCGATTTTCTCGCCCTGAAGCTCGTTCACGACGGCCTGCACGCGGCTACCGCGCATACCAACACAGGCACCGACGGGGTCGATGGAGCCGTCATGCGAAATCACAGCGATCTTGGCGCGCGAACCGGGGTCGCGGGCGACCGCCTTGATCTCGATGATGCCGTCATAGATTTCCGGCACTTCCATCTTGAATAGCTCGGCCATGAACTCAGGCGCGGTGCGGCTCAGGAAAATCTGTGGGCCACGCTGCTCGCGACGCACGTCTTTGATGTAAACGCGAATACGGTCGTTCGGGCGATAGCTCTCGCGGCCGATCTTTTCGTTGCGGCGCAGGATCGCTTCGCCGGCGCCCACATCGACGATGACGTTGCCATACTCTTCGCGCTTGACAAGACCGTTGATGATTGTACCGGCGCGGTCTTTGAATTCTTCGAACTGGCGGTCACGCTCAGCTTCGCGGACCTTCTGCAAAATCACCTGCTTGGCCGACTGCGCCGCGATGCGGCCCATCTCAACCGGGGGTACTTCTTCGACGTAGGTGTCGCCCACCTTGGGGTCGGCCATGTATTGCTTGGCCTGATCGACGGTGAACTCGGCCTGATAGTTCTCAAGCTCATCATCCTCGACCACGGTGCGAACGCGGGTAAATGTCGCTTTGCCGGTCTTGCGGTCGATGTCGACCCGGATGTCCATCTCGGCGCCATAGCGGGACTTGGCGGCACGGGCGAGGGATTCTTCCATCGCTTCGACGACCAGACCGGGGTCGATCATCTTTTCGCGCGCCACCGCCTCGGCGGTTTGCAACAGCTCAAGCTGGTTTGCAGATGTAATGGCCATTAGGTGTCTCCCTCAGCAGACTCTTCAGTCTCGATATCATCAAATTCGTTTTCGTCGATCGCACCAGACGCTTTGCGCTGGCGGAGCATTTCTTTGATCAGGTCGTCGGTCAGCACCAGCTTCGCGTCGCTGAGCCAGTCGAACTGGAGGCCGATGGTACCTTCTTCGACGTTGATCAGCACTTCGCCACCCTCGACACCTGCCAGCTCACCCTTGAAGCGGCGGCGGCCGCCGATCAGCTCGGTTGTTTCGATCTTGGCCTCATAGCCCTCGAACGCATCGAAATCCTTGAGCCGCGTCAGCGGGCGGTCGATGCCGGGGCTGGAAACCTCAAGCGCGTATTCGTCAAGGATTGGATCTTCGACATCCAGAACCGCACCGATGGCCTGCGAAATCTTGGCGCATTCATCCACTTCGATCCCGCCATCAGGCCGGTCGGCCATGACTTGCAGGATAGTAGACTTGCCCGACATCAGGCGGACGCGCACCAGTTCAAAGCCCATGTCCTCGATCACCGGGGTGATGATCTCGGCCAGACGGCGGTCAATGGCAGCTTTGGCAATCAGGTCGTTCGACATGAGACATCCAATTTAATCTGGCAGTTTCGTTCAGGCATAAAAAAACGGGCGCGCGGCCCGTGTTCAAGATCGGTGGAGCCTTCGGTTTGGACCCGAAAGCGCCGCTGTTGAAAGGGGATATAGGCCGGAAAGCCTGAAACTGCAACCCCTCTTAGCCGAACCACCACCGCTCGGGCGCGCGCAGGTTGTCCATCGGCGCTTGGCGTCCGGGGTTCGGCGGTTGGCGTAGATCGTCCGACAGGGCGCTGACCCCGCCGGCGCTATCGGCCTGAAGCGTCACATCACCCCGCTCGCGGTAGCGGGGCCGTGCGGGTAAATCCGCTGCATCAACAAGCCTTTCGCTCAATGCCTGCGCGCGCACCTCCCGCGCCGGGATCGAGACAAGCTCGACCGTATCGAACCATCCGGCGATGCCGTCTTTGTAATGCGTCTCTACCCGCTCGGCCAAAACCTGACGCCCGGCGGAAAAGCGCCGCAGACGGTAAAGCCCGGTGCCGATCCCCGCCTCAGGGGCATGGGCGGGGCGGATCACATAGCGCGGTTCGGACAGCAACAGCGGCAGACCGGGATTCGCTTGGGGCAGGGTGATCTGCACATGCAGGGCACCCCGCGCGGAAATCTCAGTTTGAGGCAGTACCCTTTGCAGAGTGGCTACCACATCGTTTGCGGTTAGCGGGCTGCCGTCGTGAAACCGCACATCGGGCCGGAGATCAAACCGCCACTGTCGCGCACCCTCGCTCGCTTGCCAGCCGGTCGCCAACTCCCCTTTCAAGATGCCGTTGCCCGCCACTTCGGTCAGCGTGTCGAAGATCATGCCCTGACGTGCGACCTGTATAAAAAGCCCCTCGCCGTGGACCCATGTATCCTCTCGGGTGGCACCGGAAAGCGCCAGCCGCAAACGACCGCCGCGCCGGGGCGGCTCCCCCGCGCTGGCACCTGTCGCGGCCAGCAGGGCCGCAGCCGCGCCGGTGGTGAAAAGCGCCCGGCGATCCAGCAGAGAGTTGCGCCCGCGCGTCACTGGCCAATCCTATCCATGGTCCGCACCAGTTCTGCACTGATCCCCGGCTCTGACAAGGCGTGGCCCGCGTTGCGGATCATCCGCAAATCGGCATTGGGCCAGCGCTCGGCCAGCGCGTAGGCGCCCGAAGGGGGGCAGATCATGTCATAGCGCCCCTGCACGATCACCCCCGGGATATGCGCGATGCGGCCCATATGTTCGAGGATCTGACCGTCGAACTCCAGAAAACCGTTATTGGTGAAATAATGGTTTTCCAACCGCGAGAACGCCCGCGCATAGGCCGATGGCCCGCCATGCGACACGCCATCGGACTGCACCGAGGCCAGCGCGTTCTCCCAAGCGGCCCATGCGCGGCCATAGTCCTGCTCGACCCGCAGATCACCCGAGAACAGCCGCCGGTGATAGGCCGCAATTAGATCGTCACGCTCATCTTCGGGGATCAGGTTCACGAAACGCGCCCAAAGCTCGGGCCAGAACCGCCCGGCCCCGCCGCCGTAGAACCAATCAAGCTCGGCCTGCGTCATCAAGAACACGCCGCGCAAGATCAGATGGCGCACGGCCTCCGGATGCGCTTGGGCATAGATCAGGGCCAAGGTCGCCCCCCAAGAACCGCCAAAAACCATCCATTTGTCGATACCCAGTGTGCTGCGAATCAGCTCGATATCCGCGACCAAATGCCATGTCGTGTTGTCCGTGACCGACGCATGCGGGGTGGAGCGCCCGCAGCCGCGCTGATCGAACAGCACCACCCGGTACACCTTTGGGTCGAAATACCGCCGCATCGCCGGGCTACAGCCGCCGCCGGGGCCGCCATGGAGCACGACAACGGGGATACCATCGGGATTGCCGCATTGTTCGACATAGACCTGATGTCCCTGCCCCACAGACAACATCCGCTGGTCGAAAGGCTCAACCGGCGGATAAAGATGCGCTGCGTCGCGTTTTTGGTCGGGATACTTGTCCATTGTCGCCCTATATAGTCATTGAACCCAAAAGAGCACAGGGAGATCAGAATGCAAGCGGATCAATCAACCATCGACCCCGCCGAGATCGCCAAATTCGAGGCGATGGCCGCCGAATGGTGGGATCTGAACGGCAAGTTCAAGCCGCTGCACATGCTGAACCCCTGCCGGTTGGACTATATCACCAGCCAGATCGCCGGGGAGTTTGACCGTGATCTGACTGCCGACGCGCCGTTTAAGGGTCTGCGCATTCTCGACATTGGGTGCGGCGGTGGATTGCTGTCCGAACCGATGGCGCGGCTGGGGGCCGAGGTGATCGGCGCGGATGCGGCGGCGGGCAACATCCCCGTCGCGCAGATCCACGCGCAGCAGTCGGGGCTGGAGATTGATTACCGCCACACCACCGCCGAAGCGATGGCCGAGGCGGGTGAGAAATTCGATGTGGTGCTGAATATGGAGGTCGTTGAACACGTTGCCTCCCCCATCGACTACCTGATCGCCTGCCGCCGCCTGCTGAAACCCGGCGGGCTGCACATCTGTTCGACCCTGAACCGCAATCCGAAGTCCTTTATGATGGCGATTGTGGGCGCAGAGCATGTGATGCGCTGGCTGCCCAAGGGCACACATGACTGGAACAAGTTCATCACACCGGATGAACTTTTTGACCTGCTGAACCGCGCCGGGTTGGAGCCTGTGGATCGCAAGGGTTTCGTCTTTAACCCCGTTGCATGGTCTTGGCGTCTGTCGGATCGGGATCTGAGCGTGAACTACGTGACCGCCAGCCTCAACCCTGGCTCAACTGACGTCTGAGCGCACGCAGGATCGGCAGCGTGGCGCGGACCTGCTCTTCGCCCAGATCATCCACCACGTTGGAAATCATCGGCGTGATCGCGTTCACCGCCGCATCCCGTGCCTGCCGCCCGGCAGGGCTGATCGCGACCATTTTGCGCCGCGCGTCATCCCAATCGGGGCGGATATGGACATAACCGGCCCATTCCAGCTTGCTCAGCGTGTTGGTCATGGCACCACGGGTGACGTTGAAAGTCTCGGCCAATTGCGCGGGCGAGCGTTCGCCGCCATGCCATGAAAGCGAATTCAGCACCGAGAAATGCGAGATTTCCATCCCGCGCGGCAGGACCCGCGTAAGACGGCTGCGCACCTGTTGATCGGCGGCCAGCAATTCACCGAACAGCATGATCGCAAGTGTGTTTTTATCGTCGGTCATCTCGGGTCCGGTCAGGGCGCGGCAAAGGGGCGGCGGTTGGCAAGGCTGGGCACTTTGGCGCGGGCCTTGTCACATTCTTCCATGTCCATGTCACAAAAGTAAACGCCGGGGGCCGTCCCGGCATCCAACACCACCTCCCCCCAAGGGGCCACGACCAGCGAATGCCCATAGGTATCGCGGGTTTTGTGCTCGGCGCTGGCGTGCGTGCCGGTCTGCGCCGGGGCCAGCACATAACAGCCATTCTCAATCGCCCGCGCCCGCAGCAGACTGTGCCAATGCGCGGCCCCCGTCACCGGAGAGAAGGCCGCAGGCATCGTAAGGATATGCGCCCCCGCCTCGGCAAGTGATTGATAAAGCGCGGGAAAGCGCATGTCGTAGCAAACCGACATGCCGATCTTGGCAAATGGTGTCTCGGCCACCACGGCCTTGTCACCGGGGCGATAGCCTGCGGATTCCCGGTAGGTCTCGGTCGCGCTAATATCCACGTCGAACATATGGATCTTGTCGTAGCGGGCCACGATCTCTCCCTGCGGAGAGATCAGGATAGATCGGTTTGCAAAGCGCCCGTCGCCGCCCCGCGTCTTGAGCGCGAGTGAGCCGATCAGCAGCCAAATGCCCGCCTTCGCCGCCTCTTCGCGCAGGGCGGCGAGGGTGGCGTCGCCTTCCTCATAGGCGAGCACCGCCTGCTGATGGGACCGGCTGGTGCTGACGCAATTCGTCACCTCGGGCGTCAGAACAAACGCTGCCCCGCCCGCCACCGCCTCGCGCAACAGGGCGCGGGTTTCGATCAGATTGGCGACCGGATCGTCCGAGACGTTGAGTTGCAGCAGCGCGATTTTCATCTGTCTTGCAGCAGCGCGTCGAGTTTGCCGGCGCGGTCCAGAGCATAGAGTTCATCACAGCCGCCCACATGCACGTCCCCGATGAAGATCTGCGGCACGGTACGGGCCCCGCCTGCACGCTGGATCATCTCTTGCTTGCGCTCGGGCTCTGACAGCACATCGACCTCATCAAAGGCCGCGCCCTTTTGGGTCAGCAGGCGTTTGGCGGAATGACAAAAACCGCAGAGCGGCGACGTATAGATTTCGACAGGTTGCATAGGATCACCCTTTGAACAGTTAACGTTGCACAGTGATCTAGGTCTCTTTGGTCACGCGCGCCAGTGCCAGCACGAAAACGGGGCCGGAACCGGCGGCAAGACATGCCTCTGTGCAGGCGGATAGTGTAGCGCCAGAAGTGAACACATCGTCCACCAAAATCACCGGTCGCATGATGATACGGTGCCGCCGCCGCGGATGCACGCGGATCGCCTCTTGCAGAACGCTGTACCGTTCCACCCGACCCAACCCATCCAGCGACGGCGTGTGCCGGACCCGCTGCAACAGGTCCGGGCACCAGCTATGCCCGGTTTCGGCCGAGAGTGCTTTGGCCAATAACCCTGATTGATTGTACCGACGCTTTAGCAGACGCAGCCAATGCAGGGGCACCGGCGCGATCAATGCGGCATCGGGTAAGATGCCCTGCGCCGCCTGTGCCATCCAGCGTGCCGCCGGGCGAGCGATCTCTTGGCGGTCGCCGTGTTTCAGCGCCAGCACCAACCTGCGCCCCATATCGCGATAAAGCAGCGCCGTGCGGCCCTGCGCCCAAGGGCGCGGCGTGGCAAGACAAGCATCACAATGCGGTGAAGCCACATCCCCGCCCCCCGGAAGCGGCACGCCGCAGGCGTCGCAGACCGTGCCACCGATAAAGGATGTGTCACGCCAGCACCCGCCACAAAGGCCAAAGTCTGCGTCCACCACCCCGCCACAGCCCAGACAGCGCGGCGGGTAAATTAATGAGAGCGCTGTTTGAAGTCCCCGTGGCGGCATTCTATGTGTTCCCCATGACAGCACAGCCCACCCTGATCGACCCCAAGGCCCTCGCCCATCGCCGCGCCCGCGCAACGGCGCGAGGAATGTTCCTGCAACAGGCGGCAGCCGAAGAAGTTCAGGATCGGGTGGGATTGGTTAAGAAAGCGTTTACCGCTTCAGCCATCGTGACCGCTTTCCCTCAGGTCTGGGCGGCATCCTTCCCCGAGGCCCAGATTATCCCCGAGGCCGAAGTGCTGGCGCTGGAACCGCAGGCCCATGATCTGGTGATCCACGCCATGGGGCTGCACTGGGCGAATGATCCTATCGGCCAATTGATCCAATGCCGCCGCGCGCTGCGGCCCGATGGGCTGTTGCACGCCGTAGCGCTTGGCGGACAGACCCTGCATGAGTTGCGGGCCTGTCTTGGCCAGGCCGAAGCCGAAGTGACCGGCGGCCTGTCGCCGCGCATTGCCCCGATGGGGGAACTGCGCGACCTTGGCGCGCTATTGCAACGTGCCGGACTGGCGCTGCCGGTGGCCGATAGCCAACCGCTGACCGTGGAATACGAAAACGCTTGGGCCCTGATGCGCGACCTGCGCGAGATGGGGGAAACCAACGCGCTACAAGCCCGCCTGCGTCGCCCCACGGGCCGCGCGGTTCTGACCCGCGCCGCAGAGCTTTACGCCACCCATTTCACCGCTCCCTCCGGCCGGATCACCGCGACCTTTGATTTGATCTTCCTCGCTGGGTGGGCGCCGGATGAAAGCCAGCAGAAACCGCTGCGCCCCGGATCGGCGCAACAGCGGCTTGCAGATGCGCTGAATAGTCGCGAGGAGCCGCTCCCCGATTGACCCAATCTGCAAAGCGGCTATCTCTGCGCGGATCATATGCGAGGAAACCCCATGCAGGCAGCCCAGCCCCAATCCGCCCAACCAGATTCCGGCCAACCAGACTCCGGACAACCCGAACACGGCCCCAGCGATCACCCCAAAGTCCCGCGTCCCAAGGTTGGCGTTCTACTCGCCAACCTCGGCACGCCGGACGGCTATGACTATTGGTCGATGCGCCGCTACCTGAGCGAGTTCCTCTCGGACCGCCGGGTGATCGACTATAGCCCGTGGAAGTGGCAACCTCTGCTTCAAACGGTAATCCTTACCAAACGCCCCTTCACCAGCGGCGCGGCCTATAAATCCATCTGGAACGAGGCCGAGAACGAAAGCCCGCTGGCAACGATCACTAAGTCGCAGACTGCCAAGATCAAGGCGGCGCTGCAGGCGCGTTACGGTGCCGACGTGATGGTCGATTACGCCATGCGCTACGGTAATCCATCGACCCGGTCCAAGGTCGAAGCGATGACCGCCTCGGGGTGCCAGAAGATCCTGTTTTTCCCGCTTTATCCGCAATATGCCGGGGCCACGACCGCGACGGCGAATGACGCTTTCTTTGCCGCGCTGGCAAAAGAAAAATGGCAGCCTGCCTCGCGTACGGTCGCCCCCTATTTCGACCGCCCCGACTATATCGAAGCGCTGGCCCAATCGGTTGAGCGTGCCTATGCCGCGAAGGACAAAAAGCCCGACCTGCTGGTCTGCTCCTACCACGGTCTGCCTCAGCGCTATCTGATGGAGGGCGACCCCTATCATTGCCAATGCCAGAAAACGACGCGCCTGCTGAAGGAGCGTTTGGGCTGGGCCGACAGCGAGATCATAACGACCTTCCAGTCGCAGTTCGGCCCCGAGGAATGGCTGCAACCCTACACGGTCGAAGAGGTCGCCCGTCAGGCCAAGGCGGGCAAGAAAAGCATCGCCGTCTGCGCGCCCGCCTTCTCGGCCGACTGCATCGAAACGCTTGAAGAGATCAACGAAGAGATCAAGGAAAGCTTTGAAGAGGCGGGCGGCGAGGATTTCACCTATATCCCCTGCCTCAACGATGATGACGCGCATATCGAGGCACTGACCACGATCATCAGTGAAAATCTGGCTGGCTGGGTCTAAGCCCGCCTTGGGGTTGCTGCGGCGGCCCCTTTTTCAAAGTCATACGCAGAATACAAAAAAGGCGGTGCACTGCACCGCCTTTTCCGTTTGATCGTCAGTTCCGATTAGTCGGAAGCAACAGCTGCGGCAACCAGTGCCAGCAGGATCAGGGGAACCAGGATGCCCGAGGACGAACCTGTTGTTTCTTCCACGATGACCGGTGCTTCGACGATCGGCTCGGCCAGCGAACCAGCAAAAGCAGTCGATGCAGCAGCGGACAGAGCAGCGGCGAGAACGAGTTTCTTCATAACATAACCTCCAGAATAGGCGTGCTGTATCATATACATACACGCACCCAAGACTTACCTCGTAATCTCGTTCTAAACAGTATCGGCAAAAGTTTGCAAACCCGGAATCAGCTATTGCATCAAGGAATCAGGGGGATGTCGTCAAATAAGCAACACCTGCGTGCCAACCTTTGTCATGGCAAAAAGTTCGGCGATATGTTCGTTATAGAGCCCAATGCAACCATTGGAAGACTTACGCCCAATTTTTCTTGTGTCGTGGGTTCCGTGGATACGGTAATACGTCCAGCTGAGGTAAAGCGCATGGGTGCCCAGCGGGTTATCCGGGCCGGGCCCGACATAGGGCGGCCACTCGGGATTACGCTTGAGCATGGAAGGCGTGGGACGCCAGCTTGGCCCCTCGACCTTTTTGATGACACGGGTGCGGCCCCGGCGCGTGAGGTCTTCGGTCAGCGGCACCGATGAGGGGTAGAGCTTGTAAACGCTCTGATCCTCGGACCAGTAATGCACCGCCCGGCTGTCGATATCGACCAGCACCGCGCCGTTGCGCGTGTTGCTGAAATAGGGGCGCCAATCCAACATACGGAAGCTCGAGACATTGCGCTGGACCGATTCAGTCAGATCGCGCTCGGTCTCGGTCGTAGCGGATGAGTTGAACGAAGAGGTGCTTTGCGCCAGCGCCGGTGTGGCAAGCATCGCGGCGCTGCCAGCCAGAAAGCCACGGCGGCTCTTAATCGAAAAACGGTGAGCGGACATGGAGCGTCTCCAAACTGAAATTATGCTAATTAACGCCATATATATGGCTCGAAAGACGCAGTTTCAATTGAAACCAGCCCCATACGGCAGAGTCACGCCTATGTGCGTTTGAACTGCAACGCGCCCCGATGTAAGGCAGAAAAAATTTCATTGCGTGGAGCGCTCATATGATCCGTATCCTGTCCATCCTGCTGGCGCTGACGGTTGCGCTATCTGCCTGTGCCCCGTCCAGCACGAGTGGCGGCAAAGCCGGCGGTTCCTACCGCATCAGCCGTTCCGACGCGGGTACAATCCAATTCCGCATGCTCGACTCGGTGAATGCGCTGCGCAGCTCGGCCGGGGTCACGCCTTTGGCGCTGGATGCCAAACTGAACGCCGCCGCCGCGACCCACTCGCGCGATATGTCGGTGCAGAACCGTCCTTGGCACTTCGGCTCTGACGGGTCTTCGCCAATCGATCGTATCCAGCGCGTTGGCTATACCGGTGGCCTCGTCGGCGAAGTGATCTCGGAAACCTATGAGACCGAGCTTGAGACCCTCGCCGCCTGGATGGAGCAGCCAGACACCCGCCGCATCTTGATGGCACCCGATGGACGCCAGATGGGTTTCTCTTGGTATCAGGAAAACGGTGGCAAAATCTGGTGGACGCTGGTCGTCGGCAACTGATCTTTTACTGAACAAACGGTTTATCCGGCCCCTGCGGGGGCCGGTTTCGTTTTGACCAACCCGGTGATTAGGGTGTGATCAGAATCGGCGTGCCATCGCGCACCATCGCATAGACATCTTCGATCTCTTTGTTGGTGACCGCGATACAGCCCCACGTCCAATCGGTCTTTTCTTTCTTCCGCGGGTCTTTCTGCCCGTGAATAAAGATGTCGCCGCCGGGGCTTTTGCCCATGGCGCGGGCGGTCTCGATATCCCGCGCGTTGGGGTAATCGATTCCGACGGAAAGATGAAAGCGGCTGTTCGGATTGCGACGGTCGATTCGGTAGAGCCCTTCGGGCGTGCGCCCGTCCCCCTCAAAGGTCTTGTGACCAACCGGAGCGAAGCCCAGCTTGATCGGATAGTCCTCCAGCACGCGGTTATGATGCAACAACATCATGCGACGTTGGCTTTTGTTCACAACCACATAGGTCACTTCGGGACCATTGTATCGTTTGAATTTACTGCTGCTGCACGCACCAAGCGCCACCATAGCGGTGCCGCCAAGTATCATTGTCCTGCGCTTCATCACTGTGCCCTCAAAGCCCCGGCCATTCCGGCCCTTTTTACCTGAGCTACCACAATGAGGGATTAATTTCATTCAAAAAGAGGTGATGAGCCGAGCCAAATGCAGCCCCTTTGCCTAACCTTCCGGCAGTGTCAGGCAGGCGGCAAGCTCCACATGCGACGACCAGCGAAACTGATCCACAACCTGGACCCAGTCCAGCTGATACCCTGCCGCCACCATGTTTTGCACATCGCGGGCAAAGCTGACCGGGTTGCACGAAACATAGGCCACGCGCGGCACCCCGGCGCGGATGATCTCGGCCACCTGCGCCTCGGCCCCGGCGCGGGGCGGGTCCAGTACGACGGCGTCGATCTTGGCCAATTCATCCGGCAAAAGCGGGCGGCGGAACAGATCGCGGGTCTCAACAGTGAGCGGTTTGGCCCCCTTGGCCCGACGCCAGCCGCCCTCAAGCGCGGCGATCATCTCGGCATCGCCCTCAACCGCATGAACCCGCGCCTTTTGCGCCAGTGGCAAAGCGAAGGTGCCGCAGCCTGCGAACAAGTCCGCCACGGTCTCGGCCTGCCCCACGGCATCTACGACGGCGGCGCGCAGGGCCGCTTCGCCATGGCGGGTGGCTTGCAAAAACGCGCCCGGCGGGGGCGTGACCGCTGCGCTGCCAAAGTGCTGCGCGGGCGGCGCACGCATCGCGATCACCTCGCCATCCCAAGTCAGCCGTGCCAGCGCCAAAGCCTCACAGGTCTGCGCCAACTGCTGCCTCAGCGGCCCGTCGAGCGGTTTGCCATTGGCAACCGACACGTCCAACCCCTCTTCTGACAGCGTCACGGTCACGGCCAATTCAGCCTTGCGGCTGGTGCCGATCAGCGCGAGTTCCTCTGCAACCTTCAAGCCCGGCAAAAGCGCGGGGTCGACCAACTGACAGCCCGGCACCTCGATCAACACGTCAGAAGCGCGGCCATGGAACCCCGCCATGGCACCCTTTTTCGTGCGGCGCGCAGCAAAGGTGGCCCGGCGGCGCGATTGCGCAGGCGAGGTTTGGATGGGGCGAAATTCTGTCTCTAACCCATGCGCCGACAGCGCATTGCGCACCACATCCACCTTCCACGCCGCCACGAAATCATCCGCCGCATGCTGCAATTGGCAGCCTCCGCAGGATTTGAAGTGCCGGCACGGCGGCGCGACCCGCTGTTCGGAGGGCGTAACGATCCGCACGTCGCGCAATTGCTGGCCCTCGACCTCACCGCTGACGGTTTCCCCCGGCAGGGTCATCGGAGCAAAGATCGGACCTTCGGCGATGCCGTCGCCGTGGTGGCCAAGGCGCAAGATGTGATGTTCTGTCATAGCCTGCCCATAGCGCGGCAAAGGCCACAGCGAAAGCCTATTCCGCCGCCTTCACATCCAGAAACCCGCCTGACTGACGATGCCAATAGCGCGCATAAAGCCCGTCTTGGGCAAGCAGATCAGCATGGCTGCCGATCTCTGCGATGCGGCCTGCGTCCAACACCATGATGCGGTCCATCTCTGTCAGGGTCGACAGGCGGTGGGCGATGGCCAGCACAGTTTTGCCTTCCATTACACGGTCTAGGGTCTGCTGAATGGCGGCCTCCACCTCGCTATCCAGCGCGCTTGTCGCCTCGTCCAACACCAGTATTGGCGCGTCTTTCAAAATGGCGCGGGCCAAGGCAATGCGCTGCCGCTGCCCACCCGAAAGCTTCACCCCACGCTCCCCCAGATGCGCGTCATAGCCGCGACGGCCTTTGTGATCCTCGAGTTCCTGAATAAATTCATGCGCTTCGGCACGTTCCGCAGCGGCGATGACCTCGGCCTCTGTCGCGTCGGGCCGACCATAAAGGATGTTATCCCGGGCCGAACGGTTGAACATCGCAGTCTCCTGCGTGACCATCCCGATGTTGCGGCGCAGGCTCTCTTGCATGACTGTCGAGCTATCCACCCCGTCGATCAAAATCTTGCCCTGCTCCGGTTCATAGAGCCGCAAGAGCAGCGCAACGAGTGTCGATTTCCCTGCCCCCGAGGCACCGACAATCCCCAGCTTCTCGCCCGGTTTGATGGTCAGTGAAATTTGGTCGATCCCACCCGTCTGGCGGCCATAGGCAAAGCCGAGGTCGCGCAATTCGATCTGCCCTGCCTTCACCACCAACTCCTGCGCATCAGGCCCATCGTCCAACCGCACGCGTGGCGTCAGGGTGCGCATGCCGTCCTCGACCTCGCCAATGTTGGAATAGATCGCCATCAGCGTGAAAGAGACCCAGCCCGTCATCTGCGCAATACGGATCGCGATGGCACCGGAGGCCACGATATCCCCCTCGCTCGCCATGCCGCGCTGCCACAGTAGGATTGTCCCGCCCATTAGCAAGACCGGCAAAAGCCCGGCAAGGCTCATCAGCGCCAAACGGAACCCGGCGGCGAGATAGCCGAACTCCAACGCCCGGGCACGAAAGCTTTGCATCGCGGAAAGCGCCGCGCGGTCCTCGTGATCGGCATGGGCAAAGAGTTTCACCGTTTTGATATTGGTGATCGTATCCACCACCTGCCCCGACACCAACGCCCGCGCCCCGGCACGGCCTGCCGCCCGTTTGCGGACCCGGGGCAGGAACCAGTTGATCAGCGCCAGATACATGACCAGCCAGGCCGAAAACCCAACCGCCACGCGCCAGTCAATCGCCAAGAGCAGCGCAACCGACCCGACGAGAGAGGCCAACGCAAAGGCCACCACGTTGATCACCTCGGCCGCCACATCTGTCACCGCCCGCGCGGCCTGCATCTGCTTTTGCGCGATGCGTCCGGCGAAGTCTTCGTCAAAGAAATTTACGTTTTGCCCCAGCGTCCAACGGTGCAGACGCGACAACACCAGCGGGTTCACATTGGGCTGGACCATGATCGCGTTCGACGCCGAAGAGAGGCCGAACAGCACGGGACGCGCCACCAGAAAGAACGCCACTGCGCCCAGCACCAGCACCAGACTGCTGCCTTCGAAGAACCGCTCTGGCCCCGCGCTGACCGTAGCGTCGATGACCTTGCCCAATATCCACGCCGTGCCCGCCTCCATCGCGCCAGCGGCGGCGGAAAGGAGCGCGGCAAGCCAAAGCACCGGCCAAGCCCCCGACAGACACCAGCGCATGAAGGCCCCCAGCGTTTGCGGCGGCGGGCCATCAGCGGGGTGAAACGGGTTGATCCAGTTCGAAATGCTCACGTCTTGTCATCCAATGCGAGAAAACCGCCCGACTGACGGTGCCAGAAGGCTGCATATAGGCCAGCTTTCTGCAAAAGCGCGTCATGGGTGCCTTCTTCGACGATACGTCCCTGATCCAGAACAAGAATTCGGTCCATCTCGGAAATTGTGGACAGCCGGTGCGCGATGGCGATGACAGTTTTGCCCGCCATCATGCCATAGAGCGTTTCTTGGATCACCGCCTCCACCTCACTGTCGAGCGCGCTGGTCGCCTCATCCAGCAGCAAGATCGGCGCGTCCTTGAGGATCACGCGCGCCAGCGTGATGCGCTGACGCTGCCCGCCGGAGAGCTTTACACCCCGTTCACCGACACGCGCATCATAGCCCGCGCGCCCCTCCGGGTCAGTCAGATCAAGAATGAACTCATGCGCCTGCGCCTGTTTCGCAGCCGCGATCATCTCAGCCTCGGTTGCGTCGGGACGGCCATAAAGGATGTTCTCACGCACCGAACGATGAAGCAGCGAGGAATCCTGCTGCACCACGCCGATGTGCCGCCGCAGACTGTCTTGCCGGACTTGTGAAATGTCCTGCCCGTCGATCCGGATCTGCCCCGCCTCGGCATCGTAGAACCGCAGCATCAGTTTCACGAGGGTCGATTTTCCCGCGCCGGAGCGGCCAACAAGGCCAATTTTCTCACCCGGTTGTACGGTGATATTGATGCCTTGGATCCCGCCGCTCTCGCGCCCGTAGTGGTGGCTTAGATCTGCCATCTCGATCCGGCCTTCGGTCAGCTTCAAGGGCGGCGCATCGCGTCGGTCGGTCAGGGCAAGGGGCTGGGCAATGGTCTCCATCCCCTCGGCCACGACACCCAGTTCACGGAAGAAGCTCGAAAGCGCCCACATGATCCAGCTGGTCATTGAGTTAAGCCGCAGCGCCAGCGCGGCGGCAGCGGCCACGACGCCGACGCTCGCTTCGCCCGCCATCCAAAGCACCAGCCCCCAGCCGACAATACCCACGATCAACATGCCGTTAAGAAGGGTCAGCACCACGTCCATGATGCTGAAAATCCGCATCTCGCCCTGAAAGGTACGCCGCGCCTCTTCGATGGCTTCGCCTGCGAAATCCACTTCGAGATCATGGTGCGCGAACATCTTGACCGAATGGATATTCGTATAGGCATCCACCACGCGCCCCGTCACCTGAGACCGCGCGTCTGACGCCGCCTTGGACGCAGGCCCGACCCGTTTGATCGTCCATGCCACCAAGCCAGCGTAAAGGACAAACCACCCCAAAAGCGGCACTAACAAACGGATATCAGAGGTGGAAAGCAGGATCGCCGCGCCGATCATATAGGCCAGCGAATAAGAGATCGCGTCAAAAACCTGAAAGACCACCTCCCCCGCCGCGGGGGGTGTTTGCATGATGCGATTGGCGATACGCCCGGCGAAATCATTCTCAAACCAGCCGACCGACTGCCGCAAGACATGCCGATGCGCCCGCCAGCGGATCAGGGTGCCAAAGTTCGGCAGGATGGCGTTGTTCAGCAGCATAACGTCGACCGCCTGCACCAAGGGCCGCAGGAACAGCACGGCAAGGGCCACCAGGGTCAGTTCGGTGCCATAGTCCTCCCACATCTGCGCGGGGTCGCTGCCGAGCAGGTCAACGATACGGCCCATATAGTAGATCAAACCGATCTCAATCGCCGCGACAAGGATCGCCATCACCCCGGCGAGGACAAAGACCTTTTTAAACGGCTGCGCATAGTCCCGCAAAAAGGGCCAAAGCCCCTGCGGCGGGTGATCCTTTTCCCGATAGGCAACATAGGGATCAACGAGGTTTTCGAAAAAGCGAAACATGAGGAGACCTTGGAAATAGACGTGCAAAATACGCGGCAATGCCAATAGCAAAGCCGCAAAGGGGCAATGGTTATGCCAGCTTAGCTAAACCAGATCCCGCGGTACATCTCGCCCATCTCCCTTGTAATGCGGTTTGGATAGCCGAATTTCCGCGCGATGTCGACCTAGCTGGACTTTCGCAGCAGCTCCGCGCGGGCCAGAGTGAAGCCGGAATTGATCCAGATATTCTCCAGCCGGGCAAGCTCTTGCCCTAACGTCGGGCCCTTGAACGCTGGCATCAGGTCTTTGGCCGTTACCGGAAAACGGGCAGTGGCGGCGTTTGAAATCGTCTCTAACACGGTGGTTTCGGGCATCTTTTCTGCCATAGCGCCGCGTAGTAATGCAGCGCCACGGGCGATCCCCGCCCCATGACGATAGGCAAGTTCAGCCAGCGGTGGCCCGGCAAAGCCTTGCTCTTGCAGCAACGTCAGGCGCTTGGCCTCTGCCTTGCTCAACCGCAGACGATCCGCCAAGGCCTCCCCGCCCAGCGCGGCCAGCCGAACCAGCCAGTCAGGCTCGAGCCCCAGCATTTGTTCAAAATGAACCAGCATGGATAGCCAGCGGTCATCACTCCCCGGCAAAAGCACCGGCAAGGCACCGGTTTGCCGCATCAACGCCAAGGCCGGGACGGGATCGGGCGCGCGGAGCAGCTTTTTGAACTCCTGCCCGACCCGCTCGGCCGAAAGCGTTTCTAACCCATCCAAGTTCGACGCGATGGCATCCAGCGCCTCCGGCTCCGGCCCCGCCTCCGGGTCGCCATACCACGCCATGAAGCGAAAATAGCGCAGGGTGCGCAGGTAATCCTCGCGGATACGCTGACCTGCATTTTCGATAAAACGCAGTCGTCGCGCGCGCAGGTCAGGCAGACCGCCCAACGGGTCGATCACACGGCCCTCGGGCGTGGCGTAAAGCGCATTCATCGTAAAATCGCGGCGCCGCGCGTCCTCGGTGATATCGGTTGAGAAAGCCACGACAGCCCGGCGGCCATCGGTTTCCACATCGCGGCGAAAGGTGGTGATCTCAAACGGTTTGCCGCCCGACACAAGCGTCACCGTGCCATGGTCGATCCCTGTCGGCACGGCCTTGACCCCGGCGGCCTTGGCCAGCGCCATCACCGTTTCAGGCATCGCATCGGTGGAGAGGTCCACATCACTGTCCGGCAGGCCCAGCAGCGCGTCGCGCACGCAACCGCCGACGAAATAGATACGGTGCCCGCCATCCTGCACCACGCGGCAAACCTGCTGTGCGTCTGCGTCATGTAACCAACGTGTCGTGATTGGAATCATCTGTTCATACGTGTCGCCCATGCCCGCAACATACGCGCGGTCGCGCCCCAGATGTAATAGGGGCCGTAGGGAACAGCGTAATAATACCGCCGCTGGCCGCGCCAACGTCGGGAATGCACAAGGTAGTTGCTGGGGTTCAGCACATGGTCCAGCGGCACGCGAAATACCTCTTCGACCTCGCCGGGTTCTGGCACCACGGTGAAATCGCGCGTCACATAGCCGATCACGGGGGTCACGCTAAAGCCGGTCACCGTCTCATGGGCCGGAAGAACGCCCAAGACATCTACGATGTCGCTCGGCAGGCCGATCTCTTCGCGCGCTTCGCGCAGGGCGGCGGCGATAACATCCGCATCGCCGCCGTCTTGCTTGCCCCCCGGAAAAGCAATCTGCCCGGGGTGATGTTTCAGCGCCGAAGACCGCTTGGTCAGGATCAGTTCCAGCCGCGTACCGGTATCCACCACCGGGGCGAGCACACCGGCAGGCCGCAGACTGCGCCCCTCGGGCAGGGTGACCTCCGGGTTCAGATCAAAATCAGAGGATTCTACCCCAGTCTGGGCAAGGGCCACGCGAAAGGATTGGAACCGGTCGCTCACCCTAGGCCTTGGCGTCGAAACCGACCGTGGCCGGATCAAGGTCATAATGCGCACCGCAGAACTGACAGTCTGCGGTCACCCGCCCCTCTTCCGTCGTCATCTTTTCGATATCGCGGGCCGAGTAGATCGACAGGCTCTGACGCACGCGGTCTTCGGAACAGGTGCAGCCGAAACGCACCGGCTGAGGATCATAGACCCGCGGTTGTTCCTCGTGAAACAATCGCAACAGAAGATCGGTCGGCGGTACGCTGGGTCCGATCAGCTCAAGATCCTCAACCGTGCCGAGCAGGATGTTCACGCGGTTCCAATTCTCGGCCTCGTCGCCTTCGACCAAATCATCGGCTTTGAGGACCTCACCCGTCCCTTCGCCCGACGCCGATAGTGGCGAGGCTTTGGGCATATGCTGCAACATGATGCCACCAGCACGCCAATGCTCTGGCTCGCCCGGACCCGACGATTTGCCAAAGCTCAGCGAAAAGCGGGTCGGCAACTGCTCGGACTGGGCGAAATAGGCTTCCGCACAGGCAGCCAAAGACCCACCGGCCAGCGGCGTGATGCCCTGATAGGGGGTCATGCCTTTGCCTTGGTCGATCATGATCGCGAAATAGCCTTCGCCGATCTGTTCAAACGGGGCGTCATCGGTCAGCCGATCCGCATCATAGCTGGCATAGGCGCGGATGCGTGCAGGCTCGCCTTCCTTTTCGGGGCCGTAGTAATCGGTCGCAATCATCCGCACGGCACCTTTGGATTGCACCTGTAGCGACAGTTTCCAACGCAGTTTGATCGTCTGACCGATCAATGCGGTCAACAACGCCATCTCGGCCACCAAGGCTTCGACCTGCGGCGGGTAATCGTGCTGCTTTAGGATGCCTTCCAACACGCCATCAAGCCGCGCCACGCGGCCGCGCATGTCGACATCATCAAGCTGAAAGGGCAGAACGGTATCGTCCCACGCGATTTTAGTTCCTTGGGTCATCGGGTTTCCTTATCGGGGGCCGCTTGGCATACCGCGTCTATATAGGCGCAGCAACCCATGGAAAAAGGGGCAGCAGATGATCCGACGTACAGGTGAGACACCACAGCCCGGCCAAAGCTACACACCGCGGCCCGGGGTCTATGCTATTCTCCCGCTGCAACGCCGTTTCCTGATGACGCTGGAAATGGCGCAAGACACCGAGGTGCAATTGCCTGGCGGCGGTATCGAAGCGGGAGAATCCCCGCTCCAAGCACTCCACCGCGAGGTGCTTGAAGAAACCGGCTGGCGTATTGCCCGCCCGCGCCGATTGGGCGCATTCCGCCGCTTTACCTATATGAAGGATTACGACCTCTGGGCGCAAAAGATCTGCCATATCTACGTCGCGCATCCCGTGCGCCAGATCGCCGCGCCGACAGAACCACATCACGCCACCTTGGTGCTATCCGCCAGCGAAGCATTGGCGACCCTCGCAAACGAAGGCGACCGCCTGTTTCTGCAACGCCACCTGCGCTAAACGTTGCCCTGATACTCAAGCAATATCCCTGACACATCATCGGGGAAATCACGGCTGCCCGCGAATTCGGAAAGCTTCCAGACCAGCGCGCTGAGAAGCGCCGGACCGCTGAACCGGCGCAATTCACCCAGCATCCGCGCCAAACCCTCTTCGCCCAACATCTCTCCGCCCGGATCGGGGCATTCCGTCACCCCATCCGATAGGATCAACAGCCTGTCCCCCGGCGCCATCTGAAGCTTATATTCCTCAAACCCCACCCCGGCGAGCAAGCCAACAGGAAAGCCCCCGGTGCCCGGCTGTTCGACCTGCCCATCGCCGCGCAGCAAAGCGGGATGCGGGTGCCCTGCCTGCGCAACAGTGACCACCCCGGTGGTGAGGTCGGCAATCGCCAGCATCAGCGTAAAATAATGCTCCGTCTCCATCTCATGAAGAACAAGATCGTTAAGCTCTTCGATCACCTCCCCCGGGGGGCGGGCCGCATAGCTGCCCCGGGCAGCAGCGTAAGCGCAAGGTTCTGGTCCGGCGTCGACGCCGACAGATATCCTGCCAGCCGCGCCGTCATCAGGGCCGAGCTGATGCCATGGCCCGACACATCCAAACCGAAAAGCCCCACGACTCCCGGTCGCACAGGGAAATACCCCACCAAATCGCCGCCAACATGCCCGGCAGAGCGCAGCATCATCGACAGATTGCCCCCCTCCATGGCGCGATAGCGTTCGCGGAGTAGCGATTGCTGGAATTTCTTGGCCTCAATCAAATCCTTGTCGATCAGCGCATGCACCTGCCGAAGAACATCCAATGTTTCGGTGATCAGCTTGTTTTTCTGCGTCAACTCACGCTGCATGACCAGAAAACGCTCCCCTGCCATGACCTGGGCGCGCAGGTCCGGCGGACCAATTGGCCGGATCAACACATCATCAACCCCCGCATCAAGGGCGCGGGCCACCGCGCCCCCCTCAGGCCTGTCGGTAAGCAGAATGAAATAGCCACGACGCTCTTCCGACAGGGCTCGGAAAGCCCGGCAGAAGTCGAGCCCCGACAGCCCCGTCATCGCCCAACTGCAGAGCACGATATCAGGCAAGCGGCGCTCGCAAAGGGTCAGGGCTACAGCACCCGACGCGGCAGAGATCACCTCATACCCCCATGCCCTCAGAGACGCCGAAAGAAATTCCCGATGGGTTTCATCCCACTCAACCACCAAAATCAATGGCGACACAGCAGGCGTCGCCACCGCTTCGGAGAGGCTGGGGATATCCAATTTCATGCGACACGATCCTGACAGGCCCGCTGATCTAAACAGCGATGCCTTACCGAAACGTGAATTCTTCTGAAAATCCGCTGCACCGGACGCGCCTACAGCACGAACTGCGCCAAGGTCTCGTCGTTGGTGATATCCGTATAGGTAAAGCCAGATTGCCCCAACTGTTCAAGGAAGGGCTTAAAATTCTCAGGTCGCCGCGTCTCGATCCCAATGAGGACAGAGCCGAAATTCCGCGCCGACTTCTTCAAATACTCAAACCGGCAGATGTCATCCTCCGGACCAAGCAGCATCAGAAACTCCTTCAACGCCCCCGGCCGCTGCGGCATGCGCAGAATGAAATACTTCTTCACGCCCGAATAACGCTGCGCCCGCTCTTTGACCTCTGGCAAACGCTCGAAATCAAAATTGCCGCCCGAAGCCACACAGACCACCGTCTTGCCGACAATCTGATCGGCCACCTCGCCCAGCGCATCTATCGACAGCGCGCCTGCCGGTTCTAAAACGATGCCTTCGACATTCAACATCTCGTTGATCGTCACGCAAATCCGATCCTCCGGCAGATGCACCACATCCGCCGGGTTCACCCCGCGCAAACGCTCAAAGGTCCGCGCGCCGATCTTGGCCACCGCAGCGCCATCCACAAAGTTATCGATCGGAGAGACATCCACGGGCGCCCCGGCCTCCAACGCCCGTGCAAGGCTCGGTGCCCCTGCGGGTTCAACGAATGTATAGTCGCAGGCGTCCCCAAAATAACTGACCACCCCCGAAGACAGCCCGCCGCCGCCTACGGGCAAGATCACCCGATCCGGCACCCGGCCCAACTGCGCGGCAATCTCCACGGCAACAGAAGCCTGCCCCTCAATCACGTCATCATCATCGAAAGGCGACAGGAAATGAGCGCCCTCGTCCCGGCAAAAACTCTGTGCCGCCGCCAAGGTCGCATCGAAATAATCCCCCACCAGCCGAATCTCGACATTCTCACCGCCGAACATCCGGGTCTTTTGCACCTTCTGCTGCGGCGTAGTCACCGGCATGAAAATCACGCCGCGCACCCCGAAATGGCTGCAGGCAAAAGCCACCCCCTGCGCATGGTTCCCCGCCGAGGCACAGACAAATACCCCCTGCCCCGGGATCACTTTGCGCATCGCATTGAACGCCCCGCGCAGCTTGTAAGAGCGGACAGGGCTTAGATCCTCGCGCTTCAGCCAGATATCCGCGCCAAAGCGGTCCGACAGATGCTCATTGCGCAGCAGCGGTGTCGCCGGGAACAATGCCCGTAGCGCCTCTGCCGCCGCCTGTGCTTTCTGTGCAAATTCATCCGCCATCTGTGCTCTCCTTGCTGCCATTCGTCGATAGGCGCGCAGCCTGCATAGGTCAACGCAGGCTTCAATCTTGCCCGCGCCCGCGAAAACCGCTACCTCGCAGAGCGAACTTGAAAGGAACCCCGTCATGTCCGCGCCCAAGAAAGTCGTGCTTGCCTATTCCGGCGGCCTCGATACCTCGATCATCCTGAAATGGCTGCAAACCGAATATGGCTGCGAGGTGGTGACCTTCACCGCCGACCTCGGCCAAGGTGAAGAGCTGGAACCGGCCCGCAAAAAGGCCGAGATGATGGGCATCGCGCCAGAGAACATTTACATCGAAGACGTGCGCGAAGAATTCGTCCGCGACTTCGTCTTCCCGATGTTCCGCGCCAACGCGGTCTACGAGGGTCTCTACCTTCTGGGCACCTCCATCGCCCGCCCGCTGATCTCCAAACGCCTCGTGGAAATCGCCGAAGAAACCGGCGCCGATGCCGTGGCCCACGGTGCAACCGGCAAGGGCAACGATCAGGTCCGCTTTGAACTGGCCGCCTACGCGCTCAACCCCGACATCAAAGTCATCGCCCCTTGGCGCGAATGGGATCTGTCGAGCCGCACCAAACTCTTGGAATTTGCCGAAGCGCACCAAATTCCCGTCGCCAAAGACAAACGCGGCGAAGCCCCCTTCTCTGTTGACGCCAACTTGCTGCACACCTCTTCCGAAGGCAAAGTCCTCGAAGACCCAGCCATCGACGCGCCCGACTACGTCTACCAGCGCACAGTCAGCCCCGAAGACGCGCCGGACACGCCCGAATACGTCGAGATCGGCTTTGAGCGCGGCGATGCCGTCAGCATCAACGGCGAAGCCATGTCCCCCGCCACGATCCTCACCAAACTGAACGAACTTGGCGGCAAACACGGCTGTGGACGTCTCGACCTCGTCGAAGGCCGCTTCGTCGGCATGAAATCCCGCGGAATCTACGAAACCCCCGGTGGCACCCTGCTGCTCGAAGCCCACCGCGGCATCGAATCCATCACCCTCGACCGCGGCGCCATGCACCTCAAAGACGAGCTGATGCCGAAATACGCCGAACTGATCTACAACGGCTTCTGGTACAGCCCCGAGCGCACCATGCTGCAAGCCGCCATCGACGCAAGCCAAGCCCATGTCACCGGCACCGTGCGCCTGAAACTCTACAAAGGTCATGTCCGCACCGTGGGTCGCTGGTCCGATCACAGCCTCTACTCCGAAGCCCATGTAACCTTCGAAGACGACGCCGGCGCCTATGACCAAAAAGACGCCGCAGGCTTCATCCAACTGAACGCCCTGCGCCTCAAACTCCTCGCCGCCCGCGATAAGCGCACCAAAGGCTGAACCAAGAGGGGACCTAATTCCTCTCTTCATCCTTTCTTAAATACCCGCGGGGGTCCGGGGGCAGTGCCCCCGGCGGTTTGCCCCGCGCACAAACGCAAAAGGCCCGGACGTTCCCGCCCGGGCCTTTCTACATCTATCAATGCCAAATCAATCGGCAGTGACGACTTTCATCACCAATTCGCCGTTTGGCTTGATCGGACCGTCTTCCTTGGCGCCCAGCGTGTATTCGAACACACCGGTCTTCATGCCGCCATCTTCGGAATGCACCATCAGCATCAGCATATCACCCGAAGCCACGTCCTCTTGCAGGATCGCGACCACGTCGGTGTTCTCACCCGCACGCAGCGGCGCATAGCCCACAACGGGGCCGGGCTTCATGTCGGCATCGGTGCGGTGCACGACCAGCCAGCCATTCTCTCCGGCCATCACTTTATCGGCGCTAACGACGCCATTCGAAACATCTTGGCCCGACGCTTCGACCATTGCCATGGCATGAGCATCAGCCCATGCGCCACCGGCAATCATGGACAGGGCGACTACGGTGCTTGCAAATTTTTTCATCTGGTTTTCCCTCCGTTTGAAATAACGCCGTAGTCACGACAGCAACCCAAAATAAGTTTCGCAGATTTCAGAAATTTTTAAGACGTTCCGCAAATAGCTGCTCATAATAGGGTAAGGCGGCGGCCAGAACCTCTGCAGTCGCCCCGTTAAGCACGGGCAAATCCCCCTCGGGCCCGGCAAACCCGGAGCTTTGATGGATCGCCCCATACCAATGCGGGGCCCAAACCCCATCCTCGGGGCGTGGCCCTGCAGGCCAGTGCAGCATCGCAGGGTCGAAAGGCAGACCGATCGCGGCGCAGAGGTTGCGCAGCATCCCCTCCGGGTCCGCACGGATATCGCCACTGTCGATGACCAGCCCGCCCAAACGCTCAAACAGCATAAGCTGTCGGTCAAATCCAATGTCCGCCAAACGTGGCGCTTCACGTTTCGCGGCGTAGCTCGCGATCACCCGTGCGGGATGGCGGATCAGATGGATGTTCACACAATCCTCCGCCCAGTCCAGCGGAAACCCGTCAATCATATGCTGCGCCATATGTTTCATATAAAGATGCCGGGCACCGTCCTGCACAAACCCCAAGGGCACCCGCGCAGGGTCTTGTTCCTGTGCCGCCAGAACCGCGTCGCGCATCGGATGTTCCAACCCGGTCGCCTTCAGATAGGCCGCATAAAAGGGCTCATCCATTGCGGTAAAGTCCTGCCGTGCCCCGAAACTATACATCATCGCGGTGCTGAGATTGCGTGGCCCTGACCACATCGCAATTCGCATGAAAGCTTTCCCCCATTGCCGTTGAACCCGGAACGCTAGAAAGAACGCGCCATCTCGCCAAGTGGTAAATTGCCTTCACCAGCGCGTGACTTCCCCTGCCCCGGCCTTGCGCTATCTCAGTCCCAGCGGCAACCCTACGCCAGAGGAGGACCATCATGTTCCGAAAATCAATGTTCAAACCCGCCATTCTGACCCTCGCCATCACCTTGGGTCTCGCGGCGCAGAACCGCCCTGCCGCAGCGGCGCAAACCGAGGTGCTGACCCTCGCAGGCGGCTGTTTCTGGTGCGTCGAGGCGGATTTCGAATCCGTCAAAGGCGTGAAAGAAGCTGTCTCGGGCTTTGCCGGGGGGCGCACCCAGAACCCCACCTACAAACAGGTCACCGGCGGCAACACCGGCCATTATGAGGCCGTGCAGATCCAATTCGACCCAGACGTGGTCAGCCGCAAAACGCTGCTGGACCTCTTTTTCCGCTCAATCGACCCGACGGATGCGGGCGGTCAATTCTGTGACCGAGGGGAAAGCTACCGCACCGCGATCTTTGCGGGCAGCCCCGCACAGAAAAGCGCCGCAGAGGCGGCCAAGGCCGAGGCGCAGAACGCCCTTGGCGCCAAGGTCGTGACCCCGATCCTTGACGATGCGCCGTTTTATCCGGCTGAGGATTATCACCAAGATTACTACAAAAGCAGCGAGCGGCTGGCCTTCAGCAGTGTCGGCGTGGCGGTCAAAAAGTCAGTCGCCTACAAACGCTACCGTAACGGCTGCGGCCGAGATGCCCGTGTGAAACAGCTTTGGGGCAGCGCGGCACCCTTCGTAAAGTAACCGCGACACCGATCGCTTAGGTACGAAAATCGTGATCCCAAATCTCTTTCAGGTCGGGGATCACATCCGCGGTGCCATGGCGCATGACCATCAGCGCCCCGGCGCGCATCGCGAGATCAATCGCCTGCGGCATGGTCATCCCCCGGTCCAACCCCGCGACCAGATAGCCGGTAAAGGTATCCCCCGCCCCGGTCGTATCCACCGCCTCGACCCGATAGGCAGGGTAGCTTTCGACCAGATGCGCCTTGTTAGAGACCCATTCGCAGCCCCCGGCGCCCAGTGTCACCACGATGTCATCGACAGGCAGTTGCCGCAGCTCGCCCCCCGTCGCGGCCCTAAGCTGCGCCGCTTCGACCTCGTTCAATACCAACAGATCGATCTGGTCTAGAATCGCCGTGACCGCCCCGGCATCGAAAGGCGCGGCGGCATAGGCCAGCCGCAGGCCCAATGTCTTTGCCGTCCGGGCCGCGAACCGCTGGCCGTTGGTCTCATTCTGCATCAACAACCAATCGCCCGAAGATGCCTCGCTCAGCGCCGCGCCGATCATCTCATCGGTGATTTCATGATTGGTGCCGGGGAAGATGACGATGTTGTTCTCGCCCTCAAGATCAACGGCGATATTGGCGTGACCGGTGACCCCCTCCATCAAGGTGATATGCGCCGTCTCGACCCCGTATTCCAACAGCCTTTCCAGCGCCCAACCGCCATCGGCCCCCAGCGCGCCGACATGCATCACCCGCGTCCCAGCGCGGGCGGCGGCGACCGACATATTGGCCCCCTTACCGCCCAGCCCTTGCCGAAAATCCCGGGCCGAAATGGTCTCTCCCGGCCCCGGCAGATGGGGCAGCAGATAGAAGTTATCCGCGTTGATAGAGCCGAGGTTCCAGATCATCAGCCCACCTTGCAGGCCGCGAGAATGGCCATGTTAAGAATGTCATTCGCCGTGGAGGTAGAGGAGCAGATCTGAATCGACTTGTCCAAGCCGGTGAGGATCGGCCCGATCACCGTGGCCCCCGCCATCTCTTGCATCAGCTTGACCGAGATGCTGGCCGAGTGCCGCGCTGGCACCACGAGGATATTGGCAGGCCCCGTCAGCCGCGAGAACGGGTAGTTCGCCTGACTGGCCGCGTTCAGAGCCACGTCGACGGTCATCTCACCTTCGTATTCGAAATCGACGCCGCGCCGGTCGAGCACTTCGGGCGCGAGGTGCATCTTTTCGGCACGTTCCGAGACGGGGTAGCCAAAGGTCGAGAAGCTGACAAAGGCAACCCGCGGCTCCAGCCCCAGATGCCGCGCCACACGCGCGCCGCTCTCGGCGATATTGGCCAGATCGTTCTCATCGGGCCATTCATGAACCAGCGTATCGGCTATAAAGACGATGCGCCCCTTGTGCAGCAACGCCGTGATGCCTGCAGCTCCGGCTTCGGCATTTGCGTCAAAGACGTGGTTCAACCGTTCTAACACATGCGCCGACTTGCGGGTGGCCCCGGTCACCAGACCGTCGCCGTGCCCATGTGCCAGCATCAGGGCTGCAAAGACATGCCGGTCGCGTGAGGCAAGGCGGTGGATATCCTTGCGGTCGAAACCCTTGCGCTGCAGACGGCCATAAAGGAAATCTTTGTATGTTTCCAAATGCTGCGTATTGGCAGCGTTCACCACCTCCAACTCGCGCACTGCATCTTCCATGCCCGCTTCTTCGAGCTTGGCACGCACGTCGTCCTCGCGGCCCACGACCAAGGCTTTCCCCAGCCCGGCGCGCTGGTACATGACCGCCGCGCGCAGTACTTTGGGATCATCGCCCTCGGCAAAGATCATCCGCGCCTGATTGGCCCGAGCGCGGGCGTTGATGCCGCGCAGGATGCTCGCCGTCGGGTCCATCCGCGATTTCAGACCCAGTTCATAGGCCTCCATATCGATGATCGGCCGCCGCGCCGCCCCTGTGTCCATCCCCGCCTTGGCCACGGCAGGCGGAATGCGGTGGATCAGGCGCGGATCAAAGGGCGTGGGGATGATATAGTCGCGACCAAAGCTCAGCGTTCGGCCATAGGCCAGCGCCACTTCATCGGGCACATCCTCACGCGCCAGCTGCGCCAAAGCATGGGCGCAGGCAATCTTCATCTCATCGTTGATAGCGCGTGCGTGAATATCCAGGGCACCGCGGAAGAGATAGGGAAAGCCCAGCACGTTGTTAACTTGGTTCGGATAATCCGACCGCCCGGTGGCGACGATGGCGTCCATACGGACCTCATGCGCCTCTTCGGGGGTGATCTCTGGATCCGGGTTCGCCATGGCGAAGATCACCGGGTTATCGGCCATGGAGGCGACCATCGCAGGCGTCACCGCGCCCTTGACCGAAACCCCAAGGAAGACATCCGCCCCCTTCATCGCCTCTTCAAGCGTGCGCAGCTCAGTATTGGCGGCATGGGCCGATTTCCACTGGTTCATACCCTCGGTACGACCCTGATAGATCACGCCCTTGGTGTCGCACATGATGCAATTGTCGTGTTTCGCGCCCATGGCCTTAAGCAGTTCCAGACAGGCGATCCCTGCAGCACCCGCACCGTTGAGCACGATGCGCACATCTTCGATCTTTTTGCCCGACAGATGCAGTGCGTTGATCAGGCCCGCGGCACAGATCACCGCCGTGCCGTGCTGGTCGTCATGGAAGACGGGGATGTCCATCTCTTCCTTCAGACGTTGTTCGATGATGAAACACTCAGGCGCTTTGATGTCTTCGAGGTTGATGCCGCCAAAGGTTGGGCCCATCAGCTTGCAGGCGTTGATGAATGCCTCGGTATCCTCTGTATCAAGCTCGATATCGATCGAGTTCACATCGGCAAAGCGTTTGAACAGAACCGCCTTGCCCTCCATCACTGGCTTGGAGGCCAGCGCGCCGAGGTTCCCCAAGCCCAGCACCGCCGTTCCGTTTGAGATCACCGCGACCAGATTGCCTTTGTTGGTGTAGTCATAGGCCGTCTCGGGGTTTTCCGCGATCGCTTCGCAGGGCACCGCCACGCCGGGGGAATAGGCGAGGCTGAGGTCCCGCTGGGTGGTCATCGGCACCGTGGCCGAGATCTCGAATTTGCCGGGCGTCGGCTCAAGGTGAAAGGCAAGCGCCTCTTCAGAGGTGATACGGTTCTTTCTGGTCACGATATGGCCCTTCCCTTGCTTTGGAATCTTCTTAGCCACGATCGAACGCCTGCACAACGCAAGCGCCGCGTCAGAGCAAAATTGCCAGATAAAGGCCGCCCATCACGCCTGCACCCCCTTTCCCTGCTTCGGGGGGTTTTGTAGGGTCCGCGCTGCAATAGGGGGCCGCCGTGCAGACAGAAAAAGTAACGCCAATGATGGCGCAATATCTCGAGCTTAAAGCGGACCACGCGGATGCGCTGCTGTTCTACCGCATGGGCGACTTTTATGAGATGTTCTTTGACGACGCCGTTGCCGCCGCCGAGGCGCTCGACATTGCGCTGACCAAACGCGGCAAGCATCAAGGCAAAGACATCGCCATGTGTGGCGTGCCGGTCCATGCTGCCGAAGGCTATCTGTTGACGCTGATCCGCAAGGGCTTTCGCGTGGCGGTCTGCGAGCAGATGGAAAGCCCCGCCGAAGCCAAGAAACGCGGCTATAAGTCGGTGGTGAAACGCGATGTGGTGCGGCTGGTGACACCCGGCACCCTGACCGAAGAAAGCCTGCTTGAAGCCCGCCGCCACAACTACCTTGCCGCCTTTGCCGAGGTCCGTGATGCCTGCGCTATGGCATGGGTCGATATCTCGACCGGCGCGTTCCACGTGATGCCCTTGGCCCAGGTTCGTTTGGGGCCGGAACTGGCCCGCCTATCGCCGTCTGAATTGATCGTCTCTGAGACGAAAGAGAGTGAATTGCACGAAGTCGTCTCTGATTTCGGGATCGCGTTGACGGGCTTGGCCCGCTCGGCCTTTGACAGCACCAGCGCGGAAAAGCGGGTCTGCGACCTGTTTGGTATCGCGACGCTGGAGGCATTCGGCAGCTTCACCCGCGCTGAAGTCTCTGCCATGGGCGCGGTAATAGAATACCTCACTATCACGCAACGCGGCAAGCTGCCCCTGCTCCGCCCCCCGCAAAAAGAGGCCGAAGCCCGTACCGTACAGATCGACGCGGCAACCCGGCGCAATCTGGAACTAACCCATTCCCTGAACGGCGGGCGCGGCGGGTCTTTGCTGTCGATCATGGACAATACCGTCACCGCCGGGGGCGCGCGGCTGCTGGAACGGCGGATCTCAAGCCCCTCGCGGGTCGTTGATGTGGTGTTCGCCCGCGCCGATGCGGTCAGCTTTGCCCATGAGAATACCCGTCTTGCCGAAGATATCCGTGGGCGGCTGCGTAATGTACCAGATCTTGATCGAGCGCTTTCGCGGCTCTCACTAGATCGGGGCGGCCCGCGTGACCTCGCCGCGATCCGCAACGGGCTGATCGAAGCCGAGGCTTTGCACCAGAGCCTAACACAGCAGGAACTGCCAGATCTGCTGCGCGAGGCCGCAGAAGGTTTGCAAGGTCATGGCAACCTCATCGACCTGCTGGATCAAGCCTTGGTCGCCGAACCGCCGCTGATGGTGCGGGATGGCGGCTTCATCGCGCCCGGCCACGATGCAGACCTCGACGCCGCACGCGAGTTGCGCGACGAAGGGCGCGGCGTAATCGCGGGCATGCAGCAGCAATTTGTTTCTGATACAGGGATTTCCTCGCTCAAGATCAAGCATAACAATGTCTTGGGCTATTTCGTCGAATGCACCGCGACCCATGCGGAAAAGATGCTCTCTCCGCCCCTGTCAGAGACCTTTATCCACCGTCAGACAACGGCGAACCAAGTGCGGTTCACCACCGTAGAGTTGTCTGAGTTGGAGACGAAAATCCTCAACGCTGGCAACCATGCGCAGGAGATCGAAAAACGGCTCTACGAAAGCCTTCGCAGTGCCATTCTGGAACATGCCGCAGAGATTGGCCAAACCTCTGCCGGGCTGGCCGAAGTCGACCTTGCGACAGGTCTGGCCGACCTTGCGCGGAGCGAAAATTGGACCCGCCCGCGCGTTGATATGTCTCGGGCATTTGACATCAAAGGCGGGCGGCATCCGGTGGTTGAGCGCGCTTTGACACAACAATCGGGCGAGCCTTTCATCGCCAATGACTGCGACCTCAGTGCCGAGGGCGAAGCCGCGAACATCTGGCTGCTGACCGGCCCGAACATGGCCGGTAAATCGACCTTCCTGCGGCAGAACGCCCTGATTGCGCTAATGGCGCAGATGGGCAGTTTCGTGCCCGCAAGCTCGGCCCATATCGGCGTTATCAGCCAGCTTTTCAGTCGCGTCGGCGCGTCGGACGATCTGGCGCGCGGGCGTTCGACCTTCATGGTGGAGATGGTCGAAACCGCCGCGATCCTGAACCAAGCGGATGACCGCGCCTTGGTCATCCTTGATGAAATTGGCCGCGGCACGGCCACTTATGATGGTCTCTCCATCGCATGGGCCACGCTGGAACATCTGCACGACGTGAACCGGACACGGGCGCTGTTTGCCACGCATTATCATGAAATGACGGCGCTCGCGGGCAAGTTGCCGGGTGTCGACAATGCCACGGTAGCGGTCAAGGAATGGGAAGGGGAGGTCGTCTTTCTCCATGAGGTACGCAAAGGCGCGGCAGACCGGTCTTACGGGGTGCAAGTCGCGCAACTGGCGGGCCTGCCCGCGCCAGTGATCGCCCGCGCCCGCGTGGTGCTGGAGGCGCTGGAAAAAGGCGAGCGCGAAGGCGGCGCGACGCAAAAGACCCTGATCGACGATCTGCCGCTGTTCGCCGTCAGCCCGACCCCACAGCCGAAGCCCGCGACAACATCGGCTGTCGAGGAGAAGCTGAAAGAGATCATCCCTGATGAACTCTCCCCTCGTGAAGCGCTTGAGCTGATCTACAAACTGAAAGAGGCGGCCAAATCCTGACCGCCTCACTCAAAGATATCTGACTGGGCTTAGCTCGCCGGGGTCGAAGACACCCCAACCTGCGCGGGGCGCAGCAGACGGTCGTGCAGCATGAAGCCTTCGGCGGCGACCTGAATGATCTCGCCCGCGACGGTGCCGGGCACCGGGGCTTCGAACATCGCCTCGTGATGCTTGGGGTCGAACTTGTCGCCCACTTCGGGTGCGATCACTTCGATGCCGTGCTTCTTAAAGACGTTCAGCAGCTCGCGCATCGTCAGTTCCACACCTTCCAGCAGCGGGCCAAAAGCCTCTTTCTGCTCTTCGGTAGTGGTTTCCAGCGCGCGTTTCATGTTGTCGTAGACCGGCAGCATGTCACGGGCGAGCTTGGAGCCGCCGTAGTTCTCGGCCTCTCGACGGTCCTTGTCGGAGCGTTTGCGCGCGTTCTCGGCATCGGCCAGCGCGCGCATGAAACGGTCGCGGTATTGGTCACGCTCAGCGCGCAACTCTTCCACCGCAAGGGCTTCTTCGTCGATCTCGGCCATGTCTTCGGCGTATTCTTCAGCTTCGGCGCTGTCGATCTCGTCCAAAAAGTCGTTTTCTTTCGGCTCAGCCATGTTCCACCTCTAGTTCCGGTCGGAAATCAGCTTTCCCACCAGTTGTGCCGTGTAATTCACAATCGGCACGATACGTCCATAATTTAAGCGTGTCGGGCCAATGACACCCACGGCGCCGATCACCTTACGATCAGCGTTCATATAAGGGGAAACGACCAGAGAGGAACCCGAAAGTGAGAAAAGTTTGTTTTCGGAGCCGATAAAAATGCGTACACCGTCCCCGTCTTCGGCCAGTTCGAGGAATTCGGCGATGTCTCGCTTGCGCTCAAGGTCATCAAAGAGGCTGCGGATACGGTCGAGGTCTTCGGCTTCCCCCTCCCCGCTCAGCAGATTCGACCGGCCCCGGACAATCAAGCGTTCGGAATGCTCCCCTTCCGCGTCCCACAGCACGGCACCGCTCTCGACCAGTTGCTGGGCCAACACGTCAATCTCCTGACGGCGTTTGGCGATCTCATGTTTTATGCTCCGTTGCAATTCGCTGAGGGTCTTGCCCTCAACGAAAGCATTCAGAAAATTCGCCGCCTCGCGCATCGAACTGGGCGTTTGCCCCGGCGGCGGCGTGAAAAGCCGGTTTTCCACATGGCCATCGGAAAAGACGAGCACAACCAAAGCCCTATCAGGCGACAAAGAGACGAATTCGATATGCTTTATCGGCGCTTCGTGCTTCGGCGTCAGCACAAGAGAGGCGCCATGCGTAACCCCCGACAAGGCAGAGCCAATCCGGTCCAGAAGCCCGCCCACATCGGACGAATTATTGCCCAGCGTCGCGTCGATCTTTTCGCGGTCCAACTCGGTCGGGTCGCCGATCTCGATCATGCCATCGACGAACATCCGCAGCCCCAATTGGGTCGGAATCCGCCCGGCCGAGACATGCGGGCTGTCGAGCAGCCCCATGTATTCGAGATCCTGCATCACATTGCGGATCGTCGCTGCCGAAACCTTTTCGCTGAAGTCGCGCGTCAGCGTGCGCGACCCGACGGGATCGCCACTCTCCAGATAGCCTTCGACCACCCGGCGAAACACTTCGCGGGATCGGTCGTTCATGTCTTTCAGCAATTCAGGCGTGTTTTTCATCGGTGCTCGCTCTCTTCCCCAATAAAGGTACAAGCCGGGCAAACGTCAATCGGGGTTGCATCAAAGCCTTGTGGGGCGGTATCCCCGGGCAACATCAAAAAGGATATGTCATGCGTCCCTCTGGCCGGAAACTCGATGAAATGCGCGCCGTCTCGATCGAGACAGGTTTCACCAAACACGCCGAAGGGTCGGCCCTGATCAAGATGGGCGATACCCATGTGCTCTGCACCGCCACGATCGAAGACCGCGTGCCCCCGTTTATCAAAGGCTCCGGTTTGGGTTGGGTCACCGCCGAATACGGCATGCTGCCCCGCGCCACCAACACACGGATGCGCCGTGAGGCCGCTTCGGGCAAGCAAGGAGGTCGCACGGTCGAGATCCAGCGTCTGATCGGTCGCGCCCTGCGCGCCGGTGTCGACCGCTCCGCTCTGGGAGAGCGTCAGATCACCGTCGATTGTGACGTGCTTCAGGCCGATGGCGGCACCCGCTGCGCCTCGATCACCGGCGGTTGGATTGCACTGCGTTTGGCCGTGAACAAACTGATGAAAGCGGGCGATGTCGTATCTGATCCGCTGGTTGACCCGGTCGCCGCGGTAAGCTGTGGCATCTATGCAGGTCAGCCGGTGCTTGACCTCGACTATCCTGAAGACTCTGAGGCTGGCGTTGACGGTAACTTCATCATGACCGGATCCGGCAAGCTGATCGAAGTCCAGATGAGTGCCGAAGGCTCTACCTATACGCGCGACCAGATGAACCAGCTGATGGATCTGGCCGAAAAAGGCGTCGGCGAACTGGCCGCGATCCAGAAATCGGTCACCGCATGACACGCAAGTTCACCGAAAAACGCATCCTGATTGCCACGCATAACGCGGGCAAGCTGGAGGAAATGCGCCAGCTCTTCGCGCCCCACGGGGTAGAGGTCATCGGCGCGGCAGAGATGAACCTGCCCGAGCCCGAAGAGACCGAGGCCACATTCGTCGGCAACGCGCGGATTAAGGCACATGCGGCGGCCAAGGCCACCGGCATGCCCGCCTTGGCTGACGATTCCGGCATTGAGGTCGAAGCGCTGGACAACGCCCCCGGCGTCTATACCGCCGACTGGGCAGAGACCGAGAATGGCCGTGATTTCATCATGGCCATGACCAAAACGCGGAACCTGCTGGAAGAAAAGAAGGCCCCCCACCCGCGCCGCGCCCGCTTTTGCGCAACGCTGGTTCTGGCTTGGCCCGATGGCCACGACGAAGTCTTTGCGGGTAAGGTAAATGGCACGCTGGTTTGGCCCATGCGGGGCGAACAAGGGCATGGCTATGACCCGATGTTCCAACCCGATGGGCATGACATCACATTCGCCGAGATGGACGCAGAACAGAAAAACAGCATCAGCCACCGCGCCGATGCTTTTGCTAAATTGATTGCGGGCTGTTTTGGCTGAAGATTGGCAACAGGGCGGCTTCGGCCTCTATATCCACTGGCCATTTTGCGAGGCGAAATGTCCCTATTGCGACTTCAACAGCCATGTCAGCCGCCGGATTGACCAAGCCGCCTGGCGTGATGCCTATCTGGCAGAGCTTCAAAGAGCCGCGGATGAGACACCGGGCCGCGTCCTCAACGCAGTCTTTTTCGGGGGCGGCACACCCAGCCTGATGGACCCGGATGTCGTGGCCGATATCATCGCCGCGATCCGGCGGCATTGGCCGACCGCAAATGACTTGGAAATCACGCTCGAAGCCAACCCCGGTTCTGTCGAAGCGGGCCGTTTCGCCGCTTACCGACATGCCGGCGTTTCACGTGTCTCAATGGGAATTCAGGCGCTCAACGATCCGGATCTCAAGCGTTTGGGCCGCCTGCACTCTGCTAAAGAAGCGATGACGGCGTTCGATATCGCCCGCAATACGTTCGAGCGGGTGAGTTTCGATCTTATCTATGGCCGTCAGGATCAAACCGCGGCCCAGTGGGAAGCCGAGCTAAAGCAGGCTCTATCGCTCGCGATAGACCATATTTCGCTCTACCAACTGACCATCGAACAAGGCACCGCTTTCGGCGACCGCTACGCCCGTGGCAAGCTGCGCGGCCTGCCCGACGAAGACTTGGGCGCGGATATGTTCACTCTGACACAAGACATCTGCAACGATATGGGCATGCCCGCCTATGAGGTTTCAAATCACGCGCGCGATGGTGCTCAATCGCGTCACAACCTGATCTATTGGCGCTACGGCGATTACATCGGTATCGGCCCCGGCGCGCACGGACGGCTGACGCTTGACGGACAGAAGATGGCAACCGTCGCCTATAGCAATCCGCAACGGTGGCTTGATGGTGTCGCGAAAGGCCAATCGGAGAAACCCCGCGCCGCCATCAGCCGAAGCGAACAGGCGACCGAGTTTCTCCTTATGGGTCTCCGCCTGAAAGAAGGCGTCGATCTGGCTCGCTACGCCGATATCGCCGGGCAAGAAATCGACGAAAAGGCCGTTGATCACCTGCAAGATATCGGCATGGCAAAGCGCGACGCAGACAGATTAATCGTTTCCGATCAAGGCGTTATAGTTCTAAACGCCGTGATCGAAGCGCTTTTGCCTTAGGAGCCACCCAGCAACCGGCAGATCTCGTCCAACTGGTCAAGCGTGGTATAGTGCAACGTCACCTTGCCCGCTTCTTGCCCCGGTTTATGGTCCAAACTAACCTTCATACCAAGGTTTGCTGACAGATCGCCTTCAAGCGCCTGAGTATCGGCGTCTTTCTCTGAGCGCTGCGAGAGGCGCTCTTTATTTACCATATTACCACGCTCGCCAGCCTGGTCTTTCTTAACCAACGCTTCGGTTGCGCGCACGGAAAGGCCACCCTTGATGACCTGCTGGGCCAATTTCATCGGGTCCTTTGCGGGGATCAGCGCCCGCGCGTGCCCCGCGCTTAGTTCATTCTGACGCACCATTTCCTGCACCGGATCCGGCAGGTTCAACAGACGCAAAAGGTTCGCAATATGGCTCCGGCTCTTGCCAAGAGCCTCTGCCATCTTCTCCTGCGTGTGCCCGAATTTATCCATCAGCTGACGATAACCCGCCGCTTCCTCGACCGAGTTCAGGTCGGCCCGCTGGATGTTTTCGATGATCGCAACTTCGAGTACTTCAACATCGGTGAACTCGCGGACAATGACCGGGAGGCTATGTATCTTCGCAATTTGCGAGGCACGCCACCGCCGCTCACCCGCGACAATCTCAAAGTTACCATTGTCGAGCGCCCGCACGATCAGGGGCTGGATGACCCCTTTTTCCTTGATAGATGCGGCGAGATCGTCAAGGTGCTCTTGCTCAAACCGTTTACGCGGCTGATCTGGGTTCGGCTTGATCCGCTCAATCGGAACGAACTGCTCCGCCGCCGCGGCCCCCTTGGCGGCCACGCTCTCTGTCTCAGCTACATCCGCCATCAGTGCCGAAAGCCCCCGGCCAAGGCCCCGTTTACGCTCTTGTTTATCTGCCATACTGCCACCTTATTAACCATTGTTTCTCGTTAGCTCTGCCGCCAAGTCGCGGTAGGCTTGGGCCCCTTTCGAAGTAGGATCGTAACTCAAAACAGGCATCGCAAAACTTGGCGCTTCGCTTACCCGAACATTCCGCGGGATGACGGTCTGGAACACCAGATCTCCCAGGTTCGAACGCGCATCACTCTCAACCTGCTGCGACAGGTTATTCCGCCTATCATACATCGTAAGAAGCACGCCCTCGATCCTGAGATCTTTATTCCCGCTCTGCCGCACTTCGCGGATCGTAAGCATAAGTTGGGAAAGACCCTCCAGCGCGAAAAACTCGCTCTGAAGCGGCACCAGAACAGAATGCGCCGCGATCATCGCGTTTACTGTCAGTAGGTTGAGAGACGGCGGGCAGTCGATCAGGATATAGTCGAACTCAAACTGATCCATTGCCGGTTGCCGCAGCGCATCGTGAAGAAGGAAGCTCCTTTTCTCATTCGAGAAAAGCTCAATATCCGCAGAACTAAGGTCGACCGTCGCGGGAACGATAAGCAATCCATCCGTTTCAGTGCGCTGGATAACATCCTGTGGTAGGCTGTCGTCAAGCAACAGGTCATAGGTCGTGAACTCTCGATCCTCTACTTCGATCCCTAGCCCGGTAGAGGCGTTCCCCTGCGGGTCAAGATCGACAACGAGGATTCGCTTGCCCGCCTCTGCGAGCGCTGCTGCAAGGTTGATCGTGGTAGTGGTCTTACCAACGCCGCCCTTTTGGTTCGCAATGGCAACGATTTTCGGTCCAGCCGGACGAGAGAGGTCAGACACGGGCAATATCCTTAATCTTCAAAATAGCGGCAGCTGGATTTGTTTTGCTCTCTACGGCTTCGAGCGCGTAGGCCCAGACTTGCTTAGCATCTCTGTCTTCGCTTTGCCAATTCTGCCCCTTAGGAAAGAGCGCGGTACCGTCAGGATTTAGATGAAGCTCAGTGAAGTCCAGAAGCTGGGTCAAATCTGCAAGGGCTCGTGCCGACAATATATCGGCTTTGAGGCCATCCAACTGCTCGATCCTCTCAGTTTTCACTAATGCAGTCAGGCCGAGTTCACGAATAGCGGTACGGAGAAATGCGCATTTGCGTTGATCACTCTCGACCATGGTCACTTGAAAGGTCTGCGCTTCTTGATTGAGAATCGCAACCACAATTCCCGGAAACCCTCCGCCGCTGCCAAGATCAACCCAATGGCCCTCGCCCTCTGCAAGTTCAAAAACCTGTACGGAATCGAGAATATGACGCTGCCAGAGATCATACAAGCTGTTTTTGGAAACTAAATTGATCTTCGGATTCCATTTTCGCACCAGCTCAGCGAAAGCTTCCAGCTTGGCAAATGTTTCACGTGAAACATTCAAGTGGTCTTTTATCGTCATGCGGACCTCTTACCCGGTCCTCTTTTCACCCGCGCAAGGATCAAAGTTAGGGCAGCTGGCGTCATCCCGTCGATACGGGCCGCCTGTGCCATCGTTTCAGGTCGGGCCGCCGCGATCTTCGATTTCAATTCATTGGAGAGCCCCGCAAGGTCGTCAAACATGAAATCAGCTGGTATCCGAAGGCCCTCGTCCTTCTTAAGGAGATCGATCTCTTTCTGCTGGCGAGAGATGTAGGTCGCGTAAAGCGCATCGCGCTCGATCTGGCGTCGGACCTCCTGTGAGGCTTCCTCAAGGCTACTATCGAGCGACATTAGATCTTCGAACTTAGCCTCTGGGAATGCGAGTACCTGAAAGCCATTCCGTTTAGAACCATCTTGGTTGACGGCAATACCGGCCTCCAAGAGTTCTTTGGGGGTAAATTCTTTAGCGAGCAATTGCTGTTTAATGGCCTCCAAAGAAGCCAGCTTATGCTGGAAAGTCTTACTACGAGCTTCCGATACGCAGCCGATCTCCATCGCCAGGGGCGTCAAGCGCTGGTCCGCATTATCCGCGCGTAGGGACAAACGGAACTCCGCCCGGGACGTAAACATTCGATATGGCTCGCTGACCCCACGGGTCGTCAGATCATCAATCATGACGCCGATATAGCTCTCTGCCCGCCCGAAGGTTACAGCGGCCCTACCCAGTGACGTTAGCGCGGCATTCAAGCCGGCGACCAGGCCCTGAGCAGCGGCTTCCTCATATCCTGTGGTGCCATTGATCTGGCCCGCCAAATAGAGGCCCGGCACGGTCCGCACAGCGAGGGTCGAAGACAGAGCACGCGGGTCTATGTAATCGTACTCGATGGCATAGCCGGGCTGTAATATTACTGCATTTTCGAGTCCGACCATACTCCGTACATAGGCCTCTTGCACATCCTCCGGCAGCGACGTTGATATTCCGTTCGGGTATACAGTGTGGTCGTCTACGCCCTCAGGCTCCAAGAAAACCTGATGCGAGTCTTTATCCGCAAATCGAACCACCTTGTCTTCAATAGATGGGCAGTACCGCGGGCCCACGCCGTCGATATGCCCTCCGTACATGGCGGACCTATCAAGGTTCTCGCGAATGATCTGATGAGTTTTCTCGTTGGTGTGCGTTATCCCGCAAGCGACCTGCGGCGCAGATACTTCCGTGGAGAGGAATGAAAATACCACAGGCTCCTCGTCGCCCGGCTGTTTTTCCAAAATATCCCAGTTAATGGTCCGGCCGTCCAAGCGCGGCGGCGTTCCTGTCTTCAATCTTCCCATAGGAAGGCCGAAGGAGTCGATCCGCTCAGCGAGCCGAACGGAGGCTTTGTCGCCCATCCGACCGCCCTGATGCGATACGTCGCCGATATGAATGACGCCACGCAAAAAGGTTCCAGTGGTTAGGACCACAGAGGTCGCTCGGAGAGTAGCACCGTCAGCCAATACCACACCAGCGACCGTGTCACCATCCATTGCGAAATCCACGACTTCGCCTTCGACAATATCGAGGTTCTCTTGGCCTTCAATTTCTTTTAGCATCTCAGTACGGTAAATCTTGCGGTCAGCCTGGGCACGCGGGCCTTGAACCGCGGGGCCTTTGCGACGGTTGAGCAGGCGGAACTGAATGCCCGCTTTATCCGCGACCCGACCCATAACGCCGTCCATGGCGTCAATCTCGCGGACAAGATGCCCTTTACCCAGCCCACCAATTGCAGGATTGCAAGACATCACACCGATGCCGTTCCGGTCCATGGTCACAAGAGCGGTATGAGCTCCGAGGCGTGCCGAAGCGTGGGCCGCTTCCGCGCCCGCATGGCCGCCGCCGATCACGATCACATCAAAATGTTTCACGTGAAACACTCCATCATTTACCTACGCAAAAGCTGGTGAAGATTTCATCCAGCAGGTTTTCGACATCTATTCGGCCTACTAAGGCTTCAAGCGCGCGTATAGCGAATCGCAATTCCGCCGAGGCTAGATCATAAAAGTCGGGTCCACGCTGCAAGATAACATCTACCTCAGCCAAACACGAGACAGTTTGCTCCAGAGCGACGCGATGTCGCTCATGCGTCGCGAGTCCGATGCCGGCGCTCTTCGTCGAAAGGGTCGTCTGGACCTGGGCAATAAGCTCAGACACGCCCTGCCCGGTTTTTCCAGAGATCCCGTTTTCTTCGATACCTGTGAGATCTGCTTTTGGTCGGACCACGATATCATCGGGCTCCGGAGCAATCATCAGCGTCTCATCCGGGGCGGCAAGGAAGACCCGCAAGTCTGCGGCTTTCGCGCGTTCGATTGCCCGTTCGATTCCGATGGCCTCAATCTTATCATCGCTATCGCGCAGACCCGCCGTATCCAGCAGCGTCACCGGAAGACCGCCGAGGTCCATCCTAACCTCAATAACGTCACGGGTCGTACCCGCAATTTCGGAAGTAATCGCGGCGTCACGTCCTGCGAGAGCATTTAGCAGGGTCGATTTACCAACGTTCGGTGCGCCGATGATGGCAACTTCGAAGCCATTTCGAACGCGCTCTGCGACATAGGTGCCCCGCGCTTCGGCCTCCAACTCTTTCCCGACTTTGGTCAGCAGCGCGTCGACCTCTGGGGTGACATCGACGGGCACCTCTTCGTCTGCGAAATCGATCGTCGCTTCTAATAGGGCTGCGGCACGGATCAGATCTTTCCGCCAGTCTTCGACCCGGGCACCAAGATACCCGGAGAGCACGCGAAGAGCCTGCTTTCTTTGTGCCTCGGTTTCGGCTTCGATGAGATCTGCCAGACCTTCGACCTGTGCGAGGTCCAGCTTTTCATTTTCTAGAGCGCGACGGGTGAATTCACCTGCCTCAGCCATTCGTGTTTCCGGGAATGTCGAGAGAAGTGAGAGCATAGCGCGCACGACAGCGATCGATCCGTGCACTTGCAGCTCGACAACATCCTCGCCGGTGAAGGAATTCGGCCCGGGAAAGCTGAGCACCAAGGCTTGATCAATGATCTCCCCATCGGCGCCCCAAAGATTGCGCAGCGCACTTTCGCGCCCCTTAGGACATTGGCCGGTGATCTTCTCTGCGATCGCAAAGGCCCGCGGGCCGGAAATGCGGATCACCGCAACCCCGGCTCGGCCCGGCGCTGACGCTTGGGCGAATATCGTGTCCATATCTCACTAACCTATTGTTATTATTTAATAACTCAGGTGTTCATGGAGTCGAAGAAGTCAGAATTCGACTTGGTTTGCTTGAGCTTGCCAAGCAGGAACTCAATGGCGTCGGTGGTGCCCATCGGGTTGAGGATCCGGCGCAGGACAAAGGTTTTCTGGAGGTCAACCTTGTCGACCAGCAGGTCCTCTTTCCGTGTGCCGGACTTGAGAATGTCGATCGCCGGGAAGACGCGCTTATCTGCAATCTTGCGGTCCAGCACGATTTCGGAGTTGCCGGTGCCTTTGAACTCTTCAAAGATCACTTCGTCCATGCGGCTGCCGGTGTCGATCAGCGCGGTGGCGATGATGGTGAGCGATCCGCCCTCTTCGATGTTCCGCGCGGCACCGAAGAAGCGCTTCGGGCGTTGCAGGGCGTTTGCGTCGACACCACCAGTCAGAACCTTACCCGAAGATGGCACCACGGTGTTGAACGCGCGGCCCAGACGGGTGATCGAATCGAGCAAGATCACCACGTCGCGCTTGTGTTCGACAAGACGCTTGGCTTTCTCGATCACCATCTCGGACACGGCCACGTGGCGCGTTGCAGGTTCGTCGAAAGTGGAGGAAACGACCTCCCCCTTTACCGAACGCTGCATGTCGGTGACTTCCTCGGGACGTTCGTCGATCAGCAAGACGATGAGATAGCACTCTGGGTGGTTCTTTTCGATGCTATTGGCGATGTTCTGCAGCAGCACGGTCTTACCGGTGCGCGGCGGGGCGACGATCAGCGAACGCTGGCCCTTGCCGATGGGCGAGACCAGATCGATGATCCGCGCGGAGCGGTCTTTGATCGTGGGGTCGTCGACCTCCATCGTCAGACGCTCGTCGGGGTAGAGTGGCGTCAGGTTCTCAAAAGCAACCTTGTGGCGGGCCTTCTCAGGCGCCTCGAAGTTGATTTTGGTCACTTCGGTCAATGCGAAATAGCGTTCGGTGTCGTCAGGCGCTTTGATCAGCCCTTCAATGGTGTCCCCGGTGCGCAGCGACCATTTGCGGATCATGTCGGGCGAGACATAGATGTCATCGGGGCCCGGCAGGTAGTTCGCTTCGGGTGAGCGCAAAAAACCGAATCCGTCTTGCAGCACTTCCAAGACGCCGTCGCCCGAGATCTCCCAACCGTCATCCGCGCGTTCGCGGAGAATCTGGAACATCATCTCGCCTTTACGCATGGTCGAGGCGTTCTCGATCTCCAGCTCTTCGGCCATGGCGAGCAGGTTTTTCGGCGTCTGCGCCTTGAGATCAGCGAGGTTCAGCGTTTCGGTTGTCATGGAGCATCCTGTTCAGCCGCAGCAGAATGCGGGCTGGTCGATCATTTGAATGTGGCAAGCAGAAACCGCCCCGGACGGGACAGTGGCGCAGATATAGGCAACGCCGCAGCTTGAGTCAATTGCTTCAGAATTTCACGACCACGGAGAAGACGATCACGATCATCAGCAGCGTCGGCACTTCGTTCAGAAGCCGGAACTGACGGCCCGTTACGGCACTGTCGCCACTTTCGACAGATTTAACCTGTTTTTTCAACCAAACGTGGAAAACCGTCATGGCAATAACGCTGGCACCCTTGGTCCAAGGCCAGATCATCGTCCAATCCACGATTCCGGGCGTCAGAACGAGGGCCAGGCCGAAACCCCATGTCGCCATCATCGCGGGCCGCATGATGAACTGAGCGAGCTTAAATTCCATCATCGAGAAAGTCTCATGCATCCGACCTGCCGAGCCTGCCTGTTCGACATGGTGCACGAAGAGCCGGGGCAGATAGAACAGCGCGGCCATCCAACTGATGACGGAAACGATATGGAACGCTTTGATCCACGGATAGGCGAGGCTGAGAAGATCAAACATGGGGACGGCTCCGGTGTGCGTGCTTCTTTCTTAATAAATAAGAAAAGAGAAAAGATGTAGTTGATTGTAGGGAGCCGGATTCCTGTGGATTAATGATTTATACCGCCGCTTATCAACAGGTGAACAAACTTCACGGCACCCTGTGGAAAAAACCGCTCCGATTCGCGAATATCTAACTTTCTCAGGAACTTGCCAGCGTATTTTCCGGGGGACAAAATGTATCAAAGCGGGGATAACCGGTGAAGTGCCGTGGTTATACGCACAAGCGGCTTATCCCTATCCATCGGGGTGGGAATCGGCGACAAAAACCGCGACTCGGGGCGAGATCTGCGGGCTTGTGCTGTCAACTTTTATCTCGCAGAACAAATCCTCAAGATTTGCGCCAGATCATCACAGGGTTATCCACATGCCGCAGAAAATCGTCCTCGCCTCCGGCTCGGAGATCCGCGCTACACTCTTGGCGAAGGCCGCGATCCCGCATGAGGTGATCCCGGCGCGGATCGACGAAGAGATGATCACCGCTGCCCTGCGTGCAGAGGCGGCGAAACCGCGCGACATTGCTGATACATTGGCCGAGATGAAGGCCCGCAAAGTGAGCGAAAAACACCCCGGCGCGCTGGTATTAGGTTGCGATCAGGTCTTGGAGCATCGCGGAGAGATGTTGCAAAAGCCCCGTGATCGGGATGAGGCCATCGCGCAGCTTCACCAATTGCGCGGGGATCGGCATTCGCTGCTCTCTGCCGCCGTGCTCTACGAAGATGGCGAACCGCTGTGGCGGCATGTCGGCCAAGTGCGCCTACGAATGCGTGACGCTAGTGACGCCTATATCAAGGACTACGTCGAACGGAATTGGGACAGCATCTGCCACGCGGTGGGCTGCTATAAGCTGGAAGAAGAAGGTGTGCGGCTGTTCAGCCAGATTGAGGGGGATTACTTTCACGTCCTCGGTATGCCATTTCTTGAACTGCTGAATTACCTGACGCTGCGCGGAGACCTCACGACATGAGCCTGTCCAAAATCCCCCTTGCCGGTGTGATCGGATCGCCCATCGCGCATTCCAAATCCCCGCAACTGCACCGCCATTGGCTAGAGACCTACGGCATCGCGGGTCATTATGTACCGCTTGATGTGGCGCCCGATGATCTGGAGGTGGTTTTGCGGACACTGCCCAAGATGGGTTTCGTCGGGGTAAATCTGACGATCCCCCATAAGGAAGCGGTGATGAAGATCGCGGATCTCATCACCGACCGCGCCACATTGATTGGTGCCGCCAATACGCTGATCTTTCGTCCCGATGGCAAAATTCATGCGGATAATACGGATGGCTATGGATTCATCGAAAACCTCAAAGCCGGAGCGCCCGATTGGGATCCCAAATCCGGACCAGCGGCTGTCTTGGGTGCCGGCGGCGCGGCGCGCGCTGTGGTCTCGTCGCTTTTGGATGCTGGCGTGCCTGAGATCTGCCTGTCGAACCGCACCCGCGTGCGGGCAGAGCAGTTGCAGCGCGATTTCGGCAGCAGGGTGAAGGTCATCGATTGGGTGCAGGCGGGTAATATGATTGATCACGCCACCTTGGTGGTGAACACCACATCGCTTGGCATGATCGGCAAAGGTGCTTTGCGTGTGCCACTTGATGGGCTACGCCCCGGCACCGTAGTGACGGACCTCGTTTATACGCCGCTGCGCACACATCTGCTGGAAACGGCCGAGGAAATGGGCTGCGTCACGGTCGACGGGCTGGGCATGTTGTTGCATCAAGCGGTGCCCGCCTTTGAGCGTTGGTTCGGTCAACGGCCCGAGGTCAATCGCGCCACGCGCACGGCGGTGCTGCGCTGATGTTCCAACTCGGGCTGACCGGATCGATCGGCATGGGCAAATCGACCACGGCAAAGATGTTTGCCGAGGAGGGCTGCGCCGTGTGGGATGCCGACGCAGCGGTGCACCGGCTTTATGCGAAGGGGGGCGCGGCGGTCGCGCCCGTGCAGGCGGCGTTTCCGACGGCGATAGAGGCTGGCGCGGTTTCTCGCGCCGCATTGAAAGAGATCATCGCCGCTGATCCGACCGCCCTGCCCCGGATCGAGTCCATCGTACATCCATTGGTGGCCCAAGACCGGGCGACATTTCTGGCCGAAGCCTATAGCGACATTGCCGTGCTCGATATTCCGTTGCTTTTTGAAACTGGCGGCGACGCTGCGATGGACGCGGTGGTTTGCGTCACTATCCCCGACGCCGTCCAACGCGACCGCGTGCTTGCCCGAGGCACCATGACCGAGGCGCAATTCGATGCCATCCGCGCCAAGCAGATGCCCGCCAAAGAGAAGTGCGCCCGTTCCGACTATGTGATAGTGACCGACACGCCCGACCATGCCCGCGCGCAGGTGCGGGATGTGATCCGCGACATTAGGGAAAAGCTGCGTCATGCGTGAAATCGTGCTCGATACCGAAACCACCGGCTTTGACCCCGAAAGCGGCGACCGTATCGTCGAAATCGGTGCGGTCGAGCTGATGAACCATATGGCCACGGGCGAGACCTACCACCAATATATCAACCCCGAACGCTCTATGCCCGAAGAGGCGTTTCAGGTGCACGGGCTGGGCGATGATTTCCTGCGCGACAAGCCCAAGTTCGCACAGATCGGGCGGCAGTTCCTCGACTTTATCGGCACGTCAAAGCTGATCATTCACAACGCCGCCTTCGACATTAAATTCCTGAATGCCGAACTGCGCTGGATGGGACTGCCGCAGATCCCATGGGAACAAGCGCTTGATACGCTCGAAATTGCGCGCAAACGTTTCCCCGGCTCGCCCGCCTCGCTCGACGCGCTCTGCCGTCGCTTTGGGATCGACAATACATCGCGGACCTTGCACGGCGCCCTGCTCGACAGTGAGATTCTGGCCGAAGTCTATCTGGAATTGATCGGGGGGCGGCAGCCCGACTTTGCGCTGTCATCGGCGCCCGAACGGAAATCCGGTGAGCCTGACACGCGCTGGACCCCGAAACCGCGGCCCAATCCCCTGCCCTCGCGTCTGACAGAGGCCGAAGCCGCCGCCCATGCCGAATTTGTCGGCAAGCTGGGCGGCGACGCGCTGTGGAAACAGCTTGGCTGACGCTTAGGCGTCGGCTTTTGGCGGGGTCTCGGCCTGACGGCGTGCAACTTCGTTGCGGTAGAGCGACAGGAAGTCGATGTTCTCAAGGTTCAGCGGCGGGAAGCCACCATCACGGGTCACGTCGCTGACGATGCGGCGCAGGAAGGGGAAGATCATCCGCGGGCATTCGATCAGCAGATAGGGGTGCATCTGCTCTTCAGGCACGCTTTCGACTTGGAAAATGCCGACATAGTCGATTTCCAGCACGAAGAGCGTCGCGTCGCCGTCTTTCGCTTTCGAGGTGATGTTCAGCTTGATCGCGGTCTCATACTGGTTTTCGCCACCGCGCTTTTTCGCGTCGAGGTTGACCTGAACCTGCACATCGGGCTGCACATCTGCAGGGGCGCCCTTTTGCGCCATGATGTTCTCAAACGACATGTCCCGTATGAACTGGCCCAGCACGCGCATCTGCGGCTGTTTCGGTTGCGCTGTTTCGTTTTCTGCCATTCTCTGTGTCCTGTTGTGGTGAATTTCTTAAATCTATCCGGACTTAGCAGGTCGGCACGGGCCGCTCAATCCTTAGTCCAGCCCGAGGGGCCCTTGGTCTGACGCGGCTGTTCGGGGATCTCATGAAAATCGCCATCAATCACGTCGCCACTCGGGTTACGCCTGCCCTGTGGGCCGGGCCCCGGACCCATGCCGCCGCCGGGCGTGCCAAAACTTTGAACGTTCACACGGTCCCGTATTGCCCGATAGGCCGCCTGCCGAAAGCGCGGGATCAGGAAGGCAAAGCCAACCGCGTCGGTGAAAAACCCTGGTGTCAGCAGCAGCGCGCCGGAAAATAGGATCATCGCGCCATGCACCAAAGGTTCCGTCGGGTCGCGCAGGTCATTGAAGGAACTGCGCAATTGACCAAGCGCCAGCGCCCCTTGAGAGCGCACCAACCATGTGCCCAGAACGGCGGTCAGCACCACCACGGCCAGCGTCCAGCCAAGGCCGATGGCGCCACCGACTTGGATGAAAAGCGTGATCTCGATCAGAGGCACGGCGATAAATGCGATCAATAGCCACATGTGGCGGGGTCCTTTCGCTGGGGGCAGAGTGGACTTGCCCCGGTCGAACACCTACATAAGAGCTTAACTCGCATGTTTCCATGCCACCCCTGAATGAGGTTTCGATGAATTCTCCCCTGATACAGCTTCTGGTGCTTGCCGGTATCGCCGTATTCCTGATCCTGCGGCTGAAAAACGTGCTTGGCACCCGCGAGGGTTTTGAAAAGCCCCCGGTAACCGATCAAACGCCAAGCGCCCGCAGTGGCCCCGCGTTTGAGGTGATCGAAGGCGGCCCCGATCTCGATATCACCGACCACGTTCCCGAAGACAGCTCCTCGGGCAAGGCACTGGCCGAGATGAAGCGGGTTGAGCCCTCCTTCGGCGTCAGCGATTTTCTCCAAGGCGCGCGCGGTGCCTATGAGATGATCGTCATGGGCTACGAGCGTGGCGATCTGGCGGAAATTCAGCCGTTTCTGGCCGATGATGTCTATGAAAGCTTTGTTGACGGTGTCGCGGCGCGCGAGGATCAAGGTCTGACGATTGACGCCAACTTTATCGGCGTGCGCGAAATGGAATTGGTCAACGCCACGATGGACGAGACCACGAAAGAAGCCGAACTCACCATTCGCTTCGTAGGAGAGCTGACCTCTGAGGTTCGCAACCGCGAAGGCGAGGTTGTCGAGGGCAGCAGCAACGAAATCAAACGCCAAAAAGATACATGGGTCTTCGCCCGTGTCATGGGCTCGGATGATCCGAATTGGCTGTTGGTTTCCACAGACGGGTAGCGCGTGCGCTCGGCGCACTTGCGCTGTTGGGCGGTGTGTCGATGAACACGCCGTCCGCGGCAGAGGTGCATTATACGGTGATGGATTTCGACCAGCTTGACGGCTGGGCCGAAGATGACCACGCCGCCGCCTTTGAGGTGTTCACCAGCACTTGCGGCGACATGAAAGATGTCGATTGGCGCGCGCTGTGCAAGCTGGCCAAAGATGGCCCCGACCCCCGGCAGTTTTTCGAGTTGTTTTTCCGGCCCGTGTTGATGGAAGACGGGAAAGACGGGCTGTTTACAGGGTATTTCGAGCCTGAGTTGGACGGCGATCTCTACCCCTCTGCGCGGTTTCAGTACCCCATCTACGCCATGCCCCCCGAGGCCGAAGAGATCCGCCCCTGGCTCACCAGACGCGAGATCCTAGATGGCGACGTGATGCGGGACCGCGGATTGGAAATCGCTTGGGTCGATGATCCGGTTGAGCTTTTCTTTTTGCAAATTCAAGGTTCTGGCCGTATCCGCCTGCCCGATGGCAGCTACCTGCGCGTGGGCTACCGCGGGGCGAATGGCCATGATTACCGCTCTGTCGGGGTCGAACTGGTACGGCGCGGGGTCTATGAGGCGCATCAGGTTAGCGCCGATGTCATCAAAAATTGGGTGCGCCGCAACCCCGAAGATGGCCGCGAATTGCTCTATCACAATCCCTCTTATGTTTTCTTTCGAGAGGTCAGCCGGGTGCCTGCCGACAAGGGGCCGCTTGGGGCGATGAACCGTTCCATCACCACGCTGCGCAGCATCGCGGTGGACCCGTCGCATGTGCCGCTTGGCGCGCCGGTTTGGATCGAAAAAGACGGCAAGAAACCCATGCGGCGCTTGATGGTCGCGCAGGATACGGGCTCGGCCATCAAGGGCGCGCAGCGTGCGGATGTGTTCTTTGGAACCGGCGACAAAGCCGGCCGCGAGGCAGGCCGCCTGCGCGACGCTGGGCGGATGATGGTTTTGATGCCGATCCAACGCGCCTATGCTTTCCTGCCGGAGAGCGCGATATGAGACGTCGGCGCTTAAACGAAGACGACCTCGCGCTTTGGCGCAGGGTCACGGAGCGGACAGAGAAGCTTGAGCTGAACAAGCTTTTCACGCAAGAGATCGACGCGCCCGCCCCTGCCCCGCCGCAGGTCCGTCGGGCCAAAATCGCGCTCCAAGGCAACAAGCCTCAGTCGACCATGAAGAAGCGTAGCAATGACCTGCGCCCGACATTGTCAGAACAGATGAAAGCCGCCCCGGTTCAGATGGATCACAAAGCCTTCGGCAAGCTGAAACGCGGCAAACTGCGCCCCGAAGGCCGGATTGATCTTCATGGCATGACGCTTGACCGTGCCCACCCGGCGCTGAATGGCTTCATTATGGATGCCCATGCGCGGGGCAAGCGGTTGGTGCTGGTCATCACTGGCAAGGGCAAGCGCCGCGACGATGGTGGCCCGATCCCTGTGCGCGATGGTGTTTTGCGCCATCAGGTGCCGCAATGGCTGTCGATGCCGCCGCTCAACGGCCTTGTGCTTCAGATTGCGCAAGCCCATGTCAGCCACGGCGGCGGCGGGGCCTATTACGTCTATCTCCGGCGCAACCGTTAGCCGCGCAGCAGGCGTTTGTAGCGTCTTATCGCCCATGCGGCCAAACCAGCCGCCAGCAGATAGTAAACCGCGATCGGCAACATTTGCTGCGGGAAATCGACGCCCAAGTCGATGAAAAGACCCGTCACTCCCGGCCCGATGGCCGAGCCAAAGACCATCAGCGCCGCGGCCACCGCTTTGATCGAACCCACATGGCGGGTGCCGAAATACTCGGCCCAGAACGCCGCCGGTGCGGTGGATTGCATGCCCTGCCCGAAGCCGAAAATCACCAAGCCGATCCCAGCCATCCACAGCGTATCGGCATAGGCCAGCACCGCGAATGACAGGGCAAAGGGCAGCATCATCACCGGCACCACGCGGCTGACGCCAAAGCGGTCAATCGCCCAGCCCGAAAGGAAGGTCGAGGCCACCGCCGAGAGCGTGTAGACCGGCATGAGCGCCACAAATTCGACCAAGGCCCAGCCCTTTACTTCGGTCAGGTGAACCTGCTGGAAAAACAGCGCGGTGCCCCATGCCGCAGGCCCGATGGCCAGCGGAATGATCATCCAGAACAGGCCCGAACGGAACATCTCTGCCCGCGTCCAATGCCGTCCTTTCATGCCCGCACGTTGCGCCTGATCCGCCATGCTTTGCGGGGTGCGCTCTTGCCGCAGCAGCATCAGGATCACCGGGATGGTCAGCAGAACCAAGACTGCGGCCAGCGCCCAAAGGCTGCGCCAGTGGAAGCTGGCAAAAAGCGCTACGAAGATCACCGGCAAGAACGCCTGACCGGCGGCAAACCCCATCGACGACAACGAAAGCGCCTTGCCACGCGATGCCTCAAACCAGCGCACCATGGCGACCTGTCCAAGCTGAGACATCATGCCCTGCCCGGTCAGTCGCAAGGCATAGATAACGAAGATCAGCGCGATCCAATTCGGCACCGCCGCCATCGCCAAACAGGCCCCGGCAAGCGCCACCATCACGCCAAAGGCCAACACCCGCACGCGAAAGCGGTCCGTCAGCACCCCGGCCCAGACCATGGTGACCGCCGAAAGCGTCGTGCCGATGGTATAGATGCCGCCCCATTGCCCATCACTCAGGCCAAAGTCGCCCTTCACCGCTCCGGCAAAGAGCGAGATGAAATAGGTTTGCCCGTAGGACGAGGTGAATGTCAGCAGGAAACCGGCCAGCAGAAACAGCCAGTTGCGCCGCAAAAATGAGAGGTATTCCATGCCCCTTTCATCGCCGGGGCATGGAGGAAAGGAAAGCCCTAAAGAACGTAGCGGCTTAGATCGGTGGAGCGGGTCAATTCGCCAAGGTTCTTTTCGACAAAGTCGGCATCGACCGTGATCTCCTGCCCCGACCGGTCGGGCGCATCAAAGGAGACCTCTTCGAACACCCGTTCCATCACCGTATAAAGCCGCCGCGCGCCGATGTTCTCGACCGAGGTGTTCACATCCGCTGCGATCTTGGCCAGCGCCGCGATGCCCTCTTCGGTGAAGGTGACGGTCAGATCTTCGGTCCCCATCAGGGCGGTGTATTGCCGCGTCAGCGCATTGTCGGTCTCGGTCAGGATGCGAACGAAATCACCCTCGGTCAGCGCCCGCAGTTCGACGCGGATCGGCAGACGGCCCTGAAGCTCGGGCAACAGGTCCGACGGCTTGGCGATGTGGAAGGCGCCAGAGGCGATAAAGAGAATATGATCGGTCTTCACCGTGCCGTATTTCGTAGACACCACAGTACCTTCGATCAGCGGCAGCAGATCGCGCTGCACCCCTTCACGTGAAACATCACCGCCCCGCGCATCGGAACGGGCGCAAACCTTGTCGATCTCATCTAAAAAGACGATGCCGTTCTGCTCGACCGCTTCAATGGCGGCGCGGTTCACGGCTTCATCGTCCAGCAATTTGTCAGCTTCTTCGCCGACCAGCACCTCATAGCTATCGGCCACGGCCATGCGTTTTTTGGTGGTGCGCCCCCCCATGGCTTTGCCAAATATATCGCCAAGGTTCATCATCCCCATGCCTTGCTGGCCGGGAATGTCCATCATCGGGAAGGGGCTTGAGGTATCGGAGATCTCAAGCTCGATTATCGTGTCGTCCAGCTCACCGCTGCGGAGCTTCTTGCGGAACATCTCGCGGGTGCCGTCGCGGGCATCGGTGCCGGCGATGGCGTCGATCACCCGCTCTTCTGCGGCCTGCTCGGCCTTGGTTTTCACGTCTTCGCGCATGAAATCGCGGGTCATGGCGATGGCGCTGTCCACAAGGTCACGGATGATCTGCTCCACGTCGCGGCCAACATAGCCCACTTCGGTGAATTTCGTCGCTTCGATCTTGATGAACGGCGCGCGGGCCAGCTTTGCTAAACGGCGGCTGATCTCGGTCTTGCCGACGCCCGTGGGGCCGATCATCAGGATGTTTTTGGGATAGACTTCGTCGCGCAGGTCATCACTTAGCTGCTTGCGGCGCCAGCGGTTGCGCAGGGCCACGGCCACGGCGCGTTTGGCGTCATTCTGGCCGATGATATAGCGGTCCAGTTCGGATACGATCTCGCGGGGGGTCAGGTCGGTCATGCGGTGATTTTCTCCACGGTGAGTTTGCCGTTGGTGTAGACGCAGATGTCGGCGGCGATCGCCATGGCATCACGGGCAATGGTTTCGGCGTCCCGGTCGCTGTCCATCATGCCGCGGGCCGCGGCGAGGGCGTAGTTCCCGCCCGACCCGATGGCCGCGACCTCATGTTCGGGTTCCAGCACGTCGCCAGCGCCGGTGATGACCAGCAGGTCTTTCCCGTCGGTCACGATCAGCATCGCTTCGAGTTTTTGCAGGTATTTGTCGGTGCGCCAGTCCTTAGCCAATTCGACACTCGCACGGGCCAATTGCCCCGGTGTCGCTTCGAGCTTGGCCTCTAGCCGTTCCAGCAGGGTAAAGGCATCTGCCGTGGAGCCCGCAAACCCCGCCACAACATCATACCCGCCGGGGCTAAGCTTGCGCACTTTGCGCGCGGTGCCTTTGATCACGGTCTGGCCAAGGCTGACCTGTCCGTCACCGGCAATCACCACTTCGCCGCCTTTTTTGACGCCAATGATCGTGGTCCCGTGCCAACCGGGGAAATCGTCGTTCTGTGCCATGGGGCCTCCTGTCGCTTGGCGTCTATATGGCCCCCGTGGCAAGGCAGGACAAGGGCAGCGCCGCTTGTGAGCGGTCGGGCGACGGGCTAGCCTCTGGCGATGCAGGATCACGCCCAAGTTGATATCTACCTTGAACCCCCGCTACGGCAGAGCGCCGAGGCCGGGACGCATTATTTCATTGGAAAACTCACGCGTGTCCTCGAAAATGCCCAACTTAGGGTCACATATCGGGATATCGGCGCGCCCGCCCGCGCGGCTGATGCGCTTTCACTAAGCCATATGGCCCCTGCCCCAACGTCCCGCGGTTTGATCTTTCGGCGCTGCTATTACTACCCCTTTTGGCAGATCGAAGCGCGCCCTGAACGGTGGCTTTGGGATATCGCCGTGGCCGAGTTTGACCCAAGCGGTGTCGATCCCAAGCAGGCGCAACGCTTCTACCGTTTCTGGCAAAAGCGCCTGTTCGGAGACGCGCCGCAACAGTCCAACCGCGATGGGCCGATCTACGTGCCGCTACAGGGCCGCTTGTTGCAGCGGCGGTCGTTTCAATCTTGCAGCCCGTTGGAAATGCTGACCCTCACACTTGATCATAGCACCGGCCCCGTCGCCGCGGCCTTGCACCCGAAAGAGGTCTATAGCCCCGAGGAACTAACCGCGCTCGAAGCCCTCGCTGCGCGCCATCCAAGATTGACCCTGACGATGGGTGAGATGGCGCAACATTTGCAAAGCTGTGCTTTCGTCGTGACTCAAAATTCAGCAGCCGCGTACTCTGGTTACTTCTTTGGCAAACCGGCGTTGTTCTTTGGCCAGATCGATTTCCACCATATAGGCGTGCGGGCGGATCTGGCGGATCTCAGCCAAAGCTTTGCCGCCGTGGGGCAGGCTGCCCCGGATTTCGCCGCCTATATCTGGTGGTTCTGGCAGGAGCATTGCATCAACGCAGGCCGCGCCGAGGCCGAAGAAAAGATCGTTGCCCGGTTCAAACGCTTTGGCTGGCCCCTTTGACTGGCTCTCGTGACCGCAAATGAAAAGGGCGCCCCGAAGGACGCCCGTTTTCGTAACTCAAATCTGGTAAGGTACTGACCTTAGATGGATTCTTCGATCCAGCTTTGCAGGGCCGCCTTGGGGCGTGCGCCAGCAAGGTTGGACACGACCTGCCCGTCTTTAAAGATGAACAGCGCCGGAATACCACGCACGCCGACCTGAGCGGGGGAGTTCGGGTTTTCGTCGACGTTGACTTTGACGATCTTCACGCGACCGTTCATTTCATCCGACAGCTCTTCCAGCGAAGGGCCGATCTGTTTGCACGGGCCGCACCATTCGGCCCAGAAATCGACCAGAACCGGAATGTCCGAATTTTTGACTTCGGCGTCGAAAGTGTCGTCGGTGACTGCGACGGTTGCCATGATGCTCTCCTGACAGGAATGGGTTAAGGCCTGAACCTATGAACGCATGGCAGTGGCGTCAAGATATGGCAGGGCACGCAGCGCATTTGTCACGATATCGTTGGGCAACACCATAAGCGCGGGGCGGGCGGTCCATAGGATGGCCGTTTCGATCCGCCGATCCGGGTAGATCTGGCGCAGCATATGGGCATAGGCGCCCATCTGGCGCAACAGCCCGTCGGGGCAGGCGTCAGCGGTATCGGGGACCACGCGGTTGGTTTTGAAATCGACGGCAAGGATATGATCCTCGGCGATCACCAACCGGTCGATCGTGCCGTGGAGACGCTGATGGCCCAAGCTGCCGGTCACGGGGACTTCGGCAAGGGTCGTCTCGGTAAACAGCGGGGCGAGGGCAGGGGTGCGCAGAACCGCGTCGGCCTCACTTTCGGCGCGGGCAATCATTTCAGGTGGATGCCTGCGGGCCAAGCGGTCCAGAAATACCTGCCGCGCGTCCGGCCCCATGAGGGGCAGATGCTCCAGCAATTCATGGACCAAAGTGCCGTAGCTCAGCGCGGTATCCATATCAAAGCCGGCCTCACCCGCCAGCGTCTTGGCGCCGCCAAGATCGGAGGGTGAGAGGGTCTTGTCCTCCCCCCGGGGGGACGGGGCGGAACGGGTGAAAATAGGGTCTAACACGGGCGTTGTGACGATTTTCTCTGGCGTCTCTACGATGTCGAGCGCATCCCAGTCGCCCTGTTGATAGCGCAGCGTGCCATCATCGCCCAAGAGCTCGGCCCGCAACCGGGCCAAAGCGGCAGCGGTGATCTGGTACCAAGAGGATTCATCTTTCGACAATTCCCCCGCCGCCGCCACGATCAGCCATTTCTCGGCCCGCGTCATGGCCACATAGAAAAGCCGAAGCCGCTCTTGCAATGCGGCCTCTTTCATCTCATCGAGCCGCGCGCGCATGGGTTCGGGCATGTCATCCGCTGGGGCTTTCCAGACGGGCGTGCCATCTACGGTGATGATCTCATCCTTGATCGTCACATCGCGCCGCCCGGTGTCGGGCAGGATCACGATCGGCGCTTCCAGACCCTTCGCCCCATGCACCGTCATCACGCGGATCTGGTTCGACGCACTGTCGATCTGGCGTTTAATCTCCAGATCATCGGTCTGCACCCATTGCAGGAACCCGGTCAGGCTGGGCACCGTGCCGCGCTCGTAGGAGAGCGCTTGGCTTAGCATCGCGTTGATCCCATCCTCGGCTTCTGGTCCCAGCCGTGCCAACAGTTTGCGGCGGCCATCATGGCGGGTGAGAATGCGTTCGATCAGGTCGTAGGGGCGCAGGTAATCGACCTGCCCGCGCAGATCGCGCAGCACGGCGAGGGTGGCGGCGTGGGTCTCGGTCTGGCCGCGCAGGGCTTGCCAGAGGTGATCCTCTTTGCGGTAATGGGCGAGGGTGAAAAGCTCTTGTTCCGACCAGCCGAAAAGCGGTGATTTCAACGCGGTGGCAAGGGATAGATCGTCGTCCGGTGTGGCGAGGAACGACAGGATCGCCGCCAGATCGCGCACCGCCAGTTCGGCCCCGACCTTGAGCCGGTCCGCCCCGGCGATGGGCAGTTCCGCCGCTTTGCAAGCGCGGATGATCTCCGAAAATAGGGCCGAGCGGCGCTGCACGAGGATCAGAAAATCCCCCGGTTGGATACGCCGCCGCGCCAGGCCGCCCTTGCTGTCGTCGGGGAGGTAATGTTCCTCGGTCGTCAGCTCCTTGATGCGCTGCGCGATGCGTTCGGCCAATTGCACCGTGTGATGCCGCGCGCTGCGCCGGTCTACGGGATCGGTCCAATCGCCTTCCTCGTCTGGGCCCGCCTTTTCGATGAAAGGCCAAAGATCGACGCGGCCGGGCAGGCGATCCTTGAAGGCCATATGGCCGTCATTGGTAAAGCCGGTCTGGATCGCGGGGTCGAAAACCCCATCGACCGCTTGCAAAATCGCCGAAGAGGAGCGGAAGGAATAGGCAAGGCTGCGGCGTTGGAAAAACTGCCCAGCCTCACCGATCTTCTGTTCGAATGTCGCGCCTTTGCGGTCCAGCTCTTCGGGATCCGCGCCTTGGAAAGAGTAGATCGATTGCTTCTTGTCGCCCACGACGAAAAGCGTCCGATCCACCTCGTTACGTGCGCCAGCGCCCGAGTAAAATTCATCTGTCAGCCGTTCGATTACATCCCATTGTCGGGGCGAGGTGTCCTGTGCTTCGTCGACAAGGATATGGTCGATGCCGCCGTCGATGCGGAACAGCACCCAAGCAGCCACCGCCTTGTCGGTCAACAAAGCGCGAGCTTTGAGGATCAGATCGTCAAAGTCGAGCCAGCCGCGCTTTTGCTTTTCATTCGCGTAACGGTAAAGGAACCGGGCTGCGAACCGGTGCAGCACATAGGACTTCCGCGCCGCTTTCAGGGCCAGCCGCGCTTCGCGGGCATCTTCAACGCGCTGCATCAACTGCTCAAGCTGCGGCATCTGTTCTGCGATGACCTTTTGCGTCGGCTTGGTCGGGAAACTGCCGATCTTGGCGGTGAAGGGCGCCTTGGCGCCGCTGCCGGTCAAAAGGATGTTTTCAAGCTGGGGCAGGGCAGAGAGGTCGTAGCGGTCGATCTCTTGCAGCGCCGCGCCCGCCTTGCCATCGTTGCCGCCTTTGGCCAGCAAATGGGGGATGATCTCGGCCATCATCGCCGCTTCGCTGCCAAGAAAGACCGACGCCGCGATCTTCTCCTCGGTCAGGTCTTCGGGCTGGGCGAAAAGCGCTAGGATATCGGCCCATGACCGGGGGTCGGTGAAAGCATCGCGCTGGCCGACGATGCTGCGGGTGAGGCTGGCGAAATCTTCGCCGGTGTAATGCCGCGCAATGTCGGCCACCAGCGGGGCGTCTTCGCTCTCGGCCATCTCATCGACGATCTCGGCCCGCAACAGATCGGCGGCGCGGTCTTCGATCTCAGTGAATTGCGGGCTGACCTGCGCCTCCAACGGGAAGCGGCGCAGAAGGGCGGCGCAGAAAGAGTGGATGGTTTGGATTTTCAGCCCGCCCGGTGTCTCAATCGCGCGGGCGAAAAGGGTGCGGGCGTTGCGCAGTTGCTCGGGCGTCAACTCTCCCTGCACGCCAAGATCGGCCAAAGCGCTGCGCAGGGTCTCATCTTTCAGCATCGCCCATTCGCCCAAACGTTTGAACAAACGGTTTTGCATCTCTGACGCGGCAGCCTTGGTGTAGGTCAGACAAAGGATGTGCTGCGGTTCGACATCATCCAGCAACAGCCGCGCCACGCGGTCGGTCAGCACGCGGGTCTTGCCAGAGCCTGCGTTGGCGGTCAGCCAAGTGGAGGCGTCGGGCCGCGCCGCTTCGATCTGGGCGCGGGTGGCATCGTCAAAATCGCGCATCATTCCAAATCCTCTGGACGGGCAGAGCTGGTGCCGTCCCATTCGCCGAAACGGGCCAGTTGGTCATAATTTCCGGCGAAGGCATCGCTTTGCACCATGCGGCGCGCGGTGAAACCCTGCTCCTCATCAAGATAGCGCGAGAGCAGCGCGTGCAGCCCGGCGAGCACTTCCTGAGGGTTCTCCTCTTCAAGCGGCGCGGGTACTTCGACGGGTTTCGATCCCAACCCGATAAAGGCAGCATGGGCCACATGGGCCACGCCCACCTCGGGAAAGCCGCCACGCTCGACCATCGCCGCTTCGATCAACAACTGTTTATCGAAGAGCCGCTGCTCTTTTTTACCCGGCGGGGTGCCGGTCTTGTAGTCATAGATCAGCACATCGCCGTCATCGGTCTGATCGATCCGGTCCGCAAAGCCGCTGAGGGTAAAGCCGAGGTCGGCAAAGGTGTAGCTGCCGCGCGCGCCCTGCTCAAAAGCGACGGGGCTGGAAAATCCAGCGCGTTGGCTTTCGCGGGCGATGAACCAATCCGCGATCCGGTCGATCCGCGCCAGCCACATGGCGCGGGCGGCGGGCCATGGGGCTTCCTCCTCCAGCACTTCGGCGGCCACCTGCATCAGCGTGTCACGGGTCAGCCGTGCGGGGTCGCGGGCCACCAGCTTCACGAAATCCTCCATGATGCGGTGCAAAACGATGCCCCGCACCGGCGCGTCGGGAGATTGCACCAGCGGGTTGATCGGACGCAATTTTAGGCTGTGCTTGGCGTAGACGGCATAGGGATCACGGATCAGCGTCTTGATCTCGGTCACCGACAGTTTGCGCGGGCGCGCCGCGCGCGGCGGGCGGGGCGAGGGGCGCGTGGCCGGGGCGGTGCGCTCTACCGCTTCCAAGGCACGCACCTGATCCAGCCAATGGTTACCGCGCTGCTGCATGGCCTTCCACGCCTCCGGCCCGCCGGTGTCGCCCAAGCCGCCCAGCAGGTTGCCCAAGCGGTTCAACCAGCGCGATGGCACCATCTCTGCCTCATCCGACCGGATCGCGCGGGTGATCCAAACCTCGGGGCTGGCGATGGCCTGTTGATAGTCATGCGCCGACAGGCCGATGCGCCGTTCGGGCAGCAGCAGCCCGGCCTTCTCGCGCATCTGACGGTTGAGCCATGGATCGGGCGGCGGCGCTTCGGGCCATGTCCCTTCGTTCAAACCGCCAAGGATGACCAACTCGGCCCCCTGCACCCGCGCCTCCATCGTGCCCCAGATCATGATGTCGGGATGGGGGGTATCGGCCTCGCGCACCTCCTCTTGGGACAAAAGCGCGCCCAGCAGGTCGGCGTAATCTGCGGCATTCATCGCGCCACCGTGCACGGCGTGTTCGGTGAGGTTTGCCATCACAGCTTCCGCCGCGATGCCCGCACCCTGCTGCCAGAGGAGGTGATCGGGGTCGGCGGGTTGCCCGGCGGCGATCTTTTCGGCCAGTGCCAAATGCGCGGTGACGCAATCGGGCAGGGGCCGCTCGCCGGGGGCGTCATGGCCGGGGAAAACCTCGCCCAGCCAAGCGACCCAATCGCGGAAACCGCTGGGGTCATCCATCCGCTTCGCGGCCCGCTCTGCAATCTCGGTCAAGCTCTCTGCATTGGGATAGGGCAACCCGTGACGCCGGATCTCGGCCTCCAACCGCTGTGTATAGAGCTGGTGAAAGTTCCGCCCCGCGCCGCTGTGTGTCAGCGGGTGTTTCAGCAGGGTCAGCAGCGCTTCGGCATCGAGTTTTCGGACGAACAGCGCCGCCACATGGCGCAAGAACCGCCCCGGCGGAGAGAGTTGCAGCGGCATCCCGGCGCTGTCGTCGGGCAGGATGTTCCAGCGGTCCAGCGCTGCCGCAACCTGCCGGGTGAGCATCCGGTCAGGCGTGATCAACGCGGCTTTCACCCCGTCTTCGGCAGCCTGGCGCAGACGCAGGGCGATGGCCAATGCCTCGACCCGCGGCGTGGGCGCTTCGATCAGGGTGATGTCGGCCGTGGCACCATGCAGGTCTTCCAGCTTTGGCCCCTCGTTCAGCCAAGCATGGGTGACCGGCGCAGGCCGGAGCGACAGCGACAGGAGCTTGTTGCGTGCCTCAGAAACGGCGGGCATCTCGCACCAAGGCTCAATCGCCCCCCGTGAAACGCCAAGCATATTCATCAGCTTGCGGAAACGGTATTGCGGGTGATCCTCGGCCAAAAGCGCTTGATCCAGTTCATTCCAAACGGCGGTCGGCATCTCGAAATCAAAACCCGGCAGGATAATCGCGCCTTGGGGCAGGCGGGCCACGGCCTCCATCAGCAGCGCGGTGGTCCCGCGCGACCCGGTGGAGCCAGCGAGGATGACCGGATGCTGCGGCGGCGCGTCCTGCCAACGGGCGATGATCCGGGCAACCAGTTGCCGCCGCCGCGCCTCGGCATCCGGGCGGGTTGTGGTCTGGCCTAGATAATCATGGGCGATGGCAAGGAACCGCTGCGCGCGCTCCCAATGGGCTGAAAGATGGCCAACGTCCAGCCCGGCCACTGTCTCGGGAGAGACCCCTTCGCCCTGCATCTCGTCGATCAACCCGGCGAGGCTGTCCGACAGTGCATAAAGTGACGCACGCGGCGCGAGATCCGGCGCGGCATCCAGCAGGCGCGAGACCAGCTGAATGAGTTCCAGCCGCCGTTGCAGGGGCGGTGTCGGCGCTGGTAGGGCAACGCCCGGCGCCAAGGCGTCAAGGTCCGTGATCAGCCGGATGCGCGGCAGAAAGCCTGCCGGGCCCGCATCGAAATCATGGCGCAACCGGCGTGCCATGCGGTTGGTGTTCACTATAAGTTCTACCCGAGCCATCGCCTCGGGCGGGCCACCCTCCAACCGGTCACAAAGCCCACGCACCAGCCCGCGTGGGAAGTCGACCCCGGGGGCAAGGCCAAAGACGCGGGGGCTGTCCTGCGGCTCAAACATCGGCGCCCGCCAGAAGGCTTTCGGCGAGGGGAATGCCGTCGGGATGACCCACATCGCACCAGCGCCCGGTATAGGGCAGGCCGAACAGCGTCTCGCGCTTAAGCATCATATCCCACAACAGGTTTAGGGAGAACTTCTCGGCATCGATATCGGCTAGCAGATCGGTCTTGATGATCTGCACTCCGCCATAGACCTGCCCCGGTCCGCGTTGCAGGCGGCCCTCCGCACCGCGGGTAAAGTCGCCCGTGCCGCCATGTCCAAGTGTGTTTTCCAGCGGCACAGTCATCAACAGCGCTTCCATTCGGGCCGGATCCCATGCGCTGCGCAGCATTTCGAGGGGGTTCGCCCCGGCCCAGATCGCGTCACTGTTCATGGTAAACACGGGGCCCGCGCCCAGCAGCGGCAGGGCATTGCGCAGCCCGCCGCCGGTGTCGAGGATCTCAGGCGTCTCGATTACGGTTTTAACGCCCTGCGCCCGCAGATGGGCATCAAGCTGGTCGGGCAGATAGTGCAGGTTCGCCACGATCCGGGCGGGGGATATCCCGCGGGCGAGGTCCAGCGCGTGGTCGATCAAGGGGCGACCTGCGACCGGCACCATGGGCTTGGGCTGGGTCTGGGTGAGATGTTTCATCCGCGTGCCGAACCCGGCCGCGAACATCATGATGGCGTCGGGATAGTCGCGCATTGGCTTTTCAGATGCTCCAAGAATTCGGGGGTCGGAGGGGGCAGCACGCCCGCAATAGAATCCGCCACCGCGGCAAGGGCGGGATGGCGCAGGTTATGTTGCAGATGTTGCCACACACGGGGGATCAGATCGACGTAATGCGGTTTGCCATCACGCAGGCAAAGGCGCGCAAAGATGCCCAGAATGCGCAGGTTGCGCTGGGCACCAAGCAGCGCATAGGCGCGGCGGAAGGGGGCGGCTTCTTGTCCGGTCTGGGCAAGGTAATAGTCGATGATCTGTCCCTCCACCGCGCGGGGAACATCGCGGCGGGCGTCTTGCAGGATCGAGACCAGATCATAGGCTGGATGGCCCAGCAGCGCGTCCTGAAAATCCAGCAAGCCGACGCGCGCGGCACCTTCGCGCTGCGGCAGCCAAAGCAGATTTTCGGCGTGATAGTCGCGCAGGATCACGACCTTGGACGTGTCATCCAGCGCAGCGGCGAGGGGGCGGAAAGCCTGCGCAAAAGGGGCGTCTGCCACTTGCCCACCCTCGAGTGCGTAAAAGTCGAATGCGGGGGCTGCCATATCGGTCAGCCAATCGGCATCGCAAAGCGGCAGTTCCGGCAAGGGGGCGCTGTGAAGTTTGACCAATACGTCTGCGGCGGCGCGGTGCAGCGGAAGTTCCCGAGCGGGATCAGCCGCCATCAGCCGGGCGAAAAGGTCATCGCCAAGGTCTTCGATCAACAGCAGCCCGTGGTTGCTGTCCTTATGGTAAATCTGAGGCGCGCTGAGGCCGCAGGCCCTCAGATGCGCCGCGACATCAAGGAAGGGGCGCACGTCTTCGCCGCGTTCGGGTGGGGCATCCATCAAGATGGCCCTATCTCCATTCTCTTTGCGCAGCCGGTCATACCGCCGGTTGGAGGCGTCGCCCGCCAACAGCTTTCGGGTGGCCCCGGCCCAGCCGGACGTTTGTAAAAAACCTTCGATTAATGCGGCGCGTTCGGTCATGCGCGCCACTCTGTCAACTTGGCGGCCCAACCGCTGCCGGACCATTCGGCTGTCAGCGCGCGGCTGTCTTCATGGGCCCCGGGGAAAAGGCTGATCCGTAATGCCCCGGCGGGGGCGAGCGGGCCCAGACGATCCGGCCATTCCACCAGACAGATCGCGTCATGAAAGGCCTCAACCAGTCCCAGTTCCTCAATCTCATGGGTGGATGTCAGACGGTAGAGATCGGCATGCCAGATCGCGCCGCTTGCCCCCTCATAGGTTTGCACCAATGTGAAGGTGGGCGAGGGGATGTCCTCGGGGTAGTCGAGCAGTTCGGTGATCAGGGCGCGGGCGAAATGGGTCTTGCCCGCACCGACATCACCGCTGAGCAAAATGACATCGCCGGGTGACAGGCGGCGGGCCAATTGCTGGGCGCGCCGGTCGGTGTCATCGGGGCCGCTGAGCCGGAGAGAAAGGGTATCGTCGGACATGCCCCATGCTTAGCGTGCCGACACGCAGCCGCAAGATTAAAGCGGCGGGGAATGCCCTAGTTGGAGGGTTGTCGCCGGTCGCATGCCGAAGGCATGGCACTGCGGTCCGGGCGGGCCGTTCCAACCGGGGTCGGGCGAAAGCGCAAAAGCGTCGCGCCGGAAGCGATGGCCGAAATTTCACAAGTGAGGGCCGCGCCGTGGAGCGGAGCGACGGGCATGTTCCAGCCCGCGCGGTCCCCTCTGCCCATGACAAACTCGGCCACGTCGGGCCACAGCGGATTGGCTGCCGACATCTTTTGCCAGACGCGGATCGCGTCATTGATGGTAATCTCTGCAAAGCTTTTGTCGGGGTCTTGCTTCCATTGGTCGCGATAGGCGGCGTTGCAAAAGGTCAGCACGCCGGAGGCGGAGAAGACAGCGAACCCATCTTCCAGCTTGTCCAGCAGGCTTTGGCTTTGCTCAAGCTCAGCGCGGAAATTGCGGGTCAGGGTGACTTCGGCGGTGATGTCTTCGATCAAGAATGCGGTTGCCCCATCGGGGTGGGGCCGGCCACGGATGCTGTAGGTTTGACCGTTCTCAAGCGACCATGTCTCTTGATAGCGCCCATCGGTTGCAGCGGCGATCACCTCGGCAATCTCCTGACGCCAATTCTTGTAGTTTTTTGGTTCCGGCATGCGGCGGCTTTCGCGCAGCTGATCGAAAAAGGACACCATCGTCGGTCGGGCGCTGAGAAAGGGGGCTGGCAGGGCGGTCAGGTCAACCAGGGCAGGGTTGAACAGGGCCAACTGCCCATTGCGGTCAAAAATCGCCAGCCCGATGGACAGATGCGCAAAGGTCTTGGCAAGGGTTTGAACGAAGTTGCGCTGCGCCTCTTCAGCGGCGACCACGGCGTTGATGCAGGTGGCGTGGTAGACCTGCACATTGTCCTTTGTCGTGGTGGTCAGGGCGTACCAATCGGGTTTGCCCCCTTCGCCGCAGCGCAGGCATACGCGGTTAGGATGTTCGGGCGAAGGCGTGCTGAACAAAGCGGCCCCGCCGCATTCAGGATCGGTTGGTGCCTTGCGTTTCAGGGCCCCGTAGGCCCGGTTGTGCCAGATGATGCGGCCTGCGGCATTGGTCTGCCATGCAGGGTTGGGGCTGGTTTCGCTGGCCCGGCGCAGCGCGGCTAGTTTTTGGAACGTCTCTTGCGTGATCTCTTCGACCGCGCGGGTCTGGGGCAGGTGCAGCCAACAAAGCGCGTCCCGCCATGTGATGCGAAGTTCCGACGGGCTGTCGCCGTCCTCTGCCACGAGGGTCAGTTTGCCAGTGGCCCCGTGCCGGGCCGTGCGGGGGAATTCAGGAAACCGCGACAGCAGCGCTTCGCGGATGTCCTCCCATTGGTGGTGGCCGGGGGCGAGGGCAAAGCGGGTCAGCGCGCTGTCGGAGCCGTGGATCAACTCGCCGTCTTCGAAAAGCAGGCTCATATCGTCGATGCCGGGCGGTGCCGCAACGGGGCGGCCCGCGTTTGTGCTAAGCCACCAAAGGGCGGCCAGAGCGGTAATGAAAGTGGCGGCAAGCACGATGATAACGTCTGGCAATGCCATGACGGATAACCCTTTCGGCAAATGCGACGCCCTATCTTGAGAGCCAAAGGTTAACGGCGGGTTAACAAAAGCGCAGTTCCCCCTGTCAAGCCGTGAGGCGCTGGTTCTCGCCCATCACGGCATCATCGGGGCCAAGGTCCAGCAGGCGGCGCGGCCAGACGACTTCGACAACCGCGCCGCTGCCCGCGGGCGGCAACCCGCGCAGCCAACCGCTGTCTGACCCATTGGCAAACCGCAGCCGCGCGCCGGACCGTTCGAGGAAGGTCTTGGCGATGAAAAGCCCCAGCCCCATGCCCTCATATTCAGGGCGCGCCGTCTCGCTTGCCGTGCCGCTACGGCGGCGCAGGAAGGGGTCGCCGATCCGTCCCAGATGCTGCGGCGGAAAGCCCGGCCCGTTGTCGATGATCCGCACCGAGATATCCTCGGCAGACCATTCGGTTTCGATCCAAACCGTTGTTTCGGCGAAATCCACTGCGTTCTGCACCAGATTGCGCAACCCGTGAATGATCTCGGGTTTGCGCGGGATCGTCGGGGGGCGCGCGTGATCTCGGGCCATCGGGTTGTCAGAGAACATCACCGTCTTGCCGCGCTCCAGATGTGGCTCGGCGGCCTCTTTCACCACGGCGGTGAGTTGGGCACGTTGCATATGCAGATCGTCTTTCCCAATGCGGCCCATATCGCGCAGGATATCGCGGCACCGGTCAGCCTGATCGCGGATTAACGCGGCGTCTTCGGCCAGATCGGGCCGGTCTTCGAGGTCACCCAGCAGTTCGGTGCTGGCCAGTTTGATGGTGGCTAGGGGCGTTCCCAATTCATGGGCGGCAGCGGCGACAACACCGCTAAGGTCCGACAGTTTCTGTTCCCGCGCCAGCACCATCTGCGTGGCCGAGAGCGCATCGGCCATGGAGTGGACCTCAGTCGTGACGCGCCGCGAATAGGCGCTGGTGAAAACGATGGCGATCAGCAGCGCCGCCCAATGGCCAAAGACAAAAATGCCGGGCTGGCGCAGCACATCGCCCGATTGCGTCACCAACGGCAGATGCCACAGTGCCAGCACTGAGGCCGCAATAATCGCCGTGCCGCCGAGAACCAGTGTCGAGCGCAGGCTGAGCGCGGTGGCCGAGATCGTGACCGGCGCCAGCAGCAGCAGCGCAAAGGGATTGTGCAGCCCTCCGGTCAGCCCCAGCAGGGCGGTCAGTTGCAGCAGGTCAAACAGAACCATGGCAAGGTTCTCGCGCTCGGACAGGCGTTTGTTCTGGGGAAAGACAAAGGCGGTGACGAGGTTGCCGACCACAGAGGCGCCGATGGTCAGATAGCACAGACCAAAGGCCAGTTGCAGCCCAAGCGTCCATTGCGCCACGGTAACGGCGGTCAACTGTCCGGCGATGGCGAACCAGCGCAGCAGGATCATCGTGCGCAGGCGGATCCAACTGGCGCGGGTGCGTCCGTCGAGGGGCCGAATATTTGCCTGCGTCATCTTAGCCCCATCACTTTATTGCGTCTTGCATCACCTGCGATCTAGCGTAGGTCTGCGGCGAAACACGATCAAGAGCGGCTATCGGCGCGGAGGACTGACATGAAACAGGTGATTGCATTCGGTGCAGTTGGGGTGGCAGCGGTATTTCTGGCAGGCACGGCCTTTATGGTGCTGCGCGGCGAAGACGATGCCTATGCCTCCTGCCGGTCGAGCCAAGTGGCGGGCGGCGATATCGGCGGGCCGTTTGAATTGGTCAACGGTGCCGGCGAAACCGTAACCGATGCGGACGTGATTACCGAGCCCGCCTTGCTCTATTTCGGCTATACCTCTTGCCCCGATGTCTGCCCGCTGGACGTGGACCGCAACGCCGCAGCGACCGAGATTCTAGAAGAGCGCGGTCAGAGCATCACGCCGGTTTTCATCACCGTCGACCCGGCACGCGACACGCCCGAAGTGGTCGGTGACTTTGCCGAGGTAATGCACCCGCGTATGGTCGGGCTGACCGGCTCGCCCGAGCAGGTCAAAGCCGCTAGCCAAGCTTACCGCACCTACTACAAGGCTCACCCGGCAGATGAGAATGGTGAATACCTCGTCGATCACTCGACCTTCAGCTATCTGGTCATGCCCGAAGAAGGCGTCGTGGACTTTTTCCGCCGGGAGGTGCGCCCCGAGCAGATGGCCGAAAGCATCGGTTGCTTCCTCGATCAAAGCTGAAATTGACCCGCCGCGATAGCCGCCCCATATTAGCCTTTGAGAGGGGATGTTGATGCAGGATATTGCTGACTTAGGCCCAGACCGTAGTTTGCTACTGGTCGATGACGATGAGCCTTTTCTGCGCCGCTTGGCCAAGGCGATGGAGAAACGCGGCTTTGAGGTGGAAACCGCAGGGTCCGTCGCGGCGGGCAAAGCCATCGCCACCGCCCGTCCCCCGGCCTTTGCCGTGGTCGATCTGCGGCTTCAGGATGGCAACGGGCTCGACGTGGTCGAAGTGCTGCGGGACAAACGCGCCGATGCGCGGGTTGTTGTTTTGACGGGCTATGGTGCGATTGCCACGGCGGTTGCCGCGGTAAAATCAGGGGCCACGGATTACCTCTCAAAACCGGCTGACGCGAATGACATCGTGAATGCGCTTTTGGCCACCGGAGGGGACCTGCCCGAACCGCCGGAAAACCCGATGAGCGCGGATCGCGTACGTTGGGAGCATATCCAGCGGGTCTATGAACTCTGTGACCGCAACGTCTCGGAAACGGCCCGGCGGCTGAACATGCACCGGCGGACCTTACAGCGTATCTTGGCAAAACGCTCGCCGCGCTAAAGCTCGAACCGTTTCCATATTTTATCGACGCGGGTGCCGTCGGCCAATGTGCAATCGGGCAGCCGTCTGAAATCCTCGAACCCGCGGCTTTGGTAATAGGCCAACCCGCCTAGATTGTCGGCGCGGATGATCGCGTGGATATGGGCATAGCCCAATTCCCGTGCCGCCTGTTTGGTCCGATCGAACAGGGCCGAGCCGATGCCGAACCCCGTCTCTCCCAACCGCACGAAAGTCGCGACATCCACACCGCCTTCGGGCAGGTCAGGGTGGGGTTCGATGTACTGAAAGCCTTTGATCTCACCGCGCCCGTCTTCCGCCAGATGCCACGCGCTGTCGGGGGCGGCCATCCAGCCCTGCAACTCACGCGCGGTGACGGGGCTGACCATTGCGGTGGTGCCGCCCTTGGCGATGATCGCGTTCAGTAGGTCGGCCAAAGCGCGGGTATCAAGCGCCCCGGCACGGCGGATGTGGATCACGCCATTTCGCGCAGCAGCGCCTCATGGCGTTCGGTGAACTCGGCCCGCACCTCGACCGGCGGGCGCAGCAGAATGCTAAGCCCCTCCATCAGCGCCGCATCGGGGCGGCCAAAGAAACGGGTCGCCTCGGTCTCGGAAAAGCCTGCGATCTGGCTGGCCTCCATCCATGCGCTGACACGATCCGCCTTTTTGATCTGCTGCTTGACGCGCACCGGCAAGCTGGCGGGGAGGCCAAATCGGACATGCACGGCGGTGGTCAACCGCTCATCCAAGGCGCGATAATCTGGCCCAACGGCAGCCTTCACGGGCGAGATCATGTCCCCGATCACATATTCTGGCGCATCATGCAGCAGAGCGGCCAAGCGCCATTTCGCAGGCGCACGGGGGGCAATCCGGGCAAAGATCGTTTCCACCAACAGCGAATGTTCGGCCACCGAATAGGCATAGTCGCCCCGCGTCTGACCGTTCCACCGCGCGACAAAGGCCAACCCATGGGCGATGTCTTCGATCTCGACATCCACCGGAGTGGGGTCGAGCAGATCAAGCCGTCGACCTGACAGCATCCTTTGCCATGCCCGTGGTTTCTGCGCCATCCGCCGGAGTCCTTACCTCGTGATCCTTGGGAACAAATCCCTGTCAAACCTGTTCATCCCACGAAGGAGATAATCATGAAACCCGTTTTTTCCGGTACGATACTTGCAGTTACCTTGGCCACCCTCTCCGGTGCCGCGCAGGCAGAAGAAGTCTGCATGCCCGCCAAGGAAATGAAGTCGGCTCTGATCGATTGGTACGGCGAAGAGCCTGTGCCGGGTCAGCGGGCCGACAACAGCCAACTCTGGGCGTCGGATCAATCGGGCACATGGACCTTGGTCAAGACATTGGCCGACGGCAATGCCTGTGTGCTGGCCCAAGGCGATGACTGGATGGCGGGTCTCTCGGGCGATAAGCAACTGGCCGCTCTTCAACGTTGACCCTGCGGGGGTCATTCCCCATTCACATTGAGAATTCGCGGCGAAGGTGCTAACCGCCCTGCAACACTTCAAACAGGAGCGCCGCATGGCCCACGACTATATTGTTAAGGATATCAATCTGGCGGCCTACGGGCGCAAAGAGCTGGACATCGCCGAAACCGAAATGCCGGGCCTGATGGCGCTGCGCGACGAATACGGTGAGAGCAAGCCGCTGAAAGGCTCGCGGATCGTCGGCTCTTTGCACATGACCATCCAGACTGCCGTTCTGATTGAGACTCTCGTCGCACTTGGCGCGGATGTGCGTTGGGCATCCTGCAACATCTTCTCCACCCAAGACCACGCCGCGGCGGCGATCGCCGAAGCGGGCGTTCCGGTCTTCGCCATCAAAGGCCAGTCGCTGGTTGAGCATTGGGATTACCTCGACAAATCCTTCATGTTCCCCGACGGCCCGAACCTGATCCTTGACGATGGCGGCGATGCGACACTCTATATCCTGCTTGGTGCACGGGTTGAGAATGGCGAAGATGAGCTGATCTCCGTTCCCAAGTCCGAGGAAGAAGAAGCGATCTTTGCCCAGATCAAGAAACGTATGGCGGAAAGCCCCGGCTGGTTCACCAAGATGCGCGACCAGATCAAAGGCGTGTCCGAAGAGACCACCACCGGCGTGCACCGTCTCTATGATCTGGTGAAACAGGGCCAACTGCCCTTCCCCGCGATCAATGTGAACGACTCTGTTACCAAGTCGAAGTTCGATAACAAATACGGTTGTAAAGAAAGCCTCGTCGACGGTATCCGCCGCGCCACCGACACGATGATGGCTGGTAAGGTCGCTGTTGTGATGGGCTATGGCGATGTGGGCAAAGGCTCTGCCGCAAGCTTGCGCGGTGCTGGTGCGCGGGTGAAGGTGACCGAGGTCGATCCAATTTGCGCGCTGCAAGCCGCGATGGACGGTTTTGAAGTCGTGCTGCTGGAAGATGTCGTAGCCACCGCCGATATCTTCATCACCACCACCGGCAACAAAGACGTGATCCGCATCGAGCATATGCGCGAGATGAAGGACATGGCGATTGTTGGCAACATCGGCCACTTCGACAATGAAATCCAAGTCGCCGCGCTGAAGAACCACAAGTGGACCAACATCAAAGAACAGGTGGACATGATCGAGATGCCGAACGGCAATCGTCTGATCCTTCTTTCTGAGGGCCGTCTGCTGAACCTCGGCAATGCCACCGGGCACCCGTCCTTCGTGATGTCCGCCTCCTTTACCAACCAAGTGTTGGCGCAGATCGAACTGTGGGAGAACACCGACAAATACGGCAACGATGTTTATATCCTGCCCAAGCATCTGGACGAGAAAGTCGCCCGTCTGCATCTGGATCGGATCGGCGTGAAGCTTTCGAAGCTGAACCCCGAACAGGCCGCCTATATCGGTGTGACGCCTGAAGGCCCGTTCAAGCCCGAGCATTACCGCTACTAAATCGCAAAGAGTTCCCTCTTTGGAGAAGTTTCAACGCCGTCCCGCAGACCGTCGGGGCGGCGTTTTTGTATTAAAGTTCTGAAACTTCTCAGGAAATGCAGCCCATCGGCGGATTCAAGCACATATCTGCCGGTAGCAAATGGCGGGCGGAACATAGTCACCCGGGCGGTGTTTCTTCCCCAGACCACTGAAAAGGAGTATCGAAAATGAAACGTACATTCCTGAAATCCACCGTCGCCGCCCTTGCACTGACTGCGGGCACCGCATTCGCTCAGACTGCCGACACCGAAGCCGGTGCAGCAGCAGAGGCCGAGGCCACAATCTCGGGTGAGAGCGTAAGCAACACCGCCAATGATTTGACCGCCACTGTTGAGAAACAGGCCGAGCAAACCGCTGAGATGTCGCGTGAGAATTCCGACGACTACGAGGGAACCAACGACCCCAACAAAACCGACGAAATTCTGACCGCCCCGACAGAGAGCGCGGAAATCGAAGGTGATACCGAAGTCGACAACGAAGCGGAGCTGACCGCCGAAACCGATGGCGTGACCCCGTCGACGGACGCCGAAGCCGATCTGGCCGGGAACGCAGATTCAGAGTCGAACTCGACCCTGAGCACCGACACCAGCGGTACTGTCGCAACAGAGACAGACACCGATCTGGCAGCCGATGAAGACGCCGATATCGACAGCGAAATGACTGCCGAAATCGAAGGCGAAGCTGAGACCGATCTGGAAGAGAATGTCGCTTCGGACACCGATGCGACCACGGAAACAGACGTCACACGCACCGACACCGGCATGAGCAATGCCTTCTCCGGTATGGTTGTGGGTGATCTGATCGGTCTGACCGTCGTCGAAGCGGATGGCGACACCATCGGTGACATCGACTATGTGATCAAAACTGACGCTGGCTATGCCGCTGTCGTTGGTGTGGGTGGCTTCCTTGGCCTTGGCGAACACACCGTCGCCGTGCCGCTTGAGGAAATCTCCATGGCCGCCGAAAACGACCTGAAGCTGAGCTCTTGGACCAAAGCCGAGCTGGAAGCCCAGCCAGAAGTTGATGAAGATACAATCGAAGGTCTCGAAGACGACGTCCGTCTTGACGACGCTTCCTAAGCGAGCCGCGATATCGAACTCAGAGGCGCCCTAGCGGGCGCCTCTTTGCGTATGGGGGCGTGGTCGACGGGGGCTGTCTGCGGGGGTTGCGAAATAAATCTTTTGCAAAACAGGGTTATGGCTTTAGGCTCCGGTTTCAGGAACCCCCGAAGCCGAAGTTACTGTTGGAGAGATTTTATGGGCAAGCGTGACGAATGGATCGCGAAATACGCCGAGGACCTGAAGAATAAATGCGGCATGGACCCGGATATGGACCTTTTGACCAAGGTGACCATCGGTTGCGGTCCGTCGATCTACAACGCTGACGCGCAAACGGTGTCTGCCGGTGATACGGCTGAATTGAACACCGTAAAGGATAACTTCCTCATCAAGAAACTCGGCCTGCCGGATGATGAGCACCTCATGGGTGGCATCCAGAAAGTGATTGAAACCTATGGCCGGTCAGAGCGGAACAAGTACCGCGCTGTGGTCTATTACATGCTGGTCAAACATTTCGGCAAAGAGTCTGTCTACGGCTAATTGCCGGAAAGACTTACCAAAACCTTACCTCGGACGCGCGCTTGGTTAAGCGCGCGTTTCGTTTTTGATGGGGCTTTGACACAGTAGAAAGTTGAGAAATTCAATGACTTCTGCTATCACTCTTATATCGGCTTCATACGCTGATAAGAGTTTAAAGAACATGTGTGGTGGTTTTGGGAGCACATGGGGTGAGAAGGGTTCTGGCGGGGTGCCGGAACCCTTTTTCGTTTCCCAATCGTTAATTTTTGGCCGGTCTCAGGGCCCGACCCTAGGGCGCAGTCTTACCCAAAGCGCAGATAAGGTCCCATTCAGCTTCGGTCACAGGTTGCACCGATAGGCGGGAGTTTTTCACCAGCACCATATCTTCCAGCCGTGGGTCGGCCTTGATCGTATCCAGTGTCACAGGCAGTCTGAACGACCGCACCGCTTTGATATCCACACATTCCCAACGCGGGTCATCGGTGCTGCTGTCGGGATGCGCTTCGGCGCAGACTTCGACGATACCGACAACCTCGCGGTCTTTCTGAGAGTGGTAGAAGAACCCCAGATCGCCAACCTTCATCTCGCGCATGAAGTTGCGCGCTTGATAGTTGCGCACGCCGTCCCATTCCTCGCCCGCGTCACCTTTGGCCTTTTGGTCGGCCCAGCTCCATGTTGCGGGTTCGGATTTGAACAACCAATAGGCCATTAGCCGATCACCCGGTTCCAATGGGTCAGGGTCACGCTTTGGAACAGACCAGCCTTGGCATAGGGGTCATTCGCGGCCCAATCCTCGGCTGCGGCCATATCTGGCACATCCAGAATGATGAGCGAGCCGATCATGCCGCCTTCGGCATTCAGCAGCGGGCCAGCTTGGGCCACGGCATCGCTGGATTTGAGATAGGCCAAATGGTCGGGCCGGTTTTCCTGACGGATCGGCAGTCCATCGGCTTTGTCATGGGCGATCAGGGCAATAAACATATTATTCTTCCTTTAGGGGGCGGGTCAGTAGTGATTTCATGGCGCCCGCCACATCTAACTGGTTGTCGAGCAATCCGGCAACCGCGCGGGTGATCGGCATGTCGAGTGCGGCTTTGCGCGCCAATGCATCAACGGCGCGGGCGGTGGCGGCACCTTCGACGGTGGTGGTCGGGTCGAACGGCGTGCCTCGGCCCAGCGATTGCCCCAACCGGTAGTTGCGCGATTGCTCCGACGTACAGGTCAGCGTCAGATCGCCAAAGCCCGAAAGCCCGGCCAGCGTTGTCGGTTCGGCCTTCAGATGCGAGGCGAGGCGCTGCATTTCGGCATAGCCGCGCGTCATCAGCGCGGCCCGTGCGCTTTCCCCCAGCCCCGCCCCAATCGCGGCCCCGCTCGCGATGGCGACGACGTTCTTCAGCGCCCCGCCCAGTTCCGCGCCGATGGTATCCGTGGTGCGGTAGAGCCGCAGGTTCGCCGTGGTCAGTTCCGCTTGAAGGTATTTGCCCGCCACCGCATCGGCGCAGGCCAAAGTCAGCGCGGTGGGCAGCCCCCGCGCAATATCGGCGGCAAAGCTCGGCCCGGTTAAGATCGCAGCCGTGGCATCGGGGATGGTCTGGGAGATCACGCTCACCGGCCCGACGCCGCTGCTCAGTTCGATGCCCTTGCAGCAAGCAACCAAATGTTTCCCGTGAAGCGCATCCTTGTGCTCTTCCAAAACGCTGCGCAATTTCTGCATCGGCACGGCCAGTAGTAGGATCTCGGCCTCGCTCGCTTCCTCGAGGCTATCCGTCACCGCGAGCGTTTCGGGAAAAGGGCACCCCGGCAGGCGTTTGGTATTCTCACGGCGCTTGGCCATATCCCCCGCATCGCGCGCCCAAAGCGTCACCGGCCCTTTACCCGCGAGCGAGATTGCCAGCGCCGTGCCGAATGCCCCTGCACCAAGAACGGAAACGCTCATGCCTTAGCCCCCTTTTTGCCACTGCCCAGCATCGAAGGTCGCGCGGTATCCAGCGGCCAGCGGGGACGTGCCGAGAGTGTCAGATCATCGGCCTCGCGCAGGGCGGCCTGCTCTCCTGCGGCGAAGGCGATCATCGCGGCGTTGTCGGTGCAAAGCGCCAGTGGTGGGGCGACGAAGCGCGCCTGCTGTTCCTCTGCAACAGTCTCTAACGCGGCACGGATGGACTTGTTTGCCGCCACCCCGCCTGCCACACAAAGGCCCCGCGCACCCTCTGCTGGATACTCCGCAAAGGCGCGGCGGGTCTTATGGGCAAGCACATCGACCACGGCTGCCTGAAACCCTGCCGCCAGATCCGCTTGATCCTGCCGCGTCAGCCCGCCATGGGCTTCCACGCATTTGTCGCGGGCGCGCAGAACGGCGGTTTTCAGGCCCGAAAAAGACATGTCGCAGCCGTCACGATCCAACAGCGGGCGCGGCAGGGCGAAGCGGTTGGGCTCGCCCTCTTGCGCGCATTTTTCAATCGAAGGCCCCCCGGGCTGCGGCAGACCCAACAGCCGCGCAACCTTGTCAAAGGCTTCGCCCGGCGCGTCATCAATGGTGCCGCCAAGACGGTCAAAACTCTCCGGCCCCCGCACCAGCAGGAACTGGCAATGTCCGCCCGACACCAGCAACATCAGATAGGGATAGGGCACATCATCGGTCAGCCGCGGCGTCAGCGCGTGGCCCGCCAGATGGTTCACCCCATAAAGCGGTTTGCCCGTCGCCGCCGAAAGCCCCTTGGCACACATCACGCCTGAGACAACCCCGCCGATCAGCCCCGGCCCCGCAGTGACGGCGATGGCATCGATCTGCGGTAGACCGATCCCAGCCTCGGCCAAGGCCTCTTCGACACAGTGATCCAGCTTTTCCGCATGGGCGCGGGCGGCAATCTCGGGCACGACGCCGCCGAAATCGGCGTGCAACTCGGTTTGCCCCGCCACGACCGAGGCCAGCACCGTGCCGCGCCCATCTTCGCCCATACGCACCACGGCGGCGGCGGTATCGTCGCAACTGCTTTCCAAACCAAGGATCAAGCGGGTCTGAGGCTGGGTAGAGGGCATTGGGGCTTTCCGTTGCAAGGCACCTGTACCGCAGGTAACACCGCTATCACGCGCAAACAATGCCGGAGCCTTGTGATGCCACAGCCAAGATTGCTTCTGACACGTCCACATCCCGGTGCCGCGCAGTTTCTGGATCGGCTCTCGCCCGCGCTGCGCGAAGGGGCGGTGATTTCCCCCCTGATCGAGATTGCCCCGACCGGTGTAGAGGTCGATCTTGCGACCTTCGCTGGGGTGATCTTTACCTCGGCCAATGGTGTGGCCCATGCGCCAAAGGGGGACGGACGGCCTGCCTTTTGTGTCGGCCCGCAGACCACGGCGGCGGCAGCGAAAGCGGGCTGGCAGGCGCAGATGGCCGGGCCGGATGCCCAAGCGCTGATCGCGACCCTCTTAGGCCAGCCGCAGGTTGGCCCGCTCTTGCACCTTGCCGGACGCCATCGGCGGGCGGATGTTGCCGCAATTTTAGGCGCTTCGGGTCTGACCGTTGATGTCGCGACGGTCTATGAACAGAACCTTTTGCCGCTCTCCGCCGCGGCGCAAACCCTTCTAAACGGGCCAAATCCTGTCATCGTGCCGCTCTTTTCCCCCCGCAGCGCGGAGCATTTCGCCCGCGAGGCCAGTTGTACAGAGCGGGTCATCGCCCTGTCGATCAGCCCCGCCGCCGCGCAGGCGCTTGAAGCTCTGCCGCTCTATGCGCATGATGTCGCTGCGGAACCCACTGGCGAAGCCATGGCGGAGGCCGTTGAAAAACTTTTCCGCTGCACCACCTTGCCTTGAGGGGCATAGGTATGCCGGGTAAGCTCGCCACTGCGAGCGGATGATAGGTTCAGAATCGAAAGGCGTACGGCGTGGCAAAACCCAAAAAGACGGTCAGCAAAAGCGAAGCGGACAAGACCACGGCCGAACAGACGCCCCCTCAGGCGGATAAGGCAGTAACGGCGAAGAAAGCTGACGCGCCGAAACCATCCGAAACCGATGCCAAGAGTACGGACCCGGTGAAACCCGACGTGCCAAAGACCGAAGATGTCAAACCGGACGCAGCGAAAGCCGAGCCCGGGAAAACCGATTTGGCCAAAACCGAGCCGGGCAAAACAACCAGCACTCCGCCCGTGACGGACACTGCGCCCGCAGCGGAGAAAGCAACGGCGAAGCCGACCGCTGCAAGCGACACGGTCAAGCGTGATGACAAGGCACCGGCTCAAGTTGAGAGCGCCTCTACCGCCAAAGATACGACGCCAAAGGGACCCTTGCCTAAGGATGATCCTAAACCAACGTCCAGCGGCGTTGCGCCTAAGGATAAATCGGTTTCCCAAGACAAACCAGCGGCCGATCCTGCGCCTTCACGCGCGTCGGCAGCCGCGTCTAAGCCGGGTGACAGCACGTCGAAACCCGCGCCGACCAAGACCGAAAAGCCGAGCGCTACGACCCCCAAGCCAACCCCGACACCGACCCCCGCGCCCGCTCCGAAAGAGCGCAAGCGGAGCGTGTTTTTCCCCATGCTGCTCGGTGGGGCCATTGCTGCCGGACTGGGTTTTGCCGCATCGGAATACGACGTTCTTGGCACCCGCGCGCAGGGGGCTGCGGAATTGCAAAGCGCGATCGAAGCGCAGCAGGCCCGGATCGCAGAGTTGGAAGCCCGCGCTGATGAGCCTGCGGCCCTGCCGGAAAGCCTGCCGCAGGTCGATGCGCTCAGCGCAGAGTTGACCGCCGCACGCGAAGAAGTCTCGGCGCTTCAAAGTCAATTGGCCGAGATCGACAGCCGCCTCACCACGGTTGAGAAACAGCCCGTAAGCGGTGGCGAAAACGAGATTGCAGTCGCGGCCTTTGAACGTGAAATGGAAGCCCTGCGCGCCTCTGTCGCTGAGCAGCGCCGCGAAATCGAAAGCCTGCTGGATAACGCCCAAACCGCCGAAGAGGCGACCGCCGCCGCCGCAGAAGCCGCCCGCGCCCAGACCGGCCTGACCCAGATGAACGCCGCGATCAGCGCCGGACGCCCCTTTGAGGCCGCGCTGGCCGAATTGCAGGAAGCCGGGGTCGATGACATTCCCCAAGCGCTGACTGAGACCGCCGCGGGTGGTGTGGTCACCCTCGCCAATCTGCAGGCCCGTTATCCCGATGCCGCGCGGCAGGCCCTGGCCACCGCCCGTGCCGCCGTGCCGGAAGAAGGCGAAGGCGGCTTTGGCAGCTTCCTGAAACGCCAGCTTGGTGCCCGCTCGGTCGCGCCCCGCGAAGGGACGGACCCCGATGCTGTCCTGTCCCGCGCCGAAGCAGCGGTGCGCGATGGCCGTTTGACCGATGCACTGGCCGAGATCGAAACGCTGCCCGCCCCTGCGCAGGACGCGATGACGGAATGGCTTGCCGATGCCCGCGCGCGTCAGGCGGCTGAAACCGCCGCCAATGAACTCTCCCAACGCCTGACGGCCAACTGAGGAACGAAAAATGCTCTGGTCTCTTATTAAAATCGTTCTTTTCGTCGTGCTCGTCGCCGCTTTGGCATGGGGTGCGGGCTTCTTGCTGGAAAGCGAGGGCGGCATTCAACTGACCGTGGCGGGCACCGAATATACCCTCGGGCCGCTGCAATCGGTGATCGCCGTTTTGCTTTTGATGTTCGCGGTCTGGGTGCTGCTCAAGATTGTGGCGCTGCTGTCAGCGGTTTGGCATTTCCTGAATGGGGATGAGACCGCCCTGTCGCGCTACTTTGACCGCAACCGTGAGCGGAAGGGCTATGAGGCGCTGTCTGATGGGCTGATGGCGCTGGCCAGCGGTGAAGGACAGGTTGCTATGGCCAAGGCCGCCAAGGCGGACCGCTATCTTAAACGCCCGGCGCTGACCAATCTGCTGACAGCGCAGGCCGCAGAGCTTGCAGGCGACCGCCGCAAAGCCGAGCGGACCTATCGCAAGCTGGTCGAAGACGAAAAGACCCGTTTTGTCGGCGTGCGTGGCATCATGAAACAAAAGCTGGCTGACGGGGATACTGAGACAGCGTTGAAACTGGCTGAGAAAGCATTCGCGCTGAAACCCAAGCATGAGGAAACCGGCGATACGCTGCTGAAGTTGCAGGCCGAAAAGCATGACTGGACCGGTGCGCGCGGCACCTTGCAGGCCAAGTACAAAAACGGCCACCTGCCGCGCGATGTGCACAAACGCCGCGACGCGGTTCTGGCGCTGTCGGAAGCCCGCGAAGTCATCGCCGAGGGCAACAGCATTGAGGCGCGCGAGGCCGCGATCGAAGCCAACCGCTTGTCGCCCGATCTGGTGCCCGCTGCCGTGATGGCCGCGCGCAGCTACATCGCGCAGGACAAGCCGCGCTATGCCTCGAAAGTGCTGCAAAAAGCGTGGAGCGTGCACCCGCACCCCGACCTTGCCGCCGCCTTTGCCGAGATCCAGCCCGATGAAACCCCGCAGCAGCGCATCAAACGGTTCCGCGCGCTGACGAAATCACAGCCTGACCATTCCGAAACTAAGATGCTGCTGGCCGAATTGCACATCGCGAACGAAGATTTCCCCGAAGCGCGTCGTGCGCTCGGCAATCTGGTTGAGACCGATCCATCGGCGCGTTCCGTCACGCTGATGGCCGCAATTGAGCGGGGCGAAGGCGCGTCTGATACGGTTGTGAAAGGCTGGCTGACACGCGCGCTGTATGTCTCACGCGGGCCGCAGTGGATTTGCGAGAACTGTCACCACATCCACGCCGAATGGAAGCCGATCTGCGAAAACTGCAAAAGCTTCGATACATTGGAATGGAAGACCCCGCCGCTGTCCGAAGTCGCCATGCCAAGCGGTGTGCAGATGCTGCCGCTGATCGTCGGGGCCCCGGAAACGACACCGCCAGAAGGCGCGCTGACAACCCGGACCGACGATATCGAAGAGGCGGAGTTGGTGACGGACACAGACGAGCCGACCAATCCCGAGGCCCCGAAAAAGGCGCCCGATCCTACAGCTTGATGTCGTAGGTGACCCAGTTGGTTCTCGTGGCCAGCTTGTCATACACCCCACGGCCGCGGTAATTATCCTCGGCCGTGATCCAGCGCACGAGGCTCCAGCCGCGTTTCTGGGCGATCTTTTTCACCTCTCCGATCAGCGCGTCGGCAGCGCCGCTGCCGCGGGCTTGGGGATCTACAAAGAGATCGTCGAGGAAACAGCCCGTCGCCGCCGCCAAGGGGCGGGCGAAATGCCGAAAATGGGTCAGTCCGATCACCCGTCCTTCGGCGTCTTCGCAGACCAGCCCTTCGACCTCTGTCAGCGGATCATGAAGCCAAGACCAGACCCGCGCGCGCATCTCCGGCGTCTGCTCGACTTTATAAAATTCGGCATAGCCTTGATAGAGCCGCTCCCAATCGGCGCGGTCATGGTCTCTCACGGTTCGGATGGTAAGGTCGGACATGGCGGGGCTCCCTTCGCTGGCTGCGCGATCTTTGCCTCAGTTGGTTCAGAAATCCAGCCCAAGGTCCAGCGTTGTCGCAGAATGTGTGAGCGCGCCCATGGAGATATAGTTCACCCCCGTCGCCGCGACCTCGGCAATGCGCGGCAATGTCATGTTACCCGAGGCCTCAAGCACGATGCGGCCCTTGGCCATTTCCACCGCTTCACGAAGCGTCGCCGTGTCCATATTGTCCAGCAGCACAACATCTGCGCCGCCTTCGTCCAAAACCTCTTCAAGCTGCGCCAGCGTGTCGACTTCGATCTCGACGCGGATCATATGCGAGGCGTTGCTTTTCACAGCTTGCAAGACAGGTCGAATGCCACCGGATGCGGCAATGTGATTGTCTTTGATCAGGATCGCATCCGAGAGGGAAAAGCGGTGGTTGAACCCGCCGCCATGCAGCACCGCCTGTTTTTCCACCATCCGCAGCCCCGGCGTGGTCTTGCGGGTGCAGGTGATCCGGGTCTCGGTGCCCTTGGTCTCGGCCACGCAGGCCGCCGTCAGGGTGGCGATGCCCGAAAGCCGCCCGGCAAAGTTCAACGCCACACGTTCTGCTGACAGGATTGCGGCGGCAGAGCCTTCGATCTCCATCAGCGTGTCGCCTTTGGAAATCGTGCTTCCGTCTTCTTTCAGTGTGCGAACCTCAAGCGATGGGTCGACCAGATGAAAGGCCAGCCGTGCGATCTGCATACCGGAAACGACCCCCTCGGCGCGGGCGTGCAGGCGGGCGGAATAGGTTGTGCCCTCGGGGATCACGCTGCGCGTGGTGACATCGCCATAGGTGCCGAGGTCTTCCATTAGCGCGGCGCGGACCAGCGGCTCAAGGATCAGGTCGGGCAGGGCGGTGGTCATGCGGGAAGTTCCTCAGGGTTGGAGCGGAATGCGGTCGCCTCGGCCAGTGTCAGAAAACTGCGCGCGGCTTCGGGGAGCGTGTCGGGATAGTCGGTGCGGCAATGCGCGCCCCTGCTTTCGCGGCGGGCGAGGGCGGCGGCGGCGATCAGCGTCGCGGTGGCGGTCATGTTTTGGAGCTGGGCGCAGTCGGGTTGTGCGGCTTCGATCTGTGCAATCGTAGCGAGGGCGCTTTGCAGCCCCTCCGCATCGCGCAGAACGCCGACATGGGTGGTCATGGTTTGGCGTAACTGGGCGACGAGGGTCTCATCGGGTGTTTCGCCAGCGGGCAGGTCGGGCAGGGCCACCGTGCCGCTATCGCCGGTGCTGCATTCCTCAAGCATGTCCTGCGCCGCGCGGCGGGCAAAGACGAGCGCTTCGAGCAGCCCGTTCGATGCCAGCCGGTTCGCGCCGTGCAGCCCGGTCGAAGACGCCTCTCCACAGACCCAAAGCCCGGCGAGGCTGGAACGCCCATGCGCATCCGTGGCCACGCCGCCCATGTGGTAATGCGCTGCGGCGGCCACAGGGATCGGTTGGATCACAGGGTCGATGCCGTTGCGCGCACAGGCGGCGGCGACGGCGGGATACTCGGCCAGTACCGCAGGGCCCAAGGCCGCGCGGGTGTCGAGCATGGGGCGCTGGCCCGCTTGGGTCTGGGCAAAGATCGCGCGGGCCACGATGTCGCGTGGGGCGAGTTCGGCAAGCGGGTGGACTTCGGTCATGAACCGGGCCCCCTCGCGGTTGATTAAATGCGCCCCGGCACCGCGCAATGCTTCGGTGGCAAGCGGAGCGGGGTCTTCGCCGCAGTCGATGGCGGTGGGGTGGAACTGCACGAATTCCGCATCGGCAATAAGCGCGCCTGCCCGTGCCGCCATCCCGATCACCTGCCCGCGAATGCGAGCCGGGTTGGTCGTCAGCGCATACAGCCCGCCGGACCCGCCGCCCGCCAGCAAGACCCCCACGCCGCGCAGCAGGGCGGGGGCAGAGCCTTCGGGCCGGGCCAATTCGATCTCAACGCCGGTGACTTTGCTGCCGTCGCTGTCCAATCCGCGCGCCAGCACGCCCTCAAGCACTTGGATCGACGGGGTGTTGCGCACCCGCTCGATCAGAGCGCGCATGATCTCCGCCCCGGCCTGATCACCCTGCACCCGCACCACACGCGCGAAACTATGCGCCGCCTCGCGGGACATGACATAACCGCCATCGGGGCTGCGGTCGAAAGCGGTGCCAAAGTCGGTCAGCGCAAGGATGTGGGCGCGCGCCTCTTCCGTCACGGTGGCCGCGACGCGCGCCTCTACCGTGCCGGCACCGGCGGCGATGGTGTCTAGTGCATGCGCCTCGGGGCTGTCGGCCTGCGCCATCGCAGCAGCGACACCCCCCTGCGCCCAAGCAGAACTGGCCCCCGAGCCAAGCGGATCAGGCGAGATCAGCAAAACGGGGCGCGGCGCAAGATAAAGCGCGGCATAAAGCGCGCCGAGGCCCGCCCCGACGATGATGATCCTGCCGGTTGTGATTTCTTGCACCGGCGCGGCCCTTAGAGGCCGAGTTCGCGGGAGAGGTCGATCATCCGCTGCACCGCGACGCGCGCTTTTTCAGAGACTTCCACCTCAACCTCGACCGCGCCGGACATGGTGTGAAGCGACCACAGCACCTTTTCCAGCGTGATCTTCTTCATATAGGGGCACATGTTGCAGGGGCCGACGAAATCGACCTCGGGCAACTCATCCGCGATGTTCGACGCCATGGAGCATTCGGTGACCAGCATCGCTTTCGCCGGTTTTTCGCGGTGCACATAGTCCAGAATGCCGCTGGTCGAGCCGGAGAAATCCGCCTCTGCCACCACGTCGGGCGGGCATTCGGGGTGCGCGATGATGCGGGTGTCGGGGTTCCACTCGCGGTAATCGGCGATATCCTTGGCGGTATAGCGTTCGTGCACGATACAGGCGCCGTCCCACCAGACGATGCGTTTTGCAGGCACCTGTTTGGCGATGTTCTGGGCGAGGTATTTGTCCGGCGTCATGATCACCGTGTCGCTTTCCATCGCGGCGACGATCTGCGCGGCGTTGGAGGAGGTGCAGCAGATGTCTGACGCGGCTTTCACCTCGGCAGTGGTGTTCACGTAAGTCACCACAGGCGCGCCGGGGTATTGCGCGCGCATCTGTTCGACACCCTCGGCGGTGATGCTTTCGGCCAGTGAACAGCCCGCTTCCATATCGGGGATCAGCACGGTTTTCGACGGGTTCAGGATTTTCGAGGTCTCGGCCATGAAATGCACGCCGCATTGCACGATCACATCGGCCTCAACTTCGGTCGCTTTGATTGCCAGTTGCAGGCTGTCGCCGACGAAATCCGCGATGCCGTGATAGATGTCTGGCGTCATGTAGTTATGCGCAAGGATGACCGCGTTTCGCTCTTTTTTCAGCTTGTTGATCGCGGCAACATAGGGGGCGTGAATGGCCCAATCGGGGGGCGAAACGACACGGTCCATCTTGGCGTAAATATTGGCCATTTCAGCCGCCAGCGCAGGCGATGGCGCGAGGTCATAATGGCGCTCAAGCTCGCTGGGCGAAAAGATTTCATCACGCATGGTCGGTCCCCCTCCGGCCTTGGCGCGTGTCACGGCACCGCGCTGGACACCACACCCGGCGTGCTGGCCATAGACGACTGGCGGGGTTTGGGCAAGCCAATACCCTTTATGACAGGGCGCTCAGCCTTTGTGGATCAGGTGAATTTGCGGAACAATCGGGTCTGATCGAACATGTCTTCCAGCCGTTCGGCGCGGTCCTTTGTATCTTCCCAGTTGATATCCTGCATGGCCGAGATCACGCTTTCCACCAGCAAAAGCGTCGCCGCCGCACTGTCCCAAGCCGAGGGCGCGACGATCCGGCTGGAGAAGCATATATCGGCAAGGCTATGCACAGGAGAGCGCCATTGGTCGGTAAAGAGGATGATCTTGGCCCCCCGCGCATGGGCCATTTCGGCCAGTTTCAGGGTGTTGTTCTCATAGCGGCGCACGTCGAAGATGACGAAAACATCGCCTTCGCCAACGTCCAACAGGTAATGTGGCCAAGCGTTGGAGGTGGATTGAATATGCGTGACCCGGGGCCGGATGATCTGGGCGTGCAGGAACAGATATTCCGCCATCGTGTGCGTGATGCGCCCGCCCACGATATAAAGCGGGTGCGCGGTGTCGGCGATCAGCGCACAGGCGCGGTCAAAGGTCTCGGGCTCAATCTGGCCGAGGGTATGACGGATATTGTCGATCACTGCGTCGGTGAAACGGTTCAGTACATGGCCCGAGGGCGCGCCTTCGGTCCATGTGTCGTGTTTGGCAATGGGGTTCTTGGCCTTGGCCTTGAGCTCTTCGCGCAACTCGTTTTGAAACTCAGGGTAGCCCTTGAACCCTAGCTTTTGCACCATCCGCGCCACGGTGGGGGTCGAGACATTGGCATCCTTCGCCAGCGCCGTCAGTGGGCCGAGGCCGGAGGCGGGGTAATTTTCCAGAATCGAATGGGCGAGTTGGCGTTCAGCACGGGTCAGCCGGTCCAACTCTTGCTGGATACGGTCGGAAATGGTCAGCGTCGGTTCAGCCATGGATGCCCCTCTTTTGACGAGTAATAACACAAACTGAACAACGTTGTAATAAATTTGACATTATTCTGTTGACAGAAGCCCCTCGCCCGAATGAGGTTTGGTCAACTGAGGGGGATAGGGTGTCAGAGCAGACAGATCTTTCGAATGAAGCCGTCGAGGTGATCAACGCCGGGGCCAAGGCCCCGCTGGTGTTGGTCTGCGAGCATGCGGCGCGTGAGATACCGGCCTGCTACGACGGTCTTGGGCTGGATGCTGCGGCCCGCGAAAGCCATGTGGCGTGGGATCCCGGTGCGCTGGCCGTGGCGCGGGCCATGGCGCAGGATTTAGACACCGTGCTGGTGGCCGGGCGGGTTTCGCGGCTCGTCTACGACTGTAACCGCCCGCCCGAAGCCCCCGGCGCGATGCCAGCGCAAAGCGAGATTTTCGCGATCCCCGGTAATGCGTCACTTGATGAGGCAGGCCGGGCCGAGCGGGTGGCGCGCTATTACGAGCCATTCCGCGCGACTTTGGCGGCGACGATCAAAAAGGTCGATGCGCCTGCGATAGTCACGGTGCATAGTTTCACGCCGATCTACCACGGCAAACCGCGCAGCGTTGAGATCGGGGTTCTGCACGACAGTGACACACGGCTGGCCGATGCGATGCTGGCCGTGACGGCAGAGTTCACGGACCTAAAGGTCGAGCGCAACGCGCCCTACGGCCCGCAGGACGGGGTCACCCATACGCTGAAAGAACACGGGCTGGTCCATGGTCATCCGCATGTCATGCTAGAGATCCGTAATGACCTCATCACGACCGAAGCCGAACAGCAGCAGATGGCCGAGATGATCAGCAATTGGCTCCGCGCCGCCATGGCTCGGCCCGAGATGAAGGAGGCCACATCGTGAGGTTCATGCGAGGCTATATCCGGGGCATCGACGCGATGAACCGGCGGATCGGGCGGATCATGATGTATGGTATCTTTGTCCTGATGGGGGTGCTGTTGTGGTCCACCGTCAGCAAAGCCTTCTTCGTCCCCTCGCTTTGGACGCTGGAAATGGCTCAATTCATCATGGTGGGCTACTACATTTTAGGTGGGCCTTACTCGATCCAACTGGGGTCGAACGTGCGGATGGACCTGCTCTATGGCGATTGGTCGCTGCGCCGCAAAGCGTGGTTCGATCTCTTCACCGTCTTCTTTCTGATCTTCTATCTCTGCGTGCTGCTTTATGGTGCGGTAAGCTCTACCGCCTATTCGCTGGGCTACTGGGGGACGGAGCCGTTCAGCTTTTTCGGCGGCTTGATCACCGGCAGCGAAGAGGTCGGCCATATGGAGCAATCCAGTTCCGCATGGCGTCCCTATCTCTGGCCGATCAAGGTCGTGATGATCGTCGGCATCTTTCTGATGCTGCTGCAATGTCTGTCGGAGCTCTTGAAAGACGTTCTGCGGCTCAAGGGTGAGGCCATCTGATGTCCTATGAAATGATTGCGACATTGATGTTCTCGTCAATGATGCTGATGCTACTGACTGGCCAGCGGGTCTTTGGGGCGATCGGCTTTATCGCCGTGGTCTCGGCGCTGCTGCTTTGGGGCGACAAGGGCGGCTATGACATCGGCTTTGCCGCCGCGATGAAGCTGATGAAGTGGTATCCGCTGCTGACGCTGCCAATGTTCATCTTCATGGGGTATGTCCTGAGCGAAAGCCGCATTGCCGATGACCTTTACAAGATGTTCCACGTATGGATGGGCGGCGTGCGCGGCGGGCTGGCGATTGGGACGATTGGGTTGATGGTGCTGATCTCGGCCATGAACGGGCTGAGCGTGGCGGGCATGGCGATTGGCTCGACCATTGCGCTGCCGGAACTGCTGAAACGCGGCTATGATAAAAGGATGGTGACCGGGGTGATCCAAGCGGGGTCGAGCCTTGGCATCCTCGTGCCGCCCTCAGTGGTGCTGGTGCTTTATGCGATGATCGCGCGGCAGCCGGTGGGGCAGTTATGGCTGGCGGGTGTGGCGCCGGGGCTGATGATGGCGTCGATGTTCATCGCCTATATCGTGATCCGCTGCTGGATGAATCCGACCCTCGGTCCGGTGCTTTCGCCCGAGGACCGCGATATTCCCCGCGCCGAGAAACTGCGCCTGCTGCGTGCGGGCATCCTGCCGCTGGTGATCTTTGCTGTGATGATGGTGCCCTTTGTTAACGGTTGGACCAGCTTGGTCGAAAGCTCGGCCATCGGGGCTGCGGCGGCGTTCTTTGCGGCGGTGCTTAAGGGGCGCATGACCAAACAGGTGTTCGAGAACTCGGTGCGCAATACGCTGGGTATCACCTGCATGTTTATGTGGATCATCCTCGCCGCCCTTGCTTTTGGCGCGGTTTTTGACGGGCTGGGCGCGGTGAAGGCAATCGAGAGCCTCTTTACCGAGAAGATGAACCTGAGCCCGTGGATGATCCTGATCATGATGCAACTCAGCTTCATTATCATGGGCACCTTCCTTGATGACACGGCGATGCTGGTGATCGTGGCCCCGCTCTATGTGCCGCTCGTCGGTGCGCTGGGCTTTGATCTGATCTGGTATGGTATCCTGTACACGATCACCACGCAGATCGCCTATATGACCCCGCCGTTTGGTTATAACCTGTTTCTGATGCGCGCCATGGCTCCGCCGGAGATTACCCTGCGCGACATCTACGCTTCGATCACGCCCTTCGTGCTGGTGATGGTCTTGGCGCTGATACTCGTCATGGTCTTCCCGCAGATCGCGACATGGCTGCCCGATTACATCTACGACAAATAACAATGAGAGCCGCGCAAAGACGGCCTGACATTTCAACAAAGGAGAGACGTATGACCACTCGCAGAAAGTTTCTATCCGGGGCCGCCGTTGCCGCCCCTGCGGCCCTCGCCGCGCCCTCCATCGTACATGCCCAAGCACCGATCAAATGGCGCATGCAGACCTATGCGGGCGCCGCTCTGGGTGAACAAGTGACCAAGCCTGCCGTCGATTACATCAACGCCGCCGCCAATGGCGAGATGGAAATCGAACTCTTCTACGCCGACCAGATCGTCCCCACCGGCGAGCTGTTCCAAGCCATGCAGCGCGGGACCATCGACATGGTGCATTCCGATGACGACTCCATGGCCTCGCCCACGCCGTTGCAGCAATTCGGCGGCTATTTCCCGTTTGCCACCAAGCATATCCTCGACGTGCCGGTGCTGTTCAGCCAGTATGGTTTGGCCGAAATCTGGCAAGAAGAATATGCCAAGGTCGGCGTCGAGTGGCTGTCGGCTGCGGGCCAAGACCCCTGTAACTTCAACACCACCAAAGAAATCAAATCGGTCGCCGATCTGGACGGTCTGAAGCTTTACACCTTCCCCACCGCGGGCCGCTTCCTGTCGAAGTTCGGCGTGGTGCCGGTGAACATTCCTTACGAAGACGCCGAGGTCGCGGTGCAAACAGGCGAGCTCGACGGCATGGCGTGGTCGGGCATCACCGAAGACTACACCGTCGGCTGGGCCGATGTGACGGACTACTTCCTGACCAACAACATCTCGGGTGCTTGGATCGGGTCGTTCTTCGTCAACCAACAGCAGTGGGCCGATCTGCCGGATCACCTCAAACAGTTGGTCATGGCGGGGATCGAAGCGGGCCACACCTACCGCAACCAGTGGTACTGGGGCGGCGAGGCGCGTCTGCGCGCGCAGGGCGACAAGCTTAAGCTCAGCACCGTGCCTGCCGACGAATGGGCCGAGGTTGAAAACGCGGCCAAGGACTTCTGGACAGAGATCGCCGAAGAAGGCGAAGTGCACGCCAAGATCGTGCAGATCTTCCGCGACTATAACGAAGTCATCAACAAAGCCGGTCCGCCCTACACCAACGGCTGAACCGACAACTGGGGGCGCGCTGCCTGCGCCCCCGCCTTACCCCCTGAAGTGGACAGAACATGCCCGGCACCCTGACATTCGATGCGCTGAAAAAACTGGTCAAAGAAGGATCTGTCGACACGGTCCTTGCCTGCCTTGTGGATATGCAGGGCCGGTTGATGGGCAAGCGCTTCCATGCGGTTAACTTTGTCGAGACCTCTTACAAAGAGACCCATTGCTGCAACTACCTGCTGGCCACTGACCTTGAGATGGCGACGCCCGATGGTTTCGCCTCCACCTCGTGGCAGTCCGGCTATGGCGACTATGTCATGCAGCCCGACCTTGAAACGATCCGCCCGGTGCCGTGGCTGGACGGGACGGTGATGGTGCTTTGCGATGTGCTGGATCACGATACCCATGCGCCCGTGCCTCATTCGCCCCGCGCCATGTTGAAGAAACAGATCGCCCGGCTGAAGGAGTTGGGCTTTGACGCGATGATGGCGACGGAGTTGGAGTTCTTCCTCTTCGAGCAGAGCTTTGACACAATCCGCAAGGGCGGCTACCGCGACCTCACGCCGATCAGCGGCTATAACGAGGATTACAACATCCTTCAGACCACCAAGGAAGAGAACGTAATGCGCCCGCTGCGCAACCATCTCTTTGCCGCTGGTTTGCCGATTGAGAACACCAAGGGCGAAGCCGAAGCCGGTCAGGAAGAGCTTAACATCCGCTATTCAGCGGCGCTCGACTGCGCCGACTACCACACGATTGCCAAACATGCGGTTAAGGAGATCGCGTGGCAGCAGGGCCATGCGGCGAGCTTCCTGCCCAAGTGGCACAAGGATCGCGTTGGCTCGTCCAGCCATGTGCACCAGTCGCTTTGGCAGGACGGTAAGCCGATGTTCGTGGGTGCTGATGATGAGCTGGGCATGTCCGAGCTAATGCGCCACTACATGGCCGGTTTGATCGCCTATGCGCCAGAATACACCTATTTCCTCGCGCCCTATGTGAACAGCTATAAGCGCTTCGCCAAAGGCACCTTTGCACCGACCAAGACTGTCTGGTCCGTCGACAACCGCACCGCGGGGTTCCGCCTCTGTGGCGCGGGGACAAAGGGCGTGCGGGTCGAATGCCGTATTGGCGGATCGGACTTGAACCCTTATCTGGCGCAGGCGGTCATGCTGGCCGCCGGAATCAAAGGGATCGAAGACAAGATGGAGCTTGCCCCGCCCACACGCGGCGATGCTTACGGCAAATCCGACGCTGTCGATATCCCCCAGACCCTGCGGGCAGCAACCGAGACCCTGCGCGGCTCGACGTTCTTGCGTGAGGTTTTGGGCGACGATGTAGTGACCCATTACACCCGCGCAGCGGAATGGGAGCAGGAAGAATTTGACCGGGTGGTGACCGATTGGGAAATCGCCCGTGGCTTTGAAAGGGCCTGAGAATGACGACGGTAAAATGTATCTCTCCGATTGACGGTTCGGTCTATGCGGAACGCGAAACTCTGAGCAATGATGCGGCGCTTGAGGCTGTTGGCCGCGCGCGTAAGGTGCAAAAGGCATGGGCCGCACGCCCCCTGCAGGAACGTGTCGATCTGGTGATGGGCGCGCTGAAAGAGATCGAGAATTCCACCGACCGCATGACCGAGGAGCTGGCCCATCAGATGGGCCGCCCGGTGCGCTACGGTGGTGAGTTCGGTGGCTTGCAGGAGCGCACCAGCCATATGGCCAAGATCGCCGCCGACGCGCTTGCGCCCACGGTGATCGAAGATAGCGCGAGCTTCAGCCGCAAGATCATGCGCGAACCGCATGGCGTGGTTTTCGTCGTGGCACCGTGGAACTACCCCTATATGACCGCGAACAACACCATCGCGCCGGCGCTGATCGCGGGCAACACGGTGATCCTGAAACATGCCGCGCAGACCATTCTGGTTGGTGAACATCTGGCCGATGCCTACCGCGCGGCGGGCGTACCCGAGGATGTGTTCCAGAACGTGGTGCTGGACCATGACACCACCGGCAAGCTCATCGCAGACAATGAGTTCGATTTCATCAACTTCACTGGCTCCGTCGGAGGCGGTCAAGCGATGGAACGCGCGGCAGCAGGCACCTTTACCGGTGTGGCGACGGAATTGGGCGGCAAAGACCCGGCCTATGTCCGCGCCGATGCCAACCTTGATGCCGCCGTCGACGGCGTGATGGACGGTGCCATGTTCAACGCGGGCCAGTGCTGCTGCGGGATCGAGCGGATCTATGTGCATGAGAGCCTCTATGACGCTTTCGTTGAGAAGGCCGTCGCTTGGGTGAACAACCTCCACCTCGGCAATCCGCTGGACGAAGCGACGACCCTTGGCCCGATGGCGAATGTTCGCTTTGCCAATGAGGTCCGCGCACAGGTCGAGGAGGCCGTGGCGGCAGGTGCCAAGGCCCATATCGAAAAGATGCCCGCCGATGATGGTGGTGCCTACCTCACCCCGCAGATCCTGACGAATGTGACCCACGAAATGCGCGTCATGCGTGACGAAAGCTTTGGCCCCGTGGTCGGCATCATGCCGGTCAAAGACGATGAAGAAGCTATCGCGCTGATGAACGATTGCCAGTTTGGCCTGACGGCGGCGATCTTCACCGCGGATGCCGAGGCGGCTGACGCCATCGGTCAGCGGCTGGAAACCGGCACCGTCTTCATGAACCGCGCCGATTACCTTGACCCGGCGCTGTGCTGGACCGGCTGCAAGCAGACCGGGCGCGGCGCGGGCCTGTCTGAACTGGGCTATCACGCGCTGACACGCCCCAAATCCTACCACCTCAAGAAAGCCTGAGACATGTCCCTGACTGCCAATTGGTCTTACCCCACAGCCATCCGCTTCGGCGCGGGCCGCATTAAAGAGATTGCCGAGGCCTGCGCCGCTGCGGGCATCAAGAAACCGCTGTTGGTCACCGACAAGGGGCTGGCCTATCTGCCGATCACCCAGTCCACGCTGGATCTGATGGAGGCCGAAGGTCTGGGCCGTGCAATGTTCTCAGACGTTGACCCGAACCCGACCGAGATGAACGCCGAAGCGGGCATCAAGGTCTACCGCGACGGCGGCCATGACGGCGTGATCGCCTTCGGCGGCGGCTCCGGTCTCGATCTGGGCAAGGTCATCGCCTTCATGGCGGGCCAGGCCCGCCCCCTGTGGGATTTCGAAGACATCGGCGATTGGTGGACCCGCGCCGACGCCGACGGCATCGCGCCCATCGTGGCCGTGCCGACGACCGCCGGCACAGGCTCGGAAGTGGGGCGCGCCAGCGTCATCACCAATTCCCAGACCCATGAGAAGAAGATCATCTTCCACCCCAAGATGCTGCCTGCCGTCGTGATCTGCGACCCGGAACTGACCGTCGGCATGCCGCCGATGATCACCGCAGGCACCGGGATGGACGCTTTCGCCCATTGTCTCGAAGCCTTTTGCTCACCGCATTACCATCCGATGAGCCAAGGCATGGCGCTGGAAGGGATGCGTCTGGTCAAGGAATACCTGCCCCGCGCCTATGCCGATGGCAGTGATCTTGAGGCGCGCGGCCATATGATGTCCGCCGCGGCCATGGGCGCCACGGCTTTCCAAAAGGGTCTGGGTGCCATTCACGCCATCAGCCACCCGATTGGCGCGGTGCATCACACGCATCACGGCACCACCAACGCGGTCGTCATGCAGCCCGTCCTGCGCATGAACCGCCCCGCGATTGAGGACCGTCTGGCCAAGGCGGCGGCCTATCTTGATATCGTCGGCGGCTTTGACGGGTTTTACGATTTCGTCGGCAAGCTGAATGCGGAGTTGAATATCCCCGCTAATCTGACCGCCCTTGGCGTGACCGAACCGGATATCGACGCGCTGGTGGCCTCGGCTTTGCAAGACCCAAGCTGCGGCGGCAACCCGATTGAACTGACCAAAGAGAATGTCACGCAACTGCTGCGCGACTGCTTTTAAAACGCAAAACGGGGGGCCGGATCATCGGCCCCCCGTCTATTAAAAATCAGTGAAACGTCGGATTATTCAGTCGTTTTGGCTTCTTCCATATCCGCTTCAGTAACCTCGGGCCCGACCGAGACCAAATACGCCCAAACATCCTTGGCGTCTTCTTCGTCTCTCAGACGGTAAGACATCTTGGATTTGGCGCGGTTCGTGTCGAGATAGTTGGCCAGAAACTTCTTGGGATCGGCAACATAGCCGGTGAAGTTCTCTTCGTTCCACGCCAGACCGGCTTCGCCCGCCTCAACGATGGAATCGCCATAGCGGTAGTCCTCGACGGACCCGGCGACGCGGTTGTAGATCCCATAAAGGTTTGGTCCCGTACGACCCCCTTTTTGGATGTCATTGCCTTCATCATCTTGGATCATGTGGCAGCTTTTGCATTTACGAAAGACCTTTTCCCCGGCTTCGGCATCACCGGAGGCATGGCTTTCCGCCCAAAGGGGTGTGGCCCCAAGGCAGATGGCGAAGATCGACGCGATACGCATGTTCATTGTGAGTTCCTTTGTCTGGCTGATTTGAAACTAGCGTTTGGGGCGAGGGGGTAAAGCATATCGTCTGCGCCAAAAGGTAGCACGGGCGGGCTGCGGGCCGGTTAGCGGTTGAGACCAAGGGAAATTCCTCCGATAACTGCCGGTGAATTTCTTCTGCTTCGAGGGTGAGATGAACACAACGGCGAGCCGCCTCTGATGGAGATCATGGTCCCCGCTTGGGTCGACGGCATCCTGCAACCGGTTGAGAAGCTGGCCGCGCATGAGCGCGGTTTGCGGCATATGGCGGTTTCGGTCTTTGTCATTGCCGAGGGCAAGCTGCTGATGCAGCAGCGCGCGCTCGGCAAATACCACACCCCCGGCCTCTGGGCGAATACCTGCTGTACGCATCCGCAATGGGATGAGCCGCCCCAAGCCTGCGCCACACGACGTTTGGACGAGGAGTTGGGGATCACCGGGTTGGACCTTCAGCATCGCGGACAGGTCGAATACCGCGCCGATGTTGGTGGCGGACTGATTGAGCATGAGGTTGTAGAGGTCTTTCTTGCCCATGCAGACCCGGCACTGTCGATCACGGAAAACCCCGATGAGGTGATGGCGACGCGCTGGATCAGCCTAAGCGATCTGCACACCAACCTCGCGCAGAACCCCGAAGAATATACGCCTTGGTTGCGGATCTACATGGCCGAACACGAAGGTCTGATCCTCGGCGGCGGGGCGATAAAATAACAGAAAAGGCGGGCCAGAGATGACCGAAGACATGCAAGACCAAAAGACACGCGCGGCGGATTGGTTCCGCAAGCTGCGCGATGATATCGTTCAGGCGTTCCATGACATCGAAGCGCGTCATGCCGGGGAAGAAGAGGCCGGACGTTTCGTGGTCAGCAACACCACCCGCACCGCGCCCGATGGGTCAGATGCCGGCGGCGGTGAGATGTCCGTCATGCGCGGCGGGTGTGTGTTTGAGAAGGTGGGCGTGAATATCTCCACCGTCTACGGCACGCTGGGCGAACGGGCGCAGGCGGCCATGGCCGCGCGCAAAGGATTGCCGGGCATGGCCGATGATCCACGGTTTTGGGCCTCGGGCATTAGTCTGGTCGCGCATATGCAGAACCCGCATGTACCAGCGGTCCATATGAACACCCGCATGTTCTGGACCCCTCATGCATGGTGGTTCGGCGGTGGGGCGGATTTGAACCCTTGCATCGAATATGACGAGGACACCGCGCATTTTCATGCCGAGATGAAGGCGGCCTGCGACCCCCATGGTGCCACGCTCTATGACGAGTTGAAGACTTGGGCGGATGAGTATTTCTACATCCCGCACCGCAAACGCGCGCGGGGTGTGGGCGGGATTTTCTATGACGACCGCAACAGCGGTGATTGGGCGGCGGATTTCGCCCTGACGCAAGACGTGGGCCGGGCGTTTCTGCCCGCCTATGTGCCGCTGGTCGATAAGCGGCGCGAGAAGGAGTGGGACATGGACGACAAGGACGTGCAGTTGCGCCACCGTGGGCTCTATGCTGAGTATAACCTCGTTTACGACCGGGGGACGAAGTTTGGTCTGGAGACAGGGCATGATCCGGACGCGGTTCTGATGAGCCTGCCGCCTATGGCAAAGTGGGTTTGAACTGACGCCCGAGCCCGGAATCAAGCCGTAGGCGCCGGGCCATCGCCTGCCCGCCCCGACGGGTAGGCGATTTAGCTAGGCTGGGTGATCCTTCGCGAGCACATAGTAAGGCCGCACCATAAAGTGGCATGAACCAACGTAGTATCGCCGACCCGCGGGCAGGAGATGGCCCTCATCGCATGGCTTTAGGGTGTTACCCGCGCGTCCCGCGCACCGTGTCGATCATCGACTGCACATTCTCCGGATCCGCATCTGGCGTGATGCCATGGCCGAGATTAAAGATATGCGGCCCCTTCGCCAGCGCATCGACAATCGCGCGTGTCTCCTGCACCAATGCATCCCCGCCCGTCACCATATGCGATGACTTCAGATTGCCCTGCACACAGCCATTGGGCTGCACATGCTCGGCAACCCATTCCGCGCTGACACCATCGTCGATGGCGATGCAGTCCGCTCCGGTCGCCGCATGCAGATTGGCAAACCGCGGGCCCGCACCACGGGGGAAGGCGATGATCGGCACATCCGGATGGCGCGCTTTCAGCGCGCTGATGATCTGGCGCAGCGGCTCGGTCGAATAACGGTCAAAATCGGTGCCTTGAAGCGATCCGGCCCAGCTATCGAAGAGCTTCACCACCTCGGCCCCGGCTTTAATCTGCATGTCGAGATATTCGATGGTCGCCAGCGTAATCCGCTCCATCAGCGCATCGAACACCTCTGGGTTTTCGTCTTTCAAGGTATGCGCCGGGCCTTGGTCCGGCGTGCCTTTGCCCGCGATCATATAGGTCGCCACCGTCCAAGGCGCGCCAGCAAAACCGATGAGCGTGGTCTCTTCGGGCAGTTCGCGCGACAGGATGCGCACGGTCTCGTAAATCGGGGCGAGGTGGTCGTGGATCGCGTCGACTGGTTTCAGCGCTTCCATCTCGGCTTTGGTGGTGATCGTCGACAGACGCGGCCCTTCGCCGGTGACAAACCACAGGTCCGCCCCAAGCGCCTGCGGCACCAGCAGTATGTCGGCGAAAAGGATCGAGCCATCAAACCCGTAGCGGCGGATCGGCTGCAACGTCACCTCGGCGGCAAGTTCAGGATTGTAGCACAGCGACAGGAAATCCCCCGCCTTGGCCCGCGTCGCACGGTACTCCGGCAGGTAGCGCCCGGCTTGCCGCATCATCCAGATCGGTGGGGTCGGCAGGGTTTCGCCCGCAAGGGCGCGCAGGATGGTCTTATTCGCAGTCATTATGGCGTTCCTAATTGTGGCAAACCCGTAGGTAGCGCAGGTACAGCAGTTGTCAGTTCATGTCGACGGGGGTAGGGATGCGTCATGACGTATCAGCTCCCCACCCCGGCCCGGCCCCTTAACATCGGCACACGCGGATCGCTTCTGGCGCTCGCGCAGGCGAATGAGGTGCGCGACCGGCTCGCCGCCGCCTTTGATCTGCCGTTCGAGGCTTTCACCATCGTTGTGATCAAGACAACGGGTGACAAGATCATCGACCGTCCATTGAAAGAGATCGGCGGCAAGGGCCTCTTCACCCGCGAGATCGAGGCGGCACTGCTGGACGGCTCCATCGACATCGCGGTGCATTCGATGAAGGACATGCCGACGCTGCAACCCGGTGGGCTGTTGATCGACACCTATCTGCCGCGCGAGGACTGCCGCGATGCGTTCATCTCGCCGCACCTAAAATCCATTGCCGAGTTGCCCGAAGGCGCGGTCGTGGGCACTTCCAGTCTGCGCCGCCGGGCGCAGGTGAAACTGCGACGGCCCGATTTGGAAGTCGTCGAATTCCGCGGCAACCTGCAAACCCGGCTGAAGAAGCTCGATGATGGCGTAGCCGAGGCGACTTTTCTTGCCATGGCCGGGCTGAACCGGCTGAAAATGGACGATGTGCCGCAGGCCGCCGTGCATCCCGATGACATGCTGCCCGCCATCGCCCAGGGGGCGATTGGGGTTGAACGCCGTGTTGATGACAGCCGCGCCGCCGACATGTTGGCCGCGATCCATGACCGCGCCACGGGCGAACAACTCGCCGCCGAACGCGCGTTTCTGGCGACGCTTGACGGCTCTTGCGAGACGCCCATCGCCGGTCTGGCCGAACTCAACGGCAGCGAGATGCGCCTTCGCGGGCAGGTGCTGCGCCCGGACGGATCAGACGCCATCGGCGACGACGTGACCTGCGCCATTTCCGACGGTGCCGAGGCGGGCGAGGCGATGGCCCGCAAGCTTCTGGCCGAGGCCGGACCGGGTTTCTTTGACTGGCGCGAATGATCGGCAATCTCTTCACGCTGAAACAGCTTGAAGCGCTGATCTGGGTCGCAGACCTTGGCAGTTTTCGCCGCGCCGCCGCGCATCTGAACACGACACAACCTAATATCTCGGCCCGAATTTCCGGGCTAGAGGCAACGCTGGGTGTCACCTTGATGCAGCGCGATGCCGGCTCGATCCGCTTGACCGAGAAGGGCACCGCCCTGCTGACGCAAGCCCGCCGCGTCCTGCGCGAAGCCGAAGCACTGGTCGAGACCGCCGCACGGCCCGATCTGATCGACGACAGCCTACGCCTTGGCGTGACCGAAGTGGTCGCCAGCACATGGCTGCGGCCCTTCTTGCGCGCGCTGGCCGAGGTCTATCCCAATATCACTGTCGAACTTACCGTCGATCTGTCACGCGATCTGGATCAGGAGCTTGCCGCCCATGCGCTTGATCTGACGTTGCAAACCGCGCCCTTCTCGACCCCGGCGAGCGGACAGGTGGATTTGGCGACCTATGACTACATCTGGGTCGCCGCGCCGGAATTGGCCGCCCAGATCGGCCCCGCGCCTGATTTCGACGCCATGCTGCGCCATCCGGTGCTAGGACATGCGCGGCACACGCAGGCGCATTCTGATCTGATCCGTCGTTTCGATGGCACCACCGCACCCAAGGCCCGTTTGGTGCCCTCCAGCAGCCTTTCGGCGGCGATGAACATGGTGCTCGACGGGATGGGCGTGGCGGTAATGCCGCGTGTCATGGTGGCAGGTGCGCTGGTCGATGGGGCGTTGCAAACCCTGCCCGCCGCTTGGCACCCGCGCCCGCTGCAAGTCGCCGCGCGCTATCACGCGGATCGCACGCCCGCCTATGTCACCCGCGCCGCCGAACTGGCCCGGGACTGCGCTCAGGTCTTCGAGGCCGAGGATCGAAAAAACCTTTCACACCCATAGAATATAATAATTTGCGCCGATGCTGCACCCGCCCCTATCCTGCGTCCAAAGAGGAGTGAGACATGGCATCAACCATTCGACTGGGCGTAGACATCGGCGGCACCTTTACCGACGTGGTTCTGGAAAAGGGCGGGGAGAGCTTCTCGACCAAGGTGCTGACCACCTATGCCGCGCCCGAAAATGCGATCATCGACGGGATGCATCAGGTCTGCGCCAAGGCCGGGATCACCCCTGCCGACCTGACCCAGATCATCCACGGCACCACGCTGGCTACCAACGCGCTGATTGAGCGGCGCGGGGCCAAGACGGCGCTGATCACGACCCAGGGCTTCCGCGACGTGATCGAGATGCGCACCGAAAGCCGGTTCGAGCAATATGATCTGAACCTCAACCTCCCCGAGCCGCTGCTGCCGCGCCAGATGCGTTACACGGTGGAAGAGCGCGTCGATGCTACCGGCGCCGTGCTGCTGCCGCTCGACCGGGCCGAGATCGAGGCGCTGGCGGATCGTATCGCCGAAGCGGGTTATGAGAGCGTCGCCGTCGGGCTGATCCACTCCTACCTGAACGACACCCATGAGCGGATGATCCGCGAGGTGCTGGAGGAGCGCCTGCCGGGGGTCATGGTGTCGATCTCTTCCGAGGTCTCGCCGCAGATGCGGGAGTACGAGCGGTTCAACACCGTGGTCGCCAATGCCTATATCAAGCCGCTGATGAAAAGCTACCTCGGGCGGCTTGAAGGACGGCTTCAGGAGGAAGGCGTCGGCTGCAACATCTTCCTGATGCACTCGGGCGGCGGCATCATCTCGATCGAAAGCGCTGCCGAATTCCCCGTGCGGCTGGTGGAATCCGGCCCGGCGGGGGGGGCGGTCTTCGCCGCCAACATCGCCGCGCGCTATGGGCTCGACAAGGTGCTGAGCTTTGACATGGGCGGCACCACGGCCAAGATCTGCCTGATCAAGAACCAGACGCCCAAGACCAGCCGGGTGTTCGAAGTGGCGCGAACCTATCGCTTCAAGAAAGGGTCGGGCATGCCGATTTCGATCCCGGTGATCGACATGGTCGAGATTGGCGCAGGGGGCGGCAGCCTTGCCCATGTGGACGCCATGCGGCAGATCCGTGTGGGGCCGGAAAGCGCGGGCTCCGAGCCCGGCCCCGCCTGTTATGGCCGGGGTGGCGCGAAGCCTGCGGTGACCGATGCCGATCTGGTGCTGGGCAAGCTCGACCCCGACAATTTCGCGGGCGGCTCAATCCTGCTGGATACCGCAGGTTCCGAAGGGGCGCTGCATCAGGTCATCGGGCAAGAGCTCGACATGGACGCCGCCACAGCCGCCTTCGGTCTGGCTGAGGTGGTGGACGAGAACATGGCCAATGCCGCGCGGGTGCATGCGGTGGAAAACGGCGAGGATCTCAGCGACTACACGATGATCGCCTTCGGCGGTGCGGCCCCGCTGCATGCCGGGCGGCTGTGTGAGAAGCTGGGCGTTGAACGCTTGCTGGTGCCGCCCGGCGCCGGGGTCGGCTCGGCCATCGGGTTCCTGCGCGCGCCCTTCAGCTTTGAGGCCAACCGCTCGGTCTATATGAAGCTGTCGGATTTCGACGCGGGCCGCATCAAGACGCTGCTGGCCGAGCTACGCGACGAGGCCACCGGCTTTGTCCGCAACTGCGATGCGGGGGCGGAAATTCTGTCGGAATACAAAGTCTACATGCGCTACAGCGGGCAGGGCTGGGAGATCCCCATCGTACTGGACGAGATAGACGCCCTAAACCCCGATTCCGCCCGGTTCGAGGCGCTTTTCGAGGCGGACTACGCCAAGCTTTTCGGCCGCACCGTCGAGGGGTTGGATATCGAGATCACGGTCTGGTCGGTCAATGCCACCACCCCGCCCGAGGCGGTCGCCCGCACTGCAGAGCAGTCCCCGGGTGCGGCGGCCGATGTGGCTCTAACACGGCGTATGTTCGACCCGGCGCTCGCTGAATACTGCGAGGCCGACGTGGTCCTGCGCGCCCAGATGGCCCCCGGCCAGACCGCCCAAGGCCCTGCCGCAATCACCGAGGATGAGACGACAATCATCCTGCCCGCGTCACGCCGCGCCATCTGCCAGCCGGACGGCTGCATCGACATCACCGTGAAAGGGTAAGCCCATGGCACAGACACATTCAAACGTCGCCTATCAGGTCATGTGGAACCGCTTGATCTCGGTCGTCGAGGAACAGGCGCAGGCACTGGTGCGCACCGCCTTTTCGACCTCGGTGCGCGAGGCGGGCGATCTCTCGGCAGGCGTCTATGACACCGACGGTCAGATGTTGGCGCAGGCGGTCACCGGCACGCCCGGACACGTCAACGCCATGGCCGACGCGGTGGCGCATTTCATCCGACGCATCGGGCGGCAGAACATCCTTGAGGGTGATGTCTATATCACCAACGACCCTTGGGAGGGGACGGGCCATCTGCATGACATCACCATGGTCACGCCGTCCTTTCATCGCGGCAAGCTGATCGGGTTTTTCGCCTGCACCGCGCATATCGTAGACATTGGTGGGCGCGGTTTTGGCGCGGATGCGGCGAGCGTCTACGAGGAAGGGCTCTACCTGCCGATCATGAAATTCGCCGATGCAGGCAAGGTCGATGAGACGCTGGTTCGGATCATCCGTGGCAACGTGCGCGAGCCGGATCAGCTGATCGGCGACATCTACGCATTGACCACCTGCAACGAGATCGGACACCGCCGCCTCATCGACATGATGGAGGAGTTCGCTCTCGACGATCTGACTGGCATCGCGGGTTTCATCCTCGACAACTCGCGCCGTGCCACGCTGGAGCGGATCGCAGCGCTGCCACGCCAGCGCGCGACCGGCGAGATGACCATCGACGGCTTCGACACGCCGATCACGCTGAAAGTCACGGTAAGCATCGAAGAAGATCACATCCTGTCGGATTTCGCGGGCACCAGCGGGATCGACAAGAAGGGCATCAACTGCCCGCTGGTCTATACCAAGGCCTATGCCTGCTACGCGCTGAAATGCGCCATCGCGCCGGAGATTCCCAACAACGCCGCCTCGTTAGAGCCGTTTCGGATCACTGCGCCCGAAGATACCATCGTCAACGCCGTGCACCCGGCACCCGTGGCACTGCGGCACATTGTCGGTCACTTCGTGCCCGATACGGTCTACGCGGCGCTGGATCAGATCCTGCCCAATCTTGTCCCGGCCGAGGGCGCGGGCTGCCTGTGCAACTTCCAAGTCAGCCTGCGCCCGCGCACGGATGCGCAAGCCCCCGCCGGCGCGCGCCGGGCCGAGGTGCTGACCTTCAACTCCGGCGGCTCGGGCGCGCGGCCAGAACACGACGGGCTGAACGCCACGGCCTTCCCTTCGGGGGTGATGACCATGCCGGTAGAGGCCACTGAGCACGCCGGTCCCGTGGTGATCTGGCGCAAGGAACTGCGCCCCGACAGCGGCGGCGCGGGCCGCCAGCGCGGGGGGCTAGGGCAGTACATGGAAGTCAGCGCTCGCGCGGGCCATGAGTTCGACATGCAGGCGATGTTCGACCGCGTCGATCATCCCGCCCGTGGGCGGCAGGGGGGCGCCTCCGGTGCCCCCACCACCATCGCCCGCGACGATGGCATGCCGATGCGCGGCAAGGGCAAACAGTTCGTGCCGCATGGGGCAAAGGTGATGATGGCCTTTCCGGGGGGCGCGGGCTACGGCCCTGCCGAGGAACGCCCCAAGGAGTTGGTCAAACGCGACCTTCTGCGCGGCTACATCAGCGCCGAGGTGGCGGCGGCGGATTATGGTCTGAGCGCCGAGGAGATTGCCGAGGTGCAAGAGGCCATCCGCAAAGGCGCCGAACTGTGAAAGAGTTGCCGCTCAAGGGCTTATAAGCGCAAGGGGTCATTGACTGTTACAAAGCGCGGGTGTTCCTTGGCGGCATTATGCCAAAAGGAACACCCGTGATGTATGTGATTGACCCCCCCAAGCAAAGCAGCCTTGCCGTTCAAGGCACCAGCGACCGTTTCCCGGTGCGCCGCGTCTTTTGCGTGGGCCGCAACTATGAGGCGCATGTGCTTGAAATGGGCAACGACATGCGCGACCCGCCGTTCTTTTTCACCAAACCCGCCGATGCCACGCTCGATACCCCCTGCACCGTGCCCTATCCGCCGCTGACGGAGGATTTCCATTTCGAGGCAGAACTTGTCATCGCTATCGGCAAGAGCGGCGCGAATATCGCAGAGGCCGATGTGATGGATCATATTTGGGGGGCTTCGGTGGGCATTGATTTCACCCGCCGCGACCTTCAGGCACAGGCCAAGAAGATGGGCCGTCCGTGGGACTGGTCCAAAGCCTTTGATAACTCCGCGCCCATCGCACCAATCCTGCCTATCGCCGATGTCCCCTCGGTCGAGAAGGGCCGCCTTTGGCTGGCCGTGAACGGCGAGATGAAACAGGAGGCCGATCTGTCGCAGATGATCTGGTCGGTGCGGGAGCATACCGCCACCCTGTCGCAGGCCGTGACCTTGGCACCGGGGGACATCATCATGACCGGCACGCCTGCCGGTGTCGCGGCTGTGCAGCCTGGCGATGTGATCACCGGGGGTGTCGATGGCATCTCTGAGTTCGAGGTCACCGTCGGCCCCCGCGCCTAAAGCGCCTCGCTCGGTCTAGGCCCCGGCCAGCGTGCGTTCCGCCCGCGCGCGGGCTTGGGCCGCCAGATCGGGCAGGCCGGTTTTTTCATAGACTTCGCCCAGCATCAGGTTCAGCGGCACGCCATCGGGGTCATAGGTGCGGCGCATCTCAAGCACCTGCTGCGCGGCCGAGGCGCGGCCATCACGCACCAGAGCATCAAGGTGGATCTGCTCGAAAAGATCGCGCTGCGCATGGCTGCCACCGCATTCGGCCATGCGGGGCAGGGCCATGCCAAGCTCGCGGATCGCCGTGGCCCAATCCCCCTTGGCATGGGCGGCGATGCCAAGGGCCGCGGGCAGCGCGACTTCGGCCCATGCGGCATGGTCATGGGCGGTGGTTTCGGCGGCGCGGGCCTTGATTGCGCTGAGCATCTCTGCTGCCTCGGGCCGCCCGGTGCGGCAGAGGGCATAGAGGTATTGCAGCGTCAGGAAAGGGCTCACCGTATCCGCCCCCCGCGCCGCCACATGGTCGGCCACATCGCCCCAACGGTCGCCCACATCGACGCCCGCGAACTCCATCCGCGCCAGCAGGGACACAGCGCCGACTTGGTCTTGGGAATAGTCTTTCTCAAGCCCCCAGATATGCTGATCATAGGCGGCGCGCACATCGGCGTGACGGCCCTGCGATAGGTAGAACAACGCCAGATGCCACCAGTTGTGGCTCCGCATGAAGGAGTTCAGATCAGTCCATGTCTCGGCCACGCTCTCCATGAAACGCGCGCCTTCCGACACGCGGCCTTGCGTTAGCATCACATGGGCCTGCGCGTGATGCGCCCAAGGCTCATCGTGGCGTAACTCCATCGCGCGGCGGGCGGCGGCCTCGGCCCGGTCGAGCAGGTGGCACTGCTCGTAGCCAAAGGCGATCATGCCGTGGGCATAGGCAATGTCTTCGGCCTCGGGCAGGGATTTCAACGCAAGGCGCAACATGCCAGCAGCATCGCCTGAGTTGAACAGGTGGTATTGCGCCAGTTTCAGCATCGCCAGATCGCGCGGCCATTTGTCGGTGATGGCGTCACAGGCAGCGACGAGCGCGGGCACATCGCCGTCGACCCAATGGCCCACAGCGCGAATGACCTCTTGCTCGCGGGCGTTGGCCCCGGTCGCGGCTGTGGCGCGTTCCAGATAGGGGCGGGCTTTTTCCGGTGCGATAGGGTGCTCAAGAAACATCCACAAAAGGGCGGCATAGGCGTTGACCAGCGGCCCCTCCGGGTCGGCATCGGCTGCGGCGATGACGCCTGCGGCTTTGGGCTGGTAGGACAGAAAGCCGTGGATGAAATCGTTGATCGCCTGCAGGGTTTCCGGGCGGCTGGCTGTCGTTTCCAATCCGTAAAGGTCTTGTGTCATCTCGGGTCTCCGGCGGTGGCGTGGAATTGGCGCAGGTGTTGGGCGACGGCAGGGGCTGCGTCCCAATGGATCGAATGGCCTGCATCGGGCAGGGTGGTCTGGGTCACATCGGGGATTTCTGAAAAAGCCTGCTCGGCGGCGGCGCGGGGGATCAGAAGGTCTTCGGCCCCGTGGAGCACTTGGGTCGGGCAGGTCAAATTAGAGGGCCGTACCGTGGGGCGGAAACCGCGCAACGCTTCGAGTTGATGGGCCATGGCATCCGCACTCTGCGCATGGGGATAGGCCAATGCGGCGGCAAGGGCGGTCTCAGTATTTTTCGGGTCGGAAAAGAAACCGGGGGCGAAAATCCAAGGGTAGAGCGCGCGCAGCCAAAGCTGCTCCCCTTCCGGCGCGCGGCGCACGGCCAGCAGCGCGTCGAAGACCGCCATGGTGCGCGGCGCACGGACCGGGGCAGAGGCGAGGATGCTTATCGCTTGGATGCGCTCGGGCGCTAGGCCAAAAAGCTCCATCGCCATCAGGCCTCCCATGGAATGGCCGACAACGTGAAACTTTGCGTGCCCCAGTTCATCCATCAAAGCCAGCGCATCACGGGCCATCTGCGCGACCGAGGTTTCTGCATCCCACGGCGTTGTGCGCCCGGTGCTGCGGTTGTCGGGCCGGATCAGGGTGAAGTGATCGGAAAGCAAGGGCGCCAGTGCGCCCCAACTCGCGCTGTCGCTCAGCATCCCGGCCAGCATCAAAAGCGGCGGGCCGCTGCCGTCGACCTCGTAATGAAGGGAGATATCGGAGAGGGGTAGATCAGGCATTCAGCGTGCTCCAACAAGGCAGAAGATCCCCTTCGGCAGGGGTGGCTGCATAGATCGCGCGGCCGATGGCGCGTGACAGGCAAAGGGCGGCGGCATGGCCGATCATCGCCACATCGCCCGCAGGCCGCGCCGCGGTCGAGAGAGAGAAGACCAGATCGCCGTCATTGGGCATATGCGCGGGCACCACAGCGCGGGCGATGCCGTCATGGGCGGCAACGGCGACGCGTTGGCATTCGGCTTTGGTCAGCGTGGCATCGGTGGCGACGATGGCGATGGTGGTATTGGCGCGGGCCGACATGGCGGCCATCTTGCGGCTTTCAAGGGTGAGGCCCAAACCGGCGGAAGGGTCTGGCCCCAGCCCGCCAAACTCTCCGTCGATCTCAAATGGGGCGGCGTGGAAATGGCGGTCTCCGGGGGTAGTAACGGCACCGACCGGATTGGCCCCGACAAGCGCGCCGACCATGCTGCCATCGGGCAATTGCAAACTGGCGGAGCCGAGGCCCCCTTTGACCATCGCGCTCAGCGCGCCGGTGCCCGTACCGACCGAGCCGATCTGAAAATCTTCGCCCGCTGCCTCCAAGGCTTGGCGGCCAAGATCGGCATAGGGGTTCTGCACCCAATCCTTATCGCCGCCGTTCAGCAGATCGAACAAGATCGCGCCGGGCACCAGCGGGATCAGCGCATCGCCGACGCGAAACCCGCGCCCCTGTGCGCGCAGGGCATCTACCACGCCCGAACAGGCATCCAGCCCATAGGCAGAGCCGCCCGAGAGCACCAGCGCATCGACCGCCGCCACGGTCTTGTCGGGGGCCAGCAGGTCGGTCTCGCGCGTGCCGGGGGCGCCGCCCATGACGTGAACGGAGGCAGTGAAGGGCGCGTCGCCGATCAACACGGTGCTGCCGGATTTCAGCCGTGTGTCCTGCGCATTGCCGACCTTCAACCCTGCCACGTCGGTGATCAGGTTGCGCGGGCCGGGGCGCATCGGCGCGCTCATGAATGGCTCCCGCGGGCAGCCGCGCTATTCACGTGAAACATCCCCATGATGGTGCAAATGGGCAAGGGGTCTAACAGGGGCATCGTCACTCCGGCATTGATTTCGGGCGGAGTTTGCGCGCTTCCCCAGCGGATGCCAAGGCCTGTGCTGCCAGAGACCTGCCTTACCGGATGCACGCCATAAAAATGGGCGCGCAGGTTGCCCCACACGCCCGAACCCTCCGGCATGGCCGGTTGGTTTATTTTTGCTCTTCGGCGACAGCGGCGGCCACGGCCTCTTCAAAGATCGCGAGGCCCTCTTCGACGATGGCGTCAGATGCGGTCAGCGGAACCATCACGCGCACGGCGTTGCCATGCATGCCACAGCTCAGCAGCAGCAGGCCGCGCTTGAGGGCGTGGGCGATGACGCGCTTGGTGAAATCGGCATCGGGTTTGGCGCTGTCAAAGTCGGTCACGAATTCGACGGCGACCATGGCGCCAAGGCCGCGGATATCCCAGAAGCGGTAGGGCGCAGACCGCGCACCGATTTCGGCAAATCGGGCTTTGAGCGTTTCGCCCATCGCTGTGGAGCGCGCCAGCAGACCCTCGTCTTCGATCGCTTCAATCGCCGCCAGCGCTGCGGCGCATGCCACTGGGTTGCCGCCATAGGTGCCGCCCAGACCGCCGGGGGCCATCGCGTCCATCACATCGGCGCGGCCAATCACCCCGGCCAGCGGGTAGCCACCGGCCATGGATTTCGCCACGGTGATGAGGTCCGGCGCAACGCCGGAATGTTCAATCGCGAACCATGTGCCGGTGCGGCCAAAGCCGGCCTGAACCTCGTCGGCGATCAGCAGGATGCCGTGCTGGTCACAGATTGCGCGCAGTTCTTGCATCATGTCGAAAGGCACAGGGGTATAGCCGCCTTCGCCGAGCACCGGCTCGATGATGATCGCGGCAACGCGCTCGGGCTGGGCATCGGTGAGGAAGAGGTTTTTCAACCCGGTCAGCGCGTCCTGCACGGTGATCCCGTCGCGCACCGAAGGGAAAGGCGCCCGGAAGACATCCGCCGGGAAGGGGCCTACGTCTTTTTTGTAGGGCGTGACCTTGCCGGTCATGCCCAGCGTCAGCAGGGTGCGGCCATGGTAGCCGCCGGTGAAGGCGATGATGCCCGGACGGCCAGTGGCAGCGCGGGCAATTTTCACTGCGTTCTCAACGGCTTCGGCGCCGGTGGTGACAAGCAGCGTCTTTTTGGGTGCCTCACCCGGGGCCAGCGCGTTCAGTTTCTCAGCCAGTTCGATGTAGGGGCCGTAGGGCACGACCTGAAAGCTGGTGTGGGTGTAGTGATCTTCTTGTGCCTTGGCGGCTTCGACCACTTTGGGGTGGCGGTGGCCGGTGTTCAGGACGCCGATGCCCCCGACAAAATCGATGTAGCGGTTGCCTTCGACATCCCACAGTTCGGCATTCTCGGCGTATTTCGCATAAATCGGCGCGGCAGAGGCCACTCCGCGCGGCACGGCGGCGTCGCGGCGCGCGATGAGGTCGGCATTCGTCTGACCGTCGGGTTTGGTGGCGGGATTTGCTTCGACCACTGTCATCTGCGGCGCGGCTTTGGCCTTGGCAGAGGATTTGCGGTGCGATTTCTTGACGGTGCTGGACATGGAACAGATACCTTATTGCGAAAGAGAGAGGGGCGGTGACGTGTCGTTTAAAAAATCCATATTCCGTTTAATATAATTGTCAATCGCGAAGGCAGAGCCTATCTAACAATTCCCAAGATCATCGGTTGCCCCTCCGCGACGAGGCCCGGTTGCAACGCCGATGCCCACAAAGGACAAGTCATTGAACGTCGGCGATAAACTTAGAGCGATCCGCAAGAAACATGGGTTGTCCCAACGTGAGCTTGCGGCCAAGGCGGGGCTGACCAATGGCACGATCTCGCTGATCGAAAAGAACCGGACCAGCCCATCAGTTGCATCGCTGAAAAGCCTGTTGGACGCGATTCCCATCAGTATGGCGGAGTTCTTCACGATCCTTGAGGAAGACGACAGCGCCAAGGTTTTCTACCGCGCGCAGGAACTGACCGAGATTTCACCAAGCCACCAAGGCGGCGTATCGCTGCGCCAATTGGGCAATGCGGCGCATCACGCGCTTCAGGTGCTGCATGAAACATACGAGCCCGGCGCGGATACCGGGCCGGAGTTTCTGAGCCATGAGGGCGAAGAAGCGGGCGTGGTGGTGCGCGGCAGCATCGAGGTGACGGTCGATGGCGCAGTTAGCCTGTTAAACGCCGGGGATGGCTACCTGTTCGACAGCCGCCTGCCGCATCGGTTTCGCAATATTGGCACCGACCCCTGTGAGATTGTAAGCGCCTGCACGCCCCCCAGCTTCTAAAAGGCACCCTATAAATATCGACCGCCCCGAGCGTTCTGCTCGAGGCGGTCGATAGGGGTGTCAGGTCTTAATAGTCTGACCGGTAGTTCGACCTTTGGGTCTCCGGTTGCTGTTTGTCGCGACCGGCACGGTCTTCATCCGGGTTTAGTTCCCGTCGGCCTGTGGTTAAGGCCAGAATGATGACCGCGGCTAAGGTCAGGATGGTCAGACCGCCGAGAAAGAGCTCCGTGGTCATCTCCGTTTTCCTTTTTTAGCACTGCGTTTCAGGTGCTCAACCGTGCGCGAGCCAAAGGGTTCCGACAAATTTTTCGCCTATGACGAGTCTGTGACCTGCGGGCCACGTTTCCGGCCAGATTCCGCTGACCGATAGCGCGTCAGTAGTCGTAGATCATCTTGCTATCAGTCGGGACGTGGAAATTTACCCGGATTTGATATACGCCATCCGTGGTCTCAACCTCGACCTGACCGTTCAACTGGCGGGTAAAGGCAAGGATCAAACGAGAGCCGAGCCCGGTGCCAGATTTCACCTCTTCGGGGTTGCCGATGGTGTTACGCACTTCAAGCATCGCCTGTTCTGGCCCGGTTTGGATTAACTTGAGCGAAATGAACCCTTTACCATGTTCTACCGTGGAGACGTATTTCAGCGCATTGGTCAGCGCCTCTGACACCAGCAGGGTCAGCGGGGCCGCATCGTCGGCGTCAATCTTGATCGGCTCAAAAGATTGCTCCACCTGCACGCCCGAACCAGAGGCCAGTCCAACAGATAGCATCTGGCCCACAATCTCGCTCAGCAGTTCACTGGCGTTGACCCGCACCAGATCGTCATTCTGGTAGAGGTTCTTGTGCACGGTGGCGAGACTGAGGATGCGATCTTGCAAGCGCCGTAGGACAAAACGCGCGTCTTCGCTTTTGGCCTGCCGGATCTGCATGTTCATGATCGACGAGATAAGCTGAAGGTTGTTTTTGACCCGGTGGTGGACCTCTTTCAGCAGGATGTTCTTTTGCCGAAGGCTGTCTTCGAGCGTCGCCTCATCCCGCAGAATCGATTCCGCCATGCCGACAAAAGCGGATTCCATCTCGACCAATTCGGTGGGAACCGAGGGGCCAAGCGTGCCGCGCGGCAGCGTGCGATTCAGCGCAAAGCGACGCATCTGCCGACCAAGCTTGCGAATGTGGTTGATCGCCAGACGGTTCAGCGCCCAGAAGGCCACGATCAGGCTGGCCAGCCACATGACGATGGGCAAAAGCGCGCTTAGGCGGGTGGAAACGCCGGTGTCTAGAAACGGGGTGTTGCTGGGCCATACGCTCAGCGCGAAGACCGTGTCTGGCACGATTGGGACGATCACATAGGCGCGGTCTTGGCCGTCGAAATTCTCTGAAAGGAAGACGTTGGGTTCTTTGGTGGTCAACAGCGACAAGGCGACATCGCTGGGATATTCCTTTTTGGCGACGGCCAGCCCATTTTCGGTGGTCAGGATGTGGCCCATCTTGTTGAGGGTCATCATCGCGACGCTGCTGTGTTTGCTTTTGGGTTCGCTTATCGCGTTAATGGCGTCTTCGGGAATGCTAAGCGCCATGAAGCCGATCAATTCACGGTCTTCGTAGACCGGCGCGTTGATCAGCGTGACAATCTGGTTGCTGACCGCCCCCTGCAACACTGGCATCGCACGGCGGACCGGCGATTCCAGCAGCGATTGAAAGTTCTCGTCCTCGGAAAAGTCATGATCCTGCCCCGTGGAGGAGCAGGTCATTTTTCCGTCTAGCCCGATGAAACCCACAAGCGAATAGATGTCTGACGCTTGCTTGTATTCCTTGAGGAAGGCGGTGCATTCCTCCGGATCGTCCCGCCTGAGACGCACGATAGAGGTGAGCGCTTCGGCGGCGCCGAAAGCCTCTTGGATTACCCGGCGTTCCGCGGCAGAGGCCTGTTCTGTGACGGCGATCAGCGATAGCTCTGCGCTTTGGCGGCTTTGATCCGCAATCTGCCGTGTTTGCACAACCGCGATCAGCCCGATGGGCAAAAGCGCGAGAGACAGAAACAGCAGAATACGGATCGTCAGCCCACGCATCAGATCACCGCTGAAGAAGCCAGATGTCATATTTAGAAAGAAGAAACTTTAGAAGCGGATAGGACGGACATTGTTGCGTCATCGGTCATTTCAAGCGACTCGTCGTCATGGTGACCCAGCAGTTCAGCAAGGCGGGCGCGGGCCCGGTTGGTGCGGCTTTTGATGGTGCCTACGGCAACGCCACACATGTCTGCGGCTTCTTCGTAGGAGAAGCCAGATGCCCCTACAAGAAGCAGCGCTTCGCGTTGCTCATCCTTCAGCAGAGCAAGCGCCTTGCGGAAATCCGTCATCTGCATGTGACCATCATGTGCTGGCTTTTCTGCCAGCCCGTCAGTCAACACGCCATCCACATCCGAGACTTCGCGTTTCGCCTTGCGGCGCGAGGAATAGTAAGTGTTTCGCAGGATCGTGAAGAGCCAAGCACGCATGTTCGTGCCCTCTTGGAACTTTTCGATGTTGGTCCACGCCTTGACCAAGGTGTCCTGCACCATGTCGTCTGCCGTGGCACCATTGCGTGTCAGGCTGATGGCAAAGGCCCGCATGGCCGGCAGATGTTCTACCAGCTCGTCGCGCGGATCGGGACGGGTCATTATGACGTTCCTTTTTCTGAATCCTGTTCCTTCAACTTCTGAAGCAGATCCTTGAAACGATCAGGGATGCCTTCATCGAGCGTCTCATCGAAGACACGCTTGAGGTTGTCGTCGATGACGCGCTCGCGCTCGTCCTTGTTTCCTGAATTCACTAACATCACCTCTGGCATCGTCGTCTCGTTTGAATAATTATGTACGCATACTGGAACCAAACACAATGTCGACGTGTTTGGTTCCAAGAAAAGTAAAAAAGGATTCGACTAGATGAACGATGCGACACAAAAGACCAGCATCAGCGATGAACTGGGTGCCAATATCCCCTACCTTCGCCGGTTCGCGCGGGCGATGACTGGCAGCCAGACCAGTGGTGACACCTTCGCCGCGGCGGCGCTGGAAGCCATCCTGGTTGATCGCTCGGTGCTCGATGGAGTAGACACAAAGACGGGTCTTTTCAAGGTTTTGTACGGTATCTGGGCCAGCGCAGGCGCCCCGGTGGAAGAAGGCGAAAGCGGCCCCCGCGCCAAGGCGCAGCGGCATTTGTCGAGCCTGACAAACAACAGCCGCGAAGCGCTGCTGCTGCACACGATCGAAGGCTTTTCGCATGGTGAAATCGCCAAAATCATTGGCGTGGATGAGGCCGAGGCCGATGAGCTGATCCAGATCGCACACCGCGAAATGGCCGACAGCACCTCGGGTTCGGTGATGATCATCGAAGACGAAGCCATAATCGCGATGGACATTGAATCCATCGTCGCTGAGATGGGCCACCGTGTGACCGGCATCGCCCGCACCCGTGACGAGGCTGTGAAGCTGGGCAAGGCCGATGTGCCTGACCTGATCCTCGCCGATATTCAACTGGCCGATAACTCTTCGGGTATCGATGCGGTGAACGACCTGCTGAACGAACTGGGCATGCGTCCGGTGATCTTTATCACCGCCTTCCCGGAGCGTCTGTTGACTGGTGACAAGCCAGAGCCCGCCTTCCTGATCTCCAAACCTTACTCGGTGGATCAGGTCGTCTCGGCTGTCTCGCAAGCGATGTTCTTTTCCTCCACGGAAACGCTCAACGCCTAAGCCGGGGCAGAAAAATAGGGTTCCCCGCGCAACGCTTCGCGCAGGGAACCCTTTGCATTCAGCGCCCGCGCTGCCTATCGTCAGTCAAACATTCAGGAGGCCCGCATGGCCAAGACCCCGACCGCTGCCGCAAAAGATCTGACCATCGACGATCTGTCAGACCAGATTGCGCTGCTTAAAAAAGACATCACATCACTGACCGAAACCCTGGGCGAATACGGCAAGGCCAAGTCGGAAGAGATGCGAGACAACGCCCGCAACGCGGCAAGTGATTTCGCCGACACCGGGCGTCTGAAAGCGATGGAAGCTCAAAAGCAAGCCGAGGAATTCCTGCAAGCTCAACCTGGTACCGCCCTCGGCATTGCCGCAGGCATCGGTTTCCTTGTCGGTCTTGTGACGGCCCGCCGCTAAGATGCTTTCCTCGGTGATGAACCATCTGCGCGGCTCGCTACGACGGGCGCTGCGCACCGCCATGCTCAGCGCCGGGGCCGCGCTTTTCCTACTGATCGGGCTGCTGTTTCTTACGCTTGCGGCATGGCTTTATCTCATCACTGTCACCACGGCGCTCACCGCTGCTTTGATCCTCGGCGCAGTCTATTTCGGTGTCGGTTTCCTCTTGCTCGCCATGGCCGGATCAGACCGCGAGCCTGCCGCTCAGGCTTCCCGTCAGGAAGATCCCTCCGCGACCGAACATGACGGTCTCAAAAATTTGGTTATGGCATTTCTGGCTGGCATAACCGCCGGTCAGAAAGCGCGTCGTTGACACTACTGAGCAGATGACTGCTTGAAAAGGGGCGCGTGATGAATCGCAGTCTCCTATCAGCTTCTACCAGCCGAGGCGGATCGTTCACGATACAGATGATCGGAAACCATTCCAGTAAGTTCAATAGATCCAGCAGATGCTGGTGCAACTGATCTCGCCGCAGCGACAGAACCGCACATTCGGTGTCATTAACGTTTGCTACCAGATGGCTTGGGTCAAACGTCTCTAAAACGCTAATTTTACGTTGCGGATACGCGACAGAAAGCGTTTCATTTATGTCTGAACAGACCAATGGGTCCGGTTCGTAGATCAAGATCGACATGGTCTTCCCCCGGGTGAGCAAAGTCGTCGGTATAGGGGGCGTGCCGAAAGGGCGCATTAAACTAAGACATAAGAAGGCAAATTTTATCTGATGACGACACAATGCCGCTATTGCCCTCTCCGTCGCAAAGATGCCTTCCTGCCGATGTCGAAAGATGAAGTGAACTTCATGGAGAAGTTCAAGTCCGGTGAGCTAACGGTTGAGCCGGGCACGCCGATCCTGCTTGAGGGGTCAAACTCACCCCAGCTTTACACCGCGCTGACCGGCATGGGCATCCGCGACAAGACCTTGGAAAACGGCAACCGTCAGGTCATCAGCTTTGTCTTCCCCGGCGATTTCATCGGCCTGCAGGCAGGCATCATGGGTGAGATGGGTCATTCGGTCGAAGCCCGGACCCATATGCGGCTTTGCGTTTTCAACCGCAGCGAGTTTTGGAATTTCTTCAAAAACCACCCCGAACGCGCCTTTGATATCACTTGGTTGGCCGCGATCGAAGAACATTTCATGGGCGAAGTCCTTGCCACCATTGGCCAACGCACCGCGATGCAGGCCATCGCTTGGGCGATGGTTAAGATTTTCGAGCGTGGCCAGTCGCTGGGAATGGTCACCCACAACCAGATGCTGCTGCCCTATTCACAGCGCGATCTGGCCGATGCGCTTGGCCTGTCGGTGGTGCACACCAACAAAACCCTCGGCGCCCTGAAAGAACGCCAGTTGCTTTCGTGGTCCGACAGGGTGCTTCAGATCAACGACCTCGCCGCATTGGCGAAAGCGGGCGTGACCGAACTTGAGGGCCGCCAAAAGCGTCCCCTGCTTTAACAGCTACTCTTGCGTGATATCGATAAAGGTATCCGCGGCCTCGGCCCCACGTTGCCCGCGCGGTTTGGCCGGGCCGATGGTGCTGTCCGGGCGCGTGCGCCGTTCGACCTGCGCGTTCAGGGCCGCGCCGAATAGGATCAGAAAACTGCTGATCCAAAGCCAGACCAACATCGCAATCACGGCCCCGATTGAGCCATAGACCTGATTGTAGTTGCCGAAATTGGCGACGTAATAGGAAAACCCTATCGAAAGCACCGCCCAAGACATCACCGCCAAAATCGCCCCGCTGCTAAGCCAAGGCAATCGCGCCGCGCGCCGGTTTGGGCCGAAACGGTAAAGCACACCCACACCGGCAAACAAAACCGCCGTGGCAACGGTCCAGCGCAGCAGGTCGGCGACGGCGTTGCCAAAGGGACCAAGCGGGATAAACGCCAGAATGATGGGCGCGACCACCACCGCCAGCAGCGCCACGATCCCCACCCCCACAAGGCTCACCGTCAAAATCAAAGCATGCAGGTAATGTTTCGCAGCATTGCGGTTGCGCTCGTTATAGACGGCGTTCAGACCGATCACCATCGCCCCGACACCGGCCCGCGCAGACCACAGCGCCACCAGCAGCGATACAATACCGGCCCAACCCAAGGTATCGGCCCGCGCGGTGACAAGCCCGGTCACCTGCGTATTGATAATGTCATAGACATCATCCGGCAGCAGCCCGCGCACATCCTCCAACTGGGCAATGACCACAACAGGGTCCGAGATTAGCCCCAAAAGCGCGATCAGCGCCGCCAGCGCGGGAAACAACGACAGCATCGCGAAAAACGCCACTCCGGCTGAGATCAGCGCAAGGTTATCGTCGGCCGCTTGTTTTAGGCTCGCCTTGAAAGCATCCCAATAGATCGCCGGTCGGGTCGGAGGTCTGCGCAGCACCAATGCCAATCCTTTCAATTCGGCCCCGGCAAAAACCGGGACCGCTTCGCGTTAGCTGTCCTCCACATCGTCGCGGACCTGCCCCCAAGCAACAAGGGTGAAGATCAACGTACCGCCGATGATGTTGCCGACAAGCACCGGCAGGAAGAAGCCAAAGATCGCCTGACCAAGCCCCAGCCCGCCATGCAGAATGAGCGCAGCCATCTCTACAGACCCTGCGACGATATGGGTGAAATCCCCCGCGGCAATAAGCCAGGTAAAGGTCAGGATCAGGAAAAACGCCGCCTCATCCGCTTCGGGCAGCATCCAGACGATCAATGCCACGATGACCCCCGCCGGAATGGCCCGCCAAAACCCCTCCGCCGCCGGCATGCCCGTCGCGTGTTCCGAAAGGCTGATGATGGCGGGCAAAACCTCCGCCGGGATGGCGGGCGTATAGATAAACAGCGCGGCCGCCGCGAAGGCCCCGATCACATTGGCCCCCAGCACAACGGCCCAAAGCCGCATGAGCCTGCACAGAATATTCAGGCTGCGTTCCTGCATCAGGGGCAAGACCGTGGTGATGGTGTTTTCGGTAAACAACTGCATCCGGCCCATGATGACCGCGATGAACCCCAATGAATAGCCGAGGTTCTCCAGCAGAAAACGCCAGCCTGCATCTGGCAAATAGGTTCGGAAAATCGCTTCCCCCAAGACCGAAAGACTGATCAGCATCCCCGCGGATATCCCCGACCAGATCAACGACCGGTTGGTGCGGTTCAACTCATCGCGCCCCTCGCGCCGGATCACCTCATAGATCAGCTTGGGCGACAGCGCCGCCGCCTCACTGACAGAGCGTTCTTCCGCCTCTTCCTGCACGGCAGAGGTAGGGGGCTTTTTCTGGATCAGTGGGGCCATTCGCGTTCTTCCTGAAATTCATGGACATGATGAACATAGCCCGCCGAAGCCCCCTGCACAGTAAAAAGCCCCAGCCTGCTTAATTCGCGCGCCCCAAACAACAACGCCCCGCCAATCTCGCCCCCACCAGGGGGGAGCGTCTCCCCCTTTCAACTTCATCCTTTCTTAAATACCGATCCCGCACCCTCAACCAGACGGATCAGCCGCGTTCTCCCCCACCGGCACTCAACGCCAACCCCTCAACAATTGCCGTCAGCGCCGCCCCCCGATGTCCTTCCGCGTGCGGAAAGCGTGTGCGCATTTCGGCCTCGACCACCTCCATCAGGCTCGACCCGCCGACAAAAATCAGCCGGTCCACGGCGCCGGGCGCGATGCCTGCGTTACGCGCTGTCGTCTCCGCTGCATCCCCCATCTGTGCGGCCAGTTTCGAGAGCCGCTTACGCATCCAGTCACGGGGCAGGGGCAAAGTCGCGCGGGGTTTGAGCATCGACACGTCGATCACCGGATCTGCATCCCCCTCGGCCCCTGCGCCATTGGCGCGGATTTTGCCCGCTTCGACGGCAAAAGCAAGATCATGACCAAGCTCTTCATTAAGCACTTTAACCAACCGTGCCAGACGCTTGGGATGTTCGGCAAACTTATGCAATTCCGCCGCCGCCTTGCGGGTGTCAGCGCCATAGAGAAACGGAATTTTCGCCCAAGTGGCCAGATCGTTGAAGATCGCATTGGGCGCGATGTGGGTGTCGCCTCCGAAAGCATGGCGAATTTCGCTGCCCATCCCAAGCTGCGGCATCACCCGCCCGATGGACAAGGACCGGTCGAAATCGGTCCCGCCAAGGCGGATGCCGTGGCTTTCCAAAATGTCGATCTCATCATTCCCGCGCTGGCGGAAAAGCGTGAAATCAGAGGTCCCGCCGCCGATATCGATCACCAGTCCCAGATCCCCCGGGCGCAGCGCGGCGCGGTTGGCAAGCGCGGCGGCTTCGGGTTCGTTCATGAAATCCACATGGTCGAAACCGGCCCGGCCATAGGCCTCGCGCAGGTCTGTCAGTGCTTGTGCATCGCGCGCGTCATCTGCTGAGTGAAAGCGCACCGGACGGCCAGAGAGTGCTGTGTCGAACTGCATCCCCGTGGCGGCTTCGGCTTGCGTTTTCACCCGCGCCAGAAACCGCGCCACAATATCGATAAAGTCCAGCCGTTCGCCCAAAAGCACCCGCCGCTCGCGCATCAGCCGGGTGCCAAGGAGGCTTTTCAACCCGCGCATATAACGGCCCTCGGCCCCGGCCAGTAGCGCGTCAGAAGCGGCGGCGCCGATCCGCATTTCACGCGCTTCGAAATCGAAAAATACCGCCGTCGGCAGGGTCTGCGCCTCGGCCTCTAATGCGATCAGTTGCGGGGTGCCGTTGATGGCGATGCCCGCCGCGGTGTTGGACGTTCCAAAATCAATCCCCAGCCTGGCCATGACGTTCTCCTAATGCCTTTTCACGGACGGTCCGGCGCGCGGCGCGCCCGTGCAAAGCACCCGCGATACCCTTCTCGCGCGGGCTTGGCAACGAAGGCTGGCGCGTCGCGCGGCTTTTGGCTAGCCTCGCAAAAAAATACGCCAATATGGGAGAACTTCATGAACCGTTTGAACCGTTTGATGACCGGTGTAGCCAGTGCTGCATTGGCTGTCATCGCCACCAGCGCCTTCGCCAAGGACGACATCACCGTCGCCATGCAGCTTGAGCCACCGCACCTTGATCCGACCTCTGCCGCGGCCGGGGCCATCGACTCGGTGCTTTATACCAATGTCTTCGAAGGGCTGACCCGTTTCATGGGCAATGGCTCTGTCGTGCCGGGCTTGGCTGAGTCTTGGGAGATTTCCGAAGACGGGCTGACCTATACGTTCAAGCTGCGCGAGGGGGTCACCTTTCACGATGGCACCACGATGGATGCCGAGGATGTGAAATTCACCCTCGACCGGATCAACGCCGAAGACAGCGCCAATGCGCAAAAGGCGCTCTATGCCGCGATTTCCGAGGTGAATGTCATTGATCCACAGACTGTTGAGGTCAAACTGAGCGAACCGAATGGCAACATGCTATTCAACCTCGCCTGGGGCGACGCGGTGATCGTGGCACCTGAAACGGTCGAGACGATCAAGCAGACCCCGATTGGCACTGGTGCGTTCAAGTTTGAGAACTGGAATCAGGGCGACAAGATCACTCTGACCCGGAATGACGACTATTGGGGCGAGGCCCCCGCGCTGGCCAGCGCGACCTTCAAGTTCATCTCAGACCCGACAGCGGCTTTCGCCTCGGTCATGGCCGAGGATGTCGATGTTTTCACCGGCTTCCCCGCGCCGGAAAATATCCCCCAGTTCGAGGCCGACCCCCGTTTCCAAGTGCTGATCGGCTCGACCGAGGGGGAAACGATCCTGTCGATCAATAACAAGCGCGAACCTTTCGATAACGTCAAAGTCCGCGAGGCTGTGGCCCATGCCATCGACCGTCAGGCAATCATTAATGGGGCGATGTTCGGCTATGGCACGCCCATCGGCACACATTTCGCGCCGCATAACCCAGACTACGTCGATCTGACTGAGATGAGCAGCTACGACCCCGAGAAATCTAAGGCGCTGCTGGCCGAGGCTGGTTTCCCCGATGGGTTCGAGACGACATTGCACCTGCCGCCCCCATCCTACGCCCGCCGCGGCGGAGAGATCATCGCAGCCCAACTGGCCGAAGTTGGCATCAAGGCGCAGATCACCAATGTCGAATGGGCGCAGTGGTTGGAAACCGTGTTCAAAGGCAAAGATTTCGGCCTGTCGATCGTCAGCCACACAGAGCCGATGGACATCAACATCTATGCCAACCCGGACTATTACTTCCAGTATGACAATGCTGAATTCCAGTCTCTGATTGCGGAGTTCAACAAAACCGCCGACCCCGCCGCGCGGAGTGAGATGCTGGCCAAGGCACAGCAGACCATCGCCGAAGACTACGTGAACGGATACCTGTTCCAGCTCGCATTTCCGACGATCGCTAAGGCCGGTGTGCAGGGGCTTTGGGTGAACGCACCTACCCAAGCCACCGATCTGAGCGGTGTAAGTTGGGCCGAGTGATTAGATAAATATCTAAAACACAACGAAAAAGGGCGCGCCGTAAAGCGCGCCCTCTCTATAACAAGCGAAGACCTATTAGTCTTTGCCACGCATGTTTGCTGCGGCTTCGCTGACCAGTGCATCGGGGTTCTGGTTACAGACTACAACGAAGTCTTCCATAGCCTGCTGCATCTCAGTGTCAGCCATTTCGTCGGCTTCTTCGGAATCTTCAACAGCTTTGGTGTTGTCGATTAGGGAATCTTCGGTCTCTTCGGCGTCTGTCGCTTCTTCAGCGGAGATGTCGCTCGGCTCGGAACCGTCGTTTTTGGTCTCGGTGATCAGCGAGCCACCGTGGCCGCCATCTTCCAGTTCGGCGATTGCCATGGAAGCAACTTCCATTTTGTCTTCATCGCTCAATTCTTGGTACTGGGCGCAGGTCATGGTGGCCATGTCCATGTGAGCAGCGGCGAAGGCGGGTGCGGAAACGGTGCCCAGAAGGCCGGCGATCGCAAGTGTTTTCAAAGTCGTTTTCATTTTTATTCTCCAGTTTTGTCTGTTCTCCCGAAGACAACACCGCATAACGGATATGGTTCCAGCGCATAGCGATTAGGAACGGGAAAACGGCAGTTTCAGTGCATAACATGCTCACAATGCTGGATTCTTTCGATGTGTACCCCGGCCCCGCGCTGCCTGGGCCTTAAAAATTCAGCATTTCTCTCTTTCTCCTCGGGGAAACTGCACGCGGGCTCTGGACCCTCCCGAGCGTGCCGCCTAACCTCCGCGCTATGTTGCGCTATGCGTTGAAAAGATTTCTCTCCCTGCTCATCAGTCTCGCGGTTGCGTCGCTGGTGATCTTCATGGTGATCGAGGTCGCCCCCGGCGATCCGGCTTCGTTTATGCTGGGCCTGAATGCACAGCCAGAAACACTGGCCGCGCTGCGCAGTGAGCTGGGTCTCGATCAATCCCGACCCGAGCGCTACCTAGAATGGGTTGGCGGCATGCTGCGCGGCGATTTCGGCACGTCCTACACCTATCGCACCCCGGTGACCGAGATGATCGGCGACCGGCTCTGGGTTTCTGTACCCTTGGCGCTCTATGCGCTTTTCCTCTCTGTCATCGTGGCCTTTCCGGCGGGCATCTACGCCGCCTCACGCCGCGGACGAGCGGGCGACGTTGGCGTGATGGGGGCGACGCAATTGGGCGTGGCGGTGCCGAACTTCTGGTTTGCCATGATCCTCGTGCTGATCTTTTCGATCAATCTGCGCTGGTTTTCGGCGGGCGGCTTCGTCGGCTGGGACAAGGGGCTTTTCGCCGGGTTGCATGCGCTGACCCTTCCTGCCATCGCGCTGGCCTTGCCGCAGGCGGCGATCCTCGCGCGGGTCATGCGCTCGGCCCTGCTGGATGTTCTGGGCGAAGATTTCATGCGCACCGCGCGGGCCAAGGGGCTGACCGCGCGGCAGGCGCTTTGGCGTCACGGTCTGCGCAATGCACTGATCCCGGTGCTGACGATCATCGGCCTGCAGTTCTCTTTCCTGTTGGCCGGGTCGATCATCATTGAGCAGGTTTTCTACCTCCCCGGCCTTGGGCGGCTGGTGTTTCAGTCGATCTCGGCGCGGGATCTGATCGTGGTCGAGTCGGTGGTGATGCTCTTGGTCTTTTCGGTGATCTTGGTGAATTTCCTTGTCGATCTGGCCTATGCCGCTGTCGATCCCCGGCTGAGGGCACGCACATGAACCGCAACTTGATCCTTGGCGCTGCGCTCACCTCGGTCTTTCTGCTGGCCGCGCAGATCTCCTTTGTCTGGACGCCCTATGACTATGCCGGGCTCGACATCGCCAATAAACTGCACAGCCCTTCGCTGGCCCATCCCATGGGCACAGATCACTTTGGCCGCGACATCCTCAGCATGATCATGGTCGGCGCGCGGACATCTATCGCCGTGGCGTTGGTGGCGGTGGGGATCGGCATGGGCGCGGGCGTGCCGCTGGGGCTTTGGGCCGCAGCGCGGCGCGGGAGCCTTGTGGATGAGGTCATCATGCGCGGCAATGATCTGGTCTTTGCCTTTCCGGCCATTGTCATCGCCATCCTGATCACAGCTGTCTTCGGGGCCGGGGCGATCAACGCGATCATCGCCATCGGCATCTTCAACATCCCTGTCTTCGCCCGCATCACCCGCGGCGCCGCGCTGTCGCTTTGGCAGCGGGAGTTCATCATGGCGGCCCGCGTGGCGGGCAAGTCCGCGGCGCGGATCTCGTTTGAGCATATCTTGCCCAACGTTGCCAATCTGCTGATCGTGCAGGGGACCATCCAGTTCTCTCTCGGCATCCTCGCCGAGGCGGGCCTGAGCTATGTCGGTCTCGGCGCGCAGCCGCCGGTGCCGTCATGGGGCCGAATGTTGGCCGATGCGCAAACCATGGTCAGTATCGCGCCGCATATGGCCTTGATGCCGGGTTTCGCGATCATCCTGACGGTGCTGGGGCTGAACTTGATGGGCGACGGGCTGCGTGACCTGCTTGATCCCCGCCTGAGGGTGGCACGCACATGACGCTTCTGACCGTTTCCAATCTTTCGCTGTCGATCCACGGGCTGCGCATCCTCGACGGGGTGACCTTTTCCGTCGCACCGGGAGAGATCGTGGCCGTGACCGGGGAAAGCGGCTCGGGCAAGTCGATGACCGCGCTGGCGGCGATGCAACTGCTGCCTAAGGGGGCCACGACCACCGGCCATATCATGCTGGGCGATGATGATCTGACCCAAATGAGCGAAGCGACGCTGTGCGGCGTGCGCGGCAATGACATCGGCATGGTGTTTCAAGAGCCGATGACCGCGCTGAACCCGGTGCAGACCATCGGTCGCCAAGTGGCCGAAACCATCCGCGTGCATGAGCCCAGCGTCTCGCGGGCCGAGGCCGAGGCACGCGCCGCCGATACGCTCACCCGCGTCGGCCTGCCCCAAGATCGCTTCCCCCTGTCGCGCTATCCGCATGAGTTGAGCGGCGGGCAGCGCCAGCGGGTGGTGATCGCCATCGCCATCGCCCTGCGCCCGCGTCTGTTGATCGCCGATGAGCCGACCACGGCGCTAGATGTCACCACACAGGCGCAAATCCTCGCCCTGCTGACCCGTCTGGCGCGCGAAGACGGCATGGGGCTGTTGATGATCACCCATGACCTTGCCGTCGTGGCCGATATGGCCGACCGCATCATCGTCATGCGCAAGGGCCAGATTGTCGAGCAGGGAGAGACTCAGAGCCTGCTGCGCGACATGCGCCACCCCTATACCAAGATGCTCTTTGAGGCTTCCCGCCATGAGGTCAACCTGCCCACGCCACCCGCGCCCGTGCCGTTGTTGGAGGTCAAAGGCGTCTGCCGCGATTACCATCTGCCGCGCAAAACGCTTTTCGGCGCGCCCGGCACATTCCGCGCGGTGGACAATCTCAGCTTTACCCTGAACCGGGGGGAGCGTTTGGGGCTGGTCGGGGAATCCGGTTGCGGGAAATCGACCCTGACTCGGGCGATTTTGGGGCTGGAGCCGGTGCAAGAGGGCAGTATCACCGTTGATGGCCAGCCCGTCTTTACCGGGACAAAGCCGAACCTTGCCGTGCGCCGCAAGATGCAGGTGGTGTTCCAAGACCCATTCGGCAGCTTCAATCCGCGCCACCGCGTTGATCGGTTGGTGACCGAGCCTTTCCACCTGCTCGACAGCGCGCCGCAGGGGGCGGAGCGGACCCGCGCGATTGACGAAGCGCTGACCGCCGTGGGGCTGCGCCCCGCAGATGCGCGCAAATACATTCACGAATTCTCGGGCGGGCAGCGCCAACGCATCGCCATCGCCCGCGCGCTGATCATCCGGCCTGAGTTGATCCTTTTCGACGAGGCGGTTAGCGCGCTGGATGTCTCGGTCCGGGCGCAGATCCTTGATCTGCTGGCCGAGCTTTGCAGCCATTATGACCTGACCTATCTCTTTATCTCGCACGACCTGTCGGTGGTGCGCACGGTGACGGACCGGGTGCTGGTGATGCAGTCCGGCAAGATCGTAGAGGCCGGAGAGACAGCGCAGGTCTTCGACGCGCCACAGCATGAATATACCAAATCGCTCATCGCCGCCGCGCCGGTTCTGCCGGATTTGCCCCGGCGTGTAGGATAGGCTTTGGGGGCCGGGTTGCGCCATGAAAGGGAGTTGCATTGATCGCGATGGCAATCCGACCTAACCTGAATACGGGGATTCCCGCCACAAGGGCATGTCTGCTTGGGCCCTGAACGGCGCGTTAGAAATTTCCCTGCCCAGTCAATTGCCTAAAGGCTGCGGCGCTCTACTTGTGCATGCAATGGTGTCCGCCTAAAGGGTGGTCCGCCAATATAACAATGGGAGACATCTTATGAAAATGTTCAAAATGCTCGCGATGACCGGTGCCATGGTGGCCGGCACTGCGGCCATGGCGCAGGAAAAGTTCATCACCATCGGCACCGGTGGCCAGACAGGCGTTTACTTCGTCGTCGGTCAATCGATCTGCCGTCTGGTGAACCGCGGCACAGCGGACCACAACCTGAAATGCACCGCGCCGTCGACCGGCGGGTCCATCGCGAACATCAACGCGATCAAAGCGGGCGACATGGACATGGGCGTGGCCCAGTCCGACTGGCAGTTCCACGCCTACAATGGCTCTTCGCAGTTCGAGGGCGACAAGTTCGACAACCTGCGCGCGGTCTTCTCCGTGCATGGTGAGCCGTTCAACGTGATCGCCCGTGCCGACAGCGGTATCGAGTCGTTCGACGATCTTAAAGGCAAGCGCGTCAACATCGGCAACCCCGGTTCCGGTCAGCGCGCCACCATGGAAGTCGTGATGGACGCCAAGGGTTGGACGCTGGACGATTTTGCACTGGCCTCCGAGCTGAAGCCTGCCGAGCAGGCCGCTGCACTGGGCGACAACAAAGTGGATGCGATCATCTACACTGTGGGCCACCCGAACGGTTCGATCCAAGAAGCCGTGTCGACCATCGACGCCAAGCTGATCCCCGTAGACGGTGACGCGATCCAAGGTCTGATCGACGACAACCCCTATTATGCCGAGGCCACCGTGCCGGGCGGCATGTATAAGGGCACCGACAGCGACATCAAAACCTTCGGCGTGAAAGCGACATTCGTCACATCCGCCGATGTGGATGACGATGTGGTTTATCAGGTCGTCAAAGCTGTCTTTGACAACTTCGACCGTTTCAAGCGTCTGCACCCGGCGTTTGAGAACCTGACCCAAGAAGAGATGATCTCGGGCGGTCTGTCTGCTCCGCTGCACCCCGGTGCAGAGAAGTATTACAAAGAGCAAGGTTGGATCGAGTAATCTTCGCGTGACATGATAGCTCTGGCGGCGGTACGCTGCCGTCAGAGACCCGAAAAAAACAATATGCGCATCCACCCCAAGGTGGAGCCGACAGGGGGACGATATGTCTGAGAAGGACCAGCAAAAGGCGGCGGCTGTCGAAACCGCCGCAACCGGTGACCGAGGCGGACTGAGCCAGGCGGAACTGGACGAACTTGTCGCTTCTTCTGATACGGGCGGCCGTGCTGTCAGCGGGCTGATGGGCACCTTGCTGCTGTTGGTGGCATTGGCTTGGTCCCTGTTTCAACTCTACATCGCGTCACCCATTGGTCTTTTCAACGATACGCTGGCCCGCTCCATTCACTTGGGCTTTGCCGTATTCCTTGGCATCATGGTGTTCCCGGCCACGCGCACCAGCTTTCAGGTGGCGCTTGGCGTCATCGTTCCCATCGTGCTTGCCGCACTCTTTATGGTCAGCACCAAGGATTCGACCGCCGTTTGGTGGATCCCGATCCCGGCAGCCTTTGTCATCGCGACAGTGCTTCTCGGCTCGCCCAAGAACCGCATTCCAATCTGGGAATGGGCCTTGGCCATCGTCGGCACCTTTTGTGCGCTATACCTCTTTATCTTCTACCGCGAGATCGCCAACCGCGTCGGTGCACCAATCCTGCCAGACTATATCGCAGGTGTTACCGGACTCTTAATTCTGCTCGAAGCCACCCGCCGTGCCCTTGGGCCTGCGCTGATGATCGTGGCGAGTGTCTTTCTTTTCTACACCGTGCTTGGCCCCTATATGCCCAGCATCATCGCACATAAGGGCAACAGCCTGTCGGAGATTGTGAACCACCAGTGGATCACGACCGAGGGCGTCTTTGGCATCGCGCTTGGTGTGTCGACCTCTTTCGTGTTCCTCTTCGTGCTGTTCGGCTCGCTGTTGGACCGTGCGGGCGCGGGCAACTACTTCATTCAGGTCGCGTTCAGCCTCATGGGCCACATGCGTGGCGGTCCGGCGAAAGCGGCGGTTGTGGCATCGGCCATGACCGGCCTGATCTCGGGTTCATCCATCGCGAACGTTGTGACCACCGGCACATTCACCATTCCGCTGATGAAGAAAGTGGGCTTCAACTCCGAAAAAGCAGGCGCGGTCGAGGTGGCCTCTTCGGTCAACGGCCAGATCATGCCGCCCGTGATGGGCGCTGCGGCGTTCCTAATGGTCGAATATGTCGGCATTCCCTATTTCGACGTGGTCAAACACGCCTTTTTGCCTGCGGTTATTTCCTACATCGCGCTTGTGTACATCGTGCACCTTGAAGCGATGAAAGCCGGGATGCAGGGTCTGCCCCGCGCCTATACGCCCAAACCGCTGGTGCAGCAGTTGATCGGTATCGCCTTTGCGATCATCGCGATTTGCGCGCTGTCCTTTGCCGTCTATTACCTGATGGGCTGGATCCGCCCGGCCTTCCCTAAAACGGCGGGCTACATCATCTTTGTCTTCCTCACGGCGGTCTATGTTGGCCTGCTTTATGTGGCGAGTAAGGAAGAACCGCTGAAGCTGGACGACCCCAATGCAGAGGTGACATCGTTGCCAATGCCCGGACCTACCGCGCGGTCCGGGCTGCATTTCATCCTGCCTGTCGTCGTGTTGGTCTGGGCGCTGATGGTGGATCGCCTGTCCCCCGGCCTCTCGGCCTTTTGGGCGGCGGCTTACATGATCTTTATCCTGCTGACACAGCGCCCGCTGATGGCGATGTTCCGCGGCGAAAGCCAGTTTGTGAACGACGTGAAAGCGGGTGTACTTGACCTGATCGACGGGTTGGTCACTGGCGCACGCAACATGATCGGTATCGGCATCGCCACGGCAACTGCCGGTATCATCGTGGGCGCGGTCAGCCAGACCGGTGTCGGCTCGGCACTGGCGGATGTGGTTGAGGTACTCTCGGGCGGCAATATCCTTGCGATCCTCTTTCTGACGGCGGTTCTGTCGTTGATCCTTGGCATGGGCTTGCCCACCACTGCGAACTACATCGTCGTCTCGGCGCTGTTGGCGCCGGTGATCGTGACATTGGGTCAGCAGAACGGACTGATCGTGCCGCTGATCGCCGTGCACCTGTTCGTGTTTTACTTCGGCATCATGGCCGATGTGACCCCGCCGGTCGGCTTGGCCAGTTTCGCCGCCGCCGCCGTTTCGGGCGGTGATCCGATCCGCACTGGCTTGGTCGCCTTCTTCTACTCCCTGCGCACCGCGGCGCTGCCGTTCCTGTTTATCTTCAACACGGAACTGCTGTTGATCGGGGTCACATGGGGGCAGGGGCTGTTCATCTTTGTTGTGGCAACCGTGGCAATGCTGCTTTTCGCCGCCGCGACCCAAGGCTGGTTTTTGGCCCGCAACCGTTTCTATGAAACCATCGCGCTGCTGCTGATTGCCTTTACCCTGTTCCGTCCGGGGTTCTGGATGGACATGGTCTATCCGCCCTATAGCGAAGAGGCCCCGACCGAGATCGTGCAGGCGGCTGAGGAAACACCGGCGGGCGAACGGCTCCGGTTGCGGGTGTCGGGCGTGAACGATCTGGGCGACCCGCTGGAGTTCGTCGCGCTGCTGCCGATTGGCGCGGGCGAGACTGGGGCCGAGAAGCTGGAAGCCGCAGGTCTCATGTTCCGCGAGGATGGCGACAAGATGATCATCGACGATGTCCTCTACGATAGCCCTGCGCAGGGCGCGGGCCTTGATTGGGACCAAGAGGTGCTGCGCGTGCTGAAACCGATGCCGCAACCCAGCAAATATTGGATGTTCATCCCCGCGCTGTTGCTGCTGGCACTGGTCGTCTTCCTGCAACGGGGCCGTGCCGCGCGTGACACCCGCAAGCCCGCGACAGCCTGAGGAGGGCGCACCATGTTTGACAATATCTTGCTGACGGTTGACCTGAGTGACCCAAAATCATGGGAGAAAGCGCTGCCGCAGGCGGTGGATATGATCCGTCTGTCCAAGGGCACCCTGCATATCCTGTCGGTCGTGCCTGACATGGGCACGCCGCTGGTCGAAGGGTTCTTTCCCGCAGATTACGAAAAACAGGCCACAGGCCGCGCGGCCAAAGCGCTTGAAAAGCTTGTCGAGCGGGAAGTGCCTGATGACGTAAAGGTGAAGCAGCACCTCAAGTTCGGCAAAATCCACCGCGAGGCGCTAAAAACGATAAAGAAATCAAACGCCGATCTGGTGGTCATGGGATCTGAGCACCCCGACAGCCTGCGCGAATTCCTCGTTGGCTCCAATGCCGACCGCATTGTGCGTCGTTCGCCTGTTTCCGTTCTGGTCGTGAGGGCGTAAGACACGTGCGTCGCGGAGATAAGCAGGGAAATGGTCCATTGCGCCGCGTTGTTCGGAGTATTCACGCATGACCCCTTTCGCGATTGCCGGCGTGCAGATGTACGTCAATGCCTTGCAGCCCAATGTCGATGGCATGATCCAACGGCTCGACATTCTGATGGCACGCTTCCCTTGGACGCAGATGGTGCTGTTCTCTGAACTGGCGCCTTTCGGCCCGCTCGACCGGTTTGCCCTGCCACCCGAGAACGAGACGATTGAACAGTTTCAGGCCGCCGCGCGGCGACACCGCGTCTGGCTGATCCCCGGTTCGATGTTCCTAAAGCATCCCGAAGATGGCCGGGTCTATAACACTTCGGTCGTCATCAACCCCGAAGGCGAGGTGGTGCGCCGCTATGCCAAGATGTTCCCGTTCCGGCCCTATGAGGCCGGGATCGCGGCAGGCAACGAATTCTGCATCTTCGATGTGCCAGATGTGGGCCGCTTTGGCCTGTCGATCTGCTATGACATGTGGTTCCCCGAGACGACGCGCCAGTTGACCTCTCAGGGTGTCGAAGTGCTGTTGCACCCCGTTCTGACCGGCACCACCGACCGCGATGCCGAGCTTGCCATCGCGCGGGCCACGGCGGCGCAGTTCCAGTGCTATATCTTCGACGTGAACGGCCTGGGCGCGGGCGGCGTGGGTAAATCCTGCGTGGTCGATCCAACCTCGATGGTGCTGCACCAGTCGGCGGGCCAAGAGGACATGTTCCCGATTGAGATCGATCTCAACATGGTGCGCCGCCAGCGTGAGACGGGGATGAAGGGCTTGGGCCAGCTGCTCAAATCCTTCCGCGATCGCCCGACCGATTTCCCGGTCTATGACCGCGACAGCGGCGCGGATGCCTTCCTGCACACCCTCGGCCCGCTCGAAGTTCCGCAGCAGGGCAGCCGTGCAGGCCTGCATGTCGATGTGCCAGCCCAACAGGTGCCCGCCGAGATCCCCGCCTATAAGGGCAAGAACGGTTTCCCACCGGAGCCACTTGCCAGCGCCACTGCCGGCACCGCGCCGGAAGTGGCACAGACACCGGCGCCCGCGGCACCTGCTGCGGCCATGCCAGACCCACAAACAACGCCCGAAACACCCGGGCAGAACGACAATACCAGCGGCTAGGCCGAGATTAGGTTCGCAGACTGCGGTACCTAGGCATCGGTCGGCCCTCCAGCAGAGGACGACTGATGCATTCTATGAACGACTATTCCTCGGCCATTCAACTGCGGTCGGATCGGTGGAGTGCCCTGCGCGCCGCCGCCGCCGCCATGTCGCGTGACCCTAAGGGCAAAGGCGCGGCGCAGGGCCGCAAGGAAATCGAGGCGCTGTTCGACTCGCTGGCCCTGATCGAGCCCTATTGGGCCTTTCCGGGCATGTCCGCCTTTGACCACATGCGCCGTCAATTCGCCCATGGCAATTTCGAGGATCTGGCCTTTGCCGTGAACCGGGTGACCCGTGCGCTGACCACCGGCGCTTACCGGCGCCGCACGATCCCGCTGGAACGCGACAGTCTGGATCAAGACGAACATGACGACGAGGCGATGCTCCCACCCGAGGCGCGCGCCCTAGCCAAGCCCTATTTCGAAGTGCTGATCGTCGACAATGTGAACGAACAACAAGAGCGCTGGCTGCGCAGCAATGTCACCCGCATGCGCCGGACCGAAGACCCGTTCATCTACGAAGCCGTCGTGGTGCCCAGCCTCGAAGACGCGCTGATCGCGGTGATGTTCAACCATAACATTCAAGCCATCGTTGTCCGCCCCGGTCTGACGCTGAAGTCGAAAGTCGATCAGCAAATCCTGACCCGCTACCTCGCCCGCGCGGGGGGGCGCGATGAGATCGACGCGCTTGAGCCTGAAAGCTACGGCCCCGAACTTTGCCGGATGATCGCCAAGGTCCGGCCCGAGTTGGACGCCTATCTAGTCACCGAACGCTCGGTCGAGGATATCGCGGGGCTGGATCTGGGGATTTGCCGGCGGGTTTTCTACAACCAAGAAGATTTCATGGAATTGCATCTCAACATCCTGCGGGGGGTGCAGGCGCGCAATAAGTCGCCCTTCTTCACCGCGTTGGTGGAGTATTCGAAACAGCCCACAGGCGTCTTCCACGCCATGCCGATCAGTCGCGGCAAGTCGATCTCGCGCTCGCACTGGATTCAGGACATGGGGGCGTTTTACGGGCCTAACATCTTCCTTGCAGAGACTTCGGCAACTTCCGGCGGCCTCGATAGTCTGCTTGAGCCGCATGGCCCGATCAAAGAGGCGCAGGAACTGGCAAGCCGCGCTTTCGGCTCTAAACAGACGTTTTTCGCCACTAATGGCACGTCGACCTGCAACAAGATCGTGGTACAGGCGCTGGTGCGGCCCGGCGACATCGTGCTGGTCGACCGCGACTGCCACAAGAGCCATCACTACGGCATGGTACTGGCCGGCGCGCAGGTCAGCTATCTCGACAGTTATCCGCTGAATGAATACTCGATGTACGGTGCGGTGCCGCTGCGCGAGGTCAAGCACCGGCTGCTGGAGCTGAAAGCGGCGGGCAAGCTTGATCGGGTGCGGATGCTTTTGCTGACCAACTGCACCTTCGACGGGCTGGTCTATAACGTCGAGCGGGTGATGGAGGAATGTCTGGCGATCAAGCCCGATCTGATCTTCCTCTGGGATGAGGCGTGGTTCGCTTTCGCCCGGTTTAGCCCCACATACCGCCAGCGCACGGCGATGAACGCGGCCAATACACTGCGCGAGAAATTCAAGTCTGACGCCCATGCCGAGGCCTATGAGGCGCAGCAAAAGACACTGAAAGACGCGGATGATGAGACCCTGCTCAACACCCGGCTGATCCCGCCACCGCAGGCTCGGGTGCGGGCCTATGCCACGCAATCGACCCATAAAACCCTGACCTCCCTACGGCAGGGGTCAATGATCCATGTCAACGATCAGGACTTCAAAGGCGAGGTCGAACAGAGCTTCCACGAAGCCTATATGACCCACACCTCAACCTCGCCGAACTACCAGATCATCGCCTCGCTGGATGTCGGGCGGCGACAGGTGGAACTTGAGGGCTTTGAGTTCGTGCAGCGGCAGGTCGAAGCGGCGATGTCGATGCGCCGCGCGATCAGCGAACACGCCTTGCTACGGAAGTATTTCAAGGTGCTGACCGCAGGTGACATGATCCCCGAAACCCACCGCGAAAGCGGGGTGACCAGCTATTACGACACCGAACAGGGCTGGACCGACATGTGGGATTGCTGGGAACAGGATGAGTTTGTGCTCGACGCCACCCGCGTGACCTTGGCCGTGGGCGGCACCGGTTGGGATGGCGATACCTTCAAGACCCAGATCCTGATGGATAAATACGGCATCCAGATAAACAAGACCTCGCGCAATACCGTGTTGTTCATGACCAACATCGGCACCACGCGCTCTTCGGTCGCCTATCTGATCGAAGTGCTGGTCGAGATCGCCAAATCGCTCGACGATCTTTTGGACGACGCCAGCCGGATGGAACGGCTGTCGTTTGATCGGCGTGTGACCAACCTGATGGAAAACTACCCCCCGCTGCCGGATTTCAGTTGCTTCCACGAAGCCTTCCGCGCCGCGGATACGCCAGAGGGGGACATTCGCACGCCCTTCTTCCTCGCATATGATGAGAAGAACTGTGACTACCTCGACCTGAACGGCTCACTCCAAGAGGTGATGGACGCGGGCGACACGGTGGTCTCGGCCAGTTTCATTATCCCCTATCCGCCCGGCTTTCCGATCCTCGTTCCCGGACAGGTCGTCAGTCAGGAAATTCTCGACTTTATGCGCGCGCTCGACGTGAGCGAGATCCACGGATACCGGCCCGATCTGGGCCTGCGCGTCTTTACTGCGGAGGCGCTGGAACGCGTGCGCCGCAAAGACCTTTCTTCTTCACCCGTTTGACCAAAAGGACCCACGACATGGTAAAAATTCTCAAGAATATCTCCGAAATCCGCCGGTTCTTTCACCGAAACGAGGACCCGGTCTATTTCATCTCGGCCACGAACTTCAATCTGTTGGGCCTTGATGAATGGGTGAAGAATTTCAAATACATCTGCTATATCGACTGCTACGGCGGCAAGCACCCCAACGTCTTTTGCCCCTCGGAACAGCCCCATGCGGAGTTCCAGAGCATCGAGGACATCAACAACTACCTGCTGCAGCACAAAGAGGTCATCGACTTCATCAAGCGTCGCGGCGGCAAGCCCAAGTTCGTCTTTTTGATGTTCGACGAAGAGACCGAGCGTCTCAGCAAGGAGTTGGGCGCCGAGGTCTGGTTCCCGAAAGCCAAGCTGCGCCAGTCTATGGACAACAAGATCGAAACAGTGCGCATCGGCAACAAGGCGGGTGTGCCCTCGGTGCCGAACGTTCTGGCCGAGGTAAAATCTTACGACGACCTGAAAAAGACCTGCGAGAAGGCCGGGATCGGCCATGATCTGGTGTTGCAGTCGGCCTATGGCGACAGCGGGCACACGACCTTCTTCATCAAGTCCGAAGCCGACTTCCGCCGCCACGAGAGCGAGATCATCGGCGAGGGCGAGATCAAGATCATGAAGCGGATCGATTGCCGTGGCGCGGCGATCGAGGCCTGTGCGACCAAGGAGGGCACCATCGTCGGCCCGCTGATGACCGAACTGGTGGGTTTCAAGGAATTGACCCCCTATCGTGGCGGCTGGTGTGGCAACGAAATCCTCGCCACCGCCTTCCCGCCGAAGGTGCGCGAGAAGGCCCGCGATCTGACCTTCAAGTTCGGGGAGCAGCTGCGCAAGGAGGGCTATCGCGGCTATTTCGAGCTTGATTTCCTGATCGACAAAAAGACCGGCGATCTGTGGCTAGGGGAGTTGAACCCGCGCATCACAGGCGCGTCTTCGATGACCAACCACGCCGCCTTTGCTCATGCCGATGCGCCGCTCTTCCTGTTCCACCTGTTGGAGTTCAGCCGCAAGAAGTTCAACCTCGACGTGGATGAGTTGAACGCCCGTTGGGCCGATCCGGACAACATCGACGGTTGGAGCCAGATGGTCATCAAACATACCGATGACAGCGTCGACATCTGCACCGAAGCGCCCGAGACCGGCATCTACAAGATGAAGGAAGACGGCAGCGTGGTCTTTGACCGCTTCGATTATCACCGCCGCGCGGTGGAGAGCGAGAACGAAGCCTTCTTCCTGCGCATTCTGCAACCGGGTGATTACCGCTACGAAGGCGCGGATATCGGCATCCTTGTGACGCGGGGGCGGTCGATGACCAAGTCTTTCCAGTTGAATGAGCGCGCGAAAAAGTGGATCCATGGGATCAAACGAAGTGTGGATGGCAAACCCCTGCCCACCGCATCTGCTGGTCCGGAGCTTTCTGATCCGGCGTTCAAGATCCTGTAGCAAGATGAAAGGCCGCGATGTACTGGCGCGCAATGTCCGAAGATCAGCCCGGCCCCAAGTGGGCCGGTCTCTTCGCAGCCTATTGGCCTAACTACCATGCATGGTGGCTGAAGGAAGGGGAGGCCGCGCGCCCGACCTATGCCCAATGCCGCCGCGCCTTGGGCAAACATATGCCAGAGATGCTGCCGCTTTATGATGAGCTTTGCACCCTCGCGGGCGGCGGCGATCACGCGGCGCGGTTTCTGAGCTTCTATTGCCCGCCGCCCTATCTCTCGGCCTGTTCACAGGCGATCTGGGCCGGGAAAGAGCCGGTCATGGTGCGCAACTATGACTATAACCCCAATGCATTCGACGCGATGGTGTTGCGCTCGGGCTGGCAGGGGCGGCAGGTCATGGGCACATCGGACGGGCTGTGGGGGCTGGTCGATGGGGTGAATGATGCGGGGCTGTCGATCTCGCTGACCTTTGGCGGGCGTCGTGTGGTAGGCGAAGGGTTCGGCGTGCCGCTGATCCTGCGCTATGTGCTGCAGACCTGCGAAACCGCGCAAGAGGCGGGCGAGGTGCTGGCGCGGGTACCGACACATATGAGCTATAACGTCACCGTGCTCGACCGGAAGCGGCGCTACCTGACCGCGATGATGGCCCCTGACCGCCCGGCCGTCATCACCCGCGCCGCGGTGGCGACCAATCATCAAGAGAATGTGGAATGGATCAGCCACGCCCGCTTTACCGCCACGGTCGAGCGTGAACGCTACCTTTTGCAACGTCTGCGTTTGCACCGCGACCCGGAGGAGAAATTTATCGGAGCGTTTCTGAAACCTCCGCTTTATTCCACGGCATTCAACGCCGGGTTTGGCACGCTTTACACCGCTGTTTACCGTCCACGAAAACGCGAAATGGAATTGCGCTGGCCCGGCACGACTTGGGCGCTGTCGCTGTCGGATTTCACCGAAGGCGCGCGGCAGGTCTTGGTGCCGGGGGCGGCATGAGCGGGACGGCGCGCAAAGGGCCGCTGTCCTCATTAAGGGTGGTGGAGTTTTCGGGGCTTGGCCCCGCACCGCTGGCTGGGCAACTGCTGGCCGATCTGGGCGCGGATGTCATCACGATTGACCGCAAAGCCGCCCCGGCGGACCCGTCCGATATCAACCGGCGCGGCAAACGGTCGGTGGTGCTGAATCTGAAAACCCCCGAAGGGATCGCGGCAGCGCGGGCGCTGATTGCCTCTGCCGGTGTGCTGATCGAAGGGTTCCGCCCCGGCGTGATGGAGCGTTTGGGCCTCGGCCCGACTGATTGCTCTGACAAGCTGATCTATGGCCGCATGACCGGCTGGGGCCAAACCGGCCCATGGGCGCAGACGGCGGGGCATGACATCAATTATCTGGCTCTAACCGGGGCCTTGCACGCCATGGGCAGCGCGGGCGCGCCCCCGGTGCCGCCCTTGAACATGGTGGCGGATTACGGCGGCGGCACGATGTTTCTACTGTTCGGCATCCTCTCGGCCGTGATCGAGCGGGGGGTGACCGGCAAAGGCCAAGTTGTCGATGCCGCGATGGTCGATGGGGTGCCTGCGATGATGGGGTTGATCCACGGCATGTTGGCCCAAGGCACATGGACCGAAGAACGCGCTGCCAATTGGCTTGACGGGGCCGCGCCGTTTTACCGCTGCTACACCTGCGCCGATGGGAAGTTCATCTCGGTCGGCGCGTTGGAGCCGCAGTTCTACGCGATCCTGTTGGAGAAGCTGGGTCTGCCTGCGGACCTTGCCGCCAGCCAGAACGACCGGGCGACTTGGGAGGTGCGGATCGCCGAATTCGCCGCGATATTCGCAACTCGCACCCGTGATGATTGGGGCGCGCATTTCGACGGTTCGGATGCCTGCGTGGCCCCCGTGCTCAGCTTTTCCGAAGCGCCGGATCACCCGCAGATGGCGGCGCGGGGCAATGTGGTGAAGGTGGACGCCGTGCTGCAATCGGGCCGTGCGCCGCGTTTTGGCGAAACTGCGCCCCAGATGCCCAGCCCCCCGCGTGCCATTGGGGCGGATACCGATGCGGTGCTGGCGGAGCTTGGCCTGCGTTTGGACCGCGCATAGAAAACCCCCGGCGTGAGGGCCGGGGGTCAATCTTGGAACGAAAGCTCAGGCTTAGGCCGCTTTGCGGTCGTGTTTGCCTTCCTCGACCTCCTCGACGATCTTGGCGACGAATGCGTCGAGATCCTCGGGTGAGCGGCTGGTCACGATGCCTTGGTCGGCTACCACTTCGCTGTCTTCATACTGCGCGCCGGCGTTCTTCACGTCGGTCGCAATGGAGCTGAAGCAGGTCGCCTTGCGGCCTTTGATGATACCCGCTTCGATCAGCAGCCATGGGGCATGGCAAATCGCGGCGACGGTCTTGCCGCTGTCGTGGAACTTGCGGATCAGGGCCACCGCGTCTTTGTTGGCGCGCAGCAGGTCAGGATTGATCTGCCCGCCGGGCAGCACAATGCCTTGGTAATCGTCAACATTAACGTCTTTCAGCGCGAGATCGGCAGGGACAGTGTTGCCCCAGTCGTCTTCGTCCCAGCCCTTGATCTCATTCCCGTCGGGGGTGGCCACATGGACGGTGGCGCCGCGGTCGCGCAGATCTTTCAGGGGTTTTTCCAGTTCGGACTGCTCAAAGCCGTTGGTGGCGAGGATCAGTATCTTTGCATTGGTGATATCGGTCATTGCTTTCTCCTTTGTGATTTCTGCTGGACCAACGATGTGCATGGCCGCCTGTTCCGCTCACATTCGCGCGAGGGCAATGATCCGCCGGTGCAGATGCGCCACAGGGCCGCGAATATTTGTTGATACAGCTAAGAGCTGCATCATATATGCGTTCAGAATGGATCACCCCGACACCCCCCTTGCCGACCTGCCCATGGACGAATTGATCGTCTGTCCGCAATGCGACGCCGTTTATCGGCTGCGCCGCCCCGCCCATGGGGAACGCGCGGCTTGTGAGCGGTGCCACACGGCCTTGATCACGCCGCGCAGGAACGCAGGTTTGCAGATCATCGCCGTGGCGGTGGCGGTCATGGTGTTGATCATCGGGGCGGCGGTCTTTCCCTTCCTTACAATTGACGCGGCGGGGGCCCGCAACGCGGTGTCGGTGCTGGATGCGGCGCTTGCCTTTTCCGGGGGGCCGATGATCTTTCTGTCGCTGGCCACGGCGGCGCTGATCTTTTTCATCCCGCTTTTGCGGGTATTGCTGACGCTCTATGTGTTGATCCCCGTGGTACTGGATCGCCCGGCCGCGCGGCATGCCGTCGCCGCTTTTCGCTTGTCAGAGGAACTGCGCCCTTGGTCGATGGCCGAGGTCTTTGCCATCGGCTGTGCGGTGGCGCTGGTTAAAGTGGCCGATCTGGCCGATGTCGGCTTTGGCCCGGCGTTTTACATGTTCGGCGCGCTGGTGATCCTCGTCATCGCGCAGGACAGATTCTTATGTAAATGGTCTGTATGGAACTCTCTGGAACATCCCAAGACATCCTGAGCGCACGGGAATTGGGCGTTGTGGCCTGTACCCGTTGTAGCAAGCCCGCGCCGATGGGCACGCAGACCTGCAGCCGCTGCGGCAGCAAACTGGTCTCACGCGATCGGCTGAGCCTTCAGCGTGTCTGGGCGTTCTGGACCGTGGGGCTGATGTGCTACATCCCCGCCAACACCTACCCGATGCTCAAGACCCGCACGCTGTTTCAGGTCGAGGAAAGCACCATCATCGGCGGCGCGGTAGAGCTGGCGCAATACGGCAATTGGGGGATCGCCTTTATCATCCTCTTTGCCTCTGTTGCCATTCCGCTGGCCAAGTTCATGGCCGTGGCCTTTCTTGCGATCAGCGTCAAACGGCGCTCTGTCACCTCGCAGCGGCAGCGGCACTACCTTTACGAAGTGGTTGAGTACATTGGCCGCTGGTCGATGATTGATATCTTTGTGGTTGCGATTTTATCCGCTCTGGTGCAACTCAAGACACTGGCCGCCATCAATCCCGGTACCGCGAGCATCTTTTTCGCCCTCTCCGTGATCTTTACCATGCTGGCGGCGCAAGCGTTTGATACCCGTATGATCTGGGACGCTCAGACCAAGGACGAGGGCCTGAAGACCGATGACTAAGACGCCTCCCGACGTACCGATTTCTCCGACACGCAAGATGTTCCTCAGTGGGGCGTCGGTGATCTGGATCATCCCGATCCTTGCCCTGATCGTGGCGCTCTTCGTGGCGTATCGCTCTTATAGCGAACGCGGCCCGGTGATCATTGTGGAGTTCGAAGAGGGCGCGGGTATTTCTGCCGGAGAGACCGAATTGCGCTTTCGCGATGTGACGGTCGGTGTGGTCGAAAAGGTCGGCTTCACCTCGGATCTGGACCGGGTGACGGCGCATATTCGGCTCGACAAAGATGTGGCCCCCTATATCGACAACGGCGCGGTCTTTTGGGTCGTGCAGCCCGAAGTCACCGCGCAGGGCATTACCGGCCTCAGTACGGTGCTGAGCGGTGTCTATATCGAAGGGTCATGGGACCAGCAGGTCGGCCCGGCGGCGCAGCGTTTTCAGGGGTCTTCGACCGAACCGTTGATCCGTGGCGGTCAGGGCGGGCTTGAGATTGCCTTTCGGTCCACCGCCAATGGCCAGCTGACCGACAATGCGCCGATCCTTTACAAGGGCATCGAAGTGGGCCGCGTAGGCTATGCCAAGATCGCCCCGCGTGGCAACTTTGCCATCGTCGAGGCGCTGATCTTTGAAGAGCACCGCCAGCTTATCAATGAATCCACCCGTTTCTGGGACGCCTCCGGCTTTAGCGTCAACATCGGCCCGGCGGGGGCCGAGATTGACTTTTCTTCGCTGGCGACACTCGTGGGCGGCGGCATCACCTTTGACACCTTCGTCTCGGGCGGGGCGCAGGTGTCTGACGGGACGGTGTTTGAGATTTACCCCGACAAGGAAACCGCGCGAAACTCTGTCTTTAATGCTTCCGAAGTCGATCCGCTCAAGTTGAGCGTTGTGTTCGACGACAATATCTCAGGGCTCATCGTCGGTGCCCCAGTTGAAATGAGCGGGCTTGAGATTGGTGAGGTCGAGACCCTCTCGGGCCTCGTGGATTTCGAACGCTTCGGCGATAGCCGGGTTCGGCTCAACGCGATCTTGTCGATCCAACCAGCGCATCTGGGATTGCAAGACGACGTAACCGCCGAAGCCGCGCTGGCCTTTTTGCAAGAACGTGTGGAAAACGGCCTGCGCGCGCGACTGGCCTCGGCCAGTCTGCTGACCGGCGGCTTGAAGGTTGAGTTCGTGACGGTGGAAGACGTGCCTGAGGCAGCGTTGGAAGCGGCGGATAACGGTCTTGCGCTGATGCCGACCACTGAAAGCGATGTTTCCGATGCGGCGGCCACGGTCGAAGGGGTCTTTACCCGCATCAACAGCCTGCCGATCGAAGAGTTGCTCAACAGTGCGATTACTTTCCTTAATTCGGCAGAGGCTTTCGTCTCAGACGAAGACCTGCGCGAAACGCCCCAGGATGTGCGGACCCTTTTGGGCGAACTGACGGGGCTGATCTCCTCCGAGGAGGTCAAGAACGTGCCGGTCGCCTTGAACGGAACGCTGGTGCGGATCGAAGAACTGGTGGCCCAGCTTGAGGAAGAGCGGATCGCCGAGCGCCTGTCCACTGCGCTTGAAGGGGCGTCGGAGGCGGCGAACGCGGTATCGTCTTCGGTTGAGGGCGTGCCAGAGTTGGTCGAGCGCATTCAGGCCGTGGCGGCCAAGGCGGAAACGCTGGAAGTCGAAGAGTTGGTCGTCGCGTTGACGGACCTGACCGAATCCGCCGATGCGGTGATCGGCACCGAAGATGCGGTGGCCCTGCCGGGCGCGCTCAAGCGGGCATTGGATGAGGTGAACGCCACGTTGGTAGAATTGCGCGAAGGCGGCGCGGTAGAGAATGTGAACCGCACCTTGGCCTCGGCCCGCAATGCGGCGGATAGCATCGCCGTCTCAGCTCGCGATCTGCCGCAGGTGGTCGAACGTTTGACCGCGCTTTTCGCGCAGGCCAGCCGCACTATCGAAGGTTATAACCAAGGCGAACAGCTCAGCCGCAGCGCAGAGCGCACCCTGCGCGACATCCAGAAAGCCGCCGATGCGCTTGCATCTTTGGCGCGGACCATTGAACGTAACCCCAATTCTCTATTGCTGGGACGGTAAAGCATGAATGTTGCAAGACCTCTGATCACCCTCGGCCTGCTGGCAGCCTTGGCGGCCTGTGGCGGCGCTGCTGAGCGTTTCACCGTGCGCGCCCCGGCGGTCACGGAAAAGACTTCGATCGCTTTTAGCTCGGTTGAGGTGCGCGACGTGTCCCTGCCGACCTATGCCGCCGCCGAAGAGATTTCGCTGCAGATGGCCGACGGCAGTCTGGTCAGTTCGACCGATGTGCTGTGGGCCGATGCCCCTGAACGGGCCGTGGCGCTGGAGTTAAGCCAGAACCTCGCGCGGATGACCGGGCGGCGCATCGCGTCTGAGCCTTGGCCTTTTGAGGCTTTCCCCGAAGCCCGTCTCGAAGTGCGCTTTGCCGAAATGGTGGCCACCGAAGCCGGAGAATTCCGCGCCTCTGGTCAGTATTTCGTGGCCGTCCCCGATGACCGTCGGGAGCGTTCGGGCCTGTTTGACCTCAGCGTGCCGTTCAACCCCGAAGGCGGGGCCAATGCCATCGCCACAGCGCGCGGCCAGCTTGTGCTCGATTTGGCCCGCTACATCGCGCAAAACGGGTTGAAGTAGGGCAGTTCGCCCGAAAATGACCTTGCGGCATGTTGCGTTCAGTCTGTTCGGAATTTTCTGAATAGACTTGATTTGTTCCGAGCCTTGTTTATCTACCGTCAACGCAGCGTGTCGTTGACGGGGAACAAATGGATACCACAGACCAAATCGACCAAGTGCGCGATGATTTCATCACGCGCATGGGTGTGATCGCCATGGGCGAGGGATTGCCGCGCATGTCGGGACAGGTCTTTGCCATGCTCGTGTTCGAAGGCGAGCCGATAGCCTTTGGCGCGCTGTCGCGCCGTCTGTCCGTCAGCCGCGCCACGATCAGCACATCAATCCGCGTGTTGGAAGAGCGGGGCCTGATCCGGCGTGTGAACAAAACCGGCGACCGGCAGGACTACTTCCAACTTGCCGATGACGCCTATGCCGCGATGACAAAGTTCGCGCTGGCAGGCACGCGCCACGCCAAGGCCGAGATTAGCGACACGATCAGCAAACTGCCCGAAGAGGCCGACGGCGTACGCGCAAGGCTCGATTCCTTTGCCGAGTTTTACGACGCGATCAGCACCGCGCTTGATGATGTCGCAACCCGGGTGAGCAAACCCAAGAATTGACGCGCGACCTGCAAACAGGAACGCGGTGATGGAGTTCGATCAATGAGTGACACATCTCAAGAGCGCCAGACGCTTTCATTCGACAGCGATGCTGGCTCGAAACGGTCGAAATTTATCGCCGGTGGAATCGCGCTGTTGATCGGACTTTGGATGGGCAGTGGCTATATCATCCCCTCCGACGAAACCGAGGAAGCCGCACCTGCCCCGCTCTCGCCCGAGGCGGTGACAGTGGCCGTGCGCGGCTCTCAAGCCAAAAGCGTGACGCAGGTCTTTGTGGCCGAAGGTCAGGCCCTGCCGGACCGCGACACGATGGTCCGCGCCGAAGCAGGCGGAGAAATCGCCGAGGTGCTGGTCGCCAAGGGCGACGTGGTCGACGCGGGCGCGTTGATTGCGCGGCTCAGCACCACGGCGCGGGATTCCGATCTGGCCCGCGCCCGCGAGGAATTAAGCCGCGCACAGCGGGAATACGACAATGCCCAAGCCCTGTTGGACCGGGGCGTCTCGACCGTGGACCGGGTCAGCCAAGCACGGGCCACCTTGGCCGCCGCGCAGGCGTCGGTCACCTCAGCCGAAGAGGCGCTGAACAACACCGAAATCCGCGCTCCCTTTCCCGGTCGACTAGAGATGCTGGATATCTCTGCCGGAGAGTTCGTCTCCACCGGTGAGGAAATCGCACGTCTGGTCGACAACACCCCGCTGACGATCCAAGTGCAGGTGCCTCAGCAGTCGCTGAAAGACATCAAGGAAGGGCAGAACGCCGAAGTCGTGTTCATCACCGGGACAGAGGCGCAGGGGAAGGTGCAATTCGTCTCAAGCAGCGCCAGCGCCGAAACCCGGACCTTTACCGCCGAGGTTAGGGTCGAAAACGCCGATGGTGCGATCCCCGCCGGTATCTCGGCCCGCGTGCGCATTCCTACGGGCGAGACCCGCGCGCATTTCGTTTCTCCGGCGATCCTGTCCTTGGACACCAATGGCACATTGGGTGTCAAAACCGTGAATGACGAGGACAAGGTCGTTTTTAACAAGATCGCGATCGTGCGTGCCCAGACCGATGGTATCTGGATTGCGGGCCTGCCGGATGAGGCCGAAATCATCACCATTGGGCAGGGCTTCGTGAACGACGGAGAGACCGTTAACCCCCAGCCCGAAACCGGCACGGATGCCAGCCCCGAGGGGCAGCCGATGGCGGGCGTGCCTGAGATTGACGAATTGGAGGAACAGCCAGCCGGTGACGGGCAGATCACCGGCAGCGCCGAAGCCGCCCAGCCGGAGCAGGTGGAATGAACGCGCTGATCGACGCCGCTTTCAGCCGCGCCCGCGTGGTGATCCTGAGCTTGGTGATGATCTTGGCCGTCGGTGCCTATGCCTACATCGGCATCCCCAAGGAAAGCTCGCCCGAGATTCCGATCCCGACACTCTATGTCTCGACCTCGCTCGAAGGCATCTCTCCGGAAGATAGCGAACGGCTGTTGGTCGAACCGCTTGAGACCGAACTCAGTGCCATTACCGGGCTGAAACAGATCACCTCCAACGGGGCTGAAGGGCATGCCTCGGTGCAGTTGGAGTTTGAGCCCGGTTTTGATTCCGACGAGGCGCTCGACAAGGTGCGCGAAGGCGTGGACCGGGCCAAGTCGGACCTGCCCGAAGACGCCACCGATCCGGTCGTGACCGAGATCAATACCGCGCTTTTTCCGATCCTGACCGCGATCCTGTCCGGCCCGGTGCCGGAACGGACGCTCAACACCATTTCGGAGGAGTTGAAGGACGCGATTGAGGGGCTGTCAGGTGTGCTTGAGGTCGATGTCGGCGGTGAGCGTACGGAACTGTTGGAGGTGCTGATCGACCCCACGGTGTTCGAGACCTACAACATCTCCTTCGAAGAGTTGATCAGCCAGATCAACCGCAACAACCGCCTGATTGCGGCGGGGGCGATTGAAAGCGGCGCGGGGCGGCTGGTGCTCAAGGTGCCGGGGCTGATCGAGAATGTCGAAGATGTCATGTCGCTGCCTATCAAGGTGCGTGGCGATACGGTGGTGACCTTCGCCGATGTCGCCGCGATCCGCCGGACGTTCAAAGACCCCACCGGTTTTGCCCGTATCGACGGCCAGCCCGCGCTGGCGCTTGAGATCAAGAAACGCTCGGGCGCGAATATCATCGAGACGGTCGCGGCCGTGCGCGAATTGATCGACGAGATGCGCGCGGAATGGCCCGACAGCATCACCGTCAAATACACCCAAGATGAATCCGAGCAGGTCCAAGACATGCTCAGTGATCTTGAGGCCAATGTCATCGCGGCGGTGATCCTTGTGATGATCGTGATTGTCTGGGCCTTGGGCGTCCGCTCGGCGCTGCTGGTGGGGCTGGCCATTCCGGGGGCGTTTCTGGCTGGGGTCACGGCGCTTTGGGTCATGGGCTACACGATGAACCTTGTGGTGCTCTTCTCACTGATCCTTGTGGTGGGGATGCTGGTGGACGGGGCCATCGTGACCACCGAACTGGCCGACCGCCGTCTGCAAGAGGGGCATGCGCCCCGCGCCGCCTATGCCCATGCGGCCAAGCGCATGGCATGGCCGATCATCGCCTCTACCGCCACGACGCTCAGCGTGTTCTTCCCGCTGCTGTTTTGGACCGGCACGGTAGGGGAGTTCATGAAATTCCTCCCTATCACGGTGATCCTGACCCTGACCGCATCGCTTTTCATGGCGCTGGTTTTCATCCCAGTGGTTGGCGGGATCATCGGCAAACGGCCCCCGCAATCGGCCAAGGATAAGGCCACGCTCTATGCCGCCGAACAGGGGGATCCGCGTGACCTGAAGGGCTTCACCGGCGGCTATGTCAAACTGCTGCAATTCGCCATTCTGCGGCCATGGATGACGCTGATCCTTGCCATTGCCATGCTGATGGGCGGCTTTACCGCCTATGCGCAGTTCGGCAATGGGATCACCTTTTTCCCTGAAGTAGAGCCTGATTTCGCACAGGTACAGGTGCGCGCGCGGGACAATTTTTCGATCTACGAACAAGACGCGCTGGTGCGGCAGGTCGAGCAACGCCTCTTTGCCTACGACGAGATCGCCAGCGTCTATGCCCGCACCGGCAGCAGCAACCGCGACAGCGCCGACCTGATCGGCACCATTCAGGTTGAGTTCACCGAATGGGATGAACGACGGACCGCCGCCATGATTGGCGAAGAAATCCGGACCGAGATGGCAGCCATTCCGGGGATCGACGTGCAGGTGCAGACCGCCTCGAACGGCCCCTCGGCGGGCAAGCCGGTCAATCTGCGGGTCCAAGCCCATGATCCTGAGGTGCAGCAACAGGTGGTCGACCAAATCCGCGAAAAGATGGCCGATATCGGCGGCTTTACCGATGTGACCGACTCGCGCCCTCTGCCGGGGGTGGAGTGGCGCATCGCAGTGAACCGCTCAGAGGCGGCGCGGTTTGGGGCCGATATCTCGACCTTGGGCCAAGCGGTGCAACTGCTCACGCGGGGCATTACCGTGGCGGATTATCGGCCCGACGATGCCGAAGGCTCCATCGACATCAACGTGCGATTTCCATCGGATGAGCGCACGCTGGAAGAGTTGCAATCGCTGCGCGTGCCGACCTCGGCGGGGCTGGTGCCGATCTCGAACTTCGTGACCTTTGAGCCAAGCCCCCGCACAGGTACGATCACGCGGGTGGATCAGGAGCGGGTGGTGACGATTGAGGCCAACGTTGCTCCGGGCGTTCTGGTGAACGACCAAACCGTCGCCCTGCGCAGCGCGATTGACGCGATGGACCTGCCGCCGGGTGTCGAAGCCTCCTTCGCCGGGGAGGCGGAGGACCAGCAGGAATCGATGATCTTCCTCGCGGGGGCATTTATTACCGCGATTTTCTTGATGTTCGTGATCCTCGTGATCCAGTTCAACAGCTTCTACCAAGCCTTTGTCGTCATGTCGGCCATCGTGTTTTCGATTGCCGGGGTGCTGTTCGGCCTGCTGATCACCGGGCGGCCCTTCGGGGTGGTCATGGGGGGGATCGGTGTGATCGCCTTGGCGGGGATCGTGGTGAACAATAACATCGTTCTGATCGACACCTATAACGACCTTAAAAAAGCGGGTCTGTCGCCGCTTGAGGCCGCGCTGCGCACCGGGGCGCAGCGTTTGCGACCTGTGGTGCTGACTTCCGTCACCACGGCGCTTGGCTTGATGCCCATGGTGATCGGCCTCAACATCAACTTTTTCACCCGTGAGATCGTTTATGGCGCGCCCTCCACTCAATGGTGGACCGAGCTGAGTTCGGCCATCGCGGGCGGTCTGGTGGTAGCCACTGTGCTGACGCTGGTGGTGACACCGGCGATGCTGATGTTGGGAGAGAAGAAAGCGAAACGCGCCGAGCCAACCCCGCCAGAGCCGGAACCGGTCGCGATCTAAGCCAAGGTCAGGCGGCCCAAGATCAGGCGGCTCAAGATCAGGCGGCCTTGTCGGCCTTATCCTCGGTCAGGATGGTGTAGAGCGTGGCCGGGTCGGGGTTGGACCGCAGCTTGGTGCAGATGCTGGTGTCGCGCAGCGTGCGGGCCACCAGTGCCAGCGCCTTGAGGTGCTCCACCCCCGCATCTTCGGGGGCGAAGAGGGCAAAGGCCACATCGACTGGCTGACGATCGACCGAAGAGAAATCAATCGGTTTGTCCAACAGCACGAAAGCACCGACAACCTTGTCGATCCCGTCCATCCGCGCATGGGGCAGGGCGACGCCGTGGCCGACACCGGTCGGCCCGAGGGTTTCGCGCGTCATCAGCGCATCCACCACTTGGCCGGCCGGCAGCCCATAGGCTTGCTGGGCGAGTTCGCCGATATCCTGCATCAGACGCTTCTTGCTCGAAGCCGAAGTCAAAACCTTCACGGCCTCTGGCTTGAGGAGTTTGCCGAAATCCATTCCGCTCGCCCTGCTCTTTGGCGGATATTACCGCCGTGGGTTACGAAGGGTCGATCCAGCCGATGTTGCCGTCTTCTCGACGGTACACGACGTTCATCCCTTCCTGGCCTTCCTTGCGAAACAGCAGCACCGGGTCGCCCGACAATTCCATCTGCATCACCGCTTCACCGACAGACAAAGTTGGCACCTTCGTCTGCATCTCTGCAATGATCATGGGTTGGAGGGTATCAGGTTCCTGCGCATCTGAATCGCTGTCTGACGCGAGGATATAGGAGGACGCACCCAAAAGTTCAACCGGTTCGGCGCGTTCTTTGTGATGGTCCTTCAGGCGGCGCTTGTAGCGGCGCAGCTGTTTTTCCATCTTTTCGCAGCAGCTATCGAAGGCGGCATAGATCTCTGTCGCCTTGGCCTTGGCCGAGGCATTGAGACCGGTGGAAAGATGCACGGTGGCCTCGCAGGCAAATTCGTGACCTGTTTTGGAAAACACCACCAGAGCATCTGTCGGGCGTTCGGCATATTTGCTGACCGCCTCGTCCAGTTCGGTCCGGACATGTGTCCGGAGCGCATCGCCAATGTCGATCTGTTTGCCACTGATCTGATACCGCATATCGTCTCCTTGTCTTTCTTGTTCCGAACATTGCCAAACGGTCCACATGCGTGGAGCGCGACAACTTTCAGATATGGAGGAATGGTGCTGCGACCAGGATGATTTTAACCGTTCCTTCGCGGGAAGGGCGATGCAGGATCAAACAGGAACGCGATGTCACCATAGGTCAATGAGGCCGCGTTTCCGTTTGAAAGTCAATGGCGCCGATGCACCCGCCATTCTTTTATCGCTACAATCAGAGCGGTTTTCCGCGATGTGCAGGCAGGGCCCCGCTAAGGGCTGGAAGGCCGAGCGAAACGCGCTAAGTCTTAGGAAATACGGAAGTTATCGCCAAGGTAGACGCGGCGTACATTCTCGTTTTGCACAACTTCTTCGGGCGTTCCGGACATCAGAACTTTGCCCTCATGCAGGATATAGGCGCGGTCCACGATCTCTAGGGTTTCGCGCACGTTGTGGTCGGTGATCAGCACGCCGATGCCACGTTTTTTAAGGTCGGCAACCAATTGCCGGATGTCTCCGACAGAGATCGGATCGACCCCGGCAAAGGGTTCATCAAGCAGCAGATAGTTGGGATTGGCGGCCAGACAGCGGGCGATTTCAACCCGGCGACGCTCCCCACCTGACAGGGCCAGCGCAGGCGCGCGGCGCAGGTGTTCGATGGAAAACTCGGTCAGCAGCTCTTCGAGCCGTTCGCGGCGCTGGTGACGGTGTTTGACCCGAATATCGAGGATCGCGCTGATGTTGTCTTGCACCGACAGCCCGCGAAAGATGCTCATTTCCTGCGGCAGATAGCCGATTCCCAACTGCGCGCGGCGGTACATCGGCAGGGTGGTGACATCCTTGCCATCCACGGTGACGCGCCCGCCTTCGGGCGTGACCAGCCCGGCCACCGCGTAAAAAGTCGTGGTCTTGCCCGACCCGTTCGGCCCCAACAGCGCCACGACCTCACCCCGGTCAAGCTCCATCGAAAAGTCGCGGATCACCGCTTTCTTGCGATAAGACTTGCGCAAATGCTGAATGCGCAGGCCGGATTCGCCCCCGGCGACTTTAAGCTCGGGCGGCATCAGTTGCCGCTGCCGGGCTGCAAAATGGTCTTCACGCCGCCCGACATCTGCGCCGTGCCGTCGTTCAGGTTTACCGTCATTTCCTGCGCGCTCAGCGCGCTTGGGCCTTGGGTCATCAACACATCGCCGCTCATTACCAAGGTGCCTGCGTCGATATCATAGTCGGCCCGCTGCGATTCAGCGGCGTCTTCGCCCGCGACCAAGACCACGCCGCCGGTTGCTTCCAGCTTGGCGATGCCTTGATCCGACGCGCGATAGATCACCTCGACCTTACCGGCGGACAGGGTCATTTCGCCCTGAGAAATCAACACATTGCCAGTAAAGACCGCGGTGCCCGTGGCATTGTCGACCGACAGGTTGTCGGCGGTCACTTCGACGGGCAGGCTGGTATCTTGCTCTAGCGCGCCAAAGGCCACATCGGCAGATTGGGCAGAGACAGGGGCGGCATGCAGTGCGAGAAGCAGCGGCAGCATCAAAATAATCAAATGTCTCAAGGCAGTTACTCTTTCGTTGCTTGCGGCGTATATATCAGTTTCACACCCTTTGTGAAAAGCAATTGCGATCCGGCGCTGTTCTGGCGGTTGGTGATGGCCATGCGCCCGGCGGTAATCTCGCCCGCGGGGCTGGTGGCTTTGACCGGGCCGGGTGATAGCAGATCTAGTGTGGTGAGGTTCGAAGTCATCCGGTCCGACAGAATCTGGTAGCCGGTTGAGGTGCTAACCCGCACATCGCCCGCCAGTTCCGCTTCTTCCGCGCCGGTGTCAAACCGCCCTCTGTTGGATTGCAGAGTGATCTTGGCACCGCCCTGCAGGTCCAGCGTCGCCTCGATCTCTTCGGCCTCGTTGGTGCCGGTTTCCCCGCCGGGGGTGGTCAGCTTTTCCGCCGAGAATGAGATCAGATCGCCATCCGCCGTGGTGCCGGAATAGAAGGGGCCGGTGATCTGCTGGTCGCGCAGCCGCTCTTGCACTTCTTTATCCGCAAAGGGGATCACCGCCTGCGGTTCAATCGCGCGCGACAGCAGGAACAGGGTCGACAGCAGCGCCAGCGCGATCAGCGGAAAGAGCACTTTCAGCCAAGAGACGACGCGAGAGTGGCGGTCACCCTTCATCGCGCGTTACCCCAGCCCAACGCGCAGGCAGTCATGGATATGCAGCAGGCCTACGGGCGATTTGCCGTCTTCCTGCGCAGGGTCGGTCACGATCAAGCAGGTGATCTTGCGGTTGTTCATCACGCCCACGGCTTTCTCGGCCAGTTCGTCGGGGCCGATGGTAACTGGGGCCGGGGTCATGACCTCACGCGCGGTCATGGTCATTAACCCGTCAAGGTGCCGCGCGAGGTCGCCCATGGTGATGATCCCAGCCAGTGCGCCATCGGCGTCGGTCACGCAGACCACGCCAAAGCCCTTGCGGCTCATCTCGCTCAGCGCGTCGGGCATCGGCGCGTCGGCTGCGACCAGCGGCAGCGCATCGCCCACATGCATCAGATCGGCTACGCGGCTCAGCCTTGCGCCCAGTTTGCCGCCGGGGTGGAAGTCGCGGAAATGCTCGGCGGTGAAGGCGCGGTTCTCCATCAGGGCCACGGCCACCGCATCGCCCATCGCCAGCGTCAAGGTGGTCGAGGTGGTCGGCACCACGCCGGTGCCGCAGGCCTCTGCCGCGCGGGGCAGTTCCAGCACCACGTCACTGTGGCGGCCAAGGCTGCTGTCGGGACGGCTGGTGATGCCGATGAGCGGAATCGCATAGCGGCGCGAATAGGCGATGAGGTTCGCCAGTTCCGGGGCCTCGCCCGAGTTTGAAATCGCCAGCACCACATCTGCCGCCGTGATCATCCCCAGATCGCCGTGGCTTGCCTCGGCTGGGTGCACGAATTGCGCAGGCGTGCCGGTAGAGGCCAGCGTCGCCGCGATCTTGTTGCCGATATGGCCCGATTTGCCGATGCCAGTGACGATTACGCGGCCCTTGCAGGCGCGCATCAGGTCCACGGCGGCACGGAAACGGTCATCAAGGCTGTCGGCCAGCAGCGTCAGGGCCTCGGCTTCGCAGCGGATGACGCGGCGGGCAGTGTCGAGGAAAGGTGTGTTCATGCGTGTGCGAAGATGTCCGTTTCCGGCCATCCCTCCAGATCCAGCCGGGCACGCATCGGCAGGAAATCGAAACAGGCCTGCGCCATGTCCATCCGGCCTTCGCGTATCAGGCGTTTGTTAAGTTCATCACGCAGACGGTGCAGATAGAGCACATCCGACGCGGCATAGTCGATCTGCGCTTGGGTCAGCTTTTCAGCCCCCCAATCGCTGGATTGTTGCTGTTTCGAGATGTCGACGCTCAGCAGCTCTTGGCACAGCTTCGCCAACCCGTGCCGGTCGGTATATGTGCGCACCAGACGGCTGGCGATCTTGGTGCAATAGACCGGCGCTGCGGTGGCGCCGAAGGTGTTGCGCATCGCGGCGATGTCAAAACGGCCGTAGTGGAACAGCTTCAGCACATGCGGATCTTCCAACAGCGCGCAAAGGTTCGGCGCCTCGGTCTGGCCCTTGGCGACCTGCACCAGATGCGCGTGACCATCGCCGCCCGAAAGCTGCACAACACAGAGCCGGTCGCGATGCGGATGCAGCCCCATCGTCTCGCAGTCAATGGCGACCATCGGCCCAAGGTCGAGGTCATCCGGCAGGTCGTTCTGATAGAGGAAATTTGTCATGAGCACGTCTATATCGTGCTTGTCCGGCATGGGAAAGCGGAGGCTTTGCCCCGGGTCAGGCGGTGGCCAGATCCTGCAATGCGGGGCGGGGATAGCGACGCAGCAAGCGGTCGACCAGTAGATGGCACCGGTAGCCGGACCACTCGGGGCGGATCAATCCGCCGGGCAGGGCGGGGTGTTTTAGCACCAACCGCCGCCAGTTGTGCACGATCAGACAGCGCAGAACCGCGACATCCAAAGCGCTCAACCTGTCTGCATCCGGAAGTTCGGCGTCCAAGGTAGAAAGCGCAGCCAGCAGCGCGGCATAGTCGGCCTCAAGTTCGGCAGGCTCCACCGCGCGGCGCAGCCAGTCGGGCGGCGGCGTGCCGGGCAGGGCAAGGCAGCCTTTCGGGGCCGCGCTATCGGCCCGCCCGACATAGGCGCGGGGCATGGCGGCGATGAAACCCGCGTCCCGCAATGCGCTGTCGGTCTCGCGTCCATTCTCTTCGGTCACCACCATCTGCCATGGCTCTGACAGGTCGGGCGGCGTGGCGTAGATGCGGGGGCTGGCGGCGGCACTCTCCGCGCGGCCTTGGGCGGTCAGGCTGTGCTGGCTGATCCGCCCGATCTTGTGTGACTGCAACCATCCGTCATTGCGCAGCCGGTGCAGCGCCACGCGGCTCGCCTCTGGCCGCACGTCGAGCGCGCCCATGATCGTCGAGAGCACCGGCCCGTCGATCGCATCGTCCTCTCCCTGCGCCAGATCGCCGAACAGGCTGACCATCAGCGACCAGACGCGCTGGCCCCCCAAGCCCGCAAAGGCCGCGACAGCGGGAAGGGAGGGATCAGAGGGCATTCATCGTCAGCAGTTCATATTCCGCGACCGCCTCCCCGCGTTGGTTGGTCAGGGTCACATGCCAGCGCACCTCGCCATATTCCTCGTTGCGCGGCGTCTTGTGCTTGACCGAGAGCCGCACCTTGATGCTGTCGCCCGCCGAGACAGGTTCAAGGAAGCGAAGATTGTCGAGACCCGTATTGGCCAGCACCGGACCCGGATCAGGCTGCACGAACAGACCCGCAGCAAAGCTGAGCAACAGGTAGCCATGTGCCACGCGGCCGGGGAAGAACGGGTTCGCGGCGGCAGCCTCGTCGTCCATATGGGCGTAGAAAGTATCGCCGGTGAAATGGGCGAAGGTCTCGATATCTTCGAGCGAGATTTCGCGGGACTTGGAATAAAAGGTCTCGCCCAAGTCCAACTCAGTGAAGCGGCGGGTGAAGGGGTGCGCCCGGTCGGTGATCTCTTCCGCACCCGGCACCCATTGTTTGCCGATGGCCGTCAGGATGTCGGGACTGCCCTGAATGGCCGTGCGCTGCATGTAATGCATCACACCGCGAATGCCGCCGAGTTCTTCGCCGCCGCCCGCGCGGCCCGGCCCGCCATGCACCATATGCGGCAGCGGAGAGCCGTGGCCCGTGGCCTCGCCCATCGACGTGCGGTTGTTGAAATAGAGCCGCCCGTGGAAGGCTGCCGAACCCATGGTCAACTCGCGCGCCACCTCGCCGTCATTGGTGATGATCGAGGCCACAAGCGAGCCTTGGCCGCGGTTCAGCAACTGCGAGGCATGGGCCAGATCGCGGTAGGGCATCAGGGTGGAGACAGGGCCGAAAGCCTCGGTGTCATGCACGCGCTCGGCGCTGTCGGGATCAGCGCAGTGGAACAGCATTGGCGGCAGGAAGGCGCCTTTGTCTTTGTCGGCGCCGTTGACGGTAAAGTTGTTGGGATCGCCAAAGACCCGCTCGGCCTCGGCGCTCAGCAGCCCGACCTTTTCCAGCACATCGCGTTTCTGGCTGTTCGAGACCAGCGCGCCCATGCGCGTGTCCTCGGCGCGCGGATCGCCGATGGTGGTCTTGGCAAGCCGTTCGGACAGAGCGGCGATCACCGCGTCGACCTGCGCCTGCGGCACCATGATGCGGCGAATGGCGGTGCATTTCTGCCCCGCCTTGGCGGTCATCTCGCGCTGCACTTCCTTGACGAAGAGGTCGAACTCCGGCGTGCCGGGGCTTGCATCGGGGCCGAGGACCGAGGCGTTGAGACTGTCCTGCTCAGACGTGAAGCGCACCGAGTTCTGCAGCAACAAAGGATTGCTGCGCAGCTTCAGCGCGGTATCGGCCGACCCGGTAAAGGCCACGGCATCCTGACAGTCGAGGTGGTCGAGCATGTCGCCCAAGCCGCCGCTTACCAGTTGCAGCGCGCCCTTCGGCAGCAGCCCACTGTCGAGCATCAAGCGCACACAGTGTTCGGTCACGTAGCAGGTGGCGGTGGCCGGTTTCACGATCGCGGGCACGCCCGCAAGCAGGGTGGGGGCGAGCTTCTCCAGCATACCCCAAACCGGGAAGTTGAAGGCGTTGATATGCACCGCCACGCCCTGCAGCGGGGTGCAGATATGCCGCCCCATGAACTGTCCGGCGCGGCCCAGTTGCTCGGGCGCGCCGTCGAGATAGACATGCGCGTCCGGCATCTCGCGCCGACCTTTAGAAGCGAAAACCAGCATGGTGCCGATGCCGCCGTCCACGTCGATCTTATGGTCCGAGAGCGTGGCGCCGGTGTCGTAGCTCAGGTCATAAAGCGCCTGTTTGTGCTCCATCAGGTGCAATGCCAGCGCTTTGAGCATCCGCGCGCGGTCGTGGAAGGTTATCGCGCGCAAGGAAGGGCCGCCGTGGTCGCGGGCAAAGCCCAGCATGGCCTGCGCGTCGAGCGCATCGTTGCCGGCCTGCGCGATCACCTCGCCGGTAATGGCGCTGGCGATGCTGCGGGCGCCCGCGCCCGGGGCCAGCCACTCGCCTGCTGCGTAACTGTGAATATCGCGCATGTCGGCTCCTTTAGTGTGTGTCGTAGTCGATAGTGAGCGTATCGCTCAGCGGGTAGCTCTGGCAGGTCAGCACATAACCGCGCTCGACTTCGTAATCCTCAAGCGCGTGGTTCGAGATCATCTCGACCTCGCCCTCAAGCACTTTGCCCATGCAGGTCGAACAAACCCCGGCCTTGCAAGAGAACGGCGCTTCCTGCCCGTTCTCTAGTGCGGCTTCCAGCACCGATTGGCCCTTCTGCATGGTGAAACTGCGCCGCGCGCCGTCGATGATGACGGTGATCTCGGTGCCGCTCTGCCCCTCGCTGCGCTCGGCCATTTCCTGTTTGGCCAGACGGCCCTGCTGGCTTTCACTGAAGAGTTCAAATTTGATCTGTCCGTCGGTCAGCCCGTTGGTCTTCAGCGCCTCGGCAATCGCCAGCATCATCGGTTCGGGGCCGCAGATGAAGGAGGTGTCGATGTTGTCGATCTGAATCCAATGCTTAAACAGCGCATCGCATTTCGCTTGATCGATACGGCCCTCAAACAACTCCATATCCTGACCGGATTCGAGGATGTGGATAATCGTCAACCGCCCCATGTAGTGGTTCTTGAGATCTTCAAGCTCCTCGCGGAACATGATCGTGTTCACCGCGCGGTTGGCATAGACCAGCGTGAAGGTCGAGTTCGGCTCGCGTTTCAGCACAGTCTTTAGGATCGAAAGCACCGGCGTGATGCCCGACCCGCCCGCAAACCCGAGGTAATTTTTCGCCACCTCCGGCTCGATCGCGGTGAAGAATTTTCCCTGCGGCGGCATGGCGTGGAGCGTATCGCCGACCTTCAAGTCGGTATTTGCATAGGTCGAGAATGCCCCGCCATCGACGCGCTTGATCCCGACCTTCAGCTCGCCATCGTCCAGACCTGCGCAGATCGAATAGTTCCGGCGCAGCTCGGTGCCGTCGAAGTCCTGCTTGAAGGTCAGGTATTGGCCTTGGGTAAACGCAAAAGCTTCGGGGTTTTCCGGCTTCAGCGTCAGCACCACCGCATCGCGGATGGTGTGGTGGATATCAGTCACTAACAGGGGGTGAAACTGGCTCATCGGGGCCTCAGATACATTTGAAATAGTCGAAGGGTTCACGGCAGTCGCAGCACCGCCACTGCGCCTTGCAGGGGGTCGAGCCGAATTGGCTGATCCGCTCCACCGCGGTGGATTTGCAATGCGGGCAATGTTGCGGCCCACCGGCAGGCCGGGGCGGCGCGATGCCGTAGGATTCCAGCTTGGCGCGGCCGGTGTCGGTCATCCAGTCGGTGGTCCAGGGCGGGGAAAGCTGTCGTTTCAGGTCAAGGTTTTCGATGCCGTGGTCGCGCAGCGCCATTTCGATATCAAGATTGATGATGCTGGTGGCGGGGCACCCCGAATAGGTCGGCGTGATGGTCACAACCAGAGTATCGCCGTCCCATGCCACATCGCGGATGATGCCGAGATCGGTAAGCGAAATGGCCGGGATCTCCGGGTCCGGGATCGCCGAAAGCCATGCCCAAACCGTCTCTAACGTGGGCTTTTCGGCCAACGCGGCACCGCGCGGGGCGGTATCGCGCACCACCCCCGGCACCGGTGCGGGGGCAGGCCGGCTGTGGGGCGCGGGTTTTACCATGTGGCGTCCGGGTAGGCGCGCTGCAGCCACTGCATCTGGGTCAGCATATGGCCCAGATGCTCGCTGTGCCGTGTGCCGCTTTTCCCGCCCCTATGGGCAAAATCATCTTCGGGTTTGGTCAGGGTCGCTGCCGCGAGCGTGTCGCCGACCAGTTGGTCGTAGCCAGCGCGCAGGCTGGTAGGATCAGGGGCGATGCCCGCATCTTTCATGGCAGCGTCGACATCATCGCCGAGGAACATCTCCCCCACATAGGGCCAGAGCAGATCCAGCGCCGCCTGCATCCGACGGTGGCTTTCCTCGGTCCCGTCGCCAAGGCCGATTACCCTGTCGGAGGAACGTTCGAGGTGGTAGGTGACCTCTTTGGCGGATTTCTCGGCAATAGCGGCGATCTCTCTATCGCTGGAATCGATCAATGCGGTAAGTTGCGCCAGATGCCAAGCGTCGAACAGGAACTGCCGCATCATGGTTTGGCCGAAGTCGCCATTGGGCTGCTCGACCAACAAGACATTGCGAAAATCCCAAACATCGCGGTGAAAAGCCAGCTTGTCGGCGTCACGCCCCGCGCCCTCGACCTCACCCGCCATGCCCAGCCACAGCTGCGTTTGCCCGATCAAGTCGAGCGCCATATTGGCCAGCGCGATGTCTTCTTCCAGCACCGGAGCCGTGCCGCACCATTCCGAAACGCGGTGACCCAGCACAAGGGCGTTGTCGCCCATGCGGCAGAGGAATTCGAACTTAGGGTTAACCGTGCTCACATCGCCCCCACTTCGTCGGGAATGTCGAAAAAGGTCGGGTGGCGGTAGACCTTGTCGTTCGCAGGCTCATAAAGCGCGCCCTTTTCCTCAGGCGAGGAGGCGGCGATGGCGCTGGCCTCGACCGCCCAGATGCTCACGCCTTCGTTGCGGCGGGTATAGACGTCGCGGGCGTTCTTGATCGCCATTTCCGCATCCGCCGCGTGCAGGCTGCCGACGTGGCGGTGGCTCAGCCCGTGCTGGCCGCGGATGAAGATCTCCCACAGCGGCCATTCGGTGGAGCGCGCCTTGCCGTGGGGGGCGGCCTCGGTGCCTTTGTATTCGCTGGATTCAGGGCTGCTCATGTCGCTTACTCCGCTGCCATTTGTCTGCTGCGCTTTTTCTCGGCGTGGGCCAGAAGCCCTTCGCGCACCCAACGGCCTTCGTCCCAGGCCTTGTTGCGCGCCGCCAGACGTTCGGTGTTGCACGGGCCATTGCCCTTGAGCACCTGAAAGAACTCTTCCCAATCCGGCTCGGCGAAATCGTAATGGCCGGTTTCCTCGTTGAACTTGAGGGTCTCGTCGGGGATCGTGAGGCCAAGGTATTCGGCCTGCGGCACCGTCTCGTCGACGAACTTCTGGCGCAGCTCGTCATTGGTGTTCATCTTGATTTTCCACGCCATCGACTGCGCGGAATGGACCGAATCTTTGTCCGAGGGGCCGAACATCATCAGCGCCGGGAACCAGAAACGGTTGAGCGCGTCTTGGGCCATCTTGCGCTGTGCGGCCGTGCCATTGGCCATCTTCATCATGATGTCGAAGCCTTGGCGCTGGTGGAAGGACTCCTCCTTGCAGATCCGCACCATCGCCCGGGCGTAGGGGCCATAAGAAGTACGCTGCAGAGGCACTTGGTTCATGATGGCGGCTCCGTCGACCAGCCAGCCAACAGCGCCCATGTCGGCCCATGTTAGGGTCGGATAATTGAAGATTGACGAGTACTTCATTTTGCCCGACAGCAGGTCGCGGGTCATCTGGTCGCGGGTCACGCCCAGCGTCTCCGCCGCGCAATAGAGGTAGAGGCCGTGACCCGCCTCGTCCTGTACCTTGGCTAAGAGGATCGCCTTGCGCTCGAGCGTCGGAGCACGTGTGATCCAGTTGCCTTCGGGCAATTGGCCGACGATCTCGCTATGCGCATGCTGGCCGATTTGCCGGATCAGGTTCTTGCGGTAGCCGTCGGGCATCCAGTCTTTGGGCTCGATCTTGCCGCCCGCGTTGATGCGCTCCTGAAAGGCGCGCTCTTCGGGGTCCATCTCGTCGAGGGATTTGATGCCCTTGCCGGTGGATTTGATCATCTGTGCATACATCGGTCTGTTCCTTTCCGGGAAAGAAGTCTCAGCCAGCGTTTTCGAGGATCAGTGCCACGCCCTGACCCACGCCCACACACATTGTACATAGCGCGTATTTGCCGCCCGTCCGCTTGAGTTGCAGCGCCGCCGTCATCACCAGACGGGTACCAGACATGCCCAGAGGGTGGCCGATGGCGATGGCACCGCCATTGGCGTTCACATGCGGCGCGTCATCCGGCACGCCCAAGGCGCGGAGGGTGGCGAGACCTTGGGAGGCGAAAGCCTCGTTAAGTTCGATCACGTCCATCTGTTCGATGGTCAGGCCCGCACGGTCCAGCACTTTGCGCACGGCAGGGATCGGGCCGATGCCCATGACGCGCGGCTCGACACCTGCGGCAGACATGGCAACAACGCGGGCGACGGGGGTAAGGCCGTGGTCTTTCACGCCGGCTTCCGAGGCCAGCAGCATCGCCGCGGCACCGTCGTTGACGCCCGAGGCGTTGCCAGCGGTCACGGTCAGGTCTGCGCCATTGATGCCGCGCAGTTTGCCGAGTTTTTCCAGCGTGGAGCCGGGGCGGGGGTGCTCGTCACGGTCGACGATTACGTCGTCGCCTTTCCGCTGCGGGATCGTGACGGGGGTGATTTCCCCGGCAAAGAGGCCCTTTTCGTCCGCTTCGGCCCAGCGTTGCTGGCTGCGCGCGGCGAAAGCGTCTTGGTCTTCGCGGGACACGTCATGGTCAGCGGCCACATTGTCGGCGGTTTCGGGCATGGAATCCACGCCGAACTGCGCCTTCATCTTAGGGTTCACGAAGCGCCAGCCGATGGTGGTGTCATAGACCGCATTGCTGCGCGAGAATGCGGTTTCCGCCTTGGGCATCACGAAGGGGGCACGCGACATGCTCTCGATGCCACCGGCGATGGCCAGATCCATGTCGCCGGCGCGGATCGCCCGGGCGGCGGCGCCGACGGCATCCATGCCACTGGCGCAGAGCCGGTTGATCGTGGCACCCGGCACGTCGACGGGCAGGCCTGCCAGCAGGGCGGCCATGCGCGCGACGTTGCGGTTGTCTTCGCCCGCTTGGTTTGCGCAGCCCATGATGACATCATCGACACGCGCCCAGTCCACCGAGGGGTTCCGATCCATCAGTGCCTTCAACGGGATCGCGGCCAGATCGTCGGCGCGAACCGAAGAGAGGGCGCCACCGTAACGGCCAATGGGGGTGCGCTGCGCGTCGCAGATGAATGCCTGCATGGGAGTACTCCTGTTGTTGCTACGCAATTTACACAGCAGGGCGATTCGGTTCAATCAAAATGTTACGGAATAGAACTGAGGCGTTGATTTCGGTAACATGTCGCGGTGCAGAGAGGCCATCGGCGGCAGAGACCCGCGCCGTATGGTGTGGTCATGAAACGCCGGATCGCGAGAGAATTAAAAAAAGGCCGCCCTTGGGTAAGGGCAGCCTTTGGTACTTTCAGAAAGGCAAAGCGAGGGGGGCTTAGTAATCGACGCCGCGCTGGGCTTTGATGCCCGCTTTGAACGGGTGTTTGACCTCGGACATCTCGGTCACCAGATCGGCATAGTCGCAAAGCTCGGGCCGGGCGTCGCGGCCTGTCAGCACGACGGCGGTGCGTTTGTCGCGGGCGTCGAGCCCGACGATCACGTCTTCGATCTTGAGGTATTCATAGCGGATGGCGATGTTGATCTCATCCATCACCACAAGGTCATACTCCCCGCTCTCCATCATTTCGCGTGCCTTGCCGAATGCAGCTTCGGCGGCGGCGATGTCGCGGTTGCGGTCTTGAGTGTCCCAAGTGAACCCTTCGCCCATCGTGTGCCATGTAACCTCATCGAGCTGTTCAAAGAACAGCCGTTCGCCGGTCTTCCATTTGCCCTTGATGAACTGCACCACGCCGACGCGCTGTTTCCAGCCGAGCGCGCGTACGACGACCCCGAAAGCAGAGGAGGATTTGCCCTTGCCCGGCCCGGTATGGACCAGCACCAGACCCTTGTCAGGGTCTTGCAGCTCGGCCACCTTGGCGCGCTGTTCGGCCTGACGCTGCTGCATCTTTTCCTTGTGGTCTTGCGGATCTGCGTCGCTCATCGGTCATCTCCTCTATCCTGTTTCGGGGCACCATAGGGAGAGGCAGGGCCGGGCGAAAGCCCGCAATGAATCACGCCTTGGGATCGGTAACAGACCGCGCTTTGCCGCGCTCCATCCCCAACTGCCGCTCGCGCCAGATCACCAGCGCGCCCGCGCTGATCACCAAAGCCGCGCCCGCCAGCATCATCATCGTCGGCAGTTCGGCAAAAAAGACATAGCCCAGCACGATGGCAAAAAGCATCGAGGTATAGTCATAAGGCGCCAGCATCGAGGCCGAGCCAAAGCGATAGGCCGAGGTGATTAGAATCTGCGCCACCCCGCCGATCAGCCCTGCCAACACCAGCAAGCCAAAGGTTTGCAGATCGGGCATTACCCAGCCAAAGGGCAGGGTGAAAAGCGCCAAGATCGACGCGGTGGCCGAGAAATAGAACACGATCGCGGCGGTGTCTTCGTTCTGCACCAACTGCCGGATGTGAATCTGCACAAGGCTGCGCACCATCGTCGCCATTAGGATCAACAGTGCGCCAATGGTGGCCGTCTGCTCCATCGTGCCGATGTTGGTAAAACGCGGCCAAAGGATGATCATCACGCCCACCAGCCCCATCGCGACGGCGGTGACGCGGATCAGGCGGATCTGCTCGCCCAGTAGAACGGCGGCGAGGATCACGGTAAAGATTGGCGTGGCGAAACCGATGGCGGTGACTTCGGGCAGGGGCAGCAGGCCAAGGCCGGTAAAGGTCAGCCCCATCGCCGTGGTGCCGAACAGCCCCCGCCAGACATGGCCCATCGGGTTTTGCGTCTTCAGCCCGCTTTTCAGTTTGCCGCGTTGCGCCAGCCAGATCAGGATCACCGGAATGGCAAAGAAAGAACGAAAGAAGACTGACTCGCCCGCGGGCACGTCGTCGGCCAGCGACTTGATGATGGCCGACATGCAGGTGAAGAGCAGGATCGCCGTGATCTTCAGCCCGACGCCAAGGGCGGGGCGGGCGGAGAAATCATCGACTTTCATGCTCTGGTCCTCATGCTTCGGGGCCGATCCGTCCGCGGTTGGTGCCGATCTGCCCGCGGTGCAGCAGCAAGTGATCCAGCAACACACAGGCCATCATCGCCTCGCCCACGGGCACCGCGCGGATGCCGACGCAAGGATCGTGGCGGCCCTTGGTGATGATCTCGGTTTCTTCGCCCTGTTTGGTGATGGTGCGCCGTGTGGTCAGGATGCTTGAGGTCGGTTTGACCGCGAAACGCACCACGACATCCTGTCCGGTGCTGATCCCGCCCAAGATGCCGCCCGCGTGGTTGGAGGAATACTCCGGCCCCTCCGGCCCCATGGTGATCTCGTCCGCGTTCAGCTCTCCGGTCAGCATCGCGGCTGACATGCCTTCGCCGATTTCCACGCCTTTGACGGCATTGATGCTCATCATCGCGGCGGCCAGATCGGTGTCGAGCTTACCATAGACCGGCGCGCCGATGCCTGCAGGCACGCCGCGCGCGGTGACTTCGATGATCGCACCGACGCTGCTGCCCGATTTGCGCAGCCCGTCGAGGTAGTCGGCCCAGTCGCTGGCCGCCTTGGCGTCTGGCACCCAAAAGGGGTTTTGGTCGATCTGGTCCCAGTCAAAGGCGTCCCGATCGATCTTATGCGGCCCCATCTGCACCATGTAGCCGGTGATCTGAAGGTTCGGGGCCAGCGCCTTGATCGCTTCGCGCGCCAGACCGCCCGCCGCCACCCGCGCCGCCGTTTCGCGCGCCGAGGAACGCCCACCCCCGCGATAGTCGCGGATGCCGTATTTCTGGAAATAGGTGATGTCGGCATGACCCGGGCGGAACTTGTCCTTGATATCCCCGTAGTCTTTCGAGCGCTGATCGGTGTTCTCGATCATCAGTTGGATCGGCGTGCCGGTGGTGACGCCCTCAAAGGTGCCCGACAGAATCCGCACCTCATCCGCCTCACGCCGCTGCGTGGTGTATTTGTTCTGGCCCGGTTTGCGCTTGTCCAACCACTGCTGGATCATCGCCTCGTCAATCGGCACGCCGGGGGGGCAGCCATCAATCGTGGCGCCAAGGGCGGGCCCGTGGCTCTCGCCCCATGTGGTGACCCGGTAAAGATGGCCAAAGCTGTTGATCGACATGGGCGGACCTCCTGTTGTCAAACCCTTAGCGGGGGCGGCGCCCTGCCTCAAGGGGATTTGCCTTGCCAATTGTGTGGGGGGCATCTACCCCTGACGCTACCTCGGGGGGCCTTTGGGCTGAGATGTGCGTGTTGCGCGGACCCGTTGAACCTGAACCGGTTAACACCGGCGGAGGGAAGGTCCGGACAGACATCCACCTTTTACCTTTCGCCGCAAAAGGAGGATGCAATGAAGTATCTTACACTTGCTGCGGGCGTCTTGGGCGCATCGGCTGCATGGGCCGAAACGCCTGAACTGACGGTCTATACCTACGACAGTTTCGTCACCGAATGGGGCCCCGGCCCGGCCATCGAAGAGGGTTTCGAGGCGCAATGCGGCTGCGATCTGAAATTTGTCGGTATGGGCGATGGCGCGGCACTGCTGGCGCGGTTGAAACTTGAGGGCGCACGGTCCGACGCAGATATCGTGCTGGGGCTGGACACCAGCCTTGTCGCTGCCGCGAAAGAGACCGATCTGTTTACGCCGAGCGGGTTGCAGGCTGACTATGATCTGCCGATCACTTGGGAAGACGAAGTTTTCGTGCCCTATGACTGGGGCTATTTCGCCTTTGTCCACGGCACCGATCTGGACGCGCCCGGCGATTTCAAAGCGCTGGCTGAGAGCGATCTGAAAATCGTGATCCAAGACCCGCGCTCTTCAACGCCCGGTTTGGGGCTGCTGATGTGGGTTAAAGCGGCCTATGGCGATGAAGCACCCGAGGTTTGGGCGGGGCTGGCCGACAATGTCGTGACCGTGACCAAAGGGTGGTCCGAAGCCTACGGTCTGTTCCTCGAAGGCGAAGCCGACATGGTGCTCAGCTACACCACATCCCCCGCCTATCACCTGATTGCCGAGGAGGACGACAGCAAGACCGCGGCGCTGTTTGACGAAGGCCACTACATGCAAATCGAAGTGGCGGGAAAGCTCGCGGGGTCGGATCAGCCCGAACTGGCGGATCGGTTCCTGCAATACCTCGTTTCTGATGCCGCGCAATCGGTGCTGCCGACGACCAACTGGATGTACCCCGCCGTGACGCCCGAAGGCGGTCTGCCCGAAGGGTTCGAGGGCATGATCCAGCCCGGCAAGGCGCTTTTGGTACCCAATGCCGATGTACCTATGCTCCGGGAAGAGGCCTTGAACGAATGGCTGACCGCGCTGTCGCGTTAAGCGGCAAGCCGGGGCTTTTCGCCGCCGCACTGGTCGCAGGGCTGATCCTTGCCGCCTTGGTCGCTGTCTTCACGGCAGCCGATCTGGGCGCGGGGCTCGGTCCGGCGGATTGGGCGGCGGTGCGGTTTACCGCGATGCAGGCGGTCTGGTCGGCAGTGCTTTCGGTGCTGCTGGCCGTGCCGGTCGCGCGGGCGCTGGCGCGGCGGCGGTTTTGGGGGCGCGGGGCGCTGATCACATTGCTCGGCGCGCCCTTTATTCTGCCGGTGATCGTGGCGGTGCTGGGGCTGCTGACTGTCTTTGGCCGCTCGGGCGTGCTGAACCAGTTTGGTGCGGCTCTGGGGCTGCCGCCCGTGTCGATCTATGGGTTGCATGGCGTCGTTCTGGCCCATGTTTTCTTTAATCTTCCGCTGGCGACACGGCTTTTGCTGCAAGGCTGGCAGAGCATACCGTCCGAGCGGTTTCGACTGGCCGGGCAGCTGCAGATGACGCCGCGTGCGTTGTTTCTGGCCCTGGAATGGCCCATGCTGCGGCAGGTGCTGCCCGGCGTGGCGGCGTTGATCTTCGTGATTTGTCTGACGAGTTTTGCCGTAGCGCTGACGCTGGGCGGCGGGCCACGCGCGACGACGATCGAACTGGCGATCTATCAGGCCTTTCGGTTTGATTTCGATCTGGGCCGCGCCGCGCTTTTGTCGGTGGTGCAGCTTGTGCTCGCGGGGGCTGCGGCGGTGGCGGCGCTTTGGCTGATCCCGCCGATCAGCTTGGGCGGCGGGCTGGACCGCCCCCTGCGCCGCTGGGATGCGCGGGGCGGTGGGCAACGGGCGTTGGACATTACCGTGATTTCGGTTGCCGCCTTGTTTTTGTTGCTCCCGCTGGGAGCTGTAGTGCTGCGCGGATTGGTAGGTTTGGGGCAACTGCCGCCTTCGGTGTGGCAAGCTACATTGAACAGCATTCTGGTTGCGGGCCTCAGCGTGATGGTACTCGCCGCACTGGCCTTGCCGATGGCGGGTTGGATCGCCACCCGGCGGCACGGCGGGGTGGAGGCGATTGGCCTGATGGGGCTTGCGGCCTCTCCGCTGATGATCGGCACGGGGTGGTTCATTCTGATCAACCCGGTGCTCGACCCGGCGCGGCTGAGCCTTCCCGTTACGGCCCTCGTGAACGCGCTGATGGCGCTGCCTTTCGTACTGCGCATTCTGGTGCCGCGGCTGCGTGAGACGTTGCAGGATTATGGCTCGCTGACGCAGACCCTCGGCATGAAAGGTTGGGCGCTCTGGCGTCTGTTGGTCTTGCCGCGCTTGCGCCCGCAGCTGGGCTTTGCCGCCGGGCTGACCGGGGCGCTGTCGGTGGGTGACCTCGGCGTGATCGCGCTGTTCGCCGATCAGGACCGTGCGACGCTGCCCTTGCAGATGTACCGTCTGATGGGCGCCTACCGGATGGAGGCCGCAGCGGGCGCGGCGCTGTTGCTGCTGGTCTTGGCGCTGGCGGTGTTTTTCATCTGCGACAAATGGGGGCGCTGGCATGCTGACGCTTGAAAAGATGCGCATTGAGAGGGGCGATTTCAGCCTCACGGCCGATATGACGCTGGCGCAGGAGCACAGCTATGCGGTGATCGGCCCCTCGGGGTCGGGTAAGTCGACCCTGCTGGCGGCGATCTGTGGGTTTGTGCCGGTGGCGGCGGGGCGGTTGTCGCGGGAGGGGGAGGAGATCACGGATCAGCATCCCGGCCAGCGCGGCATGACGATGCTGTTTCAGGATAATAACCTGTTCCCTCATCTCACCGTGCGTCAGAACGTTGGCCTTGGCCTGCGCCCTGACTTGGGGTTGAAAGCGGCGGACCGGGAGGCGGTCGATGCCGCCCTCATGCGGGTGGGGCTCAGCGATCACGCCGCGAAACGCCCCGGGGCGCTGTCTGGCGGGCAGCAAAGCCGCGTGGCGCTGGCGCGGGTGCTGGTGCAGGCGCGGCCATGGGTGTTGTTGGACGAACCCTTTGCCGCACTCGGCCCGGCGCTGCGGATTGAGATGCTCGACCTCGTCCAAGAACTCGCCCGCGAGACGGGGGCGGGACTGATCATGGTGACCCATGCGCCGGATGACGTGCGACGCATCGCAGAGGAGGTGATCTTTGTCGAAGGCGGGCGCGCCCATGCTCCGGGACCGGCGGCGGAATTGCTCGACAACCCGCCCCCGGCCTTGCGCGCCTATCTCGGCTAGGCGGCGGAAATTTTTGAAATTTCCGGGGTGTTTTCTTTTGAAGAAAACGTCTCCAGCGCTTGGGTCATGCCAAGGGCGGCCTGCGCGGCCTCGCGGCCCTTGGTGACGAAGTGGTCGCGGTAGATCGCGTTGTGGTGGTCGGTTTCCTGATAATGGTGCGGGGTGAGCGAGACCGACAGCACCGGCAGGTCGCAATCCAATCCCACGCGCATCAGCCCATCGACCACGGTCTGCGCCACGAAGTCATGGCGGTAGATGCCGCCATCCACCACGAAGGCCGCGCAGATCACGGCGTCATAGCGGCCCGTCTTGGCCAGACGCTGCGCCATGAGCGGCAGTTCAAAGGCGCCGGGAACGGCAAAGCTGTCTACCTGTGCCGGGGCGATGATTTCAGTAAATCCGTCATAGGCGCGGTCGACGATATCCGCATGCCAGCTTGCACGCACAAAGGCGAAACGGGCGGAACGATCTTGTGTCATGGTGATCTCCTTTAGGTTCAGACACGTCCACCCAAGGCGATCACGCGCAAAGGCCGAGGCTTCGCCCCCGTCTTTGTTCGCATTCTCTTTCATCCGGACTGTGACCGTCGGCTCTGGAGTCGCACCAGATCTGCTGACACCTTCGAAAAGGCCGCTCGCGGGCTTGCGGGGACCGCTTACCGCCGGTGGGGAATTTCGCCCCGCCCTGAGAATGATGTCAGGTTGCCAAGTTGCACAAGGCTCTGCAATACCAAAAGAAACGCATAGGAGTGACCATGCACCCCAATCCGATCTACCGCAAAGAGGGCCGTGACCGGAACCTTGCCTTTGCCCGTGACACCGGCTTTGGCGTCTTGGCGATCAACGGGGCAGAGGGGCCGCTGATGGCGCATGTGCCCTTCATCCTGAACGACGCCGGGGATTTGGCCGAGTTGCATTTGGTGCGCTCCAACCCCATCGCGCGAGCGCTGAAGGCCCCGCAGCCGGTGCGCTTGGCGGTGACCGGGGCCGACAGCTATGTCTCGCCCGATTGGTATGGCATCGAAGATCAAGTGCCGACATGGAACTATGTCGCCGTACATCTAACCGGAATGCTTGAGATGCGCCCGGCAGAGGAACTGCCCGACCTGCTGGCGCGGCAATCGGCGGTCTATGAGGCGCGGCTTGTGCCCAAGACCCCGTGGAAATTGGACAAGATGACCCCCGAGGCGCGGGACAAGATGCTGCGGATGATCGTGCCCTGCCAGATCCGCGTCACCGGGATCGACGGCACGTGGAAGCTGGGCCAGAACAAGGATGAGGCCGTGCGTCTGGCGGCGGCGGATCAGATGGCGGCACATGGATTCGGCACGGATCCGGCGGTGATGGCGGCCCTGATGCGCGGGGTGTGATCGCCGTTGCGTCTGGCGCGGCGCCGTTGAATAGTACGGTCAACCAAGGGGGGACTTCACGTGAAACTATTCTATTCTCCAACCTCGCCCTATGTCCGCAAGGTCATGGTGCTGCTGCATGAGACCGGCCAGCTTGATGATGTCGCGCTGGAGCCGACATCGGGCACACCATTGGCCCCGGCCGAGGGCCTTGCCGCGCGCAATCCGCTGACCAAAGTACCCGCGCTGGAGCGGCCAGACGGCTGCACGCTTTATGACAGCCGGGTGATCTGCGCCTATCTGGATGACCGCGCGGGGGCGGGGCTTTACCCCCAAGGTGCAAGCAGGTGGGACACTTTGACGCTGGAGGCCACGGCGGACGGCATGCTCGATGCCGCGCTTGCCATGGTCTATGAGGGCAAACTGCGCCCCGAAGACAAACGCATGCCCGAATGGGTCGAAGGCCAGTGGGGCAAGGTCGAACGGGCCTGTAAGACGCTTAACAATCAATGGGCTGCGCATTTGGCCGGGCCTTTGGACATGGGCCAGATCGCGCTTGGCTGCGCCTTGGGCTATATCGATTTTCGCCATGGTGCGCGGGATTGGCGGGCCGGAAACCCCGATCTGGCAGTTTGGTTCGATGCCTTTGATTCGCGCCCTGCAATGACGCATACAGTGCCGCCGCAGTAATCGGGCCGTAATGATATTGCCACAATCGCGGTATTTTTGCCGCGTTGTGGCGCGGTTGATCCCAGATGCGCGGCTTTGACATCTGGACGGGCGCGGTCCATCCCGGTAGATAGCGGCGAGAAGTCAGGTGGCAAGGTGACGCCACCCCTATGTCTGACGGCCAGATTTGGCCAAGAATTGGAGTAAACCCGTGTCCCAAGCAGAAGAACACGCAGGCACCCGGAGGGATTTCCTGTATTACGCGACAGCCGGTACAGGTGCCGTCGCCGTTGGTGCCGCCGTCTGGCCGCTGGTCAACCAGATGAACCCCTCTGCCGACGTAAAGGCGCTGTCGTCCATTCGTGTGGATGTGTCCGGCGTTGAAGTCGGGACGCAGCTGACCGTGAAATGGCTGGGCAAGCCCGTGTTCATTCGCCGCCGCACAGAGGCCGAGATTGAAGAAGCAAACTCTGTAGATGTGTCCAGCCTGCCGGACCCCATCGCGCAGAACGCGAACCTTGGCGGCGACGTGCCTGCCACGGACGCCAACCGCGCCTTGGATGAAAACGGCGAGTGGCTGGTTCAGATGGGCGTTTGTACGCACCTTGGCTGCGTGCCTTTGGGTGATGCTGGCGACTTTGGCGGCTGGTTCTGCCCCTGCCACGGGTCGCATTACGATACCGCGGGCCGCATCCGTAAAGGGCCGGCCCCACGCAACTTGCCGGTGCCTGTCGCCGAATTCGTGGACGAGTCCACGATCAAACTGGGTTAAGGGAGCGGAAGAGAGATGTCTGGAATTCCTCACGACCATTACGAGCCGAATTCGAACGGCGAAAAGTGGCTGCACCGCCGCCTTCCCATCGTTGGCCTGTTGTACGACACATTGATGATCCCCACGCCCAAGAACCTGAACTGGATGTGGATCTGGGGCATCGTGCTGACTTTCTGTCTGGCACTGCAGATCATCACCGGCATCGTTCTGGTGATGCACTACACGCCGCATGTCGATCTGGCCTTCTCGTCGGTTGAGCACATCATGCGGAACGTGAACGGCGGCTATATGATCCGCTATCTGCATATGAACGGCGCGTCGCTGTTCTTTATCGCGGTCTATGCGCATATTTTCCGTGGTCTCTACTATGGCTCCTATAAAGCCCCGCGTGAGATCACATGGATCATCGGCATGCTGATCTACCTGCTGATGATGGCCACCGGCTTTATGGGCTACGTTCTGCCTTGGGGTCAGATGTCCTTCTGGGGCGCGACCGTGATTACCGGCCTCTTTGGCGCGGTTCCCTTCGTCGGTGAAACACTGCAGACCTTCCTGCTGGGTGGGCCTGCGGTTGATAACGCGACGCTGAACCGTTTCTTCTCGCTGCACTATCTGCTGCCCTTCGTGATTGCGGGCCTTGTGGTGCTGCACATCTGGGCCTTCCACACGACCGGCAACAACAACCCCACCGGGGTCGAAGTGCGCCGCACCTCGAAAGAAGACGCCAAGAAAGACACGCTGCCGTTCTGGCCCTACTTCGTGATCAAGGACCTCTTCGCGCTGGCCGTGATCCTGACGCTGTTCTTCGCTGTCGTCGGCTTCATGCCGAACTACCTTGGCCACCCGGACAACTACATTGAAGCGAACGCACTGGCGACACCTGCGCACATCGTGCCGGAATGGTACTTCCTGCCCTTCTACGCGATCCTGCGGGCCTTCACCTCTGAGGTTTGGGTCGTGCAAATCGCGTCCTTCGTGACCGGTGGCATCATCGACGCCAAGTTCTTCGGCGTGCTGGCGATGTTCGGGGCGATTGCCGTGATGGCGCTGGTGCCGTGGCTGGACACCTCATCCGTACGTTCGGGCCGGTATCGTCCGATGTTCAAATGGTGGTTCGCCCTGCTGGTGATCGACTTCTTCGCCCTGATGTGGCTCGGCGCGATGCCAGCAGAGGAGCCATATGCGACCTTCTCGCTGATCGCGGCAGCCTACTGGTTCGCCTACTTCCTCGTGATCCTGCCCCTCTTGGGCGTGATCGAGAAGCCGCTGGCGCAGCCTGAAACCATCGAAGCCGACTTTGACGCGCATTATGCGCCCAAGGCAGGCGGCACCAAGACGCTTGTGAACCCGGCGGAATAAGGATCATGACCATGATGAAGACCAACCTCCTTTCTGCCGTGGTATCTTTGGGCCTTGCCCTGCCGGGAACGGCAGTGCTGGCGCAGGATACAGCGACAGAAGAAGAACTGCTAACAACTCCGGCGGAAACGCCGGAGGCCGAAGCCGAGACTGCACCGGCTGAAGCGCCAGCGGCGGAAGAGGCACCTGCCGAAGCTGACGCGACCGCAGCCGAACCCGAGGTCGACGCGGCCCCGGCTGACGAACCTGCCGCAGCTGATGCACCCGAAGTCGCACCCGCCCCTTCCGAGGAGCCTGCGGCCGAGGAAGCGCCTGCTGAGGAAACCACCCCAGAGGAGGCTCCTGCCGAGGAACCTTCTGCTGAGGAAACTGCACCCGAAGAGGCTCCAGCAGAAGAGCCTGTTGCTGAGGAAGCGCCTGCTGAAGCAGAAGCAACCGAGGAAGCGCCTGCTGAAGACGCCGCTGCCGAGGAAGCCGAGCCCACAGGTGAAGAGCAGTCCACGGCAGAAGAAAACGCCGATGCCGACGTCATCGCAGAGGATGATGTTGCCGGTCAGGCGCATAGTGATGACCCCAACGTGGGTGTCATGGAAGCAGATGACCACGGCGAGGAAACTGCCGCTGAAGATCACGCCGGTGACGACGATCACGGTGACGATTCCCACGCCACGCCGCATATCGATAACATCGATTTCTCTTTCGATGGTCCGTTCGGCGGCTATGACGTAAACCAGCTTCAGCGCGGTCTGCAGATCTACACCGAGGTTTGCGCGGCCTGCCACGGTCTGGAGTATGTCGCGATGCGGACATTGTCGGACGAAACCGGTCCGAACATGCCCGAAGAGCAGGTGATCGAATACGCCAAAGGCTATGACGTCTATGACGCCGAGCTGGATGACACCCGTCCCGGCACCCCGGTTGACCACTTCCCCGGCTCCAACCTGCCGAACGCACCTGACCTCTCGCTGATGGCCAAGAAACGCGCCGCGTTCCACGGTCCTTACGGTCTGGGCATCAACCAGTTCCTGAAAGGGATCGGCGGGCCGGAGTATATCACCGCGCTGCTGACCGGTTATACAGGCGAAGAGAAAGAGCAGGCAGGCACGGTTCTTTATGAGAACACCGTCTTCCCGGGCGGCTGGATCGCCATGGCGCCCCCGTTGTCGGATGAGCTGGTCGAGTTCGCGGATGAGCATGCCAACGACGTGCAGCACATGGCCGAGGATGTCTCTGCCTTCCTGATGTGGACCGCCGAGCCCAAGCTGGGCGCACGCAAGCAGGCTGGCTTTGCCGGTGTTGTGCTGTTGGGTCTGTTGTCGGTGCTGCTGTACCTGACCAACAAAAAGCTCTGGGCGCCGGTCAAGAACCGCCGCAAGGACGACTGATCGGGCCACGGCTTTTTTACAGATAAGAAAGGGCGTCGGGAAACCGGCGCCCTTTCTTTTGGCCATGGATAATGACGGCGGCCATTTGGTCTAAAACCTCTCAACAGGGTCCGCCCGGTGGCACACTGGGCATCGCCCTCCCTCCCCCCGGAGGGCGATTTAACGAGGTTTCATGATGCGGAGTCGTTTCGAGTACGGCAGCCGTTCCGACGACAGCCTCGTTCCATCGCCCCCCAGGGAGAGCGATGCCCTTCGCGCTAGGTGGTCAGCTGCGTGCCTGAAATTCCGGTGATCTCGGTCCGCACGATCTCGCCCTCGACCTGTGGCGCGGCAAAACTCACCTCGGTGAACTGTGCCGTGCGCCCCATGTGAGGGTTCTCCATCAGCACATCATGCGTTTGCCCCACCTGCGCCTCCAGATGCCGCTGCACTTGCCGCTCTCCCGCCGCGCGCAGCCGTGCCGCGCGGGTTTTGATCGCAGCACCATTCACCGCGGGCATCCGCGCCGCGGGGGTGCCGGGACGGGCGGAGTAGGGGAAGACATGCAGCCATGTCAGGTCACATTCCTCGACCAGTTTCATGGAATTTTCGAACATCGCTTCGGTCTCGGTCGGGAAACCGGCGATGATATCGGCACCAAAGGTCATGTCGGGCCGCAAGGCGCGGGCCTCTTGGGCAAAACGGATCGCGTCGTCGCGCAGGTGGCGGCGCTTCATGCGCTTGAGGATCATGTCGTCGCCATGCTGCAACGACAGGTGCAGATGCGGCATCAGGCGTGGCTCAGTCGCGATGGCCTGCATTAGGTTTTCATCCACCTCAATCGAATCGATAGAGGAAATCCGCAGCCGCGGCAAATCGGGCACCAACCGTAAGATTCGCATCACCAGATCGCCGAGTTTCGGTGTGGCGGGTAGGTCAGCGCCCCAGGAGGTCAGATCGACCCCGGTCAGCACAACTTCGTTAAAGCCCTTGTCGACCAGCCGCTTGATCTGATCCACCACGACCCCTGCGGGGACCGAGCGGGAATTGCCGCGACCGTAAGGAATGATGCAAAACGTGCAGCGGTGGTCGCAGCCGTTTTGCACCTGCACATAGGCGCGGCTGCGGGTGCCGAACCCGTCGATCAGATGGCCTGCTGTTTCAGTGACAGACATGATGTCGTCGACCTGCACGGTCTCGGTCTCGCCGATGAAATCGGCGGCCATACCCTGCCATGTCGCACCCTGCATCTTTTCGGTGTTGCCGATCACGACGTCGACCTCGGGCATGGTGTTAAAGGTCTCGGGCTCGGTCTGTGCGGCGCAGCCGGTGACGATCAGGCGCGCATCGGGGTGCGCCTTGCGCAGCTTGCGGATGTCTTGGCGGGCTTTGCGCACGGCCTCGGCGGTGACAGCGCAGGTGTTGACCACCACGGCGTTCTGCAGCCCCGCCTGTTCGGCGAGCTCCTTCATCGCCTCGGTCTCATAGGCATTGAGACGACAGCCCATGGTGCTGAAGATCGGGGCGCTCATGTCAGGCTCTCCAGAAAGTCGGGGGTGAAGGTGCCGGAAAAGACATGGGCGGTCGGCCCCGTCATCCAGACGCCATCCTCGCGCCAATCGATGTGCAGTGTGCCGCCGTCGAGGTCGATGCGCACGGCGCGGCCCGTGAGGCCCCGACGGGCGGCGGCGACGGCGGTGGCGCAGGAGGACGAGCCCGAGGCCAGCGTCACGCCCACGCCCCGCTCCCAAACGCGCATCCGGATGTGATCCGGCCCGACGATTTGCGCCACTTGGACGTTGGTGCGCTCAGGGTAAAGCGGGTCATGCTCGGCGCGGGGGCCGAGATCGGAGAGGTCCACCGCCTCAGCATAATCGACGAAAAAGGTGCAATGCGGGTTGCCCATGCCGGTGGCGACGGGGTCGCCGTCAATCGGCAGGTGCAGCGTGTCCATTTCGCGCGCCAGTGGCACCTCATCCCAATTCAACTGCGGGTGGCCCATGTTGACGGAGGTCAGGCCGCCCCCGGCGTCCTTCGCCGCCAAATCGCCCCGCGCGGTGGTCAGATGCAGCGAATCGCGGCCCGACTCGTCCATCAGATAGCGCGCGATGCAGCGGGTGGCATTGCCGCAGGCAGCAGAGAGCGAGCCGTCGGAGTTGTAAAAGGTCAGATGCGCGTCGCCCGCCCCTTGTGTAATCACCGCAAGCTGATCGAATCCCACGCCAAATTGCCGGTGCCCGATGGCCTGCGCCATCGCCGGGGTCACGTCGATTGCCTCCGCGCGTGCGTCAAACACGACGAAGTCATTGCCTAGCCCATGCATTTTCATGAAGGGCAATCCGGGGGTCTGATCGCTGTACATTCGGGGCATATAACCCCGGCATGAAAACTAATCCAGCATCTCGCATTATTTTCGTAATAAAGGGCTTGACCCTGCCGCCCGTAATTTCTAGTTACCCGCCTAGTGGGCCGTTAGCTCAGTTGGTAGAGCAACTGACTTTTAATCAGTAGGTCGATGGTTCGAACCCATCACGGCTCACCACTCACCCCCCCCCCAAATATGGTTGTGGATCAGGTGTTTGGTGCCGCCCGCAGGCGGTTTCGCCTATTCCTGCCCGCGCAGCCGCGCAGAGCGTCGGCGCAGCGCTTCCAGCACGAAAAGCATCGTCGCCGAGAGCACCACCAGCAGCGTCGCCACCGCCAGAATCGTCGGGTTGATCTGCTCGCGCAGACCCGAGAACATCTGCCGCGGAATCGTGCGCTGTTCGGGGCCTGCAAGGAAGAGCACCAGCACCACCTCGTCAAAGGATGTGACAAAGGCGAAGAGCCCGCCCGAGATCACGCCGGGGCGAATGAGCGGTATCACCACGTCCCAGAAGACCTTGATCGGAGAGGCGCCGAGGCTCAGCCCAGCGACAAAGAGCGAGCGATCAAAACCGCTGAGCGTGGCGGTGACGGTGATAATGACAAAAGGCACGCCAAGCGCCGCATGGGCGATGATTAGCCCGGTGAAGGTGCCGACGAGGTTGAACTGCGTGTAGAAAAAGAACATGCCCGCCGCGATGATGATCAGTGGCACGATCATCGGCGACAGCAGGAGCGCGGTGATGACCCGTTTGAACGGCATCCAAGGCGAGGCGAGGCCAACGGCGGCCAGTGTCCCCAGCACCGTAGCGATACTGGCGGCTACGATGCCGATAAGGAAGCTGTTGCGGATCGCGATGCGCCATTTTTGGTCGTCGACAATCTCTTGATACCAGCGTGTCGAATAGGCGTCGGGGTCGAGCGACAGCATACCTTGGGTAAAGGTAAAGAACGGCTCGGCATTGAACGACAACGGCATGATGACGAGGATCGGCAGCATCAAGAACACCAGCACCAAGGCCGCCATGATGCGCAGGCCGTAGTGGCCAGCCTTGTGCCAGATCGTGTAATAGTCGGGCAATGGGCTCATGGCGTCATCCCAGCTTGAGGTTGTCGGTGCCGACGAAACGGTCGAACAGCCAGTAGAGAACGAGGATCAGGATCAGCAGGAGCGAGCCAAGCGCCGCCGCCAGTTCCCAGTTGTTCGAGACCTGCATGTGGAAGGCGATGATGTTGGAGATCATCTGACCGTCGGTGCCGCCCACCAGCGCCGGGGTGATGTAATAGCCGACCGAGATGATGAAGACCAACAGCGCCCCGGCTGACAGGCCCGGCAGGCTCATCGGCAGGTAGATTTTGTACCACGCGCCGATGGGGTTCGAGCCCATAGAAATTGCGGCCCGCATGAAGCTGCTGTCGATCCCGCGCATCACCGCATAGACCGGCAGCACCATGAAGGGCAGCAAGATATGGGTCATGGCAAGGATGGTGGAAAACTCGTTGTAGAGAAGCTCGATCGGCTCATTGATTAGCCCCGCCCAGATGAGCGTCGAGTTCACCACGCCGCCCGCTTGCAGCAGCGCGATCCAAGCGGTCGTGCGCACCAGAAGCGAGGTCCAGAAGGGCAGCAGCACAAAGACCATCAGGAAGTTCGCCGTCGCCGGAGAGGCTTGGGACATGTAGAAGGCCAGCGGATAGCCCAGCAGCATGGTCAGCCCGGTGATAATCAGCGCCATCTTCAGCGTCTTGGTATAGAGCTGTTTGTAGATCTGCGTGTCACGCATGATGATCTCACCTTCAGCATCATACTCCAGATCGACGGCGGTGAGGTAATAGCTTGAGGTATAGACCTGCCCGGCGCTGCGGATCGCGCGCCATGTGGCGGGTTTGCCCCAGCGGTCATTCTCGGCCAGCAGCATCTCAGCCCCATTGGCGGCAAGCTCCGCATCATCCGCACGGCGCAGCCCGCGGGCGGTGGATTTGATCACGCTCGACATGCCCGGCAGGGCGCGGTTGATCTCATCGGCGAACCTGCCGGAGGTGCGGTTGCCCGCCATGCGCTTCATGTCGATGGCCATTTGCGTGACCACAGCCGGATCGGGCAGGGCTTCGCCGTCCCAGTCTTCCAGCATGGTCAGCGTCTCAGGCACCAGTTCTGCGACGGTCGGGTTATAGACACTGCGGAACAGCATCGTGGTGATCGGCGCGACAAAGGCAAAAAGGATGAAGAGCAGCAGCGGCACCACGAAAAGAAACGCCTGCAGGCGGCGTCTGCGCATTTGGCGACGGGCGTTGGCGGCGTCTTGGGAACTGAGGCTGGACACGCGGTTACTCTTCTATAGGGATTGGGTTCCCCGCGCCCGGTCAGGCGCGGGGCAGGGTGCTTATTGCAGCAGCCATTCGTTGAACTTCTCGCCCAACGTCTCGCCATAGTCGGCCCAGAAGATACCATCGGCCTTCACGCCCTCATCAAGGTGCGCGGTTGGCAGGTCTTTCTTGACCTCTTCGGGCAGCAGCGCTTGGGCAGAGGCGCGGGTCGGGCCATAGGCCACGTCCTGCATGCCCGACAGCGGCACGGTGCCGGTGGCGAACTTGATGAACTCCATCGCCTCTTCTTTCTTCTCGGTGCCTTTCATGATGGCCCAAACATCAAGGTCATAGATGTGGCTGTCCCAGACGATCTCGAAGGGTGCGCCATCGTCCTTGATCGCGGCAAAGATACGACCGTTGGCGGATTGCACCATGGTGGCACCGCCGTCGTTCAGCAGAACGGGGGCCTGAGACCAGCTGTCATACCAAGTGATCTCATCTTTGATGGTGTCGAGCTTGGCAAAGGCTTGGGCTTGGCCCTCTTCGGTGGCGAGCACTTCATAGACTTCTTCGGGGGCAACGCCATCGGCCAGCAGCGCCCATTCCATGTTCACTTGGGGGCGCTTGCGCAGACCACGTTTGCCGGGGAAGGCTTCGGTGTCAAAGAAGTCTTCGATGGTTTTCGGGCCTTCGCCGTTTTCGGTGTTCACCGCAAAGACGACGGACCAAACGATATTGCCGACGCCACATTCATTGGCCAGCGCGTCTTCGATGAAGTCATCCGCCGCCGGGGTGCCATCGTCGCCATCGGGCAGAACCGATTGGTCGATCACTTCCAGATAACCTTCGGCGCAAGCGCGTTCGAGGTCGATCACTTCGATGTCGACGACATCCCACAGGATATTACCTGCCTCGACCTGTGCCTTCATCTCGGCCACGCCGCCGCCGTAGTCTTCGAACAGGACGTTGGTGCCGGACTCCTTCATGTAGGGTTCAATCATGTGCTCCATCTGTGCCGCGCCATAGGCGCCGCCAAAAGATGTCACTGTCAGATCCTGGGACAGAGCAGGGCTGGCAAGCAGCGCCGTCGTGGCCAGATACGTCAGATGTTTCTTCATCGGGTCTCTCCTTGTTGTGTCCAGGTTTTTTGCGGGGCCCCGGTTTGCCCCCGGTCGCCCTTAATTGGCAAAGGCGATGCAATCTTTCGTCAGGGACAACAGCTGCGCCGTCGCGCCGTCTTCGAACTCGGGCGCGGACAGGTCGTTGAGCACTTTGACGATAATGTCGGTGCCGTCGGGGAGGCGGAAATAATAGCGGATGAAATCGCCCACATAGATGCGCGTGACAAAGGTCGCGGTCAGCGCGTTGTCATGGGCATGGGTCGTGGGGTGAATGAACAGCTTCTCTGGCCGGATCGACACGCGGCATTGCGCGCCTACGGTCAGCCCTTCGGAGGTTTGCGTGGTGATGGTGCCGGTGTCTGTCTCGACCTTGGCGATCTCGCCTTCGATTTGGCTGACCTTGCCCTGCACAAAGTTATTCTCACCAATGAACTCGGCCACGAAGGCATTGACCGGGCGCTCATACAGTTCTGCCGGGGGCGCGCATTGCTGCACCACGCCATCGTTGAAAACGGCGATCCGGTCCGACATCGAGAGTGCCTCGGTCTGGTCGTGGGTGACGTAGATGACGGTAAAGCCGATCTGCTTGTGCAGGCGCGTGATCTCAAACTGCATTTGTTCGCGCAGGTTCTTGTCGAGCGCGCCCAAGGGTTCGTCCATCAGGATCAGCGTCGGCTGGAAGATCATCGCACGGGCCAGTGCCACGCGCTGCCGCTGGCCGCCCGACAGTTGGCCGGGGCGGCGGTCGCCGAAGGCCGACAGTTCGACCAATGCCAGATACTCCGCCACGCGCTCTTTGATATCGGCCTTGGCCATTTTGCGAACGCTGAGCGGATAGGCGAGGTTTTCAGCCACCGTCATATGCGGGAACAGCGCGTAGTTTTGGAACACCATGCCGATGTTGCGCTTGTTGGGCGCGGTCTTGTTGATCGATTTACCGTTGATGGCGATATCGCCCGAGGTGACGCTTTCAAACCCCGCCAACATCATCAGCACGGTGGTTTTGCCCGACCCGGAGGGGCCAAGAAGGGTGATGAACTCTCCCTCCTGCACATCCATGTCGAAGCCTTTAACGACGAGGTTTTCCTGATCGTAGCTCTTCTTGACGTTATCAAAACGCAGAAAAGTCTCTGCTTTGGTGTCTTTCATTGTGCCGCGGCTCTCCCTGTCGCTGGGGGGAGTTAAACAGGTGCGATGATTCTAAACAATATGTTGTATCGCTTAAGAGAATCGGCCCCCCCTTAAGGCGCTTATCGGGTGAGCATGTGACCACTTTGGCGGCACAGTCGGCAGGTTTTGGCATTCCGGACGGGAAATTTATGACCCCGCGCCTATGTGGATAGCCAACCGCATGGGCAAGATTGTCCGGCAGACTGGGATGACCACAAGGAGACAGCACCGATGGGCAAACGTATCGCAATCGTAGGGGGCGGGTATCTGGGGGCGGAACTGGCCAAGGCGATGGACGACATCGCCGATGTCACATTGATCGAACCGCGCAGCCATTTTGTGCATGCCTCTGCGATGATTCGCGCCGTGGTGCAGCCCAGTTTGGTCGAGGACTCGCTGATCCCCTATGACCGCTTGCTGAAACGCGGCCGTGTCGTTGCGGCGCGGGCGACGGGTGTGGACGGGGAGGGTGTGACCCTCGATAGCGGCGCGCGGGTCGACGCAGATTACATCGTTGTCGCGACCGGCTCAAACTATGCCGCGCCCTTCAAGCCTAAAGGCGCAGACATCGACGGGCTGCGGGCCGCGAACCAAGCCGCGCATGAAAAGCTACAGGCGGCCAAGTCCGTCGGCATCATCGGCGCCGGGGCTGTGGGGGTTGAGCTTGCGGGCGAGATTGCCGAGGCTATGCCTGATAAAAAGATCACCGTGATCACCATGGACGATAAGCTCTTTGCGGCCAAGCCGGACAGCCTTGGGGCTTCGCTGAGCAAGAAGTTAAAGGCCAGCGGGGTGGAACTTATCCTCGGCAAAAAGGTCGAAGGGCTCGCCTCTATGACAGAGCCGCATGCGGGCAGTGTGACCCTCGAAGGGGGACCTGAGCGCGCATTCGATCTGATCTTTCCCGTGTTGGGGGCGCGCGCCTGTTCTGACTTGCTGAAAAACCTGCCCGGCGCAGAGGTCACCGCCGCAGAGCGGATCAAGACCGATGGCCATCTGCGCCCCTCGTCCTTGCCCAACGTCTTTGCCGCCGGGGACGTGGCGGACCCCGGTGACACCATGACCATCGTCGCGGTCAGCCGGCAATTGCCTTGGTTGAAAAAGACCCTCACCGGGCTGATCACGGGCCGCAAACTGGCGGATATGAAAACCTATCGCCCGTGGGGCACGGAGGCGCCGATCGTGCTGCCCTTGGGGCCGGAACGCGGCAATAGCTTTTTGATGCTGTTCACAGCAGGCGATTGGATAACGAAAAAGGTGAAAGGCGCGGATCTGTTCGTGCCAAAGTACCAAAAGCTGCTGAACCGTCGCTGACGGGGCGCTTTTCGTGGTCTGAAAGTGACGTGGCATATACCTAAGAATAGGGCCGTTATCCTGACGCCAGCAGGCATTGAGCGGCGACATGTGTGAAGGTTGATTAACGTCAACTCAGGAGCACAAGCCATGTCCATTCAGTTCAGCCACAGTTTCGATGCCGCCCAAAACGTCACAGAGATCACCCCGATCACCGCCTGCGTCAGCATGGGCAAATACGCGACCGCGCAGGGGGAGCTTGTCTGGCAAAAGGGTGAGATCGCCTGCATCCGCTCCGACACGGCGCTGTTTGTCGGCAAACGCATTTAAGCATTCACACGATATTAAGTGCCACACCGCTACGGTGGCCCCCGGGGCGTTGTTTAGAATGTAAGGTGCGGTGAAATGAACTGGAACGCTATCGTTATCGACGATTCAGAGATTGCGCGGCAGTTCATTCAGGCGTCCCTCGCCGAAGTCGGATTTTCATGTGTGGCGGATTATGGATGCCCCGCCCAAGCCTTGGACGCGCTGGCGAAGGAGCGGATCGCGACAGACGTGATCATCACGGATTTCATGATGCCCGCGATGGACGGGCTTGAGTTCTGTAGCCATGTCAGGGGCCTGCCATTCTACCACGGCGTTCCGGTCGTCATGATCTCAACCCGAAAAGACGCAGATCTGCTGCGCCGCGCTTTGGCGGCAGGGGCAAGCGACTGTTTGAAAAAGCCTTTTAGCCTGTCAGAGCTTGGAAGACGGCTGCAGTTATGTCTGAAAAACGCAGGCGTTGCCGTGCAATAGGGGATGCGTCTGTACGCAGACTGGGCGGCATAGCGCCCCCTTGCGGGGTGTTTAGCGTCGGGGTCGGTTGAGACCCGATCTACAGTCAATCATCTGTCGGGGAATATTGGTGCCCAGGAGAGGACTCGAACCTCCACACCGTTGCCAGTACTAGCACCTGAAGCTAGCGCGTCTACCATTCCGCCACCTGGGCACGTATCGTGTGGGGTGCTCTAAGGCTCAGCCGGGTGACTGTCAATCGCAATTTGAGCGAAATCTAGAAAATCCTGCGCGAGGATCGCTACAACCGGGGGTTTGGCCTTGTGACAGCGGCGGCGCACGGGTACATCCTGTCAGAGAATTTATCTACAGGAGCGGCAGAATGTCTAAGCTGGTCACGATTTATGGCGGTTCGGGGTTTGTCGGACGCTATATCGCGTATCGCATGGCCAGAGCTGGTTGGCGGGTACGGGTGGCGGTGCGCCACCCCAACGAAGCGCTCTTTGTGCGGACCTATGGTGTGGTCGGCCAAGTCGAACCTGTTTTGTGCAACATTCGCAACGATGGCTCCGTGCGCGACGCGCTGCGTGGGGCAGACGCGGTCGTGAACTGCGTCGGTATTCTGGTCGAAACCGGCAAGAACAGCTTTGACGCGGTGCAGTCCGAAGGGGCAGAGCGTATCGCCCATATGGCCGCAACCGAAGGAGTTGGGCGTTTCGTGCATGTCTCTGCCATCGGCGCGGATATGGAGGCCGAGAGCGACTATGCCCGCACCAAAGGCGAGGGCGAGGCCGCCATTCTTAAACATATGCCTGAGGCCGTGATCTTGCGCCCCTCGATCATGTTTGGCCCCGAGGATGAGTTCTTTAACCGCTTTGCAGGCATGACCCGCACCGGCCCGATCCTGCCGGTCGCCGGTGCCTCTACCCGGTTCCAGCCGGTCTTTGTCGATGATGTTGCCAAAGCGGCCGAAAAGACTCTGGAGGGGCAGGCCCCCGCGGGTGTTTATGAACTTGGTGGCCCTGATGTGGATACTTTCCGCGGACTGATGCAGCGTATGCTTGAGGTGATTCACCGTCGGCGTTTGGTGCTCAACATGCCGTGGTTCTTGGCCAAGACCGTCGCCTTTGGGTTCGACATGGTGCAGGCCGCGACCTTTGGTCTTTTCACCAACAAGATGCTGACCCGCGATCAGGTCAAAAACCTGCGCAAAGACAACGTTGTGGCAGAAGGGGCGCGCGGCTTTACCGAGCTTGGCATCACCCCCACCGCGATGGACGCGGTGCTGCCCGACTATCTCTGGCGGTTCCGACCCTCGGGGCAGTATGACGCCATCAAGGCATCGGCACGTAACCTGCGGCAGGGATAATGGAACAGTCGACCACTCTGATCGCCGCCTTTCTGGGTTTGCTGGAGGGGCTGACAGAGTTCATCCCCGTATCTTCGACCGGGCATCTTCTGTTGGCCGGTCACTTCTTGGGCTTTGAGAGCGCCGGGCGGACCTTTGAGGTCGTGATCCAATTGGGCGCGGTGCTGGCGATCCTGACAGTTTATTCCGCACGGCTTTGGGCGGTATTCTCGGCCGCGCCGCATGATCCGCAGGCGCGGCGGTTCATCTGGTCGGTGCTTCTGGCCTTTCTGCCTGCGGTGTTCATCGGCGTCTTGGCCCATGATTTCATCAAGACGGTCCTGTTCGAAACACCTTTGCTGATCGCCATCATGTTGGTGCTGGGTGGGGTGGTGCTGTTGATCGTGGATCGCATCGCACCTGCGCCGACCTATTCCGACGCGACCAGATTCCCGCTTTCCATGGCGTTCAAGATCGGCGTCATCCAATGTCTTGCCATGGTGCCGGGCACCTCGCGGTCGGGCGCGACGATCGTTGGTGCCCTGTTGCTGGGGGCCAGCAAACGCGCCGCGGCGGAATTCTCGTTCTTTTTGTCGATGCCGACGATGGCGGGCGCCTTTGCCTATGACATCTACAAGAACCGCGACGTGCTGGATGCCTCTGCCATGGGCGAGATTGCTGTGGGCTTTGTCATGGCCTTTATTTCTGCCGTCTTCGTGGTGCGTTGGGTGCTCGATTACATCAGCCGCTATGGCTATGCGCTTTTTGGGTGGTGGCGAATCCTTGTGGGTGGTGTCGTGATCACTGCGCTTTGGGCAGGGTTTTGATGGATGGGTCCGAATCGGACCTTAAATGATGCATAAAAATGACCTCCGGGCGTTCCATTTGCCCGGAAAGAGGTAAATAGGTCAGTACTGCTGTCTTTTATTTACTTTGGCGCTCTCGTATACGAGCCTTCTGACGGAATTTGTCGAAGGAACGGGTATATGGCGAAGCAGGTCATGCTAAAATTTACAGACGTTGCGCGGGATATGCCCGAAAAACGCCCGCCCGATTTGCGCCGGACGGATTTCGACGAAATTTATGCCGAATATGCAGATGCCAAAGCGGCCGAGCAGTCGAGCCGGTGCAGCCAATGCGGCGTGCCCTACTGCCAGACCCATTGCCCTTTGCACAACAATATCCCCGACTGGCTCCGCCTGACTGCGGAAGGGCGTCTGCAAGAGGCCTATGAGATCAGTCAGGCCACCAATACCTTCCCCGAGATCTGTGGCCGCATCTGCCCGCAGGACCGCCTGTGCGAAGGCAACTGCGTGATCGAACAGTCGGGCCATGGCACCGTCACCATTGGCTCCATCGAGAAATACATCACCGACACCGCATGGGAGCAGGGCTGGGTCAAACCCGCCGCCCCACGCGAAGAGCGCGCTGAAAGCGTTGGCATCATCGGTGCCGGCCCCGGCGGTCTGGCAGCGGCGGACATGCTGCGCCGCGCGGGCGTGCAGGTCACCATCTATGACCGCTACGACCGAGCGGGCGGCTTGCTGACCTATGGCATCCCCGGCTTCAAGCTTGAGAAAGACGTGGTCGAGCGCCGCAATGCGCAGCTTGCCGAAGGTGGCGTGACCTTTGAACTGAACTGCGATGTGGGTGTCGACCTCAGCTTTGGCGCGATCCGGGGTAAACATGACGCGGTGATCATCGCCACAGGCGTTTACAAAACGCGCGAGATCGAAGCCCCCGGTGTGGGTGGTTTCGGCGTGGAGCGGGCGATTGACTTTCTGACCGCCTCCAACCGCAAAAGCTTTGGCGACACGGTCGAAGAATTCGAAAATGGCCGTCTGAATGCTGCGGGTAAAAAAGTCGTCGTGATCGGCGGTGGCGACACCGCGATGGACTGCGTGCGCACCTCGATCCGCCAAGGCGCGGAGAGCGTCAAGTGCCTCTACCGTCGGGACCGGGCCAATATGCCGGGCAGCCAACGCGAAGTGCAAAACGCCGAGGAAGAAGGCGTGATCTTTGAATGGCTCAGCGCACCCAAGGGCTTTGTCGGCGATCCGGTGACCGGCGTCATGGTGCAAAAGATGCGCCTTGGCGCGCCGGATGTCACTGGTCGTCAGGCTCCCGAGGTGATCGAAGGCGCGGATTACGTCGAAGACGCCGACCTCGTCATCATGGCGCTTGGGTTCGAGCCCGAAGACCTGCCGACCCTGTGGAATGAGCCGGAGTTGCCGGTGAACCGCTGGGGCACGATCAAAGCCGATTACGTCACCGGGGCGACGGCGCTTGATGGCGTCTATGCCGTGGGCGACATCGTGCGCGGGGCGAGCCTTGTGGTCTGGGCCATCAAGGATGGCCGCGACTGCGCACAGGCGATCCTCGATGATTTCAACGGGGCGCAGCGCATCGCTGCGGAATGAGATGAGTGCTGGTGCAGCCATCAAAGCGGACAACGCCATAGGGGGTGAAGCTCACCACGGCCATTGTCTGTGCGGCGCGGTCACGGTGGATGTGACCGGGCCGTTGGCTGCGATTTCGGCCTGTCATTGTGACCTCTGCACCCGGTGGAGCGGCTCTGTCCAAATGGGGATCGAAGTGCCCCGCACGCGGGTTTCCTACGATGGGCCGATCCGGACCTATGCCTCATCCTCCTTCGCCGAGCGGGCGTGGTGCGAGACCTGCGGCACGGCGGTTTGGTTTGCCGATACCGAAGGCGAGAACGCGGAGCTGCTGGAGCTGGCTCCGGGGCTCTTCGACGGGTTTGGCGGGGCAAAGCTGGCGCGCGTGGTCTATGCCGACCGCGCCCCAAGCAACTTTGCCTTGGCCGGGGAACTGGAGCGCGTGAGCAAAGCCGATTACGAGGCCCGCGCCCTGCATGTGGAGGACCAGCAATGAGCCTTTTGAGAGGTCATTGCCTCTGCGGGGCGGTCACGGTCAGCTTTGAGCCGTTGAAAGACGCGCTTGGTGCCTGCCACTGCGAGATGTGCCGCCGTTGGACCGGCAGCGCGTTCCTTGAGATCGACGCGAAACCGGGCAGCCTGACCTATGACGGCCCGGTAAAATCTTACGCCTCTTCGGACTGGGCAGAGCGGGCATGGTGCGACAGTTGCGGCAGTACGCTTTGGTATCACCTCACGCTGCCGGGGCATGACTATTACTCACTCTCTGCCGGGTTGGTGGAGAATGCGGGCGGCCTGCCGCTCAAGACCGAGATTTACATAGATGTGAAGCCCGACGGCTATGCCTTTGCCGGGGACCACGAGATCAAAACCAAGGCCGAAGTCGAAGCAGGATTTGCGGCGTTTGTGGAAGGAACCAAGCCATGACCAAATATGATGACGCCTGGGTGGCCCGCGAAGAAGCCAAACGCGCGATGATGGCCGAAAAGGGCATGTATAGTTTCGAGGAAGAACATTCTTCCTGCGGCGTGGGCCTTGTGGTCAATATCAACGGCGAGAAGACCCGCGAAGTCGTCCTGAACGGGATCAACGCGCTCAAGGCAATCTGGCACCGCGGCGCGGTCGATGCCGATGGGATGACCGGCGATGGCGCGGGCATCCACGTGCAGATCCCTGTGCCCTTCTTTTATGAGCAGGTCCGCCGCACCGGCCACACCCCGCGCGAGAACGAGCTGATCGCCGTGGGCCAAGTCTTCCTGCCGCGCACCAATTTTGCAGCACAAGAAACCTGCCGGACCATCGTGGAGACCGAAGTGCTCCGCATGGGCTATTACATCTACGGCTGGCGGCATGTGCCGGTGGACATCTCCGTGTTGGGCGAAAAGGCCAACGCGACCCGGCCCGAGATTGAGCAGATCCTGATCTCCAATGCCAAGGGGGTGGATGAGGAAACCTTCGAGCGTGAACTCTACGTCATCCGCCGTCGCATCGAAAAAGCCGCCATCGCCGCGCAGGTGCCGCAGATGTACATCGCCTCGATGTCCTGCCGCAGCATCATCTACAAGGGCATGATGCTGGCCGAGCAGGTGGCCGAGTTCTATCCCGACCTGAAGGACGACAAGTTCATCAGTGCCTTCGCGATCTATCACCAGCGCTATTCCACCAACACCTTCCCGCAGTGGTGGCTGGCGCAGCCCTTCCGCATGTTGGCCCATAACGGTGAGATCAACACGCTCAAGGGCAACATGAACTGGATGAAGAGCCATGAGATCCGCATGGCCTCCGCCACCTTTGGTGACATGGCCGAGGACATCAAACCGATCGTCGCTGCCGGATCCAGCGACTCTGCCGCGCTGGATTCCGTGTTTGAGGTGCTGGTCCGCGCGGGCCGCTCTGCCCCCATGGCCAAGACGATGCTGGTGCCGGAATCGTGGTCGAAACAGGCGGTGGAACTGCCCCAAGCATGGCGCGACATGTATTCCTACTGCAACTCCGTGATGGAGCCGTGGGACGGCCCTGCCGCATTGGCGATGACCGATGGCCGCTGGGTCTGCGCCGGGCTTGACCGGAACGGCTTGCGCCCGATGCGCTATGTGGAAACCTCCGACGGCATGTTGATCGCCGGGTCCGAAGCCGGGATGGTGCCGCTGGACGAGGCGCGCGTCGTGCGCAAAGGCGCGCTTGGCCCCGGCCAGATCATCGCGGTCGATATGGAAGAGGGCAAACTCTTCAACGATACCGAGATCAAGAACAAGCTCGCGTCGAACCAGCCCTTCGGTGAATGGGTCGGCAAGATCACCGAGATGGATGATGTCCTTGGCCGCGTCACCGAAAAGCCGCTGTTTGACGGGGCCGAACTGCGCCGCCGTCAGGTGGCTGCGGGCTATACCATCGAAGAGCTGGAACAGATCCTCGCGCCCATGGCCGAGGACGGAAAAGAGACGCTGGCCTCAATGGGCGATGACACGCCCTCGGCGGTCCTGAGCGGCCAGTACCGCCCGCTGAGCCACTTCTTCCGCCAGAACTTTAGCCAAGTCACCAACCCGCCGATCGATTCCTTGCGCGAATTCCGGGTGATGAGCCTCAAGACGCGCTTCGGTAACCTTAAGAACGTGCTTGACGAAGACAGCTCCCAAACCGAGATCCTCGTGCTCGACAGTCCCTTCGTCGGCAATGCGCAGTTCGAAGAACTGATGGCGCAGTTCAAGGTGCATACCGTGTCCATCGACTGCACCTTTGAGGCGGGCAACGGCAATCTTAGTGCCGGTCTGGCGCGGATTCGGGCCGAGGCGGAAGACGCCGTGCGCTCTGGCGCGGGCCATCTGGTGCTGACCGATCAGCACAGCGGGGCCGACCGGGTTGCGATGCCGATGATCCTTGCGACCAGCGCGGTGCACAGTCACCTCGTGCGCAAGGGTTTGCGGACCTTTACCTCGCTCAACGTGCGCGCGGCGGAATGTGTCGACCCGCATTACTTCGCGGTGCTTGTGGGCTGCGGCGCGACCGTGGTGAACGCCTATCTGGCCGAAGATTCCCTCGCCGACCGGATTGAGCGCGGGCTTCTGGACATAACCCTGACGCAGGCGGTGCAGAAATACCGTGAGGCGATTGACCAAGGTCTGCTCAAGATCATGGCGAAGATGGGGATTTCCGTGATCTCGTCTTATCGCGGCGGTCTGAACTTTGAGGCTGTGGGCCTTTCGCGCGCCATGTGTGCCGAGTACTTCCCCGGTATGACCAGCCGTATCTCAGGCATCGGTGTCGTCGGCATTCAGCGCAAAGCCGAAGAGGTCCACGCACGCGGCTGGCAGGGCGACGGGGTCGTGATGCCGATTGGAGGTTTCTACAAGCAGCGCAAGACGGGCGAAAAACACGCTTGGGAGGCGAGCAGCATGCATATGCTGCAAATGGCCTGCAACAAGGCGTCCTATCAGATGTGGCAGCAGTATTCGAAAAAGATGCAGAGCAACCCGCCGATCCATCTGCGTGACCTGCTCGACATCAAGCCCAAGGGCACGCCGGTGCCATTGGAGGAGGTGGAAAGCATCACCTCGATCCGCAAGCGTTTCGTGACGCCGGGCATGTCGCTGGGGGCGTTGTCGCCCGAAGCGCATAAAACGCTGAACGTGGCGATGAACCGCATCGGTGCGAAATCTGACAGCGGCGAGGGCGGCGAAGATCCGGCGCATTTCGTGCCTGAGGCGAATGGTGACAATCCGTCGGCCAAGATCAAACAGGTCGCCTCGGGCCGCTTTGGCGTGACGGCGGAATATCTGAACCAGTGCGAAGAGTTGGAGATCAAGGTCGCACAGGGTGCCAAGCCCGGTGAGGGTGGGCAGCTTCCCGGCATGAAGGTCACCGACCTGATCGCGCGGCTGCGGCATTCCACCAAGGGCGTGACGCTGATCTCGCCGCCGCCGCACCATGACATCTACTCGATCGAAGACCTTGCGCAGCTGATCTATGACCTCAAGCAGATCAACCCGCGCTGCAAGGTGACGGTCAAGCTGGTGGCGTCGAGCGGTGTCGGCACGATTGCCGCTGGCGTGGCCAAGGCCAAGGCCGATATCATCCTGGTCTCGGGTCACAATGGTGGCACCGGGGCCTCGCCCGCGACCTCGATCAAATATGCGGGTCTGCCGTGGGAGATGGGACTGACCGAGGCGCATCAGGTTCTGTCGATGAACAACCTGCGCGACCGGGTGACACTGCGCACCGATGGTGGCCTGCGCACCGGGCGCGACATCGTCATGGCGGCGATGATGGGGGCCGAGGAATACGGCATCGGCACCGCGGCACTCATCGCTATGGGCTGCATCATGGTGCGTCAGTGCCAGTCGAATACTTGCCCCGTGGGCGTCTGTACCCAAGACGAAGCGCTGCGTGGCAAGTTCACCGGCAATGCGGACAAAGTGGTGAACCTCATCACCTTCTACGCCACCGAAGTGCGCGAGATTCTGGCCAGCATCGGGGCGCGCAGCCTTGATGAGGTCATCGGCCGCGCGGACCTGTTGACGCAGGTTAGCCGAGGTTCGGCGCATTTGGATGATCTGGACCTCAACCCGCTGTTGATCACCGTCGATGGCGCACATGAGAACGTCTATGACCGCGACAAACCGCGTCAGGTGGTGCTTGATACGCTTGATGCGCAGATCGTCCGGGATGCCGCGCGTTTCCTTGAGGATGGTGAGAAGATGCAGTTGTCCTACGCCGTGCAAAACACGCATCGGACCGTGGGCACGCGGGTGTCGAGCCATATCGTGAAACGCTTCGGTATGCGCAATTCCCTGCAACCAGACCACCTGACGGTGAAGCTGACCGGTTCGGCTGGGCAGTCGCTCGGTGCCTTTGCGGCACCGGGGCTCAAGCTCGAAGTCTCGGGCGATGCCAATGACTATGTCGGCAAGGGTCTGTCGGGCGGCACGATTGTGGTACGGCCAACGATGGCGAGCCCGATTGTGGCGTCGGAGAATACGATCATCGGCAATACGGTGCTTTACGGGGCGACGGCGGGATACCTCTTTGCCGCGGGCCGGGCGGGCGAACGCTTTGCGGTGCGCAACTCGGGCGCGCATGTGGTGATCGAAGGCTGCGGCAGCAACGGTTGTGAATATATGACCGGCGGTGTGGCGGTGATCTTGGGCGAGATCGGCGCGAACTTTGCCGCCGGGATGACCGGGGGGATGGCCTATCTCTATGATCCCGAAGGGCTTGCACCGAAGCTGATGAATGCCGAGACGATCGTGACCTGCCCGGTCAGCGTCGAACATTGGTTGGATCAGTTGCACGGGCTGCTAGAGCGTCATGTCGCCGAGACCAACAGCCGCAAGGCCGCCGATATTCTTCAGCATTGGGAGACTGAGAAGCACAACTTCCTGCAGGTCTGCCCGAAGGAGATGTTGGTGCATCTGCCCGCGCCGCTGTCGGTGGAAGAGACGGCAGTTCCAGCGGAGTAAGTTATCCCCCGCGCGGCTTCGGCCGCGCGGGAGGGAGATCGCTTGCCCGTGGGGTGGCGATTGAAACGCCGCTTCGGGCCACTTTATGGCGCAGCGATGATGTGTGTTCGCGGAGGTTCGCCCAGCCTCACCAAATCGCCAGCCCGCCGGGACGGGCAGGCGATGGCCCGGCGCCTGCGGCTTGATTCCGGGCTGGGGTGGTATTCAAAAGTGTCTGCGCTACCTCTGCCTTTCCACGGGAGGCAGATCATGCGAAAAATTCTAGCGGTATTGCTGATAGTCACAGGCCTCAGCGCCTGCACCGACACCGCACCGCGTGGCGGGGGCGATATCCTCGTGCTGGGCGATTCCATCATGGCGTGGAATGGAGGCCGCTCGATCCCCGATGTCATTGCCAACCAAACGCGCCGCAGCGTCACCAGTCGTGCCGTGCCCGGCGCGCAGTTCGACAATGGCTCGACCATCGCCTCTGCCGTCGGATTTGACATCCAGCAGCAGTTCCCCGGCGGGCGCTGGAACTGGGTGGTGGTGAATGGCGGAGCCAACGATCTGAGCGCCGATTGCGGCTGCGGGGCCTGCGGGGCCTCGGTGAATGCGCTGATCGCACCTGACGGTCAAAGCGGCAGCATCCCCGCCTTTTTGCAACGCCTTCGTGCCCAAACCGGGGCGCAGGTCATATGGATGGGCTATTACGCAGGCTCCGGCTCAGGCTCCTTTGCCGGATGCCGCGATGATCTGGTCGAAATCGAATCCCGCATCGCCACTTTCGCCGCAGGCCGCCCCGGGATCCATTTCGTCGATTCCGAAGACGTGATCGACCGGGGGGACCGCGGGCTTTTTGCCGGGGACAACGTGCATCCCTCCGCCCGTGGCTCTGCCCGGATCGGTGCCTACCTCGCCCAAGAAATCACCGCGCGCGAGAACCGTTCACAAAAACCCGCAGACGGCCTATAGCTGATCCATGGCGACACGGAAAAAGACCGCCCCCAAGGGCAAGAAATCGAGCAAGGCAAGCCCCCCGTTGAAGAAACGCGCGGGCCGCTGGGTGGTACGCGCCTTGGCGTTTGCCTTTGTCTTGGCCGTGCTGCTGGTGCTGCTGTTCCGCTTCGTAAACCCGCCCACCGGGGTCTACATGCTTTCGGAATCGCGCCGTCTGGGTGGGGTGCAGCGCGACTGGGTGCCGCTTGAGCAGATCGCCCCCGTGATGGCCCGCGCGGCTGTCGCGGCAGAGGATGCGAATTTCTGCAATCACTGGGGCTTTGACATGCAGGCGATCCGCACCGCGATTGAGAACGGCTCTGCCCGCGGGGCGTCCACGATCAGCCAGCAAACGGTCAAGAACGTCTATCTTTGGCATGGCCGCTCGTGGCTGCGCAAAGCACTTGAGGCCGGGATGACCCCACTGGTCGAAACCCTTTGGCCCAAGCGCCGGATCATTGAGGTCTATTTGAATGTGGCCGAGTTTGACGAAGGTGTCTTTGGCGTTGGTGCTGCGGCCCCGCATTACTTTGGCGTCGCGGCGGCAGACCTGAGCCCGACGCAGGCCGCCCGGCTTGCCGCGATCCTGCCCGACCCGAAAGAGCGTTCCGCCTCCCGGCCCGGTGACTTTACCCGCAAGCGCACGGCCCAGATCATGGATGGGGCGGCGACCATCCGCGCGGACGGTCGCGCCGCCTGTTTCGAGAGTTGAAAATCCCCGCGCCAGCAGGCATGGAAGAGTGCAATCCCTTTAACCACACGGACTTTATATGACGGCTCGCTTGTTTCACGTTCCCTTGTCCCCCTTCTGTCGCAAGGTGCGGCTTAGCCTTGGGGAAAAGAAGATCGAAGTGGAACTGGTCGAGGAACGCTATTGGGAACAAGATCCCGATTTCCTGCGCCGCAATCCGGCGGGCAAGGTGCCTGTGCTGCGGCTTGACGGGATCATGATGGCGGAAAGCGCCGCGATCTGTGAGTATATCGAAGAGACCCGCCCAGAGGCGTCATTGCTGCCCAGCGACCCGGTGCAGCGCTTGGAAGTGCGCCGTCTGGTCAGCTGGTTCGACGACAAGTTCCACGACGAGGTGACCTCGAAGCTGCTGTACGAGCGGGTCAACAAGAAGGTCACCAAACAGGGCTACCCGGACAGCAAGAACGTAAAGGCCGGGGCCAAGGCGATCAAATATCACCTCGACTATATGGCGTGGCTGCTGGACCACCGCCGCTGGCTGGCGGGTGATGTGATGACGCTGGCCGATTTCGCCGCCGCCGCGCATCTGTCCTCGCTTGACTATATCTCGGACGTGGATTGGAACCGCTCTGACGTGGTCAAGGACTGGTACGCAAAGATCAAATCGCGTCCCGCCTTTCGGTCGATCCTCGCCGACCAATTGCCGGGCTTCCCGCCGCCGGTGCATTACAACAACCTCGACTTCTGATGCCTGCCCGCCCCCGCGCCGAGATCGGGCCGGAGGCCCTGAAGGCGCGGGTGGTGGCCCGGGCGCTTGAGGAAGGTTTCGTCGCCTGCCGCATTTGCCGCCCCGAAGACGTGCCCGAAATGCCCGAACGGCTCGCTCGCTTTGTCGAGGCGGGGTTTCACGGGCAGATGGGCTGGATGGAAGAGCGGATGCATTGGCGCGGCAATCCCGCCGCACTCTGGCCCGAGGCGCGGTCGGTCATCATGCTGGCCGAAAGCTACACCCCCGACCATGACCCTCGCGCGGTGTTGGAGCATCCCGACAAGGGCGCGATCTCGGTCTATGCGCAGGGGCGGGACTACCACGATATCGTCAAAAAACGGCTAAAGCGGCTGGCGCGTTGGCTGATGGAGGAGGCCCGTGCGGCTGACCCTGAGGTGAAGGTTTTCGTCGATACCGCCCCGGTGCCGGAAAAGGCGCTGGCGCAGGCGGCGGGGCTCGGCTGGCAGGGCAAACATACCAATCTTCTCAGCCGGAAATTCGGCAATTGGGCCTTTTTAGGATCTGTTTTCACCACGCTTGATCTCGCCCCCGATGCGTGGGAGGTCGACCACTGCGGGTCATGCCGCGCCTGCCTTGAGGCTTGTCCGACAGATGCCTTCCCTGCGCCCTATCAACTCGACGCGCGGCGCTGCATTTCCTATCTGACGATTGAGCATAAAGGGCCGGTCGATCTGGACCTGCGCGAGAAGATGGGCAACCGGATCTATGGCTGCGACGATTGCCTTGCCGCTTGCCCGTGGAACAAATTCGCCGTGGCGGCCAGTGATATGCGCTATCACGGCCCCGCTGTGCAGCCGGCGGACTTGGCAGAGTTGGCGGCGCTGGATGATACGGCGTTCCGCGCGCGCTATTCCGGCTCTCCGATTAAACGGATCGGGCGGGATCGCTTTGTGCGTAACGTCCTCTATGCCATCGGCAATTCCGGGCTGGCGCGGCTGCGCCCGGTGGCGCAATCTCTGACCGAAGACGCCGACCCCACCGTGGCCGATGCCGCGTGTTGGGCGGCAGAGCGGTTGGCATAGGAGGCACGCCCATGGCGGTGTTATTGGGTGTGGACACGGGCGGCACCTATACCGACGCGGTGCTGATCCGCGATGAGACAGAGGTGATCGCCTCGGCCAAGGCGCTGACGACCCGCGCCGATCTGGCTGTTGGCGTGGGCAATGCGGTCAGCGCAGTGCTGGCGCAGTCCGGTGTGGCGGCGGATCAGATCGCCATGGCTTCGCTCTCCACCACGCTGGCGACCAACGCGCTGGTCGAAGGGCAGGGTGGCCGTGTGGCGCTGATCTATGTCGGGTTTCGCGCGGCGGATCTTGAGGCGCATGGGCTGTCGGAGGCGCTGCGAGGTGACCCTTGCCTGCTGCTGGCTGGCGGGCACGACCATGCGGGGGCCGAGGTTGCACCGCTCGACGAAGCAGCGCTAATCGCCTTTTTAGAGACGCATGAGGCCGACGTAAGCGGCTTTGCCGTGGCCAGCCAATTCGCCACGCGCAATCCGGCCCACGAGCAGCGGGTTGCAGAACTGGTGGCAGCGGTCACGGGGCGTCCGGTGTCGGCGTCTCATAGTCTTTCGGCCAAGCTGAACGGGCCGAAGCGGGCGCTGACGGCTTTGCTGAACGCGCGGCTGATCGGCATGATCGACCGGCTGATTGGCCGGGCTGAGGATCAGTTGCGCAGCTTGGGCATCAACGCCCCGATGATGGTGGTGCGCGGTGACGGTGCCTTGATGTCGAGCGCACAGGCCCGCGAGCGCCCGATCGAGACGATTCTCAGCGGCCCTGCCGCGTCGCTCGTGGGCGCACGCTGGTTGACCGGGGCAGAGACGGCGCTGGTGTCGGATATCGGTGGGACGACGACCGATGTAGCGCTGTTGCGCGACGGTCGCCCGGCAATTGATCCGGCGGGTGCGCAGGTTGGCCCCTATCGAACCATGGTCGAGGCGGTGGCGATGCGGACCCGTGGCTTGGGCGGTGACAGCGAGGTGCATTTCACGTCCCAAGGTCTGACCGCGGGCGTGACCCTTGGGCCGAAGCGGCTGCTGCCGGTCTCTCTCCTCGCGGTGGAGGCGGGCGAGGTGGTGCATAGAGCTTTGGACGCCCAACTGCGGCGGAGTGTAGTGGAAGAGCATGATGGCCGTTTTGTGCGGGCTGTGTCGGGTCAGGAAGTCGAAGGTCTGGCCCCCCGCGACTTGGCCCTGCTGAAGCGGATCGGCACCGATGTCTGGCCCTTGGGCGACGTGCTGCGGAACCGGGTCGAACAGGGTGCTTTGGCCCGGCTGGTGGCGCGCGGGCTGGTGCAGGTGGCGGGGGTTACGCCCAGTGATGCGAGCCATGTCGCCGGGCATCTTGTCGCATGGGACAGTGTGGCTGCGCATAAGGCGTTGGCGTTGTTCGGACGCAAGCGCGGCGGCTCGGGCCTGCGGTTCTGCCCCGAGCCCGAGAGCCTTGCCAAAATCATCATCGATCAGCTGACCGATCAGACCGCTTTGACCCTGTTAGAGACTGCTTTCGCCGAAGAATCCCCCGCCTTCGACCTGCCGCCCGAGACCTTGGCACGGCATGTTTTGTTGCAGCGTGGCCTGTCGGGGCATCGCGGCGTGCTGCGGATTGATGCGGGCCTGAACTTGCCTGTCGTGGGCTTGGGCGCTTCGGCGGCGACCTACTACCCGGCGGTCGGAAAGAGACTGGGGAGCGGGATGATCCTGCCCGACCACGCCCATGTCGCCAATGCCATCGGTGCGGTGGTGGGGCGGGTGATCATGCGTGAAAGCGGCACTGTCACCGTCCCGCACGAAGGGGTATTTCGCGTTCATCTGGCCGATGGCCCACAGGATTTCCCGAATGCCGAACGCGCTCTGGCCGAAGCAGAGACTGCTTTGACCGAAACCGCCCGCGCGCGGGCCCAGTCAGCCGGGGCCGAACAGATCGAGTGCCACGTGACGCGCGATATTCGTATGGCCGAGATTGAGGGGCGGGAGGTGTTTGTCGAGGCCGCGCTTACCGTCGAAGCCTCGGGGCGGCCGCGCGTGGCGGCGGGCTGACCCCCGGCGCGGTGCCGGGGGCAGCACCGTTACTCAGCCGCTGCGCGTTTGGGCAGCACCCAATCGGCGCGCGGGAAATGGCAGGTGTAGCCATTGGGCAGACGTTCCAGATAGTCTTGATGCTCTGGCTCTGCTTCCCAGAAATCGCCGACGGGTTCGATCTCGGTCACGACTTTGCCCGGCCACAGGCCAGAGGCTTCGACATCGGCGATGGTATCTTCGGCGACCGCATTTTGTTTATCGTCGACATAGTAGATCGCGGAACGGTAGCTCATCCCACGGTCATTGCCCTGACGGTTCATCGTGGTGGGGTCGTGGATCTGAAAGAAGAACTCCAGCAACTCGCGGTAGGAGGTCTTTTCGGGGTCGAAGTTGATCTCGATCGCTTCGGCATGGGTGCCGTGGTTGCGGTAGGTCGCATTGGGCACGTCGCCGCCGGTATAGCCGACGCGGGTCGAGACCACACCGGGGCGGCGGCGGATCAGATCTTGCATCCCCCAGAAACAGCCACCAGCCAATACTGCGCGTTCGGTTGTCATGTCACATTCTCCACTTGGTTGAGATACTCGCCATAGCCTTCGGCCTCCATGTCGTCACGGTGCACGAAGCGCAAAGAGGCGGAGTTGATGCAATAGCGCAGCCCGCCGCGATCCGGTGGGCCGTCGGGAAAGACGTGGCCAAGGTGGCTGTCGCCGTGTTTGCTGCGCACCTCGGTGCGGACCATGCCGAGCGAGGCGTCTTCCAACTCTTCGACATAGGCAGGCACAATCGGTTTGGTAAAGCTGGGCCAGCCACAGCCGCTTTCGTATTTGTCACCGCTGGCGAACAAAGGCTCGCCCGAGACGATGTCGACGTAGATGCCCGGCTCTTTGTTGTTCAGGTATTTGCCGGTGCCGGGGCGTTCGGTGCCGCTGCGCTGCGTGACGTGGAATTCTTCGGGGCTCAGCGCATCAATCGCGGCGTTGGTTTTTTCGTATTGGGGCATGGCGTCCTCCATTCATGGGCTTGGCCTATTAGATGGGGTGTGGCGGTGAAATTCAAAGGGTTTGCGGCTCACACTGGCGTTATGCCTTGCGTTGCCGCGAGATCTGCACGGCAAGGATGCCCCCTGCGATGATGGCGACCCCAAGGATGTCGCGCGGACCCAGCGTTTCGCCCAGCAGCAGGGCCGCGATGGCCACGCCGAAGAACGGGTTGAGAAAGTGAAAGGTCGCCGCCCGCGTCGCCCCGATGCGGTTGACCAGCCAGAACCAGACCACAGTGGCGGCAAGGCCGGGGACGAGGCAGGTATAGGCGAAGGCGAGAGTGAGGCGCAGGCTGGGGTCGATGCGGGGCGTCTCGAACAGCAGGGTGGCGATGGAGAGGGCCACGCAGCCGACAAGCATTTGCAGGCCCACCACCATGAGGAAGTTGCCGCCCGAGGTCGCGCCGCGCACAAGCAGGGTGGCTGCGGTGAGGGCCACCACGCCGATGGCGCAAAGGATGAGGCCATAGAGGTCGACCTGCCCGCCAAGGCGCGCGCCCATGATGATGGCGACGCCAATGACACCGGCAAACAGTCCCGCAATGCCCAAGGGGCGCAGCTTTTCGCCCAAGAACGCCCATGCGGCGAAGCCCACAAGAAGCGGCATGGTGGAGGCGATGATCGCGGCGAGGGAGGCCTCAATGGTCTGCATGGCGATGAAGTTGAGACCGAGATAGACCGCGTTTTGCAGCACGCCGAAGATGATCGTCGCCCGCCATTGCGCGGGAGTGAGTCGCCAGCTTTGCCCCAAGGCCAGCGCGATTCCGACGCCGATCAGGCCAGAGATCAAGTAGCGCAGAGAGAGAGCCAGCAGGGGCGAGGCATCCATCACGATGATGCGGGCAGAGGTGAAGGCCGAGGACCACATCACGGCAAAGGCCAGTCCCATGAGAATTGCGCGGATGTCCATGAAATGCCCCCTGTGCTGAACTTGCTAAGCAATGGCGGGTTTGTTGGCGGAGGACAAGGTGGGTTTGGTGGGATGTTGTGGAGGGGGGGGGTAGGAATGTCCGGTTTTAATGTATACCACCCGGCCCGGAGACAAGCCGTAGGCGCCGGGCCATCGCCCGCCCGCCCCCCGGGTAGGCGATATGGCGAGGCTGGGTAGAACCTCGCGACCTCACATCATGGCTGAGCCATAAAGTGGCACGAAGCTAGCGTTGGATCGCCGACCCGCAGGCAGGCGATGACCCTGTCTTGCGGTATCTTTATACGGAAGAGGTGCGAGATCGCAAAGATGCGGGCGGGCGACGGCCCTCAGTATTCTCACAAAAAAGGGCCGCCCGAAGACGACCCTTTCGCAAACATTCAGCCCAGGGCTTACTCGTTCACGCTGTCCTTCAGTGCCTTCGCGATGGTCATCTTGACCACTTTGTCGGCGTCTTTTTTAAATTGCTCGCCAGTGGCGGGGTTGCGGACCATCCGCTCGGGGCGCTCACGGCAATAGATTTTGCCAACGCCCGGCAGGGTCACGGCACCGCCGGCGGACACTTCACGGGTGATCAGGTTGCAAACGGCGTCGAGCGCTGCGCCTGCGGATTTCTTGTCTGTGTCCATCTCTTCTGCCAGAGCAGCAACGAGCTGGGTCTTGGTCATCGGTTTTGCCATTTTATTCTCCTTAGACTGCCCGCTTTTTAGGGCCTCATGGCCGGAATGTAACGGTATGTTGTGGGATAACACAACGAATAGTGGCGCTATAAACGCGAAAACATGCGATTTTCCGCTGTTTTCGGCCCTATAGGAACGCCGTTTCGTCGAAGGATCGAAGTTTCCGGCTGTGGATCCGCTCCAGCGGCATGCGGCGCAGCAGCTCCATGGCGCGGATGCCGATCATCAGATGGCGGGCAACTTGGGTCTTGTAGAAGTCCGAAGCCATGCCAGGCAGTTTCAACTCCCCATGCAGCGGTTTGTCCGACACACACAGCAGCGTGCCATAGGGCACCCGGAAGCGATAGCCGTTTGCCGCGATGGTGGCACTTTCCATATCCAGCGCCACGGCGCGGGATTGGCTCAACCGCTGCACCGGGCCGGATTGGTCGCGCAATTCCCAGTTGCGGTTGTCGATGGTGGCGACGGTGCCGGTGCGCATGATGCGTTTAAGCTCATAGCCCTCAAGCTGGGTGACCTGCGCCACCGACTGCTCCAACGCGATCTGGATCTCGGCCAGCGCCGGGATCGGCACCCAGACCGGCAGGTCGTCATCCAGAACGTGATCCTCGCGCAGGTAGCCATGCGCCAGCACGAAGTCGCCCAGAGCCTGCGTATTGCGCAGCCCGGCACAGTGGCCGACCATCAGCCACGCATGGGGGCGCAGCACGGCGATATGATCGGTCGCTGTTTTGGCGTTGGATGGGCCGACGCCGATATTGACCAGTGTGATGCCCGAACCGTCGGCGCGTTTCAGGTGATAGGTCGGCATCTGCGGGGTCTTCAGCGTCTCTGCCAAGGGGGCATCGGGATCGGTGATCTCGGCATTGCCGGTCGAGACAAAGGCGGTATAGCCGCTTTCCGGGTCGCGCAGCATCTCGCGGGCGTATTGCTCGAACTCGGTCACATAGAACTGGTAGTTGGTGAACAGCACATGGGTCTGGAAATGCTCGGGGTCCGTGGCCGTGTAATGCGCCAGCCGCGCGAGCGAGTAATCGACCCGCTGCGCGGTAAAGGGCGCGAGCGGGCGCACGTCGTCCTCGGGCACATAGGTGCCGTTAACGATATCGTCATTGGTGGTCGACAGGTCCGGCACGTCAAAGACATCGCGCAGGGTGAAATCGGCGGCACCCTCTTGCGGTACGTTCAGCGCGTTGTCGCCGGACATGGCAAAATGCACCGGGATCGGCGTGGTCGAGGGGCCGACGATCACCGGCTGATCGTGGTTTTCGATCAACAGGCCGATCTGCTGGATCAGGTAATTCCGAAACAGATCAGGCCGGGTGATCGTCGCGGCGAAGGTGCCGGGGGAGGAGACATGCCCGAAAGACAGCCGCGTATCGACGTGGGCATAAGACGAGGTGCGAAACCGCAGTTCGGGATAAAAGGCACGCACGCGGGCATTGGGGGCCGAAGTCTCCATCGCCTTGGCAAAGGCATCATGCAGGAAGGTCGTGGCCTGCTGATAGAGTTCGGTCAGGCGGTCCACGGCAGCGGTCGCATCGCGGAAGCTTTCCGGGTTCGGGGTGTCCGGGGTCAGGATCGTTGTCATGTTTGCGGCTCTAACAATGGGATGATTTCAAATTTCTGCACATCGACCAGCCCAAGGTCCGAGATCCGCAACTCAGGGATCACCACAAGGGCCAAAAGCGAATGCTGCATATAGGCGTTGTTCAGCTTGCAGCCACAGTCGATCATCGCCTGCACAAGGGCTTCGGCATCGGCGGCGACCTCAGCGGCAGGGCGGTCAGACATCAACCCGGCGATGGGCAGGGCAACGAGCGCCAGTTCCTCGCCTTCGCGGAAGATCGTGATGCCTCCGCCGACTTCGCGCAGGCGGTTGGCGGCCAGCGCCATCTGCTCGGCATCGGTGCCCACGACGATCATGTGGTGGCTGTCATGCGCCACGGTCGAGGCCATGGCCATGCGCCCCTCATAGCCGAATCCCGAGACGAAAGCGTTGGTCACCTTCCCGGTGGCGCGGTGGCGTTCGACCAGTGCGATCTGGCAAACCTCGCCAGTGCCCTGCACGCGGCCTTCGGTCACGGGCAGTTCAAACTTCAGCGCGCGTGTAGGCGCTTGGTTTTCGACCACGCCGATGACATTGGCGGTGACTGCGTTCGCGCCTTCGGGTGCGGCGATGTCGAAGTCGTCGGCGCTCAGGTCTCGGGCCATGTTTACGGTCTGGCGAGCATTGTTAGGCCAGTCGAAATGCGGGCAATCGACAAGGCATTTGCCATCTTCCGCGACCACGTCGCCACGCGCGATCACCGTCTCTACCGGGAAGCTCGCAAGGTCCGATGTCAGGATCACATCTGCTCGGCGGCCGGGTGTGAGTGAGCCGATCTCACGCTCCAACCCGAAATGCGTCGCGGTGTTGATCGTCGCCATTTGCAAGGCAATCAACGGATCGCAGCCGCAGTCGATGGCATGACGCACCACCCGGTTCATATGCCCTTCGTTGGTGATGGTGCCCGAGTGGCTGTCATCGGTGCACAGGATCATGTTGCGCGGATCGAGCCCCTTTTCGGTGATCGCGGTGATCTGCGTCTTCACGTCATACCACGCCGAGCCGAGCCGGATCATCGACCGCATGCCCTGCCGCATCCGCGCCACGGCGTCGGCTTCGCAGGTGCCCTCATGGTCATCCGCCGGACCGCCCGCCACATAGGCAGCAAAGGCGGGGCCGAGGTCGGGAGAAGCGTAATGCCCGCCCACGGTCTTGCCCGCGCGTTGCGTCGCTGCAATCTCGGCCAGCATTTGCGGGTCGGCATTGCTGACACCGGGGAAGTTCATCATTTCGCCCAAGCCGACGATGCCGGGCCATGCCATTGCCTCGGCAACATCCTCGGCGGTGATCTCAAAACCCGTGGTTTCCAGCCCCGGAGCCGAAGGCGCGCAGGAGGGCATTTGCGTGAAGATGTTAATCGGCTGCATCAGCGCTTCGTCATGCATCATGCGCACGCCGTTCAGCCCCAGCACATTGGCGATCTCATGCGGGTCGGTGAAGGCCGATGTCGTGCCATGCGGGATCACGGCGCGGGCGAACTCCGCCGGGGTGAGCATGGTCGATTCAATATGCATATGCCCGTCGCAAAGACCGGGGACCATATAGCGGCCATTGGCCTCAATGATGCGGGTATCATCGCCGCGGCAGTGGCTGGCATCCGGCCCGACAAAGGCGATGCGCCCGGCGGCGATGGCGATGTCGTGATCGGGCAGGCATTCGCGGGTGTGCACATTCACCCAGATGCCGCCGGTAATGATCGTATCGGCCGCGCGCCGCCCAGCGGCGACCTCGACCAATTGTGCGGCCACATCGGGCCAAGTGGGGAACGTTTTATCTGTCATGTCCAAAGGTGCCATAGGGCCGGGGGAGGTTCAAGCGGGCCCGCGATATGAAAGGGCGCGGGATGTTGCCAGAACGCGCCCCTTGCGGCTAACTGGGGGCCAAGGCATTTACGGAACCATCTGATGAATTTTCTCTTTGTGCACCAGAACATGCCCGGCCAATACCGGGAGTTGGTGCAATGGCTGGCGCAGGCGGGCGGGCATCGGATTTATTTTCTGACCCAGCGTCAGAACGCCCCAAAACTGCCCGGCGTCGAAAGCCGGGTCTACCGCCCCCATCATCGGCCCGACGACAAAGCCTATGGCCTGTCGCGCGTTTGGGAAGAAGCCTCGGGCAATGGTTTCGGGGCCGTCAACGCGGCCCGGCAGATCGAAACGCAAGAGGGCTTTCGCCCCGACATCATCATCGGCCACGTCGGTTGGGGGGAGTTAAGCTTTTTCAAAGAGCTTTGGCCCGATGTGCCGATCATCGGCTATTTCGAGTATTACTATAACATGACCGGTGGCATGGTCGGCTTTGATCCAGCCGAGAAAATCTCGGCCCATGCGCCTTATCTTAACCATGCGCGCAATATCGTGCCGCTGGCCAATATCGAAACCGTCGATCTGGGCCACTGTCCGACCCATTGGCAACGTGACCGTTTTCCCGAAAGCTTTCACCGCAAGCTTTACGTCTGCCACGATGGCATCCGCACCGATCAACTATTGCCCGACCCGGATGTCAGCCTGCGGTTGGGGCGTCTGGCAGAGCCCGTGACGCGCGAGGATGAGATCATCACCTATGTCGCGCGCAATCTGGAAAAGACGCGGGGCTTTCACACGATGATGCGCGCCCTGCCGCGTATCTTGGCCGAGCGACCCGCTGCGCGGGTGGTGATCGTCGGCGGCAATGAGGTCAGCTACGGCAAGCAGAGCGATCATCCCGGCGGCCTGCGCGGAGAGATGGCGGCGGAGTTGCAGGATAGGGTCGATTGGGATCGCGTGCATTTCGTGGGCAAAGTGCCCTATCCCGACTTCAAGAAGCTGGTGCAGATCAGCCGCTGTCACATCTATCTGACGATGCCCTTCGTGCTGTCTTGGTCCCTGCTCGAAGCCATGTCGATGCAGGCGACGATCGTGGCCTCTGATGTGGCCCCGGTGCGCGAGGCGGTGAGCCATGGCAAGACCGGGCTGCTGGTGGATTTCTTTGACCCCGATGCACTGGCGGCGCAGGTGGTGGAGGTGCTTGCCAATCCGCAGGATCACGCCCATCTCGGCCCGGCGGCGCGGGCGCATGTGGTTGAGCATTACGATTTCCTTACCCGCTGCCTGCCCGAACACCTCGTGCGGATCAACGCATTGGTGCCCGACAGCAAACGGATAAGCTAGCGAGGATCAGTTGCCAAGGTTCCCAGCTGTGTTCACCAGCCCAAAGACCGATCCGACGAGGCCCAGAATGGTGCGCGTGTCCGATAGTGGGCTTTCGGTCGCAAGCACCAGATCGCCAGATTGAATGTGGAAATTCCGCGCCGAGAACAGCCCGTCAGATGTGGTCAGGTCCAGCGTGAACACCACCCGCGTGCGGCGCGGGCCGCGCGCCCCCGGCGCTGACCGCGCTGGCGGGGTATTCGCGCAGGATCAAGATGCCCTCGGGGTCGGCGCGGGATTCGTTTACCCCCCCGATGATCGCCAGCGCATCCAGCGCAGAGACCTCATCGCGGTTGAAGGGAAACTGTGCCTCTCTTCCGGCGGCACCCAGCGACAGGAAGTAACGGCGGTCATCCTCAATGATCAGTTTGTCGCCCCCGATCAGCCGGGTATCAAGGCTGGGGTTTTCGTAAAGCCGGTCGATCGACGTGGTATAGATGTTTGGGCCGCGCAGCAGTTTGACCTGCGGATTTTCGATGCCGCTTTGCACCCCGCCACCAGCCGAAATCGCCGCCAGCACGGTAAAGTTATTGTCGGGCATCAGGATGTTGCCGGGGCTGCTCACGCCGCTCACCAGATCGACGGAGTTGCTGCGCCCTTCGGTCATGGCCAGTTGCACTTGAGCCGAGGGCACGATCGTCTCAAGCCGACGCTGAAGCAATTGCCGCGCTGAATCCGGGGTCCGGCCCGAGACCTGAACCTTGCCGATATAGGGCATGAAAATCGTCCCGCTCTCCGAGACGCGAATGCCGGATAGTGTGGCAACCTGTTGGCTTGGTGACGTCAGCAGCGAGTTGTCGCTGCTGTCCCAAACCAGAATGTCCAACCGATCACCGGGGCGGATCACTTGGGCGTTCGACCCTCGGCTGGCACCGATCCAGCCATGGCGTCTTTCGCCGGTGCGGGGCCACTGAGCAACACTGGGCAGGAAGGCACGGGTGACGGGATAAACGGCGATATCGGCATCCGGCGCGGCCGCTTCCTCGGTGACCTCTTTTTGGATGGCTGCCCCACGCGGAAGGTTGCTGCATGCCGCCAGCGAGAAGGTCATCAGGGCCAAGAGGAACAGTTTGCTCAGGTGCTTCATGAGATGCGCAGTCGCTTTCTGGTGTTTCACCGGTAAACCGGGGTACTTGTGCCTGTATGCAGTGTTAATTGGCGGCTTGCAAAGGATGTTGTAAACCCGGCCCCCATCCGAAATTCTAGTCCCTCAGGATAGAGGCTGAACCTATGGCGTCAATGACTACAAAAGACAGCGCGGTTTCAAGCGGCCCGGCGGATTTTGACGCGGTTCTCTTGCTGGGCGCGACGGGGCGTTTGGGCAGCATGCTGCGCCGTCATTGGCCTGAACCGGAGGCTCTGCGCAGCCAGTCGCGGCAGCCACGACCCGGATTCTACAATTTCGATCTGCCAGCAGCGGGAGAGAGGCCAAGCGATGCGGCGATTTCCGCCGCGCGTGGGGCGCGGGCGGTGATCTCTTTGGCCGGGGTGACCCCGGCCCGGGCGGGGGGCTGCGGCGCACCGTTGGAGGATAACGTCACCCTCGCCCTCGCCGCGCTGAAACTGGCAGAGGCGGCGGCGGTCCCCCGGTTTTTTGTCGCCTCTTCGGCAGCGGTCTATGGCGCGCAAGACGGTCCGCTGCGAGAGGAAATGCCCTGCGCTCCGCTTTCGGAGTACGGCAGGCAGAAGCTGGCGATGGAACAAGCGGTGCGAGAAGCGCAAGGCAAGACTGCCGTCACCGCGCTGCGGATCGGCAATGTGGCCGGCGCGGATGCGATCCTTGGCGGCTGGCAACCGGCAATGCAGATTGATCGCTTCCCCGATGGCGCCACGCCTAGCCGCAGCTATATCGGGCCGGTGACCTTGGCGCGAGTGCTCTGCGCGCTCTGCCATGCGGACGACCTGCCGCCTGTTTTGAATATCGCGGCCCCCGGCGCGGTGCAAATGGGGGCGCTGCTTGATGCGGCGGGGCTGGCATGGCAGCCCAAACCGGCCCCGGCCACCGCCATTCCTGAGGTGCGGCTGGATACGAATGCGCTAGAATGCCACGTCGATTTCACGCCAGAAACTCAAACGCCCGCCGGTTTGGTACGTGAATGGCAGCAGGATATGAACAAACGATGAAGACCCTTCAATGACGTGGCACAAGCGCATCTTCGACCTGTTCTTCGCCAGCCTGCTTGTCGTCATCTTGGGGCCGATCCTTCTGGGGTTGCTGGTCTGGCTGCTGCTGAAAGAGGGGCGGCCGCTTTTTCATGTGGCCGAGCGGATGAAAACGCCTGATCAGAGTTTCAACCTTTGGAAACTGCGTACGATGACCGTGGCAGAGAAGGATCAGGGCGTATCGGGGGGCAACAAAGCCGCGCGGATCACCCCCACCGGCGCATGGCTCAGGGCGCGGCGCTTGGATGAGTTCCCCCAGCTTTGGAATATCCTGCGCGGCGATCTAAGCTTTGTCGGTCCCCGCCCGCCGCTGCGCGAATATGTGGAGCGTTTTCCCGAGGTCTATGCCGAGGTTCTGAAATCGCGGCCCGGCGTGACCGGGTTGGCCACGATCCGGTTCCACAAACATGAAGAACGGCTGCTGTCGCGCTGCGAGACCCCGGAAGAGACCGACCGTGTCTATTGTCGTATCTGCGTCCCGCGCAAAGCCCAACTTGATCTGATTTATCAGCGCCATCAAAGCACATGTTATGACTTTGATTTGGTGTTTCAAACTATTAGCAACCTTTTTAGACGCAGATGAAGGTGGCGGTGGCCCGCAGTGCTACCGGGGGGCAAATAGTTAAAAATTGGTGTTCTTAACAAAATCGTGGCATTGTTTGCTGAAAATTTAAGCGAATCCAGATTCGATTGATGACACATTGAGCGCTATTTACTGTTTTTGCGCTTGCTGGTGCTCAGAAAGAGCTCCATGGACGAAAGAGAGCTACTAATACGTTTCGGGCGCATCGCGGTCGCTAATATACACGTAGACAGGAGACGGCGCATGCTGAGCATCATCAAGTCGCTGACCAAACGGCAAAAGCGCGTGATCATGTTGGCGCTCGATTCCCTTTTAATCGTTGTCTCCACGATTGCCGCCTTGGCTGTGCGGGGGCTGCCTGAGCATCTTCTCGAAACACTCGCCAACTATGCTCCGGTTTTACCCCTTACCCTAATTGTTGGTGTGCTCGTATCAATCCGCTTGGGGGTCTGTAGCACACAGTTGAACGCCTATGAGACCGCAGCGGTCGGTAGCACCGCTATTTTGGGGACCACCCTTGCGGGCGTATCCCTGCTGGGCGCGTCCCTTCTCAGGCTGGGTTTCCCGCTGGGCGTGCATATCATGTTCGGGGCGATCTTTTTCTCTCTGGTGGTGCTGTCGCGGGTGATCTTGTTGCATATCGTGCTGCAAATCTACCGTACCGGCGACGCGCGCTGCCGTGTCCTGATTTATGGCGCGGGCACCACGGGGACACAGCTGGTCTCGGCGCTGCGCGGGCATGAAACGATTGAGCCTATTGCCTTTGTCGATGACAACATTGCGCTGCAAGGGCTCAACGTCTCAAAACTGCCGGTCTATTCCTCGCGCGGCATCGCTGAACTTGTCGTCGAAAAGCAGATCGACCGCGTGTTGCTGGCCGTGCCCTCGCTGAGCACCCCCAAACAGGCGCAGATCGCCCGACGGTTGGAGAAGCTGGGTCTGGAGGTGCAGACCCTTCCGTCCTTCGCACAACTGATCGGGGAAGAGGCTTTGGTCGACAAGCTTTCCCCCGTTTCTCCGCGTCGGTTCCTGAACCGCGATGAAATCACCCCTTTGATCAACGAAGGCGGAGAGAGCTATGCCGGTAAGGTGGTTTTTGTCTCAGGTGCAGGCGGCTCCATCGGGTCGGAGCTTTGCCGTCAGGTTCTGCTTTGTCGGCCCACCAAACTGGTGCTTTTCGAACTGAGCGAACTGGCCCTCTACAACGCCGACATGGAGATCCGGCAGTTGGCCGAGGGCAGCGACATCGAAATCGTCTCGGTCCTGGGTACGGTCACGGATACCCGGCAGCTGCGCAAAGTGCTGTCGCAGCACGGGGTCAATGTGATCCTTCATGCCGCCGCCTATAAACATGTCCCGCTGGTCGAGGCGAACCCGCTTTCGGGGCTGGTGAACAATGTTCTGGGCACACAGGCGCTGGCCGAGCAGGCCGCCCGCGCGGGCGTGGAGCGTTTCATTCTGGTATCGACCGATAAGGCCGTGCGCCCGACCAATATCATGGGTGGGTCCAAGCGGCTTGCCGAACTCGTCATTCAAGATATGGCGCGCAAATATGGCGGCGAGGGCGGTGTCATCTTTTCCATGGTCCGCTTTGGCAATGTGTTGGGGTCGTCCGGGTCTGTCGTGCCGCTGTTTCAAGAGCAGGTTAGCCGCGGCGGCCCGTTGACGGTGACGGATCGGGGCGTGGCGCGCTACTTTATGACGGTGGAAGAGGCCGTGCGTCTGGTCTTGCAGGCTGGATCGCTGGCCCAAGGGGGCGAGGTCTTTGTTCTGGACATGGGCAAGCCTGTGCCCATCTTGAAACTTGCGCGGCAAGTAATTGAAACGGCTGGTTATACCGTCCGGGACGAAGACAACCCCGACGGCGATATCGAGATCGAGATCACCGGCCTGCGCCCCGGCGAGAAGATGACCGAGGAGCTGACGCTGAGCGGTTTGCTCATCAACACGGCGCATCCCAAGATCTACTCCGCGCGGGAAAACGGATTGAACGAACTGGAAATCGCCTCGGTCCTGCGGGACTTGCGTGAAGCACTTGTTGCCAATGACGAAGATCTGGCCCGTCAGGTTGTCTACCGCTGGGTCGAAGGCTTCGCCCCGCCCGAGGCGCTGAGAAAATCCTCCTGATCCGACCGTTACATGTCGCGATATTGCCGCGGTCGCGGAGCGCGGCAAAACGGTGGCGGGACAGAGATTGATTTGCAGGGGCCGTCCGTGCCAAATCTAGCCAACAATATCGCAGGTAAGGGGCGCTTTGTGGATCAGCAGACGAAATTAGGAATGCGTAGGCTGAACCGTGGGCCGCTGGTGTCGATGCTCTTGGCGGGGGTGGCGCTGCCCGGTGTTGCGCTGGCTGATCCGACTTACGACATCTTTGATACCCCCGAGCGTCCTTCGCTCAACTTTTACGGCTCGCCGGGTCTGGTCGATATGCCAACCGCCCATGCACTGCCGGATGGGCAGCTTGCCATCGGGGTTTCTAACTTTGCAGGCATGACGCGCACCACCTTGACCTTTCAGGCCACACCGCGCCTGTCGGCCAGCTTTCGGTACGTTGGAATTCGGGATTGGACCGATGTCGTTCCCGGCAATTTCGATACCTATCGCGACCGAAGCTTTGACCTGCGCTATATGCTGAAAAAGGAAGACGCTTTCTGGCCTGCGATCACCGTAGGTTTGCAGGATTTCGCAGGCACTGGGATCTACGCGGGCGAATATGTCGTCGCGACCAAGACTTTCGACAACACGCTGCTGCCCGGGCGCGTCAAGGTGACTGGCGGTCTGGGCTAGGGGCGTCTGGGAAGCCACGGCAGCATCGGTGCGCCCTTTGGTGGCAACCGCGGCTCCTTTGTCGGGGGCAGCACGGGGGGCAAACCTTCGTTTGATCAATGGTTTCGCGGGTCGGCTGCGCCCTTCGCCGGGGTAGAGTGGGCGGTGAATGACCGTTGGACCCTCAAGGCGGAATACAGTTCCGACGCCTATGAAACCGAAGACGGCTCGCGCGAGATCTTTACCCGTAAATCGCAGTTCAACTTCGGCACCGAATACCAATATTCCGATGGGCTGCGGTTGGGGGCCTATTATCTCTATGGGTCCGAGATCGGGGTGAACCTGCAATACCAGTTGAACCCCCGCAAGCCGCTGACGCCGGTCAAGATTACCCCGGTCGCGCCGCTCAAGGTACGCCCCAGCCGCACGACCTCTCCGGCGGCTTGGGATACGCAATGGGCCGCCAGCACCAACCAGCAGCGCAGCCTGCGCGATCAGGTGAAAGAGGTGCTGGATGCCAGCGGTCTTTCCCTCGTGGCGCTGACGCTTGATTCCGCGAAGGCCGAATTGCGGTTGCGCAATGACCGGTATCAGGCCCCGGCGGTTGCTGTGGGGCGAGGTGCGCGCGCGCTGGCTTGGGTGCTGCCCGCCTCGGTTGAGACCTTCCGCGTCGTCTTGGTCGAAGAGGGTTTGGCGCAATCCGCCGTGACCCTGCGCCGCACTGACCTTGAGGCTTTGGAGTTTGACCCGCAGGCCGCCGACGCGCTGCTGGCGGTGGCGGGCATCGGTGAGGCCACCCCCCGACTGCCCGGCGCGATGGAAAATGACGACCTTTACCCCGATTTCGCCTGGTCCATCGGCCCCTATCTCTCGCCCAGCTATTTCGACCCGGATGAGCCGGTTCGCCTGGATGGCGGCGCTGAGGTCACGGCCAGCTATCGCCCCGCGCCGGGCTGGACCGTCGCAGGCGGTCTGAAGCACCGTCTTTTTGGCTCAGTGGGCGATAAGACGACGCCGAGCAATTCAAGGCTTCCCACCGTCCGCACCGAGGGGCCGCGCTATGCCCGCGAAGGCGAGACGATCATCGACAATGCCTATGTGAGCAAGCAATGGAAGCCCGGCAATGACCTCTATGCGCGGGTCACGGCAGGCTATCTTGAGCGGATGTTCGGGGGTGTTTCGGCCGAATTGCTGTGGAAACCCGTCAACAGCAATCTCGCTCTTGGGGTTGAGGCGAATTATGTGAAGCAGCGCGATTATGACGGTGCTTTGGGCTTTCTCGATTACAGCGTGGCGACGGGCCATGTCTCGGCCTATTACGCCTTTGGCGGCGGCTATCATGGTCAATTGGACGTGGGCCGCTATTTGGCCGGTGATGTCGGTGCGACCGTGACCCTGACGCGCGAATTTACCAACGGCTGGAAGGTCGGCGGCTTTTTCACCATCACGGATGTCTCGGCCGAAGAGTTTGGCGAGGGGTCTTTTGACAAGGGCATCAACCTGACGATCCCCATCGGTTGGTTCTTGGGCGAGCCGGATAAACGCAGCGTGTCTACCACGATCCGACCGATCCAGCGGGATGGCGGGGCGCGGCTTCAGGTGCCGGGCCGGCTTTATGAACAGGTGCGCAGTGGCCATCGCAATTCACTGGAAGATCAATGGTCGAGGGTCTGGGAATGAAGCATTTTGCAACCGGTCTTTTGTTGATCGCCAGCCTAACCTTGAGCGCCTGTGCGGGCGGAGGGCGCGAAGAGGAACGCAGCCCACTGCTCAGCGCGGGCAGCACGTTGTTTAGCATTCTCAAAGACCGCACCGGACCCGAGGCGCCAGCCAAGGGGCGGGTAACAGTGACGCGCACGCTGCTGGATCAGACGCCCGGCGCGGTGATGCAGGTCGTGCCGGAAAACACCGGGCTGCAGGACTTTCTGAAACGTGTCGCTCGGCGGTCTGATGGCACGCCGGGGATGGTAGAGGTCTGGCAATCCACGGATCAGGCTCAGATCGTCCTGCGCGAAGGCGTGCTGGTCGGCACCAAGGGGCTTGGTGGCGACATGCGCTCGGCCCAAGCGCAAACGGTGATCGCGGCGCTGGACGGGCAGGGCGGCGGCGGTGAAAGGTTGATCACGCTGGCGCGGCTGGATGGCACGGCACAGACGGTGCCCTTTGCCTGCGACGTGACGCATCTGGGTCCAGAAACGATCCAGATCGTGGACCGTCGCCTGTCCGTGCGTCATTTTCGTGAGGACTGCGTTTATGGCGCAACGACCTTCAGCAATGACTATTGGGCCGAGGTCGGCACCGGCAAACTCCGCCGTTCGCGGCAATGGGCCGGGCCGCAATTCGGCTATATGGCGATTGAACTTCTGAAAGATTAAATCCCCGCTTGGCGCTTGTGATCGCGGCCCGCGCGGGCCACTTTGGCGAGATGGACAAAACGCTTCTTTCCCTTGGGCATGGCTATAGCGCGCGCGCATTGGCCGCCCGGTTGATCCCGCAGGGCTGGCGCATCATCGGCACCACGCGCAGCCCTGAAAAGCTTAAAGAGATTGCCGCGACGGGGGTGGAGCCGACGCTCTGGCCCGGCGCCGATCTGAGCGCGCTTTTGCAAGAGGTGCCGAACCTGCTGGTCTCTGCCGGGCCGGGGTCGGAGGGCGATCCGGTCCTGCTGGAGTTGCAGGATCAGATCACCGCCGCCGCCCCGCAACTGCGGTGGGTGGGCTATCTGTCGACTACGGGCGTCTACGGCGACCACGGCGGCGATTGGGTGGACGAGACCACGCCGCTTGCGCCCTCCACCCGACGCGGCGCGGCGCGGGTGCAGGCCGAGACGGCATGGGGCGCGATCCCCAACCTGCCGCTGCATATCTTTCGGCTGGCGGGCATCTACGGCCCCGGACGCGGGCCATTTGCCAAGGTGCGCAAGGGCACGGCGCGGCGCATCATCAAGCAGGGCCAAGTCTTTTCGCGGATCCATGTGGAGGATATCGCACAAGCGCTGGAATTGTCTCTGGCAAAACCGCAACCGGGGGCGATCTACAACCTGTGCGACGACGACCCCGCTCCGCCCCAAGATGTAATCGGCCATGCCGCCGCTCTTTTGGGCCTGCCCCTGCCCCCGGCGGTGGATTTCGACGCGGCCGAGATGACCCCCATGGCCCGCAGTTTCTACGCGGAGAGCAAGAAGGTCCGGAACGATCACGCTAAGGCGGCGTTGGGCTGGCAACCGATCTACCCTGATTATCGCTCGGGTCTGGCCGCGCTGCTGGGGGCGGATGACTGAACCCGTGGCACCGCCCGAGGCATCGAATGCGTCAAGACGAACACACGTTGGCCTATCTGCTCGACAGTATGGAGCGCGCGGCAGAGAAGGAAGCGGTGTCGATCAACGATGTATTGCACGAGATCGGCGACCGTTCCATCACGCCGTTGATCCTGATTGTCGCCTTGTTGCTGGTCTCGCCCTTGTCGGGCATTCCCGGCGTATCAACCCTAGCGGCGGTGACGATCATCCTTTTGGCGGTGCAGGCCGTTACCGGGCGGCGCAGGCTTTGGATGCCGCAGTTTCTGTTGCGGCGAGAGGTCGCGGGCCATCGGTTAAGCGGCTGCGTGCGTTTTTTGCGCCGTCCCTGCGCCTTTGTCGACGGGCGCTGCAAGCCGCGTCTTCAGTTCCTCACCACCGGCCCGATGCGTTTCATCACGCTTGTCGTGGTCACGATCATCCCGCTCGGCTGGCCCTTTATGGAGGTCTTGCCGATGATGTCGTCGCTCGGCGCTGGCACTGTGGCGCTGCTGGTTTTCGGCCTTTTCACCCGCGACGGGCTCTACGTGCTTTTGGGCTATCTCTGCGTGGCGATCACGCTGGTCGCGGGCGGTCTGCTGGTGCTGACCGCCACCAGTTAGGCGCGCTGCGCGCCTAACTCAGCAACGCCGAGCACGTCGAGCACCTTGGCAGTGATCTGTTTAGCGTTCATCCCCGCCACGGCGTACATATCCGCTGGGCTGGCCTGATCAATGAAAGTATCGGGCAGCACCATGGAGCGGAACTTAAGCCCCTTATCAAAGACCGCCTCATCCGCCAGCAGTTGCGCTACATGGCTGCCAAAGCCGCCCACGGCACCCTCTTCGATGGTGATGAGTGCTTCGTGCTCGGCGGCCAGTTTCAGGATCATGTCGCGGTCCAGCGGCTTGGCAAAACGCGCATCGGCGATAGTGGGGGTGATGCCCTTGGCGCTAAGCTGCTCGGCGGCCTTCTCAACTTCTTCGAGCCGCGTGCCGAACGACAGAAGCGCGACCTTGCTGCCTTCGGAAATGATCCGGCCCTTGCCGATCTCCAGCGGGGTGCCGCGCTCTGGCATCTCAACGCCGCGCCCCTCACCTCGCGGATAGCGGAAGGCGATGGGGCCGTCGTCATGGGCCGCGGCGGTGGCGACCATGTGGCGCAACTCGGCCTCATCGGCGGCGGCCATCACCACGAAACCCGGCAGATTGGCGAGGAAGGCCACGTCGAAGGCGCCCGCGTGTGTTGGCCCGTCGGCCCCCACCAGCCCGGCGCGGTCGATCGCGAAACGCACGGGCAGGCGCTGGATTGCGACATCATGCACGACTTGGTCGTAACCGCGTTGCAGGAAGGTGGAATACATCGCGCAGAAGGGTTTCATCCCCGCCGCCGCCAGCCCCGCACAAAAGGTCACACCATGCTGTTCGGCGATGCCCACGTCGAAACAGCGGCTGGGGTAGCGTTCGGCAAAAAGATCTAGCCCGGTGCCATCGGGCATCGCGGCGGTCACGGCGCAGATCTTGTCGTCCTCGGCGGCCTCGGCCAGCAGGCTGTCGGCGAAAACGCGGGTATAGCTCGGCGCGTTGGAGGGGGCTTTCTTTTGCTCGCCCGTCACCACGTTGAACTTGGCCGTGGCATGGCCGCGATCCCGGGCGGCTTCGGCAGGGCCATAGCCTTTGCCCTTTTGCGTCTGGATATGGATCAGGATCGGCCCGGTCGCACGTTGATGGACGGTGCGCAGCACGGGCAGCAACTGGTCCATGTCATGCCCGTTGATCGGCCCGAGATAGGAGAACCCGAGGTTCTCGAACAGGGTGCCGCCGACCGCCATGCCCTTCAGCATATCCTTGGCGCGTTTGGCACCCTCGCGGAAAGGTTCGGGCAGCAGGCTCACCGCGCCTTTGGCGGCGGCTTTGAAGTCCTGAAACGGCGCTTCGGCATAGAGGCGGCTGAGGTAGCTCGACATCGCGCCGACGGGCGGGGCGATGGACATCTCATTGTCGTTGAGGATTACGATCAACCGTTTTTTCAGGTCGCCCGCGTTGTTGAGCGCCTCATAGGCCATGCCTGCGCTCATCGCGCCGTCACCGATCACGGCAATCGCGTCGCCCAGTCCTTCGGGGATCACACCACCCAGATCGCGGCCTACGGCAAAGCCGAGCGCGGCGGAAATCGAGGTCGAACTATGCGCCGCACCGAAGGGGTCGTAGGGGGATTCGCTGCGTTTGGTGAAGCCCGACAGCCCGTCCTTCATCCGCAGGCTGCGAATACGGTCGCGGCGTTCGGTAAGGATCTTGTGCGGGTAGCACTGGTGGCTGACATCCCAGATGATCTTGTCGCGCGGTGTGTCAAAGACCGCATGCAGCGCCACGGTCAGTTCCACCACGCCAAGCCCCGCGCCGAGATGCCCGCCGGTTTCCGACACGGCCGAGATCGTCTCGGCCCGCAGTTCACGCGCGACTTGGGTCAGTTCGGCATCGGACAGGCGTTTCAGGTCCGCAGGGCGGGTGACCTGATCAAGCAGGGGGGTGGCGGGTTTGTCACTCATCGGGGCCTCTCTGGTGCCGCATTGGCGCATGTGCCGCCCGGCTAGCTGTCGCGGGCAATAACGAAGGCGGCAGCGGCTCGCAAGCTCTGCGCCTCTGGTCCATATTCAGATAGGGCGTCGCAGGCCAAGTCCACCAATTCGGCGGCGCGGGTCTTGGCCCCGGCCAGACCGAGGTGGGACACAAAGGTCGCTTTTCCCGCTGCGTCGTCTTTGCCCACGGCTTTGCCCACGGTCTCGGCGTCGCCTTCAACGTCAAGGATGTCATCGGCGATCTGGAACGCAAGGCCAAGGTGTTTGGCGTAAGCCCCAAGCGCCGTGGCATCGGCTCCGGCCATGCGTGGGCCAGCCATGGCCGACCATTCAATCAGCGCGCCGGTCTTGCCTGCCTGAAGTGCCGTGATCTCGGCCAGCGACAGCGGCGCGGGGGCGGTTTCGGCGGCGATGTCCAGCGCTTGGCCGCCGACCATGCCGCCGACGCCTGCCGCTTGGGCGAGGCTGGTCATCAGGGTCAGACGCGCCTCCGCAGGGCAGGCGAGTTGCCCGAGTAGTTCAAAGCCCAGCGTTTGCAGCGCGTCACCTGCCAGAACGGCGGTGGCCTCATCCCATTTGCGGTGCACCGTAGGTTGGCCCCGGCGCAAATCGTCGTCGTCCATACAGGGCAGATCGTCATGCACCAGCGAATAGGCATGCAGCGCCTCAATGGCCGCAGCGGCTGGGGCGGCCATGCCGGGGGCGATGCTATGCAGCCGGGCGGATTCGATTACCAGAAAGCCGCGCAGCCCCTTGCCACCGCCGCAGGCATAGCGCATCGCCTCGGCGACCGGGCCTGTACGCTCGGCCAAGGCCGCTTCGATCTGCGCCTGTGCCAGATCACGGGCATGGGCAAGCGCCTCTGCCAAGGGACGGGGGGTGGGCTGGAAGGTCATGCAGCCGGTCAAAGCCCTTCGACGGGTTTCAGCCCATTGGGGTTGCCATCGCCATCAAGGGTGATCGCGGCGACCTTTTCTTCGGCCTCTTTCAGCTTGGTCTCGCAGCGCGCCTTAAGCTTCGCCCCGCGTTCGTAAAGCGCGATGCTTTCGTCCAGCGCGACATTGCCGTTTTCAAGCTGGCCCAACACTTTTTCAAGCTCGGCCATGGCGGTCTCAAAGTTCATCTCTTCTACGGGTGTGTCAGACATTGCGCGCCTCGTTGGTCGGAATTTCGCGCGACAATAGTGCTTCGCGCCGGGCATTGCCAGCGGGCTGGCCTTATGAATTTTACCTATGTGTTTCGCCGGAGGGCCGGGTCAGTCCGGGGCCAGCATATAGCCCGCGCCGCGCACGGTTTGCAGGTACTGCGGCTGTTTCGGATCGCTTTCGATCTTGCGGCGCAGGCGGGTGATCTGAACATCGACCGCGCGTTCCTGCGCTTGCCCCCGGTCGCGGCCCAATTCTTCGACCAGTTTGGACCGGCTGAGCGCGACACCGGGCTGCGCGGCGAAAATCTTCATCAGGTGCACTTCGGTCGCGGTGAGACGTACCAGATCGTCGCCCTGCCACATTTCACCCCGCTCCATGTCATAACGGATCACGCCGAGCGACAGGACTTTTGGCGCGGCATCGGCGGCAGAGGTATCGGGCATACGGCGTAGGATCGCATTGATGCGCAGCAGCAATTCTTTAGGCTCGAAAGGTTTAGGCAGATAGTCGTCCGCCCCGGCTTCCAACCCTTCAATGCGGTTGTCTGTCTCGCCCTTGGCGGTCAGCAGCAAGATCGGCGTTTGCAGGGTTTCGCGCAGGGATCGGGTCAGCGCCATGCCATCTTCGCCGGGCATCATCACGTCGAGCACGATAAGGTCAAACTCCAATCCCGCCAGCACCCGGCGGGCATGGGCGGCATCGCGGGCGGTGCTGACCAGAAAGCCGTGCCGCATCAGGAATTTCTTCAACAGGCTACGGATGCGCTCATCGTCGTCAACAACCAGCAGGTGCGCGTCGAGTTCGTTCATGGGGCGCTTTCGCGTAGCCGGTCAAAGCTCTGGCGCATTTCGGGGTCCATCATGGCCTCCAATACCGTTCTGAAGCCGGCCACAGCTTCGGGGCCGGCGGTGCGAAAGGCCAGCCGCATGCGCGCGCGTTGAGCGTCCGATAACTCCTGTTCCAGCTTGCGACCCTCGTCGGTCAGGAACAGATGCCGCTCGCGCTTGTCATTGCGGCCAACCTTGCTTTGCACCAGACCATCGGCGATCAACGTGCGCAAGACACGGTTGAGCGATTGTTTCGTGACCCCGAGGATGTTGAGCAGGTTGTTCACGGTCGTGCCGGGGGCGCGATTGATAAAGTGGATGGCGCGGTGATGGGCGCGTCCATAGGCCATATCGGCCAGAATCCGGTCGGGATCGGCGGTGAAACCGCGATAGGCAAAGAACATCGCCTCGATCCCCTGCCGCAGTTGTTCGTCGGTCAAAAACAGCAGGCTATCGCCGCTGCTAGGGGCCATCATCCGCCCGTCAGCCATAGTATATCTCATTCTCTCTCGGGCCTGTTGGGGATCAGTTTACGTCAGCGTTGTTGACATTCCAATAGTGAAAGGCTATCGAATCCCGTGTTTCGCGCAATTAAATGTCTGCATCTGCCGATTTTTGCGCAATTTTTGAAAAGATAGCGCGTCATTTGGGAGGTAAACACCATGGCAGGCGGATATGATAACCGAGATGGGTACATCTGGATGGATGGTAAAATGGTGGACTGGCGCGAGGCCAATGTCCACATCCTGACCCATGCGATGCACTATGCGTCTTCGGTGTTCGAGGGCGAGCGCGCCTATAACGGCAAAATCTTCAAAAGCCGGGAGCATTCGGAGCGTCTGAAGCGCTCGGCCCAGATGATCGACTTTGAGATCCCTTATACCATCGATGAGATCGAAGCGGCGAAAGCCGAAGTCCTCGCCGCCTCGGGTCTGCAAGACGCCTATGTGCGCGCGGTTGCATGGCGCGGTGTGGGCGAAGACATGGGCGTCGCCTCGGCCCGGAACCCGGTGCGCTTGGCCATCGCGGCATGGGAATGGGGTGCCTATTACGGTGACGCCAAGATGAAGGGCGCCAAGCTCGACATCTCCAAATGGAAGCGCCCCAGCCCTGAGACGATCCCGAGCCATGCCAAGGCGGCGGGTCTCTATATGATTTGCACCATGTCCAAACATGCGGCCGAGGCGAAGGGCTGTTCGGACGCGATGATGTATGACTACCGCGGCTATGTGGCCGAGGCGACAGGCGCGAATATCTTCTTCGTCAAGGATGGCGAAGTGCACACGCCGACGCCCGATTGCTTCCTCAATGGCATCACCCGGCAGACGGTCATTGGCATGTTGAAAGACAAGGGCATCACCGTCCACGAGCGCCACATCATGCCCGAGGAACTCGAAGGGTTCGAGCAGTGCTGGCTGACCGGCACCGCCGCCGAAGTGACCCCGGTGGGGCAGATCGGCGACTGGAAGTTTGAGGTCGGCGCGCTGACCCGTGAGATTGCCACCGACTATGAAAAGCTGGTGCGCAGCTAAACGCTGCCACTGAACTTTGCCAAAGTCACTCCGCCGTCCTGCAAACCCTTGCGGACGGCGGTTGCGATTTGAACGGCCTCTGCCGTGTCGCCATGCAGGCAGATCGTGTCGATCCGCGTGGGGATGTGTTTGCCGCTTTCGGTGATGATCGCGCCCGCTTTGACCATCTCGACCATCCGCGCCGCGGCGGTGCTGGCGTCATGGATCACAGCACCCGGCTTACTGCGGTCGACCAGCGTGGCGTCGTCGTTATAGGCACGGTCGGCGAAGATTTCTCCGGCCCATTTGCAGCCCAGTGATTTCACCGCCCGTTCCTGCGCCGTGGCGGCCAGCACCATGACGATGAGGTCAGGGGCTACGCTGAGCGCCGCTTCATAGAGATCGCGGGCCAGTGCCTCATCCTCAGACGCCATATTCGCCAGCGCCCCGTGCAGTTTCAGATGCCTCACCTCGGCTCCGACACTGCGGGCCATGCCGGTGCTGGCGGCGACTTGATAGCGGATTTGGTTCTGCAAGGTCCCGCGCGGCACCGAGAGGCGGTTGCGACCAAAACCGGCGAGGTCCATGAACCCCGGATGCGCGCCGATGCCGACGCCGTTCTCATGCGCCATCCGCATGGTTGCCGCCATGACATCGGCGTCACCCGCATGGCCACCGCAAGCGATATTGGCCGAGGTCACCACGCGCAGAAGCGCCGCGTCGTCGCCCATCTTCCAAGGGCCAAAGCTCTCGCCCATGTCGGCATTAAGATCGACGGTGGTCATGTTTTGTCCTTCTCGAAGGGGTCGGCGGTGGCCGAGACCACGCCGGAAATCAGTTGATAGCCCAGCAGATCACGGATGCGCGCGGGATCGCGCAAAAGGGGCTGGCGGCGCTTGGGCAGGGCGGCAAGGTCGGCGCGGTGGCGCGTCTCGGCGGCCAGCGCTTCACCGAGGTCGACGAACTCGAATTGCAGCGCAGCACCCGGCTGGGCCTGCGCGACGATCGGCAGGTCGCAGGGGATCACCGTGCCAATGCGGGGGTAGCCACCAGTGGTCTGACATTCACACAGCAGCACAAAGGGCGCGCCATCGCCGGTGATCTGGATGTCGCCGGGGGTGATGACTTCGGACACGATGGTCAACTGCCCGCCGGTAGCGAAACCTTCGCCGTCATGATCCATCCGTGCGCCCATGCGGTTGGCGCGCGGATCACGGCGGAAGGTGGTTTCGGTGAACCGCTGGCGGGTTGCTTCGTCGAAGGCGTCGGTCTGCATGGAGGCGACGATGCGCACACGCTCCGCGCCGAAGCGGTTGTCGCGGGGCAGGGCGAGGTTCGTATCACCGCCCTTGTCCGCCCCCAGCGGCAGGGTTTCACCACTTTGCAGCAGCGCGCCAATGCCAGCGGCCAAATGGCTGGAGCGGGACTCCATTACCGGCTCAACACCAAAGCCGCCGCCCACATGCAGGTAACCATAGGCCCCATCCCGCGCGCCGCCGATGGTCAGTTTCGCCCCGGCAGGCAGCAGGTGGCTCGCGTTCCATGCAATCGCTTCGCCGTCGATGCTCACCTGCATCTGCGCCCCAGTTAGGGCGATGCGTGTGTCTTGATCCACCTCGAAACTGCCACCGCTGCCTGCCATCTCAAGCGCGGCGCTGTTGGGGTCTTGCCCAAGCAAGGCGGCCCCTTCGTGCAGGGCGGTCGGGTCCGCCGCGCCGCCATGGGTCAGTCCAACGGCGCGGTAGCCGGGGCGACCAAGATCTTGGATGGTCATGGCCGGACCGGCTTGAAGTATGGTCAGCGTGCCGCTCATGTCAGCGCCTCCCGCTCGGCCCCGCCGGTGGGGTCGTCGGCGATCCGGTCGAACTCTTGCCGTGTGATGGAGGGAAAGATCAGCTCATCGCCCGGCGACAGCGGAAAGGGCATCTCACTGCCGGGGCGGAAGGTGCGAAAGGCGGTCTGCCCGATATGCCGCCAGCCGGTGGGGGAGGCATTGGTGAAGATGATCAACTGCCGGATTGCCACGACCAGCGACCCCGGCGGCACCGATTTCGTCAGCCCCTGCTGGCGCGGGATGTCCCAATGGGGTGCCAATTCACCCATGTAGGGCTGACCGGGCGCGAAGCCTATGGTCAGTACCCGCACCCGCGCCTGCGACAGTTCCGCGATCGCCACATCGGGGTCGAGGCCCGCGGCCTCGGCGGCCTCCTCCAACTGCGGGGCCAGATCGGTGCCATAGACCGTGGGCACATGCCACAGGCTGCGCCCGGCGGGGAGGGCTTCGGCGAACCAGTCGCGGGTTTCGAGCAGGTCGCGCAGGCGGTCGGTCATCGTGGTGATGGCCTCTTGGGAGACCTCGAATTGCACAAAGGTCGACACCAGCGAGGTGCTTGTCTCGCTCACCTCGGGCCAGCCCTGTTCCTCTACCGCCGCGCGAAAGGCGAGGGCGGCGCGGTTGGCGGGTACGGACATCTTCTCGGCAAAGGTGACCAATAGGCCGGAGAGGCCGACGCTGCGGATGCGGGGCCAGTCAGTCATTGCGGAGCATCCTTTCGTAAAGGCGCGGCAGCAGCACCGGGGTCAGATACATCGGCAGTTGCCAGCAGCCGATAAAGATCATCAGCGGCGCGATGACATCTGCAGGCAGCGCCACGAGAAACAGCGCGATATTGCGGTTGCCCGCGCCGATCGCCAGCGGGCCGGCCACGGCGCGCAGCGGGCCGCGCCGGGTCAGCAGCAACGTGCCCGCCTGCAACAGATAGCTTAGGGCGAAGGCCAGCACCGTCCAGCCCGCCACCGCCCAAGGATCGCTCCGCAGCGCGGGGTTGAGTGCCGCCATAAGCCCGACGACAATGACCGAGAAGCCCAGCACCGACGCGCCGTCGAGCGCTTCGATCTGACGCGCTGAGGGGCGCGGCAGGAAGACATGGCGCAGGGCAAAGCCCAAGCCCGTCGCCCCAAGGATCACCGCCAACAGCCGCAGCGCGGCTTGGGCCACGTCCGAGGCTGGTCCAAGTTGCGGCAGCAAAGCCAAGACCGGCAGTACCGTCAGCGGAAAGGCGGCGGTGCCCAGCACCATCAGTTGCATCATCCGCCCGGCATTGAGCCGCAGCAGCAGGGCAAGGTTGACGCTGCCCGTCAGTGCCGGTGCCGCGGCGGCCAGCGTCACCGCCAGTGCGGTGGAGGTCTGCCCCAGCCCGGCCAGCATGAAGCCCCCCAGCAGTGCCAGCGGCAGCACCGTCTGCAAGGCCACTACCGAGGCCAATCCCCAAAGCAAATCCCGTACAGCCCCTAGGGCCGCGCGATGTCCGATCCTGAGCGCGGTGATCGTCAGCAGCGCGGCGACCATCTGCGGCAACCACTCGGCCAGCGCCGCCGCAAGGCTGGGCAGAGCCAACCCCGCCAGCAGCCCCACGATCAGGCAGGCCCGCGCATGGCGCGAGGCCAGTCTGAGGATATGCAGCATGATGGATCACCCGCTGGCCGGGCCGCTGCGCAGGTTTTCGGGCAACCATGTGGCCACTTCGGGGAACCAGATCAGCACGAAAACCATGAAGACCATGATCGCAAACATCGGCAGGGCGGCCTTGGTGATATAGCCCATCTCGTGATTGGTCATGCCTTGCAGCACAAAGAGGTTGAAGCCAATCGGCGGGGTGATCTGCGCCATTTCGACGACCACGACTACGAAGATACCGAACCAGATCAGGTCGATGCCTGCGCCGCGCACCATCGGTTCCACTACCGCCATGGTCAGCACGACCGAGGAGATACCATCGAGGAACATGCCCAGCACGATGTAGAAGACCAAAAGCGCCATCAGCAGCTCGAAGCGCGACAGTTCCATCGCCGCGATCCCATCGGCCAAGGCGCGGGGCAGGCCGGTGAACCCCATCGACAGTTTCAGGAAGGCCGCACCGGCAAGGATCAGCGCGATCATGGCGGAGGTGCGCATCGCGCCCATCAGGCTCTCGCGGAAGCTGTGCCAGTTCAGCGAGCCCTGGAACAGCGCCAGCGTCAGCGAACCGATGACGCCGATCGCGGCGGCTTCGGTCGCCGTGGCAAAGCCGAGGTACATCGACCCAATCACAACCGATATCAGCGCGAAGACCGGCAGCAGGAAGCGCGAGTTGCGCAGCTTGTCGGCAAAGCTCATGTCGGTCTCGATATCGGGGTTCCAGTCTTTTGACAGCTTACTGGTGATCGCGACATAGCCCATGAACATCAGCGCCAGCAGCAGGCCGGGCATGACGCCGGCAAAGAAGAGCTTGGTGATGCTTTCATTCACCGTCACGCCATAAACGATCAGCGCCAGCGAAGGCGGGATCATCAAGCCCAACGTGGCGGCCCCGGCCAGCGTGCCGATGATCATCTTCTCAGGATAGTTGCGCGCCCGAAGCTCCGGGATCGACATCTTGCCCACGGTGGTCAGCGTTGCAGCGGAAGAGCCGGAAACGGCGGCAAACACGGTACAGCCCACGATATTGGTATGCACCAGCCCGCCCGGCAGTTTCGCGAGCCACGGCGACAACCCGCGGAACATGTCTTGCGACAATCGCGTGCGGTAGAGGATTTCGCCCATCCAGACGAAAAGCGGCAGGGCGGTCAGCGTCCAGCTAGAAGAGCTGGCCCAGATCGTGGTGATCATGGCGTCGCCGACGGGGCGGGTGGTGAAAAGCTCCATCCCGACCCAAGCCACGCCCATCAGGGCGAGCCCGACCCAGACACCGGTGCCGAGGAGGAAGAACAGGACGATCAGAAACAGGGTAATGGCGTAAATCTCGGTCATGGCGTCATTCCCCGAAGCTTTGATCGACTAGGTCACGGGTGACGCGATGGTCGCCCTTGAAGATGAGGTGCAGAAGGTTGTCCGTCAGCGCGATGGCCAGAATGCCGCCGCCGATGACCATGACAGATTGCGGTATCCACAGCGCGGTGGCGTCTTGGTCTTGGCTGACCTCGTTGAACTTCCAAGACCAATAGACGAACCAATAGGCGTAATAGGTGAAGTACCACGCGACCGCCGCCGCTACGGCGAAGCAACAGATATCAAGCAGCCGCTTCCCGCCCGCGCTTAGCGCGTTAAGCAGGATCGACACGCGGATATGCGAGCCGCGGTTCAGCGCATTGGCAAAGGCGAGGAAACTGGCCCCGGCCATGGCATAGCCTGCATAGCTGGCCGCACCCGGAAAAACATTGCCGGTCCAGCGGGCGACCATCTGGGCCACGATCAAGGTGAGAATGGCCACCAGACAGAGCGCCGCCAGCGCCCCCGCCCCGATATAAAGCCCGTCCAATAGTCTGCGCAGCGCCTTCATCCGGCTCTCCCTCCGTCAAGTCATGCCCCGGCATGAGAACGGCGGCCCGAATAACGGGCCGCCGCAGGTTTCGTGATTATTGCATCGCCTTGTAGTCGTCGACGATCGCCTGACCGTCTTCGCCCGCGGCTTCGAGCCATTCTTGCGTCATGGTCTCACCCACTTCGCGCAGGCCAGACATCAGCTCTTCGCTGGCAGGCTCCACGTTCATGCCGCCTTCGCGCAGCCCATCGTAGGTGAACTGGGTGTAGTCCTTGGAGGCTTGCAGGCCACGTTCTTCGGCTTCGGTGGCGCAGGTGGTGATCGCCTCCTTGTTGGCGTCTGTGACTTCGGCCCAGACATCGGCGTTCACCATCACGTAGTTGCGCGGCAGCCAAGCGTCGACTTCGTAGAAATGCGTCAGGCTTTCCCAGACCTTCTGATCATAGCCAGTGGCACCCGAAGAAATCATCGATTCCGCGACACCGGTGGCGAAGGCTTGGCTGACTTCGGCGGCCTCAATAGTGACGGGCGACATGCCGGTCAGTTCGGCCAAACGCGCGGTGGTGTTGTTGTAGGAGCGGAATTTCACGCCCTTCATGTCCTCGACCGAGCCGACTTCCTTCTTGAAGTAGAGCCCTTGGGGCGGCCACGGCACGTTATAAAGCAGGACGAGGTTTTGCTCTTCTAGCACGGCTTCGACCTTGGGCTTGGCGGCTTCCCAGAGCTTTGCGCTCGCCTCGAAAGAGGGCGCAAGGAAGGGGATGGAGTCAAAGCCGAAGACCGCGTTTTCGTTTTGGTGGCCAGAGAGCAGACGCTCGCCGATCTGAACCTGACCGGTCTGGATTGCCCGTTTGATGTCGGCCCCTGCGAAAAGCGCGCCGCCCGGATGCACGGTGATCTCGATCTCGCCGCCGGTGGCTTCGGTCACGCATTCGGCGAACTGCACGCCGTTCTCGGAATGGAAGTTCGAGGCCGAATAGGCCATCGGCATATCCCATTTCTCGGCCGCGAAGGCGGGCATGGCGGTGCCCAGTGTCAGGGCCGTTGTGGCCGCGCCGGCCATCAGTCTTGCTGTCAGTGTCATTTGGTTTCTCCCTTGTTTATTTGCGTGCGCGCTTGGCGTTATCTGTCAAAGCGCTGGGGGTGATACGGGGTCAGATCCGTGTTTGGCGGCTGCCCCGTGATCAATCCGGCGATCAGTCGGCCCGTTTTCGGCCCGCCCGTCAACCCGATGTGGTGATGCCCGAAGGCAGTATAGACCCGGCTCGTCCCGATCTGCCCGATCAGGGGCAGCGAGTCGCTGGGGGCGGGTCGGTGCCCCAGCCATTCGATCTCTTCCTCGGCGGTGAGGTTGGGAAAGGCGGCCTTGGCCTGACGGCGCAGCAGTGCCAGTGGTGCTTTGGAGGCGCCCGCATCCAGCCCGCCGAACTCGACGATCCCGGCGCAGCGCAGCCCCTCGGCCATCGGCGTGGCGACGAATTTGCCTGCCGCCATCATGGTGGGGCGTGACGGGCCGCCCTCAGTATCCTTAAATACGATATGATAGCCGCGTTCGGATTCCAGCGGCACATTGATCCCCAGTTTGCGCATCAGTGGTTTCGACCAGACCCCGGTGGCCAGCAGCACGTCGTCGCAGGGCAGGGGGCCTTGATCGGTCAGGACCGAAGTGACCTCTTCATCAAGGACCGTGATGTCCTCAACCTCGGCCCGTTTAATAGTGCCGCCCATCCCCTCAAACGCCTTTGCCAAAGCCCGAACATAGCCGCCGGGGTCGGCGATGAAACCATGGTCGGCCAGCCGTGCGATGCAGGTGATCTGCGGGCTATAGGCCGGGTCGAATTCCTGAACCGCGCCACCTTCGATGATCTCTGGCACGAAGCCCGCATCGCGGCGCAGCGCCCAAGTGTAGGCTTCGGCCTCGAATGCCGCGCGGCTGGTATAGGCAAAGCAATAGTCGCTGTCGCGCACCCAATCGGCCAGCCCCAGATCGGCGCAGAGGGCTTTGTGTTGCGCCACGCTGTCGCTCACGATGGGCACCAGCCCGGCAGAGATGCGGCGGGTGTCGGCATCGTTGGCGTGGCTCATGTAGCGGCGTAGCCATGGCAGCAGACGTGGGAGATAGGGCCAACGCAGGAACAGTGGAAACTCGGGGTCGCGCAGCATTCCCGGTGATTTGCGCAGCAGGCCCGGCCCGGTCACCGGCGCGACGCCCGCCGCCGCCAGCACGCCGCCGTTGCCATGCGAGGTGCCGCGCCCCGGCTCAGACCGGTCTAACAGCGTCACCTCCGCCCCGGCGCGGAGCAGCCAGATGGCGGCAGAGACGCCGACAATCCCGGCGCCGATAACGACGACATGCTGGCTCATGGGTGGCGGCTTTCGATTTCGCGTTGAGTCATGGCTGGGTTCCTTTGGGGCATCTTTGCATAAAAAATCACCACGTCAACAAAATGCTGATAAAATGTCATCGTTAGAGTTTCACTTGTCTCGCGCTGCCCGCAAAGGCACCCTGCGCCCAAACGGAGGGCATATGGCAAACGAGACAGACGCGCGGCTGGGGATACTGATGCTCGACACGCGGTTCCCCCGCATTCTGGGCGATGTCGGCAATGCGGGCAGTTGGCCCTTTCCGGTGCGCTATGCCGTGGTGCCGGGGGCCACGCCCGAAGCCATCGTTTGCGATGATATCGAACCCTTTGTGCAGGCATTCATCGCGGTGGGGCGGGACTTGGTCGCGGAAGGCTGCACTGGCGTCGCCACCACCTGCGGGTTCTTGGCGCTGATCCGGCCCCGTCTGGCCGAGGCGTTGGACGTGCCCGTTGCCGCCTCGGCGTTAGAGCAGGCCGAGCAGATCGCGGCCTGCCTGCCGCCCGGGCGCAGGGTGGGGATTTTAACGATCTCGGCCAGCACCCTTTCGCCCGCCCATCTGCGCGCAGCGGGCGTGCCCGAAGGCAGCCCGGTGATGGGGTTGGAAGGCAGCAGTTTCGCCCGGGCGATCCTTGGCAATTTGCCCGACCTGGACGTGGCGCAGGCGCGGGCCGAGATGGTGCAGGCGGCACAGCGCTTGGTGGGGGCCAACTCGGATGTCGGGGCGATCCTGTTGGAATGCACGAATATGGTGCCATATGCCCCCGACATCGCGGCGGCGACCGGGCGGCCCGTGCATTCGGTCCATAGTTATCTCAACTGGTTTCACGCAGGGTTGCTGCCGCCCCGTTTCGCCTAGACCGGATCGCGCAGCCAGTCGTCGGCAAAACAGACTTGGCTCACCCCGGCGAGGGGCAGGAGCCGGTGCACTTCCGCCTCAAACGCTTCTTGCCGTCCCTTGCCCCAGCGGATGCCACGTTCGGGCCACAGCGCAGTGATGCGCAGCTCATCCGCGTCGCGATGGGCTTTCATATCAACGCGGCCCACCAGCCTGTCGCCCTGCAGCAAGGGGAAAACATAGTAGCCGTATCTACGCTGCGCCTCGGGCACGAAGACCTCGATCCGGTAGTCAAACCCGAAAAGCCGTGCCGCGCGTTTGCGGTCGCGCAGGGCCGGGTCGAAGGGGCTGAGCACGCGCAGACGTTTGGGCGGGTCGCGGGTGAGGGCGGGGTCTTCGGTCCAACCGGGGCGGACAAAGGCAGGGCGCAGGCTGCCATCGGCGGCCTCGATATCGATCTCCTCCAACCGCCCGGCGGCCTGTTCGGCCGCGCACCAGCCGCGCGCTTCGGCGGGAGAGGTGTGCGCCCAGAAGGCCGCGAGCTCCCCCGCCGTGGCGAAACCTAAGCGCGCCAGCGCCTGATCGCAGCACCAGCCGACCGTCTGCTCTATGTCGGGGGCATTCGCCGGGTCACGCAGCGCGGCGGGCACCACTCGCTCGGTCAGATCATAGCGCTTGCGAAACCCCTCGCGCCCGGTCACAGCCAGCGCGCCGCTGCGCCACAGATATTCCAGCGCGGTTTTTGACGGATGCCATTGCCACCAGCCGCCGCTGCTGCGCGGCTCGTCCCGACCGACATCCGATGAGGTGACGCTGCCCTCGGCTCGGACCTGCGCCAGCACGCTTTGCATCTGTGTTTCAAAGTCGTGCCGCTGCCAATCTTTCCAGCGGCCCAAAAGCTTTGCCGCATCGCGGGTCCGGCGCAGGTGCCACTGGGGGTAGAATTCCATCGGGATGACAGCGGCGTCATGGGTCCAATGCTCAAACAGCGCGCGGTCTTTTTCATAGAGCCGTTTCAGGGCGGCGGGGCGATACCGAGGGCGCCGTGCAAAGAGGATCAGATCATGCGCCCGCGCCACGGTATTGATGCTGTCCAGCTGCACAAACCCCAAGTCATGGATCAGCTTGAGCAGTGCCGCGCCCTTGGCCGGGCCCTGAGGCGGGTCGGACAGCCCGTGACGCGCCAAAAATAACCGCCGCGCGGCGGCATTGGCGAGCCTGGGGCGGCTCACCCCTGACGGCGGCGGCGTAGGGTGTCGCCCAGCGACAGTGTTGGGGTTAGGGTGATCTGGGTCTGCATATCGGGGTCGGGTTCGGGAACAGTCTGATTGAGGATGATCCGCGCGGCCGCTTGGCCGATCTCGTTCCGGCAGGCATCCATTGTCGCCAATTGACGTGGCAAACCTTGCAGAAGTTCGACGTTGTTAAACCCGGCAAGGCCGATCTGGCCGGGAATATCGATGCCTCGGTCGATCAGGTGGAGCAAGCCGCCCGCGCCGATCATGTCGTTGGAGTAATAGAGAAAATCGAGGTCGGGTGAGCGTTCCAGCATCTCTTGCGTCATTTCGCGCCCCTTAGCCAGCGCGGAGCCGCCAGAGTAAAAGGCACGGTCTTCGATCTCCACCCCTGCCTTGGCGAGCCCTTCGGTGAAACCTTCGAACCGTTTTCGGGCGCGGTGATCCAGCGGCATTTTCGTGCCCATGAAACCGATCCGCTCATAGCCTTCGCGCAGGATCGCCTGCGCCATCTCGCGCCCCGCGCGACGGTGTGAGATACCCACCATCGCATCGACGGGTTTGCCGTCGGTGTCCATGATCTCAACCACAGGAATGCCCGCGTTGCGGAGCATGGCGCGGGTGGCGTCAGAATGTTCCAGCCCCGCGATGATCACCCCCGAGGGCCGCCACGAGAGCATCTCATAGAGCACCCGCTCTTCCTTTTCGGGGAGGTAGTCCGTCACCCCCACGACCGGCTGCAGCGGCGTGTCTTCGAGCACCTGATTGATGCCGTTCAGGACTTCGGGAAACACCATATTGCCCAGCGACGGGATCACCACCGCCACAAGGTTCACGCGCTGGCTGGCCAGCGATCCGGCGATCTGGTTGGGCACATAGCCAAGCGCCTTGGCGGCGGCCAGCACACGGTTTCGGGTGGCTTCCGATACGTCGCCGCGTTTGCGCAGGACACGGCTGACCGTCATCTCGGAAACGCCACAAGCATCGGACACATCGCGCAGGGTCAACGGGCGTTTGGGGGGTGTGGTCAATTTGGTGTTCCTGTTTGCCTTTCACCTAGTTTGCGCGAAGCGCGTCGCACGATCAAGCACTGCCGCCGACTTGCCGCGTCACCGCGCAGATCGGTTGCCATTCTGCCGATGACATCGCCCCTCGTTTGCGCTAAACCGCCCCGGTCGGCCCCGTGGCTCAACTGGATAGAGCAGCCCCCTCCTAAGGGGCAGGTTGCAGGTTCGAATCCTGCCGGGGTCACCATTCTCATTTTGCCAGCCGAACCAATCGCCTCAAAAGCCCCCTTGCTGCTTGAAATCCTCACCCGGTCTGTCAGATTGCCCGCGATATAATCAGGAATGGCAGAGGCTTTGATGAAAACAGGAACTTTTGTGGTCGGAGCGGCTTTGCTGGCCGTGGCTGGCTGTGCGGTACCCGCGACAGGGCCGCAGGGCGCGTCAGCGCGGGTTGGCAATCTGCCCGAGTCGGTGGTGAGCCTTGCTGCGCCGAACCAAGACTTGTCCACAGCGCGTTTGCTGCCCGAGGATGGCTGCTATTGGTATCAACATAGCGGTCCGGTTGAGACGACGCTGGTGCCGCTGCGCGCGGTGGGCGGCAATCCGATCTGCACCAAACGCCAAGCCTAAAATCAAAACGGGGACCGCTGATTGGCGGTCCCCGTCTTACGTCGCGGCTTAGCTGCGCGCGACGACGCTTTCTTCTGCCGAATAGAGATAGGCCGTCGAGCCAGTCCGCACATTCGGGTAGAGTTGGTTAATATGCGCCATGATCATCCGCACACAGCCAGAGCTGGCCCGGCCACCGATGCTGCGCGGCTCGGGTGTGCCGTGGATGCGCAGATAGGTGTCGCGGTTGCCTTCGAATAAATAAAGCGCCCGCGAGCCGAGGGGGTTCTCAGGGCCGGGGGGCACGCCGTCTTCGAGGCCCGCGTAAAGCTCGGGATCGCGCTTGATCATGTTTTGCGTAGGCGTCCAATGCGGCCATTCGGCTTTGCGTTTGATCGTGTAGGTGCCGGGCTCATAAAGATTGCCGCGCGCAATCGCCACGCCGTAGCGCATCGCGGTGCCGTCTTCTTCGATATGGTAGACATAGCGTGCAACGGCATCGACGTGAACGTCACCGACGCGCAGATTGTCGTTCGCCACAACCCGCTGCGGCAGGAAACGCGGGTGGACGCCCCAAGGGTTGCTGGTCGCCGGGTCAAACCCTGTCGGGGTGATCCGCGCGTCCCAAGCGGCTTTTTCCGCTTCGCTGGGGCGGGTGCGTGCCATCAAAGGAGTGGCGATTGCGCCGGAAAAAAGCGCTGTGGTGGTTTGGATGAAATGACGTCTTGTCAGCATGTGGTCGCTCCGTGGTTGACCTCTCTGCGCAGGGCAGGGTCGTATGCGTGTATGAAAGACTAACGGCCTTTCCTCGCTGGAGGTTCAAGGAAGAAGGCGGTTGCTAAAGAGAATGTGATCTAAAACACACGGTTTTCACGAAAACAGGGGCGCGCAGGGGGCCGCGCGCTCCGAAGGCACTGGGGGTGAGGGTGGGGTAAAGGGCGGGGACGCCCGCTCAGCCACGGCCCCGGTAGGGCGGCACGCCCTGATCGGGGATCCAGACGCCCTCGGGCAGGGGGCCGGTCTGCCAGAACACATCAATGGGAATGCCGCCGCGTGGATACCAGTAGCCGCCGATCCGCAGCCATTGCGGATCAAGGAAATCGGCCAAGCGGCGCGCGATGGAGACCGTGCAATCCTCATGGAAAGCGCCGTGATTGCGGAACGAGGTCAGGAAAAGTTTGAGCGATTTGGATTCCACCAGCCACGGGCCGGGCACATAGTCGATCACCAGATGCGCAAAGTCCGGCTGGCCGGTCATTGGACAGAGCGAGGTGAACTCGGGCGCGGTGAAACGGACGTTATAGGCCACATCGGCCTGCGGGTTCGGCACCCGCTCCAACTCGGCCTCATCGGGGCTGGCGGGAATGCGGGTCTCACCGCCGAGTTGCTTGAGATTGCTGTAGATGTCTTCAGACATAGGTGTCTCCATCGGTCAGACGCCGCGTTTGTTGCCCCAGATCAGGACGTGAAGCTGCGGCAGGATACGGGGGGCGAACCAGTGATCGGTCATGGCAAGGTCGGTCAGCCAACCCAGACGGTCAGCCAGCGCCTGCGGGTCAACGGGCGTGGCGGGGTCGACCTCGGGATTGCCGGGCTGGAGGTAAAGCGGGATATCGGGGTGATGTGCATGCACTTCGCGGGCCCAGTGGTAGTCAATCTCATCGAAGATCACGATCTTCATCACCTGTTGGCGCGCCTGAGCGCCGAAGGCCCGGCAAGCGTCGAAGGCATCCCAATCGACAGTCTCACCGCTTGAGGGCGGTTTGGGAGAAAGCACCAGCGTATCAAGATCGGCAAACCACGGGCGCGCGATGGAGCCCTGGGTCTCGCAGGCGAAACGGTAGCCCGCGGCCTGCCCCATCCGGATCAGCGGGCCGAAATCCTGAATTGCCGGGTTGCCACCGGAAAGGGAGACGGTCAGCGGTTGATCCTTCGAGAGTTTGCGGATCCGGCGCCAGATATGCTCGGTCGACATGGGGGTCCAGCTATGGCGGTGCTGGCTGTCGACGGCGTGCAAGCTGTCGCACCAGCTGCACCGATAGTCACAACCGCCCGCGCGAACGAATACCGTCGGCTCCCCGATCAGCGCGCCTTCGCCCTGAATGGTGGGGCCGAAAATCTCGGCTATGCGCAGGCTCATGGCCGGTATTCCGCCCATGTCTTGGGGGTCTCGCTGACCAGCACCGCGCAGGTTTCCGGCCAACGCGCCGCGCACCAATCGTGGAAGTGCTTTGCCATATTCTCGGCCGTGGAGGGGCCGTCGAGAACATCGTTCAGATGCCGGTGGTCAAAGTGATCGTCGATATAGGTCTTGAGCGGCTTCAGGTCGTGATAATCGCGCACGAAACCGTCAGCATTGAGCGTCTCGGCGGCCAGTTCGACCACGACGATATAGTTGTGCCCATGCAGCCGCGCGCATTGGTGGTCGTCGGGCAGGTGGGTCAACTGGTGGCTGGCGGAGAAGTGGAATTCCTTGCGAATACGGAACATCAGCCTTCCCCTCGTGTGGCGAGGGCCGTGGTCCAATAATCCGGGTCGGCATAGACGGTCGGGTCGGTGACCTCGGCCAAATGAAAGGCTTCGTGCCGCTCAACACAGGTGCCGCAGCGCCCGCAATGGACCGCGCCGCCTTTGTAGCAAGACCAGGTCTCGGCGAAAGGCGTGGCATGGCGCGCACCTTGGCGGACGATCTCGGCCTTGCTTTGCTCGACGAAAGGCGTGTGCAGGCGCACATCGGCATAGCCGTCGAGGGCAGCTTGCTGCATTGCGTCGAAGGCGCGGGTAAAGCCGGGGCGACAGTCGGGATAGATAAAGTGGTCGCCACCATGCACGGCAGTGGCCACGGCCTCATCGCCCTGCGCTGCCGCGATGCCAAAGCCGATCGACAGCATGATCGCATTGCGGTTTGGCACAACGGTGATCTTCATCGTGTCTTCGGCGTAATGCCCATCGGGCACGTCGATATCATCGGTCAGTGCGGAGCCTGACAGCGCAGCACCAATCCCGCGCATGTCGATCAGGTGGAACGGCACGCCCAGCCGCTTGGCGGCGGCTTCGGCGAAGTCGACCTCCTTGCGGTGGCGTTGACCATAGTCAAAAGAGACAAGCCGGGTGAGGTGATGCTCAGCGGCGGTGATATGCGCAAGTGACACGGAATCGAGTCCGCCTGAGCAGATGACAAGTGTTTTCATTCTGGGGCCCTTGTTTTGATGTCCGGGTAGGCTGCGACCGGATGGCGGGGCTTATTTCAGAATTTTCACAGATTGCAAGCCTTCCGGGCAGCGGCGCCGGGTCGCAGGCATAGGGGCAGGAGGGGCGCGGTCAGAGCCCATTAAAATAAGGGATTTGGCCTTAACGATTAAACCTAAGTTAACTTTAGCCAAGTCCGAATCCGCGCTAAGGTGAGGATATGTTGAAAAGCAGCCAAAGCGTCACGCTTGACGCCAGCCATTATGAATTGATCGAGGCGATGACCGACGAAGTGGTCATCCTTGACGCCACCGGCGAGATTGTCGCGGTAAATATGGCGTGGAAGATCTTTTGCGAAGAGAACGGCGGGGACGCCGGGTCGCATTATGTCGGGGCCAATTACTTTGACATCTGCAAAGCGGCGGTGATGGATTCCGTGGTGCAGGCGGAAACCGTTTTGGACGGGCTGCGACAGGCATTGAGAACCGGTGCCGCCTTTGAGGGGGAATACCCCTGTGATGGGCCGGGCGTGCGGCGCTGGTTTCAACTGAACGCCAACCGCATGACAATCCAAGGCGCGCCCTGCCTGCTGTTGCAGCACCGCAATGTCACCACGCGCCGCATGGCCCATGATGATATCGAGCGTGCCCATGTGCGTGCTGAAACCTTTGCCGCCCTCGTCGCCACCACGGGCGAAGCGATCCTGACCTATGATATGGAGGGCCGTATCATCAGTTGGAACCCCGCCGCCGAGCGGCTTTATGGCTATACCGAAGAGGAGGCATTGGGCCAGTCGGTCGAGCTTTTGTATCCGCCGGATTGGCCGACACGGGTGCTTGAATATCGCGATCAGATTATGGCGGGTAAGCTGCGCCAGTTCGATGCGGTGCGGGTCGCCAAGGACGGCACCGAGCGGCATGTCACAATCGCCTGCACGCCCATCCGGACGCTGTCGGGGGATATCGTTTCGATCTCGAACATCCACCACGATGTGACCGCGACGCGCAAAGCCGAAGAGGTGCGCGATCTTGTCTCGCGCGAGGTCATCCACCGCGCCAAGAACATGCTGTCTTTGGTGACGGCGATGCAGCGACAGACGGCGAGTTCGGCGGCTTCTCTGGCGGAGTTCAACAAATCCTTCGGGGACCGTATTCAGGCGCTGGCCCGTTCAACCGATTTGCTGGTCGATGGTGGATGGTCCTCCGTCGACCTTGCCCAACTTGTCCGGGCGCAATTGGACCCCTTCTTGCATCTGCAAGGCAAGGGGGTGGATGTGGCAGGCCCCACCGTCGCTTTGGGGCCGCAGGCTTTGCAGCTGATCGGCATGGCGCTGCACGAACTGGCGACGAATTCCACCAAATACGGTGTGATGAGTGGCGGGCGCGGCGATATCCGGTGCCATTGGTCGCACACCGAACAGGGCGGTCTGCGCTTCCAATGGATCGAGAGCGGCATCACATTTGATCCCTCCGCCAAAAAAGCGTCCGGCTTTGGCAGCAAGGTGCTTTCCGTATTGGCCCCCGCCATGGTCGATGGCTCAGCGGATACGGTGACCAGTGAAGACGCGCTGACCTGGACCGTGACGATCCCCGCTGCGCATCTTGGCAAGGTGACCTGAAGGTAGCGAGCCCTTACGCCTCGGGGGATGTATGCCCGCAAGGGCCGTTCCCGGTGGCGCAAAGTGACGCTTTTGCGGAACTCTCCTGCGCTGGAAACTTGTTCCTACCCCAGACACGTCGTTTGGAAAAACAATAGGAGGCTAGGATGGCCGAAGGACAGGACAAGACCGCAAAGCTTTACCGCATGGTGATGGAGCAGCACCTCTGTCCCTATGGGTTGAAGTCTAAAGACCTGCTGGAGCGGCAGGGCTATCACGTCGAAGATCACCACCTAACGACCCGCGAAGAGACCGACGCCTTTATGGCAAAAGAGGGTGTGGAAACCACGCCGCAGACCTTTATCGATGGTGAGCGGATAGGCGGCTACGACGATCTGCGCGTTCATTTCGGTCTGGACAAGCCCAAAGAAGAGCAGTCGGACACCAGCTATCAGCCCGTCATCGCCATTTTCGGCGTGGCCTTCCTGATGGCACTGGGCCTTTCTTGGTACGCCTTTGACAGCATTTTTACCCTGCGGGCGTTTGAATGGTTCATCTCGATCTCGATGTGTTTACTCGCCGTGCAGAAGTTGCAGGACATCGAGAGCTTTTCGACGATGTTTCTGAACTACGACCTGCTGGCGCAGCGTTGGGTGCCCTATGGCAAGGTCTACCCCTTTGGCGAGGCGCTGGCCGGTATCCTGATGACAGCCGGTGCGCTGACATGGCTGTCGGCCCCCGTCGCGATTGTCATCGGCGCGATCGGCGCGGTGTCGGTGATCAAGGCGGTCTATGTCGACAAACGCGAGTTGAAATGCGCCTGTGTGGGCGGCTCAAGCAATGTGCCGCTTGGGTTCGTCTCGCTCACCGAGAACGTCATGATGCTGGGCATGGGGATTTGGATGTTGATCAAGGTCTACGGCTAAGCGGATCGGGGCGGGCCGAGGTTTGGGCGTAGGTTGGTATCAGGGGGATATCTGGTCGGGCTGAGAGGATTCGAACCTCCGACCCCCTGCTCCCGAAGCAGGTGCGCTACCAGGCTGCGCTACAGCCCGACCGATGTGCAGCGCATAGCGCAGCGTGGCGTAATTGGCAATTGGTCAGTTGTAGGGATTTTGCGGTGTGGATGGGGAGATCGGGCGCAGTTGGGGGCGCTGCCCCCGCAGCCTTTGGCTGCTCCCCCGCGGGTATTTAAGAAAGAATGAAGGGGGAAGGGGCGGGGCGTGAACCCCGCCGCGGTTCTTTAAAGGCTCGCGTCGAGCGCTTTGAGGATCGCGTCGCCCATTTCCTCGGTCGTGATGGGGGTGCCGCCTTCGGGGCCCATCAGATCGGGGGTGCGGGCACCGTCGGCCAGCGCCTGTTCGACGGCTTTTTCTAGGCGGGCCGCTTCTTCGCCTTGATCGAAGGAGTAGCGCAGTGCCATGGCGAAGCTGAGGATACAGGCGATCGGGTTGGCTTTGCCTTGGCCCGCGATGTCGGGGGCGGAGCCGTGGACGGGCTCGTAGAGGGCTTTGGGCCGGCCATCGGCATTGGGCGCGCCGAGGCTGGCGGAGGGCAGCATGCCGAGGCTGCCGGTGAGCATGGCGGCGCAGTCGCTGAGAATGTCGCCGAAGAGGTTGTCGGTGACGATGACGTCGAATTGTTTGGGGGCGCGGACCAGCTGCATGGCGCCGTTGTCGGCGTACATATGGCTGAGTTCGACATCGGGGTATTCGGCATCGCGGACCCGCTGGGTGACTTCGCGCCACAGGATGCCGCTTTCCATGACATTGGCTTTTTCCATGGAGCAGACTTTGTTGCCGCGTCGGCGGGCGAGTTCAAAGGCGGAGCGGGCGACGCGCTCGATTTCGCTTTCGGTGTAGCGCTGCGTGTTGATGCCGACGCGCTCGTTGCCTTCCTCGAAGATGCCGCGCGGTTCGCCGAAGTAGACGCCGGAGGTCAGTTCGCGCACGATCATGATGTCGAGGCCCGCGACGATGTCTTTTTTCAGCGAGGAGAAATCGGCCAGCGCGTCAAAGCATTGCGCGGGGCGCAGGTTGGAGAAGAGGTCCATTTCCTTGCGCAGGCGCAGGAGGCCGCGTTCGGGTTTGACCGAGAAGTCGAGGTCGTCGTATTTCGGGCCGCCCACGGCGCCCAGAAGCACCGCGTCGACTTCGAGGGCGCGGGCCATCGTGTCGTCGTGCAGGGGCGTGCCGTGTTTGTCATAGGCGGCACCGCCGACCAGATCATGCTCTACGTCGAAGGCCAGATCGCGCTTTTCGCCGAACCAATCGATGATGCGCGTGACCTGCGCCATAACCTCGGGGCCGATGCCGTCGCCGGGGAGGATGAGCAAGGATGGGTTGGCCATGGGAAACTCCTGAAAATACGGTTGCTGATGGGTAGCCTGCGGGTTCCGGAGGGTCAAGATAGCGGGGCCTAGCGGGTGAGATCGACCCAGACCAGCGCATGGCGGCTGGCGCCTTCCCCCTCGGGCCAGATCAGGCCAGCATCGAGCACCTGCCAGTCGCGGGAGGGCAGGATGTAGTCGACGCGCATCGGGCCGGTTCGCGACCAGTCGACGGTGGGTTGGGTGGGCAGCGGGTCTTGTATGGATGGGTGGGCCAGCAGGGCGGCAATGGCTTCGCCGCGCCCGTCACCGCGGATAGGGTCAAGGTTGGCATCGCCCAGTAGGATGAAGGGATGTGTAGGCGGTGTGCCGATGTTTCCGGCAAGGTGGTGAGACCAGAAGGCTGTTTCGTCGTGGTTGCGGCGGCCGTTGCGGTCTTCGGGGCCGTCGAAGACAGGCGGGGTGGCATGGTAGGTCAGCAGGGTGATGGGGCCCTTGGGTGTCTGGATAGGCAGGGACCAGTGGCCGTTGGACGACAGGCGCTGCGTGGCATGGGCTTCGGCTCCGGCGAAAGGGGCGCCGTCGAAGATCGGGTAGAGCGTGCCGGGGAGGTCGCGCCAGAGGAGGGGGCTGAAGTCCTGAAGGTCTTCTGTCTGGAGGGGATGGCGTGAGAGGATCGCCATGGCGCCTTGGCCGAAGAAGCGGCCGTAGCCCTGAGTGTCGCCAGGGCCACCGCGTTTGCCATCGCCGTCGAGGTCCGCACCGCTTTGGCGGCCTGCGTTGGGGGGTGCGGCGAAGCGGTGTGGGTAGGGCGCACCAGCAGCGGTGAGGGCATCGGCGAGGGCATTAAGGGCGCTGCGTTCGAGATCGTAGTCAATGCCTTGGAGGGCGATGATATCGGGATTGGCAGCGGTGATGGTTTGCACCACCGATGCGATGCTTGGGTCATCGCCGCGCAGGATATCGCGCAGCAGAATGCCGGGCCCTTTGCGTGAAAGTTCGGTGTTGAAGGTGGCGATGCGCAACGGCTCGGCCTGCGCGAAACTGGCCAGCAGGAAAAACGCCAGCAGCAGGCGGATCAGGCGGCCTGCATATGCGCTTCGGCGTAGGCGCGGCGGCGTTTGTCGTGGATCATCTCGGCCACGCGCCCCATGGCGATGCCCCGCATGATCATACTGGCCGGAAGGAAAGCCCATGCGCTTATTGTCCAGATCATGGTTTGCGGATTGCTCAGTGAGATTGGATCTAGCAGATCGGCAGTGGCTTTGACCACTGCGGGGATGATGAAGGGCAGCAGGAAGCCAAGCGCGATGTTGATCCGGGCGTCGCGTTGCAAGCGGTAGAGCACGTCGCCCCCAGCGGTTGGGTCAAAGAGCGGCAGATTCACCCAGACGTTAAAGGCGCCTTGGCGGGCGGGCCAGCCCATGACCCGCACCAGCACCACGAAGGTCGCCAGTGCGATGAGCGAAACGAGGTAGGCCAGCCCCGCTGCCGTGCGGATCAGATTGACCGCCTCATAGGGGGCATCGGCGGGCATCATCAGCACCACCAGCCGTACCGGGGAATAGGGGAAATCAAGCGCGTTGCCCAAGATCACGCCGAGCGAAGTCAGCGCGCCTGTCAGCAAGGTGGGGGCCGCTTGGCCCCGTGCGATCAGCGAGAGAATGACGATGGTGAACAGCAGGCTGATGAAGCGCAGCCGATTGAAGGGTGGCGCATCGCGAAATTCGACGATGCTCGGTTGGCGCGAGTTGTATTCCATGAAGGTCAAAATCGACGCGATACAGGCGAGAAGCACGGTGATCTGGCTCGATTCCGCATCGGCACCCGGCAAAAGGAGCGCAGGTGTGGCTATCAATAGCGCCACCAATAGGCCACGCGTCGCCGCGCCTGTCATTCGTCCGATCACTGCTCTGCCCTTCCAAACTGGCCGGACGCGATACATTGCCGCGTGCTCGTTCCAACTTGATGACCCCGGTTGCTGGGGCTCGCCTCATTATTGTCCAATTTTTGCCTTCTTTCCGCGCGCGCCTCAAGGCTCCGCGTGGAGAAGATCAGGGTTCTGAGGTATTTTGAGGGAAAGGGTGGTGCGTTCTTGCATCATTTCCGTGGCAGGTTGATGGCAGGCCGCAACATCTTGTGGGCGCTGGATTTACGCCCACAAGTTGAGTTTAGAAGTGGCCCTTAGACCCAAGGACGGCTCTGGTTGAGCGAATCCTCATAGGTGTCGATCGCCGTGCCCTTCTCGAGTGTCAGGCCGATGTCGTCCAGACCGTTGAGCAGGCAGTGCTTTTTGAAGGCATCGACTTCAAACGGGAATTTCTCACCGTCTGAGGTTGTGACGGTTTGACCTTCGAGGTCGATGGTCATCCGCGCGTTTGAGCCTTTTTCGGCGTCCTTCATCAGCACGTCGACCTGTTCTTGCGGCAGGACGATGGGCAGGATGCCGTTCTTGAAGCAGTTGTTGTGAAAGATGTCAGCAAAGCTGGGCGCAATGACGCAGCGAATGCCGAAATCCTTGATCGCCCAAGGCGCGTGTTCGCGCGAAGAGCCGCAGCCGAAGTTGTCGCCTGCGACAAGGATCTGGGCGTCGCGGTATTGCGGTTGGTTCAGCACGAAATCGGGGATCTCGTTGCCTTCGCGGTCATAGCGCATTTCGTCGAACAGGTTCACGCCAAGGCCGGAGCGTTTGATCGTCTTGAGAAAGACCTTGGGGATGATCATGTCGGTGTCGATGTTCACCAGCGGCATGGGAGCCGCGGTGCCGGTGATTTCTGTAAATTTTTCCATCGGGGTATCCTTCGGAGAGTGCGGGAACCGCGCTGCTGAACGGCGCGTTCTAAGCAAATGGGTATCAGGAGGGCATAACATGTCGTACCAAACCGGCACGAAAGTAGAGTGGGACTGGGGCAATGGCACCGGGACCGGCAAGATCGTCAAGAAATACACGCAGAAGATCACGCTGAAGCTGCAGGGCAGCGAGGTGACCCGCAAAGCGAGCGATGACGAACCGGCCTATAAGATCGAACAGGACGACGGCACCGAGGTGCTGAAGTCCGGCAGCGAGCTGCGCAAGGCCAATTGAGCCCTGCGCAACCCGCCCGGTATCCACGCCCCGGTCGGTCACGCCAATTCGCGCACGTCGGTCAAGTGACCGGTGAGAGCCGCCGCGGCGGCCATGCCGGGCGATACGAGGTGCGTGCGGCCTTTATAGCCCTGACGCCCTTCGAAGTTGCGGTTTGACGTGGCCGCGCAGCGTTCGCCGGGGGCAAGCTGGTCGGGGTTCATCGCCAAACACATGGAGCAGCCCGCCAGACGCCATTCAAAACCGGCCTCGCGGAAGATATCTGCCAGCCCTTCTTCTTCGGCCTGCGCACGCACGAGGCCTGAGCCGGGTACGACCATGGCCCGCAAACCGTCCTTGATCTTCTTGCCCTTCAGCACCGCAGCGGCGGCGCGCAAGTCTTCGATGCGGCCATTGGTGCAGGAGCCGATAAAGACCGTGTCGATCTGGATGTCGGTCAGTTTCTGGCCGGGCTTCAGGTCCATGTATTCCAGCGCACGTTTCACCGCATCGACCTTGCCGCCTTTGAAATCCTCGGGCGCGGGCACGACCGAAGTGATTGGCAGCACGTCTTCGGGCGAGGTGCCCCAAGTGACGACCGGCGCGATGTCTTCGCCTTTTAGCGTCACGACCTTGTCCCAATGGGCGTCTTCGTCAGAGAAAAGCGTCTTCCACCAATCCATCGCCGCTTCCCATTGAGCGCCTTTCGGGGCGTGGGGGCGGCCTTTGCAGTATTCGAACGTCTTTTCATCCGGCGCGATGAGGCCCGCGCGTGCGCCGCCTTCAATCGCCATGTTGCAGACGGTCATGCGGCCTTCCATCGACAGATCGCGGATCGCTTCACCGCAATATTCGATGACGTAGCCGGTGCCACCGGCGGTGCCAGTGGCGCCGATGACCGACAGAGTGATGTCCTTGGCCGTCACGCCGGGGCGCAGTTTGCCGGTGATCTCGACCTTCATGTTCTTGCCCTTGCGCTGGATCAGCGTCTGGGTGGCAAGCACGTGCTCAACCTCCGATGTGCCGATGCCATGCGCCAGAGCGCCGAAAGCGCCGTGGGTCGCGGTGTGGCTGTCGCCGCAGACGACGGTCATGCCGGGCAGGGTCCAGCCCTGCTCGGGGCCGACGATATGCACGATGCCTTGGCGCACATCCGAGACGGGGTAGTAATGCACGCCGAACTCGCGCGCGTTTTTGTCGAGCGCGGAAACCTGAATGCGGCTGTCCTCGGTCATCGCCTCGGGGTCTTCGCGGCCTTCGGTGGTTGGCACGTTGTGATCCGGCACGGCGATGGTCTTGTCCGGCGCGCGCACGGTGCGGCCCGACATGCGCAGCCCCTCAAAGGCCTGCGGGCTGGTCACTTCGTGGACGAGGTGCCGGTCGATATAAAGCAAGCAGGTGCCGTCATCGGCTTCGTGGACGACATGGGCGTCCCAGATTTTATCGTAAAGCGTCTTGGGGGACATGATGGTCCTCTCCCGTGGTTTGGAATGGCTATGGGTGTGGCTGAGAGGGCTGGCTTATAGTCGGGCCAGAACGCTATGCGTCGCGCCGAAAAAGCGTTCGCGCAGACGCGCACGGTCGCAAAGATCAAACACCAGTATCATGGGGCCTTGGATATAGACCCTGAGCGAGTCTCGCAAGGTGGCATCGTGGGGCGGTGTGCGGAGCAGGTCGCGCGGCGGTTCTTGCTCTGGCGAGGAGCCTGTGCAACCGTGATCTTCCTGAGTTGCAAAGGCCCCACATGATCCCTGAGTCCCACCCTTTCTTGAACTTCCTTCTATCGCTTCAGGCTTTGTTTGATGGGGTTCTCGGCTTTGGTGAAAGCGTCCTGAGCCCCGGGTGGCGGCAAAACCAGATTTTGATCCTGCTGGCCTTGGTGGCGCTGGCGTGGATTTTGCACCGGGTCACCGGTGTGATGCTACAAAACTGGGTCCGTTCGCGCGAAGGCTGGTCAAAATGGCAGCTTCGTGTGGTGGTGCAGGTCAAGCGGCGGCTGGGGCTGATGTGGTTCGCGCTGCTGGCCGGGCTTTTGTATCAGGTGATGCAGAATGTCACTTGGCCTTCGCGGTCTTACCTCATCGGCTTGGCGGCGACACTGGCGGCGATCTATGTCGGCATCGCATTTGCCGCGCGGCTGGTGCGCAACCGCCCGCTGCGGCGCATGGTAACATGGGGGCTGTGGATCTACGCCACGCTCTACATGCTCAATGTCGCCGATGATGTGGCAGTGTTTCTGGATGACGTGGCGCTGACCATCGGTGAATTCCGGCTTTCGGTCCTGACCGTTCTCACCGCGCTTGTGGTGGTGGGCGCGTTGTTGACCATGGCGCGGCTGGTGAGCACCACCACCGCCGCGACGATCCGCAAGAACGAAGACATCAGCCCCTCCATGCAGGTGCTGGCCGTGAAGGGGGTGCAGATCCTACTCTATGGTCTGGCGTTCTTCATCGGGGTGCGAGCCGTGGGGATCGACCTGACCGGGCTTGCAGTGCTGTCAGGTGCGATCGGTGTGGGCCTTGGTTTTGGTCTGCAAAAGGTCGTGTCGAACCTCGTCTCGGGCGTGATCATCCTGCTGGATAAGTCGATCAAACCGGGTGATGTGATCAGTCTGGGCGAGACCTTTGGCTGGATCCAAACGCTCGGCGCGCGCTATGCCTCTGTGGTCACGCGGGACGGCAAAGAATACCTGATCCCGAACGAAGACCTCATTACCGGGCAGGTGGTGAACTGGTCGCATTCCAATGACTTTGTGCGCCTCGATATCTATTTTGGCACAGCCTATTCCGACGATCCGCATGTGGTACGCAAGCTGGCAGTCGATGCGGCCAAGGGCGTCGACCGGGTGTTGAGCTACAAGGCGCCGGTCTGTCATATTGTCGGCTTTGGCGATTCGTCGGTGGATTACATCCTGCGCTTCTGGATCAAGGATCCGACCGGCGGGCTGACCAACATTCGCGGCAATGTCTATCTGGCGCTTTGGGATGCGTTCAAGGAAAACGACATTTCCATCCCCTTCCCGCAGCGCGAGGTGAAGATCATCGAAGACAGTCAATTGGCGCTTTCACGGGCCGCAGCGACGCAGAATTTGCCTGACTAAGCGGGGATTTGCGCCACGGTTGGCGCGGAACGCATAGGGTCCATTGAAAAATCTGGCCTATATCGCTAAATTAGGGGGGCTCGGCACCGGGGCAAGCGTTCAGCATTGGCGGTGCATTACGAAGGAGGACAATGTCCTGTCTCTTAACGTTGACGCAGCGCAGGCTGCTGACCATGGGGCCGCAATGACTGCCGCCTCGCAAATCGCAACCAGCGACGACCTGCTGGCGCTTATTCTTTCCTCGCTGAATGACGACAAGGCCGAAGACATCGTGCAGATCGATCTGCGCGGCAAAACGGCCATCGGCGACTATATGGTGATCTGCTCGGGCCGCTCTACGCGGCAGGTTTCGGCGATCTCGGAAAAGCTGGCACAGGCCGTCAAAGACGCCACTGGACGTACGTCCAAGATGGAAGGCCGCGAAACCGGCGACTGGGTTTTGATCGACACAGGCGACGTGGTCGTGCATGTCTTCCGCCCCGAAGTGCGTGAGTTCTACCAGCTCGAAAAGATGTGGCTGGGCGGCGAAGACGCGGCTGCGGTCATGCCGCACTGATCCTGCTTTCGCGGGACTAAGCCATGCGGGTACATATCTGCGCTATGGGCCGGCTTCGCGCCGGTCCCGAAAAAACTCTTGTCGATGATTATCTCACCCGGTTCGACCGGACCGGGCGCGGTCTGGGCCTTGGTCCTGCGCGTGTGGTCGAGATGGAAGATAAAAAGGGCGGTGGCATGGCTGCCGAGGCCGTCCTGTTGCAACGCGCGATCCCGCAGGGCGCGGTGGTCTGCGTGTTGGATGAACGTGGCAAGGTCGAAACCTCCCCAGCATTTGCCGAACGGCTTGGCGCTTGGCGTGATGCCGGGCGGGGGGATTTGGCCTTTGTGATCGGCGGGGCGGATGGCATTGACCCCAGCCTGCGGGCGCAGGCGGATCACGCGCTATCTTTTGGCAAGATGGTCTGGCCGCATATGCTGGTGCGGGTCATGCTGGCCGAACAGCTATACCGCGCCGCCGCGATCCTATCGGGCGGACCTTATCACCGGGTCTGATGTTTAGGGGTCAGGACAGCGGGATCAGGGCAGCGGGATCGTCACCAATTCCGGCGACCAGCCACTCACACTGTCGCGCGCCTGAATGCTGACCTCAGTCATCCCATCCGGGATGCGCACGCCCGACAGCGAGCGGGTGAAGGGCTGCTCTTTGGTGTGCGGATGCGCCAGATTGCGCGTGCCCAAAGGCTCCCCCTCGGGGTCCAGAATGCGCCAAGCATCGGCATAGTGATCCCAACCGCTGTCGTTGTGGCGGATGGTAACGTCAAATTTCCACAGATCCCCCTGTCGATCGACCGTGACATTCAAAATGTCGGGCGGATCGGCCAAGGCCGGCATGGCAAAAGCCAATAGGGTGAGAATGAGGCTGCGTTTGAACATGTGGCACCAATAAAACAACAAACTGAATATAGCGCATTTCGGAAGGGTTCCAAGGTAAGCACAGCGCGGCTCCGCGCAATTCACCGTGAGGCTGCAAATTAGTGGTGCAATTGCACCAAGCGCGCGGCAGTCTGGTCAAACCGGCGGCATAGTCTTTATGCTGCAGGTCAAGAGGAGGGACCGCGATGCAGATGCCAACACCCGATGCCGGGATCATTGCGCGCAAAGCGCGAGTCGTCGCACGGCTGCGTGCGGCGCTGCCCCGCAATGCCGTCATCGACGATGAGCATGAGACCCGCGCCTATGAATGCGACGCGCTCACAGCCTATAAATGCCCCCCTTTGGCCGTGACCCTTCCGGCCAGCACCCAAGAAGTCTCTACCGTGCTGCGGATATGTCATGAGGAAGGCGTGCCTGTCGTGCCGCGCGGGTCGGGCACCTCGCTTGCCGGTGGGGCCTTGCCCACGGCCGATAGTGTTGTGCTAGGGGTGGCCCGCATGGCCGAGGTGCTTGAGGTCGACTATGACAACCGCCTGATGCGGGTGCAGACCGGGCGCACCAATCTCAGCGTGACCGGCGCGGTGGAGGAGGACGGTTTTTTCTACGCCCCCGACCCCTCCAGCCAGTTGGCCTGTGCCATCGCAGGGAATATCGCGATGAACTCGGGCGGGGCGCACTGTCTGAAATACGGGGTCACCACCAACAACCTCTTGGGCGTCACCATGGTGATGATGAATGGCGAAGTGGTCGAGATCGGCGGCGGCTATATGGATGCAGGCGGGCTGGACCTTCTGGGGCTGGTCTGCGGCTCCGAAGGGCAGTTGGGCGTGGTGACCGAAGCCACCCTGCGCATCCTGCCCAAACCCGAAGGCGCGCGGCCTGTGCTGATGGGCTTTGACGATAACGCCGTGGCGGGGGCCTGTGTCAGTGACATCATCAAGGCCGGGGTGCTGCCGGTTGCGATCGAATTCATGGACCGCCCCTGTATCGAGGCGACAGAGGCTTTCGCCCATGCAGGCTACCCGATGTGCGAGGCGCTGCTAATCGTCGAGGTCGAAGGCTCCGACGCCGAGATCGATCACCAGCTTGCCTTGATCACCGAGATCGCCCGCCGCCACAACCCGGTGGAACTGCGCGAAAGCACCAGCGCCGAAGAAAGCGCGGCGATCTGGCTGGGGCGCAAATCGGCCTTCGGTGCGATGGGGCAGATCAACGACTACATGTGTCTGGATGGCACGATCCCGGTGAACGAGCTGCCGATGGTGCTGCGGCTCATTGGCGAGATGTCGGACAGCTATGGCCTTAAAGTCGGCAACGTCTTTCACGCAGGCGACGGCAATATGCACCCGCTGATCCTGTTTGACGCCAACAAACCCGGCGATCTGGAAAAATGCGAAGCCTTCGGCGCGGATATCCTGCGGCTTTGTGTCGAGGCGGGCGGCTGTCTGACCGGGGAGCACGGCGTGGGCATCGAAAAGCGCGATCTGATGCATGTGCAATATGCCCCGGCGGATCTTGAGGCGCAGTTGGCGGTGAAAGATGCGTTTGACCCGGCGTGGCTGTTGAACCCGGCCAAGGTCTTTCCTTTGGATGTCACGGAAGGGCGGCGCGGCAGCGGCACATCGGTGGCCGCGTGACGGTAACCTCTGAGGCAGAATTGGTCGATGCGATCCGAGCCGCGCAGGCGCCATTGTCCTTGCGGGGCGGCAATACGCGCGGCATGGCCGGGCCGGGGGCGGACCTGTCGCTTGCGGGATTGCGAGGCATCAGCCTCTATGAGCCGGGCGCGCTGACGCTGGTGGCGCAGGCAGGCACGCCGGTCTCCGAGATTGAGACGACATTGGCCGCCGAAGGCCAGCGGCTGGCGTTTGAGCCAATGGACCACCGCGCGCTTATGGGCTGCAGTGGCACGCCGACCATCGGCGGGATCTTTGCCGCCAATGTCAGCGGCCCGCGGCGGCTTGCTGTGGGGGCCGCGCGGGATTTCCTGTTGGGCGTGCGTTTTGTCGATGGGCAGGGGAACGTTATTAAGAACGGGGGCCGGGTGATGAAGAACGTCACTGGCTATGATCTGGTCAAGCTGATGGCCGGGTCGCGCGGAACATTGGGCGCGCTGACCGAGGTGTCGCTAAAGGTACTGCCCGAACCGGAAACCAGCGCGACGCTTGTGCTTTCTGATCTGGACGACCCCGCAGCCATCGCCGCCATGGCACAGGCGATGCGCAGCCCTTTCGAGGTCACCGCAGCAGCCCATGACCCGGCACAGGGTCGGACGTTTTTGCGGCTGGAGGGGTTTGAGAGTTCCGTCACTTACAGGCTCGGAAGGCTGAAAGATCTGCTCTCGCCAACCGGTGCCGAGCTTGCAGACATCGCGGCAGAGCCTTCCGCCACGCTTTGGCGTGACCTGCGTGATGTGGCGGCTTTTCATGGAGCGCCGGGGGATGTCTGGCGGGTGCATTGCCGTCCGACTGAGGCACCGGCGCTCGCGGCAAAGGCCGGAGCCGAGGCACATCTTTATGACTGGGCCGGCGGGTTGATCTGGCTGCGGATGGCCCCCGGAACGGACCTGCGCGCGCGCTTGGGTCTGTATGATGGACACGCGACGTTGTTGCGGGCCGAGGATGCGGCGCAGACGCTGCCCCGGCAGGAACCCGAAGCACCGGGCGTGGCGCGTTTGACGACCGGGCTGAGAGCCAAGTTCGACCCCCGTGGCCTGTTCAATGCCCCAGCCTTGGCCCACAGCGCATAATTTCGGAGCCTTCATGCAAACCACCTTCACCCCCGAGCAGTTGCAGGACCCCGACACGCAGCGCAGCAACGACATCCTGCGCGCCTGTGTACACTGCGGCTTCTGCACGGCGACTTGCCCGACCTATCAGGTCTTGGGCGATGAGTTGGACAGCCCGCGCGGACGCATCTACCTGATCAAGGACATGCTTGAGAACGACCGCGAACCGGACCCAAAGACGGTGCTGCACATCGACCGCTGCCTGTCCTGCCTCGCCTGTATGACGACCTGCCCCTCGGGCGTGCATTATATGCATCTGGTCGACCACGCGCGCAGCTACATCGAAGAGCGGTACAAGCGGCCAATGGGGGAACGCGCGCTGCGTTGGATGCTGGCGCGGATCCTGCCATATCCCACACGCTTTCGACTGGCGCTTTTAGGGGCCAAGATCGGGCGGCCCTTCGCGCGGCTGATGCCCGACGCCCGGCTGCGCGCCATGCTTGAGATGGCGCCAAAAACGATCCCCCCGGTCAGCCGCAATGACGATCCGCAAAGCTTCCCGGCTCAGGGCAAACCGCTGCGGCGTGTGGCCCTGATGACCGGCTGCGCGCAGAAGGCGCTGAACACCGATATCAATGACGCGACGATCCGGTTGCTGACCCGCGCGGGCTGCGAGGTGGTGGTGGCCGAAGGCGCGGGCTGTTGTGGCGCACTGACCCATCACATGGGCAAGACCGATGAAAGTCACGCCCATGCCGCCCGCAACATCCGCGCATGGCGGGCCGAGATGGATGGCGAGGGGCTGGATGCCATCGTGATCAACACCTCAGGTTGCGGCACCACGGTCAAGGACTACGGCCATATGTTCCGCAATGATCCGCTGGCAGAGGATGCCGCGCGGGTTTCGGCCTTGGCAAAGGATGTGACGGAGCTGCTTGCGGAATTGGACCTGCCTTTAGTCGAACCGGCAGAGCCGGGCATGGTCGTCGCCTATCACGCGGCCTGCTCGCTGCAACATGGGCAACAGATCAAGGCCACGCCGAAGACCCTGCTGAAACAGGCGGGGTTCACGGTGGTAGAGCCTGCCGATAGCCACCTCTGCTGTGGCTCGGCGGGCACGTATAACCTCATGCAGCCCGAGATTTCGGCCAAGCTGAAAGAGCGCAAGATCAAGACCTTGGAGGCGAAATCGCCGGATGTCATCGCGGCGGGCAACATTGGCTGCATGATGCAGATCGGCTCGGGCACGGGGGTGCCGGTGGTGCATAGTGTCGAACTGCTTGATTGGGCCTGCGGTGGGCCAAAACCGCCCGCGCTCAGCCGCGACCCCGATGCGCCCGCGCAGGTGCCGCGTTTGCGTTAAGCCTACGCCGTATTTTCGCCGCAACTCCCCTATATCCGCCAAAGTGGACATGGTTTTGAGGTGCATTTTGCGACAATTGTTGGCGGCTTTTCTCGGGGTCTTTACCTTCGCAACGACGGCGATGGCCCAAGACAGCGCGCTCAAGGCGCTCGACAACGGTGTCGACGCCGCCGCTTGGGAGGCCGTGGGCCGTCTCGACATCGGCGGCACCGGCTTTTGCACCGGCACCCTGATCGCGCCGCGTCTGGTGCTGACCGCCGCGCATTGCCTGTTTGACCGCGAAACCAAGGCTCGGATCGACCATGGCGAAGTGCAGTTCCTCGCCGGCTGGCGCAATGGCCGCGCCGGGGCCTACCGCGATATCCGCCGCGCCGTGGTGCATCCCGACTACGTCTATGACGGAGAGGTATCCTCGGGTCGGGTGCGCAATGATCTGGCGCTCTTGGAGCTCTCCCGACCCATCCGCAACACGACGATCCGTCCCTTTGGCACCGCCGCGCGGCCGCGTCCCGGCGACAGCGTGGGCGTGGTCAGCTATGCCCGTGACCGGGCTGAAGCGCCGTCCCTGCAAGAGGTTTGTAAGGTTTTGGCGCAGCAAGAAGGGGTTCTTGTCACCTCTTGTTCAGTCGATTTCGGCTCCAGCGGCGCGCCGATCTTTAGCATTGTCGCGGGCGAGGCGCATATCGTCTCGGTCGTTTCGGCCAAGGCCGAGGTCGAGGGCACGCAGGTTTCCCTTGGCACCGCTCTGGGCGCGCCCTTGGCGCTGCTGCAAGCGGAACTGGTGGCGGGCAAAGGGGTGTTTCTGGATTCCAACCCCGCAGGCAAGCGCATCCGGGTCGGAGAAGAGCGCGGCACCGGTGCGAAATTCATCCGGCCCTAAATCTGCGACCCCAAGTCTTGAAAGCGCGCAAAACCCTTCCCACATGAGCTTTGCCGAGGTGCCTCTATAGGGCTTCGGCGCTTGAAAAACCGGGTCTGTCCAATGGTGGAAGGCCCGATATGTCAATCGCTCAAAGATGAGGATGAACACATGCGTAGCTTTGATTTCGCACCCCTTTACCGCTCCAGCGTTGGTTTTGACCAGATCGCCAATATGATGGACCGGGTTCTGACAAATGATGGGGCCACCCCCAGCTATCCCCCCTACAATATCGAAAAGCTCGATAACGATGCCTACCGCATCTCCATCGCCGTGGCTGGTTTCTCTGACAGCGACCTGAGCGTCGAAGTACGTGAGAAGGCGCTGATCGTTTCGGCCCGCAAGGCGGATGAGGATGAGGCTAAGACCTACCTGCACCGCGGCATCGCCACCCGCGCCTTTGAGCGTCGCTTCCATCTGGCGGACCACGTTCAGGTGATCGGCGCGGCCCATGCCAACGGCATGCTGCATATCGAGCTTGAGCGGCAGGTGCCTGAGGCCCTGAAACCACGCCAGATCGCCATCTCTTCCGAGGTGAAGGCGATCGACAAGCACGTGGTTGACGCCAAGTCCGTGAACTAAGCCCGGTTCCATTCCGAGCTTTGTGAAGGCCCGCTATCCGGCGGGCCTTTTTTCGTTGGCGTTGGCGCTTGAGGGGGTCCCTTCGTGGGAGAATATCTGCCGAAGGTGGGGCGCGAAAACGGCGGCTTTCTGCTGCGCAGCGGGGCGGGGCAAACCATGCGAAAGCTGTCGGGTTGAGTGGGGGACCGGGCAGGCGTGCTCGGGCAACAGCGTGCAGAGTACCGCACGCGCAATGAAAGGAAGAACCATGAATAACTATGCAAATTCCCTACGCAAGCTGACCCTGACCACGGCTGTCACGGCGCTTATGGCCGCCCCGATTGCTGCACAGGCTCAGACCGCCGATGTCGGCGTTGGCGCTGATGTGAATGCCGAAGCAAACGCCGGTGTAGGCGCCGATATGGCCGACACTGCGACCGGTGCTGATGTCGCGGCGGGCGCCGATAGCGCCATTTCCGCCGACACCGATCTGAACGTCGAAGACCGGGTCGCGGAGACCATGCCGAGCGAGAGCGACACGGATGTCGATATCGCGCTCGATGGCAGCACCGTGGCCGTCGCGTCGGACGACACTGTCATCGGCACGATTTCCAATGCGGAACCACAGGCCGATGGCTCTGTGCGCTATTCCATCGATCTGGCCAACGATTTCGCCGCAGATAGCGACCGCGCGGTCGTGCAGATCGACCAAGATGTTGACGCCGAAGGCCAACTTGTCATTGGCATGACAGGCGAAGAATTCGCCGCAGCCCTGACCCAGCAAGTGAACGCGGGCAGCGCGGCGCAGACCCGGACCAACTAAGACGGGTCACTCCCAGGGCGTCTCTCTCCCCCGCCCGGAGGCCGGCAGCACGAACGTGCTGTCGGCTTTTTTATGTGCCGGGGTCGGGGGTTTGTCGGCTTGCAAATGACTTGGGGGAAAGGTACTCGGCAATAGTTATGACATAACATATCGAATCACCGCCCAGGTTACATCACGGAGAGCGACATGCCCCACACATCCGCATCCCCGCTTTTCTTTCTGACGCTCAGCGCTGGCATTACCCTTTCGGCCCCTGCCTTCGCCGATACGAAAGAGGTGTCGCATGACCACGATCATAACCATGCGCATGACCATGCCCACGGCCAAGACGACATCTACAAAGGCTATTTCGATGACGCACAGATCAAGGACCGGCCCCTGTCGGATTGGGCGGGTGAATGGCAATCGGTCTACCCGCTCTTGCAGCAGGGCGCGCTGGACGAGGTGATGCAGCACAAGGCCGAAGACAGCGACAAAACAGCGGCGGAGTACAAAGCCTATTACGATGTCGGCTATGCCACGGATGTGGACCGCATCACCATCGAGGGCAACGCCGTGACCTTCTTTCGGGACGGGGATCCGGTGCAGGGGCGCTATGCCAGCGATGGCTACGAAGTGCTGACCTACGAAAAGGGCAACCGCGGCGTGCGCTATGTTTTTGCCAAAGAAGGTGGCGATGCCGAAGCGCCGGGCTTTATCCAGTTCAGCGACCACATCATCGCACCGCAAAAGGCCGATCACTACCACCTCTATTGGGGCGATGATCGCGCCAAGGTTCTAGAGGAATTGACAAATTGGCCGACCTATTTCCCCGCCGAGATGAGCGCGTCTGAGATCGCGGCGGATATGCAGGCGCATTAAGGGCGGCCATCCAGCATGTCTGGCAAAAAGCGAAACCTGCGAAGCGGGCTGAAACAACGGCGGCGTCAGGGGGATCCGATGGCGGCCTATGACCGATTGCCGCCCCCGCTTAGGGCATGGCTGGCGCAGGCGGCGCTGCCGTGGTCGCCGCAGTCAGCCCATCGGCTGTGGTGTCGGGCCTTGCAGCGTTGCGAAGGCGATGCGGTGGGGGCCGCCCTCCACCTAAACCGCGCAGAGCACCGGATGCTGGCGCAGGACCGGTTGCAGATCTGAGCAAAAACAAACGGGGCGCGCCCTAGGCACGCCCCGTTCTATCAATCGTCCCAGGTGCTTAGACCGACAGGCAGACGTATTTCATCTCAAGATAGTCTTCGATCCCGTGGTGCGATCCTTCGCGCCCAAGGCCGGATTGCTTGACCCCACCAAAGGGCGCAAGCTCGGTCGAGATGATACCGGTGTTCACGCCGACGATGCCGTATTCCAGCGCCTCGGCCACCTTGTAGACGCGGCTCAGGTCTTTGGCATAGAAGTAAGAGGCAAGGCCAAAGATCGTGTCGTTCGCCATGGCGATCACGTCGTCCACATCGTCGAACTTGAACAGCGGCGCGAGCGGGCCGAATGTCTCTTCCTTGGCGACTTTCATGTCCTGCGTCACGCCGGTCACGATGGTCGGGCCGAAGAAGTTGCCGCCCATGTCGTCCTTGGCGTTGCCCAGAATGATCTCGGCCCCGTTGTCGACCGCGTCCTTGATGTGCTCGCGCACCTTGTCCGAGGCTTCGGGGTTGATCAGCGGGCCAAGGTCGGTGCCCTCTTCAAGGCCGTCGCCGACCTTCATCTTGCTCACCCGGTCCTTCAGCTTGGCGGCGAAGGCGTCATAGACCCCGGCCTGCACGTAGATCCGGTTGGCGCAGACGCAGGTCTGGCCGTTGTTGCGGAACTTGCACATGATCGCGCCTTCGACGGCGGCATCCAGATCGGCGTCATCGAAGACGATGAAGGGTGCGTTGCCGCCCAGCTCCATCGAACATTTCATCACCTGATCGGCGGCCTGTTTCAGCAGGATGCGCCCGACTTCGGTGGAGCCGGTGAAGGTAAGCTTGCGCACGGCGGGGTTCTCGCAGAACTCTTTGCCCACAGCCGACGAGGACGACGACGGCAACACGTTGAACACGCCTGCGGGAATGCCTGCACGTTCGGCCAGCACACCCATGACGATGGCCGAGAGCGGTGTCTCCGCCGCCGGGCGCGCCACGAATGAACAGCCCGCCGCCAACGCCGGAGCCGCCTTGCGGGTGATCATCGCATTGGGGAAGTTCCACGGCGTGATCGAAGCGGCAACGCCGATGGGCTGCTTCATCACCATGATGCGCTTGTCGCGCTGGTGACCGGGGATCATCTCGCCGTAGACGCGCTTGGCTTCTTCGCCGAAGAACTCGATGAACGACGCGCCATAGGCGATCTCGCCCTTGGCTTCGGCCAGCGGTTTGCCCTGTTCGGCGGTCAGGATGGTGCCCAGATCGTCTTGGTTCTCCATCATCAGGTCAAACCATTTGCGCATCACTGCGGCGCGTTCCTTGCCGGTCCAACTGGCCCAGTCCTTTTGCGCCTTTTCGGCCTGTGCAATAGCGCCCGCGACTTGCGCGCGGCTGAGGTCAGCAACCTGTGCGATGACATCGCCCCGCGCGGGATTGGTCACGTCAAAGGTGCCGTCTTCACCGTCAACCCATTGGCCACCGATATAGGCGCGGGTTTCAAGCAGGCTGGGGTCTTTCAGCAGTGATTTCAGATCCGTCTTAGCATCAGTCATGTCATCTCTCCGCTATTCTCTATAGCCTCCAAAGCAACAACGAGTATGATTGTCCAGTTCAGTTTGATCAAATCCGGGGTGGGAGACCCAAATGATGCTAGATGACGCCTATGCAAATGCTGCCTATATCGACGGGGCCGACGGCTTTCCGCCCCGCTGGGAAAAGGAGGCGGAGGCATTCCGCGCGTCATTGGGGGCGCGGGCGCAATTGAATGTGCGCTACGGCCCTTCGGACCGTCAGAAGTTCGATTTCTTCCAGCCCGAGGGCGTGTCGCGCGGCACGGCGGTCTTTGTGCATGGCGGCTATTGGAAGGCGTTCGACAAAAGCTATTGGTCGCATCTGGCCGCCGGTCCGCTGGCGCGGGGCTATGCCGTGGCTATGCCGTCTTATGACCTTTGCCCCGATGTGCGTATCTCTGAGATCTCCACGCAGATCGCGGCCGCGCTGACCGAAGTGGCGAACCGCACGCAGGGCACCATCGTTCTGTCGGGCCATTCGGCGGGCGGGCATTTGGTGGCGCGCATGACCGACCCCCTGCTGCTCGGGGCCGAGGTGCGCGACCGGATCACGCGGATCGTGCCGATCTCGCCCGTGGCTGACCTTGCGCCGCTGCTTCAGACCCAGATGAACGAAACCCTGCGGCTGGACGAGGCCGAGGCCGAGGCGGAAAGCCCCATGAACATGACGCCGCCGCACGGCGTCGATGTCACCGTTTGGGTGGGCGCTCAGGAGCGGCCCGCCTTCCTTGAACAGGCCGAGAATTTCGCCCGCAGTTGGGGCGCGAAACAGGTCGTGGCCGAAGGCAAGCACCATTTCGACGTGATCGACCCGTTGGCCGAGCCGGACAGCGACCTGACCAAAGCACTATTGGGCAGCTAGGCCCCACATTTTACGGCAGATGCCCTGCGTTAATGCACGTAAGGCATTTGCCGCAGTGCCGCAGAAACACTATGTCAGAGGGGCAAAGGCCCCTGTTCGGCCAAGCGACGCAATTGAAAGGGCCGAAGATGAGAATCGTTAAATGGGTGTTCTGGGTGACCGTCTGGGTGCTGGTAGCGGCGTTCTTCCATTATACCCTGCCACAGACCGATATCGTTCGGGTCACGGACACCTATGAAAAGCGGATCGACTTCGGCAACAGTTCGATCTTCTGGGCCGGCTCTGCGACGGATAGTGCCGGGCAAGCGGTCAACCGCGATGTCTTTTTCATCCAGACCCGCCGCGCCAAGGGCGATGTCATGGTTTATCGCAACGAAGACACTGGCTGGGGCTGGCCGCCCTATTTCAAATTCGACACTGCCAATCTTCAGGCCGAAGCGGCAGACGCACGCAGCACCACCGGCGCGCCGCAGTATTACGCGCTGAAACACTATGGTTGGCGTAGTGAGCTTTTGTCGATCTACCCCAATGCCATCTCGCTGCGCCCTGTCGAAGGGCCGGAGGCGAGCAAGGGTATTCCGTTCGTGACCATCATCGTGCTGACCCTTGTGGCGGCCCTGTTCTATGCCATCTGGGTGCGGTGGCGGCGGTTCCGCCGCGCGCGGTTGGACCCAAGGATCGAGGCAATCGAGGATGACTTCGCCGCGCGCCGAGGGCGCTTTGCCCGGTGGCGTGCCGAACGGCGCGCCCGGAAGTAACCTCACCAAGAACTGTAAACGCTGAGCGGGGCAGGTAACGCCCCGCATTCAGCTAAATTCTGGTATTCCATCCTATATGGACATCATCCTCGTCACCACGATCATTGCGTCGCTCTTTGTCGTTATCGGTTTGGCCGAACCCTTTGCCGCGCGGTTGCAACTGCCGTTCAGCGTGATCCTTGCGGTCGTGGGGATCCTCATCGGGGCGTCGGCGATCTTTTTCCTGCGCACCGATCTGACGGATGCGCTGAATCCAATGGCGGCGGCCATTCTGGGGCTGCCGATCCGGTCTAACGTCTTCCTCTATGTTTTCCTGCCGACGCTTTTGTTTCAGGCGACGCTGGGGATGAACCTGCGGCGCATGGTGGATGACTGGGTTCCCATTCTCGTGCTGGCCGTGGTGGCCGTGGTGGTGGCGACCGTTAGCATCGGCTACGCGCTATTTTGGGTCAGTGCTATTCCACTGGCGGCCTGTCTGCTGATTGGGGCGATCGTTTCGACCACGGACCCTTCGGCGGTGGTCTCGATCTTTCGCTCAATCTCGGCCCCGCGGCGGTTGGCGCGGATCATTGAGGGTGAGAGCCTGCTGAACGACGCCGCCGCCATCGCGCTGTTTGGCCTTTTCATGGGCTATGTGATGCTGGGCATCCCCGACCCGGAACTGGGCAATGCTCTCGCGCAATTCCCGGTGTTGATCGCAGGCGGGGCGCTGGTGGGCTGGCTGGGCGCGCGGATCGCGGTTTGGGTGATGGCGCTGTTCGCGCGGCATGAACTGGCGCAGCAGTCGATCTCGGTCGCGCTGCCCTATCTGGCCTATATCGTGGCCGAGCAAAGCGTCGGCGCCTCGGGAGTGATCGCCGTGGTGGCCGCGGGGTTGACGCTGAACCTCACGGCACCGGGGCGGTTGCCACCGCAGGCGCTGACCAACCTGCGCGAACTTTGGGACGTGCTGGCCCATTGGGCCGGGGCGCTCATCTTTATCCTCGCAGCACTACTGATCCCCCGGCTGTTGGAAGAAGTCCGGCTAGAGGATTTCTTTCTCATTGCCGTGGTCGTCGTGGCCGCCATTTTCGCCCGTGCAGTGATCCTTTTCGGGCTGCTGCCCCTGCTGACCGCGGCCAAGCTTTCGCCCTCGGTCGAGCGGCCCTACCGGGTGGCGATCCTTTGGGGGGGGTTGCGCGGGGCGGTCACTCTGGCGCTGGCGCTGGCGGTGACGGAAAGCGTGCGGGTGCCGGATGATATCCAGCGGATCGTGGGTATCTTGGCCACGGGTTTCACCCTGTTTACCCTGCTGGCCCAAGGTACGACGCTGCGCTGGATCATTGGGCGGCTGGGGCTGGATCAACTGTCGCCCATCGACCACGCCCTGTCGCGGCAGGTGATCGCCGTGGCCCTGCAAACCGTGCGCGAAGACGTGGCTCAAACGACCGAGAATTACGATCTGAACCGCGATATCGTGCGGTCCGAAGCCAAGCGCTTTGGCGAACGGCTTGAGACGGCGGTCAAGACTGCGGAGGAGGCGACCGATATCCTTGACCGGGACCGGATCGCGCTTGGTCTCATCGCGCTGGCAGGGCACGAGCGCGACACAATCCTCGCACGGGTGCGGGAGCGAACGATCTCGGCCCGGATGGCTGATCTGGTGCTCTCGGATGCGGACCGGCTGATCGAAGGGGCGCGGACCCAAGGCCGCAGCGGGTACCAGCGCGCGGCGCGGCGCAGCGTGGCCTATGGGCGCACCTTTCGCGCGGCGGCGGTCCTGCACGGGCGTTACGGCGTTTCGGGGCCCTTGGCGCGGATGACGGCGGACCGCTTTGAAATGCTGCTGTCGCAGCGGCTGATCCTGCGCGATCTGGGCACCTTTATCGATGGGCGTATTCGCCGGATTCACGGGCGGCGGGTGGCGGAATTGCTGCACGATCTGCTGGCGCGCCGCATCGAAGGCATCGAAACCGCGCTGGAGGGGCTGCGGCTGCAGTATCCGGGCTATGCCGAGGAGCTGGAGCGGCGTTTCATTCGTCGCACGGCGCTGCGGTTGGAGGAACGCGAATACACGTTGATGCGCGAAGACGGGCTGTTCGGAGCCGAGGTCTATACCGCGCTGATGCAGGAATTGGCCACGCGGCGTACGGCGGCAGAGGGGCGTCCGGGTCTTGACCTTGCCGTGCGGCGCGGCGCCTTTATCGAACAGTTTCCGCTGTTTGCGGATCTGGGTGAGGGCGCGCTCAAACGGCTCAGCCGGGTGCTCAAAACCCGCTATGTAGATATCGGCGATGTGGTTTTGCACAAGGAAAGCCCTGCACGCAGCGTGTTTTTCATCGCCTCGGGCGCGGTCGAGTTGGAAAGTGCAGGTCAGACTTGGCGGCTTGGTCGGGGGGAGATGTTCGGCCAGATGGCGATCCTGACGAACCGTGTGCGCCGGGTGGATGTCCGCGCCATCGCACCGACCACGCTTTTGGTGCTGGACGAAGACCGCTTTCGCCGCCTGCTGGAGCGGAGTGCGGCCCTGCGCGACGCGGTGCGGGCCAGCGCAGAGAAGCGCGGCATCGATCCGGTGGATTTGCTCTCGGGGGGCGGGGCTGGATAGGCTGCTTGGCAATCGCGGACGGGGTGTTTGGGGCCGGTGTTGCGCAGCGGTATTTGAAAAAGGATGAAGATAGGGGGGGTGCGGCCGGTAGAGGCGGCCGCACCTTGGGGTGAGGTTAGTCGTCTTGGGTGATTTCGCCGGTGGAGGCGTCAATCAGCACCTCGCGTTCGCCTGTCGCGTCGGTCAGTTCGACCTCATAGACCATGCGGTCATCTTCTTCGTCGAGCGAGAGTTCCTCGATCCTTGTGCCGTCTTGGCCTTCAAGTTCGGCCAACGCTTTCATCAGCACATCGCGGGAGGAGCCAGCGGCGCGGAGTTCATCTTCTTGGAAGAGACCGCTGAGAAAGCTGGTGAGCTGTTCTTCGGATTGCGAGATCACCTCGCCGGTGGCGGCATTGACCGTGACTTCGTAGACAGCCTCGCCGCGGACAAGGTCAATTTCATAGACCAGCGCATCGCCTTCGGTTTCGATCTCGGCTTCCAGCACGCCGCCGTCGATGCTGCTTTGCGCGGCTTTGATGGCTTGGGACATGCTGACGCGCTCGGCCTCTGGGGCGGTTTCTTGGGCGAAGAGCGCAGTGGGGGCGATCAGGAGCGATGCGGCGAGGGCGGTGAACTTATGTGGCATGGGAAACCTCATGAAATGTGTTGCGGTTTGCCGGTTCCCTATTGGGTGACGGCGTTCGTGGTTCAACGCTTGGCAAAGCGTGCTGTTCCATGGGGTAGGGGGTCTGCGTTAATCCGCGAAGAGGTTGTCGCTCTGGGCGATTGCGCGGGCCTTGTCCTCGCTCACGTTGAGAAAGCGCGCGAGGGCAGACGTGTTCGTTTCGGTGTCGGCGTATTCAGATAGGCGTGTATAGTTTTCAAACTGTGCGTCACGGATCTGGTCGACCTCATGCAGCATGTTCCCCCGGATCGTAGGCAGCAGGCGCGTGAGGTTTTCCTGCGAGGTCTGTTCCCCGGTCAGACCGATGCGCAGGGCGTGGCCGGTGAGATAGGCATCTGTCAGCTTGCATTCGACTTCGAGCATGCGCACCTCTGCGCGGTCTGAGGCGAAATCGCGCAGCAGGTCGAGGTTGGATGTATCAATGCAGACGATCAGCCGCCTGCTGTCGTAGTAGTCATAGAGCATCCGCATCAAGGCGCGCCGGTGGCGGGTGCGTTTTTCCAGCGTGGTTTGAATGCCGCCGAGATCGGGCAGGGGGGTGTCTTCTTCGTTGAAGAGGAAATCCACCGCCGGAAGGTCGGTTTCCTGACGTATCCGACCGACGAGCCGTTTGGCGACATGCCATTTCTTGGCGAGGATGATCAGCAATTCACGCTCGCGGCCAAGGCTGGCTTCGGTCTCCCAAAAGCGGGGGGCGAAGCGGCGGCCGATGCGGCCCCTTGCGGTGAGGAAGTCGAATAGGTTGCGGCCTTCGTCGCTGATCTGAAATTTCACGCCTTGGGCGGCATAGAGCAGGCCGAGGCGGCGTTTGAGGTCCAGCGCTTCGGGGCTGATTTTGCGCGCGAAGAGGTGGTTTTGACCGAGCAGCAGATCGTAGTGATCGTTGTAGAATGTGACCGGCATGCCGTAGTCGGAGAACAGCAGGAAGGTCAGGCTGCGGTTGGAAATTTCGGCCTCGGGGACCAGATGGCGCACGAGGGTTTGGAAAAACGTCTCATCCGGGATCCATGTGCTGCGGAAAAAGCGCATCACGTCGCGGCGTTTGTGGGTGAATGCTATCAGCGCCTCAACGGTCCGGCGGCGCAGGCACCACCACTGGCTGCCGATTTGCACCTGAAGGTCAGCGGGGATTTTGCGGGTGAGGCCAAGGCGTTTCTGGACCTCAAACATCGCGTAGAACCGCTTGCGCTGTGTGCGTTCGTTGAGCCAGTGGCGATAGATCAGCCGCTCTTCTTTCCAGCCGGTCTTGATCCAATCGCTGTCGAAATAATCCACGCTTTCGATGAAATCGGTGTCGTTCTCGTCAAAAAACTGATGTGCGTATTCGGCGGATTTGATTGCCATGCAATCGCCGGACATCAGGTAGAAATGCGTGGCGCGGGGGAAGCTTTGCAGCGCGGCGGTGAGCGTATCCAGCGTGGCCTGTACCAAAGACCATTCGCCCCAACCGCAACGGATGCGTTTGCGCGGAAAGGTGACGTTGGCGTTGTCGCCCAAGGCGGCAGTGATTTGGGCGTAATCGGCGGCACTGGCTGAGGCGTCAAAATGGATCGCCATATAATCGCCCGCCGCAGTCAGCCGCTCCGCCTGCCGGATGACGGCCTCCGGATCTTTGTGGCACAGCAGGATATAGGCAATTTTCGCCATGCAGGATACCGAATGTCCTTGTCGCGGCCCGCTTGCATCGGCCTTTTGTCGTGGGTCATTTACCTAGTTAATGGTGAAGACCGATTGAATAAACAGCATTTCTTTGCTTTTTTGCTGCAAGGCCAGATTGTTGCTTAAAACAGTCAGCGCCAGCAGGAGGCGAGCGAGCATGGGTTTTCCCGGAACATGGATGACGGAGAGCGAGAGCATGGTGTACCGGGTGGTGCCCAAATGCGCCTGTTCGACCATCGGCCAGATCATGTATTACTCCGATCATGGCGAATTCTTTGACGGGGACATCCATGATGCCAAGGCGGGCATTCACAAATGGGCCTTGGATGCATCGCAGGGGCCGATCACCGAGAATGTCACGGCGCGCAAGTCCTATGCCTTTACCTGCGTGCGCAATCCCTACACGCGGGTTCTATCGTCCTTCTTTGACAAGATTTGCGGCATCCAGCGCAATGGGCGGCGGTATCGCGGCAATTTGGTGCCGCTGCTGGTGCAGAAATACGGGATCGACGTGGGGGGCGATGACGGCAAGCAGGAGTTTGACCAGATTGCCAGCTTCCGGCGCTTCTTGCTGTTTGCGCGCGATACCATTCGTTGGCGGCGGCCGATGGACCCGGACATTCACTGGTCTGCGGTGTCGGGCCATGTCAGCACCTTCATCATCAATGGCGGCACCTACGATAATATCATTTGGACCGAGCAGTTTAACGAGGGCATGCAACAAGTGCTCAACGCGGTGGAGACACCGCATAAGGTCGATCTTGCAGCAATCCCGCGCTTTAACGAAAGCGAAGGTCACGGCCCCAAGCGGGCGCATCCGGTTGAAGATTACTTTGACGATCTGTCGATGCATCTGATGCGCGAGATCTACAAACGCGACTTCGATCTGTTCAAATATGACTTCGACAATCCGGGGAACAAGCAGCCTGTGGGCGAGATCGATCTGGATGAGGTACACGCCAAACTGGGTGACTGAGCGGCAGCATCTTGCACCGGGGCGGGTCGCGCTCTACATGCTTTGGCATGTCACAGGTCAAAACCAGCTCCAAATCCGATCCAAACTATAAGGTGATCGCCGAAAACCGCCGCGCGCGGTTTGATTACGCTATCGAAGAAGACATCGAATGCGGCATCATCCTTGAAGGGTCCGAGGTCAAATCTCTGCGCGAAGGTGGGGCGAATATCGCCGAAAGTTACGCCGCCGTGGAGGATGGTGAGCTGTGGTTGGTGAATTCCTATGTGGCGCCCTACAAGCAGGCCAAGACCTTCCAGCATGAGGAACGCCGCCGCCGTAAGTTGTTGGTGAGCCGCAAGGAATTGGCGGACCTGTGGAACGCGACGCAGCGCAAGGGCATGACGCTGGTGCCGCTGGTGATGTATTTTAACCATCGCGGCATGGCGAAGATCAAGATCGGCGTGGCCAAGGGTAAGAAGCTGCATGACAAGCGCGAGACGGCGGCCAAGCGCGATTGGTCGCGGCAGAAGCAGCGGTTGTTGAAGGATCACGGCTGATACGCGCGGCAGGCCCGGAATCAAGCCGCAGGCGCCGGGCCATCGCCTGCCCCTCCCCGGGGTAGGCGATTTGGTGAGGCTGGGTGCTCCTTCGCAAGCACACATCAAACCTGAACTATAAAGTGGCATGAATACCCTATAGCATCGCCAACCCAGGGGCAGGCAACGCCCCTCACCGCCCCCTTCCACTTGCCAGCATCCCCTACCGGTTATAGTCAAGGGCAACGCCCGCGACGAAGGAGGCCCCGATGGCCGACGATCCCAAGACATTGGTTTCAACCGACTGGTTGGCTCAGCACCTGAAAGACCCGGACCTGCGCATCCTTGATGCCTCGTGGTATCTGCCTGACGCCGGGCGCGATCCGAAGGCTGAGTATGACGCCGCCCATATCCCCGGCGCGCGTTTCTTTGACATTGATGACATCTCGGACGCGCGGTCGGACCTGCCGCATATGGCCCCCCCGATCGAAAAATTCATGTCGCGCCTGCGCGCGATGGGCGTGGGTGATGGGCATCAAGTGGTGGTCTATGACGGCGCGGGGCTGATGTCTGCGGCGCGTGTCTGGTGGCTGTTCCGCCTGATGGGGCAAGAGAACGTCGCCGTGCTGGATGGTGGTCTGCCGAAATGGCAGGCCGAGGGGCGCGAGACCGAAGATATGCCGCCCGTTCCGCGTGATCGCCATATGACCGTGCGCTTTCAGAACCAACTGGTGCGCGATGTGACGCAGGTCGCCCATGCCTCCAAGCTCGGGGATCCGCAGATCGTTGACGCCCGCGCCGCCGCACGCTTCCGTGGTGACGCGCCTGAGCCGCGTGCGGGGCTGCGGGCTGGTCATATTCCGGGCGCGCGCAATGTGCCCTTCACCGAATTGCTCAACGACGACAAGACTATGAAGACCCCCGAAGAGACCCGCGCCATTTTCGAGGCGGCGGGCGTGGACCTGTCGAAACCCGTCATCACCTCTTGCGGGTCGGGCATCACCGCCGCCGTGCTGGCGCTGGCGCTGGAGCGGGCGGGTCACCGCAAATGGTCGCTCTACGATGGCTCTTGGGCGGAGTGGGGCATGTTTCCCACCGTGCCCGTCGCCACTGGCGCGGCTTAACCCTTTTTAGTTACCTTCCAACCGGAGAACCCCATGTTCGAGACGCTCAAGGCGCAACCCGCTGACAAGATCCTCGCCCTTGTACAGGCCTACCGCGAAGACCCGCGTGACACGAAGATCGACCTCGGTGTCGGTGTCTACAAAGACGCCAGCGGCAACACCCCGGTGATGCGCGCCGTGAAAGCAGCCGAGCAGCGCATCTGGGAAAACCAAGACACCAAGGTCTACACCGGTCTGGCGGGCGATCCGGCCTATACCAACGCGATGGCCGCGCTGGTGTTGGGTGATGCCGTGCCGCGCGGCGCGATTGCCGCTGCCGCCACCCCCGGTGGCACCGGTGCTGTGCGTCAGGCCTTTGAACTGGTGCGTATGGCCAACCCCGATGCGCGCGTTTTTGTGTCTGACCCGACATGGCCGAACCACCTGTCGATCCTGTCCTATCTGGGCATGGAAGTGGTCAACTACCGATATTTCGACAGCGCGACCGGCGGCGTGAACTTCGATGGGATGATCGAAGACCTCAAAACCGCCAAAAAGGGCGATGTGGTGTTGCTGCATGGCTGCTGCCACAACCCGACCGGCGCGAACCTTAACAGCAGTGAATGGGATGCGGTGATCGAAGTGCTGCAAAGCACCGGTGCCGTGCCGATGATCGACATCGCCTATCAGGGCTTTGGCGACGGGCTGGAAGCCGATGCCGCCGCGACCCGCAAAGTGGCGTCTTCGGTGCCTGAGTGCCTGATCGCGGCAAGCTGCTCCAAGAACTTCGGCATCTACCGCGAGCGGACCGGCATCCTGATGCTGGTGGCTTCCGAAGCGGCCCAAGGGCTGAACCAAGCCACTTTGGCCTTCCTCAACCGCCAGAACTACAGCTTCCCGCCCGACCACGGCGCGCGGATCGTGTCGACCATCCTGACCGATGACGAACTTAAGGCCGACTGGAAGGCCGAGTTGGAAGACGTACGCAACGCCATGCTGGCCCTGCGTGAGCAGCTGGCCGGTGAATTGCAGCGCCTGTCCGGGTCGGACCGCTTTGGGTTCCTCGCCCAGCACCGGGGCATGTTCTCGCGTCTTGGCACCACCCCGGACAAGGTCGAAGCGCTGCGCGAAAACCATGGCATCTATATGGTGGGTGACAGCCGTATGAACATCGCAGGGTTGAACCAAAACAGCGTGCCAATTCTGGCCCGCGCGATCATCGACGTAGGCATCTAATGCCATTTCGGGCCGCGCCTGTCGCGGCCCGAACACCCTGCCGGACCAAGCCTAGATAACACAACCGGGTGCTATGCCCCCGTAATGTCTACATTAAAACAGAACTTGGTCGGATTGCCCGGATTGAGTACCTTGAGCAAAAACTTAGGGTCAGGCAAATTTTAGAATCAATTTTTCAGTGCATTCGTTTGGATGTGGGCACGCCAGCCGTACAGCTCGTGATTGTGACGGCATCGGTTGTCACCGTCTTGGGCTATTGGGTGCGTGGGCATAGCAGTCTGCCGGGTAAACATTGGTTTCTGCTGGCGATCTTTGCCATGGACCTGTGGCTTCTTTCGGTCGGAGTCGAGCTTTCGGCCACTTCGGCAACCTGTGCCTTTGGGGTGAGCCGTTGGGCGTGGATCGGCTTTGTGTTGCTGCCGACCTTCTGGGCCTTTTTCCTTTACGAATATGCACTCGGGGCCAAGGTGCCGCGGTATCTGGTGCCGCTCTGCGCCGGGGTCGCCCCTGCGTTGATCACCCTCGCGGCAGTGACAAGCGGCTGGCATGAGAAATTCTACGGGCCGGAAACCAAGTGGCTTTTGAGCGAAGAGGGTGCCTACGTCCAATCTGACCACGGCCCGCTCTTTTTCATCGCGATCACCTATCTTTATATGGTCATCGTGGCCGCGGCGGTGGTGGCGGGCCGTGCAGTACGGACGGCCAACCCCGCGGTGCGCAGCTTCTTCCTAAAGCTCTTCGCCGCGACGCTGATCCCCATGGTGGCCAATCTGGGCTATATTCTGGGCGGGATCACGCTGTTTCACACCGATCCGACGCCCTTTTCCTTTGCGCTTTCGCTGACGCTGGTGGTTTGGCTGGTGGCTGACAACCGCTGGATCGATGTCAACGCGATCGCGCGGGAGCTGTTGTTCTATAACAGCACCGACCCGGTTTTCGTGGTCGACCCATCAGGGGTTGCGATTGAGACGAACCCGGCTGCGGCCGACCTGTTGCGCCGCGGCGCAGAGCCCGAAGCACCGCTGAGCGAGTTCGGAGAGCTGGGGCCAGTCATTCGCTATCTCGCGGCCCACGGCAGCCTGCCGGACGTGACAGATATCCAGTTGGGACACCGCCATTTCGCCGTGCGCGCCCATGCGATTTCCTTGGGTGTCGGGCAAAAACAGGTTGGTTGGGCGGTGGCGCTCTTGGATGTGACGGTGCAAAAGATCGCCGCTCAAAAAGCGATCGCAGCTGAGCAGATGCAGATGCAGTTCCTTGCCACGGTGAGCCATGAGTTGCGGACCCCGCTGACGGTGATCAATGGCGCGCTTGGCCTGCTGTCACAGGGCGGCGCAAAGCTGAACGATGCGCAAAAGGGCCGTTTGCTTGGAAAGGCCACAGACAGTTCCGAGACGCTGACGACGCTGGTTAACGATTTGATCGACACGCAAAGCCTCAGCAGTGCGGCGTTCAGCATTGACCTTCAATCTGTTGCACTTGGCCCGCTGGTGCAGGGCGCTGTGGCGCGCGCGGAAAGCCTGCAACCCGACAAGGATATCCGTTTCACCTGCGCGTTGTCTGATGCCCCCCTGATCGTGGAGGCGGATGCCGAGAGGTTGGGTCAGGTCTTTGGCAATGTGCTCTCCAACGCGGTGAAGTTCTCTTTGCCCGGCGGTTTGGTGGAAGTCAGCCTTGAGCAAGCCGAAGGCATGGCGCTGGTGCAGGTAAGCGATAGCGGCTGCGGCATTCCTCCGGGGGCGGAGGAGCAGGTCTTTGCCCGTTTCTCGCAGCTGGACGGCTCCGACACGAAAACCGCCTATGGCAGCGGTCTGGGGATGCATATCACGCGGCAAATTCTGGACCGGCACGGCGGCAGCATCCGCTATGTCAGCGCGCCGGGTGTCGGCACGACCTTTACGATTTCTTTACCCTTGGTGGCCTAACGCAAACCGCCCGGCCATTGCTGGCCGGGCGGTCAATTGCTTGGCGATTTGGCTAGGGCTTAGCCCTTGGCGAACTCGGGGTAGGCTTCCATCCCCAGTTCGGACATGTCCAGACCGGTGATCTCGGCTTCTTCGCTGACGCGGATACCGCCGGCAGCTTTCAGGATCAGCCAGACAACGAAGCTGACGACGAAGACAAAGAGGCCAACCGCGGCAAAGCCAATGATCTGTGTGACGAAGGATGTGCCCTCGGTATAGACCGGCACCACCAGCGTGCCCCAGAAGCCAGCGATCAGGTGAACCGGGATCGCGCCGACCACGTCATCGATCTTGAACTTGTCGAGCATGGGCACGGTGAAGACCACGATGACACCACCAACGGCACCGATCCAAAGCGCGCCGAACAATGTCGGGTCAAGCGGCCCGGCAGTGATCGAGACGAGGCCCGCCAACGCGCCGTTCAGCACCATGGTCAGGTCGACCTTTTTGTACATCACCTGTGTCAGGATCAGTGCAGCGACAGCACCTGCGGCAGCGGCCATATTGGTGTTGGCAAAGATCTGCGCTACGGCATCGACATCTTCGATTGTGCCCATGGCAAGCTGCGACGCACCGTTAAAGCCGAACCAGCCCATCCACAGGATGAATGTGCCCAAAGTGGCGAGCGCAAGGTTGGAGCCCGGCATCGGCACAACGCGGCCATCTTTGCTGTATTTGCCCAAGCGCGGCCCCAGTACGATGGCACCAGCGAGGGCGGCAAAGCCACCAGCGGCGTGCACAAGGGTCGACCCGGCAAAATCGCTAAAGCCCATTGCGGAAAGGAAACCGCCGCCCCACTGCCAAGATGCTTCGATCGGGTAGATGAAGCCGGTCAGCACGACCACGAAGATCAGGAAGGGCCAGAGTTTGATCCGCTCGGCCAGCGCGCCGGACACGATGGAGGCGGTGGTGGCGCAGAACATCAACTGAAAGAAGAAGTCGGAAGCGTTGGAATAGCCGCCTGCGTCAATCTCGGTCTTGATGTCTTTGGTGGCGAAGGTGCCAAAGACGCCTTCCATGATCCAATTGCCGTCACCGGGGTACATGATGTTGTAGCCCACCAGCCAATACATGACCGCGGCAATGGCAAAGAGGCCCATGTTCTTGGTCAGCTGTGTTGTGACGTTCTTGGAGCGGACAAGCCCGGCTTCCAGCATGGCGAAACCCGCCGCCATCCAAAAGACGAGGAAACCGCCGATCAGGAAAAGCAGGGTGTTAAAGATGAAGGTCGTATCCGCCAGCGTCGCGTATTCCGCGTCCTGTGCCAGCGCCAGCCCGGGCAGGGCGATGACCGCCGCTGCGAGGGGAAGTATTAGGTTGGGTTTCATATGGTCGTTTCCTGTCTGCGGGTCCGAATGCGTGCTTACCGAAGCGGGCGGCTGCCCGTGCAGCATGAGAAAACCGGATATCGGGCGCTCTTGGACAGGTTTGCTTGCCATATTTGCGCCATTGCTTGGCAGTGCTGCCTAAAAAGCAGGCGCCGGCTAGAATCTGCCTATAAATTAATCAGACATTTGACGCCGATTGGACCTTGCAGCGCTAAACAAACCGCTGCAGTCAGGCTAAAGTGGCGAAAAATAGGGCCGAGCAGGCGATTTTATGACTGACAAGAACAAGCGCAAACGCCCTTTGGTCGCCGACAGGCGGTATCCGGGTAAGGCCAAACCCAAGGCCAAGACCTCTGCGCGGGCCAAACCGGCCGCGCGCAAGGCAGCACCGGCTCGCCGCAAAGTCGCGCGCAGCAAACGCCCTCGGCGCGGGGGAATCATTGGTTTCTTTGCGGGCTTGGCCCGCTGGATTTGGCGTTTGATCTGGACGATCACATGGCGCGTGAGCCTTGTGGCCTTCCTCGTTCTCGCCTTGGCTGTTGGCTATATCTATACCACCATTCCGCCGCTCGAAGCGCTGTTGGATGGCCGCGCGCGCGGCTCTGTCACCATGCTCGACCGGGAGGGAGAGGTCTTTGCCTGGCGCGGCGACCAGTTTGGCGGCGTGGTCTCGGCAGACACGGTGTCCAAACATCTGCGAAACGCGGTCATCGCCACCGAAGACAAGCGATTCTATAACCACCTTGGGGTCAGCCCCCGGGGTATCGCCTCGGCGGTGCGGATCAACCTAAGCGAGGGCCGCGGCCCGCTTTCCGGCCATGGCGGGTCGACCATCACCCAGCAGACGGCCAAACTGCTTTGTCTGGGCGAGCCTTATGACCCCAGCAGCGGCATGACGGAAAAGGAATATGAGGCGGAATGCCGTCGCTCTTCCCTGGGCCGCAAAGCCAAAGAAGCGCTTTTTGCCGTCGCGATGGAGATTAAATACTCCAAGAACGACATCCTTTCGATCTATCTGAACCGTGCCTATATGGGCGGCGGTGCCTTTGGCGCAGAGGCCGCGGCGCAGCGATTCTTTGGCAAGCCCGCAGCGGCGCTTTCGCCGTCCGAGGGCGCGATGCTGGCCGGTCTTTTGACCGCGCCCACAACCCTATCGCCCACCAACAATCTGGATCGCTCGCAAAGCCGTGCCGCCACGGTGATCCGCCTGATGGAAGATCAGGGCTATCTGACCGCAGCGGAGGCCGATGAGGCCATCGCCAACCCCGCGCAGCTGTCCGAGGCGGCAGAGGCCGAGGCGGGCGGCTATTTCGCCGATTGGGTCATGTCCTCGGGGCCGGAATTCTTTACCCGCAACACCACCGAAGATGTCATCATTAAAACCACCCTCGATCAGCGCATTCAGCGCGCGGCAGAAGAGGGGCTGAAATGGGTCTTTGAAAACAAGGTGCGTGACACCTCCAAAGCGCAGGCGGCCATTGTGGTGATGTCTTCTGATGGGGCGGTGCGGGCGCTGGTCGGCGGGCGCAAGACCAAGGTCGCGGGCGCGTTCAACCGTGCCACGCAGGCAATGCGCCAGACCGGGTCGGCGTTCAAACCCTTCATCTATGCCGCGGCGCTTGATCTGGGCTATTCGCCCGAAGACATCATCGTGGACGAACCCTACTGCCTGAACATCCCCGGTTCGGGTGAGTGGTGCCCCAAGAACTACACCAAGAACTTCAAAGGCCCAGTCTCCCTGACAGACGCGCTGAAAGACTCGTTGAATATTCCGGCGGTCAAAGTCTCGGAAAGCGTAGGCCGCGAGACGGTGAGCGCGGTCGCCACGCAGTTCGGCATCAAAAGCGATTTGGCCGCAGGCCCGGCGCTGGCACTTGGCGCATCGGAAAGCACCCTGCTTGAAATGACGGGCGCCTACGCGGGCATCCTGAACGGTGGCTCTTCGGTGACTCCATACGGGCTGGTCGATCTGCGCCTCTTGGGCGAGACGGAGCCGCTGATGGGCACCGGCGGCGGTATCAACGAACGGGTCATCCAAGAAGATGCCGCGCGCCAGTTGGTCTATATGATGGAGAAGGTGATCTCGGAGGGGACCGGCCAGCGCGCCCAGTTTGGCGACCGTCAACTGGCTGGCAAGACCGGCACGACCTCGGCCAACAAAGACGCTTGGTTCGTCGGCTTTTCGGCGGATTATGTGGCCGGGGTCTGGATGGGCTATGATGACAACACGCCGCTCACCGGGGTCACAGGCGGTGGCCTGCCCGCAGAGATTTGGCGCGAAACCATGAGCCGCGTGCATGACGGGCTGCCCCTCAAGGAGTTGCCGATGCAGGCGCCCGCCCCGCCCAGCAACCTGAGCGAAGCGCAGCCCGAACCGCAGCAACCGCAGGGCGGGGGCAATCAAGGGGGTGGCGGCGCGGACAATGTGATCGACCGAGTTCTGCGTGACATCTTTGGCGGCGGCAGCAGCGGCAGTGGCGCCAGCGCGCCTGCACCTAGTTTCCTCGACCGCTAAGGCGGTCGGGGCGTCGGCCCGAGAAAAAAATGGCACTGGGTTATCAAAATCATTATCAATTCCCCGTAAGCGGGAAGCGCGCCGGGTTCTGTGTGGGCAGCTTCGAAAGGGATTGATGCAAGGCGATGTGGTGAACAGGGGGCTGTCCGAACTGCGTCGCGTGCGCAGACGCAGCCGTGGGCTTTATTGGGCTGTGGCCTTGTTCAGCCTCTTCGCCAATATGCTCATGCTTACCGGTCCGCTGTATATGTTGCAGGTCTATGACCGGGTGCTCGGCTCCGGCTCCGAAGAGACGCTGATCGCCCTCTCGGTTCTTGTGGTCTTTCTCTATGCGGTGATGGGGATCTTGGATTACACGCGCGGCCGGATCATGGCGCGGGTGGGCGCGCGGTTTCAATCCGGTCTCGACCGGCGGGTGTTCGACGCGGTGGTGCGTAAATCCGCCGTGGCCCCGGATGTGAAGACCAACGCGGGCCTTGCCGATCTTGAAGCCGTGCAACGGCTCATGACCTCCCCGGTGCTGATGGCCGCCTTCGATGCACCTTGGACGCCGATCTTTTTCGCGGCGATCTTTCTGTTCCACCCGATGCTGGGGTGGCTGGCGGTGAGCGGCGCGGCGGTGCTGGTGGTGATCACCATCGCCAACCAGTTGCTGTCGCGCGAAAGCCAAGCGCGTGCAAACCTCTCGGGGCAGGCAGCGGATGCAATGTCGGACCAGATCAGGGTCGAGGCTGAGATGGTGCAGGCCATGGGGATGCGTGACGCGGCATTTTCGCGCTGGCAACAGGCCCGTGGTCAGGCGTTGGAACAGCAAGTTAAATCGACCGACGTGGGGGGCACGTTCACCGCGATGACCAAGACGCTGCGGTTGTTTTTGCAATCCGCCATGCTGGGGCTCGGCGCGTGGTTGGTCTTGAAAAACCAGATGACGCCGGGCGCGATGATTGCAGGCTCGATCCTGCTGGGCCGAGCGCTGGCGCCGGTCGAACTGGCATTGAACCAATGGCCGGTGGTGCAGCGGGGGCGGTCCGGTTGGGCCAATGTGGCGCAGCTTCTCGGCGCGGTGAGCGAAGAACCACCGCGCACCGCGCTGCCGCAGCCCAAAGCGCGGCTGGTCGCCAAGGCGCTGACCGTCGTGGCGCCGGGCGAGAAACAGGCGGCGCTCAAGTCGATCAACTTTACTGTTGAGCCGGGGCAGGCGGTGGGGGTGATCGGTCCGTCGGGGGCGGGGAAGTCGACACTGGCACGCACGCTTACCGGGGTCTGGCCGCCTGCGGGCGGGTCGATCCGGCTGGATGGGGCCGCGCTTGAGCATTACGGGAGCGAAACCTTGGGGCGGCATATCGGATACCTGCCGCAGCGCGTCCAATTGTTCGATGGCACCATCGCCGAGAATATCGCCCGGCTGTCCCCCGACCCCGACGATGCCAAAGTGATCAAGGCCGCCAAATTGGCGGCGGCGCATGACATGATCCTCGAATTCTCCCAGGGCTATGACACGCCCATTCGCGCGGGGCAGGTGCGGCTTTCAGGGGGACAGATGCAGCGCATCGGGCTGGCGCGGGCGCTATATGGTGACCCGGTGATCGTGGTGCTGGATGAGCCGAACTCGAACCTCGACAATACCGGTTCTCAGGCGTTGAACCACGCAATCCGGCAGATGAAGGCGAGCGGGCGGTCGGTGCTGATCATGGCACATCGCCCAGCGGCCATTCAGGAATGTGACACGCTGCTGGTTCTCGATAACGGTATGCGCAAAGCCTTTGGTCCCAAGGATGAGGTGCTTGCCGGGATGGTGCAAAACCACCGCGAGATTCAGCAAGCCCCCCCGCGGTCGGGGGGCGTGGTATGAGCGATCACAACGACAAACGCTGGTCGGCAACCCGGCCCCTGATCCTTGGGTTCTTCGGGCTGATCTTGCTTTTTGGCGGTTTTGGGACTTGGGCCGTGACCAGCCAAATCGCCGGGGCGGTGGTGGCTTCGGGCCGGATCGAAGTCGACCGCAACCGGCAGATCGTCCAGCATGAAACCGGTGGTGTGGTGGCCGAAATCCTTGTGGATGAGGGCGACAGTGTCGCCGCCGGTGACGCTTTGCTGCGTCTGGATGCAGAGCAACTGACCTCGCAATTGGCCATCGTCGAGGGCCAGCTTTATGAGCTTATGGCCCGCCGCAGCCGTCTGGAAGCGCAGCGCGATGAGGTGGAGGCGGTCACCTTTGACGAAGAGTTGCGAACCGCCGCCTCCGAAAATCCCGATGTGCAGGAACTGGTGGATGGCCAGCGCAACCTGTTTGACGCGCGCCGCGTCAGCGTGGCCCAAGAGCTTGAGCAATTGGGCAAACGCCGGGCGCAGATTAACGCGCAAATCCGCGGGGTCGATGCGCAAGAGGCCGCGCTATCGCGCCAGTTGGAGCTGATCGAAGAGGAGTTGGGTAATCAGCAGTCGCTGCTGGACCGTGGCCTGACGCAGGCTTCTGCCGTCTTGACCCTAATGCGCGAACAGGCCCGCCTGCGCGGCCAGATCGGAGAGTTGTCGGCGCAAAAGGCGCAGTCCCAAGAGCGGGTGACAGAGATTGACATCGAACGGCTGAAACTGCGCTCCGCCGGGCGGGAAGAGGCGATCACCCAGTTGCGCGATCTGCGCTACCGCGAGTTGGAGATGGCCGAACAGCGCCGCGCGCTCAGGGCCGAGATTGATCGGCTTGATATCCGCGCGCCGGTGTCGGGGGTGATCTATGGGATGCAGATCCAAACCCCGCGGTCGGTCGTGCGCGCAGCAGAGCCGTTGATGTACCTCGTCCCCCAAGATCGCCCGCTGATCATTGCCGCGCGGGTCCAGACCATCCACATCGATCAGGTCGCCGTGGGCCAAGAGGTCAATCTGCGTCTTTCGGCGTTGAACCAGCGCACCACGCCGGAACTGGTGGGCAAGGTCTTGCAGGTCTCTGCCGATTCCATTGACGACGACGCGACCGGGCAAACCTATTACCGGGCCGAGATTGCGCTTAACCCCGGCGAGATCGACAAGCTGGAAGAGGGCACGATCCTGCTGCCCGGCATGCCGGTTGAGGCGTTTATCCGCACCGGCGAACGCACTCCGATGGCCTATCTGTTGAAACCGATGGCCGACTATTTCGCGCGCGCGTTCCGCGAAAGCTGAAGCGCCGCGCCGGGCGGGCGGCAAAGGGGCTTTTCCTCGGGGCGGAGGGCGGTTAGCGTCCGCTTGAACCCGCAACCAAAGGAAGCCCGTCATGTCCCTGACCGCCCGCCTTGCCGATCTCGGCATCACCCTGCCCGACGCGCCAGCACCGGCCGCGAACTATGTGCCCTTCGTGGTCACCGGCAATACCGTCTATGTGTCGGGCCAAATCTCTAACGGGCCGGATGGGTTGATCACCGGGCGTTTGGGCGACGGTATGGATGTCGACGCCGGAGCCGCCGCCGCGCGCAGCTGTGCGTTGAGCCTTTTGGCACAGGTGCGCACCGCTTGTGACGGCGATCTGGATCGACTTAAGCGGGTTGTGAAACTGACCGGGTTTGTCAATTCCACCGCAGATTTCACCGACCAGCCCAAGGTCATCAATGGGGCCTCTGACTTCATGGTCGAGGCTTTGGGTGACGCGGGCCGCCACGCCCGCTCGGCGGTCTCTGCCGCATCACTGCCACTGGGTGTCGCCGTCGAAATCGAAGGCATTTTTGAGATCGAATGACCCTTCCCCCCGCCTTTCTGGACATTCCGCTGGCGCATCGCGCGCTGCATGACCTCTCTGCCGGGCGGCCTGAGAACAGCCGCGCCGCCGTGCGGGCGGCTGTCGATGCAGGTGTCGGCATAGAGATTGACCTGCAACTCAGTGCCGATAACAAGGCGATGGTGTTCCATGACTATGCTTTGGAGCGGCTGACACCAGAGCGCGGCGCGGTCCGGCTGCGTGAGGCCAGCGCCCTTGCGGCCATCCCGCTAAAGGGCGGCGACGAGGGGATTCCAACGCTTGAGGAAATCCTCGACCTCATCGCCGGGCGCGTGCCGCTTTTGGTGGAGTTCAAGGATCAAGACGGCGCCATGGGGCCGGACGTGGGCCCGCTTGAGGCCGCCGCCGCCGAAGTGCTTGGCCGCTACCGGGGCGATTTGGCGGTCATGTCCTTCAATCCGCATTCGGTGCGCGCACTCGCCCGTCTTTTACCCGACGTGCCGCGCGGGCTGACCACCAGCGCCTACCGCCCCGATGAATGGCCGCTGCCCGCAGCCACCTGCGACCGGCTGCGCGGCATACCCGACTATGCCGACACCGGCTCTTGTTTCATCAGCCATGAGGCCGATGACCTGAACCGTCCGCGTGTGGCTGAGCTAAAGGCCGAAGGGGCGGCGATGCTCTGTTGGACGATCCGCAGCCAAGCTGAGGAAGATATCGCGCGTCAGGTGGCGCAGAATGTGACCTTTGAGGGGTATCTGCCGCGCCCGCGCTCTTGATCTGCGAGGCCGAGGCCACACATAGGACGCAAGGCAGGCAAGGCTCAGATGAACGCGCAGGAAATCGAGATTACCGTGGTGCCAGAACTGGCACAGATCGGCCAAAAGGACTGGGACGCCTGCGCCTGTCCCGAGGCCGCGGGCGGGGGCCGTCCGCGTGACCCGTTCACAACCTATCGTTTCCTGTCGGCGCTAGAGCAGAGCGGATCGGTCGGCCCCGGCACGGGCTGGCAGCCGCAATATCTGGCCGCGCGGATTGCGGGCCAAGTGATCGCTGTGGCGCCGATGTATGCCAAATCGCACAGCCAAGGCGAATATATCTTCGACCACAATTGGGCCCATGCCTATGAACGCGCGGGCGGGCGCTATTACCCGAAACTTCAGATCGCCGTGCCCCACACCCCCGCCACCGGGCGGCGCTTTTTGGTGCGGCCCGAGTTTGAAGAGGCGGGTACCGCCGCACTGGTTCAAGGCGCGGTACAACTGACCGACAGCAACGCGCTGTCGTCTCTGCATGTGACCTTTTGCACCGAGCAGGAGGTCGCGCGGGCCGAAGGTTTGGGCCTGATGAGCCGCAAAAGTCAGCAGTTTCACTGGCACAACCGCGACTATGCGGATTTCGACGGTTTCCTCGCCAGTTTATCCTCGCGCAAGCGCAAAAATATCCGCAAGGAACGCGCTCAGGCGCAGGATTTTGGCGGCACGATCCACACTTTCACCGGCGACCAGATCGAACCCGAACATTGGGATGCCTTTTGGCAGTTCTACCAAGATACCGGTGCGCGGAAATGGGGTTCGCCTTACCTCACGCGGGAATTCTTTGACCACGCGCAAGAAAACCTGCGCGACGATATCGCGCTGGTGCTGGCCGAACGTAACGGACGTTGGGTTGCCGGGGCGCTGAACTTCATCGGGCGCGAGACGCTCTTTGGCCGCTACTGGGGCTGTACCGAACACCACCCCTTTTTGCACTTTGAGCTGTGCTATTATCGCGCCATGGACTTCGCCATCGCCCATGGGCTTTCCCGTGTCGAAGCGGGCGCACAGGGCGAACACAAGCTCGCGCGCGGCTATCTGCCGTCGCCCACATGGTCGCTGCATTGGATGCGCGATCCGGGCTTTGCCTCTGCTGTGGGGGAGTATCTGCAGGCCGAACGCGACGCCGTGGACGAAGAGATCAGCGTGCTGACCGACTACGGCCCCTTCAAAAAGACGACGATCGAGGAACAAGAATGACCGAGAGATTAAGCATTGAGACCCGCAAGACGCTGCTGCAGCCGCTGTTCAATACAGGCTGGGAGATGGTCGAAAACCGGGATGCGATCCACAAGACGTTCAAGTTCAAGGATTTCGCGGACGCCTTTGGCTGGATGACAAGGGTGGCCATTTGGGCGGAAAAATGGAATCACCATCCGGAATGGAGCAACGTTTACAACCGGGTGGAGGTAACGTTGATCACCCATGACGTAGATGGGCTTAGCTCGCTTGATGCGAAACTGGCGCGCAAGATGGATGGTCTCTTTGGGGCCGGGAAAGACTGACGGAGAGACCGGATGCAAGATTTGTTTGAAACCGAACTGTGGCAGGGCAAGACGCTGGCCGATCTGCTGACGCTGGAGTTCCTTGCCAGTGCGGCGGGATCCGTGATTGGCGCGATTGTCATTCTGCTGCTGGGCTGGATCATCTCCAGCTGGCTGCAGGCACGGGTCGAAAACCTGGGCAAGCGGAACAAGCATCTTGATGAAATGCTGTTCGAATTTCTGGCCTCGATCGTGCGCTATGTGGTGCTAGGCTTTACGGTTCTGTTTGTGCTCAACACCTTCGGGGTCAAGACGACCTCGGTCGTGGCTGTCATCGGTGCGGCGGGTCTGGCGATTGGTTTGGCTCTGCAGGGCACCCTGTCGAACGTGGCCGCCGGGGTCATGCTCATCCTCTTTCGCCCGATTAAAATCGGGGACTTCGTGGTGATCGCGGGCGAGATGGGCACGGTCAAACAGATCAACCTGAACTACACGGTGCTGGCGGACCTCAGCAACGTGCAGGTCATCGTGCCGAACTCTGAGGTTTGGGGCAATGTCATCACTAACTATTCCGTCAACCCGACCCGCCGGGCGGAATGGACCTTTGGCGTGGGCTATGGCGCGAACCTCAAGACCGCTGAGGAAATCATTCGCAGCACGATCATGGCGGACGAGCGGGCACATACGGATCCTGAGCCTTTCATTCAGGTGAACAACCTGAACGACAGTTCGGTCGATTTCCTTGTGCGGGTCTGGTGCAGTGCGGGGGATTATTTTGCCTTCAAGGCCGATATGACCCGCAAGGTCAAAGAGGCGCTGGATGAAGGTGGTGTCGATATTCCGTTCCCCACACGCACCATCGTGCAGGCTGCGGAATAGGCTTTCGCGTCTGCGTCCCTTCGCGGGGCACCCCTATCAGTAAACGCCCGGCCAATCTGGCCGGGCGTTCGCGTTTTACATATTGTCCAGCAGTGCTTCGCCGCCGGAGATCTCGCAGGTGCCGGGGCTCTCCTCGGGCTGCCAAAGTGTCACCTTGCCGTCTTCGACAAGCATCGCATAGCGTTTGGACCGGCCGACCAGCCCGGCACCTTCGGCGTCGAACTCCATGCCGATGGCGCGGGTAAATTCGCTGCTGGCGTCGGCCAGCATGGTGATCCCGGCCTCATTCGCGCCGGTCGCTTCGCCCCAAGCTTTCATCACGAAAGGGTCGTTGCAGGAGACGCAGATCACCTCATCCACGCCTTTGGCGTCGAACTGATCCTTGGTGCGCACAAAGCTCGGCACATGCGCAGAGTGGCAGGTGGGCGTGAAGGCGCCCGGCACGGCAAAGATCACCACTTTGCGGCCCTTGAGCTTGTCGGCCATCTGCACCGGCTCGGGCCCATCCGAGCCCATCTGAACCAGTTTCGCATCCGGCAGCGTCGAACCTTGAGAAATCGTCATGGGATAGCCTCTCCTGTCATTGCGGTTGTCTTGGGGCCAGATATAGGCTTTGACCGCGACTGAGACCAGATCAATCGGGGGGTGGCAAATGCAGCATGTGGTGGTGATCGGAGCCGGGCAGGCGGGAGCCTCTTGCGTGGCGAAACTGCGCAATGGTGGGTTTGACGGGCAGATCACCCTGATTGGGGCCGAGCCTTGCCCACCCTACCAGCGCCCGCCGCTGTCTAAAGGGTACCTGCTGGGCGATATGTCGCTGGAGCGGCTATTTCTGCGGCCCGAGGCGTTTTATGCCGATCGAGGGATCACGCTGAAAACCGACTGCCGCGTGACCGCGATTGACCCTGAAACGCGCGTTCTTGCCACCACAGACGGGCAGATCGCCTATGACGAACTGGTGCTCGCCACTGGATCCGTCCCGCGCCGTCTGCCTGAAGCGATTGGCGGGGCGCTGGATGGCATCTTTACCGTGCGCGATTTGGCCGATGTGGATGCCATGGCGCCGCGTTTCGTAAAGGGCGCGAAGGTGCTGATCGTCGGTGGTGGCTACATCGGGCTGGAAGCCGCGGCGGTCGCGGCCAAGCTGGGGCTTGAGGTTACGCTGGTGGAAATGGCCGACCGCATCCTGCAGCGCGTCGCAGCGCCCGAGACCAGTGACTATTTCCGCGCCCTGCATGAAAGCCACGGAGTCACGCTGCGCGAAGGCGTGGGGCTGGAGCGGCTGTTGGGCGAAGGCCACGTTACCGGCGCACGGCTGAGCGATGGGACAGAGATTGCCGCCGATTTCGTCATCACCGGCGTGGGCATTGAGCCCGACATCGCGCTGGCCAAAGCAGCAGAGATCGAGATCGACAACGGCATCAAGGTCGACGCGCAAGGGCGCACGAACATGCCGGGCATCTGGGCAGCGGGGGACTGCACTTCTTTCCCCTATCGCGGCGGGCGTATCCGGTTGGAAAGCGTGCCCAATGCCATCGATCAGGCCGAGGTGGTCGCTGAAAACATTCTCGGCGCGGGTAAGGAATACATTGCCAAACCGTGGTTCTGGTCGGACCAATATGACGTGAAACTGCAAATCGCCGGGCTGAACGCAGGTTATGACCGCGTAGTCAGCCGCCTTGGCGACGGCAGCGCGTCCTTCTGGTACTACCTTGGTGACACCCTGCTGGCCGTGGATGCTGCGAACGACCCACGTGGTTACATGGTGGGTAAACGGTTGATCGAGGCCGGCAAATCGCCAGACCCCGCCCTGATCGCGGACCCTCAGACAGATCTGAAGGCATTGCTAAAACCATGAGGATCATCGCCGGAAAATACCGTGGCCGCCCGCTTGCCGCGCTTGGCAAGGGCGACGCCGGGGCGCATCTGCGACCGACCTCCGACCGGGTGCGCGAGAGCCTTTTTTCGATGTTGACCCATCACGATGTGATCGAGGGGGCGCGGGTGTTGGACCTGTTCGCAGGCACCGGCGCGCTTGGGTTTGAGGCCCTGTCGCGCGGTGCTGTGTCCGTCTGCTTTGTTGAGAATGGCCGGACAGGCCAGCAGTTGATCGGGGAGAACATGCGCAAACTGGAGGCAGAGGCGGAAACGCGGCTGCTGCGCAATGACGCGACGCGGCTGGGGGCATGCGCGCAGGACCCTTTCGATCTGGTCTTCCTTGACCCGCCCTATGGCAAATCCATAGGGCAAAAGTCGCTTGTTGCGGCAGCCGAAGGCGGTTGGTTTGCGCCCGGCGCGATGATCGTTTGGGAGGAAAGCGCGCCCATGCATGCGCCCGAGGGATTCGCCCGGATCGACACGCGCAAATACGGCGATACCCATGTGACGCTGCTGCAACGGACTGCAAGCTAACAGCTTTTTGCCGAGCGCTATCCCCTCTCAGGTTGATCCTTGTCTTTTCCGACAGAATAAGTCACCTATTGCCCGAAGGCCCGGTGCGCCCTGCGTCGGGACCATGGTGATTTTCAAGGAAGGACATTCGATGCGCCTCAAAGCGACCACGGCCATTGCGCTGATCACATGCGCCGCCGCTCCGGCATTTGCACAAGACAAGGCCGAGGTGCTTGGCACCTATGCCAACATCGCGCAGGCAGGCTACGAAGACAGCCTGACCACTGCGCAGACGCTGCAAGCCGCCGTCGAGACGCTGATCGCCACACCCTCGGCCGAAGCGCTTCAGGCCGCGAAAACCGCATGGCTGGCCGCCCGCGTGCCCTACCAGCAGACCGAGGTTTTCCGCTTTGGCAACGCCATCGTTGATGACTGGGAAGGCAAGGTAAACGCATGGCCGCTGGACGAAGGTCTGATCGACTATGTCGATGCCTCCTATGGCGGCGAGACGGATGAAAACCAACTGGCGGTTCTGAACGTTATCGCCAACCCGAGTTTCACGCTGGGCGGGGAAGAGGTGGACGCCGCCGAGATCACGCCTGCGCTCCTCGAAGGGCAGTTGCACGAGGCGGGCGCGGTTGAGGCCAATGTCGCCACGGGCTACCACGCCATCGAATTCCTGCTCTGGGGCCAAGACCTGAACGGTACTGAGCATGGCGCGGGCAACCGTCCTTGGACCGACTACGCGACCGGCGAAGACTGCACTGGAGACAACTGCGACCGCCGTGGGCAATACCTGAAAGCCGCGACCGATCTGCTGGTCAGCGATCTGGAATGGATGGCCGGTCAATGGGCCGATAGCGGTGAGGCACGCGCCGCCGTGCTGGCTGACGAAGACGCCGGGATCGACGCGATCCTGACTGGCATGGGCTCGCTCTCCTACGGTGAGCAGGCGGGTGAGCGGATGAAGCTGGGCGTCATGCTCAACGACCCCGAAGAAGAGCACGACTGCTTCTCGGACAACACCCACAACAGCCACTACTACGACGGTTTGGGCGTGCGGAACGTCTATCTGGGCGAATACCTGCGCGTCGATGGTCGCGTGGTTTCCGGCGCATCGCTGTCTGACCTCGTGGCCAGCGCCGATGCCACCGTCGACGAAGACCTGCGCGCCAAGCTGAACGCCTCCATGGTGGAACTGGGCCAGATCAAAACCGCCGCCGAAGCGGGGTTCAGCTATGACATGATGCTTGAACGCGGCAATGCCGAAGGCGAAGCGCTGATCATGGGCGCGGTCGACGCGCTGGTGAACCAGACCCGCGCGATTGAGCGTGCCGTGACGGTTCTGGGCGGTGACGAAATCGCCTTTGAAGGCTCCGACAGCCTCGACGCGCCAGAGGCGGTCTTCCAGTAATCCTATCCCTTCCTCTGGGCCGCTGCGGCGGCCCGGGGCCAGCCAAGGAATACGCAAAACCATGATTGTTTGTCACTGTCAGAACATCACCGATCGCGACATCAACAATGCCATCGACTGGATGCGCGCCTCTGATGCGCGCACGGTCATTACTGCGGGCAAAATCTACCGTGCCTTGGGCAAAGCAGCCGATTGTGGCGGTTGCATGCCTCTGTTCTTGTCTACCATGCGCGGAAATGGCAACTTTTCCGTGCCTGTGCTGACAACCACTCTACGTCAGGCAAAACCAAACAAGGAGACAGGTTCATGAAGGGCGACGACAAGGTCATCGAATATCTCAACGCGGCATTGCGCAGCGAATTGACAGCCGTGAGCCAGTACTGGCTGCATTACCGGCTGCAAGAAGACTGGGGCTATGGTCGGCTTGCCGATAAATCGCGCGAGGAAAGCATCGAAGAGATGAACCACGCCGACAAGCTGATCGAGCGGATCATCTTCCTTGAAGGGCACCCCAACCTGCAAAAGCTGGACGCGCTGCGCATCGGTGAAACGGTCAAGGAATGTCTTGAGTCCGATCTGGCCGCCGAACATGAGGCCCGCACCCTGTACATTGAGGCGCGTAATCACTGCGATCAGGTGGGCGATTACGTCTCAAAGAACCTGTTCGAAGAATTGATCGCCGATGAGGAAGGGCATATCGACTTCCTCGAAACTCAATTGTCGCTTCAGGCCGAACTGGGCGAGGCCGTCTATGGCCAGCTTCAGGCCAAGCCGACAGACGACAGCAAGTAACTTCGAATGGCAGGCCCGGTTCTGGGCCTGCCGCTATCCAAGGCATTCCCCATGCGATTCCTCATTCCGATGCTCACGGTGGCCGCCGCGAGCATGGCCGCCGCCGCTCCACAAGCTTTGGAGGAACCGCATCTCAAGGTGATCGCCCGCACCGCAGAAGAGGCCGCCCGGATCGCCAAGGTCACCGCCCCCGCGACCGAATTCGACAAGCCCGAACCCTTTGAGACAAACCCGGCAGGGGCCGCAACGGTCAACCCGCGCGGCAATGCCGATGCGTTTTCGCTGCCCTCGGGCAACATTCCGTTCGAGCGGGAGTTGGACTTTAAGGTCGGCAATGGTTTTTTCAAAAAACTCTGGGTGTCATCGCCGTCTTCGACGCTCGCGTCTGACGGGCTGGGGCCGCTTTTCAACGCGCGTTCCTGCCAGCGTTGCCACCTGAAAGACGGGCGCGGCCATCCGCCCGAGGGGCCAGAGGATGACGCGGTGTCGATGTTCCTGCGCATCTCGGTCCCCACCGTCCCCGAAGAGGCGATGAGCGAGATCGAGGCGTTTCTGCTTTCGGTGGGCGACAGCACCCCGCGCACGCGGCCCGATCCGGTCTATGGCGGGCAATTGCAGGATTTCGGGGTGGCGGGCCATCCGGCGGAATACCGTCTCGGCGTGAGTTATGAAGAGGTGGAGATCGCCCTGTCGGAGGGGGAGACAGCCAGCCTGCGCCGCCCGACCTACAGTGCCGAAGATCTCGGCTATGGTCCCTTGGCCGACGGCGCGATGCTCAGCCCCCGTGTGGCCCCGCCGATGATCGGTTTGGGCTTGTTGGAGGCGATCCCGGCGGCGGATATCTTGGCGCTGGCCGACTCCGAAGACGCCGATGGCGACGGCATCTCTGGCCGGGCGCAGATCGTCTGGTCCTTTGAACACACGCGCCCGATGCTGGGCCGTTTCGGCTGGAAAGCCGGGGCGCCGACGATCCGCGAGCAATCCGCCAGCGCCTTTGCGGGCGACATCGGCATTTCATCCCCCATCTTCGACGCAGCTTGGGGCGATTGCACAACCGAACAGACCGCTTGCCGCGATGCCCCGCATGGGGACGGTGACGCGCGCGGCGCAGAGATCGACGCCGAGGGGCTGGATCTGGTGACCTTTTACAGCCGCAACCTTGCCGTGCCCGCCCGCCGCGATGTCGGCGCGCCTGAGGTGCTGCGCGGCAAGGCGGTGTTTCATGAGGTCGGCTGCACCTCTTGCCACCAGCCGAAATTCGTGACCGAACGGTTGGAGGGCCAGCCCGAGCAAAGTTTCCAACTGATCTGGCCGATGACCGATCTTTTGCTCCATGACATGGGCGAAGGGCTGGCCGACAACCGTCCCGAGGGCCGCGCGAATGGGCGCGAATGGCGCACCGCGCCGCTTTGGGGCATCGGCTTGACCGAGCAGGTCAACGGCCATACCCAATTCCTGCACGACGGGCGCGCGCGGTCGCTGCTCGAAGCGGTGCTCTGGCACGGCGGCGAAGCCCAGCCCGCCCGTGATGCCGTGGTAGAGATGCCCAAAGCCGACCGTGACGCCCTGATCCGCTATCTGGAGAGCCTTTGATGCGCAGCTTACTGACCGCCACATTCCTTCTGACCGCCGCCCCCGCCTTAGCCGGCGTGGAGGAGGTGATCCAAGATCACGCGCTGCCCGGCACCGCCCGTTTCGCCTCGGCCACGGCGGCGCTTGGTACGGCGGCACGGGCCGATTGCACCGATGCCGCTCTGCGCCCGGCCTATCAGGAAGCCTTCGACGCATGGATGGGCATCGCGCATCTGACCCTTGGACCGTTGGAGGAGGACGGGCGCGGGCTGGCCATCGCCTTTTGGCCCGACACGCGCGGCATGGTAGGGCGCAGCGTGGCGCGGCTGGTGGCCGAGGAGGACCCGATTGCGACAAGCGAGGAGTACGCCGAGGTCTCCATCGCCGCGCGGGGGCTCTTTGCGCTGGAACGGCTGCTTTATGATGATGACTTCGCGGGCTACGAGGCTAACAGCTATAGCTGCGCATTGGCCCAAGCGATGGCGGCCGATCTGGCCGTGCTGGGGCGCGAGGTCGACACCGCATGGCGTGAGGATTTCGCCGCCACGCTCAGCAGCGCCGGGGCGGCGGGCAATGACCGTTTCCTCAGCCCGCGCGAGGCATCGCAGGCGCTTTACACGGCTTTGGCAACCGGGCTCGAATTTGTCGCGGACCAACGTCTAGGCCGCCCGATGGGCAGCTTTGACGCCCCCAAACCGCAGGTGGCCGAGGCGCGCCGCTCGGGCCGCAGCCTGCGCAACGTGGTGCTGTCGCTTGAAGCATTGCGGGACTTTGCCAACGTCCTCTCGGACGCGCCGACACCCAAGACCGACGCCGCCTTTGACCGCGCGCTCATCGCCGCCCGCGGCTTGGAAGACCCGGTCTTTGCCGGAGTGGCCGACCCGAAAAGCCGTATCCGGGTCGAGGCGCTGCAAAACGATGTGCGTGCCATTTCCGAGGCGGTGGGGGCAGAGATCGCCCCGGCGCTTGGCGTTTCGCTCGGGTTCAACTCGGCGGATGGCGATTGATGCCGTCGCGCCGCCACTTCCTTGCCGGTCTCGCCGCCGCTTCGAGCTTGCCGGCGATGGGCTGGGCCGCCGCCGGAAGCCCCGTCTACCTTGCCGCCGCGCGCGACCCCTCGGGGGACTATGCGCTTTTCGGGCTGGACGGGACCGGCCATGACATCTTCCGCATTCCGCTGCCCGACCGTGGCCATGCCGCCGCCGCCCATCCCACCGCGCCGGAGGCCGTGGCCTTTGCCCGCCGTCCAGGGCGGTTTGCACTGGTGATCGACTGCGTGAAGGGCCGTTTGGCCCATCGCCTCGACGCGCCGGAGGGGCGGCATTTCTACGGGCATGGGGCGTTTTTGCAGGGCGGGGCCATCCTCGTCACCAGCGAGAATGAGATCGACACGGGCGAAGGGCGCATCGGACTGTGGTCCCGCGCCGAGGGCTACGCCCGGATCGGAGAGATCGCGTCAGGCGGGATCGGCCCGCATGAAATCCGCCGCTGGGCCGAGGATGTGCTGGTGGTGGCCAATGGCGGCATCCGCACCCATCCCGACAGCGGGCGGGAGAAGCTGAACATCGGAGATATGCGGCCCAATCTGTCTTATGTCAGCCTCTCGGGCGAGGTTTTGGAGCAGGTCACATTGCCCGACGATCTGCACATGAACTCAATCCGCCATCTGTCCTTGGCACCGGACGGGCAGGTGGCTTTTGCGATGCAATGGCAAGGGGAGCCGGGTGACGGCGTGCCGCTGCTGGGGCTGCACCGGCGCGGGGAAGAGCCCATCTTGGCCGAGGCCGATCTGGCCGAGCAAATCGCGATGCAGGGCTACGCGGGCAGCGTGGCATTTGCGGCGGATGGCGGGGCAGTCGGGATCACGTCACCGCGGGGCGGGCGGTTGCATGTCTTTGACGACAAAGGTTCTTTCCTCGCCAGCCATCGCCGCGCGGATGTCTGCGGGCTGGCACCGGGCCGGGGGGGCTTCGTGGCTACGGATGGGCTGGGCGGTATCCTGTCGCTGCAAGAGGCCACGCTGTCGCGGCTGACCACAGCCAGCCGCGCGTGGGACAACCATTTGGTCGCCATCGACGCATAGGCGGGCGGGGGCCGTGCCCCCGCAGCGTTTCAGTCGGTTTTATAAGTCGGGTGGAACAAGCCGCCGGGCGAGAGGGTGAAAATCTCCACACCATCTTCGGTCACGCCGACCGAATGCTCAAACTGCGCCGACAGGGATTTGTCGCGGGTGACGGCGGTCCAGTCGTCGGCGAGGGTCTTGGTCTCGGCCCGGCCAAGGTTCACCATCGGTTCAATGGTAAAGAACATGCCCGGCTCAAGCACAGCACCGGTGCCGGGGCGGCCATAGTGCAGCACGTTGGGCGGTGCGTGAAAGACCTGCCCAAGCCCGTGACCGCAGAAATCGGTCACGACGGACATGCGGTGGCCTTCGACAAATGTCTGGATCGCATGGCCAATGTCGCCAAAGGTATTGCCCGGCTTCACCGCTTCGATCCCGTGCATCAGGCTGTCGTGGGTCACGTTGATCAATCGCTCGGCCTTGCGCGAAAGCTTGCCCGCCACATACATGCGGCTGGTGTCGCCGAACCAGCCATCGACAATCACGGTCACGTCGATGTTCAGGATGTCGCCGTCTTTCAGCTTCTTGTCGCTAGGGATCCCGTGGCAGACCACATGGTTCACTGAGATGCAGCTCGCATGCTGATAGCCTTTGTAGCCGATCGTCGCGGATTTCGCACCGGCGGCGTTGACCTTCTCTTCGATCAGTCGGTCAATCTCTCCGGTGGTCTGACCGGGGAAGACATGCTCTGCGATCTCGTCGAGGATCGTGGCGGCCAGACGGCCCGCCGCTTGCATCCCGGCGTGATCCGAAGGCTCGTAAATGCGAATGCCGTCGCGCGTCTGGCGGCCTCGGTGTGCGTTGTTCACCGCTCTCTCCATCCTTGTGTTCGCTCCTATTTAGCGTGGCTTTCCGGCAAGGGCCAGTGCAGCTCAGCCCGCAAAGGGGATCGGTTGCGCCAGTGTGACGGCTTGGGGCGTGATATGGGTGCCGATGGCGTAGATTTCCAGCCCCACCGCCCGCGCGGCTTGGGACGCGGCGGCATAGGTCGGGTCAATATCTGCGGCGAGGGTCATCTGTGTGCAGTCGGTGCGTTGCACCAGATAGAGCAGCACGGCGCGGTGCCCGGCCTCAGCCATCCGCGCCAGTTCGCCAAGGTGTTTCGCCCCGCGTGCGGTGACGCTGTCGGGGAATTCGGCAAGGCCCGTCTGCCGCGAGAGGGTGACGGATTTGACCTCGACATAGGCATCGGGCAGGCCATCGCCGCTGAGCAGGAAGTCGATGCGGGAATTTTCGCCGTATCTCACTTCGGGCCGGACCTCGGTATAGGCAGCGAGCGGCGCCACTTCGCGCGCAATCAACGCCGCTCTCATCGCGCGGTTGGGCAGGGAGGTGTCGACGCCGGTGAAATGGCCGTTCTCATGGTCAACCAGCCGCCAGCCATAGTTCAGCTTTTTCTTCGGATCATCGTTCGGCTCCAGCCAGATGCGGCTGCCCGGTTCCGCCAGCCCCATCATCGAGCCGGGGTTGGCGCAATGAGCGATCACTTCCTCGCCCGTCTCCTCTAGCCTGCAATCAGCCAGAAAGCGTTTGTAGCGGCGGATCAGCCGGGCGGGGACAAGTTGGGTTTGAAAGCGCATGAGGCGCGGCCTATACCGAAGGGACGCCATCCTCAAGGAGCCGCCCCATGTCAAACCCCACCGCCGCGATGATCGTGATCGGCGACGAAATCCTCTCGGGCCGGACCCGCGACAGCAATATGCATTACCTTGCGGGGGAGTTGACGAAAGTGGGGATTGATCTGAAAGAGGTGCGCGTGGTGTCGGATGATCATGGTGCGATCATCGCCGCCGTGCAGGCACTTTCGGCGGTTTATACGCACGTGTTTACCTCGGGCGGCATTGGGCCGACCCATGATGACATCACTGCCGACTGCATCGCCGCCGCCTTTAACCGCGACATCGACGTGCGCGAGGATGCCCGCGAGATACTGGCCGAACATTACACCCGCGCGGGCACTCAGATGAACGAGGCCCGCCTGCGCATGGCGCGTATCCCCGAGGGCGCCGCGCTGATCGACAACCCGGTCTCTGCCGCGCCCGGTTTCGTGGTTGAGAATGTGCATGTCATGGCCGGGGTGCCCACGGTCTTTCAGGCGATGGTCGCCAGTGTTTTGCCGGGCCTGACAGGTGGTCAGCCCCTGATCAGTGAGACCCTGAGCATCGACCGGGGCGAGGGGGATATTGCCGGACCCTTGGGCGCATTGGCTGAGGAATACCCGCACCTGTCGATGGGCAGCTACCCGTTTCAAAAGGACGGTGTCTTTGGCGCGCATGTGGTGATCCGGGGCAGCGATCCGGGAATGGTCGAAGCGGCGATGGCCAAGCTCAAGGCCGCCTTCGCATGAGCGAGGCGCAGGCGTTTTTTGAGGCGGGCGACGCGACATGGCCCGCCGCGCGGCGCTTCGAGCACGGCACATGGACCCTGCGCGAAGGGCAGGGCGGCGGCAAGCGGGTCTCGGCGGCGACAGCGCGTGGGGCGATCTCCGATGCCGACATTCCGGCTGCCGAAGCGGCGATGCGCGAGATGGACCAGTGCCCGCTTTTCATGGTGCGCGCGGGCGAAGATGACCTCGATGCGCTGCTGGCCGCGCGGGGCTACGGCGTGGTCGACCCGGTCACCTTGCTGAGCCTGCCGATCACCCGGCTGACGGATCTGCCGATGCCCCCGGTCACCGCCTTTTGCATCTGGGAGCCGCTGGCGATCATGGCCGAGGTCTGGGCCGCCGGAGGTGTTGGCCCCGCGCGTCTTGCCGTGATGGACCGCGCCGCGACCAAAACAGGCATCCTTGCGCGCTGGAACGAGAAACCCGCAGGCGTGGCCTTTGCCGGGGTGCACGAAGACATCTGCATGGTCCACGCGGTCGAGGTGCTGCCCCATCAACAGCGCCAAGGCGTGGCCACTTGGATCATGCGCGCCGCGGCCCATTGGGGGCAGGCGCAGGGGGCCAAGCGGCTTTCGGTGCTCTGCGTCGATACCAACACCCGCGCGCAGGCGCTCTATGCCAAGCTGGGCTTTGCACCGGTCGGGCACTATCATTACCGTCAAAGCACTGAGTAAAGGATAAGACCATGGCCAACGACATGCCCACCGCCCTTGATCTGCCGATGGTCGATCCGCTGCCCGAGGCGACGCAGAAGTATTTCGACGTCTGTCAGGAAAAGCTCGGGATGGTGCCGAATGTCCTGCGGGCCTATGCCTTTGACATCGACAAGCTCAACGCTTTTGCGGGCATGTATAACGATCTGATGCTGGCTGACAGTGCGCTCAGCAAGCTAGAGCGTGAGATGATCGCGGTGGCGGTGTCCTCGGTCAACAAATGCTACTACTGCCTCGTGGCCCATGGCGCGGCGGTGCGCGAAATGTCGGGCGATCCGCAATTGGGCGAAGCCTTGGTGATGAACTACCGCGTGGCCAAGATTACGGCCAAACAACGCGCCATGCTGGATTTCGCGGTGAAGCTGACCGAGGCGAGCGCCAAGGTCGAGGAGGCCGACCGTCAGGCCTTGCGCGATACAGGGTTCACCGACCGTGACATCTTCGATATCGCCAGTGTGGCGGGTTTCTTTAACATGACCAACCGGGTGGCCAGCGCCACCGACATGCGCCCGAACGACGATTACCACGCGCAGGCGCGATGAGCCGGTCAGGGGCTGCTGCGGCTCTGCTCTGGGTGCTGCTGGCATCTCCGGCGGCGGCACTTGAGCTGGCGCTGCCCACCACCGCGCGGCTGACGGCAGAGCGTAACACCGCGCCGGACCGCTATGCCGCGCCCGTGGGTGTCTATGCCGAAGGGCAGGTGGCGCGGGTCAACGTCGATGGCAGCGTGCGCCGCGCCGCGTGGCGGATGGACACGCCGGGGCTGACCGCCTTGCAGGTGATGCGCCCGCTGCGGCGACAACTCAGCGAAGCGGGCTTTGACATCGTGCTCGACTGTGCCGCGCGGGAGTGCGGCGGCTTTGATTTTCGCTTTGCCGTGGAGGTGCTGCCGGGGCCGAACATGTATGTGAACCTGCGGGCTTTCCACTTCATCACCGCCCTGCGCCGGGGCGAGGACGGAACGCCGACCGAGGCGATTAGCATCCTTGCCAGCACGGCGGCGACCTCGGCCTATGTGCAGATCATCCAAGCCCGCAGCGGTGAAGCGCCCGAAGGGGAAAGCACCCCCATCACGCCAGAGGCGACTGCCGAGGTACCGCTTGCCACTGCGACGGGCGATTTCGCAGAAACCCTGAAGGTCGACGGCCATCTGGTGCTCAACCGGCTGGAGTTCGAGACCGGCACCTCTGCGCTTGGTCCCGGCCCTTTTGTGACCCTTGAACGTCTGGCCGAACTGCTAAAAGCGGAGCCGAGCCTGCGTGTGGCGCTGGTGGGCCACACCGATGCGGTGGGCAGTTTGGACGCCAACACCGCCCTGTCGCGCAGACGGGCCGAGGCGGTGCGGGACCGATTGGTGCAGAGCTATGACGTGGCCCCCGGCCGGGTCGAGGCGCAGGGCGCCGGCTATCTCGCGCCGCGGGCCAGCAACCTGACCGAAGCGGGCCGCGAACAGAATCGCCGGGTTGAGGTGGTGGTGCTGTCAGCCGATTAGGCTATTTCGTGACCGTCATTTGGGTGGCCAGCAGCAGGTTCGTCTCGCTGGAACTCACCCCCTGAATGCGGCGAATTTGTCCCAGCACGCTGTCCAACTCTTCGACGGTCTCGGTCCCCGTCTCGACAATCAAATCCCATTTACCATTGGTCGAATGGATCGCCTGTACCGCGGGCATGCCCGCAAGGATGCGTTTGATCCGGTCGGTGCCCGCCCCTTCGATGGCCAAGAGGGTATGACCCCGGATTGGGCTGTGGCGCATGTCTTCTTTCAGGATCAGCGTGAAGCCCAAAATTGCACCGGAACTGACCAGCCGCTCCACCCGCGCCCGCACCGTCACCCGCGACAGACCGGTGGTGGCCGCCAGCGCGGAATAGGACATGCGTGCGTCGCGGCGCAGTTCTGCGATGATCTTGTTGTCGATCTCGTCCATGGGGATCCCGTTTGCTTTGTCAGGCAGGGTTTACGTCAGCGCGGGCGGGCTGGCCAGTCTTTGGCCTTACGGATGCGCAATTGACGGCGGCGGGGAAACTCATAATCTGCCGCGGAAAGGATTTCCTCCATGCAAAGCCGCGCGCCCCTGTTCACCCCGGTCCTGATGGTCGGATGTATCATCATCATGGTCAGCTTTGCCGTGCGGGCCTCCTTCGGTGTTTTCCAAATCCCGATTGCCGAGGAATTCGCATGGGCGCGGAGCGAATTCTCCCTCGCCATCGCGATCCAGAACCTTGCCTGGGGCATCGGGCAGCCGATCTTTGGCGCGCTGGCCGAAAAGATCGGTGACCGAAAGGCGATCATCATCGGCGCGGTGGTCTATGCAGTGGGGCTGCTTTTGTCGGCCAATTCCGCGACCCCGATTGAGCATCAGACCTATGCTTGGCTGGTGGGGTTCGGCATCGCGGGCACGGGTTTTGGCGTGATCTTGGCCGTGGTGGGCCGCGCCGCGTCGGATGACAATCGCTCCATGTCGCTGGCGATTGCCACGGCGGCGGGCAGTGCGGGACAGGTCTTTGGCGCGCCGGTGGCGGAGTGGATGCTCAGCTTCATGTCTTGGCAGATGACCTTTGTCAGTTTCGCGGGTGTGATCCTTGCGATGCTGCTGACCCTGCCGATGATGCGCGCGCCCGCGATGGCCAGCCGCGCCGAGCTTGAGGAGTCGATGGGCCAAATTCTCGGCAAAGCCTTCCGCGATCCGTCCTATACGCTGATCTTTCTGGGCTTCTTTTCCTGCGGGTATCAGCTTGCCTTCATCACCGCGCATTTCCCGGCCTTCGTGACCGAGATGTGCGGCCCGATCTTGGCTGGAGGTGTGCTGCATAACATCGGCATCACCACCACCTCGGCGCTTGGCGCGGTGGCGATCTCGCTCATCGGGCTCGCCAATATCGCGGGCACGCTGCTGGCGGGCTGGGCGGGCAAGCGTTATTCCAAGAAATACCTGCTGGCGGGGATTTACGTGGGGCGCACGGTGATCGCGGCAGCCTTCATTATGTTCCCGATCACGCCGATGACGGTGATCTTATTCTCTGTCGGTATGGGGGCGCTTTGGCTGGCGACCGTGCCGCTGACCTCGGGCCTCGTCGCGCATATCTACGGGCTGCGCTACATGGGCACGCTTTATGGGATCGTCTTTTTTAGCCACCAGTTGGGCAGCTTCCTTGGCGTGTGGCTGGGCGGGCGGATGTATGACATCTATGGCAGCTATACCGGCGTCTGGTGGGTGGGCGTGGCCGTGGGGGCGTTCAGCGCCGTGGTCCATCTGCCGATCCGCGAGAAACGGTTGGAGGGGCTGGTGACCGCTTAACGCGCGCGCCAACGCTCAAGGATATGGCGCGCGGTCATCAGGTCGAGATGCGCGCCGCCGCCGTTCTTGAACACGGTAATTTCATCGTCGCGTTGGCGGGTGAAGGCCCCGAGGTCGTAGTAATCCGCGATTAGGTGATTGCGAGTGATTGTGCCTGCCTCAAGCGGGATGTTGATTTCGCCGATATGGCCGATCGTGGTGTCGAAGCTGTCGACAAAGACCCGCGACCGCAGCAGCGCCGTGTCGTCGACCTCGCGCATGTCGGGGCGGTAGGCACCGATGAGGTCGATATGCTGGCCGGGTTGCAGCCAGTCGCCCATGATTAGCGGGTCGGTCGACATGGTGGCGGAGGTGACGATATCGGCGGCGCGCACCGCCTGCTCTAAATCGCTCGCTACGTTGATCTTTAGCTCAGCCGCCATCGCCTCGGCGTTCTTGGGCGTCCGGTTCCAAACGGTGAAACACGCGTTCGGGAACGCCGCGGAATAGGCGGCATGAAGCGCACGGCCTTGCGTGCCCGCGCCGACGATCAGGATGTTCTCGCTGTCGGGTCGCGCCAGCCGCCGCGCGGCCAGCAGGCTGTCACCAGCGGTTTTCCATTTGGTGACGAGGTGGAAATCCACGATCGCGGCGAGCGTGCCGGTTTCGTCATCAAAGAGGGACACGCCGCCGTTGACCATCGGCACTTCGCGGTCGGGATTGCCGGGAAAGATCGTGGCGGATTTCACCGCAATGCCCAGCCCGTCGATCCATGCCGCGCGGCTGAGTAGCGTGTCCTTGCCGCGATAGAGGAAGGTATCGCCAATCTCGGCCTTGGGCAGGTCATGGCCCGCGGCCAGCGCATCGGTGAGCGCAATCCAGTCCAGTAGCGCCTCGCCTTCGTCGAAAGAGATATTAGGGATCACGGTCATGCGGCTTCCTCCCGGCTCAGCAACCCGGCGTGAACGAGCCGGTCGGCCCATCCCTGTGACCCAGTGAAATGGTGCGTCTGCCAGCCGCGCGCGGCGGCGGCGGCGATATTGTCGGCGCGGTCGTCGGTAAAGAGCAGCGCCTCAGGCGGCAGGCCGCTGCCTTGCTCCACGGCCTCGTAAATCGACGGCGCGGGTTTGATCATGCCAAGGTGACCCGAGATGAAATCCCGGTCGAACTCACGCAGGAAGGGGTAGTGGGTTGCCGCGTGGTCATAGCTCTGAATGCCAAAGTTGGTGAGCGAGAAGACCGGCACGCCACGCGCCTGCAGCGCCTTCATCAGTCGCAGGGAGTGGTCGATCACCGGGGCGGCCATCTCGATCCAGCGGTCGTGCCAAAGGCGGATTTCATCTCGCCAGTCGGCGTATTCCTCAGCCGTGGCATAGATCGTGTCGCGGAAGTTTTCGCCACTGTCGACGCGGTCGTTCATGCCGTGCAGATCGACGGCAGCGAACATCGCGCGGCGGCGGTCTGCGCCGATGACGCTGTCGTAAAAGCGTTCGGGTTGCCATTCGATCAATACGTTGCCGATGTCGAAAACGACCGCCTGAGGTGTCATATCACTTGCCCTATCAATTCCTAAACGCGGGGCTAACCCCGCGCTGCCGCGCGCAATTCCCGCTCCAATGCCTCTAGGAAGCGGGAGCGGTCGGCCTTTGTAAACCCCTTGCCGCCGCCTTGGCGAAAGGGGTCGGCGGCCCGCAGGTCGGTCATCAGATCGCGGGTCGCCAGCACGTTGCCGATATTGGCCTGCGTCAGCGCCTCGCCGTTGTGTTTCAGCACCCTTGCCCCGGCTTCCACGCATTTCGCGGCCAGCGGGATATCCCCCGTCACCACCACATCGCCTTTGCCGCAGCGGTCAGCGATCCACATGTCGGCGATGTCGGGCCCATCAGGGACGATCACCACCTCGACCAGCGGGTTTTGCGACATGCGCAGGCCCCCGTTCGAGACGAGGAACATCTTGACCTTATGGCGGGTCGCCACCCGCTCGGCTTCGGCTTTGACGGGGCAGGCGTCGGCGTCGATGTAGAGCGCGGTCATCGGTCAGCCCGCATAGAGCGCGTCGGCATGGAAGGCGACGTGATCTTCCATAAAGCTCGCCACGAAGAAATAGCTGTGGTCATAGCCCGGCTGCATGCGGAAGCTGCCTTGTTGGCGTTTGGCGGCCATGGCCTCGGCCAATGCTTCGGGTTTCAGCAGGTCGAGGAACTGGTCGCTGCTGCCTTGGTCGATCAGGATCGGCCCGTCGAAACCCTTTTCGCGCATCAGCAGAGTGCTGTCGTGTTTTGTCCAAGTGCTTTCATCCGCCCCCAGATAGGCGCTGAGTTGCTTTTTGCCCCAGTCGCTCTCCGTCGGATTGGTGATCGGCGCAAAGGCAGAAACCGAGAGGAACCGCCCCGGCAGGTTCATCGCCAGTGTCAACGCGCCGTGGCCGCCCATCGAATGCCCGGTGATGCCTTGGCGCTCTATATCAATGGCGAAGTTTTCACCGATCAGGCCGGGCAGTTCCTCGGCCAGATAGTCCCACATCTGATAGTTTTTCGCCCAAGGCTCCTGCGTCGCGTTCACATAGAACCCCGCACCTTTCCCGAGGTCGTAAGCCTCATCATCCGCCACATCCTCGCCCCGTGGGGAGGTATCGGGGAAGACCACTGCGATGCCATGCTCTGCCGCCCAAAGCTGCGCGCCCGCTTTGGTCATCGCGTTCTCATGGGTGCAGGTCAGGCCCGAGAGATACCACAGCACCGGCACCGGGCCGTCCTGCGCCTCAGCGGGGAGGAAGAGGCCAAAGGTCATGTCGCAGCCGCAGGCGTCGGACGCATGAGAATAGACCCCCTGCGTGCCACCGAAACAGGCGTTTTCCGAGATGGTCTTCATGGCAGCGTTCCTTTCGAAATTGGATATGTCACAGGGCCGAGACCCAGCCTACGACAAGGCTGACGGTAACGATACTGACTGTGGTTGAGACGAGAATGGCGGCAGAGACCCGCTGAGGGGCGACGCCGTAGTGTTGAGCGAGCATATAGACATTGCCCGCGACCGGGAGAGAGGCCGTGGCGATGATGACCCCGGCTTTGTAGGGATCGACGCCGAAAAGAAACAGCGCGCCAAAGGCCACGAAAAGCGGGTGCAGCACCAGTTTGCAAAAGGTCAGCCAGCCCGCGATTTCAAGCCGCTCGGCGGATTTGGAAGCCAGCGAAGCGCCGATGGCAAAGAGCGCGCCGGGGGTGGCAGCCCCGCCGAGGATGGCCAGAAATTCGTTCAGCGGCAGCGGGATCGGGATGCCGAAGCCGGACCAAAGGAACCCCAAGGTGATGGCGACGATCATTGGGTTCTTCAGCAGGCCGATCCCGACGGTTTTGAGCGTCGCCAGCCGCAACTGCCCCTCGCGGGAGCCGGTAATGAGGATCACGATCAGGCTGGAGAAAATGATCATGTCGACGGTCAGCGCCAGCAGCACGGGGCCGATCGCCTCTGGCCCCAAAAGCAGCGTCAGCATCGGCACGCCCAGAAACCCGGTGTTGCCGATCACGGCGCATTGCGCCTCGATCCCGTTGGTCGCCACGTCGAGCCCGCGCAAAAAGCCGACGAGGCTGGCGATGGCATAGACGAAAGCCGTCCCCCAAAGGTAGGCGGCGACAAGGCGGCTGTCCCACACCTCGGCCAGTGAGAGATTGGCGGAAAAGCGGAACAGCATCGCCGAGAGGGCGAAATAGAAAACAAATTTGGTGAGATAGGCCGTCGCTTCGGCTGAGAAGAACCGCGTGCGCCCGGCCCAGTAGCCAAGGCCGATCAGCGCAAAGAACGGCAGGGTTTTCAGGAAGATCGCGACCATGGGTCAAGCATTAGCCAGCCCGCCCATGGGGTGCAATGGGGCATGGCCCTTTGCCTTACCCTGAGCCGATCAGCACCCCAGCGGCAAAGACCAATGCGCCGCCCAGCACCACCTGGAACGCGGCGCGAAAGAAGGGTGTTTCCATGAACTTATTTTGTATCCATGCAATCGCCCAAAGCTCGACAAAGACGACGATGATCGCGACGACGGTGGCGGTCCAGAAGTCGGTGATTAGGTAAGGCAGCGCGTGGCCCAGCCCGCCCACCGTGGTCATCACGCCCGACGCCAACCCGCGTTTTATGGGGGAGCCGCGACCCGACAGCTCGCCGTCATCCGACGCGGCCTCAGTAAACCCCATCGAGATGCCGGCGCCCACACTGGCGGCAAGGCCGACGAGGAAGGTCGTCCAAGTGTTATGGGTGGCAAATGCGGTGGCAAAGATTGGCGCGAGGGTCGAAACAGACCCATCCATCAGACCCGCCAACCCCGGCTGGACCCATGTTAGCAGAAACTGCCGATGTGCGCGGCTGTCTTCGTCGCTGCGGCTGTCGCTGTTAAGGTGTTTCTCGGTCAAATCCTGCGCGCTGCCGTGGTGGCCTGCCTCGGCAGCGGCCAGATCGCCTAACAACTGCCGTGTCCCCGCGTCTGACGTGCGCGCGGCGGCGGCAAGGTAGAACCGCTCGGCGTCCTGTTCCATCGCGGCGGCCTCTTGCCGAATACGCTCTAGCGACAGGTTCTCGATCAGCCAGACCGGGCGCCGCGCGTAATAGCCAGAAACATGCTCGCGCCGGATGAGGGGGATGACCTCTCCAAAACGGGCGCGGTGCAGGTCAATCAAGCGGCGTCGGTGTTCGTTTTCCTCCTCGGCCATCCCGTCAAAGACGGCGGCGCTATCGGGGTATGCCTCGCGCAGCCTTTCGGCATAATCACGATAGATGCGCGCGTCATCCTCTTCAGAGGAGATGGCCAGCGCCAGCACCTCTTGTTCGCTCAGGTCTTTGAAACGTTTGCGGTTGAGGGAAAATCGCATCGAGAAGGCTCCGTGGTCTGGCCCTCACAGTAGGGCCATCGGCGGGTTCCAGCAAATGCAAAGCGCCTTGCCCTTGGCGGCGCGCGGGATGGACCTACCTGTTGCGGGATGGTCGGCCCTTGCTCCGACGCCACGCGAATAACGAGGTTTGGAACATGAGATTAGTTTTCTTGGCACCCCTATTGGTGGCGGGCTGCGCCGAAGTGGCGACAGCGCCGGTGCAAAACCCCATTCCGGCCCCAGCTGCGCCGAGGGGGCAGATTACGCCACCGGCGGCCACAGCAACACCGCCCGCACAGACCGCGCCACGCCCCGCACGGACAGAAACGCGCGCCTCCACGACCAAGCCCAAGCCCTTGCCCAATTCGGTGATCGACGCGGTGAATGAGCCGTCTAGTAACTCCAGCAGTTCCAGCACGCCTACCGCGCCCACGCCTGCCAAGCCCTTGGCGGAATCCTGCAAAGAAGGCAGCTGGTGGGGTCTGATTGGCCGTCCCCGCGCGGCGGCAAACATCGTTTCCGAGCCCAAGCGCGTCTATACCGAAGGCGACCCGGTGACTATGGACGCCAACCCCAATCGCACCAACATCGTGTTGGACGCGGAAGGGAAGATCGCCAAGGTCACCTGCGGCTAGGCTCGACATCCTAGCCCTTTGGCCGCTTGTCGAGAATGCGCACGGCTTTGCCCTCTGACCGGGCAACGCCGCCTACGTCCATGACCTCGACCTTGACCGAGATGCCAACGGTTTGCTTGATCTGCGCCGAGAGCGCTTTGATCGCGGTGGCACGGGCGTCGGGGGTCACGCTGGCATCCGCGCATTCGCAGAGCACGCGCATTTGGTCCATCCGGTCGGGGCGCGAGAGTTCGATCTGGAAATGCGGGGCCAGCCCGGGCGTGGCCATCAGCGCTTCTTCGATCTGGGTGGGGAAAACGTTGACGCCGCGCAGGATGATCATGTCGTCGCTGCGGCCCGTCACCTTCTCCATCCGCCGCATGGAGCGGGCGGTGCCAGCCAGCAGGCGTGTCAGATCGCGGGTGCGGTAGCGGATGATCGGGAAGGCTTGTTTGGTGAGGGAGGTGAACACCAGCTCGCCCATTTCACCATCTTCGACCGGGGCACCCGTTTCGGGGTTAATGATTTCGGGGTAGAAGTGATCCTCCCAGATGTGCAGCCCGTCCTTGGTTTCCACACATTCCATTGAAACGCCCGGCCCCATGACTTCGCTGAGGCCATAGATATCGACGGCATGCATGTCGAAGGCCTGCTCGATCTCAAGCCGCATGGCGTTGGTCCAAGGCTCGGCCCCGAAGATGCCGACCTCAAGTGAGGATTGGCGCGGATCAATGCCTTGGTTGGCGAATTCATCCAAAATCGACAGAGCGTAGGACGGGGTGACCGTGATGCCCTTGGGCTGGAAATCTTCGATCAGCCGCACTTGGCGTGGGGTCATCCCGCCCGAGATCGGCACGGTCGAGAGGCCAAGCGCATCAGCGCCAAGGTGAATGCCCAAGCCGCCGGTGAACAGCCCATAGCCATAGGCGTTGTGCAGCATGTCGCCCGGGCGCATCCCCGCCGCGCGCAGGGAACGGGCGACGACTTGTCCCCAATTCGCCAGATCGTCCTGGGTATAGCCCACCACGGTCGGCTGCCCGGTGGTGCCGGAAGACGCATGAATGCGTGCCACCTGATCGCGCGGCACGGCGAACATGCCAAAGGGGTAATTGTCGCGCAGATCGGTTTTGACGGTGAAGGGAAAGCGCGAGAGATCGGAAAGCTGTTTCAGATCGTCGGGGTGCACGCCTGCATCGTCAAAGCTTTGCTTGTAGAAAGGCACGTTGTCATAGGCGTGGCGCAGGGACCATTTCAGACGGTCCAATTGCAGGGCGCTGATTTCGTCCCGGCTGGCGATCTCAATCGGGTCGAGCGTGTCCTTCGCGGGGGTCAGGTCTTTCATCAGGTCGGCTCCTCCTCGGTAAATAGCTGGCCCTTGATGCTGCGGGAAAGCCCGCGAAACAGGGCCACGACACGGTCATCCTCGCCCGTGACGGTCACATCATAGATGCCCGACCGACCGCTGCGCGACACTTCGCATGCGGTGGCGGTCAGCCGCTCCTCCGGCTGGCCCGGGCTGAGATAGGTGATCTGGTTCTGCTGGGCGACAGTGGTCTGGTTGTAGCTGTTGCAGGCAAAGGCAAAGGCGCTGTCGGCCAATGTGAAGATGAAACCGCCGTGACAAATACCATGTCCGTTCAGCATGTCCGGGCGCACCGACATCGACAAAACCGCGCCGCCGGGGGTCACATCGTCGATGGTCACGCCCAATCCGGCAGAGGCGGAATCTTGGGCGAACATCACCTCGGCACATTTGCGGGCGCGGGCTTCTGGGGTCATTCCATCGGGCCTTTGTGTTTCATTTTTCAGATTGGTTGCACAATTCTGTAACGCTTTCAAGATATTTAGAGCGGCGCATTCGACCATGTCAGGGCTTGATTTGGCTCCCATCAGGGTCAACTGTAAAGCCATGACCATAGAGCCCCCATCGCCGATCACGGCTTTCAAGCGCCCCGCCGAACAGGTCGCATTCCACCGCACGGAACTGTCGCTGATCCTATCGCTTTATGGTCGGATGGTCGCCGCCGGAGAGTGGCGCGATTATGGGATTTCTCATCTCAAGGAGGTGGCGGTCTTTTCGGTTTTCCGACGCACGGCGGAAATACCGCTTTACCGGATCGAAAAGCGGCCCAAGCTGCGCAACCGTCAAGGGATGTATGCGGTGGTGGGCACCGGCGGGCAGGTGCTGCGCCGAGGCCACGATCTTAAGGCCGTACTGCGGGTGCTGGAACGCAAGCTGATCCGGTCGGTGGATTAAACGCCGGGGCGGCGATGTGCCGTCACCGGGCCGTCACCGCCCGCTTCGATCCGGGCGATGGCCTCGGCGATATTTTCATAATTCACCGCCATCGCATGGGCATTGGCGTGGATCATCGTTTCGGCATCGACCACCAACGCGACATGGCCTTTCCAGAACAACAGGTCATTGCGCTGGTAGTCACCGTCGACCGACGCACCCACGGTGCTCTCCTGCTGATCGCTGTCACCGGGGCAGGGGATGCCGCAGGCCAGCAGCGCCGCCTGCACGAGGCCGGAACAATCAATCCCCCAGCGGCTGTTGCCGCCCCAAAGATAGGGCGTGCCGAGGAACAGCGCCGCGATCTGTGCGGGGTCGGCCTCTTGGCTATCGACGGGGGCAAGATGGCCCAGCGGGATGTGCCCCTGCGGGGTTTCGGCGAAATCCTTGGTCTCTGCCCTGACCGTGACGCGCGCACCGTAGCTGAGGCTCAGCAGGTCGGGCGATTTTAGATCGGCGCTGACATAGGCATGGGTGGCGGGGACGCAGACACGGTGGGTGGCGTTGCGCGGTGTGCCAAGGGTGCTTTGCAGGACATAGCCGCAATAGCCATCCTTCTCGGCCTGCACATAGGCCCAGCCCGACGCCTCATGCAGGACGGTCACCTGCTCACCGAACAACACCTGCCGGTCGCGCGGCCCGTCGGGGCGGCGGCAGAGGTCTGCCACCGGCACCGCCACCTGCGCGGGACGGCTTTGGGTCGCTAGCGCCGGGTCTGGGGTGAGGCGTGGGTCGCTCATTGTTTTAGCAACGCGGGCAGGGCGGCATAGATCGCGCGGGTGCCTTGCCCGGTGCCGCCTTTCGGGCGGGCAGGGGCGTCGGCGGGCTGCCATCCGTAGATATCAAAATGCGCGTATTTGCTGTCGGTCACGAAACGGCGCAGGAAAAGCGCTGCGGTGATCGACCCGGCGAAACCGCCCTTGGGCGCGTTGTCGAGATCGGCAATGCCGGGCTCAATCAGCGCCTCGTAAGCGTCATGGAAAGGCATCCGCCAGACCGGATCGGCAGAGCCCGCAGCGGCGCTTTCCAAGGCCGAGACGAAAGCGGCATCATCGCTGTAATAGGGCGCAAGGTCCGGCCCCACCGCGACCCGTGCGGCCCCAGTTAGCGTCGCCATCGAGATGATATGATCGGGCTTGTCCTCATCCGCCAACGCCAGCGCATCGGCCAATACCAGACGCCCTTCGGCGTCGGTGTTGTTGATCTCAACCGTCAGCCCCTTGCGCGAGGTCAGAATGTCGCCGGGGCGGAAGGCGTTGCCGGAGACCGAATTCTCCACCGCCGGGATCAGCACGCGCAGTTGCACCGCCATGCCGGTGGCCATGATCATATGCGCCAGACCCAGCACGGCGGCGGCGCCTCCCATGTCCTTTTTCATCAGCGCCATGGACGCACCGGGTTTCAGGTTTAGCCCGCCGGTGTCGAAACAGACGCCTTTGCCCACCAGCGTCAGCTTTGGGCCCGTGTCGCCCCATGCCATGTCGATCAAACGGGGCGCGCGGTCGGCGGCGCGGCCAACGGCGTGGATCATCGGCAGGTTGTTCTCTAGCAGCGCATCACCGGTTGTGACTTCGATCTTCGCGCCATGCTGCTCGGCCAATTTGCGCGCGGCGGCTTCGAGATCGGGCGGCCCCATGTCTGAGGCTGGGGTGTTGATCAGGTCGCGGGTCAGCATCTCGCCCGTAGCTAGGGCGGTGATCTGCGCGGCGTCGATCCCTTCCGGCGCGACAAGCCGGGCCGCCAGTGGCGTCTGGTCGCGGTAGCGGTCAAAGCGGTAGCCTGTCAGCAGCCAGCCGAGCGCCTCATTCGCCGCTTGGTCCTCCGGCAGTCCGCTTTCAATTCGGTAGTCGCCCGCAGGCAGCTTTGCCGCAGCGGCAGCAAGGTGAAAGCGGCCCCGCCGGCGCGCGGCTTCGGTGCCGTAGCCCACCAATGCCAGCGCGGGGGTGCCTTCCTCCCCCGGCACGATAAGCGCCTGCCCAAGAGCGCCCGCAAAACCGCTGGCCTTCACCCATGCCTGCACCGGGCCGGGCTGATCGGCAAGCCAGCCTTCAAGCGCGGCCTCGCTCAAGACATGAAGCGGCAGGGCGGCGGCGGAGGGGGCGGCGAATTCGGCGGACATGACAAACCTTTGCAAATCTGGATTTGCGCGCAGCCTACTCTTTCCATCGCCACCCGCAAGCGATCAGATCGTGATATCGGGCAAGTCCCATATCGCGGTGAGCGACCGTTCCCCGCTGCGGATCAACCGCGACAGAGTGGCGGCGGTCGCGATGTCATCCCCCGCGTCGATACAGATCACCACATCCGCCGCTACCCGTGCGACCAGCGCCATGCCGACCTGCTCTGCAATGGCGATCAGGCGGTGCACGCTTTTGCGCAGCCCGGCGCGGTCTTGACCCTCATGCAGCCTCTTGCAATGGGACAGGCGCAGGGCCAATTCCTCCATCGCGCGGCAGACGACATCTTCGGCGCCCACCTCCCCGAGTTGCGTGTAGAGCAGGCCAAGTCGCTCTTGATCGACATAGACCTGCTCAGTCGGGCGTATTTGCATAAGTTGCATTGGTGTCATCCTTCAATCAGCCCCCACGGCCTTGAACCAATATGGCGCGGGAAGGTGTGCAAAGGGTTGCGATGGCTGTGCCTTTTCTCTCGAATTCGTATGGCATTTGCGCTATCTGCGCTAAAACCACATCACGCATTAAGGGACGTTTACACATGGACAAGGCCAAGGCTCTGCCGTCGTATCTGTTGCAACGCTATCAAGGGTGGAAGGCGACCGGCTATGCCGAGAACCAGACATGGTACCGCCGATTGGCCGCTGAGGGGCAGCGCCCGCGCGCGATGGTGATCTCCTGCTGCGACAGCCGCGTGCATGTGACCTCGATCTTCGGGGCCGATCAGGGGGAGTTCTTCATTCACCGTAATATCGCTAACCTTGTCCCGCCCTATGAGCCGGATGGCAAACAGCACGGGACCTCAGCGGCGGTGGAATATGCCGTCAACGCGCTGAAGGTCGCGCATCTGATTGTGCTGGGCCATTCCAGCTGCGGTGGCGTCGCGGGGTGTATCCAGATGTGCAAAGGCAACGCGCCCGAGCTTGAGAACCAAGACAGTTTCGTGGGCCGCTGGATGGACCTGCTGCGCCCGAAATACGAGACGGTAGAAAAGGTCGAAGACGCGGCGGAGCAGCAGCTTTTGCTGGAGCGTCAGGCCGTGCTGACCTCGCTTGAGAACCTGATGACCTTCCCGTGGATCAAGGAAAAGGTCGAAGATGGCACGCTGAGCCTGCACGGCCTGTGGACGGACATCGGCGAGGGCAGCTTGGAATATTACGACGCCAAGGCAAAGACATTCGAGCCGGTTTGAGCCCATCGCAGATGCATGAGGCAGAGACGAAAAAAGGGGGCCGGTTGGCCCCCTTTCTTATTCCAGAACTGCGGCTGAACCTCAGCCCTTTTTCAGCACTTCGCGGCCCAGCAGTTCGGCGATCTGAACGGCGTTCAGGGCGGCACCCTTGCGCAGGTTGTCGCTGACGCACCACAGGTTGATGCCGTTGTCGATGGTGCTGTCCTGACGGATGCGGCTGATGAAGGTGGCGAAGTCACCCACACATTCCACCGGCGTGACGTAGCCGCCGTCTTCGCGCTTGTCGATCACCATGATGCCCGGCGCTTCGCGCAGGATGTCGCGCGCTTCGGCTTCGTCGAGGTGGTCTTCGAATTCGATGTTGATCGATTCCGCATGGCCCACGAATACCGGCACGCGCACGCAGGTCGCGGTGACTTTGATCGACGAGTCGACGATCTTTTTGGTCTCGGCGACCATCTTCCATTCTTCCTTGGTCGAACCGTCTTCGAGGAAGACGTCGATATGCGGAATCACGTTGAAGGCGATCTGTTTAGTGAATTTGCTGGCGGGCTTGTCATCGGTCGGGTTGTAGATGCTTTTGGTCTGATCCCAAAGCTCATCAATGCCTTCCTTGCCCGCGCCGGAAACCGACTGGTAGGTCGAGACGACAACGCGCTTGATCTTGGCGCGGTCATGCAGCGGCTTCAGCGCCACGACCATCTGCGCGGTCGAGCAGTTGGGGTTGGCAATGATGTTTTTCTTGGAATAGCCGTGCACGTCCTGCGGGTTCACCTCGGGCACGATCAACGGCACGTCTTGGTCATAGCGGTAAAGCGACGAGTTATCGATCACCACGCAGCCCGCTTTGGCAGCGGCAGGGGCGTATTTCTTGGTCGCTTCGGAACCCACGGCAAAGAGCGCCATGTCCCAGCCAGTGAAGTCGAAAGTGTCGAGGTCTTTGGTCTTGAGGGTCTTGTCCCCAAAGCTGATTTCCGAACCCAGCGAACGGCGGCTGGCCAGAGCCACGATCTCGTCCACGGGGAACTGACGCTCCGCGAGGATGTTCAACATTTCACGGCCCACATTGCCTGTGGCACCGACGACGGCGACGCGATAACCCATCTGATTACTCCAGTCTGTCCAATTAAATTTGACGCCATTTAACGTGCCTGCGGGGCATTGGCTAGGGCCAGCCGCGCGCAGACCGGGCAGGGCGCCGCTCTGCCGGGGTTAAAGAACCTTGATGACGTCCTTGTTGATCGCCAGCATATAGCCACGCCGGGCGATGTTTTTGACCAGCAGTTCCGACACCAATTGATTGCCTAATGTGTCGCGCAAACGTTTGATCCGCGTGGCCCCGGCGGCCTCATCACAGTCGGCGGCGTTGCGGCCCGATATCATGCCCTCGATCTCGGAGCCTGACAGCACGTCGTCATCCATCCGCGCTTCGGCGAGAACCGACATCGTTTCCATCGCCGCTGCAGTCAGTTTGAAGCCGAGGTTGTTAAGATAGACTGTATTCTCTTCGCGGCTGATCAGCAGGGAATTCACCTGAATGCCCGTCCGCTCAATCTGCGCCATACGGCGGTTGAAGCCGACGAGCATGAACAAAAACACCATCGCTGCGACCAGCATGGCGCTGGCAAAGACCAGCAGCACGACGATCACGATGCGGTAGCTGGCCAAAGTCTCAGAAAAGGCGGTGCCGGACTGGGCGAGGATTTCGAGAAGCTTGATCTCGGCTTGTGTGGTCAGATCGTCATTCTCGATAAAGATCCGCTCAACCCGAGCGTTAAAGACGTTCGCATCCGGCAGCGCCCAAAGCAGGACAAGCGCCCCGACCAAAAGCACGGCGACCACGGCGGCGATGCCACCGATCACGAAACGCCCGCCAAATCTGCGCATGTCAGAAGCGGAGGTAGAATGTTCCTGCACTGTCTTTCCTTTGATCCAAGCCTTCGTCACCGAAGACAGACAGCACATTCAACAATGTCCAGCCCTCCGCTGCAAGACGCGGCGTGAGTTCGGTTTCGGCGGAGGCTGGCTCGCAGGCCCCGGAAATCTGCGCCACCCCGTAATGGAGGCGCAGCGGATTGTCTTGCTTGGCCTTGTAATCGGCAAAGCATCCAGCCGTTGCCGCAGCGGGCAGGGCCAGTATGACCGCCAGCGCGGTCAGCAAGGAGAGACATGGATTTTTCATATGTTTTTAATGCTCTTTCGCCCGCTGTTATTCAATAACCAAGGCGTTTTGGGCGCCTTGTTATTGGATAACGCCCCCCTGTTATTGCCTGTCTTTGGCCCTCACCCCAATTTGGTGGCACCAACAGACACACGAACCGATACGCGGTCCCCGAGTTATGACCGCATACGATCAAGGGCGCAGCAACGCGCCGATAAACAAGAAGGGACCAGACCCATGTACCGCAAGTTCATTGCGACCATCGCCGCCGCAGCGGTTGCCATCACCGCTTTTGGTGCCCGCCCTGCCGCCGCCGATGAAAAGGAAGTGTTGCGCACCCTCGCCGCGATTGCGGGCGTCGCGATCGTGGGCAAGATGATCTACGACAACAACAAAGAGCGCAACGAGCGCGAGACGGTCACCCGCCGCCGTGCCGCCCCCGTCTATGAGGCGCCGCGCTATTACCCCACGGTTTCCAAGCGGCCGCACCAGCGCCCCTACATCGATCCGCGCCCCGAGCCGCGCCGCAGCGCCCGGACCTATCCTGAGCGCGACCGCGCCACCTACCCCGAGCGCGAAGTACGCCCCCTGCCAGAGCGTGTAGACCGCAAGCTGCTGCCGCAGCAGTGTTTCCGCAGCTATGACGGCGAAGACGGCAAGGTGATGATGTTTGGCGAGCCCTGCCTCGAAAAGAATTATTCCCAAGTCGACCGACTGCCCAACTACTGCGCCAAGCGCGTGAAGACGGCGGACGGTGCACGCTACGGCTATGATGCCCGCTGCCTGCGCGACTCGGGTTACAGCTTGGCCCGTCGGTAAATCCGGCGTGCCTTGACCGAGCGGCACGTCCCTGTCGCTCGGGTGTTGAAAGGGGGGGTGTTCGGGCGCCTCCCCTTTCTCTTTTTTGTTGCACCTTTTAGGCGCATGCGGTTTCACCTCGCCCTATGATACCTGACTTTGAATTTGAACGCGGCGCGGCTGCTCGCGGCTTTCGCACTATCGCCGGGGTGGATGAAGTGGGCCGTGGCCCGCTGGCCGGGCCGGTCACCGCCGCCGCCGTGGTCTTTACCGAAGGGCAGATCCCCGAAGGGCTGAACGATTCCAAAAAACTGACCGCCCGCGCCCGTGAACGGCTCTATGAAGAGATCATGTCGGTGGCCGTGGTTTGCGTGGCCCATGCCACCGTCGAAGAGATCGAAGAACACAACATCTTGCGTGCCAGCCATCTGGCGATGACCCGCGCGCTGGCCGGATTGGCCTGTGCGGCGGACTACGCATTGATTGACGGCAATATGCTCCCGCGCGATTTGAGGTTGCCTGCGCAACCTGTGGTGAAGGGTGATGCCCGCTGTCTGTCGATCTCAGCCGCCTCTATCGTTGCCAAAACCGTGCGCGATAACCTCATGGTGGATTTAGCGCAACAGCATCCCGGCTATGGCTGGGAAACCAATATGGGCTACGGATCGAAAAGCCACATGGCCGCGCTGCAGGATCTTGGTGTGACCCCACACCATAGACGTTTGTTCAAGCCGGTACACAATATCTTGTATCAAGCCAATTTGTTAACCGATTGATTCAAAAAAGAAATTGACCGCGAATCTCTGATAGCCCATTTTATCCACAACCAATGAGCGCTTAAGCGCCGGGTAATGAGGCAGAGATATGAAAACGATGACAAAGGGCGCTGCGGCGCTTCCCTTGAACACTATTGTTGCGGGCGATTGCATTGAGGCAATGAACGCCCTCCCAGCAGAGTCGGTGGATCTGATCTTCGCGGATCCGCCCTACAACTTGCAGTTGCGAGGTGATTTGCATCGCCCGGACAACTCCAAGGTCGATGCAGTTGATGACGAATGGGACCAATTCGCCAGCTTTAAGGCCTATGACGATTTTACCCGCGCTTGGCTCAAAGCCGCACGGCGTTTGCTGAAACCCGATGGCGCGATCTGGGTGATCGGCAGCTATCACAACATCTTCCGCGTTGGTGCAGCGTTGCAGGATCAAGGTTTCTGGATCCTCAATGATGTGGTTTGGCGCAAGTCCAACCCGATGCCGAACTTCCGCGGCAAGCGCTTTACCAATGCCCATGAGACGATGATCTGGGCAGGCAAGAGCGAGAACAGCAAATACACCTTTAATTACGAAGCGCTGAAGGCGCTGAACGAAGGCATTCAGATGCGTAGCGATTGGGTGCTGCCGATCTGCACCGGCCATGAGCGTCTGAAGGACGAAGCAGGCGACAAGGCGCATCCGACGCAAAAGCCCGAAAGCCTGCTGCACCGCATCCTCGTTGGTTCGACCAACCCCGGCGATGTGATTCTTGATCCGTTCTTTGGCACCGGCACCACCGGCGCTGTCGCCAAGATGCTGGGCCGTGATTTTATCGGCATCGAGCGCGAGGAAGCTTACCGCAAGGTGGCCGAGAAACGCATCTCGATGGTGCGCAAGTTCGACAACGAAGCGCTGCAAACCACCACCTCCAAACGCGCCGAGCCGCGCGTGCCCTTCGGCCAGTTGGTCGAGCGCGGCATGCTGCGCCCGGGTGAGAACCTCTATTCCATGAATGGCCGCCACAAGGCCAAGGTCCGTGCCGATGGCACCCTCATTGGCAGCGATGTCAAAGGGTCGATCCATCAGGTGGGCGCGGCCTATGAGAAAGCGCCAAGCTGCAACGGCTGGACCTATTGGTGCTACAAGAAAGACGGCAAGAATGTCCCCATCGACATTCTGCGTCAGCAGATCAGGGCCGAGATGGCCAACTGATCTACTCCGAACAATCGAACACCGCCGGCACCCGTGGCCCCTCTGCGTGAGGGGCAGCCACACGGGTGCCTACCTTGACCCCGCCCCACGGCGGGGTTTTTTTGTTGGATCGGCCTAATTCACCCACCGCTTGCGGGCCTGAAACTCACGCAGCACGGCGTCAATATAGCGGGCATCGAAATCGGATTTATTCACCACGTAGAGCACCCCGGCAGAGGCGGCTTTTTCCCACATGCCGGGGGAGGGCCAATCGCTGACCATAATCACCGGCGTCTGTGCATGGCGGTCGTCGCAGGCCAGTTCCAGCGCGAAATTCGCGCCCAACCCGTCGGGCAGGTTGTTGTCGAGCAGGATCAGCGCCTTGTCCCCCGCGCTTAGCGCCTTGCGCGCGGCGTCGATGCTGGGGGCGAACTCCACCCGCATCCCGCCATAGGCGCGGGCCAGAACGCGGCGCAGCCTCTCTCTGTCAAACTCACTGTCCTCGACGATCAGACAGGTGCCATCATACGCCGCCCCCGAGGGCGCTTGCTGTTGCTGCATCAATACCACTCCACTGGTAACAATCGCAGCCTATGTGACAGGCAAAGTTTAACTTTGCGTTGCCGCGCTCAGAGACGGGGCAGGGGATTGCTGGCTTTGTTGTAGGCTTTCCAGTCGGTGATCTCAGGGTAGTACATCTCGCGCCATTTGCGCACGCGCGGGTTCATGATGCGCCGCCACAGCGGGGGCACCATCGCGGCCATTGTCATCACCGGATAGCCATAGGGCAGCTGTGGCGCGTCGCCCGTGCCATAGGTCTGCAAGACCGGGAAACGCCGGTCGGGTTTGTAGTGGTGATCGGAATGGCGTTGCAGGTTGATCAGCAGCCAGTTGCTGGCCTTATGCGCCGCGTTCCACGAATGGCGTGGCTGGACATGTTCGTATTTGGCCCCGCCCAGATGTTTGCGCGTCAGCCCGTAGTGTTCGATGTAATTGACCAGTTCCAACTGCCAGATCGCGACCCCGGCCTGCACGAGGAACAGGCCCAGACCGCTCCAACCGCCCAAGACCAGCGCTAGCAGCAAAAAACCGGCCTGCAGCGCCCAGTATTTGAAAAAGGGATTGGCCGGATCGGTCCAAGGCAGCCCCTTGCGCGCCAGCATGTTTTTCTCCGCTTGGAAGGCCGAGGTCAGCGACTCGCGCAGCACGCGCGGATAGAAGCGGTGGAACCCTTCGTTATAGCGCGCCGTCACCGTGTCGCGCGGGGTGCCGACATGGCGGTGGTGCACCAGCAGATGTTCCGACCGGAAATGCGAATAGAGCACCATGGCTAGCAGGATATCCGCCAGCCGCCGTTCGGTCTTGTTCCGCTGGTGCATCAGCTCATGGCTATAGTTGATGCCGATGGTGCCGGTGATCACGCCAACGCCGAAGAAAAGGAATATCCGCTCTGCCGTGTCTAGATGTCCGGCGCGGGTGGCATAGTAGATCAGTCCGAAAACAGTGAGAAATTGCAGCGGCGCCCAGATCAGCGTGACGAGGCGATACCAATAGAGATCATCTTCCGTCGCTTCCAGATCAGCGTTGTCGAGGTTCAGCCCCAGCACCGCGTCGAGCATCGAAAACAGATACCACGTCACCAGCGGCAGCAGCGCGATGGTCCAGCCGCCTTGCAGGGCACAAAACCACGCCAGCGGGATCAGCAGCAGCGACAGCCAAAAGGGCAGGGCGCGGCTGATGCGGGCAAGGTCTTGGGGGGCGATGATGCGGTTCGGCATGGAGCACCTCATTGTTGCGCGCCAGATATACCGCAGATTGCCGGGGTTACAAAGCCTGACGCGGCGCTAGCGGGTCAGATCAAAAGCCTTGCGCATTACGGTGGGCAGATCGCTGGGCCTGAACTGGTTTTGGCCGATGAATTCACCGTTTTGCGGCGCGGCATCATGGCCGACCCGCGCGTGCTGCACCGTCAGCATCAGATGGAAATGGGTGAAGGTGTGGCGCACCTCACCGGGCAGGGGCTGCCAATCGGCGGCCATGGGTGGCGTCCCTACGGGGCGCGGCTCTGCCGTATCAACCCAGTCAGAACCGGGCCAACCGAGCATCCCACCAAGCAGCCCTTTGTCGGGCCGTGTCTCAAGCAGCCACGCGCCATCCTCGCGCTGCGCCAGATAAACGGTGCCGTGGCGGATGGGTTTTGGTTTTTTCGGTGTCTTCTTGGGCAAGAGCGCTGCTGTGCCTTCCGCCCGCGCGACGCAGGGATCACGCCACGGGCAGATACCGCAGGCGGGGGATTTTGGCGTGCAGATCGTAGCGCCGAGATCCATCACCGCTTGGGCATAGTCTCCGGGCCGATCCTGCGGGGTCAGTGCGATGGCCCGTGCCATCAGCTCGGGCTTCGCAGCAGGGAGCGGCGTGTGGATGTCATAGACCCGCGCCATCACCCGCTCGACATTGCCATCAAGCACCCCATGGGGCAGATCGAACGCGATGGAGGAGATCGCCGCCGCCGTATAAGGCCCGATCCCCGGCAGTTTCAGCAGCGCGTCGTGATCCGCCGGGAAGCTGCTGCCATGCTCGGCCACCACCGCACGCGCGCATTTCAACAGGTTGCGGGCGCGGGCGTAATAGCCAAGGCCCGCCCATTCGGCCATCACATCAGCATCCTCGGCGGCGGCAAGGGCGGCGACATCCGGCCAGCGGGCGGTGAACCGCGCGAAATAGTCCTTTACCGTGGCCACGGTGGTCTGCTGCAACATGACCTCGCTCAGCCAAATGCGGTAGGGGTCGGGCATGACCCCGGCCATCCGCTCATGCGGCGGCACCCGCCATGGCAGGGCGCGGGCGTGGGTGTCGTACCATTCCAGCAGGATCGGCGGCAGCTTGCTGACGGGGGTCTTCTCACGCAATGTTTAGGCCTTTCGAGGGGGCAGGGGCTGGTGACGCTGGGGCAAATGGTTATGTATGTCAGCACATTCGGGAAACAAAGCCATGCCGCCACGTCGTACAACTACAAAAGGGTTTAAACGCACCGACAGCCTGCTCTCGCAGCAGATTCGCAAGGCGAGCGAGACCCGTGGCTTTGCGCAATCGCGTCTGTTGACCCATTGGACCGAGATCGTGGGCGAAGCAACCGCCGCCATCTCGCGCCCGGTTGAGGTCAGCTATGGCCGGAAAGAAGGCATCGGTGCCACGCTGACCTTGCTGACCACCGGGGCCAATGCGCCCATGCTGGAGATGCAAAAAGAGCAACTGCGCGCGCGGGTCAACGCGGTCTATGGCTATAACGCCATCGCGCGGGTGCGGATCACTCAGACGGCGGCGACAGGCTTTGCCGAGGGGCAAGTGGCGTTTGATCATAAACCCAAGGGCGAAAAGACCGCTCCGAGCCCTGCATTGCAACGCAAAGCAGCTGAGGCCGCCCAGCCCGTGGCCGACGAAGGGCTGCGCGCAGCCCTTGCACGTCTGGGCGAGAACATATTGAACAAGAACCAAAGCTGACCAACCTAAAGCTGACGTAACAGACAAAGGAACATCTCATGAATCGCAGAAACGTAATCCTTGGCGGTCTCGCCACACTCGGCGTCGGTGGCTGGTTTGCCGCAAGCAGCTTCGGCTTCTCCCCCCTTGGCAGCACCGCGCTGACACCTTTGGTTGGGGCCGCGAACGCGCAAACGACTGAGGGCGATGTGGATACCTCAGGCATCACCGAGATGGTCATGGGCGATGAAAACGCGCCGGTGACGATGATCGAATACGCCTCCTTCACCTGCCCGCACTGTGCGACCTTCCACAACGATACCTTCAAAAAGCTGAAGGCCGATTACATCGACAGCGGCAAGGTCAAGTTCATCTACCGCGAAGTCTATTTCGACCGCTACGGTCTTTGGGCCTCCATGGTGGCGCGCTGCGGCGGTCAGGAGAAGTTCTTTGGCATCGCCGACTTGATCTACAAATCGCAAAGCGAATGGACCCGCGCGGGCGAACCTGCCGCCATCGTCGACGAGCTGCGCAAGATTGGCCGTCTGGCTGGCCTTGATAACGAGACGTTGGACGAATGCCTGAAAGACGGTGAAAAAGCCGAGGCGCTGGTGGCATGGTACACCGAGAACTCCAAAGAGGATGACATTTCAAGCACACCGAGCTTTGTCATCGACGGCAAAAAACATTCGAACATGTCCTATGCCGACATGAAGGAAATCCTCGACGAAGCGCTGGCTGGCTAATGACCGCACCGCTTGCAGGACTGAAAGTCGTCGAATTGGCGCGTGTTTTGGCTGGCCCTTGGGCCGGTCAGACACTGTCGGACCTCGGATGCGAGGTGATCAAAGTAGAAAGCCCGGCGGGGGATGACACCCGCCAATGGGGGCCGCCCTTTGTTACCCGGGACGAGGATGTCACCGCTTCCTATTTCCACTCGACGAACCGGGGCAAAGCCTCGGTCACCGTGGATTTCCGCACCGAGGAAGGGCAGGCGCAGGTCAAAGAGCTTTTGGCCGATGCGGATATCCTGATCGAAAATTTCAAGACCGGGGGATTGGCGAAATACGGGTTGGACTATGCCAGCCTCTCTGCCCAGTTCCCGAAACTGATCTATTGTTCGATCACGGGGTTCGGCCACACCGGGCCTTATGCCCATCGCGCGGGCTATGATTTCATCATCCAAGGCATGTCGGGCCTGATGTCGATCACTGGCGAACCGGACGGCCAGCCGCAGAAATCCGGCATGGCGATCACCGATATCTTTACCGGGGTCTATGCCAGCACCGCGATTTTGGCCGCCGTGCACCAGCGCCACCAAACCGGCGTCGGCCAGCATATCGACATGGCACTGCTTGACTGCGCCGTGGCGATCACCGGCAATCAGGCGATGAACTATATGACCACCGGCAAGGCGCCGACGCGGATGGGCAACGCGCATCCCAACCTGACGCCCTATGAGGTGTTTGAGTGTTCCGACGGCCATCTCATCATCGCCACCGGCAATGACGGACAATACCAGCGCCTGTGTCAGTTGCTGGGGCTGGATGACATGGCCACCGCGCCCGAGTACCTCAAGAATGCCGACCGTGTCGCCAACCGGCCCGAGATGATCCGCCGCCTGACCGGGGCCACCCGTCTGCGCAGCCGCGATGATCTGTTGGCGGCGTGCGAAGCGCATGGCGTGCCCGCCGGGCCGATCAACGACATGGCCGATGTCATGGCTGATCCGCAGGTCGTGGCGCGGGGCATGCAGATTGAGCTTGATGGCGTGCCGGGGCTGCGGTCGCCCTTCACCTTTTCGGGGGCCGAGCTTTCGTTGCACCGCCCTGCACCGAAATTGGGCGAAGACAACAAAGGCTAGGGCCCTGAAAGACTGGGGCCCTGAAAGACTAGGGCCGTGGCAGCCTGTCCAACGCTGCATGCAGCGCATTGCCTTCGGGCAGGGACAGGCGCACCGGCAGGGTCAGCACCTTGGCGCGGAACTCCATCGGCAGGCGCACGGCGTCTTTCTCGGTGGTGACAAGCTGGGCGCCGCGCGTTGCGGCCTCGGTCTCTAGCCTCAACATCAGCCGCGATGTCAGCGGCTGGTGATCCTCCAGCGCCTCGGCGTGGAGGATCGTGGCCCCCAGCCCGCGCAGCGTGGCGAGAAACTTCTCAGGGTGGCCGATGCCTGCAAAGGCGAGCACTTGGGAATCCGACCAATCCATTCCGGTTTGCAGTGGGGCGAGTTCGGCACGCGCATGGGGAAGATCGGTTTTTGGCAGCCCTGCCGCGAAACGGATCTGCGCCGCTTCATCCCCGATAGAGAGCAAAAGATCAGCCCGCGCCAGCCCCGCCGCGACAGGCTCACGCAATGGCCCGGCAGGCAGGCACAGGCCGTTGCCAAACCCTTTGACCGCGTCCACCACCACGATGCTCAGATCCTGCACCAGCGCGGGGTTCTGAAAACCGTCATCCAGCACCACCACCGTGGCCCCCGCCGCTTCGGCAGCCTGCGCCCCCGCTGCGCGATCCCGGGCGACCCAGACATCGGCAAAGGCGGCGAGCAGCAGCGGCTCGTCCCCCACCTCCTCGGCGCTGTGCTGTACGGGGTCAACCCGAACCGGCCCCTCCAGCGTGCCGCCATAGCCGCGTGAGACGACATGCGGGCGATGGCCGCGCTCTAGCAGATATTGCAGCACCGCCATCACCGTGGGCGTCTTGCCGGTGCCGCCCGCATTGATGTTGCCGACGCAGATCACCGGGAGACCCAAGCGCAGTGGTGTGCCGCTGGCCAGCCGCCGCGCGGTGGCGGCGGCATAAAGCGCGCCTAGCGGTTGCAACAGCCGCGCGCGCCAGTCAGGGCGGGGCAGGTGCCAGAAATCAGGCGCGCGCATTTGAGGCTCCTGCATGGTCGTCGAGGCTGTCTTGGATCAATTCGATCACCCTATCGGCCAGTTCGGCGCCCTCGCTGATCACGTCCCAGCCCGCGTGGGCCATGGTCGCCGCCTGATCCGGCGCGATCAACCGCGAAACCGCATTGCCAAGCGCACCCGCATCGTTGACGATCCGCGCCGCGCCCGCCGTGGCAAGCCGCCCGTAAGAGGGTAGAAAGTTGCGCACCTTGGGGCCGTAAAGCACCGCCGAGCCAAGTGCTGCGGCCTCGAAGGGGTCACAGCCACCATGGCCCGACACCAGCGAAGAGCCAAGGAACGACACGGGTGCGACACGGAAAAACAACCCGCGGTCGCCGGGGTCATCGGCCACCATGACCTGCGTTGTCTCATCGGGGTAGGGGTCATCTCCCCACCGCATTGCGGTGAACCCACGCGCGCGGGCACGCTCATAGGCGATATCGGCGGTCGGATAATCATGGGTGTGCAGGATCAGCAGCAAGCGGTGCGACAGACGCAGCGCTTGGCGGTGAGCGGTCAGCACCACGGGGATCTCTTCGGGTAGGATTTGCGTGGCATACCAGACCGGGCGACCGACAAGGCAAGCCGACATATCCGCCAAATCCGAATCCGCGCAGCGCAGCGCTTGGCCGCCCGTCAGCAGCGGCGAAGTCACCTCCCCCTTGCTGCGCGGCAGTCCCAGTTGCACCAGACGGCGCAGCACGGCCGGAGAGCGGGTGAGTACCTGATCGAAGGCGGACAACAGCTGTCGGGTCACATCGGGCATCCAGCGGTCTCGGCGGCCATCGAAGCCAGCGCTGTCGGCGTCGATCATCATCATCGGACAGCCGCGCGCCGCGGTTTCCAACACCAGATTGGGCCTCAGCCCGCCCCATGTCCACAGGCAAAAGCCGGGGCGCCAATGGTCAAGGAACCGCGCGACATTCTCGGGATGTTCGCTGGGGGCCGGAAGAATAAAAAGATCGCGGGTGTCGGTCGGCGGGAGGTCTTGGGTGGCTGCGCTCTCCGAAAGGGTCACCAGCACCGCTACGCGGTCACGCATCGCCATCAGACGTTTGGCAAGGTCGAGCACGGCCAAGACATTGCCCGCCTCGGCGGCATGCATCCAGACCAGCTCACCCTCGGGGCGCGCGGCATAGGGCGCTGCGTCTTCGGCCCCGCCGCGGCGCACGAGGGCGCGATAGGCTGCAAGCCCCAGCGACCGCGCCGCCATGGTGGTTTATTCCAGCTCTTCAGTGGGCGAGGCCGAGGTCTCTTCGTCGCGCAGGCGGTGCAGATGGGCGATATAATAGCGCATATGGGCGTTATCCACGGTCCGGTGCGCTTCGGATTTCCATGCGTCATAGGCGCTGGCGTAGTTGGGGAAGATCCCGACGATATGGATGTCGTCGACGTTCTTGAATGCGTTCTTGGTCGGGTCGACAAGTTCGCCACCGAAAACAAGGTGCAGGCGTTGGGTCATGGAGCTGTCCTTTGATCTGTCAAAGCTGCGGTGCTGCGCATAGTGCCTAGCAGATGGGGCCGGTCACGCAAGGGCGTCAATCAGCGCGCGCTGCACCATTGGGCCGCCCGCGACGATGCCATCCACGCGCGGGTCGGGGTTGTTGAACCTGAGCGGCGCGCCCTTGGTGGTGGTGCAGGTGCCGCCCGCTTCAGCCACGATCAGCGTCCCTGCGGCGATGTCCCATTCCCACGTGCGGCGCAGGGTGATCATCGCGTCAAATGAGGCATCGGCCACCAGCGCCATACGGTAGGCAAGCGAGGGACGGTAGCTGCGTTTGAACACAGGCGGTGCGCCGCCGTGCCAGCGTTCTGCCACCAGCGCGGGGCGGGCGGCAAGTACAGTCGCCTCGGCCAGATCGCTCACCTCGGAGGTACGGATCGGCGTGCCGTTCAGCGTGGCCCCACCGCCCCGGCTGGCAGCATAGAGCATGTCGCGCATCGGCAGATAAACCACCGCCGCCGTAACCTCGCCCGCCTCGGCCACCGCCAGTGAATGCGCCCATGTGTCAGAGCCTTCGACGAAGCTGCGGGTGCCGTCGATCGGGTCAATGATGAAGACCTTGTCATGCCCCAGCCGGTCAGTGTTGTCCTCAGTCTCCTCCGACAGCCAGCCATAGCCGGGCCGCGCGCCGCGCAGTTCCGCGAGCAACAGATCGTTCACCGCCAGATCGGCCTCGGTCACCGGGCCTGCGTTGTCGGGCTTGTCCCAGCGTTTGGCCGTGGCCCCGACAAAGCCGCGCGCCACGGCACCCGCCTTGCGGGCGGCGTCGATTAAAAGGGCGAGGTCGTCCTCAGGCACCGGCAAGGGTCATTCCCGGTACCAGCAGCGAGGGCACAACGCGGCTGAGATGGGTGCGTGCATCATTGGCGGGGATCATCGCCCGCAGCATGTCGCGCAGATTGCCCGCGATGGTGCATTCGTTGATCGCATGTGTGATCTCACCATTCTCGACCCAAAGGCCCGAAGCTCCGCGCGAATAGTCGCCCGTGTTGGGGTTGATCGTGCTGCCGATCATCGAGGTCACCAGAAGCCCGGTGCCCATCTCAGCGATCAGATCGTCGCGGCTGGCCTCCCCTTGGGTCAGCGCGATGTTCCAGTTCGAGGGCTGCGGGCCAGAGCCGGGGCCCCGCGCGGCGTTGCCGGTGGGGGTAAGCTCCAGCTTGCGGGCCGTGGCAAGGTCGAGCGTCCAGCCTTGCAGGATGCCTTTTTCAACGATGGCCCGTTGCTGGGTCGGCAACCCTTCGGCATCGAAAGGACGTGAGCCGGTGGCGCGGATGCGGGTCGGGTCTTCGATCAGGGACAGACCTTCGGGCAGCACCTGCTCCCCCATCGCATCGCGCAAGAAAGACGCTCCGCGCGAAATCGCCTGACCGTTGATCGCGCCCAGCAGATGCCCGATCAGCGAGGCGGCGATGCGTTCGTCAAACAGCACCGGATAGCTGCCGGTGGGCGGCTTGCGGGCATCGAGCCGCGCCCGCGCGCGTTCGCCCGCGCGGGTGCCGATCTCTTGCGCGGCGCGCAGGTCGGCCTGAAAGATACGGCTGTCGCCGTCGTAGTCCCGCTCCATCCCCGTGCCGCTGCCTGCAATGGCGACGCAGGACAGCCCGCGTTCACTGCGGGCATAGCCGCCCTCGAACCCGTTGGTCGCCGCGAGATGGATTTTCTGTGCGCCATAGCCAGCGCCTGCCGATTGCACTTGGCTGACCCCTTTGACGGCCAGCGCGGCGGCTTCGGCGCGGGCGGCGTCATCTTGCAGGGCTTCGGGGGAAGGCTCTGGCGCGGGGTCGCAAAGCTCTAGCCCTTCCGCATCGCGGCGGGCAGAGAGTTGAGCGGGATCGGCCAGCCCCGCATAGGGGTCTTCGGGTGCTTCGCGGGCCATGGCGACGGCGCGTTCGGCCATTTCTTCGATCGTGCGCGACGACGTGTCGGAGGCCGAGACATTGGCCGAGCGCTGGCCGACGAAAACCCGCAGACCGACGTCCGTCCCTTCGGAGCGTTCGGCCTGTTCCAGCGCCCCGCCGCGCACTTCGATCGAGACGGAGCTTGCCGTGATCGCCATGGCATCGGCCGCATCCGCACCGGCCTTTGTGGCCGCCTGAAGGAGGGACTTGGTCAATGCATCAAGGGCGTCTGGCATGGTCTGGCTCCTTTTGGGGTTGGAAAAGGGGTAATCCCCCGCCCCGAGAGGGGCAAGGGCCGCGCTGTATTTTCCCACGCGGAAAGGGCGCGGACCAAGGCCGCGCCGGTTGTTATTTGATCTGCTGACCGTTGGCGAGGATGCCGCCCTCTTCGGTGAACTCGATTCTGGAGGTCAGGGAGTCTTCGCCTTCGCCCGGGACGGTAAAGAGCCCCATCATCATCCGCGCGCCCAGTGCCTGCTCCTGTGGGATCAGCCCCATGGTCACCAATTTATCCAGCAAGGCCACGCCGCCGATCAATGACAGGTCCAGCGCGCCGACGGGCTTTGGCATGCCGGGCACGGTTTGCATGTCGTCGTTGTCAAAAGTGATCGCCCCCGTGGCATCGAACTCGGCCCCTGCTACGTCAAGCGTGACTTCGTTTACGTTCAATTCGTGAATTTCGCCCGGTACCTCATCGCCCATCGTGGCGGTAACTTCGGGGTCCATCAGTTCAAACAGCAGCTTGGCCTTGCCCGACAGGTCCACGACCAAAGTTGCCGGGTCGCGGGGCAATTGGCCGGTAGGGTCAAAGATGCCCCAGATCATGTCCGACATCTTAAAGCTGTCGAGCTTGACACCAAAGGCAAAGTCCTGCGGCTCTTCGGACTTCATCACCGGCATTTTCAGGTTAAACGCACTTTCGGCCATGCTGAACTGGATCGGGAAGGGCATGTCGGCGGCGGTGACGCTGACCTCGATGTTCTGCTGGCCACCGTCATAGGAAAGCCCTTCCAGCCCCATCGCCACGCCAAGCTTCGCCCCGGTTGAACTTGAGACCAGCTGAAACTCCCCATTTTCGGGGTCAGAGACCTGCATGTCGGTGCGGCCTGCGCCGGCGGTAAAGCTGCCGCCAAAGGTCAGACCTTCGCGCATCATTGCGGCCATGTCGGCGCCTGCGTCGATCATCGGCAGCGTGCCGCTGCCGTCAAAGACCACTTGATCCACGCCGCCCTTCACGGCGACACGGGCAGGGTCTTCGGGGGTTTTCATCACCACGTCATATTGCAGTCTGTCGATGCGGCCCGACTGGTCGTAGCGACGCGTCTCGGTCCCGGTCATTTCGGTCCGGCTGCTGACGCCGCTGCCGGTCAGGGTGAACTTGGCTTCTTCTTCGGTATAGCTTTCTTCGCCAACCTTGAGCCCCGCAAGCGTGAGAGAGATGCTGTCGGCGGCATAGTCATACTGAAGCGCCTCAGCGCTGCCGCTGGCGCGCATCACCGGGGCGGTCTGGGCATAGTTCAATACCATCGACACCGGTTCATCCTCGGGCGTTTCGGGCGCGACGTTGATCGTCATCGGCATGACATTGGGCATGCGGATATTGACCGCGCCGTCACTTTCCGGCTCGAAACGCAGCGTGCCGAGCGACAAGGAAAAATCGCCACCCTCTTCGGCCATATCCATCTTCAGGGTCACATCACTGACGGTTAGGTCCGCGCCGTCAAAGGCTTCGCTCGCCTCAACCTGATAGCCCATGCTCTGCATATACTGGCGCCAATCGCCCCACACTTCGGGAGGGGTCAGATCGGCCCAGAGGGGCGTCGAGGCCAGCGTGACCGGCAGGGCGAGAAGCAGTGACGCTGTAGGGATGCGAGACATCGGAAAATCCTTTTCGGCAATGAGTTGTGCATAGGGTCTGCCAATCCCCGCGCAGGGTCAAGCGACGCGAGGCTGGACCCGGGTTGATCGGCAGATTACCACAGCCTCCAAGCAATGTACAAAATTAGCGGAAGGATCACCCCATGGACATGACAGGCAAGACGATCATGATTACCGGTGCCAGCCGGGGCATCGGCGCCGCCGCCGCGCGGGTATTCGCCGAGGCGGGCGCCAATATCGCCCTGTTGGCGCGCAGTCAGGATGCCATCGCCGAATTGGCAGGAGATTTGGGCAATCGCGTCATCGCCATCCCCTGCGATGTGACCCGCTATAACGAGATGACCTCTGCGGTTGAGACCACGCGCCGGGCGTTTGGCGGGCTGGATGTGCTGATCAACAATGCAGGCGTGATCGATCCGATCTCGCTCATGGCAGAGGCCGATCCGTCGGATTGGGCCAAGGCGATCAACATCAACGTGACTGGCGTCTTTCACGGCATGCGCGCAGCCCTGCCACTGATGAAAGAAAACGGCGGCGGCACGGTGCTAACGATCTCTTCGGGGGCCGCGCACAACCCGGTGGAGGCATGGAGCCACTACTGCGCCTCCAAGGCGGCGGCGAATATGCTGACCCAGTGTTTGCACCACGAAGAGGGCGGCAACGGCATCCGCGCCATCGGTCTGTCGCCGGGCACCGTGGCCACCGACATGCAGCGCGACATCAAAGACAGCGGCGTGAACCCGGTCAGCCAGCTTGACTGGGACGTGCATATCCCTGCCGATTGGCCTGCGCGCACGCTGCTGTGGATGTGCGGCCCCGAGGCGGATCGTTTCCTCGGCGATGAGATTTCCCTGCGCGATGAAGACATCCGCAAGGCGGTGGGCCTGATATGATCGAGCTTGACCGCGCAGGCGACATCTGGACCGTCACGATCAACCGCCCCGATAAGGCCAATTCCCTGACCCATGCCATGCTGGTCGAACTGGCCGATATCATGGAGGAGGCACAGGCCGCCCGCGTGGTGATCCTGACCGGTCGCGGCAAGGTGTTTAGCGCGGGGGCCGATCTTGACGAAGCCCGCGCGGGCCTTGCGAAATCGGATGTCTGGGAGCGTCTTTCAGGCGCGGTGGCGGCCCTGCCGGGGCTGAGCATTGCCGCGCTCAATGGCACGCTGGCGGGCGGTGCGATGGGCATGGCGCTGGCCTGCGATCTGCGCATCGCCGTGCCGGGGGCAAAGTTCTTCTATCCGGTGATGAAGCTCGGGTTTCTGCCGCAGCCCTCGGACCCGGCGCGGATGGCGGCGCTGATCGGCCCCGCGCGGACCAAGCTTTTGCTGATGGGCGGGCAGAAAATCACGGCAGAGGAGGCGCTGACCTTTGGCCTGATCGACCGCCTCGTCGAAGCGGAACTGCAGGATCACGCGCTGGCGCTGGCCGCCGATACGCTGGCTGCGCGGCCCGAAATCGCGCAGGAAATCAAACGGATGTGCAGCCCCGCCTAACGTTTGCGCGTACCGCCCGGCACTTTGGAACGAAAACCGGGCGGGCGTTTCGCCACCCATGCGGCGAATTTGGCCAGCCTCGGATGGCTGCGCAGCGCTTCGGGCGTGTTGTAGTGCCGTGCCAGTTCGGTCTCGGTCAGGGCGGCGTGCACCTCGCGGTGGCAAATGTGGTGCATCAGCACCGTCGGGCCCCCCTTGCCGCCGCGCAGCTTGGGGATGAGGTGATGCAGGCTCTGCGGCACGTCCCGAGGAATGGGCCGAAGGCAGAGCGGGCAATCTGGCAAAGTCTCGCCTTGGGTCACGGGTCTCCCTTTCGCTTGCATTGCAGGGCCACGGCAGGCAAGAGAATGTGTCAAATCCTCCCCAAGGCAAGGACAGGCCCATGGCTTCCCCGTCAGACATGCAGACCCAAGAGCGCGCCGCGTGACCCGCGCCTTGGTCATCGGGGGCGGCCCCGCAGGGCTGATGGCCGCCGAGGTCATGGCGCAGGCGGGGCTGTCGGTCACGCTTTGCGAGGCGAAGCCCTCGGTCGGTCGCAAGTTCTTGATGGCGGGTAAATCTGGGTTGAACCTGACCAAGTCCGAACCTTTCGCGCCCTTTCTCGCCGCCTATGAAGAGGCGCAGACCGCCTTGCGCCCGATGCTGGAAGCCTTCGATGCCCAAGCGGTGCAGGACTGGGCCGAAGGGCTGGGGCAAGAGGTCTTTACCGGCTCGACGGGGCGGGTTTTCCCCCGTGCGATGAAAGCCTCTCCGTTGCTGCGGGCTTGGCTTGCGCGGCTGACGGACTGCGGGGTGACGATCAACACCCGCTGGCAGTGGCAGGGCTGGGACGGGGATGCATTCACCTTCGATACGCCCGGCGGGCGGGAAGTGGTCGAGGCCGATGTGACGGTACTGGCCCTCGGCGGTGCAAGTTGGCGGCGGCTTGGCGCGACCGGGGTATGGGCGCCGCTGTTGACGACGCGCGGCGTGGCCCTGCGCGATTTCGCTCCGGCCAATATCGGGCTGCTGGTCGATTGGTCGCCGCATATGACCCGCCATTTCGGCGCGGCGCTCAAGGGTGTGGCATGGCGCGCTGGCCCCTACACCTCACGTGGGGAGGCGGTGATCTCGGCCCGTGGGCTGGAGGGCGGGGGCATTTACAGCGTCTCGCGCGGGCTGCGCGAAGGGCAGGGGCTGGCGCTTGATCTGTTGCCGGACTTGCAGGTTGGCGACGTGGCGGCGCGTCTGGCGAAGCCGCGCGGCAAGGACAGTCAGGCCAACCGTCTGCGCAAGCGGCTGAAGCTGACCCCCGCCCAGATCGCGCTGCTGCAAGAGATGGCGCGCCCGCTGCCGCAGGAGGCCGAGGCGCTGGCCGCCTTGCTGAAAGACCTGCCCATCGCCCATGCCGGGCTGCGCCCGACGGATGAGGCGATTTCGACGGCGGGGGGGATAGCGCTCGACGCGCTGGATGCGGGGCTGATGCTGCGCGAGGTGCCGGGCGTCTTTGCCGCCGGGGAAATGCTGGATTGGGAAGCGCCCACGGGCGGCTATCTGATCAATGGCTGTCTGGCGACCGGCCATTGGGCGGGCCGCCATGCTGAGGAATGGGCGCGGCGTTAACCATTTTCCTTGGCCATCGCGGCGACGAAAGCGGGGCGTTCGCGCAGGGATTTTGCCCAGAGGTTCAGCTTGTCATCCACACGCGGGAATTTCGCGCCGATCGACCAGTTGATGCAATGCACGGCCAGCAGGTCGGGGACGGTGATCTGATCGCCCATCAGAAACGGTCCCTCTAGGCGGTTGGAGAGCGCATTGGCCGCGAGCTCGAACTCGGCCTTGAGGCTGTCTTTGATCGCAGGCACGCGCGCTTCTTCGGGGAAGATGAAACTGTGTTTCGCCGCCGCCCAGAGGATCGCGTCAAACTCGTCGATCAGCCAAAAGGTCAATGCGTCCTGCCGCGCGCGTTCGGGCGTGCCTGCGGGGGCAGTCAGCGCGCCGTGCTTGTCGGCCAGATAGGTCATGATTGCGATAGAATCGGTCAGCACCTCATCGCCGTCCACAAGCGCGGGGATCTTGCCCGAAGGGTTGTATTTGCGCGCCTCCTCCGAACGGGGTGCTGCGGGGTTCAGCGCGTAGGGTTGGCCCAATTCTTCGAGCATCCACATAACGCGAAACGCGCGGGACTTGGTGCCGCCGATGACTGTATACATTGAATTTCCTCTTCCAAAATCAACGTTGTGCGCCCAGCATCGCCAGACGGATAAAGGCCCGCTCGACCAAAGCCAGCGCCGGGGCGTGCTGCCCGGCAGAGCGCAGCTTGAGGTCGGTCTCAGTCAGCACCGCAAGCGCGGTTTCCAGCTTCACGACGCCCCAGTTGCGCGCCTGCCGGATCGCGCGGTCGCGGTCGCGCACGCCATAGATCGGCGCGCCGGGGTTGGCGGCGATGCGGTAGAGGGTGCGGAAATGCCGGGTCGCCATGATGGTCAGCGTCACCGGGTTCACGCCTTGGCCTTGCAGCTTGCTCATCACCGGGCCGATCTCGGCGGCGCGGGTCTCGGCGACCACATGCAGGATGTCGTCCACCTCGGCCTCGGTCGAGGTGGGGGCGCAGGCGGCGATGTCTTCCAGCCCGATGGGGCTGCTGTCGCCCAGTTTATAGAGCGTGATCTTCTCTAGCGTTTGGCGGAAATCACCCGGATCAAGCGTGCGGGCCAGATCGCTGAGCGCGGCCATCGCGTCGGCCTCGGGTGTGAGGCCCGCATCCTTTAGCATCTGTTCGATCTCGGCCCGGTCGGGCGGATTGTCATAGATCGCGGTGGCATAGGCGTTGGGGTGGCTCTCAAAGGCTTTGAGCACCTTGGACGTCTTTTTCAGATCGCCCGCCGTGACGATGATCTGCGCGTCGCCCGGCTGCCAGTCTTTCAGCGCGTCGAGCAAGATTTTGGCGATATTGTCATTCGCCTCTTCCACCAGCGCGGCACGCGGGCCGGGGAAGAACCCGACGGCCTTGATCGCGTCCAACAGCACCGCCGGATCGCGGCGCAATTCGCCTGCGGGCATCCGGCTGAGGCGCATTTCCTCTTCGGCATTGGCGCCGAGCAGGTTTTTCAGGAATTCCTGCCGTTTCAGCGCCACGCGCATGGCATCGCTGCCGTAGATCAAAAGCCCCGTCCGCGCGGGATCAGGCCGCGCGAAATAGGGTTTCGCCTCGCGCGGGGTGAGCTTCATTGCGGCAGGTCAGCCGCGTAAAGACGGCTCACGACGAGGTCAGCCAGAATCACCATCAGGCGTTCCTGCGCATCCAACTCGGCGGCGCGGGTGGCGACGGTGGTGCCGGTGGCGGAATAGCCGGTGAAGCTTTCGACCTTGCCCGAGGTCACGATCTGCCCGCTGTCGAGGTCGCGCAGGGCGTAAGAGGTGGTGCCCAGCAGGTTATAGCGCCGGGTGTTGCCTTCGCTGTCGATGGCCAGCCCGTCTTCGGTTGTGGTGGTAGTCAGCGCCAGCCCCCAATGGGGCGTGGCCGCGCGGCCCAAGCGGGTTTCCACCTCGCGCACCAGAAAATAGCCAAAGCGGTCTTCCGGCGCATCCACCAACACGCGGTTTTGCAGGGCCGTGCCCGCGCCGCCGGGGCCATAGACCGGCTCGAACCCGCAGGCAGCGAGCGCCAGCAGAGGCAGGCCCAGCAGGAAGCGGCGGCGCATATGGGCGGGCTTAGGCAACGACATTCACAATCCGTCCGGGCACGACGATGACCTTTTTCGGTGTGGCCCCGTCCAGCGTTCGAATGACAGCTTCATGCGCCAGCGCGATTTTTTCAACCTCTTCCTTGGACATGTCGGCGGGCACCTGAATTTCCGCCCGGCGTTTGCCGTTGATCTGGATCGGCAGGGTCACGGTGTCATCGACCAGCATCTTCTCATCGGCCTTGGGCCATGGGGCCTTGGTGATCAGCCCTTCGCCGCCTTGATGTGCCCAGATGTCTTCCGACAGGTGCGGGGTCATCGGCGACATCAACTGCGCCAGCGTCATGATCGCTTCGCGCTGCGCGGCATAGCCCGCCTTGGATTTCTGCAAAGTGGCGGTGAAGGCATAGAGCTTGGCAATCGCCGCGTTAAAGCCGAAGGATTCCACGCCCATCGTCACATCATGGATCGTTTTGTGCATGGCGCGCAGCAGATCGTCATCGCCGGTGCCGGTTGCATCGCGGTCCATTTCGCTCACGCGGTCGCAGATGTTCCACACGCGCGACAGGTGCTTGTAAGACGCCTCGGCCCCGCTGGCGGTCCATTCCACGTCCCGCTCGGGGGGCGAATCGCTCAGCACGAACCAACGCGCGGTGTCGGCGCCATAGTTCGAGATGATGTGCAGCGGGTCGACGACGTTTTTCTTAGACTTCGACATTTTGGCGGAGGGGATGATCTCAACCTCGGTGCCGTCTGCCAATTTGCCCTCGGTCACCTCTTCGGGGAGGTGATAGACCGGGCGGCCATTGCCGTCGCGGGTCTGGTAGATCTCATGCGTCACCATGCCTTGGGTAAAGAGCGCGTCGAAGGGCTCAACAGCGCTTTCGGGCAGGTGGCCAGTGATCTGCATCGCACGGGCAAAGAAGCGCGAGTAAAGCAGGTGCAGGATCGCGTGTTCAATGCCGCCGATATATTGATCGACGTTCATCCAATATTGCGCGTCTTCCATGACGGTCGGCGTCTCCGCACGCGGCGCGGTGAAGCGGGCGAAATACCACGAGCTGTCGACGAAAGTGTCCATCGTGTCAGTCTCGCGCAGCGCGTCCTTGCCGCAGGCGGGGCAGGCGCAGTTGCGCCATGTCGGGTGGCGGTCGAGCGGGTTGCCGGGTGTGTCAAAGCTGACGTCGTAGGGCAGCTCGATCGGCAGGTTCTCTTTCTTTTCCGGCACCACGCCGCAGTCGTCACAATGGACAACGGGGATCGGGCAACCCCAGTAGCGCTGGCGCGAGAGGCCCCAGTCGCGCAGGCGGTATTTGGTGACGCCTTGGCCGATGCCGTTTTCCTCGCAAAAGGCGATGGCGGCGTCGACGGCGTCTTCGCCGGTCTGCCACTGGTCGCCCGCGAAGCCACGGTTATAGAACACCTTTTCCGATTTCTGCGGCACGAAGGCTTCGTCGAGCTTGGGTGAGGCATCTTCCGAGGGCAGAAAGGTCGAGATGATCGGCAGATCGTATTTGCTGGCAAAGTCGAAATCGCGTTGGTCGTGGCCTGGGCAGCCAAAGATTGCGCCGGTGCCGTAGTCCATCAAGATGAAGTTGGCGATATAGACGGGCAGTTCATGGGCCGTATCAAAGGGATGGCGCACGCGGATGCCGGTGTCATAGCCCAGCTTCTCGGCGGTCTCGATCGCCTCTTCGGTGGTGCCGCCCTTGCGGCATTCGGCGCAGAAGGCTGCGACGGCTTCATCGTCCCGCTCCAGCGTTTTGGCCAGCGGGTGGTCGGGCGAAATGCCGACAAAAGACGCGCCCAGCAGCGTATCGGGGCGGGTGGTGTAGACTTCGATGCGGTCGAAACCTTCAGGCGCTTCGATGGTCGAGAAGGCAAACTGCAGCCCGCGCGATTTGCCGATCCAGTTCGCCTGCATCAGCTTTACCTTCGCGGGCCAGTTGTCGAGGCTGTCGAGCGCCGAGAGCAGCTCTTCGGAGTGATCCGAAATCTTGAAGAACCACTGCGTCAACTCGCGCCGCTCTACCGGCGCGCCAGAGCGCCAGCCGCAGCCGTTTTCGACCTGCTCGTTGGCCAGCACGGTCATATCGACCGGGTCCCAGTTCACCACGGCGTTTTTGCGGTAGACCAGCCCCTCTTTGAGGAAGTCCAAAAACAGCGCCTGCTGCTGGCCGTAGTAGCCGGGGTGGCAGGTAGCGATCTCGCGCGACCAGTCAATCGACAGGCCGAGCGGCTTCATCTGCTTTTTCATCTCGGCGATGTTGTCATAGGTCCAATCCGCCGGGTGGCCGCCGATGGCCATGGCGGCGTTTTCGGCGGGCATGCCAAAGGCGTCCCAGCCCATCGGGTGCAGCACGTTATGCCCGGTGGCAATCTTGTAGCGCGCGATCACATCGCCCATCGTGTAGTTGCGCACATGCCCCATGTGGATGCGGCCCGAGGGGTAGGGGAACATCTCAAGCACATAGTATTTCGGCTTGTCGGCGTTGCGAACGGCCTGAAAGACGCCATCCTTTTCCCAGGCTTGCTGCCAGCGGGCTTCGATCTCGGCGGGGGTATAGCGGGGCATGAGGGGACCTTCGTGACATGAAAAACGCCGGGCTGCTGCTTTCACAAGGCCCGGCGTTGGAAACGTGTTGAGTTAAGCGGGCTCAGAATTTGCTGTCGGACACGCGCATTTCCCGCGCCCGGCTGAGGATCGCATCCTCTACCGCGCGGGTTGTCGCCCGTGCCACCGGCTGGCCGCCCGAGGATTGCAGCGCCACGTTGAGCGAGCGGGCGTCCAGTGCCGGGTCGTCGATCAGCACGGTCGCGCGATACGCACGGCCACCGCCCGGAGGGGTGCCGTAGCCCGTGACGATAACCCCGGTGAAAGGATCGACCGATTGCACCGGCAAGAAGTTCAGCACTTCCAGCGAGGCCGACCAGAGGTATTTGTTCACCGAAACGCTGGTGTCGGTGTTCTTGCGGTTGAAGATCGACCAGATCGTATTGTCTGGATTGGTCTCGATGTTATTGGGGTTGTTCGGATTGGTGTATTGATCCGGAAGCTCTCTGGCCGGGCTGCCAAAGCGCCCGCCACAGGCGGTGAGCGCGCTGAGCGCCAGAATGGTGATTGCCAATTTGCAAGCGGTACGAAGGGCCATTGCAGCTTTCCTTTGCCTGTTTGCGCTCCGGTCTATCCAAGCAGGCCCTTATCGGCAAGGTCTATGTCATAGGTGCCTGTTCGGGCGCTCTGCCCCTGTGCCAAAGGCAGTAGCGGGCAGGCGGGGCAGCCTCGGGCGGCGAAACTGTGGCATAGCTGCACCAGCGTCAGCGACATTGAGGGCGGGGGGCGCGTGAACCTTGCCAAGTGCGGGGCATTGGGGGCAAACACCCTTCATACCCTTACCGGATTCCCCGGTCTGGGCATATGAATTCAAACCGAGGGAAAACTCATGAAAAAAGTTCTCTTCGCTACAACAGCCCTGGTTGCGACCGCCGGTGTAGCAGCAGCAGACGTAACATTCGGTGGCTACGGCCGTTTCGGCGTTATGTACAACGACAACGACTCCAACCCCCTGCTGGACAGCTCCACAGACCTGACATCGCGTATGCGTCTCCAGATCGACGCGACTGCTGAATCCGATGCAGGCGTTGTCTTCGGTGCACGTGCACGTATCCAAGCTGACGGCAACGGCACCACCAATGGTGCAGGCGCAGACTTCAACGGCGTTCGTTACTTCGCACGCTCCGGCGGCTTCGAAGTTGGCGTTGGCAACATCTTCGGTGCTCTGGAATCCATGCCAGGTCAGTACCCCGTCGACATGGGTCTGACCGGCCTGGGTTATGACTACACTGTATTTGACGGCAACGGCGACGCATACACCTCCACTGGTGACGGCGCTCTGAACGGTGTTGAAGTTCTGTACTCCGCTGGTGACCTGGCAGTGCACGTTTCGGCTTCTGACGTAAGCGACCGTGTTGCAGGCTACGTTGCTTACACATGGAGCGGCTGGACCTTCGCAGTTGGTGGCCAAGACTCCGACAACGCGGGCGACACCGAGTGGACAGCAACAGCTGGTGGTTCCTTCGGCATCGCCGACGTAACTCTGGCCTATGCTGACAACGGCACAAACGGCGACCGCGTTGTCCTGGCTGGCCGCTTCGACGTTGGCGCAGCGACAGACGTTGAAGTCTATGTTGGCGACCAAGACGGCGCAGACACCGGTTACGGCATCGACTTCAACCACGACCTGGGCGGCGGCACCTCGCTGCGCGGCGGTGTGGTTAAGCAGTTCGACGGCGACACCGTTGCCGACATGGGTGTTCGCTTCAACTTCTAAGTTGAACGACATACTCTGAATATTGGGGCAGGCCTTTCGGTCTGCCCCTTTTCTTTTGCCCGGTGCTGTTGTTTTCTGCGCGCCTGACATGGAGGGCCGAAAATGAGTCTGAGCGACATCCAAAACCGCATCACGAAAGCTGAAGCCGATGCAGGCCGCGCGGCGGGATCGGTCACCTTGATTGCCGTCAGCAAGGTTCAGCCCGACGCGCGTGTGCGTGCGGTCTTGGAAGAGGGGCACCGCTCTTTCGGCGAGAACCGCGTGCAAGAGGCGGCGGGCAAATGGCCCGGCTTCCGCGAGGATTTCGACGGGATCGACCTGCACATCATCGGCCCTTTGCAAAGCAACAAGGTCCGTCAGGCGATGGAACTGGCAGAGGCGATCCACACGGTCGACCGCCCCAAGCTGGCCAAGACCATCGCGCGTCTGGCGCAGGAAATGGGCCGCTGCCCTGATCTGTTCATTCAGGTCAACACCGGCGAAGAAGATCAGAAGGCCGGGGTGATGCCCCGTGAGGCGGATGATTTCATTGCCGAATGCCGTGCGCTGGACCTGCCGATCAAAGGGCTGATGTGCATCCCCCCGGTGGATGAGGCCCCATCGCTGCATTTCGCCCTGCTGGCGAAGATCGCCGCCCGCAACGAACTAAGCGGCCTGTCGATGGGCATGAGCGGTGATTTCGAGCAGGCCATCGCGCTTGGTGCCACCCATGTGCGCGTCGGCTCCGCCATCTTTGGCGAGCGGGTTAGCGAATAATCAGCCGCGTCGCCGGGCCGACACGGGCCGCGATCTCATGAAGATCGTCCCGCGCAAAGGCGATGCAGCCCTCGGTCGGGTAGCCGGGCCGCCGCCACTGGTGAATAAAGATCGCGGAGCCGCGCCCCGCCTCGGCCTCTGGCCAGTTCCAATCGGTCAGGATCACCAAGTCATAGAGCGGGTCGGCGCGGCGCAGCGCCTCGTGGCTATGGGGGTAGGGAGCATGGACGCGGTGGTTGTAGTCAGGCTGGCCGCTGGCGTCCGACCACAGATCACCGGGCCCGATCGGCTGCGCCCAAGCGCTTGGGGCAGGGATACGGTCAGGCCGATAGAGCATCCCCACCAAACGATGGATCCCGCGCGGCGTGGCCCCGTCGCCTTCGCGTTTGTCATGGGTCATACCGCCCTTGCCGATGCTACAGGCATAGCGCCGCCCCTGAAACCGCAGGCCCGTCGGCGTCAGAACCATGTCACTCGGCGTCACAGAAGATGTCCCGATTTCGCGGCCTTGGTAGCCAGATAGGCGCTGTTGTGGCGGTTCTCGCCCACGGCCAGCGGGACACGTTCGGTGACGGCAACGCCGCTTTGCTCCATCATGCCCACCTTGCGCGGGTTGTTGGTCAGCAACCGAACGGCGGAGAACCCCATCGAGCGCAGAATGTCCGCGCCGAGGCGGAAATCGCGCTCATCATCCTCAAAGCCGAGGCGATGATTGGCTTCAACCGTGTCAAAACCCTGATCCTGCAAAGAATAGGCGCGCATCTTGTTGGCAAGGCCGATGCCGCGCCCCTCTTGATTGAGGTAGAGCAACACGCCGTTGCCTTCGCCCCCCATCTGCGCCAGTGCCGCGCGAAGCTGTGGGCCGCAATCGCATTTCAGGCTGCCCATAAGATCGCCGGTGAAACAGGCCGAGTGCAGACGGCAGAGAACGGGCGTGTTGCGGGCAGGGCGGCCAATCTCGATGGCATAATGCTCTTCGCCACCGTCCTCAGGGCGGAAGATATGCAGACGACCCGCCTCAGACACTTCCATCGGCAGGCGGGCGTTGACCACCGGGTGCAGGGCGCTACGACGGGCGAGGATGGGGGCGGCAGCGGTGAGATCGATCAGGGTCAACCCATGCAGTCGCGCGAAGTCAGCGCCCTGCGGCAGGTCCAGCACCAATGCGGCGGGCAGCATCCGCGCGGCCTTAACCAGATCAAGCGCGGCGCTATGGGCGGCCGTATCCCCGCCCCGCGCGGTCTGCAGTGGCCCTTTCATCGGGGCGCGCAGGTCATCCGCCGGATCGGCAATGCTTTGCACCCAAGCGGGCGTTGCACCGGGGGGCAGCAGCACGCGCGCGAGATTGCCGTCATAGGCGCGCGCCTTAAGCGTTTCCGCTCGCCGCGCGGTGATCGCCAGTACCGGCGCACCGCCCAAGGTCAGTACATCCGCAAGGCGCTGCGCGGTCAACGTCTCCGCCGCCAGCACAAGCGCGGCCTGCGCCCCACCGGCCAAAACCACGGGCACGCCCATGCGTAAATCGGCCCGCGCACGCGCCAGTTGTTCGGTGATGTCCGGGGCGAAACTCATGGTTTGTTGCAACTCCGCAAAGGCTTCAGCGTTTATCTAAGTTATATCCCAAGGAATTGAAACATTTCACGCTTTGTTGACACGAGGCTGTGAGACAGTGGTCACATCCCTTGTCGGACACCGTGCCGAAGCGCATGTATAAGGCAACAGACGGAGAGATAGATGGCCCAGCTTAAGAAAATCCTGCTCGTTGACGATGACGATGACCTGCGCGAAGCGCTGAGTGAACAGCTTATCATGACCGAGGATTTCGATGTGTTCGAGGCCGCCAACGGCACCGAGGCGATGACCAAGGCGAAAGAGGCGCTCTATGATCTCATCATCCTCGACGTGGGCCTGCCCGATACCGATGGGCGCGAGCTTTGCCGTCTGATGCGCAAACAGGGGGTGAAAAGCCCGATCCTGATGCTGACCGGCCATGACACCGATGCCGATACCATCCTCGGCCTTGATGCGGGGGCGAATGACTATGTCACCAAACCGTTCAAATTCCCCGTCCTTCTGGCCCGTATCCGTGCGCAGCTTCGCCAGCACGAGCAATCCGAAGATGCCGTGTTCCAGCTTGGACCCTATACGTTCAAGCCCGCGATGAAGGTTCTGACCACGGAGGACGACCGCAAGGTGCGTCTGACCGAGAAAGAGACCAATATCCTCAAGTTCCTCTACCGCTCCAACGATGGTGTGGTGCCGCGCGATGTGTTGCTGCATGAGGTTTGGGGCTACAACGCGGGCGTCACGACCCACACGCTTGAAACCCATATTTACCGCCTGCGGCAGAAGATCGAGCCTGACCCTTCGAATGCCCGCTTGCTGGTGACTGAATCCGGTGGTTATCGCCTGATGGCATAAAACCGGGAACCATTTCCAACCTCGTTTGGTTGGAAACCCTGAGAGGCGGGGTTTTCATGACCCGCCACTCGGTTTGAAGCCCGACTTTTGTACCCGGGTAAAGGTACATACCTCCCTGTTGGACTGGCCGGGCCATAGTGCCCGGCCTTTTTTTATCTGCTGTCCATCTTTAGCCCCAGAGACTTGTGCGCAGATTTCCGCATGGCACCCCCGCGCCACCCGCGTTATTGTGCCGACCTACCCCCAGACCGGAGCCTTCCCCATGTCCTTCTCTCTCGCCACTTGGAACATCAACTCTGTCCGTCTGCGCGAGCCTTTGGTGCTGAAGCTGCTGGCCGAACACGGGCCTGATGTGCTGTGCCTGCAAGAGTGCAAAAGCCCGGTCGACAAGATCCCGGTCGAGGCGTTCAAGGCGGCTGGCTATACGCACATGGTGGCGCGCGGTCAGAAGGGCTACAACGGCGTGGCGATCCTGTCGAAGCTGCCCTTGGTGGATGCGGGCGATCAGGATTTCGCCATGTTGGGCCACGCCCGCCACGTCGCGGCAAAGCTGGAAAACGGCACCACGATCCATAATTTCTACGTCCCCGCAGGCGGGGACAAACCCAACCGCGAGATCAATGAGAAATTTGGCCAGAAGCTCGATTACCTCTCGGAAATGCGCGACTGGTTTCATAGCGACAAACCCGAGAAGTCGATCCTTGTGGGCGACCTGAACATCGCCCCGCGCGAGGATGATGTCTGGGACCACAAAAAGCTGTTGAAGATCGTCAGCCACACGCCGGTCGAAGTCGAAGCGCTTGGCGCGGCGCAGGATGCGGGCGATTGGGTCGACATCACCCGGCAGGATGTGCCCGCGGGTAACCTATATAGCTGGTGGTCCTACCGCGCCGCCGATTGGGATGCCGCCGACAAGGGCCGCAGGCTCGATCACATCTGGGCCACCTCTGATATCGCACAGGCCGGGCACTCCAGCCATATCGTCCGCGATGCGCGCGGTTGGGAGAAACCCAGCGACCACGCGCCGGTTTTTGCCAGTTTTGACCTTTGAATCGCGCCCCCGCACGTCCATATAAGGCCAAACGCGATTAGCGAGGATAACAGCATGACCGACTTGAACCTTTCCACCGCCGTCCCTGCGGATGCCGACCTGATCAAGGACACGACCGAGGCGACCTTCATGGCTGACGTGGTCGATGCCTCGCAAATGGTGCCGGTCATCGTTGATTTCTGGGCGCCGTGGTGCGGCCCCTGCAAGACGCTTGGCCCGATGTTGGAGGACGCCGTGCGCGCGGCCAAGGGCGCGGTGAAGATGGTGAAGGTCAATGTCGATGAGGCCCAGAACATCGCGGGCCAATTGCAGATCCAGTCGATCCCCACGGTCTATGCCTTTTTCAAAGGCCAGCCGGTCGACGGTTTCCAAGGCGCGCTGCCGCAGTCCGAGATCAAGGCTTTCGTCGATCGCGTGGTAAAGGCGGGGGGCGGCGAAGCGCCCGGTGATACGCTGGCCGATGCCGTCGCTGCAGCCGAAGAGATGCTGGCCGAGGGTGCCGCCACGGATGCGGCGCAGACCTTTGCCGCAATTCTGGAAGAAGACCCGATGAACGCGCCCGCCTATGGCGGCATGGTCCGGTCCCATATCGCCATGGGCGCATTGGATCAGGCCGAAGCCCTGCTGAACGGCGCGCCGATCGAAATCTCCAAAGCCCCCGAGCTTGAAGCCGCCCACGCCCAGCTTCAACTGGCGCATCAGGCCGCCGATGCCGGCCCCGTGGCCGAGTTGACCGAGACGGTCGAGGCCAATCCCGACGATCATCAAGCGCGCTTCGATCTGGCCCAAGCGCTTTACGCGCATGACGATGCCGAGGCCGCTGTCGATCACCTGTTGGAACTGTTCCGTCGGGACCGTGAGTGGAATGACAGCGCCGCCAAAACGCAGCTTTTCACTATTTTTGAGGCGCTTAAGCCCAATGATCCGGTGGTGCTCAATGGCCGTCGCAAACTGTCGTCAATGATATTTGCCTGAGGAGACGGGCGCGCTAAGTCCCTTGTCATGATCAAGCCAGCAGAACTGCCCAAGACTATTGCGATCTTTCCGTTGGCAGGGGCGCTGCTGCTGCCCCGCTCGCGCCTGCCGCTGCATATCTTCGAGCCGCGTTACCTTCAGATGATCGAAGACGCGCTCAAAACTGACACGCGGTTGATTGGCATGGTCCAGCCCAACGAGATGCCCGGCCGCGACGGCAACGGGCTGCACCAGATAGGCTGCGCGGGCCGCATCACCCAGTTTTCCGAGACCGAGGATGGCCGCTATATGGTGACCCTTGGCGGCGTCTCACGCTTTCGCGTGGTGGAAGAGATTGAGGGCTTTTCCCCCTATCGCCGCTGCGATGTGAACTGGGCGGGCTTTGACCGTGACTTGGGCGAGGATGAGGTCGACGACAGTTTCGACCGGGCGCGGTTTCTTGATCTCTTGGGGCGGTATTTCGACACCCGCGGCCTCTCGGCTGATTGGGACACGTTGAAAGATGCCGAGGATGAGCTGCTGATAAACTCCCTGTCGATGATGTTGGAGTTTGAGGCCGAGGATAAACAGGCGTTGCTAGAGGCGCCGTCGCTGGAAACCCGGCGCGAGACATTGGTGACATTGATCGAATTCGCGATGCGCGGCGGTCAGGAAGAGGGCTTGATGCAATGACGGATGCGACCGTTCAATTCGACCGCCGGATGTTGGAGGCATTGATCTGCCCGCGCACCCAGACGACGCTGACCTATAACGCGGAAAAGCAAGAACTGGTGTCGAAAGCTGCCGGGCTGGCCTATCCGATCCGCAATGGCATTCCGGTGATGCTGCCGGATGAGGCGCGGACGCTGTAACTGGGCCCCGCTAAAGGGGCTTCCCACGCATCAATCGGGGCAGGTCACCCGTCAGCCCCGCCGCTTCGCGGATGAAGGTCCGCCGCAGGCCGGGCAGGGCGTTGATCGCAGCCATGCCCATGTCGCGGGCCAGGCGCAAAAACGCATTATCGTTCGAAAACAATCGGTTGAAGCTATCGGTCGCAAGCGCAAGGCTGGCATTGTCGAACCGCCGCCATTCCTGATAGCGCGCCAGTATCGCGTCGTTTCCGGGGTCTTCACCACGGCGCACCGCATCAGCGATTACCTCGGCCAAGGCCGCCACATCGCGTAGACCCGCGTTCAACCCCTGTCCCGCGATGGGGTGCACGCCATGGGCCGCGTCGCCCAAAAGCGCCACGCGCGGGGCGGTCATGGAATGCGCCAGCGACAGGCCCAGCGGATAGCTGTAGCGCGGGCCGGTCAGGGAAAGCTCCCCCAGAAAGCTGCCAAAGCGCGGGCGCAGCACGTCGAGGTATTGCGCATCCGGCAGGGAATTGATGGCGGCGGCATTGGCGCTGGCTTCGCTCCAAACGATCAGCGAGCGGTTGCCGGTCAGCGGCAAGATTGCCAGCGGGCCGGGGGGCATGAAGAACTGATGCGCGATGCCGTGATGCGGTTTTTCGTGATCGACCACACAGACCAGCGCCGTTTGACCATAGGACCATGCGATGCGCTTGATGCCCGCGCGTTCAGCCGTGCCGCTGCCGCGCCCATCGGCGCCCACGGCCAGCCGCGCGCGCAGGGTCTTGCCACCCTCCAGCGTCAGGGTGATGCCGGTCGGCTCGACCGTTTGATCGGTGACGCGGGTGTCGTTCAACAGGGTGATCGCCGGATCAGCCGCGACGGCCTTTAGCAAGGCGCGCCGTAGGTGGCGGTCTTCGACCATATGACCCATCGGGCCTTCTTCGATCTCGGCATGGTCGAAATGCATGAACATCGGCGAGGGGCCGGTTCCGGCACGCCCGTCGGTGACTTTGATCTCCAGCATCGGCTGAGCGTCACCGGCGATTTCGGGCCAGATGCCGAGGCCTTCCATCAGTCGCACCGAAGTCAGTGCCAGCGCATAGGCACGGCCATCGAAGTCGGCGTTCTCAAAGGTCTGCGCGGGCAGGGCGTCGATCACCGCCACACGCAACCCGGCGCGGCTGAGGGCCAAGGCAAGGGCAGGGCCGTTCAGCCCGCCGCCGATGATCGCGATATCGTGGTCAAAATCCATGGCCCTAGATATGACCTGCGCGCGGGGATTGTCCATGCGCCGAACGGTCGCTAGGTTCGCCGCGAACATCGGCAAGGGGTACGACATGCGCGAATGGTTGGAAATGACGGCAGCGGATCTGGGCCGCGGGATCGCGACAGGGGACATCGACCCGGTGACGCTCTGCGATACTTATCTCGATGCCATCGACGCGCTCCCGATGCGCGACCGTATCTATGCCCGCGTCACCCATGACCGCGCCCGCGCCGAAGCCGCCGCAGCGGCAGAGCGCGCCCGCGACGATCAGCGCTTGTCGCCGCTCGATGGTGTGCCAATCTCTTGGAAAGACCTATTCGATACCGCCGGCACAGCGACGGAGGCGGGGACCAAGCTGCTAGAAGGCCGCGTGCCGGAGCGTGATGCGGAAGTTCTGGCCAATGCGACGGCGATGGGGCTGGTCTGTCTGGGCAAGACCCACATGAGCGAATTGGCCTTCTCGGGCCTTGGTCATAACCCCAGCACCGCGACGCCGCCTTGTGTGAACGAGCCGGACAGTGTTTCGGGCGGTTCATCTTCCGGGGCCGCGGCGTCGGTGGCCTTCGGGCTGGCGGCGGCGGCGATTGGCTCTGATACGGGCGGCTCTGTGCGTATCCCGGCGGCGTGGAACGATCTGGTGGGGCTCAAAACCACAGCGGGCCGCGTATCTCTGGCCGGGACGGTGCCGTTGGCGGCGAAGTTCGATACGGTCGGCCCGCTTTGCCGTTCTGTTGAGGACGCGGCGCTGCTGCTGGGTATTTTGGAAGGGGCGAAGCCTGCTGATTTGCAGGAAAGCGAATTGGAGGGCTGTCGCTTCGCGGTGCTGACCAATGTCGTGATGGAAGAGCTTTCCGAGGAGCCGAAAGCGGCTTTTGAAGCGGCAGTAGAGCGGCTTAGAGACGCAGGTGCCACTGTCGATGAAATCGTCGTGCCCGAAGTCGAAGACGCGATGCCGCTGAGTTCTTGCCTCTACACCACCGAAGCCTACGGTCTTTGGCGAGATGTCATCGAGGCCAATCCAGAGGCGATGTTCACCGAAATTCTTGAGCGTTTTCGGTTGGGTAAGGGGTTCTCCGGCCCCGATTACGTTGCTGCTTGGGCCAAGCTTGATCTGGCGCGGGCGGGCTATGACCGTGCCGTTGCAGGCTATGACGCGGTGCTGGTGCCAACTGCACCGATGCTGCCACCGAACATTGAGCGGCTGAACAGCGATCACGACTATTACCTCGCGCAGAATCTCCTGTCTCTGCGCAACACGCGAGTCGCGAATCTGATGGGGCTCTGCGCGCTTACGTTGCCAACCGGAACGCCGTCCTGCGGCATCTCTTTGATGGCGGCTCCCAATGCCGAAGAGCAGCTTTTGCGCCTTGGCGCAGCGGCTGAAGCGGCCCTGCGCGAGGCATAACAGCGCACGACCGAAAAGCCACAAGGGCCGCAAATCTCCCGGTTTTTCTGGACGGGAGGGACGCCCTTGGGTACCTTGGGGCAAACGGGGCGCAAATGATCCCGATCCGAGGCAGTTTTGATGATGTATTCCGAGCGGTTTTCGAACCTTCCGGCCCACGTGTGGCCGCGCCTGCGCGCCTTGCTTGATGGGCATGAGGGCGGCGGTACGCCTATCCATATGACCATTGGCGAGCCGAAACATGCGTTTCCGGCTTGGGTCACGGATGAGATCACGAAACACGCCGAAGGCTTTAACAAATACCCGCCAAACGACGGCTCGCCCGAATTGCGCGGCGCCATCGCCGCATGGATTGCCCGCCGCTACGGGGTCGAAATGGACCCCGACAGTGAGGTTATGGCCCTGAACGGAACCCGCGAGGGGCTGTACAACGCCGTCATCGCGCTCTGCCCAACGACCAAGAATGGGGAGAAATCGGCGATTCTAATGCCGAACCCGTTCTACCAAGTTTATATGATCGGCGCGATTTCGGGCGCAGCGGAGCCGATCATGGTCCCCGCCACCGCCGAGACCGGGCATTTGCCCGATTTCGCCAGCTTGCCCGAAGAGGTGCTCCGCCGCACCACGGCGGCCTATCTTTGCTCCCCCGCCAATCCGCAGGGCGTTGTCGCCTCGCGCGATTACTGGGCCGATCTGATCGCGCTGGCCGAGAAATATGATTTCCTGATTTTTGCTGATGAATGCTATTCCGAGATCTACCGCGACACGCCGCCCACCGGCGCGTTGGAGGTGGTTGAGGAACTCGGCACCGACCGCAACCGCGTTGTGATCTTCCACTCGCTGTCGAAACGCTCCAACCTGCCGGGGCTGCGGGCGGGTTTTGCCGCCAGCGGGGCAGAGACGATGCGCGAGATCAAACAGTTGCGCAATTACGCGGGCGCGCCGTTGCCGCTGCCCTTGCAACAGGCCGCTGCCGCCGTTTGGGCGGATGAAGCGCATGTGGAGGAGAACCGCGCGCTCTACCAAGAGAAATACGCCATCGCCGACCGTATCTTTGGCAATGTGCCGGGCTATGCGAGCCCCGAGGCTGGGTTCTTTCTATGGCTCCCGGTCGAGGATGATGAGGCCGCGGCGTTGAAACTGTGGCGCGAGACAGGCGTGCGGGTGCTGCCTGGCAGCTATCTGGCGCAGAACGTTGCCGGGAACAATCCCGGTCAGAATTACATTCGGGTCGCCTTGGTGGCTCCAAAAGACGAAACGACGCGCGGGTTGGAAGCGATCCGCGACTGTCTGTATTCGACATAAGCGAGGGACGACATGGCATATCAGACACGGGGACGCGATCCATTGCTAGACAGCAACATGGCCGAGGCAATCGAAAAGCGCGGTCGTGAACTGCTGGGGCTGGCGCTGATCATGCTGGGCATTATGGCCGCCATGATGATCGGCAGCTACACGCCCGACGATCCAAACTGGATGGTCTCGACCGATGCGCCGGTGCAGAACTGGATGGGCCGGATAGGTGCCTCCATCGCGGCACCACTGTTCATGATCGTGGGCTGGGGCGCTTGGGGCATCGCCATCGTCCTGCTGTTCTGGGGTGGGCGTTTCGCGCTGCATCAAGGCGACGACCGCGCTCTTGGGCGTCTGATCTTTGCCCCCATCGCCGTCGCTCTTGGGGCGATCTATGCCGCGACGCTGGCCCCTGGTCAGGAATGGCTGCTGACCCATAGCTTCGGTCTGGGCGGGCTTTTTGGCGATACCGTTATGGGCGCGTTGCTGACGGTCTTGCCCATCGGCTCGACCCTGACGGTCAAGCTGATGTCGCTTTTGATGGGCGTGGCGATTCTGGCTCTGGGTGCTTTTGTGCTGGGCTTCACCAAGGCCGAGTTGATGCGCATCACGCGGTTCCTGCTGGTCGGTCTGATCATGGCCTATGCCGGGTTGATGACCCTGTTGGGCCGGGGGGCCAGCGGTGCCGTCGTTGCCGCGCAGAACCTGTCGGCCCGTCAGGCCGAACGCCGTGAGCGTCGCCGTCAGGAGGCAGAGGAAGCCGAGACTTGGGCCGCACAGGACGCAGGTCAGGATTACTACGCGCAGCAAGCCCCAATGGCCGAGCCGGAAGCAGAGCCGCGCAGCCTGTTTGGCCGCATGCCTGGTCTTATCAAACGCCCCGAAGCGGACGATATGCCCGAGCCGGAACTGATCGAGACCTACAGCGACGCGATCGTGGATGAGACACCGGGCGAGGAGCGCATCAAGAGCAAGATCGCCGATGTCATTAAGAACCGCGTCCGCAATGCCAATGCGATCCACACGCCCACAACCGCGCCGCTGACCAAGGGCCGGGGCCGCGGGCCTGACCCGCTGTTGCTGAACACCAGCCAGCCCGCCACCCTGCGCGCCGAGCCGCCTTTGACCGCCGGGGCTGGGACCTTGCGCCCCGAGCCGCTGCTGCGCAAACCGCAGGTGCAGCCTGAGCCGGCACCGGAGCCGATGGTCGAAGAGCCGATGATGCAAGAGCCGATGGTTGAGCGCTACGAGGATACCGTCACCTCTGAAACCCTGCCGTTGCAGCAAACGCCCGCGCCAGAGGCGATGAAAATCCCCGTGGCCGAGCCGCGCAAAGTGGTGCAGCAGCCCACCCGCAAACCTGTCCAGCCCTCGAAACAGGCGCAGGTCGAAGCGCAGCCCACCTTGACCTTCGACGACACGCACCCCGGTTTCGAATTGCCGCCGCTGAGCCTTTTGGAAAGCCCCGAGAGCGTGCAGCGTCTGCACCTGAGCGACGAGGCGCTGGAAGAAAACGCGCGGATGCTGGAAACGGTGCTCGACGATTACGGCGTCAAGGGCGAGATCGTCGCCGTGCGCCCCGGCCCCGTCGTCACCATGTATGAGCTTGAGCCTGCGCCGGGTCTCAAGGCCAGCCGCGTCATCGGTTTGGCGGATGACATCGCGCGCTCTATGGCCGCGCTGTCGGCGCGTGTTTCCACCGTGCCGGGCCGCAGCGTGATCGGAATCGAACTGCCCAATGAGAACCGCGAGAAGGTGATCCTGCGCGAGATCCTGTCGAGCCGTGATTTCGGCGACGGCAACCAGCGCCTGCCGCTGGCGCTTGGCAAGGACATCGGCGGTGATCCGGTTGTCGCCAACCTTGCGAAAATGCCGCACCTGCTGATCGCGGGGACCACAGGGTCGGGTAAATCCGTGGCGATCAACACGATGATCCTGTCGCTGCTGTACAAGCTGACGCCGCAGGAATGCCGGATGATCATGATCGACCCCAAGATGCTGGAACTCAGCGTCTATGACGGCATCCCACACCTGCTGTCCCCGGTTGTGACCGACCCGAAAAAGGCCGTGGTCGCGCTGAAATGGACCGTGGGCGAGATGGAAGAACGCTATCGCAAGATGTCCAAGATGGGCGTGCGGAACATCGAAGGCTACAACGGTCGCGTCCGTGAAGCGTTGGCCAAGGGCGAGATGTTCTCTCGTACCGTGCAGACCGGTTTTGACGAGGACACCGGCGAGCCAATCTTTGAGACCGAAGAAAATACCCCCGAGGCGCTGCCCTATATCGTCGTTATCGTCGACGAGATGGCCGACCTGATGATGGTCGCGGGCAAGGAAATCGAAGCCTGCATTCAGCGTCTGGCGCAGATGGCGCGGGCATCGGGTATCCACTTGATTATGGCGACGCAGCGCCCCTCGGTCGATGTTATCACCGGCACGATCAAGGCGAACTTCCCGACGCGAATTTCCTTCCAAGTGACCTCGAAAATCGACAGCCGCACGATTCTGGGTGAGATGGGTGCCGAGCAGCTGCTGGGCATGGGCGACATGCTTTATATGGCAGGCGGGGCCAAGATCACCCGCTGCCACGGGCCATTCGTCAGCGACGAAGAGGTCGAAGAGATCGTCAACCACCTCAAGCAGTTCGGTGAGCCCGACTATGTCGGCGGCGTGGTCGAAGGGCCGTCCGAGGACAAGGAAAGCAACATCGACGCGGTGCTGGGCCTTGGCGGCAATACCGATGGCGAAGACGCGCTTTATGACACCGCCGTTCAGGTGGTCATCAAAGACCGCAAATGCTCGACCTCCTACATCCAGCGGAAACTGGCGATCGGCTATAACAAGGCCGCGCGACTGGTTGAGCAGATGGAAGACGAAGGGCTTGTCTCTCCGGCCAACCACGTTGGCAAGCGCGAAATTCTGGTACCGGAACAGGCATAGGGGGCGATCTCCCCCTCCCCTCTTGGGGGATAGACATAAAAACACCGCCCGGATCACTGTCCCGGCGGTGTTTTTTATGGGCCGGGTGAGGGGCGATAGCGAAAAACCGCCCCCTGATATCGAATATCACGGCAACCCGCCCTATGTCAGAGCGTGAGGCAACACAGGACGAACAACATGCGTAAACTTACTTCTGCGATTCTGGCGATTGGTTTGGCCGTATCCGCCCCCCTCGCGGCGGCGGCGCAGCAACTGTCGCTGGGCGAGATTTCGGGCTATCTGAACCAGCTTCGGACCGCCAAGGGCGATTTCACCCAGATCAACGATGATGGGTCGATCAGCTCGGGCACGATCTATATCAAACGCCCCGGTAAGGTACGTTTCGAATATAACGCGCCGGATTCCGGTCTGGTCGTCGCGGGTGCCAATACGGTTGTGATCTATGACAAGAAATCCAACCAACCGGCGGAGACTTACCCATTGGCGCGTACCCCGCTGTCGATCATTTTGGCGGAAAACGTCAATCTGGGCCGCGCCAAAATGGTGACGGGTCACAGCTATGACGGCACCGCCACAACGGTCACGGCCCAAGACCCCGCCAACCCGCAATATGGCAACATCCAGATGAAGTTCACCGGCAACCCGGTGCAGCTGCGTCAGTGGATCATCAATGACGGCAATGGCAGCGCCACGACCGTTGTGCTGGGCGACATGCAGGTGGGGGGCAATATCTCCAACAGCTTGTTTGACACCGCAGGCGCACGGGCAGGCAGCAAACGCTAAGCGGCCCTGCTGAAACAAAAAACGCCCCGGCTGATCCAGCCGGGGCGTTTTGCATTGGGTTAGATCGTTTTTACCAGCGGCTCAAACGGCAGCCGGCGATTTGTCTTTCATACAGTTTGGCGCGGGAATCGACCTTGCCCGCGACCCCGACCAGCCAAGCCTTGCTGTTGTAGCTTTGCCGGGAAAAACCCGTGTGCCCCTCGTGATAGGCGAGGTATTGGTTGCGGGCGTCATGCAGGGACACGCCGTTCCGGTCGCGCGTCAGGTTCATGTACCAGCCCATGAAATCGCTCGCGTCGCGGATTTCGTCGCGTTTCGCACGCCAGCGGCCTTCGGATTCCAGATATTCATCCCATGTCGCGTCCAAGGCTTGTGAATAACCAAAGGCGCTGGACTGACGGCCCATTGGGATCACGCCCAGCACGTATTTGAACGGCGTCCGCGCGTCAGCCACGAATTTGCTTTCTTGGTGGATGGTGGCCATCTGCACGTGGATCGGTACACCCCATTTGCGCTCGGTCGCGCGGAATGCCCTCAGATAGTCGGGGTGCTCTTTCAGGATCGTGCAGGCGTTATCCAGATCACGCGGGGCCGTTTGAGGCCCGCCGCCGCAGGATGCCACCAGCAGTACGATCATCATTGCGCAAAAATGCTTGCTCATCTGCCTCTCGCCTCTCGTTTTTGTTAGGGGACGTTTTTTCAAAGGACTTTAACCGATTCACCCCCTTCATCACATCACTAAATTGGGAAAATGCCCGCCGCGTTGCGCGATATTGCGCTGACCGCGCAGCCCCGCGCAGGCGGTATTCCGCGAAATCCCGACAAAGCTGTTGATCGCCTGCCCAGAGTGCTGCCGGAAACCCACTGTCGGTGCTGCGTTCACAGTCTGTTTCCCCGCGCACAGTCGCTGTGATTGGACAAAAGCCCCTTGAAAGGGCTACCGTCGAGGGGTAGGGGCAGCATGTTATGATACGAACACGCGCAAAATATCACCTCGGACAGATTGTCCGTCACAAGAAGCATCCCTTTCGGGGCGTGATTTTTGACGTCGACCCAGAATTCGCCAATACCGAAGAATGGTATGAGGCGATTCCCGAAGAGAACCGTCCGGTGAAAGACCAGCCGTTCTATCATCTCTTGGCCGAGAACGATCAGAGCTACTATGTGGCCTATGTATCCGAGCAGAACCTCGTGGCTGATTATTCGGGGGAGCCTGTGGACCACCCCGATATCCCTGATCTGTTTGGCCCATTCACCGACGGGGCCTATCCGCTGCATTTCCAGATGAACTAAGCCCGGCGGGCCGTTGCCAGCCCGCCAGACATTTCATCAATAGCCCAAGGCGCAGCCGTCCTTGCGCGGGTCGCTCGCGCCTTCCAGCACGCCGTCTTCGCGGATGCGGATCGCCTGTGCCCCGCCGATTGCCGTTTCGGGCACTTCGACCTTATGGCCCAGATCGCTTAGCTTCTGGCGGACATCGTCGCCAAAGCCGCGTTCGACCTTCATCACTTGCCCATCGGCAAAGGCGCGGGGTGCATCAATGGCGCTTTGCACGTCCATGCCGAAATCGGTGAGGTTTGAGGCAAACCGCGCGTGGCCGCAGGGCTGATAGGCCCCGCCCATCACCCCAAAGGGCATGGTAACGCGACCGTTCTCGCGGATCATGCCGGGAATGATCGTATGCATCGGGCGTTTGCCGCCTTTCAGCTCATTCGGGTGCCCTTGTTCCAACGTGAAGCCCGCGCCACGGTTTTGCAGCAGGATGCCGAACTTGTCCGAGGCGATGCCAGAGCCGAAGCCGTGGAAGATCGAATAGATCAGCGAGACCGACATGCCGTCACCATCTACCACGGTGATATAGATCGTGTCTTTGTGCACCGCCTCGCTGATCGGCGCGGCGGCGGCCATGGCGCGTTTGGGGTCGATCAGCGCTGCAAGGGCGCGGGCAGTTTCTGGCGCCAGCATGTGCTCAAGCCGCGTGGTGTGATCCGGGTCCGCCAGAAACCGGTTGCGCGCGTCATAGGCCAATTTGGTGGCCTCGGCTTCAATATGCAGCCGCTCGGCTCCCAGTGGGTCCATCCCGGCGATGTCGAAATGATCGAGGATATTCATCAGCAGCAGGGCGGTCGCCCCTTGGCCATTGGGTGGATGTTCGACCACTTCGAGGTCTTTGTAGTGGCCCGACACGGGCGTCGTGACTTCAGCCCGCGCCGTCGCGAAATCCTCGGCGCTATGGCTGCCACCTGCAGCTTGCAGGGTGGCGATCATGTCTTCGGCGATCTCTCCGGTGTAGAAGGCATCGCGCCCTTTCGAGGCCACGCGGCGCAGCACTTCGGCCTGTCCCGGCGCGCGGAAAATATCACCGACGCGGGGCGTTCTACCGTTGATGAGGAAATGATCCCGCGCGCGCCCCTGAAGGGTGCCGCCATCGTTGGCCCAGTCAAAGGCCACGCGCGGGGCGACGGGCACCCCGGCATCGGCATAGTGGATCGCGGGGGCCAGCAGCGCGTCCAGCCCCAGCTTACCGAGGTTGTCAGACAGGTGGCAAAAGGCATCTATGGCGGTGGGAATGGTCACCGCATCGGCTGAGCGCAGCGGCACCGTCTTCTCGCCCTTGTCGCGCAGCTTGGCGGCGTCCAGCGCCGCGGGTGCGCGGCCAGAGCCGTTGAGCGCAAAGACTTCCTCGCTCCCCGCCGGAGAGTAGAGCACGAAGCAATCGCCGCCAATCCCGGTCATCTGCGGCTCGCAAATGCCCAGCAGAACCGCCCCTGCAATGGCCGCGTCCATGGCGTTTCCCCCGCGCGCAAGGATATCGACCGCCGCCCGCGCGGCGAGCGGGTGCGACGTGGCGCAGATGCCATTGGTGGCCAAGACCGGTGACCGACCGGGAAAGTGAAAATCGCGCATGTGCTGTCCCTCGCTGATATATCAGCGTGACCCTAGACGGTCATTTCGGTTCTGCCAATGCGGGGAAAGATCCTCGGCACCGCGTACTGGGTGGGGGCTATTAAACGCGATGCCGAGGGAAGCTATTTGCAGCTACAGGCACTCTTCTGCCCTACAACAAAGGCGCAATTGTGATCCCAGCAGGGCCGTTTTGCGAAATCTGCCTGCCGCACTGCCGCAGGTGTTAACGCGGCGGCAACCCGACCGGGAGCCGCAGGTTGATCCGGTTCTCTTGGGCCAGACGGCTATAGCTTAGGTCTTTTGCCAGATCGCGGATCAGAAACCAGCCAAAGCCCCCTTCGGGAAGATCGCAGACCGGGCGGTCGATTTCTTGCGGCAGGCCCAAGGGCGCTTGCAGGTCGGGCATTGGCAGCCCCTCGTCCGACACGGCAAGGTGCAGGCCATCGGGCGCATGATGACAGGCAATATGGATGGGGCCGGGGAGGTCGGCATCCGAATAGGCATGTTCGACGATATTGTTGAGCATTTCGGCGACGACCAATCGCACCACGCAGACTTCTTCGGCCTCAAGCGCGAGGCAGGTGAGACCGTCCAGCAGAAGCGTCAGAGCCTCCCGCGCGGCGTGGGGGCCGCTGTGAACGGTGATCTCAAACGGGCAAAGCGCAGAGCGCGCGGCGGGCTGCCGCATGGCGCTATCCCCGGTGCGCGCTGAGGGCGGCGTCCAGCGTGTGAAAAATGCCAAAGACCGTGTCCATCCGGGTAAGGGTAAAGACCTTTTCCACCGCCGGAGTTAGCCCGGCCAGCACCAAGGCCCGCTGCGGTGCCAGATGTTTCATCGCCGCCACGATCGCGCCCAGCCCGCTGGAATCGATGAAGTTGACCCGGTGCAGGTCAAGGATCACAACCGATGGCGCTTGGGTCGTGGCGCGGCGCACCGCGTCCTTGAACTCCAGTGCGGCGGCGGCGTCGATCCGTTCGTGCAGCACGCTGACCACGCAAAAGCGGTCTTCTGTTTTGGCGGAAACTTCCATAAACATGCCTCGAGACTTTGAAGTTCGAGACGTGATTAACCGTAAAACCTTACCAGCTGGTGTGCGGTGCAACTCTAGGAGAACGTGATGCGCAATGTCGTGATAACCGGTGCAGCCAGAACCCCGATGGGCGGTTTCCAAGGGGCTTTCCAAGGGCTGACAGCCGCGGAATTGGGCGGCAGCGCAATCAAGGCGGCGTTGGGAACGACGGACCCCGCCGAGGTCCAAGAGCTGCTGATGGGCTGCGTTCTGCCCGCAGGGCAGGGCCAAGCGCCCGCGCGTCAGGCCGGTTTCAAAGCGGGACTGGGCGAAGAGGTGCCCGCCACCACGCTCAACAAAATGTGCGGCTCTGGGATGAAAGCGGCGATGATGGCCTTTGACCAGATCGCACTTGGCCATACCGATGTGATGGTCGCGGGCGGCATGGAAAGCATGACCAACGCGCCCTATGTGCTGCCGAAAATGCGTGGCGGCGCGCGGTTGGGCCATGGGCAGGTGATCGACCATATGTTCCTTGATGGCTTGGAAGACGCCTATGACAAGGGCCGCCTGATGGGCACCTTTGCCGAAGATTGCGCCGAGCGGTTTCAGTTCACCCGTGAGACCCAGGATGACTATGCGCTCGCGTCGCTGTCGCGGGCGATTGAGGCCCAAGAGGGCGGTGCTTTCGCCGATGAAATCGCCCCGGTTGAGGTGACATCGCGCAAGGGCACCACCACAGTCAGCGCCGATGAACAGCCCGCCAGCGCCCGGCCTGAGAAGATCCCGCAGCTGAAACCGGCCTTCCGTGAGGGGGGCACGGTGACGGCGGCGAATTCCTCATCGATCTCCGATGGGGCGGCGGCGCTGGTGCTGGCGGATGAGGAGACCGCCAAGACCCGCGGCCAGGCCATCCGCGCTCGGATCGTCGGCCATGCCAGCCACGCCCAAGCGCCGGGGCTTTTCACCACCGCACCCGTGCCCGCAGCGCAAAAACTGCTGGAGCGGATCGGCTGGAAGAAAGAAGACGTGGACCTGTGGGAGGTCAATGAAGCCTTCGCCGTGGTGCCGCTGGCCTTCATGCATGAGATGGACCTGTCGCATGACATCGTGAACGTTAACGGCGGCGCCTGTGCGCTTGGCCATCCCATCGGTGCCTCGGGGGCGCGGATCATGGTGACATTGCTGAACGCGCTGGAAAAGCGTGGGTTGAAGCGCGGTATCGCGGCGATCTGCATTGGTGGCGGCGAAGGCACCGCCATCGCGATTGAGCGTCCCTGATCCACGTTTCTTTAACTATTTGAAGGGAGGCGGCCCGCCTCCCTTTTCCCGTCTGTAATAAGAGTTTCACCATGACAGTCGACTACCAAACCCTTGCCAAAACCATCGCCGCCCTGACCGACGGCGAAGATGACGCCGTGGCCTTGATGGCCACGATTGCCTGCGAGGTGCATCAGTCCGATGACCGCTTTGATTGGACGGGCTTCTACCGCGTGACCGCGCCTGAATTGCTGAAAATCGGGCCCTATCAAGGGGGGCACGGCTGTCTGGTGATTCCGTTCTCGCGTGGGGTCTGCGGGGCTGCTGCGCGCACGGGCGAGGTGCAGTTGGTGGCGGATGTCGATGCGTTCCCCGGGCATATCGCCTGCGCATCCTCGACTCGGTCGGAACTGGTGCTGCCGGTTTGGAACGGGGCAGGTGAATTGCTGGGGGTCTTTGACATCGACAGCGATCAGCCAAATGCGTTCACCCAAGCGGATGCCGATGCGCTGTCGGCGATCCTCAAAGACAGTTTCGCCGCTGCCGCCTAAAGGCCGCGCATTGCTTGATCAGCGGGGCGGCATCTGCGAGGGGAAGCCATGGATAGCGAATATAACCCGCCGCAGGACCCGCTGGTCATTCTGCATGAAGACGCCGAAGTGCTGCTGGTCGACAAACCCTCGGGGCTGCTCAGCGTGCCGGGCAAGGGCGAGCATCTGGCCGATTGCCTGATCGCGCGGGTGCAGGCGGTCTTTCCCGAAGCGCTGCTGGTGCATCGGTTGGACCGTGACACCTCGGGCGTGATGATCTTTGCGATGACGCCCCATGCGCAGCGCCATCTTGGGCTGCAGTTTGAAAAACGCATGACGCGAAAAACCTATGTTGCCCGGGTCTGGGGCGTGCCGGAAGAGAAGTCCGGCACGGTCGATCTGCCGTTGATCGTTGATTGGCCCAATCGGCCCTTGCAAAAGGTCTGCCATGAAACGGGCAAGCCCGCGCAGACCGACTGGAAAAAGATCAAGTCCGATGGCGAGACCGCGCGCATGCGCCTGTTCCCAAAAACCGGACGCAGCCACCAGCTGCGCGTGCATATGCTGGCGCTTGGGCATCCGATCTTGGGCGACCCTTTCTATGCTACCGGGCCCGCGCGGGATTTTCCGCGGTTGATGCTGCATAGTGAGGAGTTGCGGTTTAACCATCCGCAGGGCGGGGCATCGACCAAGGTACGGGCCAAGGCCCCTTTCTGAAGGGCGCTCCGTGCCCAGCCTTGCGATGTGAGGCGGGTGCGGGATCGGTATATAAGAAAGGATGAAGGGGAAGGGGCCGTGGCGCTGCGGTGAAGTTTTGCTTTGTGGCAATCGGGGGGTGAAAATGGCGGGGTTTGCGATTACCTCTAGCCTATCTGTTCACAGATTGACCCGGAGGATATCATGGGCTTGCGTATCAACGACACTATTCCCGACCTTACCGTCGAAACCGATCAGGGCAGTTTTTCGCTGCATGAGTTTGTCGGTGACAGCTGGGCGATCCTGTTCTCGCATCCGAAGGATTTCACCCCCGTTTGCACGACCGAATTCGGCGCCGTGGCGCGGCTCTCCGATGAGTGGGAAAAGCGCGGCACGAAGGTGATTGGCGTCAGTGTCGATGGGGTTGAAGAGCATAAAAAGTGGAAGGGCGATATTGAGAAGGTTGCGGGCACCAAGGCCGGTTTCCCGATCATCGCGGATGCCGGGCTGGAGGTGTCGAAGGCCTTTGATATGCTGCCCGCCGAAGCCTATATGCCCGATGGTCGCACGCCCAATGACAGTGCCACTGTACGCTCGGTCTTTATCATTTCGCCGGATAAGCAGTTGAAGCTGAGCATGACCTACCCGATGAATGTCGGCCGCAACTTTGCCGAGGTGCTGCGGGCGCTGGATGGGTTGCAGACTGCTGGCAAGAACGGTGTGGCGACACCAGCGGATTGGCAGGTGGGTGAGGATGTGATCATTCCCGCGACCGTGTCAGACGAGGACGCCAAGGCGAAGTTCGGGGCGTTCGATACTGTTTTGCCCTATCTGCGCAAGGCCAAGCTGCCGGGTTGATGCGTTGTTAGCGATGGCCGAGCTTATGCGCGAAGGCCATCGCTTTCTCATGCAGCAAGCGGCGCTGTTTGCGCAGACCATAGAGCGGCGATCGGCGGAATTGTCCCCGATTTCCGCCTGAGCGGGCGGAAATGTCACTGTCGAACCGGCCAGCGGTGACGAGGCTTTGGGCGGTTGCCAGCCCCATGTCGGAACGTGTGAGGACTTGTCTTAACATATTGTCTGCGGGGCAGAAAATAGGCTCGGAGGCGGCAAGGAAGGCCTTGGCTCCGGCGCGGTTCCAGATCAGCGCATGGGCGAGCATGGGGAAATAGTGGGCGCGGAGCACTTCAATGCCTGCGACCTCTGCCATGGGACTGGTGATTTTCATGCGCGTTGCGCCCAAGTTGACGCAGTGCCAATCGTCGCGGGCGCGAAGCCATTCTATCAGTTTCGGCACGGCGGTTTTAAACTCAGGCTGCAAGGCGATATCATCTTCAAAAACGAAGCCGATCTCTTCGCTGCTTTCCAAGAAGGCTGTGGCGGCGCGTTGGTGGGAGACGTAGCATCCGACCTCACCTTGGGTCATTGAGCGGCCCATGAACCGTCGGGCTTTGCTATCATCATAGGGCGCGAACTGCGCGAGGTCGATTTCACGCCCGTCGAATGCGTCTACGCGGATCGGGTCAATTTGCGCGCCGTCCAACTCGGCCTTCGCGCTGTCCAGCCGCTTGGGGGAGGCGGCGAGATTGATGACGAATCCCTTAGGGCGCTGCGGCATGGATCTGACCTCATCCCTGTCGGCCCGGAGGGGCGGCGACAGGTTCTTACGGGTTAAGCTTTGGGGGTGGGCCTACCGCGCAGCCAGTTCTTGAACCGTTTGAAGGCGGAGGGCGGTTTGTGGGCGACGCTGACAAACCCGATGTGTTGGCAAGCGCCGGGTTTCAAAAAGGCCGTAAATTTTCCCTGTTTGCGCAGGTGACGCGAGATATGGCTTTCACGTTTGAAACCACTGAAGCCGCCAACCTCTTTCCAGAGGGAGAGGGGGGCAAGATGCGGATTGAACGTATAGCCATACCATTTGGGGCTGAGGGCATCCATGCGCGCGTAGGAGACGCCCGCACAGTCCTCATTGACGATCTGGGCGCGGGCCGCGTCTTCGATGAAGAAGTTATCGGTGTCGCGGAAACAGACCGAGGAAACATCGGGATGGGCCTCTAGCAGGCGCAGGGCGTCATCTAAAAAATCGTGGCGGGTGAATTCCCAGTCGTCCTCCATGTGAAAGACATAAGGCGTGCGCACCTTGGCGTACATGGCGTCAACGGCGGGGTGGTGTCCGACCTGTTTGCCCAGATCAACGCGCTGGCCGTGGGGGCAGAGACGGTCGAAGACCGCGCTTGTTTCAGCATCGCCAAAGTCGTTGATGCCAATGATGGGGAGCTTACGCAGTTCCGGGCCGAGGCTTTCGAGCGTTTGTTGCAGGACATCGGGGCGCAGCCCCATGGTAATGCAAATCGTGACCAGATGCTCTGCGCTCATGTCTTGTACTGCCCTGCGGGAAAAACTGCGGACCCCGGTAAGGGTCCGCAGCAGTTTTTATCAACCTTCTGCCGGTTCTTTCTTCTCGGCAGTGATCTCTTCGCCAGTCTCTTGATCAACAACTTTCATCGACAGGCGCACCTTGCCGCGATCGTCAAAGCCCAAGAGCTTCACTTTCACTTCCTGACCTTCTTTCAGAACGTCCGAAGGATGGTTCAGGCGGCGGTTTTCGATCTGGGACACGTGGACTAGACCGTCGCGCTTACCAAAGAAGTTCACGAAAGCGCCGAAATCGACGATCTTCACGACGGTGCCGGTGTAGACCGCGCCTTCTTCGGGCTCTGCCACGATCGAATAGATCATGTCATAGGCCTTTTTGATGGCGTCGCCATTGGCGCTTGCGATCTTGATGATGCCTTCGTCGTTGATGTCGACTTTGGCGCCGGAGACTTCGACGATCTCGCGGATCACCTTGCCGCCCGAACCGATCACTTCACGGATCTTGTCGGTGGGGATCTGCATGGTCTCGATGCGCGGGGCGTGGACGGAGAAGTCCGCGGCCCCCGAGATCGCTTTGTTCATCTCGCCAAGGATGTGGATACGGCCTTCTTTGGCCTGAGCCAGGGCTTTTTCCATGATCTCGGGCGTGATGCCGGCGACCTTGATGTCCATCTGCAGGGATGTGATGCCCGCTTCGGTCCCGGCCACTTTGAAGTCCATGTCGCCGAGGTGGTCTTCGTCACCGAGGATGTCCGACAGGATCGCGTAGGAGCCGTCATCTTCGAGGATCAGACCCATGGCCACACCGGCCACCGCCGATTTCAGCGGCACGCCTGCGTCCATCATCGAGAGCGAACCACCGCAGACGGATGCCATGGAGGACGAGCCGTTGGATTCGGTGATCTCGGACACGAGACGGATGGTGTAGGGGAAGTCTGTCGCTGCGGGCAGAACCGCCTGCAGAGCACGCCAAGCGAGCTTGCCGTGGCCAACTTCACGACGGCCGGGAGGGCCCACGCGACCCACTTCACCAACCGAGTAGGGGGGGAAGTTATAGTGCAGCAGGAAGTTCGATTTGAAGTTGCCGTGCAGCGCGTCGATGAACTGCTCATCGTCGCCGGTGCCGAGCGTGGTCACGACCAAGCCTTGGGTTTCACCACGGGTGAAGAGCGCCGAGCCGTGTGTCCGCGGCAGGATGCCGGTTTCAGCCACGATGTCACGGATTTCGTCGGTGCGACGGCCATCGATACGCTTGCCGGTTTTCACCACGTCGCCACGCAGGATGCTGGCCTCAAGGCCCTTCATCGCGGAGCCGAGGTTCTTGTCCTCAAGCTGCTCTTCGGTGAGCTTGCTCTTAATCGTCTCGCGGGCGGCGGCAACAGCGGCGGTGCGCTCTTGCTTGTCGGCGATGGCGAATGCGGCACGCATTTCGTCTTCACCGGCAGCTTTTACAGCGGCAGACAGCTCCGAGTAATCGTCGGGCTGGAAGTCGAAGGGCTCTTTCGCGGCGTCTTCGGCCAGATCGATGATCAGGTCGATGACCGGCTGGATCTGCTCATGGGCGAACTTAACCGCACCCAGCATTTCTTCTTCCGACAGCTCATAGGCTTCGGATTCGACCATCATCACGGCGTCTTTGGTACCGGCGACAACCAGATCGAGGCGCTGATCGGGGTTCAGGCGCAGGTCCTGCATGTCGTCGATTGTCGGGTTCAGGACGTAGTCGCCGCCCTCGTAACCGACGCGGCAGCCAGCAATCGGGCCACGGAACGGCGCGCCGGAAATTGTCAGCGCGGCGGAGGCGGCGATCATGGCGACCATATCGGGGTCGTTGACCAGATCGTGGCTCAGCACGGTACACATCACCAGAACTTCGTTTTTGAAGCCGGGGACGAAGAGCGGGCGGATCGGACGGTCGATCAGACGCGCGGTCAGGGTTTCTTTCTCGGTGGGGCGGGCCTCACGCTTGAAGAAGCCACCCGGTACTTTACCGGCGGCATAGTATTTCTCTTGGTAGTGCACGGTCAGGGGGAAGAAATCCTGGCCCGGCTTTTGCTGACGTGCATACGTCACGTTGGCCATAACGCTGGTTTCCCCCAGCGTGGCAATCACCGACCCGTCCGCCTGACGGGCAACCTTACCGGTTTCCAGTGTCAGCGTCTCTTCGCCCCACTGGATCGATTTTTTCGTTACATTAAACATCTACGTTTCCTTTTTGGCCCATTGGCCATTGCATAGGGGCCGTATTGCCCCTGACTCCGGTATCTTCTTTTTCAGGCGCAGGAGTCCGCGCGCCGGATTTCAGATTGCGCGGACATACAGGTTTTCAAGGCAAATGGGAAGCGTTCTGTCGCAGCGGGGCTGTGAGCGGCGGCTTCTCTCCGTTGCGCACTGTGCTGATCTGCGCGCAACAAAAAACCTCCCGGCGCGGGCCGGGAGGTTTGGGTCGTCCTGTCACCGGGAAACCCGGCGGGCTGTCCGCAATTAGCGGCGCAGGCCGAGGCGCTTGATCAGGTCCTGATAACGGGACTCATCTTTGGCCTTAACGTAATCCAGCAGCTTGCGGCGCGTCGCGACCATTTTCAAAAGACCACGGCGGCCGTGGTTGTCTTTTTTGTGGGTCTTGAAGTGCTCGGTCAGCGTGACGATGCGCGAGGTCAGAATGGCAACCTGTACTTCGGGCGAACCGGTATCGCCTTCTTTGGTGCCGAAATCTTTCATGACTTTTGCTTTTTCTTCAGCAGTAATCGACATCGGGGTCTCCTTTCGAAAAGAGTTTAAATGGATGGCACAGGCCGGGATGTCGTCCAGCTCAGGCCCATGGAGATATCACCCGCTGACGGAATCAGCAGGCGATGGGGGCGTATAGGAGGAATTCGCGCCTTTGGCAAAGGGTGATTTATGCGCCGATAGCGCGCCGTGTCACGCCGCAAGGCCAAGGTCAAAGGCCGCAGACAGCGGGATCAGCGCAATATCGTCCATCGTGACGCTGTCGCCGACCACCCTCGCGACGATGATATCGTCTAGCAGGACAAGCGTTTGTCCCGCGTCATCGGGGTCGGGCAGGATCGACAGCGGCGGCTCTGCCCCGGTGGCGCTGCTGTCGTCCCACACAAAAAGCAGCGAATCATCTTCTGCGTGATAATCCGTGATTTGCGCCGCCCCGCCTTGGCCGATCCAGTCCCCCAAGGCGATTTGATCCGTGCCCTCGCCGGATGTCACCATGTCCCCGGCGCCCGCAACGATCAGGTCATCCCCGCCGCCGCCGTTAAGGTAATCGCGGCTTTGCAGGTCATCCGCTCCGGTCAGCGTATCGTCGCCCCAGCCGCCAAAGAGCGTATCCTCGCCCGCGCCGCCGCGCAGCGCATCATCGCCAAGCCCGCCTTGCAGCGCGTCATTTCCGGCTTCGCCCTCCAGCAGGTCATCCCCCGCGGAGCCTTGCAGCGCGTCATCGCCGGCACCGCCAAAGAGGAAGTCATCGCCATTATGGCCAAAGAGGCTGTCGTTCCCTGCGCCGCCGAAAAGGTCATCATCTCCGTCATTGCCGTGCAGGCTGTCGTCGCCATCATCGCCGCGCAGCGTATCATCACCGTCGTGGCCGTGCAGGTCATCAGCGCCTTCAGCGCCACGAAGCAGATCATTCCCGCCGTAGCCGCCAAGTTGGTCGTCGCCCGTGCCGCCCTGCACCGTCTCTCCGCCATCGCTGCCCGACAGGATGTCTCCGACGGTGTTGGGGTCGCGCGGAGTGTCACCTTCTGGAACATCATCATCGGGCGGCGTTTCGATTTCTACGAAAGTGACAGCGCCGACCGCCATCAGACCCATTACACCAGCCAGCCACAACATGCGCAGTTCCACCCGTTCATTGCTTGATGCCCCACACATCATCCCGCCTTTAAAAGGGCATGCTGTGGCCGTAAAATCAAAGGAATAGCGGGGAAGTGGTTAACGAATGGCTGCCAGCGCGCTGCGCTAGGGTTGCCACAAAACCGGCTCTTGTGTGTAGGGCAGGTAGAGGGGGTGGCGCGGATGCCCGGCCTTGGTGAGTCCAAGGTGGTAGAGCGGTTTGGCCCCCGCCGCCAGCTGTGCGGCGACGCTAAGACCCCGGTCCAGATGGGCACCATGCACGCCCCAAGCGGCGATGATCTGGTCGGCCCAATCGGCCCCGTCGACCAGCGTGGCGTCGTTGTCGGGGCCGATCGGATCGGGGGCGGCTCGCATGTCACGCGGATCGGTGGCGCGGAAGGCAAAGATATTGGTCACCCGGAAACCGCCAAAGCCCAGCACCCGCGCCCGACGCTCGCAACGCTCGACGGTGGGGTCGTTCTGCACCTCCGTCGCGGTGGAGGGGTTCAGCATCACGAACATCACCCGCGGCGCAGCGTTATCCCAGACCCGCGTGAGGCTGTAGCGATACTGCTCACAAGGGGAATAGACCGCCGTTGAGGGCGCATCGCCCTTTGTATGACTGCGGGTGATGAGGGGCATTCAGCCCTCGTTCGTGTCCGTAGAAAGGTTAAACACCCGGCTGGGGTGCAACTCGCCCGCTTTGAAGCGGCCCACGGCAACGGGCTGGCCGTCGAGGGAGGCCCAGCATTCATCGCCATATTCCACGTCATGGGCGATTACCATGCCGGGGTTGCCGTTGCGCAGGCGCGTCGCGCCTTCGGGCGTCGCCTTGACCTCCGGCAACTCAACCAATCCTTCGGCCAGCGGCAGCAGATGCGTGTCGAGTTCCGGGGTGCGAGCGATTTCGTCGATCTGTGCCAGTGTCAGGGCATTCGCGGCCTCAAACGGGCCGGACCACGTGCGGCGCAGCTCGCGGACATGACCGAGGCAACCAAGCTTCTGCCCAAGATCGCGGGCAATGGAGCGGACATAGCCGCCCTTGCCGCAGACCATTTCAAGCGTGACGTGATCGGCGTCGGGCCGGTCGAGCAGCAGCAGGCTTTCCACCCAAAGCGGGCGGGCGGCGATGTCCATCTCTTCGCCATCTCGGGCGCGTTTATAGGCGCGCTGGCCGTCGATCTTCACGGCAGAGAACTGCGGCGGCACCTGCTGGATGTCCCCGATGAAATCGCTCAGCGCGTCCTTGATGGCTGCATCGTCGGGACGCAGATCAGAGGTGCCGATCACTTCGCCTTCGGCATCGTCGGTGTTGGTGGCAATGCCCAGACGCACGGTGAACTCATAGGCTTTCAGCGCGTCGGTGATATAGGGCACGGTCTTGGTCGCTTCGCCCAAGGCGATGGCCAAAACACCGGTCGCTTCGGGGTCAAGGGTGCCTGCGTGGCCCGCCTTCTTGGCTTCGAGCGCCCAGCGAACCTTGTTGACCACGGCGGTCGATGTCGGCCCGGCGGGTTTGTCTACAACCAGCCAGCCTGAAATATCGCGACCCTTGCGTTTGCGTGCCATGTCTTGCCCCTTCGCCTTTGTGGTGCTGCCCTCTAACGGAGCCGCGCGCCGCTGCCCAGCCCTAGCGCCGGGGAAAAGTCACTTTGCAGGCGTGACGATGCCGATGATCGGCCCCAGCGTGGTGAAGCCCGCCCCGGTGCGGCGCAGTCCCGGCGCGCGCAGGCGCGAGATATTGCCGTCGAAATACAGCGCGTTAGGCAGGTCCAGCTCATCGCGGTAGAGCCGGGCAAACTCATGAAAGGTTACCACGTCATTGGAAATCGCGAAAACCGCGCGTTTTCCGTCTGCCGTGGTGCCAACGCCGTTGCGGATATAGCGCGAGGTGCTGTTGGGTAAGAATCGCGGATGCAGCGCCCCGTCGATCACCAGCATTGGCCCCGATTGCGTGGCAAAGCGACAATCGGGTTTGTTCTCAAGGTAACGCTTAGTCTCAATCACATCGGCGCGGCCATCGCGTAGGCAGAAGACGCCATTGGGCAGCAGGCCAAAGTTGCCGGGCCCCGCGCTGTCGATCACGCCGCGCGCCTCGACACCCTCTTCGACGTAATGCCCAACCGGAGAGCGATCCTCGTGGTACATGCCCGCGTTCATCGCAAAGCCCAGCCGCAAGCCCTCCGCCTTTAGCGCCTCATCTAACGAGCCGAAGAATCCATAGGGCGCGCCCGCGTCATCGTTGAGAAAGAGCCGCAGATCGTCACGCTCTAGATCGACCTCGCAAATGGTGTAGGAGCTGCCGTCAAACGTGATGTTCCGACATTCGGCAGCGTCCGAAGGCGTGCCTTTCAGCGCGATCAGCGCCAATGCGATCAGACCGGCGCGGATCACTGATCCGGCGCGCTGTCGGCAGCGTCATCATCCGGCGCATCCGCATCGCGGCGCACCACGTCTTGGTTCAACATCCGGCGCGTGTCGTCCATCCGGTCGAATGTCCGATCCAATTGGAACCGCAGATCAGGAGAGAACTTGAGCGTGAGTTTCTTAGCCACTTGCCGGCGCAATTCGTTCTTATTGCGCGCCAGCAGCTTAAGCACCTCATCCTGACCTTCACCGCCCAGCGGCAGCACATAGGCCGTTGCGATCTTGAGATCAGGAGAGATGCGCACCTCGCCCACGGTGATCGACAGCCGGTTGAGATCGGTGTCATGCACGTCCCCGCGTGCGAGTACATCAGACAAGGCGCGGCGGACGGTTTCGCCCACGCGGAGTTGTCGTTGCGACGGGCCTGCGCCCTCATGAAACTTGTTCTTTGCCATGAACCCCATCTAAGGCTTCGGTTGCACTTTGCCAAGCGCTCGCCGACGGGCTAAACCAGCCGAGCCATTCATGCCCCCGAACCGCAGGAGTTACCCCCATGACACAGACCCCCGGCATCGCCGTTACCGGCGCCTCTGGCCGCATGGGCCAGATGTTGATCCGTGAGATCACCGCCAGCGACAAGATGCATCTGGCCGCGGCGGTAGAGCGGACGGGTCATGACTGGGTGGGGCGCGACGTGGGCGAAGCGATGGGGGGCACCGCGTCTGGTGTGACCGTAACTGCCGACGCAGCCGAGGCGTTTGCCAAGGTGCAAGCCGTGATCGACTTCACCGCGCCGCAAGCCACGATCGCCTTTGCCGCCGCGGCTGCGAAGGCCGGGATCGTGCATGTCATCGGGACCACCGGGATGACCGATGAGGAAATCGCGCAGCTTGCCCCAGCCGCCGAACAGGGGGCCATCATCATCCGCGCAGGCAATATGAGCCTTGGCGTGAACCTGCTGACACAGCTCACCCGTCAGGTCGCCGCTGCACTGGACGTGGATTACGACATTGAGATCATCGAATCGCACCACAACCAAAAAGTCGATGCCCCCTCTGGCACGGCTCTGATGCTGGGCGAAGCCGCCGCCGAAGGGCGGGGCGTGAAACTCGCTGATGTCTCCGACCGGGGCCGCGATGGGATCACCGGCGCGCGGCAGCAGGGCGATATCGGTTTCACCGCGATCCGGGGCGGTGACATCGTGGGAGAGCATGATGTGATGTTCGCCGCCGCCGGAGAGCGGATCATCCTGCGCCACATCGCGTCTGACCGCGCCCTTTTCGCGCGCGGCGCGCTGAAGGCCGCGCTTTGGGGGCAGGGGCAGGTGCCGGGCGAATATGACATGCTTGATGTGCTGGGCCTGAAACGCTGAACCGGATGCAGATTATCTGAAACTTTACCTCTTTTGCTTACGTGAATGCCAAAGGCAATTCACCAAGGGAGGTTTCGATGAGGATTACCTTTGCACTCGCCGCGACTGCGGTGCTGGCGCTAAGCGGCCTGCCCGCGGCGGCGGAGTATGCCCGTATTCAAAACAAGTCGGACTTTGTCGCGGCGGTGAACGGCAAAAGGCTGACCCGTCCGCTCGTAAATCTGCAGGTGACCCCCGGCGGGGCCATCGCTGGCAAGGGGGCCGCTTGGCAGATCACCGGCAATTGGTCGTGGAAAGACGGCTATTTCTGCCGCACGCTGGTCTGGGGCGGCAAGGATTTGGGCTATAATTGCCAAGTCGTCATGCGCGATGGCGCGAAAATCCGTTTCACCTCTGACAAGGGTGCGGGCGAGTCGGCGGTGCTGACCCTGCGCTAAGGCCGCCTAGAAATCGACGGCGATGCCTTTTTTCTCCCAATCGCCATAGCGCACCGGCTCTGGCCCATCGCGCCCGCCAAGTTCGGCGGGCAGGTCCAGTGCTGCGGCGGCCTCGCGCCGTGCGGCAGCTTCGGCCAAGGCGCGTTGCGCGGCGGCGGGCAGGTCCGGACCGGGGGCCGGTGTTGGGTCATGCGGCGTGTCCGGGATCGGTTTCGGGCCCGGTTTGGGCTGCGGGGGCAGGTCCGGCGCGGGGCTTGGGGTTGGGTCGGGGCCGGGTCTACTGTCGGGAATGGGGCGTTGATCGGGCATCATGGTCCTCTTGAGCCAAGTTCTCCCTTGATATACGTCGCCCGCTGGCCCAGACAACCCGGCAACCCCTCAAGCGAGACCCAGATAGGACATGACCATGGCAGACACAGGCGTTCAGGCCCGCAGAAGCGCGGTATATCTGCTGGATCAGATTTTGGGCGACGAGCCGCGGCTGATGTCCGAGCTTCTTGCCTCTGGCGCGTTGGACAAGCTGCCCACCGATGACCGCGCCCGTGCCCAACGTCTGGCGCAAGACACGCTGCGCGGGTTGGAACGGGCGGACCGGTTGCTGCAAAAGCACTTGCAAAAAGCCCCGCCGTTGACCGTGCGCAACGTGCTGCGGGTCGGCACGGTCGAGCTTTGTCAAGGCGGAGCCGCGCATGGGGTGGTGAATGCGATGGTGAACCTCGTCTCGCAGCACCGCACGCTGAGCCATCTTAAGGGGCTGACCAACGCCGTGCTGCGCAAGATCGCCGCACAGGGGCCTGAGGCTTGGGACGCTCTGCGCGCGCCGCGCTTGCCCAAATGGCTGCGCGGTCCGCTGGCCGAGGCTTGGGGCACCGACGCCATCGCCAAGATGGAAGAGGCGCATTTTGCGGGCGCACAGCTTGATCTGACCGCCAAGGGCGATCCTGCCGCCTTGGCCGAGGCCGTGGGCGGCACGCTGCTGCCGACAGGCTCCGTTCGGGTGACGGGGGCCGGGCAGGTCTCCACCATGCCCGGCTTTGCCGAAGGCGACTGGTGGGTGCAAGATGCCGCCGCCGCGATCCCGGTGCGGGTGCTGGCCCCGACCGAAGGTGAAACCGTGCTCGACCTCTGCGCCGCGCCGGGGGGCAAGACCATGCAGCTTGCCGCTGCGGGGGCTCTCGTAACCGCCGTTGACCAGTCGCACCCCCGGATGCAGCGCGTGAAGGAAAACCTTGCCCGCGTGGGGCTCAAGGCCAAAACGCTCACCAAGGACGCCCGTGCCGTAGAGGGCGCGTTCGATGCGATCCTGCTCGACGCGCCCTGTTCCGCCACCGGCACCATCCGTCGCCACCCCGATCTGCCCCATGCCAAGGACGGTTCGGAATTCGGGGACCTGATTGACCTGCAATCCGAGTTGATCGACCATGCATGGACCCTGCTGAAACCCGGCGGGCGGCTGGTGTTCTGCACCTGTAGCCTGCTGCCCGACGAGGGCGAAGTGCAGGTCGATGAAGCCTTGGAACGGCATGGCGACATGACGGTCGACCGCGCCGCGCTGGACCTGCCGGGGGTCGAGGCAAGGTGGGTCACCGAAGAGGGCGGGTTGCGTCTGCGTCCTGACTTTTGGGCCGACAAAGGCGGGATGGACGGGTTCTATATCGCGTGTCTGCGGAAGGGCTGAGCCTCACGCCCCATCGGGTGGGGAGGGCACGGCGAGATATGCGGATTTCGGTATCTCGACCAAGCCGCGCAGGCCCAGCGTCGCGGCATCCTCGGACGTAAGCCCTGCGATGGCATCGCGGATCGCCGCAAATGTGGCTTCGCGATCGGTATCTGCCGCCGCGATATAGGGCAGGCCGGGCGTCGGCGTCGTGGTTTCCAGCACACGCAAGCCACCCGCGAAAGCGTCATACCGCTGGATCAACCGCCACGACACCCCGTCCAGCGCCGCAATATCCGCCCGCCCCTCGGCCACGGTTTTGGCGGAGTTCCGGTGCCCGTGGCTTTGACTGCGATCTGCAAACCAGAAACCCTCTGCGCTGCAATGCGTGTAAGCAGCGGCATATCCAGACTGTGAAAATGATTGGTTGTAGGTGAACCGCGCCGCGCGAAAGTCGGAAATTGTTTCACGGGGATCATTGGCGCGGACCACGAAGACGCTGTTGTAATAGCCCGGCGGGCAGCCCTCGACGGCAAAGTCAGGTGTCCCGATCAGCGTAACATGGTCGTGCAGCCACAGGCGGTAGGGCATCCCGCAGGTTTGCGAAAAGGTCAGGTCGGGGGCTTTCCAGACCGCGAATTCCTCTCGCGCATTGTCCAACTCTTCCGGGGCCACAACGCCTCGCGCGCGCAGCCCGTCGCGGATCAACGCCCAGTAGCGGGCCGTGGCCGCGGCGGTTTCTGGCCGTAGGTACATCATCAGGCTGGCGATCATCGGTGCGCTCCGGTTGCGGTGCCCTTGTTTAGGCGGCACCCCTGCGGGCTGGCAACCGTCCGTTCCCCGCCGATCCCCCGGCGCGCGGGGAAAATCCGGTGACTCATTGCAGGGCCGCGGTTATGCTGCCGCCAAACGCCATCAGAGCGTCAGGGGCAGCTTGATATGATTAATCTTTCCAGCGTCATGGCCCGAAGGGTGCGGTTTTTGAACCGCTGGCACGCTTGGCGTGCGACCCGGGGCCGGGCGCGGGTGGCGGGGTTTACCGCGTCGCCCGAGCCGCGCACCATCGGCTCTTTCGCGCGGGGGCGGCAGTTGATGGCGGGCAATTACCTTTTTGCCGGCAGCCTGCTGACCGCGCCGCAGACCGCGATGTGGGATCTGACCCCGCCTGACCCTGCCTTTGCGGCGGAACTGCACGGTTTTGCATGGCTGGATGATCTGGCCGCCGTGGGGGATGCACGGGCGCGGGCGTCGGCGCAGGATTGGCTTTGGGGGTGGATCGACCGTTTCGGGCGCGGGCAAGGGCCGGGCTGGACCCCGGCGCTGACCGGTCGGCGGCTGATCCGCTGGATCAACCACGCACTTTTCATGCTGCGCGGGACGGACACCGCGCAGAGCGATGCCTTCTACCGTTCGCTCGAACAGCAGACCCGTTTCCTGTCAAAACGCTGGCGCGCCTCTGCGCCGGGCCTGCCGCGTTTCGAAGCGCTGACCGGGTTGATTTACGCGGGCCTGTCGCTGGAGGGGCTGGAGGAACTGGCCGATCCCGCCATCAAGGCATTAGCACGCGAATGTGCCAGCCAGATCGACGCCGAGGGCGGTCTGCCAACCCGCAACCCCGAAGAACTGCTCGCTGTGTTTACTCTGCTCACATGGGCCGCAGCGGCGCTCAGCGATGCAGGCCGCAGCACGCCCAAAGAGCACCTCACCGCGATTGAGCGTATCGCGCCGACCCTGCGCAGCCTGCGTCATGCCGATGGCGCCTTGGCGCGGTTTCATGGCGGCGGGCGCGGTATGGAGGGCTGGCTAGATCACGCGCTGGCGGCAGCCAAGGTCAAGACGCGGCAGCCTGATGGGCTGGCCATGGGCTATGCAAGGCTGTCGGCGGGGCGCACCAGCGTGATCGTCGATGCGGCGGCGCCACCGGGCGGCGCAGCCTCGGGCAATGCCCATGCCTCGACATTGGCGTTTGAGCTGACCTCGGGGCGGCGGCCCTTGGTGGTGAACTGCGGCTCAGGCGCGTCATTTGGGCTGGAATGGCGGCGGGCGGGGCGGGCCACGCCGTCGCATTCGGCCCTGTCGCTTGTCGGCCATTCCAGCGCCCGACTGGCAGAGCCTGACCCCCACAGCGGGACAGAGGCGCTCATCGCTGGCCCGCGCCAAGTGCCCGTAGAGATCGGAGAGGCGGCGGATGGGCTGCGTTTTGAGGGCGGCCATGACGCCTATCTGCGCAGCCATGGCCTGACCCATGCGCGGCGGCTCGAACTCACTTCGGACGGGCGCGGGCTGACGGGGGAGGATATGCTGTTGGCGATAGAGGGGGCAGAGAAACGGCGCTTTGATAAGGTGTTGAGCGCCACGCAACTGAAGGGCGTGCCGTTCGACATCCGTTTTCACCTGCATCCGGATGTGGATGCCACGGTCGACCTTGGCGGGGCTGCGATCTCAATGGCGCTGAAAAGCGGTGAAATTTGGGTGTTTCGCCATGACGGCACGCATAATTTATCTTTGGAACCGGGGGTTTACCTAGAGACAACCCGTCTTAAACCCCGCGCCGCGCAGCAGATCGTGCTGACCGGATATGCCATGAACTATGCCACACGGGTGCGCTGGTCGTTGTCAAAAGCGCAGGAAACTGCGATTGGCGTGCGAGATTTGTCGATCGACGATCCCTATGCTGATGAAGACTGACCAAGGAACCAGCCCCATGCCCGATCTCTATCCCATCAAACGCGCGCTTCTTTCCGTATCTGACAAGACCGGTCTTTTGGACCTTGGCAAAGCCTTGGCGGCGCGGGGCGTCGAACTGCTCAGCACCGGCGGCACCGCTAAAGCGCTGCGCGAGGCGGGGCTTGAGGTGTTGGATGTGGCCGATGTGACGGGCTTCCCCGAGATGATGGACGGGCGGGTGAAAACGCTGCACCCCGTGGTGCATGGTGGCCTGTTGGCGCTGCGCGATAACGATGAGCACGTCGGCGCGATGAACGAACATAACATCGGCGCGATCGATCTGGTGGTGGTGAACCTTTATCCGTTTGAGGAAACTGTCGCCAAGGGCGCGGAATACGGCGAGGTGATCGAGAATATCGACATCGGCGGCCCTGCGATGATCCGTTCGGCGGCCAAGAACCACGGGTTCGTCAATGTCGTGGTCGATGTCGAAGACTACGCCGAGGTGATCGCCGAGATGGAAGCCAACGACGGCCAGACCACCTATGCCCTGCGCCAGCGTCTGGCCCAAACCGCCTATGCCCGCACCGCCGCCTATGACACTGCCGTCAGCACATGGATGGCCGAGCAGGTCGCGGGCACCCCGCGTCGCCGCACCTTTGGCGGCACGCTTGCCCAAACCCTGCGCTATGGCGAAAACCCGCACCAGCAGGCGGCGTTTTACACCGACGGCTCCACCGCGCCGGGGCTGGCGAACGCCGTGCAGCATCAGGGCAAGGAACTCTCCTACAACAACATCAACGACACCGACGCCGCCTTTGCGCTGGTCAGCGAGTTTGACCCTAAAGACGGCCCCGCCTGCGCGATCATCAAACACGCCAACCCGTGTGGCGTTGCACGGGGTGAAACGATGCTCGACGCCTACAAACGCGCTTTTGACTGCGACCGCACCTCGGCCTTTGGTGGCATCATCGCGCTGAACCAGCCGCTCGACGGCCCGACTGCCGAAGCCATTGCTGCGATCTTTACTGAAGTCGTCATCGCCCCCGGCGCGGATGAGGATGCCAAACGCATCTTTGCCGCCAAGAAGAACCTGCGTTTGCTGACCACCGAAGGTCTGGCCGACCCTGCCGCCGCGGCACTGGCCGTGCGCCAAGTCTCCGGCGGGTTTCTGGTGCAAGACAAAGACGTGGGCCGGCTTAGCCGCGATGATCTGAAGGTGGTGACCAAGCGCAAGCCGTCGGATCAAGAGCTCGACGACATGCTGTTTGCCTGGACCGTGGCGAAACACGTCAAATCCAACGCCATCATCTATGTCAAAGACGGTGCCACAGTCGGCGTTGGCGCAGGCCAGATGAGCCGGGTGGACAGCACCCGCATCGCCGCGCGCAAGGCCCAAGACATGGCCGAGGTGATGGACATCGACGCGCCGCTGACCCAAGGGTCGGTCGTGGCCTCCGATGCGTTCTTCCCCTTTGCCGACGGTCTTATCACGGCGGCAGAGGCCGGTGCCACGGCGCTGATCCAGCCCGGCGGCTCCATGCGGGACGACGAAGTGATCGCCGCAGCGGATGAAGCGGGCCTTGCCATGGTCTTCACCAATATGCGCCACTTCCGGCACTAAGCGAAGGGCAGCACCATGCGGACATTCGGCATCGCGGCCTTTGTGGCCTTTTTGATCGATCAGATCAGCAAATATGTGGTCATTCACATGATGGAATTGGCACGTATCCGCTCCATCGAAGTGCTGCCGCCGGTGCTGAATTTCCGCTATGGCGAAAACCGGGGCATCAACTTTGGCCTCGGGGGTGACATGAGCCAATGGGTGCTGATCGTGGTGGCGCTGGTGATCTGCGCGGGCGTCACCCTGTGGCTCTGGCGCAGCCCGCATGGGCGGTGGGCGCAGCTCAGCGGCGGTCTGTTGGTCGGCGGGGCCTTGGCGAATGTGGCGGACCGGCTGATCTATGGCTATGTGCTGGATTTCCTGAACAACTCTTGCTGTGGCATCAACAACCCTTTCGTCTACAACTTGGCGGATGTCTTTATCTTTGCCGGGGCCTTGGGGCTGATCCTCTTTACCGGAGAGCCAAAAAGCGCGCCCAAGCGCCGGGGCAAAAAAGGTCAGTGACATTGCCTGCTCGCCTGCGATATTGAACAAGCAGACCCCGAAAGGAGACATCATGCGTCGCATTGCCCTCATCAGCTTGATCCCGCTGGCCCTCGCCGCCTGCAGCAATCAGGGCCTTCGCGACTTGCAGCCTGTCTCCGAAGGGCCGGATGAATTCCTGATCCAACCGGTCAAGCCACTGGAACGCCCCGAAAATTTGAACGCTCTGCCGACCCCCATGCCGGGGCAGGCGAACCTGACGGATCGGTCAGCGGTGGCCGAAGGTGTGGCGGCGTTTGGCGGGCGGCTGGATACGTCGACAGGCATACCAGCCGGAGATGCCGCACTGGTGCAACACACGAGCCGCATGGGTGTGCAACCGGGCATTCGCGCCAGCTTGGCGCAATCTGACGCCGAATTCCGCAAGCGTAAGGGTCGCTTCACCCAGTTCCGCATCGTGCCGGTGGATCGCTACAGCCAAGCCTACCAGCGGCAATCCCTTGACGCCCATAGCGAGGCGGAGCGCTGGCGCAACGCAGGCGGGCGTACGCCGTCTTACCCGCCACACGACACACGTTTTCGCTAGGCTTCTTGAATGTAGCGCCAGACCGCGTAGGTAATGCGGGAGGCGATATATTTCGAGGTAAGCAATGATCCGACTGCCGATGATGGCGGCCCTGGTGGCGACGCTCTTCACAGCCCCCTCCGCGCAGGCGCGCGATAACGAGAATGAGGCGGTAACCCATTTCACCCTCGATAACGGCTTGGAGGTCGTGGTCGTCGAAGACCACCGCGCCCCGGTCGTGCAGCAGATGGTCTGGTACCGCGCAGGCTCAGCCGATGAACCCAAAGGGTCGTCCGGGGTGGCGCATTTTCTTGAACACCTGCTGTTCAAGGCCACCGACAAACTGGAAGCGGGCGAGTTTTCCGCCACCGTTGCCGCCAACGGCGGGCGCGATAATGCCTTCACCAGCTACGATTACACCGCCTATTTCCAGCGCGTCGCCGCCGATCGCCTCGGCCTGATGATGGAGATGGAGGCCGACCGGATGAAGAACATCCGCCTCACCCCCGAAAACATCGAAACCGAACGCGATGTGATTTTGGAAGAGCGCAACCAGCGGACAGAGAACAACCCCGCTGCCCTCTTCAGTGAACAACTCAACGCCGCGCAATTTCTCAACCACCGCTACGGCGTGCCGATCATCGGGTGGAAACATGAGATGGAGGAGTTGGACCTTGAAGATGCGCTGTCGTTCTATGAGCTCTACTATTCGCCCAACAACGCCATCCTCGTCGTCTCCGGTGATGTGACGCCAGAGGACGTTCGCGAATTGGCCGAAGCCACCTATGGCCAGATCCCCGCCAACCCTGACCTGCCCGAGCGTTTGCGCACCGAAGAGCCGCCGCAGATCGCCGAACGCCGGTTGATCTACAAAGATGCCCGCGTGGCCCAGCCCTATGTGCGCCGCTCCTACCTTGCCCAAGAGCGGGACAGCGGTGCGCAGGAAGAGGCGGCGGCGCTCTTCCTCCTCAGCGAATTGCTGGGCGGCGGCACCACCTCATACCTCGCGGAAAAGCTGCAATTCGACGAACAGATCGCCAATTACACCGGCGCCTTCTACAAGGCCGATACGCTCGACGACACGACCTTTGATGTCGTGGTGTTGCCCGTGCCCGGCGTTAGCCTCCAGCAGGCCGAAGAGGCGCTGGACGAGGTGCTCGTGCAATTCATGGAAGCCGGGGTGGACCCCGAGCATCTTGAGCGCCTCAAGGCGCAATTGCGCGCCGATCAGATCTATGCCCGCGACGATGCCGACCGCGTGGCAAACCGCTACGGCTCTGCCCTCGCCATCGGCCTAACGGTGCAAGACGTGCAAGATTGGCCCGACGTGCTGCAAGCCGTCACTGCCGAAGACATCATGCAGGCTGCCCGCACCCTGTTCGACAAACGCGCATCGGTCACTGGATGGCTGATGAAGGAGGACGCGCAATGAAACTGTTCTACGCCCTGATCCTGACGGTTTTCGCCGCACTCCCCGCCCGTGCCGAAGTCGACATCCAGCCCGTCACCAGCCCCGGCGGCATCACCGCTTGGCTGGTCGAAGAACATTCGATCCCCTTTGTTGCCTTGGAAATCCGGTTCCGGGGCGGCGCATCGCTGGACGCGCCCGGCAAACGCGGCGCGATCAACCTGATGACCGGCCTTCTGGAAGAGGGCGCAGGCGACATGGACGCGCGCGCCTTCAGCCGTGAGACCGAAGCGCTGGCAACCAACCTCAGTTTCGACGTGTCGGATGACTCGCTTTCCGTCTCGGCCCGTTTCCTGACCGAAAACCGCGACGCCTCCATCGAGCTTCTGCGCGCCGCTTTGTTGGAGCCGCGCTTTGACGAAGACGCGGTAGAGCGGGTGCGCGGTCAGGTGATCTCAAACATCCAGTCGAACCAGAAAGACCCGAATGAGATCGCCCGCCAGACCTTCGACAAGATTGCCTTTGGCGACCATCCCTATGGCAGTTCTCTAAACGGCACGCTTGAGACGGTGGCCGGGTTGACCCGCGACGACTTGATTGAGGCGCATAGCGCTGTGCTGGCCCGTGACCGCATCTATGTCGGCGCGGTGGGCGACATCACTCCCGAAGAACTGGGCAAGCTGCTCGATACCCTGCTGGGCGATCTGCCCGCCAAGGGTGCGCCGATGCCCCCGCGCGCCGATGTGGATATCCCCGCGGGCACGACAGTGGTCGATTTCGCCACACCGCAATCCGTTGCGATCTTTGGCCAGCCGGGCCTCGCGCAGGACGATCCCGATTGGTTCACTGCGACAGTGCTGAACCACGTCCTCGGCGGCGGCGGTTTCGAATCCCGTCTGATGACCGAGGTGCGCGAGAAGCGCGGCCTGACCTATGGCGTCTATTCCTACCTCGCCCCGCGTGATCTGGCTGAGACCTACCTCGGCTCCGTCAGTTCGGCCAATGACCGTATCGGTGAGGCGATTGACGTGATCCGCGCCGAATGGGCCAAAGCCGCGACCGAGGGCATCACCCAAGAGGAACTGGAGGCCGCCAAGACCTATATCACCGGCGCCTATCCGCTGCGGTTCGACGGCAACAGCCCGATCGCCAATATCCTCGTCGGCATGCAGATGCTCGGCCTGCCGACCGACTATATTGCCACCCGCAATGACAAGGTCGAAGCGGTCACGCTGGAGGACGTCAAGCGCGTCGCGGCAGATTTGCTGGACCCCGAAAACCTGCATTTCGTCGTCGTCGGCCAGCCAGAAGGGCTTGAGGCGTCAACCCCACCGCAGGAATGAAAAAAGCGCCGCTCCCGAAAAGGGGCGGCGCTTTCAATGCATCACGGCGATAGGACTTATTCGCCGTAGGGCACCCAGATATTCTTGACCTCTGTCGCGGCCTGCAAGAATGCACGCCCCGCGCCTTCGGCCCCGAACCAATCGCGCGCCATGCCGTGGTTGACCCAGGTGCGCTTGATATTGCTCGCCGCCCCTTTCTCAACCACGCCAGACAGTTCCGCCGCGCCAAAGCACCAGACGGCATCAATATCCATATGCCGCGCCATCGGCTCGGCCAAATCGGCCTGCGGTCCGGTCAGGATATTGACCACCCCGGCAGGCACGTCCGATGTCTCAAGCACCTGCACGAAATCGGTCGCCGCCAGCGGGAAGGGTTCGCTCGCCGAAAGGATCACGCGGTTGCCCATGGCAATGGCGGGTGCCATGCAAGAGATCAGGCCCAAAAGCGGTGCCTCTGCCGGGCAAAGTGCCCCGATCACGCCCACAGGCTCCTTCATCGCCAAGGCCACGCCCCGGATCGGCACCCCATGCACCTGACCGTCGTATTTGTCGACCCAAGCGGCATAGGTGAACAGCCGGTCAATAGCGGCATCAACCTCTTTGCGACCCGCCTTCGTTCCCTGCATCGCATCCAGCCGCGCGGCAAACTCATCGCCCCGCGCCGAGAGGTTTTCGGCAATATAATAAAGGATCTGCGCGCGCAGATGGCCAGTGGTTTTCGACCAGCCCTTTGCCGCATGCGCCGCCTCAACCGCGTTGCGCACATCTTTGCGGTTGGCGAGGCTCACATGGCCCAAAAGCCCGCCAGACTTGCCCCAAACCGGTGCGGAATACCCCCCATCGGGCCGCGCTTGCTTGCCCCCGATATAAAGCTTTGCGGTGCGGTCGATCCCGTCTTCCGGGCCACCTTCACCGCTTAAGGCTTCGATCTCTTTCAATGGCTTCCGAGCGGTCTTGGGCTTGGTATAGCCCGCCAGACCTTCCCAGCCGCCCTCACGGCCAAAGCCACTCTCGCGCTTGCCGCCAAACCCGGCCGCCGCATCCATCATATTGGTCCCGTTCACCCAAACGATCCCGGTCTCCAACTGTGGCGCAATATCAAGGGCAAGGTTCACATTCTCGGTCCAGACCGTCGCCGCCAGCCCATAGCGGGTGTTATTGGCCAGTTGCACCGCCTCGCTGGGCGTACGGAAAGTGGTCGAGACCAACACCGGGCCAAAAATCTCTTCCTGCATCAGCGTATCCGCCGGGTTCAGCCCGGTGATCAGCGTCGGCGGATAGAAACACCCATTCTCAGGCATCTCCCCCGGCGTGACAAACCGCTCGCCCGCGGTGTTTGCCTCCACCATGTCACTCACGCGCTTGTATTGCACCGGGTCCACCAGCGCGCCCACGTCAATGCTCTTGTCCAGCGGATCGCCGATACGCAGCTTCTCCATCCGGGTGCGCAGCTTCGCATAGAACCGGTCCGCAACAGGCTCATGCACCAACAGCCGCGAGCCCGCACAGCAGACCTGACCCTGATTGAACCAAATCGCATCAACCAGCCCCTCTACGGCGCTATCAAGATCGGCATCGTCAAACACGATATAGGGCGATTTGCCGCCCAACTCCAACGTCAGCGCCTTGCCCGAGCCTGCCGTCGCCTCACGAATGCGGCGGCCTACGGCGGTGGAGCCGGTAAAGGCGATCTTGTCGATATCCTCATGGGTGACAATCATCTCGCCCACGGCACCATCACCGGTGACAATGTTAACCACACCCTTCGGCAGGCCCGCCTGACGGCAAATGTCAGCAAAGAGCAGCGCCGTCAGCGAAGTATACTCCGCAGGCTTCAACACCACCGTGTTGCCCATCGCCAGCGCGGGCGCGATCTTCCACGCCAGCATCAATAGCGGGAAGTTCCACGGAATGATCTGCCCGCAAACCCCAAGCGCCTGCGCATGGGGCAGCTCACTCTCCATCAACTGCGCCATACCCGCGTGATAATAGAAATGCCGCTGCGCCAAAGGCACGTCGATATCGCGCGCCTCGCGGATCGGCTTGCCGTTGTCCAAGACCTCCAAGACCGCAAACAACCGCGCGTGTTTCTGCAACAACCGCGCCAGCGCATAGATATGCCGCGCCCGGCCATGGCCTCCCAGCTTCTCCCACTTCGGCTGCGCCTTTCGCGCGGCCTTCACTGCGCTATCAACATCACCCTGCGTCGCCTGCGTCAGACTTGCCAAGACCTCACCCGTCGCCGGGTTGGTGCTGTCGAAACCCGCGCCTGGCGCGGTGAAAGCGCCATCAATGAAATGACCAAAGCGCCCGCCCTGGTCGACGATCCACGCCAGCGCATCTGCCGCCGATTCCGGGGCCGGCCCGTATTCCATGCTCTCAAAAATCTCGGACACGCTCATGCCTTCATCCTTTTCCAAATACCGTCCCGCAGCCTGCAACAGGCTCAGGAGGTCGCGTGGCGGTAAGCCGCCGAATAGTTGCCGGTCACATGATGCTCCAACTGCCGCTCGATATCGCCCAAGAGCGAAGACGCGCCAAAGCGGAACAGGTCGGGCTGCAACCAACGGTCCCCCAACTCTTCCTTCATCAGCGCCAAATATGTGATCGCATCCTTGGCTTTCGAGATGCCACCCGCAGGCTTGTAGCCCACACGCACCCCAGTGCGTTCATAATACTCACGGATCGCGCGGATCATCACGAGGCTGACGGGCAGGGTGGCGTTGACGCTTTCCTTGCCGGTCGAGGTCTTGATGAAATCGGCCCCGGCCATCATGCAGACCAGCGACGCACGCGCTACATTGCGCAGTGAGCCCAATTCGCCCGTCGCAAGGATCGCCTTCACATGCGCCTCGCCACAGGCTTCGCGGAAGGCGCGCATTTCGTCGTAAAGCGCTTGCCAGTCGCCCGAAAGCACATGGCGGCGCGAGATCACGATGTCGATCTCACTCGCCCCTGCTTCGACGCTCATCTCGATCTCGCGGATGCGCAGTTCCAGCGGCGACAGGCCCGCCGGGAAACCGGTGGAAACGGCAGCGATCGGGATATTGGTCCCTTCCAGCGCCTTGCGCGCGGCGGGGATCATCTCGTGGTACACACAAACCGCGCCGGTAGTGATTGGGGCCATACCAAGCGCATCAAGCAGATCGGGCGCAATCGGTTGGCGGGCCTTGGCGCAGAGCCGCTCGACCCGGCGCGCGGTATCATCGCCCGAGAGGGTCGTCAGGTCGATACAGGTCACGGCGCGCAGCAGCCACGCGGCCTGATGCGCCTTTTTCAGCGAACGGCGGGCGGGCAGGGCGGCGGCGCGGCGCTCGATCGCCGAGGTGTTCGCCTGCACCGAGCGCAGCCAGTCCATATCAAGCGGCATAGGCTCGACACGTCGTTCGGTCACCTGCGGCAGATGGCCGGTGGCGCCGGTTTCAGTCGTGCTTTCGCGCGGGGTCGTTTGGGTGGCCATCGGGTCTCTCCGGTTTGGTCAGGCGGGCAAAATGGCATGGGGCCGGGGGCAAGGCAAGCGACGCTAACCCCGCGTCACGGGGTGATTGCCCGAAAAACAGGCAAGATACCGCAATTGTTAATGAGAACCATTCTCAACTGTTGACTTGATTGAGAATCGTTCTCATTAATGTCTCATGAAACATACATCTGACCTGCTTCGCCCTTCCCGCCGCACCGCTATAATCGGTGGCATCAGTGTCTTTGCACTTCTCGGGGCTACGCCAGCCGCCTTCGCAGCGCAAAAACTTAACGTTGTCGCGACGACAGGGATGATCGCCGACGCCGCTCGCCGCGTGGGGGGCGAATTGGTCGAGGTCCGCTCGCTCATGGGTTCAGGGGTCGATCCGCACAGCTACCGCCAGACGCGCAGTGACATCGTGGCGCTGACACGGGCCGATTTGGTGCTCTGGCATGGTCTCTACCTTGAGGCGCAGATGGAACGGTTTTTCGAAGATCTGGGTCGCAAGCGCGCCGTGGTTGCCGTGGCCGATGCGCTACCCAAGGACGATCTGCTCAGCCACCCGGATTACGAGGGGCGTTATGACCCTCACGTTTGGATGGACCCGAAAACTTGGATCGCCGTGGTCGATGAGGTAGCCCGCGCCCTGACCGAGGCGCATCCCGCAGGGGCCAAGACTTTCGCCCAGAACGTGGCCACCTACCGCGCCGAGCTGGAACAACTGGCCAGCTATGCCGCCGAGACCGTGGCGCAGGTGCCAGAGAGCCAGCGCGTGCTGGTCACAGCGCATGATGCATTCAGCTATTTCGGACGCGCCTTTGGGTTCGAGGTGATCGGCATTCAGGGCATCTCGACCAACAGCGAGGCGGGGTTGAACCGTATCTCTTCACTGGTTGATGAATTGGTCGAGCGTGAGATCGGCGCCGTCTTTGTCGAAACGTCGGTTTCCGACCGCAACATGCGCGCGCTGGTCGAAGGCGCTGCGGCGCGCGGTCATGAGGTCGTGATCGGCGGCTCGCTCTATAGCGACGCCATGGGGGAACCGGGCAGCTATGAGGGCACTTATATCGGTATGATCGATCACAACGTCACCACCATCGCCCGTGCGCTCGGCGCGCCGGTGGATGCGGGCGGGATGAACGGCAAGCTGGTACAGGGAAGCTGATCCATGACACTTGAACTCGCCAGCAGCCGTGACGCCGCGCCCACCTCCCGCGCCGATAGCCCGCTTGCCGTGCGCGGCATGACCGTCTCCTACGGGCAGAAACCTGCGGTTTTTTCGGTCGATATGACCGTTGAGCCGGGCAAAATGACCGCGATCATCGGCCCGAATGGCGCGGGCAAGTCAACCTTGCTCAAGGCCGCCTTGGGCATTCTGACCCCGCTGGCGGGCACCGCCACCGTCTATGGCAAGCCGGTGGCCGAACAACGCCACCGCATCGCCTATGTGCCGCAGCGTGCCAGCGTGGATTGGGATTTTCCGACTCGCGTGATCGACGTGGTGCTGATGGGCCTTTACCCGCAGCTGGGCCTGTTGGGCCGCATCCGCCCTGTGCACCGCGCCCGCGCCACAGATTGTCTGGCGCGCGTCGGGATGGAAGATTTCGCCACCCGCCAGATCGGGCAGCTTTCCGGTGGCCAGCAGCAGCGGGTCTTTCTCGCCCGCGCCTTGGCGCAAGAGGCGGATCTCTACCTGCTGGACGAACCCTTTGCCGGGGTCGATGCGGCAACCGAAAAGGCGATCATCGCCGTGTTGAAATCCCTGCGCGACGCAGGCAAAACGGTTGTGGCGGTTCACCATGACCTATCGACCGTGGCCGAGTATTTCGACAATGTTTTCCTGATCAACACCCACCGCGTCGCCGAAGGCAGTGTCGAAGAGGTGTTCCAAGCCAACCACCTGCAAGATGCCTATGGCGGCCGCTTGGCGGGTGCGCAGATGGATGCGTTGCAGCTGTCATGATCTGGGACGCGCTGACGCTGCAACTGGGCTATAACGCCACGCTGGTAACACTTGGGGCCACCCTGCTGGGCATGGCTGCGGGGGTTGGCGGCACCTTTCTATTCCTGCGCAAGCGGGCGCTTGTCAGCGATGCGATCTCGCATGCGACGCTACCGGGTGTGGCGCTGGCTTTCATGGTGATGGTCGCGCTTGGCGGGGACGGCCGCAACCTGATCGGCCTGCTGCTGGGCGCGGCCTTGTCTGCGGCGGCAGGGCTGCTCTTGGTCTCATGGCTCAGCAACCGCACACGGCTGGCTGAGGATGCGGCGATTGGCTCGGTCCTGTCGGTTTTCTTTGGGCTTGGCATCGTCTTGCTGACGGTGATCCAGACCATGAGCGCGGGGCGACAGGCGGGGCTGGAGGATTTTCTCTTGGGCTCCACCGCTGGGATGCTGCGCAACGATGCGCTGATTATCGCGGTGGCAGCGGCGCTTACCTTGGCGCTGGTGCTGCTGTTGCGCCGCCCGCTGACATTGGCGTCGTTCGATCCCGAATATGGCACCGCCATCGGCCAGAACGTCCCGCGTACCGATCTGGCAATGATGGGGTTGGTGCTGGCCGTGACGGTGGTGGGGCTCAAGATCGTCGGGCTGATCCTGATCGTCGCGCTGCTGATCATCCCGCCTGTCACCGCCCGGTTCTGGAGCGAGCGCACCGATCACGTGGTGCTGATCTCCGGCGCGCTTGGCGGTATCGCGGCCTATGTCGGCGCAGCGTTGTCTGCGGCCCAGCCGAACCTGCCGACGGGACCGATCATCGTGCTGGTGGGCTTTGCGCTCTTTGCGCTGTCGCTGCTGCTGGCCCCGGGGCGCGGCGCGCTTTCGGCTCTGCTGCGCCACCGCCGGTATCAGCGTCGGGTGCATCTGCGGCAGGGGCTGCTGGCGTTGGCCCATGGGCAACCGATCTACGAACAACTGACTCTGCGCCTGTTGCGGGCCGAGGGCTACGCCCTGCCCGATGGGGTCGCCACCAAAGCAGGCCGGGGCCGCGCAGCCAAGGCGTTGAGGGACGAAACCCGCTGGCAGTTGATCCGCCGCGATCCGGCATACGAGGCGGCCGCCCAGCAATATGACGGTCTGACCCCGATTGAGACGGTGCTGACCGCCGACCAAATCCGCGAAATTGACAGCCGCATCGACATGCGTGGCGGGGTCATGGCATGAACGGTTCTGAATTCGTCCCCCTGTCGCTGGTGCCGATGCTGACGGGCATTTTCGTCGCCGTGGCCTGCGCCTTGCCGGGGAATTTCCTTGTGCTGCGCCGCCAAGCGCTGATCGGCGATGCGATCAGCCATGTGGTGCTGCCGGGGATCGTGGTGGCGTTCCTGCTGACCGGGGCGGTCAGCACTTGGCCGATGCTGCTGGGCGCTGCAGGCGCGGCGCTGATTTCTGTGCTGGCCATTGAGGGTGTGCGACGACTGGGCAAGATCGAATCCGGGGCGGCGATGGGCGTGGTCTTTACCGCCATGTTCGCGGGCGGCGTGCTGCTGCTTGAGCAATCGGACACCAGCAATGTGCATCTCGATGTCGAACATGCGCTTTACGGTAACCTCGAAAGCCTGATCTGGCTGGATGCCACCGGCTGGGCGTCGCTGCTCGACCCCGAGGCGCTGGCGACCCTCCCGGTGGAGCTGCCGCGCATGGCGGTGACGCTGCTCTTCGTCGCGCTTTTTACCGCGATCTTCTGGCGGCCGCTCAAGATCAGCACCTTCGACGAGGGCTTCGCCCGTACCATCGGCATGAAGACCGGGCCACTGGGTCTTGGTCTGGTCATCGTTGCGGCGATTGCCGCTGTGGCTGCCTTTGACGCGGTGGGCAGTATCATCGTCATCGCCATGTTCATCTGCCCCCCCGCCGCCGCGCGGATGATGACCAACCGATTGGAGTACCAGATTGCGTGGTCGGTGCTCTTTGCCACTTTGGCCGCTGTGCTGGGCTATGTGCTGGCCGGATACGGGCCGCTGTGGCTCGGCATGCGGGATTCGGTGTCAGCGGCGGGGATGATCGCCACGGTTTCAGGGGTTATCCTTGGGTTTGCGGCACTTATGGGACCGCATCGGCAAAGAGGCGCCGCTGCCCCCGCCGCTTAACCGAATCGCAACGATTCGTTTTCTGGGCAACCGATTCGCTTTTGCTTTGACCTGTGATTCGTCCTGCGTCTATACAGGTGGCAAGCTCCTTCGGAGACGACTTGTACCCGGGTCGCCCGCCGCTCTGATAAGACCGGAATAACAAAAGCACCAGTGCGCCGAGTAGCCGACCCAGAAGCGGATCGCCCCAGTCTTGGCGGCGGTCCGCTGACTCTGTCGTCCCCCTCTGATAGACGCAATCCGATCTGGCAGAATCGGAATGGCCCATGCTAGGTCTTGCGGTATGCCAAGCCCGACCCCCAATATAAGCGAAAACCGCCCCGTCATCCGCCAGTTGGACGATTCCGCGATCAACCGCATCGCTGCGGGCGAGGTGGTCGAACGCCCCGCTTCCGCCGTGAAGGAACTGGTCGAGAACGCCATCGATGCGGGCGCGCGGCGCATCACCGTGGAATACGCCGACGGTGGCAAAACGATGATCCGTGTGACCGACGATGGCTGCGGCATCGCGCCCGAGGATCTGGCGCTGGCCTTGTCGCGCCACGCGACCTCGAAAATCGACGGCTCAGACCTGCTTGATATCCACACTTTCGGCTTTCGGGGCGAGGCGTTGCCGTCCCTCGGTGCTGTCGGGCGGCTGACCATCACCAGCCGAGCATCGGGGTTTGACGGGGCCGAGATCACCGTCGACGGGGGCCGTATGGGCGAGGTGCGCCCGGCGGCGCTGAACAGCGGCACCATCGTCACCCTGCGCGATCTGTTTTTCGCCACACCTGCGCGGCTCAAGTTCCTGCGCACGGACCGGGCGGAGGCGCAGGCCATCGGCGATGTCATCAAACGGTTGGCCATGGCCGAGCCCTTCGTGCGTTTCGTGCTGCGCGACGTGTCGGGGGACGGCAAAGGCCGCGATGTGTTCCGCGCCGAAGCCGAGCAGGGCGATCTCTTCGATGCGCTGCATGGCCGTTTGGCGCAGGTGCTGGGCCGAGAGTTCGCGGAAAACTCCCTGCCCATCGACGCCATGCGCGAGGGGCTGCATCTGACCGGCTTCGCTGCCCTGCCGACCTATTCGCGCGGCTCTGCCGTGGCGCAATATCTCTTCGTGAATGGCCGCCCGGTGCGGGACAAACTGCTGACAGGCGCATTGCGCGGCGCGTACTTCGATTTCCTCAGCCGAGACCGCCACCCGGCGGCGGCGCTGTTCGTGGAATGCCCGCCGACGCTGGTCGATGTAAACGTGCATCCCGCGAAATCCGAGGTGCGTTTCCGCGATCCCGGTTTGGCGCGGGGGCTGATCGTCTCGGCCCTTCGCCACGCGCTGGCGGCGGCGGGGCACCGCGCTTCGACCACCGTGGCACAGGCGACTTTGGGCGCGATGCAGCCTGAGCCGCAAGGCGCGCGGGTTTATCAGATGGACCGCGCGGGCATGGATCGGCCCAGCCCCGCCGCGCGTGAGGCTGCCTATCAGGCGCAGGCGCCGGGTTTTGCCGAAACCGCAGGCGTCTGGGGCCGGGTGGAGGGCACGCCGATGCCCGAAGCACCCGCGCCGTTCACTGCCGCGCCCGAAGGCGAGGAGGCGGCCCCCGCCCCCGACTACCCGCTCGGCACCGCGCGCGGGCAGGTGCATGAGAATTACATCATCGCGCAAACCGCCAGTGGCATGGTCATCGTCGACCAACACGCCGCGCATGAGCGGTTGGTTTACGAGAAGCTGAAGCGTCAGATGGAAGCCAACGGCGTCGCCGCCCAAGCGCTGCTGATCCCCGAGATTGTCGAGCTTTCCGCCAATGACTGCGCGCGGCTGCTGGAACTGGCGGACGAGCTTGCCAAACTCGGCCTTGGCATCGAAGCCTTCGGCGGCAGCGCCATCGCGGTGCGCGAGACGCCTGCGATCCTCGGCACCGTCAACGCCCGCGCGCTGATCCTTGATGTGCTGGACGAATTGGCCGACGGCGACAGCAGCAACATCGTGCAGGCCAAAATCGAAGCGATCCTGAGCCGCGTGGCCTGTCACGGCTCGATCCGCTCGGGCCGCTGGATGCGCGCCGAAGAGATGAACGCGCTCTTGCGCGAGATGGAGGCGACCCCGCATTCCGGTCAGTGCAACCACGGGCGGCCCACCTATGTCGAACTCAAACTCGCCGACATCGAACGGCTTTTCGGGCGCACTTGATGGAGCTTGGCGGCACGACGTTGAACCTGTCTGACCCTGTGACGCTGGCCGCCCTTGCCGGGGCCGGGCTGCTGTTGCTCATCGTTATCCTGCTGATCATGGCGGTCCGCGCCGCGGGCCGCTCGGCCCGTGTGGCGGCCCCCTTGGCACAGCAGATGCGCGTGCTTGGGGGTCATGTGCAGCAGTTGGGGCAGGGGCAGGAGCAGCTGCGCGGCGGGTTGCAGATGGTTTCGGACACACAAAGCAACACCCAAGCGCAGATGATGCAGAGCATGGAGGCGCGGCTCGCCTATGTGCAGCAGCAGATGCAGGACCGGCTGGCCGACAACGCCGCCCGCTCGGCCCGCTCGCTCGCTGAGATGCAGCAGCGCATGACCGAGACGCTGCACGGCTCGTCGAAACGCACCTCCACCAGCCTTGCGCAGTTGCAGGAGCGTCTGGCTTCAATCGACAAGGCGCAGGATAATATCACTAAACTGTCCGGCGACGTGCTGTCGCTGCAAGACATCCTCAGCAACAAGCAGACGCGCGGATCCTTTGGTGAAATCCAACTGCGCGATATCGTGTCGAAAGCCCTGCCGAGCGACAGCTATTCGCTCCAAGCCACGCTCAGCAACGGCAAGCGGCCCGATTGCCTGATCCACCTGCCCAACCCGCCGGGGCCGATTGTGATCGACAGTAAATTCCCGCTGGAGGCCTATGAGGCCCTGCGCCGCGCCAAGACCGAAGCCGAGACCCGCGCCGCCGCCCAGCAGATGAAGGTCGCCGTGCGGGTGCATCTGAATGCCATCGCCGACAAGTATATTCTGGAGGGTGAGACCGCCGAAGGCGCGTTGATGTTCCTCCCCTCTGAGGCGGTTTATGCCGAATTGCACGCCAACTTTCCCGAACTCGTCCGCGAGGGGTTTGAAAAGCGTGTTTGGATCGTCAGCCCGACGACCTGCATGGCCACGCTCAACACCATGCGCGCGATCCTGAAAGATGCGCGGATGCGCGAACAGGCAGGCGCGATCCGCAAGGAGTTGGGCAATCTGAACAAGGATGTCGAACGTCTGGCGATGCGTGTCGGCAACCTTGATCGGCATTTCAGCCAAGCGCGGCGCGATGTCGAAGAGATCAAAGTCAGCAGCGAAAAAGCCGCCAAACGCGCGGGCCGCTTGCATAATTTCGACTTCGAAGAACTGGCAGAAGACAAAACCGAGGCTATTGTTCCCCTAAGGACACCCGAAGGGAACGGCTGAATGAACGACGTGGACATTACCGGGATGACGCTGGAGGCGATGCAGACGCGAGCCGCCGCGTTGCGCAGCGATATTGTGCAAACACCGGTGGTGACGCTGTCCTCTCCCATGGTCGATGAGGTGCTGGGCGGCGCGCGGGTTGCGCTCAAGCTGGAGTGTTTTCAGCGTACCGGCACCTTCAAGGCCCGCGGCGCGCTCTCGGTGGCGCGCCAGCTTGACGACGACACGCGCGGGCGGGGCATCACCGCAGCCAGTGCCGGCAATCACGCCATCGCGGCAGGCTGGGCCGCAGCCAAGTTGGGCATCAGCGCTAAGGTGGTGATGCAGGACAATGCCAACCCTTTTCGCGTCGCCCTCGCCCGTGCCACCGGGGCCGAGGTCATCCTGAAACCCGCCGGGCAAGAGACTTTTGCCGAGGCAGAGCGGCTGGTGCGCGAAGAGGGGCGGTTCTTTATCCATCCTTTCGAGGGGCTGCACACCTCGCTCGGCACCGCCGGGGTCGGGCTGGAACTGATGGCGCAGGTGGCGGATTTGGACGCGGTCGTCGTCTCGGTCGGCGGCGGCGGGCTGATCAGCGGTGTGGCCGCCGCGGTTAAGGCGATCAACCCCGCTTGTCGGGTGTACGGCGTTGAGCCGACAGACGCTGACAGCATGTCGCGAAGCCTCGCCTCTGGCGCGCCCGTGACCATCCCCGAAGTCAATACCATCGCCGACAGCCTTGGTCCGCCGATGGCGCTGCCGTTTGGCCATGCGCTTTGTGCGGTCTATGTCGATGATGTGGTGACGGTCAGCGACGATGCGATCTGCGCCGGGATGGTCGTGCTGCAACAGGCGGCGAAATTGGCGGTGGAGCCTGCTGCCGGGGCCGCGATGGCCGGGGCGCTCGGGCCCCTGCGCGGGCAACTGGAAGGGCGGCGTGTGGGGGTGATCGTCTGCGGGGCGAATATTGATACAGACAGTTATCTGGGACAGCTCAGCCGCGGGCAAGCGGCGCTCGACAGCCTGTTGTCCTAGCGCCCTCCAAGGGGCTTTGCACGCGGTCGCGGAACTGCGTGAATTCTTCCAAGAAAATCTATCGGGCACTGCAACTTTAACTCCCCTTTACCCGTGGGTGCCCCATATCCAAAGTTCCGGACCAAAGCAGGACCCCTATGCCTTTTGAAGCTCTGAACGACAGTACCCTCCCCCGACAGCCGCTTGGTCGGCGTGTCGCCGTGATCGGCGGTGGAATTTCCGGCATGGGGGCGGCGCATATGCTGGCACCTGCGGACCGCGTCACCCTCTATGAGGCAGGGGCAAAGATCGGCGGCCATGCGCGGACGGTGATCGCGGGCAAGAATGGTGATCAGCCGGTCGATACCGGGTTTATCGTGTTCAACTATGCCAACTACCCGCATCTTGCCGAGCTCTTTGCGGAATTGGACGTGCCGGTTGTGCCGTCGAACATGAGCTTTGGCGCGTCGATTGACGGTGGGCGGCTGGAATATGCGCTGACCAATTTCAATGCGGTCTTTGCCCAGAAGCGTAATATGTTCAGTCCGCCCTTCCTGCGGATGCTGCGCGATATCGTGCATTTTAACAAAAACGCTCTGGCCGTCTCGCGCGATCCGTCGATGACCATTGCCGAGTTTCTCGACCGGCTTGGCACCGGGCGCTATTTCCGCGACTTCTATCTTTCGCCGCTTTCCGGCGCGATCTGGTCCACCCCGACCGAAAAAATCATGGACTTCCCGGCTCATGCCATGGTCAACTTTTTCGAGAACCACGCGCTGCTGAACTATTCCGGCCAGCATCAGTGGTACACGGTGAAGGGCGGCTCGCGGCAGTATGTCGACCGGTTGGAGAATGCTTTGCGCGCCAATGGCGTTGACCTGCGCACCGATTGCCCGGTGCAGGCCGTGCGCCGCACCGCGCAAGGCGCAGAGGTCCGCGCATGGGGCGGTGAGTGGGAGGCGTTTGACGAAGTGATCTTTGCCACCCATTCCGATGACACGCTGGCGATGCTTTCTGATCCGACAGAGGCCGAGAAGCGCGCCTTGGGCGCAATCCGCTATCAGCCCAACGACATCGTTTTGCACGCCGATGCCAGCATCATGCCCAAGCGGCGTTCTACTTGGGCATCTTGGGTCTATACCGAGGATCGAGAGCAGAAGTCTGACCGGATCGACCTAACCTATTGGATGAATTCGCTTCAACCGATCCCGCAGGATGATCCGCATTTCGTGACGCTCAACACCAAACGCACGATCCGCGAAGATCTGATTTATGATCAAGTCACCCTGCGCCATCCGGTCTATGACCTTGCCGCTTTAGCCGCGCAGGAGGAGGTGCGTGCGTTTAACGGCAGCCAGAATACGTGGTTCTGCGGCGCTTGGATGCGGCACGGCTTTCACGAAGACGGGCTGGCCAGTGCGGTGGATGTGGTCGAGCGGATGCAGACCGCGCGGGCGGCGCCATTGGCGGCGGAGTGACGGCGGGCGTCGATCATATCAGCGGTCAGACCTTTCATGGCCGCAAGGGCGCGGTCGAAAACCGCTTTCGCTATTCGGTCGACTATGTGATCTGCGATGCCGAGGCCACGGCGCTGAGGACGCCCGCGCTTTTCGCCCGCAACGGGGCAGGCCTGACCAGCCTGCAAGACAGCGACCACGGCGGCGCGCCGGGGCAGGGGCGTGGTGCCCTTTGGGTGCGCGAGGTTTTGGCGGCGCATGACATCGTCGGGGTCGCGCGGATTGAGCTTGTGGCGCAGCCGCGGGTGCTGGGCCATGTTTTCAACCCGGTCAGCTTTTGGCTGTGCCGCCGGGCGGATGATGCGCTGATCGCGGTGATCGCCGAGGTGACGAACACCTATGGAGACCGGCATTCATATCTGTGTCATCATGCAGACCTACGCCCGATCGCGCCCGACGACAGGCTGAAGGCCGCAAAGCTCATGCATGTCTCCCCCTTCCAAGATGTCTCGGGTGGCTATGTCTTTCGTTTTGATATCACCTCTGAGCGGATCGGCATCTGGATCGATTTCTCGGATGGGGAGAACGGGTTGATCGCCACATTGACCGGGCCGCGTGCGCCGCTGACCAATCGCGGAATCCTTTGGTCGCTGCTGCGCCGCCCTTTCGGTGCGCGGCGGGTGCTGGCGCTGATCCATTGGCAGGCGCTGAAGCTTTGGCTGAAACGGGCGGGGTTTCGCGCCCGCCCCGAGGCGCCTAATGTCGACGTATCCCGTGATGCGGCGCATGGCGCGGGTGGCCGATGACAGGACGCCCGACCCGGTTGCCCGCCTATGCGCTTTTCGCGGCATTGCTCGCGTCGGCGGGGCTGCCGATCTACATTCACGCGCCGAAGTTCTATGTCGATGAATACGGGGTCTCGCTGACGGCACTTGGGTCGGTGCTTTTTGGTTTGCGGCTGTTGGATGTGGTGCAAGACCCCGCCCTCGGTTGGTTGGCCCAAAAGCTGCGCAACAAGCGCGGCACTGCGGTGATGGTGGCGGGCGCGGTGATGGCGCTGGCGATGCTGGGGCTTTTTGCCATGCCCGCCCCGGTGGCGCCGGTGCTGTGGTTCGCGCTGATGCTGACGCTGGTGTTTTCCGCCTTCAGCTTTTTGACCATCTGTTTCTATGCCCAAGGGGTTGCCAAGGCCGACAGCCTGCCGGGGGCGGGGCATTTGACCCTTGCGCGCTGGCGTGAGACGGGCGCGCTTTTGGGGGTTTGTCTGGCCTCTGTCGCGCCTTTGCTATTGGGCGTGGGGCTGGATCGTCCCTTTGCCGGGTTTGCTGTTGGCTTTGCGATCTTGGCGCTTTGGGCCACGGTCGCCATGCGGGGCGAGTGGCGGGCGGCGGTGCTGCCGATGGAAAGTGGCTTCGGCACCGTGTTGCGCGATGCGCAGGCGCGGCGGCTGTTGTTGATCGCGCTGGTCAATGCCTCCCCGGTTGCCGTCACCTCGACCCTGTTTCTCTTCTATGTCGAACTGGCGCTTGAGGCGCCGGGGTGGGAGGGGCCGCTTTTGCTGCTGTTTTTCCTTTCAGCGGCAGCGGCGGCACCGCTTTGGGGGATCTTGGCAGAGCGGCACGGCCCGCGTCGGGTGCTGCTGGTCGCAATGGTTTTAGGCATCGCGTCCTTCGGCGGGGCGCTGTTGCTGGGGCCGGGGGATGTTGCGCTTTTCGCCTTGGTCTGTCTGGCCTCAGGCGCGGTATTGGGCGCGGATTTGACCCTTTTGCCTGCCATGTTCGCCAGCCGCATGGCGCAGATTTCCCCCTCGGCTGCCGAAGGTTTTGGCCTCTGGTCCTTCGTCTCCAAATTGACCTTGGCTTTCGCGGCTGTTGCTCTACTTCCAGCTTTAGAACGCGCAGGGCTGCAGACCGGAGCGGGAACCAGTTCCGACACATCCATATCCCTGTTGATCTGGTTCTATGCCGGTGTACCTTGCGCTTTGAAATTGCTGGCAATCGCTCTGCTCGCCAGTGCAAAAGACGTGGAGACACCGTGACAGAGCCGTTGATCTTTATCGCTGTCGGGCTTGGCCTTGGTCTATTGCTCACTTTTTTGCGCCGTCGTTTGGGGGAGTTTCATGGCCAGTCGCCAAGCGACTATGTCGACTCCTTTCCCGTTTTTGACCTGCGGTTGCATCTGCGCGATGAGATGATTTGCGAAGGCGTGATTTTCGGCCCCCTAGGCCGGGTCACCAGCAGCTTCACGGCCAAGTTCGACGTGTCTTGGGAGGGGAATGTGGCCACCGTGGCCGAAACCTTTCGCTATAACGACGGTTCGCGTCAGGAGCGCGAATGGACCGTCACATTGGGCGAGAACGGCAATTTCACCAGCACCGCCCCGGATGTAATCGGCGTGGGGCAGGGCGTTCAGGCTGGACCGACCTTGCAGCTGCGCTATCGTATCCGACTGCCCGAAGAACTGGGCAGTCATGTGCTGAAAACTGTCGATTGGATGTATCTCACCCCCGATGGCACCATCGTGAACCGCAGCCAGTTTCGGAAATTCGGGATCAAAGTAGCAGAATTGGTCGCCACGCTGCGACCGGCGGAGGAAAGATGAAAGACTGGCAAGGCAAGACCTATTGGCTTGTGGGCGCAAGCGACGGGCTTGGGGCGGCATTGGCACATCAGCTTAGCCGCACCGGGGTTGAGGTGATCCTCTCGGCCCGCTCGGAGGACAAGCTGACCGAGCTGGCGCAGGCGCTGCCGGGACGGGCGCGGGTGCGGGTCTTGGATGTGACCGATGACGCGGATGTGGCGCAGGCGGCAAAGGATGTGGGGCCAATCGACGGGTTGGTCTATCTGGCGGGGGCCTATTGGCCCTTTGGAGCGCAGGAGTGGCAGGCCGAACATGGCGTAACCATGGCCGATGTGAACTTCACCGGGCTGATGCGTGTCTTGGGGCAAGTGGTGCCAGAGATGGTCGCGCGCGACCACGGGCATATCGTCATCACCTCCAGCCTGACCGCCTATCGCGGTTTGCCCGGCTCAATCGGTTATACGGCCTCCAAGGCGGCGACCCTGTCTTTGGCAGAATCGATGCACGCCGATCTGCGCAAGACCGGCGTACAGGTTCAGGTGATCAATCCCGGTTTCATCAAGACCCAGTTGACCGACAAGAACGATTTCAAAATGCCCTTTTTGATGGAGCCGAAAGACGCCGCACGGCGTGTCTATGAGCATATGAACGGCGACAGTTTCAAACTGGATTTTCCCTACGGGTTTTCGCTGCTGTTCCGTTTGGGGCGGTTCTTGCCGGACTGGCTTTACTACCGGTTCTTCTCCTGAAGGTCAGACCTCGGCGACATGCTGATCGAACAGATCGCGCGCGCGTTGCCAGACGGGATTGTCCGTCTCCGGCAGTGCCCGCAGCGTTGGCAACAACTGGCTGGCAAAATCCTCTGAGCTTTCGCGCGGCAGCATGGACGGCAGATTGTCGATGGCCATGATATCCAACGGCGGGGCGTCATGCACACGCAGCGCAGGCTCCGCCCAAGTGGTCGCCCGATCATAGACCTGCACCGGATTGAAAGCGCTGTCGGGGTCGCAGGCAATGTCGCCGATCACCCGCAGGGCGCGCTTTGCCTTAGGAGCATCGGGGCGGACGAAGGCGGGAGTGTCTGGCCCTGCGAGGATGCAGTTGAAGAAATAGGCATGATTAAGGATTTCAGGGAACGGCCCGCCGTGGGCGGTCTCTGCCATGTCCCAGCCGGTGACGGGGATGCCCAAAGCAGCGCAAAGATCGCTCGCCCCGCGCCCCACGCGGCCCAAAGCGCCGATGACCAGCGCACGGTCGCCGCTCGCGTCGACTTGGGCGAGTTCTTCGGTCAATGCGGCTTTCAGGGCTTCGGCGTCAGCGTAGGGCGCAACCGGCCCGCAAGTCTCCCCGCGCAGCTGTGCGATGCGGCATTTGACCGAGACGGCTGCCCCCGCAAAGCCCGCCCAATAGCCAAAGGCGGCAACGCGGCGGCCATTGTCATCGGTCAGGTATTCCAAATCCAGCAGCGTGCCACCGCCCGCCTTGAACCGCTCCAATAGTTTGCGGCCCGAGGATTGGCCTTTGTAGGCGTGGCCGAACATAATGTGGGTATGGGGCAGGGGCGTCCCGTCTTCGGGCAGTTCCTTCAGACCAAAGATCACCGCATCGCGCGGGGCGTCGGGCCAGCTATGCGCGGGGACGATCTCGCAGCCCGCCTGCGCATAGGCGGCGGTGGGGATAACGCGGCTGTCGCTGTCTTCGACGCTCATCTTCATGCCGGATGCGATCAGCGCGGCGGTCCCTTCGGGCGTCAGCCCGGTGCGGGTCTCATTGTCGCGCTGTTCGGCGCGCAGCCACAGATGGGTCATGCCAACATTCCCTTCGCGCGCACGGCCTTGACGCTGGCACGGTTTTCCATCCGGGCGGCGAAGGCATCAAGCCGTGGGTAAGCCGCGCGGTCGACCCCATCACCAGCCAGCCATCCCGAGACGACAAAGAGATAGGGATCGGCCAGCGACAGGGCATCGCCTGCAACGAAGTCGCCCCGGAAGGCATGGTTTTCGACATAGGCCGCGCAATCGGCCATGGTCTGCGGCACCTTGGCTTTCATGTCGTCAAAGCTCGATTGCTGATCGGCCCAGCGGTGGCCGCGCATCTTATGAGCATGGGCCACATGCATGGTCGAGGCGAGGTAGTACATCACCCCGCGCATATGGGCCGCGAGTTCAGGGTCAGCCGGGACCAGCGCCGCCTCGGGCGCACGGGCTGCGACATAGTCCAAAAGCGCGCCGGTCTCGGTCAGGGTGGTGCCCGCTTCGGTCACGAGGGTCGGCACGCGGCCCTTGGGGTTCAGCGCCAGATAGGGCGCGCCGGTTTGTTCGGCAGCGGCGAAATCGACCTTCACCGGCTCATAGTCCAGCCCCGCTTCTTCAAGGGCGATGGCAACGGCGACTGAGATCGTGCCGGGGGCGTAGTGAAGTTTCAGCATGGGTCAGCCTTTCGCGGCGAGGGGTTACATATGCGTTTGTGCAAGGCGGCGGTCGGGGCGGTCAAGATGCGGCACGGCGTTGAACAGCACGGGCGACCAATGCCCGCCGATGGGAAAGAGCCGGTGCATCGAAGTATGCATGATCGCCAGCGCAAGCCGCGCCATTGCCGGAATGCCCACCCCCATGGCCTGTGCCATCGCCAGAGAGATCAGCCCGCCCGAAGTCACCACCAGCGCCGGGCCTTCACCTTCGGCAATTTCAGCCAGAGCCGATTGCACCCGCGTTTCAAAGTTCTCATAGGTTTCGGGCGTGTCGGCAAGCTTGCCCGCTTTCCAATAGTCAAAGACCTGCGGCAGGTGATGCACAAACTCGCCCGCGCGGGGAAAGGGCACCTTGTGCTGCTGCTCCATCAGATTGGCGAGGGTGAAATACTCCAACTCGTTCAGCCGTGCGTCGCGAATGGGTTCCAGCCCGGTGTTCATCCCCTCCGCCGTCTCGATGTGGCGGGTCAACGTGCCGGTATAAAGCCGCGTGTGGTGGGTTTCACTCTGGCGCAAATGGTCGCCCAGCCACGCGGCCTGCTCATGACCCAGCGGGCTGAGACGGTCATAGCTCAACTCGTCCTTGGCGGTGGAATTGGCTTGGCCGTGGCGGATCAGGGTAATGTGGGACATCAAAGGGCTTTCACTGTTCGCCCAAGTGATAGGGCAGCTTGTCGGGCCATACAATGCAATGCACCGCCGCGGCGTTTATCCGTGACGGGGTGTCGGGATTGGCCCCTGACAAGGGCCGAGTTTTGCTTATAGTTTGGGCAATAGCTAGCGGGAGGGGCAGCCATGGCCGAGAGGATCACATTCACGCTTGATGGGCAAACCGTTGAGGCAGAGGCTGGCATGACCATTTGGGAAGTGGCCAACGGTCGGGGTTTGAGAATTCCGCATCTGTGCCACAAACCCGCGCCCGGCTACCGCCCCGACGGCAACTGCCGCGCCTGTATGGTCGAGATCGAAGGAGAGCGGGTGCTGGCGGCCTCCTGCATCCGCGAGCCTGCCGAGGGGATGGTCGTCACCACTAACAATGCGCGCGCCGAGAATGCCCGCAAAATGGTGATGGAGCTGCTGCTGGCCGATCAGCCCGCGCAGGACGTGGCCCATGACAAGTCGAGTCACATGCGCGACATGGCGGCCCTGAGCGGGGTGGAGAGCAGCCGTTTCCCCAAGCTAGAGCGGGACCGGATACCGCTTTTGGACGACAGCCATGTGGCAATGCGTGTAAACCTTGATGCTTGCATCCAGTGCAACCTCTGCGTCCGCGCCTGCCGCGAGGTGCAGGTCAACGACGTGATCGGCATGGCCGGGCGCGGGCATGATGCCTATCCGGTTTTCGACATCGACGATCCGATGGGCGCGTCGACCTGTGTGGCTTGCGGCGAATGCGTGCAGGCTTGCCCGACGGGGGCGTTGATGCCCGCCACGGTGGTCGATGAAGCGCAGGTAGGTGACTCAGCAAATTACGACGACGAAGTCGCCAGCGTCTGCCCCTTCTGCGGCGTCGGCTGTCAGATTTCGCTCAAGGTGAAGGACAACAAGGTCAAATACGTCGAAGGCATCAACGGCCCGGCGAACGAAGGACGGCTCTGCGTCAAGGGGCGCTTTGGCTTTGACTATATCCACCACGACCACCGCCTGACCAAACCGCTGATCCGCCGCGACGACGCGCCCGCCAAGGGGCTGAACGTCGATCCCGGCAACTGGAGCGAGGTTTTCCGCGAGGCCACATGGGACGAGGCACTGGATTTCGCCGCCAAGGGGTTGAAAGGGCGCGGGCGCGAGGTGGCGGGTTTCGGCAGCGCCAAATGCACCAATGAAGAAGCCTATCTGTTCCAAAAGATGATCCGTCAGGGCTTTGGCCATAACAACGTCGATCACTGCACGCGGCTCTGCCATGCCTCATCCGTGGCGGCGCTGATGGAGAATGTGGGTTCGGGTGCAGTGACGGCGACCTTCAACGAGATCGAGAATGCCGATGTGGCGATCGTGATCGGGGCCAACCCGGTTGAGAACCACCCCGTCGCCGCGACCTATTTCAAGCAATTCACCAAACGCGGTGGCAAGCTGATCGTGATGGACCCCCGCGGTGTGGGGCTGCGGCGCTTCGCCAGCCATATGCTTCAATTCCGCCCCGGCACCGATGTGTCGATGCTCAATGCGATCATGCATGTGATCGTTGAAGAGGGGCTGTATGACGCGCAATATATCGCGGCCTATACCGAGAATTGGGAGGCCGAAAAAGCGCACCTAAAGGATTTCAGCCCCGAAAAAACGGCCCCGATCTGCGGTATCGAAGCCGACGTGCTGCGCGATGTTGCGCGGACCTTTGCAGGGGCCAATGCGGCGATGATCTTTTGGGGCATGGGGGTGAGCCAGCACATCCACGGTACCGACAATTCGCGCTGCCTGATCTCTCTCGCGCTGATGACTGGCCAGATTGGACGCCCCGGCGCTGGGCTGCATCCGCTTCGGGGGCAGAACAACGTGCAGGGCGCGTCGGATGCGGGGCTGATCCCGATGTTCCTGCCCGATTATCAGCCCGTCGGCGACGATGGGGTGCGCAGTGCGTTTACCGAGGTTTGGGGCTCGGGCGATTTCAGCGCCAAGAAGGGGCTGACCGTGACCGAGATCATGGACGCGGTGCATGATGGGGACATCAAGGCGATGTATGTGCTGGGGGAAAACCCGGCGATGTCGGACCCCGATGTCGACCATGCGCGCGATGCGCTGGCCAAACTGGATCACCTTGTGGTGCAGGACATTTTCCTCACCGAGACGGCGAATTACGCCGACGTGATCCTGCCCGCCTCTGCCTTCGCCGAGAAGACTGGCACGGTGACCAACACCAACCGGCAGGTCCAGATGGGCCGCACGGCGGTGACGCCCCCGGGGGAGGCGCGCGAGGATTGGTGGATCGAGGTCGAACTAGCGAAGCGGCTGGGCCTTGGCTGGTCCTACGAAAGCCCGGCGGATGTCTTTGCCGAGATGAAGCGCAACATGGCCTCGCTCGACAATATCACATGGGACCGGCTGGCGCAGGAGAATGCGGTGACCTACCCGTCGCTCAGCGAAAACGATCCCGGGCAGGCGATTGTCTTTAGCGAGGGTTTCCCGCGTCCCGAAGGCCGTGCCAAATTCACCCCCGCCGCGATCGTGGCCCCTGATGATGTGCCCGATGCGGAGTATCCGATGATCCTGACCACGGGGCGACAGTTGGAGCATTGGCATACCGGGTCGATGACCCGGCGGTCCAAGGTACTCGACGGGCTGGAGCCGGAGGCGAATTGCTCTTTGCACCCGTCGACCCTGCGTCGCCTCGGCGTCGCCCCGGGCGAACATGTGCGGCTGTCGACCAAGCGCGGCAGTATCGAGATCATGGCCCGCGCGGATCGCGCGGTCGCGCCCGATATGGTCTTCCTGCCCTTCGCCTATGTCGAAGCGGCGGCGAATATCCTGACAAATCCAGCGGTTGACCCCTATGGCAAGATCCCGGAGTTTAAGTTCTCTGCCGTTAGGGTGGAGGCGGCAAAAGGGGCCGTCGCCGCCGAGTAAAGAAAGTTTTAAAGATGAAGATTGATGCCGCCCGATTTTTGAAAGACCTGCACGACCTGCGTGCCATTGGCGCGGCGGGTGTGGGCAAGGGCGTGGTGCGCCCGGCCTATTCCGCTGCCGATGTGGAGGCGCGGGAATGGCTTACTGGGCGGATGCGCGATGCGGGGCTGACCGTTGAGGTCGACGCCATGGGCAACCTCTTTGGCTTGGCCGAAGGGCCGTCGATCCTGCTGGGGTCGCATTCCGACAGCCAGCCCGAAGGCGGCTGGCTTGACGGTGCCTTGGGCGTGATTGCCGCTCTCGAAGTTGCCCGCGCAGCGGGTGAGGCCGGAGGGCCTGCGGTCTCGGTCGTGTCGTTTCAGGACGAAGAGGGGCGCTTTGGCGTGACCACCGGTTCGACGGTCTGGTCCGGCGCTTTGGATCAGGTGGATGCTGACGGTCTCACCGATCATGCTGGGGTCAGTTTGGCGGAGGCGCGCCGCGCGGTGGCGGGTATGGTCACCGGCCCGGTCGATCCCGCGCAGTTCACCGGCTATATCGAGTTGCACATCGAACAAGGGCCGACGCTGGATGACAGCGGTGAGCAGATCGGTGTGGTCAGCGACATCGTCGGCATCCGCGATATGAAGGTGACCTTTGAAGGCCAGCAAAACCACGCGGGCACCACGCCGATGGCGGTGCGCAAGGATGCCTTTCAAGCGGTATCTGCCTTCAACAGCCTGCTTAATGACCGGCTGCGCAATGTAGTGACGCCAAGCACCGTCTGGACGATAGGCCATGTCAGCCTGCACCCCAATGCCTCGTCCATCGTGCCCGGCAAGGCGGTGTTTTCCATGCAGTGGCGGGACGGCGACAGCGATCGTCTGGGGCGGATGGAGAAGATCATCCGCGAGACCGCCGAAGAGGTTGCCCAGACACGTGGGATGGAGCTGTCTTTTGGTCCGATGTTGGGGTTGGAGCCGGTAGCGATGGATACCCGACTGCGCGACGCCCTGGCCGAGGCGGCGGAAACGGTAGCGCCGGGCAAGTGGCGCAAGATGCCCTCGGGCGCTTTGCATGACGCGACCAATGTGGCGCGGCTGATGCCCGTGGCGATGTTGTTCGCGCCGTCGATCAACGGGATCAGCCATGCTTTCGAAGAGGACACAGCCGAAGACGATCTGGTCGCGGCGGTCGAGGTGCTGGGCCGGGCCGTCGCGGCGCTTTGAGCGCCGTCAGTCCCAGTTCACATCGCCAAGGAAGATATAGCCCGCGCCATAGATCGTCTTGATCAACTGCGGGTTCTTCGGGTCTTCGCCAAGCTTCGTGCGCAGCCGCGAGATGCGCACGTCCATCGCGCGGTCAAAACTTTCGGAAGCCACGCCGCCAAGGCTTTCTTGCATCTGCGCACGGCTGATCAGCCGTTTCGGTGCGTCTAGGAAAAGGCGCAGCACCTCGCCTTCGGCGTGAGAAAATGTCACCTCGGTGCCTTTCGCATCCTGCAAGACATAGCGGTCGAAATGCGCGGTCCAGCCGTTAAACCGCGCGGTGGTGCCGGCCTGTGGGGTGGGCTTGGCACTGCGCAGGCGGGCGCGGATGCGGGCGACCACTTCCGCCGGATCGAAGGGTTTGATGATATAATCATCGGCCCCCAGTTCCAGCCCAGTCACCCGGTCCTGCACCTGCGCACGGCCCGAGATGATGATCACGATCGCGCCTTGCTCCAGCGCCAGCCGGTGGACCAGCGTCAGCCCGTCGGTGTCGGGCAGGCTGAGATCGACAAGGCAGACATCGGGCGTATGGCTGGCCAAGGCGGCCTCAAAAGCCCGTGCACGGCCAAAGCTGAGCGTATCGAAACCGGCTTCCTCCAGTGTGTCCGACAGCATTTGACGGATCTCGGGTTCGTCATCCAGAATGGTGACCAGCGGGCGCGGGGCGGTATCACGGCTCATGGGGCGGTGGCTTTCAAAGGGGCGATCAACGCTTGCAGATCGTCTTTTTCAAAGGGTTTGCGCAGCACCGGCGCGAGGGTTTGCGCCTCGACAAACAGCGGGTGATCGGCGGGCAGAGAGGTCATCAGCAACAGTGGCAGGCTGCTGCCGACACGGAGGGCAAGGTCGATGCCGGTGCCTTCGCCGGTGAGTTGGATGTCAGAGAGGACAAGAGTGATGTCGGGCAGATCAGCGATCAGGGCCGTGGCCTCATCTGCGCTGGTGGCCTCAATCACCGAATGGCCTTGATCCATCAGCATGTCCCGCACCACGGCGCGAATGTCGGTGGTGTCTTCGACCAGCAGCACCAGACCCGTCGTGGCCGGCACGGCGGCGCGGTAGGGCAGACGCAGGCTGATCTGCGCGCCGCCCTCGGGGGCATTGCTCAGCCGCAGATCGCCGCCGGCGGATTTGGTCATGTCGTAGACCATCGACAGACCCAGCCCCGACCCCTCGCGGCCCTTTGTGGTGAAGAAGGGCTCGACCCCACGCTCCAGCGCAGAGGGCGAAAAGCCCGGCCCAGTGTCGTGGATCACCCATTCGACCCAAGTGTCATGCACCAGCCGCTGAGTTAGGGTGATGGTGCCACGCGCGCCGCAGGCGTCGCGGGCGTTAAGGATGAGGTTCAAAAGCGCATCCTGCACGCGGCCTTTGTCGAGTAGCACCGACCCCTCCGGCGCGTCATTGCGCACCACCAGCGCGCATTTCGGGGGCAGGGTCGGGGCGGCGAGGGTGGAAAGCTCGTTCAAGAGGTCGGTGATATCGGTGGCCGCAGGGCGCAGGGCGCGGGGTTCGGTCACATCAGCGATGGAGCTGAGCAGCGTGCCGCCCCGCCGGGCCGCGGCCAAGGTCCCTTCGACCAATTCGCCCGCTTGCGCCGGCATGTCGGGCAGCCGGGCGAGTTTCGACTGCATCCCCAGAATGATGGTCAAAAGGTTCGAAAAGTCATGCGCCAGCCCAGAGATCATGCGAGAGGCCAACTCGCGTTTCAGTGTCTGTTGCAGGGCGACGCGGGTCTGGGTCTCTTCGGTGATGTCCATCGACAGGATATAGACCCCGCCGCGCCCATCGGGGGTGAAGGCACCGCGTATCCGGCGGGCAGAGGCGTCATGAGTGAACTCGATCACCGCCGGGCTGCCCGCATAGGCTTGGGTCAGCGCGGGTTTGATCCGCCCATAGGCGGAGGCCCCGAGCGCGTCGCTGATGTGCAGACCGTAGATATTGCTGGGCCGCCCCGGCATCACACTGCTCAGACGGCGGTTGGAATAAATGTAGCGGCCATTCTCGTCGACATGGGCGATATGGGCGGGCATCATCTCGGTCGTGAGGCGAGTGCGGGCTTCGCTTTCGGTGACCTGCCGTTTGGCTTCTTCCAGCGCCGTGATCGTCGCTTCGAGTTTGCGGTTGCTAGCGGCGAGTTGTTCGGCATGGGAGAGCAGTTGATCGCTCAGCGCATCGGACCGCGCGCGCAACAGCGCCTCTTGCCGTTTGGTGTTGGTGATGTCGGTATAGACCGTGACCCAGCCGCCCTGCGGCAGCGGGGAGCCTTCGACGCTGATGGTGCGCCCGTTCGCGCGGGTGCGTTCCATGTAATGCGGCACAAAAGCCTGCGCTTGTTCGACACGCTCGGCCACGAAGGCATCGACATCCGAGACCTCGCCATATTCGCCGGTTCCGGCAAGGTGGCGGATCGTATCCTCAAAGGGCGCGCCGGGGGTGACCAGTTCATCGGGCAGGTCGAACATGGATTGAAACGGCCCGTTGCAGACCGCAAGGCGCAAGTCGCTGTCATAGATCGTCAGCGCCTGAGCGATCAGGTTCAGACCGGCTTGGGTCAGGGCTTTGGTTTGGTCATCGGTGATCTGCATTGGCATCCGTCGACGGTAGGGCCAGCACCGCGCAGAGGAAAGGCCAAATGGCGCTTGACCTTCTTGCGCTGGAGGCCCGGAGAAGCGCGGCAAATGAAACCCGAAAGGCAGAGCATGGACAAGAACTTTGGAATGGTGGCGGTGGCTGCGGTGGTCGCGATTGGCGGATATATGTGGTGGCGTGCCGAAGAGGCCCCGGCCCCCACAACAAGCGGCGCGACGATGGCAGCCGTCACCTTGCCGGACAGCCTGAGCGAGCAGGCGCAGATCGGCGCGCGTGCATTTGAAGCGAAATGCTCGGCCTGTCACGGGGTCAACGCCGCCGGGCGCGAAGGCGCAGGCCCGCCGCTGATCCATAAAATATATGAACCCAGCCACCACGGCGACGGCGCTTTTCTGGTCGCGGCAACCAATGGCGTACGCCAGCATCACTGGTCTTTCGGCAATATGCCCCCGGTGGAAGGGATCACTCAGGCCGAGGTTAAATCCATCGTGACCTATGTGCGCGAGGTGCAGCGTGCCAACGGCATCGACTAGCCGCGAAGGGTGCTAAATCGCGCTGTAACAATTCGTTAGGATTCGGAAAAGATCAGGAAAAAGTTGACCTCCACACCTAAGACAACGTCACTTGTGAGATCATAGAATCGCACAAGCGATCGAACCCGCCGGGGAGGGCGGGCATGGGAGGAAGACAATTTGGCTAAGCCGCTGACGCGTGCCGACGGACCTCAGTCCGTGCCGGCGCTGTTGCATCGCAACGCAAGTGAATTCGCAAACGCCCCCGCTTATCGGGAGAAGGAATACGGGATCTGGCAAAGCTGGACCTGGTCGCAGACCCGCGACGAGGTTGAGGCGCTGGCGCTCGGATTTCTGGAGCTGGGACTGGATGAGGGCGATTTCGTCGCTGTTATCGGGCGCAACCGACCATACCTCTATTGGGCGATGATGGCGGCGCAGATGGCTGGCGCCATCCCCGTGCCGCTTTACCAAGACGCCAACGCCGAAGAGATGGCCTATGTCATGGGCCACTGCGGGGCGCGCATCGCCGTGGTGGGCGATCAGGAGCAGGTCGACAAGATCATCGAAGTGCAGGCGCAGCTGCCCGACTTTGAGCGGATGGTCTATCTCGACCCGCGGGGCCTGCGTAAATACGACCACTCCAAGCTTGACCAATACAGCGCCGTGCAGGAACTGGGCCTTGCCAACCGCGAGAAGCACATCGCCGAGTTGGAGGCGCGTCAGGCCAAGCTGAATTACGACTCGACCGGCGTGATGCTTTACACCTCGGGCACCACCGGCAAGCCCAAGGGCGTGGTGTTGAGCAACCGCAACGTGATCGAGACGGCGAAGTCGTCTTCGGAATTCGACAACCTCAAACGCAATGATGAAATCCTCGCCTATCTGCCGATGGCATGGGTTGGGGATTTCATCTTCTCCGTAGGCCAAGCGCTTTGGACCGGGTTTTGCACCAACTGCCCTGAAAGCGCCGACACCATGCATGTCGACCTGCGCGAGATCGGGCCGACCTATTACTTCGCTCCGCCCCGGGTGTTCGAGACGCAGCTGACCAGCGTTATGATCCGCATGGAGGACGCGAGCCGCTTTAAGAAATGGCTTTTCGACACTTTCATGGCCCATGCCCGCAAGGTTGGCCCCGCGATTCTGGACGGCAAAAAGGTGTCGTTCATGGACCGTGCGAAATATGCGCTGGGCGAGTTGATGATCTATGGCCCGCTGAAAAACACGCTGGGGTTCAGCCGCGTGCGCGTCGGCTATACGGCGGGCGAGGCGATCGGGCCTGAAATCTTCGATTTCTACCGCTCGCTCGGCATCAATCTCAAACAACTCTACGGCCAGACCGAGGCGACGGTGTTCATTACCGCGCAGCCCGATGGCGAGGTGCGCAGCGATACCGTGGGCGTGACCTGCCCGGGCGTGGAGTTGAAAATCGCGGACAATGGCGAGGTCTTCTACCGCTCGCCGGGTGTCTTCGTGGAATACTACAAGAACCCCGAAAGCACCGCAGACACTAAAGATGCCGAAGGCTGGGTCGCCACGGGCGACGCGGGCTTTATCGAGGAGGGCTCGGGCCACCTGCGCATCATCGATCGCGCCAAGGACGTGGGCCAGATGGCCGATGGACGGCTCTTTGCGCCGAAATATGTGGAGAACAAGCTCAAGTTCTTCCCCAACATCCTTGAGGCCGTGGTTTTCGGCAACCAGCGCAACGAATGCACTGCCTTCATCAACATTGACCTGACGGCGGTCGGCAACTGGGCGGAGCGTAACAACATCGGCTACGCCTCTTACCAAGAACTCGCGCGGCATCCGCAGGTGATGGACACGATCCAAAGCCATGTAGAGGAGGTGAACCGCTCGGTCGCCGAAGACGAGATGCTTTCGGGGTGTCAGGTGCACCGCTTTGTCGTGCTGCACAAAGAGTTGGACGCCGACGACGGTGAGTTGACCCGCACCCGCAAAGTGCGCCGCAAGATCATCGAAGAGAAATACGCCGATATCATCACCGCGCTTTATGACGGCTCCAAACAGGTCAGCACCGAGACGGAGGTGACCTATGAGGACGGCCGCAAGGGCTCGATCAAGGCGACGCTCGAAATTCGCGACGCCGCGGTGCAGCCGACCAGCCACAAGATGGCGGCGGAATGAGCGCGGCTCAGGCCAGCGCCGGGCAGGCGGGAACTATGGAAAGGGACAGCGTGAAAGATCAGGCTGACAGCTATGTCACCGAGGACGGCCGCACAATCGGCCCGACGGTGATGGAGATGAAGAATATCACCCTGCGCTTTGGCGGCGTGGAGGCGATCAAGGACATCTCATTCGACATCCGCGAGGGCGAAATCCGCGCGATCATCGGGCCGAACGGGGCGGGCAAGTCCTCAATGCTCAATGTTATCAGCGGCTTCTATGTTCCTCAGGAGGGTGAGGTTTGGTACAAAGGCGCGCAGCGCCCGCCGATGAAGCCGTTTCAGGTGGCGCAGCAGGGCATTGCCCGGACCTTTCAGAACATCGCGCTTTTTGAGGGCATGTCGGTGCTCGACAACGTCATGACGGGCCGTCTGACCCAGATGAAATCGGGGCTGCTGGCGCAGTCCCTGTGGAAGGGCAAGGCCGAGCGCGAAGAAGTGGAGAACCGCGAGATCGCCGAGAAGGTCATCGACTTTCTGGAGATTCAAGCGATCCGCAAAACCCCGGTCGCGCGTCTGCCTTACGGACTGAAAAAGCGTGTTGAACTGGCCCGCGCCTTGGCGGCGGAGCCGACGATCCTGCTGCTCGATGAGCCGATGGCGGGCATGAACGTCGAGGAAAAAGAGGACATGTCCCGCTTCATCCTCGATGTGAACGACGAATTCGGCACCACCATCGCGCTGATTGAGCACGACATGGGCGTGGTCATGGATTTGAGCGACCGCGTGGTCGTGATGGACTATGGCCGCAAGATCGGTGACGGCTCGCCGCATGACGTGCGCAACAATCAAGAGGTGATCGACGCCTATCTGGGGGTGGCCCATGACTGAGGCCCGTTTGATCACTCGCAATGACACTGCCGTTCTGACTTTGGGGAGGGCCAATGATGCCTGAGCAACTGGCGTTTACAATCGAAGTCTTCATGAACGGGCTGATGGCCGGGGTGCTCTATGCGCTCGTCGCCCTTGGCTTCGTGCTGATCTACAAGGCTTCGGGCATTTTCAACTATGCCCAAGGCGTCATGGCGCTCTTTGCCGCGCTGACGTTGGTCGGGATCATGGAGGGGCAGGTGCCCTTCAGCCATTTGATCAACGCCATCCTCGGCACCGAAGTACATCACTTCGGCTGGCATGTGCCTGCCTTCCTCGCCATCGTGTTGACGATGATCGTGATGATCGTGCTGGCCTATTGCGTGCAGCGTTTCGTGTTCCGCTACCTCGTGGGACAAGAGCCGATCATTCTGTTCATGGCCACCATCGGTCTGGCCTATTTCCTCGAAGGCGTGGGCGACCTGATGTGGGGGTCCGAGATCAAGACCCTCGACGTGGGCCTGCCGCAGGGCATCAACGTCTGGATCGACGAATTCACCTTTGAGGCCACCGGCTACGGCTTCTTTATCGACAACCTCGATATCGTGGCCTCCATCGTCGCGGCGATCCTCGTGATCGGGTTGGTGATGTTTGCGCAATACACCAAACAGGGCCGCGCCATGCGGGCTGTGGCGGATGACCATCAGGCCGCGCTGTCGGTGGGGGTCTCGCTCAACTTCATCTGGATCTTGGTCTGGTCGCTGGCGGGTTTCGTGGCGCTGGTTGCGGGCATCATGTGGGGCGCTAAATCGGGCGTGCAGTTCTCGCTGTCGCTGATCGCGCTCAAGGCGCTGCCGGTGCTGATGCTGGGTGGCTTCACCTCGATCCCCGGCGCGATTGTCGGCGGGCTGATCATCGGTGTGGGTGAGAAACTGTTCGAGTTCCTGATCGGTGCCCCCTTCCTTGGCGGCGCGACCGAGAACTGGTTCGCCTATATGCTGGCGCTGGTCTTCCTCGTCTTCCGCCCGCAGGGCCTGTTTGGGGAGAAGATCATTGAGCGCGTTTGATACAGGCATGATGCGCGGCTGTGCATCCAACGACACAAAGATCGCAGAAGGGAAATCAGTCTAATGTTCTATCGTGAAGCAGGCGATTTCAGCACGACATACGCCGAAGACCAGCAGACCTTTCCGATCAAGTTCGACCGCTATCGCTACTATGTGGTGCTCTTTGTCGCGATCTTTGTCATTCCCTTTATGGTCAATGACTATTGGGTCAACTCGCTGTTCCTGCCCTTTTTGATCTACGCCATCGCGGCGATTGGGCTGAACATCCTTGTCGGCTATTGCGGGCAGGTGAGCCTCGGCACCGGCGGTTTCATGGCGGTGGGGGCCTATGCCTGCTACAAGCTGATGACGGCGTTTCCCGATGTCAGCATGTTCATTCATGTGCTGTTGGCCGGTGTCATCACTGCCGCCGTGGGGGCACTGTTTGGTCTGCCGTCCTTGCGGATCAAGGGGTTCTACCTTGCCGTGGCAACGCTGGCGGCGCAGTTCTTCCTTGTCTGGTTGTTCAACCGGGTGCCGTGGTTCTACAACTATTCGGCTTCGGGTCAGATCAGCGCGCCAGAACGTGACACCTTTGGCATCCTGATCACCGGGCCGAGCGCCGAAGCTTGGGCCACCTATATGTTCTGCCTGATCTTTACCGTCTTCTCGGCGCTGGTGGCGCGCAACCTGACGCGCGGCTCGGTTGGCCGGAAATGGATGGCGATCCGCGACATGGACATCGCGGCCGAGATCATCGGGGTGAACCCGCTGCGTGCGAAACTGACGGCCTTTGCGGTGAGCTCTTTCTTCATCGGTATTTCTGGCGCGTTGTTCTTTTCGATCTACCTCGGCGCGGTCGAAGTGGGCGAAGCCTTTGGTATCAACAAATCGTTCCTTGTGCTCTTTATGATTATTATCGGCGGTTTGGGCAGCATCTTTGGCAGCTTTGCCGGGGCCGCATTCCTTGTGCTGTTGCCGGTGCTTTTGAAGATCGTCGGCGTCGACTGGCTCGGATGGCCCACGGATATCGTGGCGCATTTGCAGCTGGTGATCGTCGGCGGGCTTATCGTGATCTTCCTGATCGCAGAGCCGCACGGGCTGGCGCAGCTGTGGCGCGTGGCCAAGGAAAAACTGAGATTGTGGCCCTTCCCGCACTAAGGGACGGCCATGAAAAGCGAGGCCGGAGGGAGGAAACCCGGCCCACACACCCAAGTCGGACAATCCAAGGGAGGAAACACCGATGAAATATAAACTGGGAACACTGGCCGTAGCTGGCCTGATGGCCGCAAGCCCCGTGATGGCGGACCTTGTCTTTCCATCGCTGAGCTATCGTACCGGGCCCTACGCGGCGGGCGGCATCCCCTTCGCCGACGGTTACGCCGATTATTTCACGCTGCTGAACGAGCGTGACGGCGGCATCGGCGGCGAAACCATCCGCGTGCCGGAATGCGAGACCGCCTATAACACCGAAAAAGGTGTGGAATGCTACGAGTCGACCAAGGGCGAAGGCGCGTTGGTCTATCAGCCGCTGTCGACCGGCATCACCTACCAGCTGATTCCCAAGGTCACCGCCGATGACATTCCGATGCTGACATCTGGTCTGGGCCGCACTTCGGCCAAGAACGGCGACACTTTCAGCCACGTCTTCAACTTCCCGGCCAACTACTGGGACGGCGCTTCGGTTGCGATCAAACACATCATGGAGCAGGAAGGTGGCAGCCTTGAGGGCAAGAAGATCGCGCTCGTGTACCACAACTCCGCCTATGGCAAGGAGCCGATCCGCACCCTGCAAGAGTTGAGCAAGAAGCACGGTTTTGAACTGGCTGAAGTGCCGGTCGATCACCCGGGCCAAGAGCAGAAATCCCAGTGGCTGCAAATCCGCCGCGACAAGCCTGACTACGTGATCATGTATGGTTGGGGCGTGATGAACCAAGTTGCGGTTCAAGAAGCCGCCAACATCCGCTTCCCGATGGATAAGTTCATTGGCATCTGGTGGTCCGGTTCGGAAAACGACGTTCTGGCGGCGGGGGCCAAGGCCGATGGCTACAAGGCGCTGACTTTCCACAACGTGGGCTCCGACTATCCGCTTTATGACGATCTGCAGAAATACGTCGTCGATGCGGGCAAAGCAGCTGGCGCAGGCGATCAGGTCGGTTCGGTGCTTTACAACCGTGGTGTCTATGCCGCCATGCTGGTGTCTGAAGCGGCCCGTACGGCGCAGGAAATCCACGGTGTGACCGACATCACCGGCGGCCAGATGCGCGACGGGATGGAGCAGCTTGAGATCACCGAAGAGAAGATGGCGGCGCTTGGCCTGCCGGACTTCGGGCCCGAGTTCTCGGTCTCCTGCGAAAACCACGGTGGTGAGGGCTTTGTCGCCGTGACCCAGTGGGATGCGGAAGCCAAGGAATGGAACCTCGTGTCGGACTTCATGCAGTCGGATCAAGATGTGATCCAGCCGCTGATCGACGAAGACTCCTCGGCCTACGCAACCGAGAACGCCATCGAAGGCAACTGTAAGTAAACCACGCTTCCCGGCCATTCCGAACAGAGTGGCCGGGGACCTTCCAAGCCTTAAGAGAGGTCATTCCCATGCTGGATGCTGCCAATACCAATGACGTCGCAGTCGAAAACCTGCTTGAGGTCAACAATATCGAGGTGATCTACAACCACGTTATCCTCGTGCTGAAGGGCGTCAGCCTGAACGTGCCCAAGGGCGGCATCACCGCGCTGCTGGGCGGCAATGGCGCGGGCAAGACGACGACGCTCAAGGCGATCTCGGGGCTGCTGGCCTCGGAGCGGGGCGAAGTCACCAAAGGCTCGATCAAATACCGCGGCGGTCCGATTCAGCATCAGGATCCTGCCGAGACCGTGAAGAAAGGTGTCGTGCAGGTCATGGAAGGCCGCCACTGTTTTGAGCACCTCACCATCGAAGAAAATCTGCTGACCGGTGCCTATACCCGCACTGATGGCAATGCCGCGATTCAGCAGGATCTTGAGATGGTCTATACCTATTTCCCCCGCCTGAAAGAGCGCCGCCGCTCGCAGGCTGGCTATACCTCGGGCGGCGAGCAGCAGATGTGCGCCATTGGCCGCGCCCTGATGTCACGACCCGAGACGATCCTTTTGGACGAGCCGTCGATGGGCCTTGCGCCGCAACTGGTTGAACAGATTTTCGAGATCGTGAAATCGGTGAACGAAAAGGAGGGCGTGACCTTCTTGTTGGCCGAACAGAACACCAACGTCGCGCTGCGCTTTGCGCATTACGGCTACATCCTCGAATCCGGTCGCGTGGTGATGGATGGCCCCGCCAAAGACCTGCGTGAGAACCAAGACGTCAAGGAATTCTACCTCGGCATGTCCGACGAGGGCCGCAAGAGCTTCCGCGACGTGCGCAGCTACCGCCGCCGCAAGCGCTGGCTCAGCTGACCGGCCCGCCAAGGCCCGAAGGAAAGACCCAAGACAAGACCAGAGCGGGCCTGTGCCCTCTCCAGTGATGCCATAGCAGGAAAGTGACAGGGATGCTGACCAAGCCCCATTTCGACGATCTGGAAACCCGCAGCGCCGACCAACGGGCGGCCGATCTGGCGCAGGCGTTGCCGCAGCAGATCGCCCGCGCGCAGGGCTTGCCGGGCTATGGCGAGACGCTCAAAGGGGTGAATGCGGCGCAGATCACCTCGCCCGAGGCGCTGGCCGACCTGCCGGTGCTGCGCAAGTCTGAGCTCGGCAAGGCACAGGCTGCGCAGGCGCCCTTCGGCGGCTTCACCACCAAGCCTGTGACGGAGTTCAGCCATGTCTTCCAGTCACCCGGCCCGATTTACGAGCCCTCCAGCAACGATTCTAACTGGTGGCGGATGGGGCGCTTCCTGCATGCCGCGGGGATCGGCGCGGGCGATGTGGTGCACAACTGCTTTGGCTACCATCTGACCCCTGCCGGCATGATTTTCGAATCCGGGGCGCGCGCGGTTGGGGCGACCGTCTTGCCCGCTGGCACTGGCCAGACCGAGCTACAGGTCACCGCCGCCCGTGATGTGGGCTCGACCGCTTATGCGGGCACGCCGGATTACCTCAAGGTAATCTTGGAAAAGGCCGATGCCATGGGGGTTGAGTTGAAAATCACCAAGGCGGCAGTCGGCGGCGGCGCGCTTTTCCCCAGCCTGCGGGCCTTCTATCAAGAGCGCGGTATCACTTGTTTGCAATCCTATGCCACCGCCGATCTGGGCAATATCGCCTATGAAAGCTCGGCAATGGAGGGGCTGATCGTCGACGAGCAGGTCATCGTCGAGATCGTCACCCCCGGCACCGGAATCCCGGTCGCGCCTGGTGAGGTTGGCGAGGTGGTGGTCACTACGCTGAACCCCGATTACCCGCTCATTCGGTTCGCCACCGGCGACCTTAGTGCCGTTTTGGAGGGCGAAAGCCCCTGTGGACGGACCAACATGCGCATTAAGGGCTGGATGGGCCGCGCCGATCAGACCACCAAGATCAAGGGCATGTTCGTCCGGCCCGAGCAGGTGGCGGCACTGGTTGCCCAACACGAGGAGATCGAAAAGGCCCGCGTCATCGCAAGCCGGGAAGGCGAGGCAGATGTGATGACCGTGCAGATCGAAACCGCCGGAGAGGACAAGGACGCCTATGCCCGATCCGTGGCCGATCTACTCAAGCTCAAGGGCCGGGTCGAGCTGGTTGCACCCGGCAGCCTGCCGCGCGACGGGCTGGTGATCGAAGACACCCGCAGCTACGATTGAGGCGCAGCGTCGCGCCCTCTGGCATTTCCGAGTGAAATCGTCGAAATAGGGCGCATGACGCTGAACACTGCCTCCTCTGAGACGCCCCATCTGCGCCGCGCCCGCGACGGGCTGCGCGCGCTGTCGGCTGTCGCCCTGACCGTCGCCACCCTCTGTGCGCTGCCGATGCTGGCGGTGCTGATCGCCGCGCTGAGCGGCGGGACGGAGACGGTGCAACACCTGATCGACACGGTGCTGGGCCGCTACACGGTGACGACGCTGCTGCTGGTACTGCTGGTATCTTTCGGCACCTTTGCCATCGGTGTGGGGGCGGCATGGCTGGTGACGATGACACGTTTCCCCGGCGCCAAGCTGTTGGAGATTGCACTGGTGCTGCCGCTGGCCTTCCCGGCCTATGTGCTGGCCTACGCCTATACCCATGTGCTCGACCATCCCGGCATTGTGCAGACCATGCTGCGCGACGTCACGGGATGGGGTCCGCGTGACTACTGGTTCCCCGAGATCCGCTCGCTTGGCGGGGCGGCGGCGATGCTGGTGTTGGTGCTTTATCCTTACGTCTACCTGCTGGCTCGCGCCGCTTTTCTGCAGCAAAGCGGGACGACATTCCTAGCCGCCCGCGCGCTCGGCTCCAGCGCTTGGGCCGCGTTTTTCAAGGTCAGCTTGCCGCTGGCGCGGCCCGCTATTGCGGGCGGCGTGTTGCTGGCGGTGATGGAGACCATCGCCGATTTCGGCACCGTGGCCTATTTCGGCGTCCAGACCTTTGCCACCGGCATCTACACCAGCTGGTTCTCCATGTTCGACCGGGCCGCCGCCGCGCAACTGGCGCTTTGCCTGCTGAGTTTCGCGCTATTGCTGGCGATGCTGGAGCGGGCGCAGCGCGGCAAGGCCAAGTATCACGACCCCGCGCGTCGGACCCAATCCGCACCGCCAGCCGAGCTGAAAGGCTGGCAGGCCGCAGCGGCGATCGTGCTTTGTGGTGTGCCGGTGCTCTTTGGCGCGGTGCTGCCGGTGGTCATCCTCGTGACCATGGGGCTTGATAGCGAGCAGAGCCTTTTCAGCCCGCGCTACCTCGGTTTCATGCGCAATTCGGTGACGCTTGCTGGTGTCGCGGCTGTATTGACGGTGCTGGCGGCGATCAGTGTGGGGTTTTACCGGCGGCTGCGTCCGGGCCGCGTCTCGCAAGGGGCGGCTTATGTCGCGCGGTTGGGCTATGCGGTGCCGGGCGGGGTGATCGCTGTAGGGCTGCTGGTGCCCTTCGCGGCCTTCGACAATGCGCTCGATGCTTGGATGCGCGAGACCTTTGATGTTTCCACCGGGCTTTTGATCACCGGCTCGATCTGGCTTTTGGTGCTGGCCTATCTGGTGCGCTTCCTCGCTGCGGCGCTTGGGGCCTATGAGGGCGGGCAGTCGATGGTGCATGCCAATATGGACGCCGCCGCGCGGTCACTGGGGCAGACGCCCTTGGGGACGCTGCGCCGGGTGCATCTGCCAATCCTAGCGCCGAGCCTGCTGACCGCGCTGCTGATCGTCTTTGTCGATGTGATGAAGGAATTGCCCGCGACGCTGATCATGCGACCATTCAACTATGACACGCTGGCGGTGCAGGCGTACCGGCTGGCCAGTGACGAGCGGCTCAATGGGGCGGCGGTGCCGAGCCTTGTGATCGTGGCGATGGGGCTGCTGCCGGTGATCTTGATCTGTCGGCAGGTGGGCCGTCAGCGGTAGATACCGAGGGCCAGCGCCTGCCCGTGGGGTGGCGATCCAACCATGCCTTCGTGCCACTTAATGGCTCAACCGTGATGTGCGTTCGCGAGGTTGCACTTAGCCTCACCAAATCGCCTCCCCGTCCGGGCGGGCCGGCGATGGCCCGGCGCCTGCGGCTTGATTCCGGACCGTCTGTCGATAAGGGCAGCGCCCTCTCTGGGGGGCGATGATCGGCCTGCTTTCTGTAATGTCATTGCTAATGGCGCAGGCGCCCCAGCGTTGCAAAATCGCCCTCCGGGGGGAGGGAGGGCGATGCCCGTGCCGCCGGGCGGGGCGTTTGCAGGAGGGGGCAGCACATAAAAAAAGGCGGGCCCGAAAGCCCGCCTTCTGCATTACTCGCTAGGTTGAATTATTCCCAGCCAACCGAGTTGAAGATCTTCTGCGCGGTGCCGATGTTCTCAGCCACGTCCGACAGGTTCACCTCGTCGGCTTTGAACTCACCCAACTGCTTGACGCTGTCGGCCAGTTCCACGCCTTCCACGGTGGGGAATTCATCGTTGCCCGCCGAGAAATAGACCTGCGCCTGATCAGAGGCGAGATACTCAAGGAATTTCACCGCGTTCTCACGGTTCGGAGCGTTCTTGGCCACGCCGCCGCCCGAGAGGTTCATATGCGCGCCGTTGCCTTCTTGGTCCGGCCAGATCAGGCCGATCTTGCCGATATCGGCGCTCACGCCGTCGACATCAGTGCGGATCGCGCGGGCGAAATAGTAGCTGTTGGAGACCGCGATGTCGCACTCACCCGAGACGATGCCGCGCAGCTGGTCGGTGTCGCCGCCTTGGGGTGCGCGCGCCATGTTGTCGACCACGCCCTGCGCCCAGTCGGTCGCGGCTTCTTCGCCCTCATGGGTCACGATGGAGGCCAGGAGTGTCTGGTTGTAGGTGTTGGTCGAGGACCGGATGCAGACCTGACCTTTGTAGGCCGGATCGGCAAGATCCATGTAGGTCGCTGGCGGATTGTCCACCGTCTCTTTGTTGTAGAAGATGATCCGCGCGCGTTGGGACAGACCGAACCACTGATTGTCGTCGTCCTGCAGGTTGCCGGGGATGCGCTCTTCGAGCGTGTCGCTCTCGATCGCTTGCAGCAGGTCCATGTCTTTGGCGCGCTTGAGGCGGCTGGTGTCCACGGTCAGCAGGACGTCGGCGGGGGAATTCGCGCCTTCGGCTTCCATACGGGCCAGCAGTTCGTCGGCTTTGCCTTCGATGCGGTTGATGGTGATGCCGGTCGCTTCGGTAAAGTCGGAGTAGAGCCGCTCGTCAGTGTCGTAGTGACGCGAGGAGTAGAGGTTCAACTCGCCATCGGCCAGCGCAGGAAGAGCCAGCGCCATCAGCGCGGCGGCGGCAGTCGATGTTTTGCAGAAGGTCATATCAGGGTCCTGTTCCATTTGGGATAACTTGACTGAAACAGTAAGAAACAGATTTTACCCGGTCCTGCAACCAATTCCGATAAATTTGGTCGGAAAGCCCCCGGCCGCATCAGGCCGAGGGCTACGCGGTCAGTCCTTGCTGCCGATCTTGTCTTGGGTCTTGGTGTCGAAATCGCTGGCGTCGTGCCGCTCATGCAGTTGCATCGACAGGTCGTCGCCGAAGGCGCGGTTGACCATACGGCCCCGGGTCACGGCAGGGCGTGCGTCAATCGCTTCGGCCCAACGCATGACGTTTTTGTAAGACGTCACGTCAAGGAACTCAGCCGCCGAATAGAGCCGCCCGAGCACCAATTGACCATACCAGCTCCAGATTGCCATATCGGCGATGGAGTATTCATCGGCGAAATACTCATGCTCGGCCAAATGCTTGTCCATCACATCAAGCTGACGCTTGGTTTCCATCGCGAAACGGTTGATGGGGTATTCGAACTTCTCTGGGGCGTAGGCGTAGAAATGGCCGAAGCCGCCGCCAAGGTAGGGCGCGCTGCCCATCTGCCAGAAGAGCCACGACAGCGCCTCGGTCCGGCGGGCGGGGTCTTGGGGCAGGAAGGCGCCAAACTTCTCAGCGAGATAGAGCAGGATCGCCCCCGATTCGAAGACCCGCTGGGGCGCATCGCCAGAGCGGTCCATCAGCGCGGGAATTTTGGAATTGGGGTTCACCTCGACAAAGCCCGAACCGAACTGATCGCCCTCGGAAATATCAACCAGCCAAGCGTCGTATTCAGCTGCCTTATGGCCCGCCTCTAGCAGTTCTTCGAACATCACAGTGACTTTGACGCCATTGGGTGTGGCAAGGGAATAAAGCTGAAAGGGATGGTCGCCGACGGGCAGGTCCTTGTCATGGGTCGCACCGGCGATGGGCCGGTTGGTGCTGGCGAATTTGCCGCCGCTTTCTGATTCCCATTTCCAAACCTTTGGGGGCGTATATTCGGGCGTGTCCGACATGATGGTCTTCCTTGTTATTCAAGTCTGCTTTGAAGGTGGGGTTTTGCGCCGGGGTTGCAAGCAGATAGGCGCAACGAAAAAAGCCGCCCCCGAAGGAGCGGCCTTTAAACCGAATAGCTGCGAAGCTCAGCCCTGACGGGCTTTGAACCGGCGCTGCGTCTTGTTGATGACGTAAACGCGGCCTTTGCGACGCACAACACGGCAATCGCGATGCCGATTCTTGAGCGAGCGGAGCGAATTGCGAACCTTCATGGTCGTCTCCTCATGTCGTGGCGCGGGCCAGCGCCTGGGTTGCGGGCAACCTGCCAAAGACAGGTCGATGAATAATGGTGGGCGATACTGGGATCGAACCAGTGACCCCTTCGATGTCAACGAAGTGCTCTACCGCTGAGCTAATCACCCACTTTTAAGCGTTTCCATCCCGGCCCCAAAACTAAATGGGGCGCGAAATTTCGCGCCGTTGGGGTGCTATAAAAGGAGTCGGCGACGGGATCAAGGGCTTTTGGAGCGGAATAAACACGCTATGTTCGACTTAGAAGGAATTATTATGCCGATGACCGCTTACGAAGTACTGCATCCCGACCGAAACCGCTCTTGCGTGGTCTTTGCCTCGCCCCATTCGGGTCGGGATTATGCGGCGTCTTTCCTGCGGCGGTCGGTTTTGGATGAACATGCGATCCGCTCGTCCGAGGATGCATTTGTTGATCTGTTGTTCGATTGCGCGCCGCTGCATGGGGCTACTTTCATCAAAGCAGGTGCGCCGCGGGCCTATATCGACCTCAACCGCGCGCCCGAGGAGTTGGACCCATCGGTCATCGAAGGGATCCCGCGGCAGGGGCATAACCCGCGCGTGGCCTCGGGGCTGGGGGTGATTCCCCGCGTGGTGGCCAATGGTCGGGCGATCTATCGTGGCAAGCTTTCCCAAGAAGAGGCGCAGCTGCGGATCGACAGCTACTGGCGGCCCTATCACGCGAAACTGCAAGAGTTGCTGAACGGGGCGCATCGCCGTCACGGGCAGGCGGTGCTGGTCGATTGCCACTCCATGCCGCATGAGGCGATGGACGGCGTGGCGCGCGGCGGGATGCGGCGGCCCGATGTTGTGTTGGGCGACCGCTTTGGCGCGGCGGCGGGGGGCGAGGTGGTCGACCAGATCGAAGCCGCCTTTGTCGAAGCGGGGTTCGTGGTGACGCGCAATTCGCCCTTCGCCGGGGCCTATATTACCCAAGCCTATGGCCGTCCCTCGCGCGGGCAGCACGCCGTGCAGGTCGAGATCGACCGGGCGCTCTATATGAACGAGCGGTTGATTCGGCCCAACGGTGCGTTCGAGGCGGTGCAGGCAGCGCTGCAGCGTGTGGTGGCCGAAGTGGCGCAGATCGGACAGCAGCGGCTTCCCCTCGCTGCGGAGTAGGTCAGCGCAGGGCGCGGCCTTTCACGATTGCTTTCTCGCCGAAGCGGCTGCGGATGCTGTCGGCGGCGCGTTCGGCGCGGCTGCGCTGTGCGGCGCCGGGGTCAAGTAGATCGCCGGCCATATCCGCCCCCTCTGCGCCCGAAAGGTCCGATAGCCCCACGCCGATCAACCGATATGCGCTATTGTGGTCGACCTGATCGAACAGGGCGCGGGCGGTGCGATAAATGCGGTCGGCCAGTTGGGTCGGATCGTGCAGCGACAGGCGGCGTGACAGCAAAGAGTGATCGGCGCGTTTCAGTTTTAGCGTCACCACCCGGCCTGCCATCTCTTTCGCCTTGGCGCGGTCCGCCACCTTTTCCGCCAAGCGCCAGATGTGGCCATCGAGAATCTCTGCATCGCCGGTATCGTCAGAGAATGTCGTCTCATTGCTGATCGACTTCACCGGACGGTGCCGTGACACGCGCCGTTTGTCTTGGCCGCGCGCGAGATGCCAGAGCCGGTCCCCCATGCTGCCAAAGCGGGCGATGAGATCGGTCTGGTCCCACCGCAACAGATCGGAAAAGCTGCGGATGCCTGCCTTTTCCAACGCGGTCTGCGTGGCGGCCCCGACGCCCCAGATCATGCCCACCGGTTTGTCGCGCAAAAACGCTGCCGTTTCGCCCGCGCCGATGACAGAGAAGCCATGCGGCTTGTCGAGGTCCGAAGCGACCTTGGCCAGAAACTTGTTATGGCTCAGACCGATAGAACCTGTCAGCCCCAGTTCCACCTTCATCCGCCTCACCAAACGCGCCAGCATCACCGCCGGGGGCTGGCCGTGCAGCCGCGCGGTGCCGGTCATATCGAGAAAGGCTTCGTCCAGCGACAAGGGCTCAATCGCGGGGGTCATCTCTTCCATCATTGCGCGAATCGCGCGGGAGGCTTCGACATAGACCTCCATCCGCGGCTTGATGATCACCGCCTCGGGGCACAGCTTGAGCGCCTGAAACATCGGCATGGCCGAGCGCACGCCGCGGATCCGCGCGACATAGCAGGCGGTCGACACGACCCCGCGCCGTCCGCCGCCGATGATGACGGGTTTGCCAGCCAGTTCGGGATTGTCCCGTTTTTCGACCGAGGCATAGAAGGCATCGCAATCCATATGGGCGATCGACAGGTCGAAGAGTTCCGGGTGCGACAGCACACGGGGGCTGCCACAGCGTGGACAGCGCCGCGCCGGAACGATTTCAGAAAGACAGTCGCGACAGAGGGTGGCCATGAGTACACCAGGAGGGCAGGGTTCGGCGACGATTCTAACCAGATCGCGAGGGATTTAACATGGGCTTTGATGGCGCAAAGCTGGCGCTTTACCTTGGAGAGAAGCTGGCCGTGATCCTCCGCGATGACACGCCGGGCCTGCCCTTTGCGGATCATTGGGATCTGCCCGGTGGGGGCCGCGAGGGGGCAGAGACCCCGCTGGCCTGCGCGCTCCGCGAATGCCGCGAAGAGTTGGGAATCGTGGTGCCCGAAGACGCGGTGATCTGGCAAGGCAGCTTTGATGAGGCGGGGCGGATCAAATGGTTCTTCGTTGCACGCTTGCCCGCCGAGGCAGAGGCCGAGATCGTTTTTGGCGACGAAGGGCAGCGCTGGCGTTTGATGACGCAGGATGAGTTTCTGACCCATCCCCACGCGGTGCCCGCATTTCAGGACCGCTTGCGGGTCTATCTGGCGCAAAGCGCGACAGAAAAACACTAACACGAAAGGGGGAAATAAAGGCCCCCCGCCTGCGTGAGCGGGGGGAGGTGACGAACATCAGGAAGAACCAGTTCGTCGGGGAGTATCACCTGAGTTCAACATAACATGTTATGCGGTTTTCGCCTAACATTGATGGCCGCCCCCGCGGCGCATCCCGGCGCGCTGTGGTCGATTTGCTACAGGGCGGAGGGAGACTCTTGTTAACGTTCAGAAATTTCCTGAAGCACGGCGCGGGCAGCGGCAGAGGGGTCTTCGGCCTGCCAGATCGGGCGGCCTACCACGATGTGATCGGCGCCATCCGCGATGGCCTGACCGGGGGTGGCGACCCGTTTCTGATCGCCCAATGCGGCACCTTGGGGACGCACGCCGGGGGTGACGATAAGCTTGCCGTTTGCTTCGGGGAGGGCGCGGATCGCGGCGGCTTCTTGAGGGGAGGCGATGACGCCATCCGCGCCCGCGTCCAACGCGCGGCCCGCACGGGTCAGCACCAGATCGCCCAGATCGCCCGGTTGGATCAGAGCGGCGTCAAGGTCAGCGCGGTCAAGCGAGGTGAGGATCGTGACGGCGAGGATCTTCATGTCGGTGCCAGCGGCCCCTTGCTTGGCCGCCGCCACCACATGCGGGTCGCCGTGGACGGTCAGGAAATCCAAATCGAACTGGGCCAGTCCGCGCACCGCCGCCTCTACGGTGGCGCCGATGTCGAAAAGCTTCATATCAAGGAAGATGCGCTTGCCATGTTCCTGTTTCAGTTCATTGGCCAAGGCCAAGCCGCCGCCCGTCAGCATGCCGAGGCCGATTTTGTAAAAGCCCACGGCATCGCCGAGCTTTTCGGCCAGTTCCAGCCCCGCGACCGCATGGGGAACATCAAGGGCGACAATCAGACGGTCATCAGACATGCGAGGGCTCCTGCCAATTTTCAAACGGCTTTGACCTACGCCGCGGGGCGGGGCAAGTCCATCATTCATGAGGGTAGCAGGCAAAAAAGAGGCCCGAACACCGCGTCGCGGGTCCGGGCCCAGTGTTCAGAGACTTAGCAGGCAGGCACTGGTCTCTGGTATGCGGATCGCCAACTCAGGACAGATGAGGTGGCGGCAGGTCCGCGGGCAGCCGCGCGGCAGGCAGGTGCCGCACGGAAGGGGGTTAGGCTGCATCGCGGCCGGGGAGGTCCATGACCTCTTCCAACCAACGCAGCGGATCGAAGCTGCGGCGTCCGGCCCGCTGAGCGGGGACGTGGCGCAGGACTTCGGAACTCAGACCACGCTTCTGGGCGTGGCGGCGGAGCGCTTGACGGGACAGGCCGTCAGCGGCGTCGCGGTATGACATGGTAATTGGGGCATCGATGGCACAAGCGTAGCGGCGCAGCTGCTCCCCGTCTTGGACGGTCACCAGCGCTTCGAAACACTGAGTGGCCGCATTGTAGGTGACATCTGTCAACTGGATAGGGCGCGTCTGCATCGTTTCACCTCTTGTGTTCTTCTGAACCTTGGCAGGCTTTGTCGTCCTGCTCTCGTCTGCGGAATAAACGCGAGAGGCAGCCAAATGGTTTCATTATGGTTACACTTTCTGTGGATAAAGGTTAACAATGTATTTATATCAATGGTATAGGATGGTATTTTTTTACGCAAAGTTGCCGTATTTTCGCCTTATTGGCTGAATTCTTCCTATTGGCGGTTTCTTCGGTGGCGGTATTTTGCGCCTGTACGGTCTTGAACCCGCAGCACCGCTTCCCAAATTGTTACCGAGGCTCAGACCGCTGCGTGCCACATATCGGGCGCAGCATTTTGGAGCGCTTGTAGAAAAGGAGAGACCCATGGACTTGAGCAAGTTCACGGAAAGATCGCGCGGCTTTATTCAGGCGGCGCAAACCATTGCGACACGGGAAAGCCATCAGCGGCTGTCCCCTGAACATGTACTCAAAGCACTGCTGGACGACGACCAAGGGCTGGCGCGCAACCTGATCGCTGCATCGGGCGGCGATGGTGCGCGCGTGATGCAGGCGCTTGACCTCGCGCTTGGCAAAATCCCGAAAGTCACCGGCGATGCGGGGCAGGTCTATCTAGACGGCACCACCGCCAAAGTATTGGCCGAGGCCGAAACCATGGCCAAGAAAGCGGGCGATAGTTTTGTCACTGTCGAACGCATTCTGACCGCGCTTTGCATGGTGAAGTCCGGCGCGAAGACGGCGTTGGAAGCGGGCAAAGTAACGGCCCAAGCCCTGAACGCCGCGATCAATGATGTGCGCAAGGGGCGCAAGGCCGACAGCGCCACCGCCGAAGACAGCTATGAGGCTTTGGAGAAATATAGCCTCGACCTGACCGCGCGGGCCGAAGAGGGCAAGATCGACCCTATCATTGGCCGGGATGAGGAAATCCGCCGCGCGATGCAGGTGCTGAGCCGCCGGACCAAGAACAACCCGGTGCTGATCGGTGAGCCGGGTGTGGGTAAGACCGCGATTGCCGAAGGCTTGGCGCTTCGGATCGTGCATGGGGACGTGCCTGAATCTCTGCGCAACAAACGCCTGCTCGCGCTCGACATGGGCGCGCTGATCGCCGGGGCGAAATACCGTGGCGAGTTCGAGGAGCGGCTGAAGGCGGTTCTGACCGAAGTGACCGAAGCCGCGGGCGAGGTGATCTTGTTCATCGACGAGATGCACACGCTGGTCGGGGCCGGTAAGGCCGATGGCGCGATGGATGCGTCGAACCTGCTGAAACCTGCGCTGGCGCGGGGTGAGTTGCACTGTGTGGGTGCCACCACGCTCGAAGAATACCGCAAATATGTCGAAAAAGACGCAGCACTTGCGCGGCGGTTCCAGCCAGTAATCGTGCAGGAGCCGACGGTGGAGGACACCGTTTCGATCCTGCGTGGCATCAAAGAGAAGTACGAGTTGCACCACGGCGTGCGCATTTCCGACACCGCGCTGGTCGCGGCGGCGACGCTGAGCCATCGCTACATCACCGACCGTTTCCTGCCCGACAAGGCGATCGACCTGATGGACGAGGCCGCGAGCCGTCTGCGTATGGAAGTCGACAGCAAGCCCGAAGAGCTGGACGCGCTGGACCGTCAGATCCTGCAACTTCAGATCGAGGCCGAAGCGCTGAAGAAAGAAGACGATACCGCGTCCAAGGATCGGCTGGAGGCTTTGCAGAAAGACCTGAGCGATTTGCAAGACCGCAGCGCCGAGATGACAGCGCAGTGGCAGGCCGAGCGGGACAAGCTGGCCGGGGCGCGTGACATCAAAGAAAAGCTGGACCATGCGCGGGCCGACCTCGACATTGCCAAACGCGAAGGCAACCTCGCGCGCGCGGGCGAGCTATCTTATGGCGTGATCCCGCAGTTGGAGCGCGACCTTGAGGCCGCCGAGGGCCGCGAAGACGACATGATGGTCGAAGAGGCCGTGCGCCCGGATCAGATCGCCAGCGTCGTCGAGCGTTGGACCGGTATCCCCGCGGGCAAGATGCTCGAAGGGGAGCGGGACAAGTTGTTGCGGATGGAAGAGCAGTTGCATGATCGGGTGATCGGTCAGAGCGCGGCTGTCAAAGCAGTCGCCAATGCCGTGCGCCGTGCGCGGGCGGGGCTGAATGATGAGAACCGCCCGTTGGGCAGCTTCCTCTTCCTCGGGCCGACCGGTGTGGGCAAGACCGAGCTGACCAAGGCCGTTGCCGAGTTCCTCTTTGACGACGACAATGCGATGGTTCGCATCGACATGTCCGAGTTTATGGAGAAGCATTCGGTAGCCCGTCTGATCGGTGCCCCTCCGGGCTACGTCGGCTATGACGAGGGCGGTGTGCTGACCGAAGCGGTGCGGCGGCGCCCTTATCAGGTCGTGCTCTTTGACGAGGTCGAAAAGGCGCATCCGGATGTCTTCAACGTGCTGTTGCAGGTGCTCGACGATGGTGTGCTGACCGATGGTCAGGGCCGCACGGTCGACTTCAAGCAGACGCTGATCATCCTGACCTCAAACCTCGGGGCGCAGGCACTGAGCCAACTGCCCGAGGGGGGTGACATGGCCGGGGCCAAGCGCGACGTGATGGACGCGGTCCGGGCGCATTTCCGGCCAGAGTTCCTGAACCGCCTGGACGAGACGATCATCTTTGACCGTCTGGGCCGTGCGGATATGGACGGCATCGTTGCGATCCAGATGGCACGTCTGCTCAAGCGGCTTGCGGGGCGGAAGATCACGCTTGATCTGGATGACGCCGCGCGCAAGTGGTTGGCTGACGAAGGCTATGATCCGGTCTTTGGGGCGCGGCCCCTCAAGCGGGTGATCCAGCGCACCGTGCAGGATCCGCTGGCCGAGATGCTGCTGGCCGGAGACGTGAAAGACGGCGATACCGTCACCGTCCGTGCCGGGGCCGATGGGTTGATCATTGGCGATCAGGTGGCCGCGTCGAACCGGCCCAAACCGGATGATGCCACAGTGCATTAAGCGCCCAAGACAATAAAAAAGGCCGGGGTTTTCCCGGCCTTTTTGCTTGGACTAAAACCCTTGATAGGCGCCCATTATTCGCCAATCGCTTCCTTCACAATGGCATCCAGCAGGGTTTGCACCTCTTGCATCGCACCCTCGGGGAAGGCGCGGTAGCCGACGGTCACCTCGTCACTCTCAGGCAGTTGCATCACGAAAATGTCGTAGGGGCAAAAGCCGATGTTCATCACATCCGCTTCCATCACCTTGCGCGAGAGGGCCGCCGAGCAAAAGCTGAACACCTCCGCCGCCTCAAACAGCACCACGTCAGAGCCGACATCCGCGCGGGTGCGGTCCAGCATCTCTCCCACATGGCTGACGTTTTCGGGGATCAGCCCTTGGTTCAGGATTGCATTCTCCACCCCAAAGGTCACATCGCCGAAGCTTTGGTCGGTGGTATAGGTGACCATCTCATCCGCCTGCGCGGCGCTGGCCAGCATCAGACCGGCAACAAAAAGGAAACGGATCATGGCGGCACTCCTTTAATAACGGCGCCTAACATTCCGGTGTGCTGGCTGAAATCCGGGCGAAAGGATTTGGTGCCACCCGCGGCGGGCGCTAACTTCTATTGAGTATAGTAGGGAGCGCTGAAATGGCCAATCGCTGGATCAATCGACTGACAGACCGAGACGTGACTGACGAGGCGCAGTACTTTAACCGGCGTCAGATCATGGGCGGTGCGATGGCGGGGCTTGGTCTTGCCAGCTTGGGGCAGGGGGCCGTGGCCCAGGAGGGGCTGACCCCGAATGACTATGAGGACATCACCCAATACAACAATTACTACGAATTCGGCACTGGCAAGGGTGACCCCGCGAAATACGCAGGGAGCCTGACGACCAAGCCGTGGACAGTGGCCATCGAAGGGATGGTCGACAAGCCGGGCGATTACGCTTTTGAGGACATCATGAAGGCGATGACCGTCGAAGAGCGCATCTACCGCCTGCGCTGCGTCGAAGCTTGGTCGATGGTGGTGCCGTGGAACGGGTTCGAGCTGGCCGATCTTCTGAATATGGCCGGTGTGCAATCCGGTGCGAAATACGTCGCGTTCGAGACCGCCTACCGGCCAGAGGAAATGCCCGGTGTCCGCTTCCCCGTGCTCGACTGGCCCTATGTCGAAGGGCTGCGGCTGGATGAGGCGATGCACCCGCTGACGATCATGGCCACCGGCATCTATGGTAAAGACATCCCGAACCAGAACGGCGCGCCGCTGCGTTTGGTGGTGCCGTGGAAATATGGCTACAAATCGATCAAATCCGTGGTGCGGATCACCCTGACAGACAAACAGCCGCCCACCAGCTGGAACAAGGCCGCGCCGCGGGAATACGGCTTCTACAGTAACGTAAACCCCGAAGTGAGCCATCCGCGTTGGTCACAGGCCGATGAGCGCCCCATCGGTGGCGGGCTGTTTGCGCGGCGTCAGCCGACGCTGATGTTCAACGGCTACGAAGAAGAGGTGGCAGGGCTCTACGAGGGCATGGACCTGACCGCGAACTTCTGATGCGCGACACACTATATATGCCCAGAGTTTTTTGCCGCCTCGGTAGAAGCGCGTTGCCAGGGATGACCGGGTGATGGCGGGGGCGATTGACACTCTGAACAGTCTCGCCCGGCGCGTACCGGTTTGGTCCGTCTATTTGCTGCTGGCCCTCCCGATCCCGTGGTTCTTCTATCAGGGGCTCAACGGTGGGCTGGGTCGTGACCCGGTGAAGGGGTTGGAGCATCTCTATGGCCTATGGGCGCTGCGCCTCTTGATCGCCGGGCTGATTGTCACCCCCCTGCGCCGTACAATTGGGTTGAACTTGCTTCGCTTTCGCCGGGCCATCGGTGTGATGACCTTTGTCTATGCGCTTGCGCATCTCACAGTCTGGGCCGTCTTGGATGTACAGACGCTCTCGCGGGTCTGGGCGGATATTCTAAAGCGGCCCTATATCACCGTTGGTATGGCGGGGTTCCTCTGTCTGATCCCCTTGGCGGCCACCTCCAACAACTGGTCCCTGCGCAAGCTTGGCGCCCGCTGGCGCAAACTCCATCGTCTTACCTATGCCGCGGCGCTGCTGGCGGCGCTTCATTTTCTGTGGCTGGCAAAGGGCCTTCAATTGGAACCGCTGATCTACGCCGGAGTGATCTTGGCGCTCTTGATCTACCGCCTTCCCTTCAAGCGCATCCGGCAGAGGCTTTCGCAGGGCGGGGTGAATCGGATTCGCAGTTAAGAGCCGTGATTCACACCCCTGAATCGCGCCTATGGGCTCTATGACCTGTGGGTAACTGGTGGCGTTAACATAATGGGGCTGCGCAAGTGGGGATTGGGCAGGATTTCGCAAATGATATAAGGTGTTAAGTTACTGTTATAATTGGGCTTTGAAGTCGTTTCACAAAAACTCCACGAAACCTCAAAAAATGGCTTGCGGGTTTCTGTCACTCGCCTTAGAACCCCCTCTACCGGCGGCGCAGAGATGCGGCGGCGGGGCGCCAGATGGGGCGGACGGGAGCGGAGACGCTGAGTTCGGTTCGGAAAGCGGATAAAAATTCGAGGTATTAGGGCGGGGCGCGCCAAGAAGTTAGGGCGCATCTTAGTTTCTTTTGTCTCAACGTTGTTTGAAAATTTGATATCTGAAGAGATATGTGGGCGGTTTGGTTCATTCGATGGATCAACGTCTGTATATCGCGCT
>NZ_JAPWHM010000019.1:0-7830 GCF_027214245.1 Sulfitobacter dubius | reverse complement strand
CTCAATCTCAAAATGAAAAATCCGCAAACCATTGAAAACACATGGCACCCAATCTCAAAAACCTTGGCAGAACGACACAGACAACAATAGAAATCCGCACCCATTTGAATCAAACAGGTTGCTTTCAAACGAGATCAGGGAAGACGAAATATCGTACATAGACGCTCTTGCGCGGACCTATGGCAAGATGTCGACCGTAGACAACACCGACAAAGCTTGCGCCAAAGACTGCATGCGTATTGAGCTCTAATGCCATATTAAGCACACCCCTGCCCTATCGGGCAGCACCAACGCGCGCCTTCTATCTGAGGGCCTAGCTTGAGATGAAGTGTGAGCGGTTCCCCCCTAATCGCCAAGACCACCGCTTCGCGATGTGTCGAGAAGGGTCAAGTGGAATGATCTACGGCCCATGTGCTTAGGGCCGCTATCTTAGCCGCGGATATCGCCTAAAAGTACGCCTGATCCTGCCGGCAGGATTGAGGTGATGGAGCAAGGTGCGTCACTTACCTTCAATGCCAAAACTGGTTGGTGCGAGATCGCGATCTGCCTGGCCTACAAAAGAAAATTTGCCCGTACATGATTTCGTATCATGGCTCGATATCGCTAGAATTGATTGCAGCTCTGCACTTCGTTTGCACACCAAATGGCCATTGCGTCCCCAGATGCCCCGCGTTGTAAACGTGACGTAGATCAGGGCACCCCCTGCGATGAAGACTATGACTACATATTAGGTCAGGGTTAGCCATTACCTATGCGGGGAACAAACAGTCAATCTTCATCGTCAAGCGCGGCTAAAAATGCCTCAACGCCTTGTTGAAGCCGCACCCTTGGAATCGCCGAAAAGTCCCGCTCCAACCGCAATTCGAGTTTTCCGTCTGATGCCGTCACACGAGCTTGGCCTTCAGGTCGGCCCATTCTCAGCGATGTCCTGGAAACTGATTGGGCCCCCCGCGCGCTTGACTTTTTCTGCCCGGCAAGTGCATTGCGGAGCACCCCCATCTCTGCGTCTTTATCCCGATCGGGAACGGCAAGTAACCGTGCTGCAAGTTCCCCTGCCCTTCCGGGCTGCCCATCGACCAGCTTATAAAGGTCAAGCCCTAACGCGCGGGGAATCGCTTCAGGATAGCGCACCGTCCCTTCCAAAGCTTCCAGGATGCGGGCAAACTGCCGAATGTAGGTCCGCTTTTGTTTGAGCGCAGAGGCATAGAGCGTCGAGACCGCCTCTCCCACATCGATCCCTTCGTCCCGCGAATAGGACAGGGCAAGTTGGGCCATTTCCCCAAAGGACAGGTCTTTTCGTATTAGGTTCTCATCCACCATTTTACGATAGAGTCCAACCAACGGTTCCCCGCGGGGAACCATCGCTGCGGGAATACGGGTGTAACGCGGATCGCCAGTTTCTTCTGCTAACTGCCGAAAAGCCGAAAGCCTGCGGAAGCCTTGGATAAGTTCAAATCCATCGTCGGTTTTCTCTACACGGATTGGATTCGAAAGCCCGACCGCCTTGATAGACTCTTTCAGCTCATCAAGTTCAGGGTCCAGATTGGCAGAACGGTCACGGGTCAGTTTGGATGTGATCACCTCAGAGGTCTGGATCAAATCAGTGATTAAACCTAACCTCTTAAGCCGCACGTGCTCATGGGCAAGGGCGTCATTCTCTGCGCGGATTGCCGCTTCGGCTCTGTCGCGTTCACGGGTCGCATCGGCAGTTTCGGCAATCGCACTGGCCATAGGGCCCCGCCGCGGCGGGGCTAAATCGTGATTTTGCAGTGGATGGCCTGGAACGCTATGGGATTTGGTCTCAGGCGCGCGTTGGTTCCCCGCGGGGAACTCCGCCGCCTCATCTTCTGCGTCGAGTTCAAAGTTAATGTCAAAGACAGAGCGTTTCTTACCCATTCATCAATCCTCCAGCTTTTCCCACGCATTGACGAGCGTGGATTGGAATTCGTCGTAAGCGCGATCAAAGGAAACTCGCGCCCGCCGCCATGTTTCCCGCGTCATCTGTCGGTAATCCATCTCATAGATCGACGACAGGAAGCGCCCCGATTGTTCAACTGCGCGGGTCATCTCGATCGGGTGCTCTGCCACATGCGACTTGAAAACCTGATGAAAGGCTGACTGCATCGCACGGTGCAAATCATTGTTCGGCTCAAAACGTGTCAGCAAGAAACGAAGATCCGCAAAGACCTTGTCGGGATTGGTGCAGGACGGAAGCCGCCCACGGAACCGGCCCAAGTCTTCCAACGCTTCCGAAAGCTGACCTATGAAACTCGTGGTGCTGTCATACTCCCAATAGCCGGGACCGGAGGGGACATAGAGCACATCCGCCGCAAACACAGCGTTCATCGATTGGTAACCAATCGCGGGCGGGCAGTCAAAAATGATAAGGTCGTAAGCGTCATCCGGCAACTGATCGAGGTAACGGGACACAGCCGCAAAGAAGGACCATTCGGGGTTCATATGCCGATACTGGGCGCTTGCGAATTCGACAAAAGCCGCGTTGGCACAGCTAGGGATAATGTCGATCGTAGGCCAGCTTGTCGCCTTAATGAAATCAGTGGCGCGCAGATCGTTCAATCCCATGCCCGTTACCGAAGGCGGCAGCCTGCGTTGGGGCAGGGCAGCTCCGCTCTCGGCCCCACCAGAAGTTGCGTTTATGCGTTCGGTCTCGCGGATCAGATCGCGGGCCATAATCCCCCAGACAGTCACCTCTTCGGAGACGTCAGAAAGGCCCATTGAATGGCTGAGCGTCGCTTGCGGATCAAAGTCCACCGCGAGCACGCGATAGCCATCCAGTGCGGCGGCATGGGCAAAGTGTAGCGCGACGGTACTCTTGCCTGCGCCTCCTTTAAAGTTCGCGATCGCAGCCCGGATTGCGCGTTTGCCAGCGGGGCGTGCTGGCATGAGGGACCGCCCCTTTATCTTGAGCTTCCGCCGCAGCTCATTGATCTCTTCCAACGTGTACCAGCGTTGGCGGCCTTCTTCCTCTACTAGCCCCTCAGGCAGGGAAGGATCCGCTGCAAGGCGGCCGCGAAAGGTTGAGGGGTTGATCTTGAGAATCAACTCGGCGACCTCCCAGCTTGAGAAGCGACGCAACGTCTTCTCCATTTCGGGGGAATATGTCTGCTGCCGGATGAACCCTTGCATCTTAAGTGACTGGGCCTGCAATTTCGCCAAATCAGCGTGGGTGTACATGATTGTCCCTCATTTCTGCGCCCGGTGCGGATCCCCATGGTTCCCCGCGGGGAACAAATTGCAGAGATTCCGGAACGCTAATTACTGCTCTTCTCTGATTTACGCCGAAGTTGCCTTTGTTGAAAAGCCCCATAATCTGAAAGTAGCGAATTTCGTATGCTACCAGAAAAGAGGACTAGGTGTGATTCCTTTAGGTCGACTGCCAGACCATACATATGATTAGCGCGCCGGATATAGGGTGACAACAGATCTCGCCCCGCTAGATATTGGGGGACATATTACAGCAAATAGGTGACGCACTAGCTGACCCCAAATACCTATATACCCAAAAATCTATACTCTAAGATCAGGATTTGCACCGCGATGAAATCGGCCCCTTGACAGAATCGATGGTTTGGACGCAAATCAGGAAAGAGGTCGGAAAGGCGTTGTGTCTTTCATCGCAACTAGGGTCCGGCAAGAGATCCAATTCGAGGCACAGAGCAACTGCGCGCCGCGCAGCCAGAGGGCATCCATGCAATTGGTCAAACCGGCAGGTCAACGCGACGCTGCCCGCAAATATGATATCATCACGGCATTAGGCGCATATGCACTGGCGCGCAATAAGCATGACCAGCGTTTGGTGCTCCGGCTGATAACTTTGATGACAGCGCGCTACAACTGGGCGCGCGATGAATTGGCCGTGGGACAACGCGAGATTGCTCGGTTATGGGCAGTGGATGAGCGCACCGTGAAACGCGAGATGGCCAAGCTGCGGGGGCTTGGCTGGCTAGTGGTCAAGCGGCAGGGCGCGCGGGGCAGAGTGACGGAATATGGGCTTGGCCTTGATCGCATGCTAGCCATGACCGAAACGGAATGGCCCAATGTGGGCCCCGATTTTGATCTGCGGATGAGCGTTAAGCCTGAGGAGAACCCTGTTGTGCCCTTGCCAGTAAAAAGCAACATACCACCGCCAGATATAAGCGATGGTACGGAATGGGCGTTGGCCAAGGCGATTCTATTCAGTGAAACCCCGGATATTTACGGAAGTTGGCTTCGCAATCTTGTGCGGGTCGACAGGGCAGGAGGGCGTTTAACACTCAGTGCGCCAAGTCGCTTTCATGGCAATTATGTGCAGACACACCTGAACCGAAAGGTGCTCGCGGCCTGTCAGTCAGTGGATGCCGATGTGACCGAGATTGTGATCGTCGCATAGGACTCCCCCTAACAATCTCGTGTGCAAAAGTTAGTACATAGGCTCGCGTTGGGCACCCGCCTGATTGAGTAGTTTGTAGGGGGCTGCTACTCTGCATTTCAGCTTATGGACAGTTCGGATGCAGCTGGTGAATGCCTCGGGTTAGGTCAGCGCATCAGAAATCCGCTGTCAATGATGGATGATCAAGGCGCGGTTCATGCCAAACTGCTAACTGAGTACTAGGCGTTCGGAAAGGCGGGATAGTTCAACCGAAGTGATCGACACTTGTCTCAATGAGTTCGAAGTCACAATAAAGCAATTCGAAACCTAGCCGATGATCTTCGACAAAGAAGAGTTCTGGCGGGCACGAGCCTTTGTGGCGCTCATTCCGCATTATGAACCACCCCTTGTTTGCCGGAGACCCAGAAGTAAGGATACTGGGTTATAGAAAAGAACAAATGTGGAAACAGATATTTGCCTGAGGTACGCGAACGTACTGTACGAATGGTGTATGAACATCAGGGCGAATTTGATAGCCAGTCGGCGGCAATAAAGTCGATTGCGCCCAAGATTGGTTGTGGGCCTGATACGCTTCGCGGGTGGGTTCGAAGGGCTGAGACTGACAGCGGTCGGCGAGATGGCATAACGACCGCCGATCGCGATCGGATCAAAGCTTTGGAACGCGAGAACCGCCAACTCCGGCAAGCCAACAAAATCTTGAAGGAAGCGTCAGCATATTTTGCGCAGGCAGAGCTCGACTGCCCATTTCGGGCGCGCCATGCGGCGAGACGGCTTTGATCTGGCACGCTGCACGGTGGAGTGGTAATCCCCCCTAAAATTAGTGGTGTTAAAAGTAGAATTTTCTCGGCAAGATATCTGAGGAGATTTACGATGAAGAACGGACGATTTAGCGACGCGCAAATTATGGCAGTGTTGAAGCAGGCAGAGGGCGGTGTGCCGGGCGTTCGAGATCAGCGAGACCTGCTATAGATACAGCCCCGTTATGAGCAATGAGAATGAAGAGTTCGCCGATTGGCTGGAACGTCTGACAGCAAACAAGCGCAACTGGGGCTTCGGCCTGGGCTTTCTGTATCTACGCAACGTCCAAGGTTACGGCTGGAACCACAAGCGGGTCTATCGGAACTACTGCGAGCTGGAGCTAAATCTGCGTATCAAGCCCAAGAACCCCTTGAAGCGGGACAAGCCGGAACCTCTGACTGTGCCTGATAAGCCCAATGAGACATGGTCGATGGATTTCATGGCGGATCAGCTGGCAGATGGGCGCTCGATCAGGACATTGAACGTGCTGGATGACTTCAATCGGGAGGGCCTATGCATCAAAGTGGACTTCTCACTGCCCGCAGAGAGAGTGGTCAGAAGCTTAAACTAGATCATTGAATGGCGCGGTCAACCGCAGAAAATTCGCGTCGATAATGGCCTAGAATATATCAGTGGTAAGCTGATGGAATGGGCCGAGAAACGCATGGTTCGACTGGAATACATCCAGCCGGGCAAGCCACAACAGAATGCCTACATTGAACGCTATAACCGCACCGTTCGCGGCGAATGGCTTGGGCAATATATCTTTGAAACAATTGAGGAGGCGCAAGATCAGGCAACTGAATGGCTCTGGACTTACAACAACGAGCGACCCAACATGGGGATCGGCGGCATGACACCCGCCATGAAACTGAAAACAGCCGCCTGAATTCTACGGTTGAGCCCTATTAAAAATGGGGGGATTACCGAGCGGCTCATGCGTGATATCGGTATCGAAGGTGTCTGTCGCGGCAGGAAGATCAAGAAAACTTGACCGGGCACAGCCCTGCCATGCCCATTAGATCGGGTGAACAGACAGTTCCGTGCGACGACCGGTTAAATCCGCCCAATATCTGTCGATCAAATACATCGAAAGACTGGCTGACGCGGGCCTGGAACCCAGTGTGGGAACAGTGGGTGACAGCTATGACAACGCGCTGGCCGAGACAATGATTGGCCTGTTCAAACCAGAGGTGATCCACAGATTGGGGCCATGGAATACTGCAGAAGCTGTCGAATGCAAAACTCTTAAATGGGTCGATTGGTTCAACAACCGCCGCCTGCTTGAACCGATTGGATACCTCACGCCAACTGAGGCAGAGGAGGCATACTATGCAAACATGAACGCTCTCGATAAAGTGGTTTGAGGAGAACTAAACAGTCTCCGGTAAAACCGGGGCGGTTCAGTTCTGATCTTCCCGCCAACAATGCGGCCTGACCCCTTGTGGTCTTATTTTTACTCAAAATGATGGGGGTTAACTTAGCTTAGAGACCCGCCGCCTTCGTCATGTTCACTCGAAACCGATCACGCCTGCGTTGATAGCGGCGGGTCATTTCGGCAGTCGCGTGACCGAGGTGCCGCTGGACATAGCGTTCATCAATCTCAGCGAAACTTGCGAGGCCGGCGCGGAGGCTGTGCCCCGAGAACAGCGCCATCCGGTCCTTTTCCGGCAGTTCGGATCGAATGCCGGCGTCCAAGACTGTGCGCTTGATAAGGCGTGCGACATGCTTGTCGTTCAGCCGCACCTCCGATGCGCGTTTGCCATCGCGCGAGATGCCGACAAAGATCGGTCCGAAGTCGATCTTCGCGAAGTGCAGCCATTGCTTGAGCGCGTGAACAGGGCAAGTCTGGTCGCTAGAGCCGCGGCCAATCTCAACCTCACGCCAGCCGGTTTTAGCGTTCAGCGTGAGCAGGGCACCCTTGTCGAAGATCTCGATCCAACCGCCCGAGTCCGGTGTGTCGTCCTTGTGGACGTCCAAGCAGATAATTTCCGATCGACGCAGACCGCCTGCATAGCCGAGGAGCAGGATGGCTCGGTCTCGCAGTCCGCGCAGGTCGAACGGAAGGGTGCCCAGCATCGCGAGGATATCCTCGGCCAAGATTGCTTCTTTCTGCACCGGAGGGCGCGCATGCTTGCGCTTAATCCCCGCGAGCACTGCCGCGATGTGGCGATTTTTTCGGTCCAAGGTGAACCCACATTGCGCGTAATGCCACGCGAGACCAGACAGGCGGCGCTCGATGGTGGAAACAGATAGAGGACGCGTCGCGCCAGTCGGAGCAGCTAGATCGGTCATGTAGAGGCCGATCATCTCAGGTGATGGGGGGAGGGGGTGCGCACCTTTCAGGCGGCACCAGCGTGCAAAATGTTTCCAGTCTGCAGCGTAAGCCTTGTTGGTGTTCTCTGCGGTCGAGCCCTTGGCAAAGTCGCGCGCCGTATCAATCAGGCGATCGAGCGTCCCAGAGCCAGCCACATCGGAAGGAAGTGCCAGAGGGTCGCCGTGCGCCGTCTCATTCTCGTCGCCCTCGTCTGGGAGAGCCCTATTCGATGCTGATAGATGCGGGTTTGTCGTTCTGCCAAGGTTTTTGAGATTGGGTGCCATGTGTTTTCAATGGTTTGCGGATTTTTCATTTTGAGATTGAG
>NZ_JAPWHM010000018.1:0-7895 GCF_027214245.1 Sulfitobacter dubius | reverse complement strand
CGCGCCGAGCCCTGCCTGGTGCTCCTTCAGGATGCCAATAATCTGTTCTTCGCTGAAACGGCTTCTCTTCATCTTTTGTCTCCTCAATTGGAGAACAGGCTAACCTCAAATCGAGGACATTTCAGGGGAGCAGGTCACGACCTACCTCGTAATCATGTCATATTATCCGCCTGAAGCCTTCGCTTTGCCAAGTTGCTATCCACACTCTTAATGTCTCATGCCGGCAGTGTTCTCGCTTTTTGCGCGGTCTCATTATGAGGACCGCGCAAGAAGCGAGAACACAACAGCTTCGAGAACTACAATTTGACTGCTTTTGAGACTGCGACGTTGACGTGCGGCAGCCAACTGACCCGCTTGTCGCCGATTGGGATCGACAGACAGTGCGGATTCTTCAGAATTTCATGCCCGAGCGCTGGCATCCAAAGTCATTTCGTAAACTTTGGCCAAAATATTTCATTCGGCCAAAATCATTTTTATTCAGTGCTTTAAGCCAACGTAGCAAAACTTGCCCCGCTTTGTGGCAAACCAAAATGGGGGTTTTGGCATAACTACGCCCGTCCCGATACACTTGTAGCGACCACCAAAAAATGTCCATGAGACAAGTCTAAGTCATTGATATTTAGATGAGCCAAATAGCCAGAATTTGCCAATTTGTCCTTTTGACCGTCAATTCCTGACCATCGGATACGATCGAGAAATTTCAAAACACTTTGGCCTCTTGCTAAAAACATAGGGTGTGGGTTTGATTGCGGCAAACGAAAAATGGCCGCCCATGGGGCGGCCGATCTGGTTAGCATTTCTTTGCTTCGCTTCTTCTTGATGCGCCGCAGCGCGGCCAACAGTTATGCCGGTTCGAACGTCGGGATATCCGCTGACCCATAAACATCAAGGCCGATTTCGCCCTGTCCGAGGACCGGCCGCACGCCCCGCTTTTTGAGCCGCATTACTACGTCCCGTTTCTCAATGTCGTTCGCATTGGCGACACGGATTTCGGTCGTATATTCGGCCGCGAATGCCGCGACTTTCTTTTCGCAGAAACGGAAGAAGCGGTGCAGCCCGCTCGGGCCATCAATGACAATTGGCTGAAGTCGAGGGCCCTCCTCTCGGTTGGCCAACTCCCAGCCCGTGGACTTCGGCAGTTTCAAGCGTGCGAATGCGTCTGAGGCGGAGATACCGGGTAGGTGCTGGGCCTTCGCTGATCGGATTTCGGCTGGATCGACGAGGATTGCGGCATAGCCTTCGACATCACCAAGACGCATCACGCTTTTCAGGAAACCGCCGAGCACGAGATGCACGATTTCGATGCAGGAAAGCTTCGCCTTCTCAGCAGCCTTCGAGATTGAGACTAACTGTTCAGGTGCCTTGTCCACGGGCCGTTCGCAAATACGCAGCGCTGTCAGGAATTTGGCGATATCCTGATCGTCGATGGCCTTCCGAGTTCGCCCGGCCGCTTGGCGACGTCCATCCACGATCGGATCAAGCATGCCTTCGTCGACCAGCTGCCCCGCTTGGGGTCGGGTGCAGTTCAACACTTTCGGCAGCGATTTCATCTTCGTAGAACGCTGGATAGACGACGCCACTTTACGCCCAGCGACGGCATCGAAAACATGGTAGCCGACGCCGTTTTTCTCAACCGGCACCAAGCCCTCAGCGGCAAGGACATTCCGAAGCGTCCGCGGATCAAGGCGTGACTCCGACGCGAGCGACTCCACGCTGTGGAGCCGACGCTCGCTCAGCTTCTCGCCGAGGATCGAAACGCCAGCGGATATCTCCATTTCAGCGAAGATGTGCTCCCGCATGATACGCTTGATCTCACCAGGGTCCTTCTTGTTCTTTGGCGATGCCAGCCATCGGTATGGCGCTCCGAGGACGTTCCCGCGATCAGGCTTACTCCCCTGTTTCAGAAATTCCTTCTGAATGTCGCGCAGCGCGTCGCGTATGCCTTCCTCTCCGTTGGAAGTGACTTCAAATCCGGTGCGGCCAGCCAAATCCCAATGACTTTCCGCGAGATCACCTGGCTTTGTGTTTGATCCGAACTCGAGGAGCAAACCGAGCATTTCTGTCGCGCGAACAGCCTGCTCAAGTGTCTGACTGTCGAGCCATGATGGACCTGTAGCTCCCTCAAGGCGCGCTATGGCATAGCCTTGCAACGCAGACGGAGATCGCTGCGAAGCACCGTCCACCAGCTCATCCAAAGCATCAGCGCATTCAGGAACCCGAAGAGCCATCTGGTGAAACGCGTCATCCCACGCGGCCTTCTTTCGGCGAGAGAGCTCAAGACCATGCACCGGGCAGGTTCGCACCGGGCGAAGTGTCCAAAACAGTCGGCCTCGGCGCACCAAAGCCGGATTACCGCCCGATTTGTCATCTTCACGCAGGCAGGCAGGGCAAAAGACTGTGTAAGGGCTGGCAAAAAATTCCGCGCTGAGCCGGTTCCCCCGAAGATCAAACCGGCGGTTCCCCAAGCTACGTGCAGAGTTGATGCGAAGATCCGCCACGTCGATGCCTGCCATGTTTGCCAGACGATTCAAGGCGAGGTCACTGCCGGCCAGCAAGCCGCCGGCCTTCACCTCTATGTCGCGGAGGAAAGGCGCAAGTGAGGAGCCAATGTGCAGGCCTGCCAGGCGAGTTGCGAAAGAGATCGGTGTCTCTTCTGGATCGAAAGGTAGATATGGAAACAGCGCGGACATGTTTGATGCCTCTGAGTTGGACGAAGTTTTAGCGATGCGGGGCCTCGCTGACCGGCTAAGCAATCAGTTTGAGCGACGACCACCGGGGCGAAAGAAAGACGTTGTCGGCTATGGAACAGGCTTCCTGTGCGAAGAAGGCGTCCGCAAAATGCTTGGCGTCCAGCTTGGCATCCCCGCGCAGCAGCGCTATCTCAATGGCACTGATCATCTGCTCAATGCACAGGCCAAAGCGCTGCCGGCTTGCATGGAAGATGCGGTTGACCAGATCGGCGCCTTGAGGTGGCTCGAGCCCGACACGATTGCAGAAACTGACCAGAAGCTTCCAGATCAGCTTGGAATCCGTAGCGGCTACTACGGGAGGCAGCTCGAACTTCGAGTAGCGCCGTTGCACCTGATGGTCGAAAGAGATGCTGTCCCAAAGGCTCTCGACGCCCGAAAGGATCACGATCACTGCCCCATCTCCCTGCATGAGGGATTTGAAAGTCTTGAGGATATGCGGGGCCTCTGACTTCGACCCATGAGGGAAGAGATCATGTGCCTCATCGATCCAGAAGACGACGGTCCCCAGCATCTTGAACCGCGCCCGCAAGAGTTCAAATTGCTCCCATGTAGTTCGTTTCTTCTCTCCCCCGGTATAGCCAGTCGCCTTCAGGGCAGCCTGTGCTACGCTCTTCAACGTCGCAGGATTGGGCACAGTAATGCTGACTACTGGCTTTGTTGTCTCCGTGGCCTTCAGGCCCGGATGCATGGTAAGGCCGCGCTGCACGAGCGAGGTCTTACCTCCACCTGCCCCATCGACGACAATGATCCCCCGGGTCTCTCCCGTTGATGTGAACTTTATCGGTTCGGCGGCTTCGGTCTCCTGGTTCAGTGAAATCAGCCGGTCAAATGCCTCTGCGAAATCGCTATCGCGTTTGGTGGCAATATAGGTTCCGCGGATACCCGAGATGGCAGCGCGGATCTCCTCGGTGGAGCGTTGGGTTTCAGTGGTCATCATTTATCCTCGAATTCGAAATCTTGGCCGTCCGCATCGCCATCCGAATGTGAATGGCTCTCGGAACAGCCCGAAAATTCGTCCGAATGATTTGTATCGGAAACGGAAACAGCCGATTTTTTAGAATTTGTGGGCACGCCTCCGTGAGGATTGGCATCGGGGGTCATAAGATCCTCCCCATAGCTCTGGTCCGGTTTCTGCCGATATGCAGGCGTTTGATCGGGTTCGACCTGGAACCCGATGAAGAGGTTATCCTCCTCGCGACGTAGCCGTTCCACGCTCCAGTCCTCAGCCAGAAGTTTGACCCGGCGCATCGCATCACCATTTATGGTCTCGATATCGTCGATCGCCTGGAAGACTACGCTCTCTTGAATGATCGCCTCATGCTTGAACCGGGCTCGCAACGACCGGCGCGCAGAGATGTATGCTTGCGCGCGCACCCCATCAAAGCGACGGAAAACAGACGGAACTTCGATCCACTCGCCATCAACTTCGACGGCGATCGCCCCAATATCTTCGCTATACCAGCGAAGATTCACATCCCGTTTCCGACGCCCAAGCATCTTTCGTGCGAGCACCTCGGAATGATACCGGACCCCCAGAATGGTTATGCCACCCTCGCCTACGACCTGTGTCATCCGGGTTCCGAACGCTATACGTCGTCGCGGTAAATCGGCTGCCGGGGCAACGCCATGTTGCTCAACCAGGCGATCCCAACAAGCGAAAGGGGTTTCACTGTCGAGGCCGGCGTGAGGCATCCGGTGGTAGATATCGACGACCCAACGGGTAAACACAGCGCAGAGGTCATCAACTGTCAGAGCGGCACGGCCTTTCGAGTCATAATCGCCCCGCTCGATCATGTTGCCGAATGTGCGCCCCGTGAGGCGGGGCATCAGATGAATTGACATGGTCTTAAAGAACCGTTCAACCCGACCGCGCATTTCCGGAAGCCCCGCAGGTGCATGGGTTAGGTTTATACCGAGATCGTTTGCCGCTACCCGCACGTCGTAGGAGATGTATTCAGAGCCGCAATCAGTGTAGATGAATGGCGTGTGTCCGCGCATATGCCAAGGCGACAGCGAGCCGACAGCATCAGACCAAACCCCTTTGTCTTGCATCATCATGTCGAGGGTCTGTATGGTCGCTTGCCCGGAAGGCGCGCGTGACAAGCGCATCGCGAGGATGCAACGGGTCGTTGCGCACATGGCGACTGTGAGCCACCAACGTTTTTTCTTCCCAGTTAGACCAAGTTCTTTCTTCTCCTCGTCACTGAGAAAATTGAGGAGGCCTGAATCAGCTAACAGTGAGATCAGATCAACTTTCCAGGTATCCAACTCGACACGCTGAAGAGGCCGGGTAAGGGTCAGGCCAACCCCGACTGGAGCATGCTTACGCCGCGCATACTCCAAGCCGTGCCGAGCGACATCGCATTGATAGGGGTCGAGTGCCTTAATCGCGAGACGCACCGTTTCCTTCGAAGGACGCACGAATTCTGGACGGCCCTCCGCTCGGCGGCTCACGTTCTCCTTTGCAAAAGCCCGTTTTACATCGTCGTAGATTGCAGCCTGCGTCTTACGCTCCGCAGTCATGTAGCCACGGACGCAATTCGCCAATATTACCAGGGTTCGCGGGCACAGTCGGCGACTGTAGTTGCCTTGCTTGGATGAACCATCGAACAGACCAGAGATCCCGAGTTGTTCGTAGGCTGTTAACCAACGGCGTAGAGTCCGGGCGCTAAATTTAGGAATGGAAACAGTGTCTTTGGGCCGATCAATTTCCTCGTAATGACTTTTGGCCTTGAGCATCTCGGTCGCCAGACCAATGATCGTGTATTTCATGCCTTTGATGTGTGCGTCAGTCCGACCGACCTTCTTCTCCTTCTCCAGGTGGAGGAAAGCCAAGACCACCTCTTCCTTGCCTCGCGCGCGCAAGTGCTGTGACGCAGGCAGCATAGAAAGAAGTTCATTCGGGTCAGCGAGCCGAGCCTTGGCGCTTTCGGGAAGTAGTGCCTCAGGCTCATGTTTAACATGACCGAGATCCACTAAGCGGGCCATTTCCGTTCGGGTGAAAGACTCCGCGACGCCTTCACCGTCAAGGCGGACGAAGACATGCCCTGCATCCGATGCATCAACTGGACGATAAGCGATGTCGCCGATGGTGACTTTGTCGTGTTTCTCGAAAGAGAAACGTTGTGTTTGCGGGCTTGGAGCGTAATCAAGCATCAGTTGAACTTCCGACGAACGAGAACTTCGGGCTCAATGCGCTCACGGTTCACAAGCTCGAGTTCATGCTTCCCGATCATCCGGACCACTGCGAAGAAGCCTTGGCCAAAAGGTGCAGTGGCAGTCGCAAGGTCTTTGATCGTCATCGCGCCATCCAACTGCGCAATTACTTTGCGGACTGCTGCATCAGGTTTTGGATCAGGCAACCGGACGCTATGGATCAGCTCCGCGTTATGCACTTCGATCGGATCGAGGTGATTTTCAGTGATGAGTGATACGCGGTTTGCGAAATCCGGTGTGACCTGGCTTGCGAGGCAGCGCGTTTCTGCAATGAAATCTTGTTTCGCTGCCTTCCGGCTGTTCTTTACGATCAGTGCGGCCCGTGTGCCGTCACGCATTGAAAGCCGGAAGTCGAAGAAATGGGTCCGGGATATCCCAGTCTCGTCGATCCATGAGAATGGGATTTGGTTTTCGACGTCCATGACCTCCTGGCGTGCGAGCATCACCAGCGCAGTTTTCATCTCGGTGTGGCTCTCAAATTCAATGACCTGGCCCTCGCCCTCACCGATGATCAGGCTGCCGGTGAAGTGCTGTTTTACACCCATCGTCACCCGACGGATCGCCTTTGACGCCCGCGGAAGAATAAAGGTGCCGGTTGATGTCTCGTGCATACGGATTGTCCTCTTCAAACATGGTTGCTGTTCGAGCCGGGAAATTTGAATCTTTCGGTCAGAGCAGGAGCGATTTCCAGGAAAAATCTTGTAAGCAACTGTTCGAAATTGATTCTTTTATTTTCAATCTGAGGCGTAGCGCCGGGTGTGATCTGAGCGTTGCGTCGTCAGGTGACTGAACGGGGCCTGACCCTAAGAAGTAAGAAGGCGGAGAAGAGCGCGCTCTGCTGCGATCCTGTCGAGCGTCTCGGCGCGAGCATGGAGGAAGCTATCAAATGTTCGCTTCACAGCGAGAAGGGCTTCACCACGCTTGCTGTAGATTGGGCAATCTCGGATTTCACCGTGCTGGCCGTCCTCGTCATAGTGGCTTTCAAAAAAACGCCGCTCGGTGCCCTCAATCTCAGACTTGAGGTCGACCTCCAAAATACCTCGGATCGCTTCGAACGAGGCTTCGTCACGAGGGTCGAAGGGGTCGCGTTCGGCCAAGCGACGAAAAGTCCCATTCACAAACTGGAACTCTCGACTGCTCCCGCCGAGAAAGATGGAATGCGCTTCCTGCTGAAGTTGCCGGCCCAAGCGAACCGCTGTGGTGGCAAAGTTCTCGATCGAGTCGTCGCGCATGATTGATGTCTTCATTGGAAACCTCTTTCCTTGCACGAACGGTATGGTCGTGCGTCAAGTCTCGATCCCCGCCAAGGGACCGAGCGTGTTTTCAATCTGCGGCGGCCATCAGCGCCGAGCAGCTTTTGTCCCGAACCCAATTTGAGGCTTCGTTAGCAACGAGGATGTCGGTGAGCATTTCGGTCAGATGACAGATCATATCGACCTCTCGAGAAGCTGGATCTATTGCATTGAAAAGCGCGGCCTCCGGACATTCCGGGTCACCCGTGAGATCAAGCGAAAGAAGGTTGTGGAGGAAAACTAAGTCCGGCCGGATCGCAGATGTAATCTTACTCGCTTCTGGAAGTTTTAGGGCGCATGATACGACCTTCGCTTCGGCAGATGCCCCTCCCAGCATCGCAGCAGCTTCAGCCAGCTCGTGGCCGTGATCAAAGAAAAGACATCGCGCAAGTGACATTGGCTCGTCAGGGACTTCGGTGGGCAAATTGTCGAACATCGACGTTGCTCTTTTTGTCTACGCTGCACCAATGCGGCAGCTTCAAGATCGCCCAGGCCTCCTCTTCCTGGGCATTTATTTCATCGCTCAAACAAAAGATTGGCCAGTTCTGAGGGGCACGAAATGTTGATTGTCACTGAGAACTGACCCGGTAGCCCCATAAATTGTCACTGAGAACTGACCCATGTGAACACACTTCCC
>NZ_JAPWHM010000017.1:0-12597 GCF_027214245.1 Sulfitobacter dubius | reverse complement strand
AACCAACCACGATCAGCAAGTGCAAAGAGTAGCTTAAACTACGCCAGATCCTGTCCAACAAATGGGGAGTAGCTCAGAATTCTTGCCGTGCACTACCGTCATTAGAAGTGGTGAGATGACAGATATTTTAGGCGCTCGAACAATTGAAAGGTTTCCCATGGTTTCTCCAGGTATCAACACCGAAACAACATCAATGACCGGGACAAGTGGCAACAAAAGCATTGATGCCCTCTTAGCCCCTCGAGAACCTTTGCAAGTCCCCGTTTCTGAACGAGATGAGGTGAATGGGTTAACAATAGCAAAGTGGGGTGGCCCGATCGGCTGGGGCGCTGAGCTTAGCTTCAGTTTTTTCGACGAGGCCTCGACATTCGCCTCCCCTTATCCATCTCAATATACTGACAATATAGGCGAAATGAGTCTTCCCCTCGAGGCGGCCTTCAGAGCTGCTTTGCAAAGCTGGGCTACGTTTGCTGATGTCAGTTTTGCCGAGATTACAGAGACATCGACAAGCGTGGGCGATATTAGGATCGGTGTATCCTTGTCCAACCCGAATTATCCCCCCGACAGCCTCAGCGCTGAGGCTGTACCCCCGGCAGTCCAAGGCCTCCATGCTGGCGATATATTTCTCGCCGGAGGATTTGAGAGCCTGCAAGAAAGTGGTCTCAAACCCGGCCAGTTGCCTTATCTTACGGTATTGCACGAACTTGGCCATGCAGTTTTTAATCTTGGAGACGTATCGGCTTCGCAAGGTTGGAATAATGAAACACTCCCTGCAGGATTGAACTACCGCTCTCAGACAATCATGAGCTACGCGGTTCTCCCCAGCATCACCGAGGAAGACATTTTCGCAAACCAAGGAGATCTTTCCTATTTTCCAACCACACCCATGATCTTGGACATACTCGCGGCTCAATGGCTCTATGGTTCAAACATGAGCACGCATCTTGGAGATGACACCTATGTTTTCACCCCTTCCCAGACATACCATGAGACGGTCTGGGATGCTGGGGGAATAGATACGTTTGACGCCTCTGCGACCAACGCCGGTGTGTCTATCGATCTTAAGCCCGGCACATTGAGTGATGTGGGCTCAACGATTACCGCAGCGACAAATTCTGGTACAACAGCCCTTACTGAAACCGTCGGCATCGCGTTCGGCGCTTTTATAGAAAACGCCATTGGAGGTGAGGGATCAGATGACTTACAAGGTAATGAACTCAACAACATCCTTTGGGGAGGCGGCGGCGCAGACGTTATAGGCGGCGGCGGCGGCAGTGATGTATTGGTAGCCACATCACAATTGGCGCAACACGGGACGGGAGACACCGCTTCCTTTGATGGTCGGTCGGATACCTTCGATATCGTGGGCGGGATTGATTATACTGTCGTTACCGCGGCAGACGGCAGCAGAGACAAGCTCTTTGGGTTTCAGTTCCTCCGTTTTGATGACCAGTTGATTGAGCTTAGCGCAGGTTCGGCGCTCGCGGAGGCGGGGCGCCCCGAAGATTTCGTCATCGCTGAACGTGTGGCTTTGCTCTATGAAGCAGCGCTCAACCGAGATGGGGCGATCGACCTTCCCGGACTTAATTTCTATATTGATGTCACGCAAAGGGATGGTTTGTCAGATGAGTTCTTGGCGGCAGATCTTATGACAAGCCCAGAGTTCTCCGCAAACTTTGGTGACGCCACCACCCTGTCGAACGCAGACTTTCTTGAGCAAATTTATCTCAACGTTTTGGACCGGACCTCAGATTCCGCTGGAAGGCAATTCTACCTGGAACTGTTAAATGAGGGGGTGATTAGCAAAGCACTGGCGCTGGCAGACATTGCCATTAGTCCAGAGAATACTGTGGAATCGACATCTGTCCTTATGGGGTTGTACGAGACCAACACCGGAGACTGGGGCTTCCTGGCCCCCTAGCACATATGGCCACATCGCAACGGGTCGAACCCAGCCCCTGTATGTTAGCATACATCGATACGGCCGATTGCGAAAAGGGACCCGCGATCTATCCTGTGCAGGTACTGCTTAGCTTTGGCTGCGCCGCTATACGCACGTCGCGCGGAACCCGTCCGGCTAGTTGACGAGATAAGCGTTTTTGAGCAAACTGTTATATCCAGCATAACCGTCCACTTGGGGAATGCCGGAGTAGCCTTTCGCCCGAACAATCGTATTTAGCATGTTAATGTTTTTGCTCTGTGCTCGGATCTGCGGATTGAGAATTGCGTATGTAGTACTCCCGTGCTTCGTCTATGAAACCGTAGAGTTCTACATATTTGATCAATGCCTTCTCTAGCAACTTTATGCGTTCTGGATCACTCATAATCTCTATCCTTTTGGCGCCCCCTATAAGCGGCTCAGTTGTACAATAGCGCGCAATGCCCATAAGCTATTGTTCAATCTGTCTATCATGCAGCTATATAGCAAATGCTTTTGAGGCCGCCCTCTATCGACCTAGTCTCCAGAATGATGCCCGGAAACCTTAAGATGTGAGCCGCTTTGGCTGGTATGCTAAGAACGCTGGAGCCTAGAAGCAATCGACTGAAGAATAACGGCGTTTGTATTGATATCACTGTAGGTTTTGCTTGGCTCCCCAGTCCTTTGGTTGATGCTGGACGCAAAACCGTAACGAGTTTTGGCCTTGTCCCTGACAACAGAAAGCAATTCTGTGCAAAACGGATGATCTTTATAGGCAGACCACAAGTAGGCCGCCTTTGAACTGATCGAAAGATGCTCTTCTCTGAAAGCCTTCGTGCGATGTTCTTTCAAGCCTGCAACTGTGTCGGTAGCCCAAACCCTTCCGGACGCATCAAACTGTAAACCTTGGTACAAAAACCACGGGGAGCTGTTGATGGGCCCTTCTGATACGCAGATTAGTCTTCCGGTTTTATCATATTCTTCGAGCTGAGCAGCAAATAAAACATCGGCGAGATAGGCTGACTCGGGAGACATGCCAAACTCCAGCGCTTCCATTAAAAGGGGTTCAGCACCAAGGGGGCCTATTCGACCGCTGACCTCCAGTAATGCCATTCGTCCATCAGATAGGCTCGTCCCCTGAAACACTTCATAGGGCGATTTGACTTCAATGCCCCAGGTACGGAACGCCCAAGCGGCATAATGCGCACAATGGGAGCGGAAAGTGGATGCCAGAGCGCCCTCTTCCACTGAGTAGATGACGCCGTCTTTTACGACCTCTTTAAGGTCCCAAGCCGCAACGGTGCTTGCTGCGCGGCCCTTTCCTAAAGGATGGATGTCGAGATTGTATAGAGCCGCTAACAGCCGCCCAGCATCACAGCCGTCAAAGTTACGATTGCCCCATTTGAACTTGTCCGTTGCAATCCAACCTTGAGGCAGCAGCCGGCCTTGGGAGCGCCTCCCGGCAAGGTGAGGCAAGATATTTCTGATTGAACGCTGAAATGCCTTGGGTGAGATGAGCTCCAAATCTACAGCGGCCATCAAAGCGAAGATGTGGCTTCCTGCATCCCACATCGTGACTGTTTCGTGCAGCCTCTGGTGCCCGGGTGCAGAATTTGCAGTTGCAGGGCAAAGGCCAGTCTTAGGGTTGGTCCACTGTTCAAAATATGACCAAGCAACCTTGGCATCTGCTATTAGCCGCGCCCGTTCTTTCTCATCCGGCGCGTCAGGCGCTCTCACCATCTGATGCTGATAGGCCTGTGTCCTACGGAAATGTGTAATGTAGGGGCCCATGGGAACAAGGCTTTTTACATAGTCAGGGAGCGAAACAAAATGGGACATGCCATCCTCTTGGATTGCATGGATCGCACTTCTAAGAACTGCTCTGTGAGACCGATTGCGCAGAAGCTTTGCGGAAATGGCGAGGACACAATCTGCCGTGCCGATCGAAGCTTCCAGCTCCCCGTCCAAGGAACGAACATCCCGGAGGTGAACGGTAGGCAAGCCTAAGATGTTATTCGAACTCAGTCCGACGTCGGGCTTTTCCTTGAGCTCCGCCGCAATGCCATAGGTTGTCTTTGTGCTCATCTGGGGGGGCGGGCCCGGCATCTCTTGAGAGAGCATAAAGAGCTCGAGAGGCGCGATTGCAAAAGCCTCCTCCTCTAAGGGGATCCAATATCCAGAGATTGCGCTTGAGGAGGTTTCCTGTCCAAAGCTTGATGGTAGCCCCACGCCAGCCAACTCGCGTCGAAAAGCAGTTAAAGCGTCCTGGTCCTCTGGCGTGGCATCTGACCCCAGAACAAAGTGTAATCCTATATTCCGCCGATAGGCATAGGCATCTCGGAACTGAATATCAGAGGCAAGAATTGGGCTTACCCAATGATTGCCCGCTTTGTGCAGTACCTGTTTTGCAAAAGCGGATGCTGCTATGCCAAGGCTTGCGAGAGGAAGGCCACGCAGGTCTTCGGCAGACAGGTAATATACGCGCTCTACGGGCTGGTCTTGCGGAAGGCTGTAGATGGCCTTCTGAGACTGCAGCCGTATCCTCTGGCCGCCTACTATTCTGGCGACGCCATCCTTCCATGCCTCTGGCCGCACTGGAGCACTTGCATGTGGGCGCATCAAAACATTGCGAATGCCACTGGCTCGCACCCCTGATGGGGCCACGGTTGTGGGTAGCATATCGCAAGCAATGGTTTGACCTGCCGCTGCATGTTTGGGTCGATCTACAGGGCTCCATAATGCCGCCTGCAAGGCATGCTGGGTATCGTGAACCGCCCGCGCTTGAAAATAGGGGGTCATGCCTCCCAGTTTCCTTACCAGAGGTATAACCTGAAGCAGGCCAGGGGTTTGTTGTAAACGCGTTCTTAGCATACGGCAAAGCGCGCTATCAGGCTTTAGCAGACCTAGGTGGAGGGGCTCGGGATCAACGATACATGTAGCTGGTAATCCACTTCGCACGAAAGCATCGATAACAATGGCAACCCGATCATGATCGGTGCCGTTGTGCAGGTTATCGATCATGACAAGAGTATTTTGAGGCGTCGCACTGGCTCCGTGAGCCATGAAGGTCTGCGAAAGCAGGAGGGGCGCCGCTGTACCCCATGTCAAGAAAGTCCGACGTTTGATCATGTCACCTTTGCCTGGTCGAACTGAAAACCTACGCGGGTCATGCGTCCCCAGCTTGCCAAAGAGCCCGTTGCAGCGCGCCATAGCGCCCGGATCACCGCGATATACAAAACTTGGCGATAGAAAATTCGCTGCATTGGTAGCAAGAGCAACAGGCGCCGATCTTCTTTGGGGTCCAGGCGGAAGGCAACAATTGCACTTATAATTTCCAGTGTGGGAAGGGCCAAGTAGGCAACAATCAATGGGTTGGCTACAATGTCCATATAATTTTGGTCCGCCCCGCCGACGTTCGCAAAAAACTCTATAATAAGGAGTACCAGAAACAGATCAGCCAAAGGTGCTACAAGCGGCATAAGATACCCAAACACCGCCAGATCAGGAAGAGCGACGAAACCTAGATTGCGGCGCTCCATGATTGCTCCCGAATGCTTCCAGCCGGCCTGCATCATGCCAAGAGACCAGCGCAGCCGTTGGGTCATCAACGCCTTGAGAGATGTAGGTGTTTCAGTAGTTGCAATAGCACGATTTTCATAGATCACCTGATAATCTGATCGTATCATCGCCATGGTCATATCGGCATCTTCGGTGAGCGTTTCAGTCGAAAAAATACCTGCTTCCATCAAGGCTGTGGTACGCCATGCCCCGATTGCGCCTGGCACGACATTGATTGCATTGAGATGTTCCTTAGCGCGACGTTCAACAGCTTGAGCGGTGATATATTCAAGCGCTTGCAGGCGTGTAAGAAGATTGCTTCGATTGCCCACCACCACTCGGCCAGCCACCGCCCCTACTTTGGGGTCGGTGAAATGTGCGGCCAGCAAACGAACCGCATCAGGAGCGATCTGTGAATCTGCATCAATGCAAATCAGCACCTCGCTCTGAGCCTCGTCCAATGCTGCATTAAGAGCTGAAGCCTTACCACGGTTTGGTTGGCGCAAGACAGTTACAAGAGGATGATAGGCAAAGCTTATGGCTTTCTCATAAGTATCATCGGTCGAACCATCATCTACCACGATAATATCAAAGTCAGGATACTCCGAGTATAGAGCTTTACGGATACATTGCTCGATCACGCGTCCTTCATTGTACGCAGGGATAACGATTGTGACCGAGGGCTCATGTACTGATGGCGAGGGTACATGAGGCTGGCGCCGTGCTGCCAAGAAAAGAAGACTGACCGAGCGGAAAATTCCAATCGTGAAGACGGTCCAAAAGGCAATCTGGAGAAGTGACCAGCTGTTACCTACAGCGAGGAAGGACATGCTGCCGAACGTTGCAGTCACACGATCACCTTCAGGCATCAATATATCAGGCGGCACCCCTAAGAGATCAGCAAGGGTGGTAAAGGTGTACCCTTTCGCCCGCAATTCAGAGATTACTCGGGGAAGAGCGGCTACAGTCTGGCTTTGGTCGCCTCCCCCGTCATGTAGTAGAACAACCCCCCCTGCATTCGCCTCAACTTGTCGAATGATCTCATTCGCTAGCTCATCCGCGGTTTGTGTGACCCAGTCCCGCGGGACTACATCCATTCCTGCTATCACATAGCCCGCTTCTTCCAGCGGCAGTAGAGATGCAACCTCACGAGAGGTGATCGGGCCGCCACTGCGCATGTAAGGCTCACGATAAAGCCGCATGTTCCTACCGGTTATGCCATTGACCAGCAATTGTGTTGAGTTGACCTCTACCTTCGCGCGAGATGCCGAAACCTCACCCATATTTGGATGAGCATAGGTGTGAGAGCCCAGCTCATGGCCCTCTTTGAGAATGCGCTTTAACAAATCCGGGGACGCAAGAGCATTATTGCCCAAAACGAAAAAGGACCCCGGCGTTCGAGTGTCGCGTAGAATGTCTAGAGCGGCCGGGGTGTGGTCAGGGTGAGGGCCATCATCGAAGGTCAGAACAACTTTATTCGGCTCTCCCGCTCCGTAGAGCCGTGTCGTGGCTGCCCGGGGCGTTTCACTGTATGTCATCGACGTGACGGCATTTGTGACAGGATCGGTCAAGATTGTCCGTTTGCCCACATGTGGCATGGAAACCGGCGCCACAAATGGGCCTCGTCCGACAAGCTCTACGTAATTTGATAGAACAATATTCTGTAGAGTTCGCCCGTTTAAATCAACATCGCGCATGGACTGATCTAAGACCGCCCAGATCCCTGGATCTTCGTAGCCTAACCCACTCAAGCCGATAGATCTGATGCCTTGGGCGCGCAGCGCAAGGATTTGGTTCTGAGCGGAGGCTGCGTCTGACATCCAGACCCGGTGCTGTAAGCCTTTAGTGTCAACGTAATTTGCCCGGGTATTGCCGGCCTCAGAAACAAATTCTGCAAAAGCTCCATCATTCGCGAGTGCTGACATGATTTTTGCAAAAGGCTGGATTACCGGCCGGGGACGGCCAGAGACCCAGTCAACGGTATGGACCCCGAGCTCAATGACCAATTTATCAGCAGCCACATGTTCTTGGAGAGAGGCAATATGCGCCTTAAACCACTCTTTGCCCGCAAGAGGCTGCGGCGCCGAACCCAACCAATACTTTTGGTATCCATTCACGATAACGGTATCAAAGAAGCGGTTTGCGATAACCAGCAGGCTATCCGATGCACTGCTTGGAAGCTTCACACAGGATGCTAAATCTTGAGCGTGCAGAGCCGAGACAAATTGCCGGCTCACTGTGCCGAAACCATCACCTGCAGAAACGAAGGGGCTCGCATCAAGGCAGTAGCCTCTTATGCCAGGGTTCTGCGGTGGAAGTGCAAGGAAACTTGTCAGCGCAGCTGCAACTTTTTCTGCCCCTCCGCGAGCGCTCAAAAGTCTTGATATTGCGGCGTCCCACTGAACGATGGGCATGATATGAAGCATGCTGTTTCGCTTGGCATACTCAAGGAGGGGATCACGGGTCTCGGAACTGACCCCTACGACCTGGGGGTCGCCTTCTGTAGCCGTAATATGAAACCAAGTTGGCAATGCGACATGAATAGTGCCACAGCTTTCTTGCAGAGATTTTGTTGCCCAAGGAAGATCTGCGGGCACAACAGCGTAGACTTTTTGCTCTCGGCCCGGCAGTGCGCGCAAAGCCCCTTCCCTCTCACCTCTTAAACATTGGTACTTTTGGCCTTGTTGTTGGGCATGAAGATCAATCGCTGCGATTTTGGGACCTTCATCACTGGTTTTCAGTGAATATCTTCTAGCATGAGGAGTCGTGCCTTGGCTCTTCAATACGCTGATAGGTTCAGGCAATGCAGCCTCTAAACCACCATCTAGTCCAACCGTCATAGCAAAAAAAGCCAGCCAAACGATTATACCAATTGCGAGAGTACCCGCAGAGAAAAGAACACGAGACCTTCTGCGGCGGCTAGGGTCTAAGAAGACTCTGTCAGATAAGCCACGGCTAGCGCGCGGCTCATGATACCCGCACTGCTGAGGGGGAGGTCTATCTGATCTTTTTTTTAGCCGTCCAATGTTCCGCATTATGCCTTCGCATCTATAATCCGTCGTATAGGAGCGTTTTGCGGTAAGGGGCCTGAATGAAGTTCTCTTAAGGAACTGAGGCATTTGGTTAAAAATTGAACATTCTGTCCCACCCCGAAGAATAGCGATCCATAGAGCGTGCGGTTATTCGAACGCTATTGCCGCGTTGTCTTAGAAGAAGGCCAGATGCTGCAGCTAGCCACAAAACTATACAAAGACGACTATAGAAAAAGGTGAGAGAGTGTCACTCAGTTGCCCAACTTACGCCCAATTTACAACCGAGGATTGCATCATTGTTTCTCATATGAGAATTCTGACACAACAATAAGGGGAATTGGTTACTTTGCCGCAGAAGGACGCAAAAGAATCAATGGTTAGAATTCCTATATACTTCTCATTTGCGCCATCATGATGCCTTATTTGGGGATGCAGAGGTCGAGAATCGTTGACAGCATTCCTCAGGATAGCCCACTGTAAGGCAGTCGTGTTCCCTACAGCACATGACTAACCCAGTAATGGCTGTAGCTTCGGCTACAGCCATTTTCTCTTTTTCTACACGAAAGTATTTTCACACTGAGGCTAGATTACAGCGGCTGGGACCCTGGGCCAAACCTGCCGCCATGGGTGTGGAAAGTTCACTTCGAAGGCGCAGACAGCCACGCTTAATATGAATGCGCCCAACGGACTGAGAAACTGAGGGTGGGTAAACTAAGATAGGTTTGTCGGTGTTTGAAAGGCATAGACGGAAATATTTGCGACTTCCCTTGAGGGGCCGTCTCACCATCGATTAATCCAACAAGCACCCGCTTTGGCCATTCTCGTCCCGCCCATGCAGGCAAAGGATACAGCACCCTTGAAAGCGCTGCGCCGAAGATAGATAACGGTAAACAAGTAGAGCTTTTGCGTAACTTGCGAAGCTCCGCCTCACATAGAACGTTATATACCCAACTTGTTTTTGAGAGCGGTGACTTCATTCTGATAGATGTAGCCGCGTGTCAAAGCCGGATCGCCTTTGATCGGCCACCATTCCGTTTGTCCGGGATAGCTGCGCCATACCCGATCAAAGCGGTCGACCACGTGCAATATGCAGCTCTTCTCCCCTTTAGAGCTGCCAGCGCGGCCATTATTGGGCCAATACCACGTAAGATCGTGGCACATTCGCCCATTGGCATCGACTGTCCACTGTCCCGCTCCTAAGCTATCGCTGCTTTGTGCGCACCAAACTCTCGCTTGGTTATTTGGCCCAAAATAGATCCCTCCTTGACAGTCAGCGTCCCATTTTTCTGTCTTCCCGATGTATGCCGCAACCACCTGATGAGCCGCAGGTGTCTTAGCGCCATACGGTAAGGGGTCAGCAATAGCGGTGACTGGAAGCACCGCAATGAGAAGTCGGACCAGCCACGATTTCCGATAATGCATAGACGTTAAGCCCTTTCAACAGGAGGAAATTCTAATGCAGATGGTCAGAAGTTTATGGCTCTAAGTCAATATGTATCCCTAATATGCAATAAAAAAGAGATCAGTTCGGAGCAATCCAGCAGGTCGCCCGAGAGCCAAAGCACTCCTACTTTTCAGTCAGTTTTACTCGTCAACGCATTGGAACAGCAAGATTTCCTTGAATAAGGCGCTCGGCAAGCATAAGAACTCAACCAGAGAGCACAGTCTCAATAGGCGATGGAAAAACTATGTTTGCGAAAAATGATCTAAAAGCAATGTCTCGCAAGGAGCTAGAGAAGCTTTTGAACGATGTGAAAAAAGCGCTAGCCTCAGCAGTCGCGCGAGATCAGCGAGAAGCAAAAAGGGCTGCCACGAAAGCTGCTGCTGAGTTTGGGTTCTCTCTAAACGAAATTTCCGAGACTGCTAGCCCAGCCCCTAAGAAGTCGAAAGTTAAGTCGAAGGCTGCCAAGAAACCTTCGAAACCCGTTTTTGCCAATCCAGAAGATAAAAATCAGACTTGGACTGGCAAAGGGCGTCAACCCAACTGGTATCGCGCTCAGGTTGAAGCGGGCACTGCGCCTGATAAGATGCGAATTGTAAGCTCGTAAAATTTTTAGGCTTCGTTAGGCGCGAAAGCCTAAAAGGCCTTGGCCGTATTTTTTCTATGAGCATCACGGCGATCTGCATAGCGATACACCCATAGCTGGTTGATACCTACGCCACTCACCTTCGCGCCGAAGTGGTTTACACAGGCTCAAACCAATTTAGAACGACTATGTGTGGCCATTCATGAGCCTGAAGGGCCTTTATGACCCCGTGCGAGAACAGCCAAGCAAGGCAAAATTTCTGCTTGCGCGCCACCTTTTGGACATTTTTCTAGGCAGCTTTCACTAAACTTAGTACCTTCAGAAGGCATAGCGATTCCTCAGCAAGGGTTGCATCGGAATTGCTTGATAAGATTATTCTTTTCAGGAGTTTCTAGATGAATGAACTAACTGTTGGCGATATTCGCCCCCTTCTTTCCTTAGCCGCTAACAGCCCGCTATTAAATGATGCAGAAGGCCTCGCTTCTCAGTTGAGAGGCATTCTAACCAGTCTGGGGGTGGAGATCACCCCAGAGCTAGATGCGTCGCTGTCCTTGATCGAAGAAAACCCCATCCTTGTCTCTGCAGGCGTAGAGGAGCTGCGAAGCGCTATTGAGGATTTGCCGGACTCTACTTTGCTCAGTGACGTTGAGGGCTTCGGCACCCTGGAACCCGGTAGCGGCTCCGAGGTCACGCAAGACCAAAATGGAAACGATATTCAGACGTTTAATTTGCCCTTTAGCGGGACGACCATATCGGTTGAAAATGAGGGTGTGACGGTGACTGTGCCCGGAAGCGAGCCGCAAAAGCTCGTCGGTCTTGACCGCCTTGAATTCACTGATGGCACTCTGTTTTTGGATATCGATGATGGGGCTGGACTTGTCAAAGTTGCCTATGATGCCCTTCTCGGGAGCAGCCAGCCTGATGCCACTGGCTTTGATTTCTGGCTTGATCTTTATGAGGGCGGTACGATTGATGTTTTTTCGTTAACTGATGCCTTCGCTCAGACCGATGCATTCAATCAGCGATACGGCGCCATGCTAAACGACGCTGAAGCATTAGTTCAGTCTATCTACAATAATTTATTCCAGCGCGAAGCAGACGAAGCAGGGCTGACATTCTGGAAGGAGTTCCTTGATGCGAACGGCGTTGCAGATACGGTAGACGATGCACTTGCCTATATGATGCAATCAGAAGAGTTTGCAGCCCTTGTCGGCACAACCTATTCCGAAGGTATCTTTGTTTGAGGCAGCCTTAGGTGGGGCGGCGCCAATCTCCGCCTCACTTTAACTGAAGCGTATCGTATCCGGCCCTCTCAGAACTGGAGGTTTCTCAATTGGGGACTTTCGGCTTTGTGAAATCCCAACGTTTCATAAAAATAGTGTGCGTTTTGTCCCACATAAGCCGATTATCTAGCACCATCTACCCAACCCGGACTTGCTAGATTGCATCCCTGTCCTCCAACCTTCAAGGAGACGGCCAATAGAGCCGATGCGGTATTCTTGATGGCCTAGAGCAGTAAAGCACTAGTTGGCGGGCAACATGTCACAGTGCGCAGACAGGGTTGGATCATGGAAACTAAAGCTTCTTATATCGGACTGCTTACAGCAGTTTTTATGTGCATTAATACGCCTAATGACCTTCAAGCGCTTGAGCTGTCAGACGGCAGTTATGAAACCTTTCAAGATGGGGGAGAGGGCATCTTGAAGATTTTCGACGGCAAAGCAGTACTGCAGGTTGAAGGAGATGCGTGTGGCGGTCGGGTCACTGGCAAACTGATCTCCTCCATAGATGGAGATCTAAGCTTCAGTCAAAGCATTGGAGAAGACCGCTGTACGCTTGTTTTGCGCGGCACCGAAACGGGAGCAATAAAAATCATGCCCGGCCAGAGCTGTTCAAACTTTCATGGTGCAACCTGCAGCTTTTACGGGGTCCTCAAGCAGCAAACAATGGCACAGCACTGATCCCCGGCCATTCTGCGGGCATACCTAGGCTCAGGACCCATTGATTATCGTGGAGCCGCATGATTCACCGTCCGAAAACGGAGCGGTGATATGTCTGATCT
>NZ_JAPWHM010000016.1:0-12943 GCF_027214245.1 Sulfitobacter dubius | reverse complement strand
CATCGCCCACACACGAGCCTCGACGGGCTCACCCCGTGGGAGTATCACCAAAGGTCAGTAGAGGACCAAACCCTGAATAGAGCGAACTAAAGAACGCGGACTCTAAGGGGAGCAGGTCACTGCAATCCGCCCAATTCAGCGCGAAGATGCGTCTTGGTGGCGATTAACAGACGGCGAGAATACATGATGCCTACGGCAACATAGCGTATTAAAGTTAGTCTCGCAGTTCACTTCGATCGGCCAGTGCAGCAGCAACTTGTTCTGCGATCTCCACTTCTCGCGAACTGAAGGCCGGATCGCCACGCAAGTAATTGATCGTACCCAGAACCGATTGGCCACGAACAATCGGAACATTCAACACAGCATTGAGCCCGAGCCCAAGAATGGTTTCGTAATCCGAAAATGCCCATCTGATATCAGCGGCCCCGAAACCGAGGTTGATCCTTCGGTCGATCAGAACATTTTTGCCCCATTCCGTATCCCGCTTTGGTTTGCGACCGCTGACGGGGTAGCTCTCGGGCAAGGTGGAGTGAAGGCGTTCCACCTCCATCGTTGTGGCGTGGAAGCGCATCGCGGTGAACAACTGATTGTCGAGAGCTTCACCGCAGAGATCAAACGCTTCCTCCAGTGGGATGTTCTGAGCGGCGATGCGTTTGCAAATGTCGGTTGTCATGGTTTCGCTCCAGTTTTGGCCGTGCCCGCGCGACGCGGGTCGGCGACGGCGTCCACGCCGGCCCCGTCGCGCAGGGCGATGCAGATCCCGCCCGCCATCCAGGTTCGGGCGGGCCATTCTTCGAGATCATGTCCGCGTGTGCGTAAGTCCTTGGTCTGCTCCAGTGGCAGATCGGCTTCGTACAGCACCTTGTTAGGGTGGACGTCATGTGGCGCGAAGCTGCCGGGATAGGCATAGGAAGCCACGCGGGGCGCCTCGACCGCCGCAAGCGGAGCCTGTCCGTGGTCCAGCATGCCTAACAATACCTGAGCCATGGCCTGAACCTGTACGTCGCCGCCGGGCGTGCCCATGGCGAGCCAAGGTTTGCCATCCTTCAGCCCCAGAATAGGGTTCGGTGTGAGCCGCGGACGCTTGCCCGGTGCGAGCGCATTTAGGTGACCGGGGATCGCACGGCTCTGCGACCCGCGAGAGGAGACCGACATCCCGGTGCCGGGGATCACCACAGTGTCATAGCTCGGATCGCTCGGGGTGGCGGAGAAGATGTTGCCGGCACCGTCGATGACGCTGACGTGAGATGTATCGGCGCAGCCTACCTCGAACACCGGGCGTTCGCCCGAAGCCGCAAGAGCCGGGGCCATAGGGGCGGGAAGCGGATCGGAGGTCTCCTGAATGCTGCCCAGCCGGTCCGCGATGAAGGCGGGGTCCAGCAGTGCCTCGGGGGCGATCTGCATGTAGCGGGGGTCGGTGACATGCGCTTCGCGGTCTGCGAACACGCGTTTCAGAACTTCGAGCAAGAAATGCAATTTAATCTGATCCCCGTCGCGGGTGGCGTCAGGGCCGGCCTGCTCCAGCATGGCAAGCGTCTGCGCCATTGAGATGCCCTGGCACCACGCGCCGCAGCAGTGGATTTGCGTGCCCCGGAATTCGACGGCGAAGGTAGGCTCTTCGCGGACCTCGTAAGAGGCGAGGTCCTCGGCCCGCAGCAGGCCGCCGTTCTTGGCGTGAAAGGCAACGATCTTTTGCGCGATCGGGCCAGTGTAGAAAGCCGCGCGGGCGGCGGCCAGGCCGGCGCGCCGATCTCCACCCTCGGCACGGGCGGCGCTTTCGGCGTCGATTAGCAGTTGCAAGGTTTTTGCAAGGTCGGTCTGAACGAAAAGCTCTCCGACCTTCGGCGGGCGGCCATCGGGGAGGAAGATCGCAGCCGTGGACGGAAAGCGCGCGTATTTCTCCTCCCGCGATGCAATGAAATCGGCCAGCAGGGGATAGACGTCGAAACCATCGCGGGCAGCCTGCACCGCCTCTTGCGCGACATCGCCGAAACCGAGTGTGCCGTGGGTCGCCAGAACCTTGATCCAGCTTGCCGGGGCGGCGGGTACGACGGTGCGCAGCAGACCCTCGGGCACGTGGTCGCCGTGATTGCGCTGCATTTGCACCACGTCTGCCGCCTGCGGCCAGACCCCGACACCGTCGTAGCTGGTCACATGCTCGCGCGCCGCGTCATAGAGGATTACCGGCGCGACCCCGGCAAAGGACACCAGATCGGGCTGCACAACGGCCAGCGCTATCCCGGCGGCCACCCCGGCATCCACGGCGTTGCCGCCTGCGCTCAGCACCCGCTCCGCGGCCCCGGTGGCGATGGGATGTCCGGTGGCCACTGCCCATTCTTCGCTCATCTCCACCCTCTCAACGCTGCAATATATTCCTGTGACAATTATTAACTACGTAGTTGACAAGTGCAATACCCCTCGTTCTATGATAGTTGTATGGAAAGCTCTTCAGATAGACTATCCCTCGAGACCTTGGTCACCGCATGGGAAGACACGGCCCCCGATGGAAAGGGCCGACCCAAGTACCTGCGTCTGAGCGAGGCGTTCACCCGGTGTATTCAGGAAGGCACTTTCGCGCCCGGCGGCCAGCTTCCCGGCGAGACCGAGATCGCTGCCGCGCTGCCCATCGGCCTGTCCACGGTGCAAAAGGGCCTGTCGCGGCTGGTCGAGCAGGGGCTGATCGTGCGCCACCGCAAGCGCGGCAGTTTCATCGCGGATGCAAGTCATCAGGTGCCCGAGGTGCATGTCTACCGCTTCCGCGACCCCGAGACGGGGGATTGGAAGATGCCCTATACCCGGGTAGTCGATATCCAGCGTCTTCCCACCGCCGAATCCGGGCCGCTGCTCATCGGCTTCGAAGCCGAGCAGGTGATCCGCATCGACCGGCTGGTCTGGGTCACCGGATCACAACCGGCCTTCGGCACCATGTACCTGCGCTGCGACCACGCCGAGGCTCTGCTGTCGCGCCCCTTGGAGGAACTGCACGGCATTTCCTACCACCGCATGCTCTGGGAGCAGTTCCAGATCCGCACCGCCAAAGTCCGCCACGAGGCGCGCGCCGATCTGCTGTCCCGGCAAGCCTGTCAGCATCTCGACCTCGCCGCGCCGCATGTGGGGATGATCTGGGACGCTCATGAACATGACGCTCAAGACAGGCTGCAACTGATCCAACGCTTCGAATTGCCCCGGGGCCACCGTTCGATGGAACTGGTGGAAAGCAAGCCCGGATTCTGACGACCAATAAAAGTGCAACTAACCTAATCAACAGTGGAGAGACCATGAAACGTATTTTGATGACCACCGCCGCTACCGTCCTGCTGGCCGCCGGGCCCGCGCTGGCCGAATGGAACCCTGACGGCCCGATCCGCCTGTGGATCGGCTATGGAGCCGGCGGCGGGACCGACGTGCAGGGCCGGACTCTTGCGCAGGAGATCGAGGCAAAGCGTGGCTGGCAGGTGATCCCCGAAAATAAGGCGGGTGACGACGGCACCGTGATGTCGGCGCAGCTCAAGGGAGAGGCACCCGACGGCCAGACCCTGGGCTTTGCGATCACCACTACCTACGATTTCGCGCCGATGAACAGCGACAACCTGTCGCCCGAGGATTTCACCTATATCACCACCACCGCGGGCTCGCAGATGGCGGTTCTGGCGCGCGCCGAAAGTGGCTGGAAGACGCTGGACGACCTCAAGGCCGCCGCCGCCAATGAGCCCATCGTCTGGGCCAACTGGGGCACGCAGGTCGAGGCCGGAGCCGAAATCGTTGCCCGCGCGCTCGGGATCGACGTGAACCACCTGCGCATGAAGGGTGGCCGAGGCACGCTCAATGCGCTGGTGTCGATGGACGCCAACGTCGCCTGGGGTGGCGGTGTGCAGAAACCGCTGGTTGAGGCGGGCGAACTGGTGATCCTCTCCTCCGCCGAGACCGGTCCGGTGGCGCTTGCTCCAGAAATGCCGACGCTGATGGATCAGGGCATCGACCTGAACCTCGGCTACCAGTATATCATCACCGCCCCCGCGGGCATGCCTGACGAGATCCGCGACGAGATCGGCAGCGTAATCGCCGAGATCCTCGCCGACCCCGAGAGTGAGACACGTCAGTTCATCGAAAAGCAGTACCCACCTGCGCCGATCGTGACGCAGGGCGCGGAGCTGCGCGAGCAGATCCTTACGACCTACGAGGCCAACGTAACGATGATGAAAGCACTGGCCGAATGACGCGAGGTCCCGTGGACACCGATGAAGGCGCCCCCTCTGGGGGGCGCTGGAACCTCTGGCTGGGCGGGGGCACGCTGGCGCTTGTCGCGCTTTGCCTTCTGGTTTGGTTTCCGCGGGACATCAGCAGCGGATTCCTAAAGAAGAGCCTGACCGGCAATACCATTCCCGGTGACGCCTTCTTTCCCACGCTGCTGGTTCTGCTGATGGTGCCGCTGGCGCTCTTGCTGATTGCGGGAGAGTTGCGGTCCAAAGGTCGCAAGGCGGGAGAGCCCGTTGGGCGTCTCAGTCTCGACAACCTTTTGTTTCTGACCCGCGCCGGTCTCGTCACCACCGCTTCGCTGGCGTTGATGACATGGGGCGGGCCGATGGTGGTATGGGCCAGCAACGCCGCGGGCTTCTCCGATTTCTCCGGCTACCGAGCGGCCTCAGGACGGTTTCCCTACAACGTGGCCGGGTTCTTCCTCGGCGGTACGGCGCTAAGCGCCAGCTATATCTACATCACCCGCCGCAGTCTGCGCTCGCGCGACATCGTGGTCTCCGTGCTCTCGACCGCCTTTTTGATCCTGTTGTTTGCCGGGTTGCTGGACAACATCCAATTGCCGCCGAACGCCGACCTCTGAAGGACACCCCTTGGACCTATTGCTGCAATATCTCGCGCTCGGAATCACTTCCGTCTTCACAGCCGCCGATGGTGGCCTGTGGCTCTTGCCCATGGGCATGGTGCTGACCGGGGTCGTTATCGGGATACTTGTGGGCGCCACCCCGGGGCTATCGGGCCCCTTCGCCATGGCCATCGCCCTGCCGGTTCTGGTCTCGATCTTCGGCTATGGAAACGAGGCGCTCTATCCAGTGCTGGGCTGTCTTCTGGGGATCATGAAGGGCGCAACTGTAGGCGGCGCGGTGCCAGCGATCCTGTTCAACACCCCCGGCACGCCTGATGCCTTCCTGACCACGGTGGACGGCTATCCGCTGGCTCAGAAGGGACAGGGGCGCCGGGCGATCCAGACGGCGCATTTCGCCTCCGTCGTAGGGGACAACTTTTCCGACCTCGTGCTTTTCATCGCCGCCCCAGTGCTGGCGGTTGCGGTGGAACGGGTACTGGACCTGCCCGAGAAATCGGCCCTCATCATACTGTCACTCTGTTTCATGGCCGCCGTGGTCGGCAAGGCTCCTTTGAAGGGCTTGGTCGGCGGCCTTCTGGGGATGTTCGTCTCGCTTGTCGGGACCACGATGTCGGGCGACGGGCCGCGCATGACGCTTGGCATCCCCGAGCTTGGCGGCGGGCTGCCGCTGACCTCCTGTGTGCTGGGTGTGTTGGTCCTTTCGGAAGTGTTGATCGCGGTCGAAGACATGCGCCGCGATCGGGCCACGACGAAGGGCCCGGTCTCCGCCCCCGAAATGGGGCCGCCGCTGAGCTGGGGCGAGCGTTGGCGGATGATGCCGGCGATCTTGCGCGGCGCCGGCATCGGCACGATGATCGGCGCGCTGCCGGGGATCGGCACCACTACCGCGGCGACCCTGTCGCATGACACCGCGCGGCGCCGCTCGAAATGTCCCGAAACATTCGGCAGAGGCGCGATCGAGGGCGTGGTGGCGACGGAATCGGCGAACTCAGCCGTTTCCGGCGCAAACCTCATTCCGGTAATGAGCCTCGGCATTCCCGGCAACTTTGCCGCTGTCTTCATCATCCTTGCGGTGGAGACCATCGGCGATTTCGCCTTCGGGCCGCAGGTCTTCCGCTTCACCCCGATCAAGGAGATCGAAGGGTTCGACACGATTATGAACCGCGACCTGGTCATGGCCTTTGGCCTCTTCACAATGATGGTGATCGCCAACCTCTGCAACTGGAGCGTCGGCAGCTTCCTCATGGGCCAGTTGGGCCGTCTCATTCGGATTCCGAAGGACGTGATGTTACCGGTGATCCTGACCGTCTCGTTAACCGCGGCCTATGTGCAGGACGGCGGCTATGTCGGCCTCCTAAGTGCCTGCGTCTTCGCCCTGATTGGCTACGTGCTGCGGCGCCTGGGCATCTCGATACTGCCCTTTGTCATTGGTTTCCTGCTGGCCCCGGCTCTCGAGGGGCTGATCCGCGGCAGCTTCACCGCCTCCGGTGGCGATCCGTGGTTTCTACTGAAATCGCCCATCGCGCTTGTGATGCTTACGCTGTCCGTCTGGTTGCTGGTGCGAATGTTCCGGCAGAATCGCGCGTAAACTTAAGTTCTCAAATAAGAAAGTGCTCGCATTCCCCCTCTTTGTCTAAGGTTCCTGACACACGAACGGCCCAGAGCTGCCGTCCGGGTCTTAGAAACTTGCTGCGCAACAGCATACAGAAAGCGGACATTCCACTGCGGTCGGCGAACGTTCTAATCCTTTGGAATCCAAAGGGCAAACTTCGCCTGTTTGCCGCACCTTCAAACGCTGAACACACCATTCCTTCATGTCTCGTCCAGTTCGGATCAATCTGTTTCGCCCACAGTCCCATCCGACAGCACCGTAAGGAGAGGACACTCTGGACTGTCCGAACCGCTGCACTTCGCAATCGTTTCCGCCAAGACGGCCTCGATGTTCTGAAGATCCATTATCTTTGCCCGCACGACCTCCAGATGATGTCGCCCACGCTTCTCAACTTCCGCGCAGGTATGGCTGCCGCGATCTACCATGCTGAGCAGCCCTCGGATTTCCTCCATCGTAAAGCCCAGTTCACGCGCCCGCATGATAAAGCCAAGCCGTTCGACATGTGCCGCCCCATAGCGGCGGTGTCCGGCGGGGCTGCGCGGTGGGTCAGGCATCAGACCGACGCCTTCATAATAGCGGATGGTCTCAAGGTTGCAGCCAGTCAGGCCCGCAAGGTCAGAGCGTTTAAGGTCGCTCGCAATACCGTGATCACCAGACATGCGTTTTCTCCTTGATCCTGTAGTTGCTACAGACCCTATCTTGCAAGTCATCACAGGGCAACAAAGAGCAAAGCGATGACAGATCACACCCCCGCGACCACAGACCAGCACGAGGATCGATCCGGTTGGCTCGCCACCGGCGCTGGCGTGATCGGCGCACTCGCCATGACTTCCTGCTGCATCCTGCCGCTTGTTCTGGTCAGTCTGGGTGTGACCGGGGTCTTCATCGGTCAGCTTACCGCCCTTTACGCCTATAAGTGGGTGACTTTGAGCTTCGCGGCAGCGGCGCTCGCCTATGGGTTCTGGAATGCTTACCGCCCAGTCCCTACTGACGCCTGCGCGGACGGCACCTGCGCGCGTCCAATGGATCGCGGGCTGATGCGCAGGCTGCTCTGGGGCGCTTTGCTTGTTGTGCTTCTCGCCCTGGCCTTTCCGGCACTCTCGCCCTTCCTTATGACATTCTGACCATGAGGTCTTTCATGAAACTTCTTATCTCCACCGCTGCGCTCATCCTTTCAGTCAGCGTAGCAATGGCCGCAGAGGCCACCACGCGCGTCGCTGTCGAGGGGCTCACCTGCCCTTCGTGCAGCTACATCGTCGCCACCGCGATGAAGCGCGTGGAAAGCGTCGAAATCCTTAAGTTCATTGAGGGCGATACGGAAAACGGTCTCTATGTCCTGCGCTATGACGATGCGCTCACCGACCCTAAGGCCATCGTCGCTGCCGTGACCGGCGTTGGCTATGGCGCGTCATTGGCCGCGGAGAGCGGATCGTGAAGGACGCAAAGGCAGCCGACAACCAGAGCTGTCTGCTCAAGGTTGGTCTTATCGGCACGGTTATCGTTGCCCTCTGCTGCTTCACGCCTGTTCTGGTGATCCTATTCGGTGCGGTAGGACTTTCGGCGTTGCTGGGCTGGCTCGACTACGTGCTGCTACCCGCGCTCGCCGTCTTCATCGGCATCACAATTTACGCGCTCTGGAAGCGCCGCAATTCGGAAAGACCCTCATGAAAGATAGCACTTCCCCCAAGAATGACCCCTATGATCTCGCCGTGATCGGCGCCGGCTCCGCTGGTTTCTCCGCTGCCATCACCGCGGCCGAGGCCGGTGCGCGCGTGGCCCTGATCGGCGCAGGCACCATCGGCGGCACCTGCGTTAACGTGGGCTGCGTGCCGTCCAAAGCCCTGATCCGCGCGGTCGAGAGCCTGCATCACGCGCGCGCGACGGGTCGGTTCGATGGGATTGAGGCCGAGGCCCGCATGGCTGATTGGGCGGCTACAGTTGCGCAGAAACAGGCGCTGGTCGAAGAGTTGCGCCAAGCGAAATACGCGGATGTGCTGCCCCGACATGAAAATGTCGATTACGTCGAAGGCCGGGCGACATTCGATGATGACGGCAAGTTGACGGTCGATGGCAGTCTCTTCCCCGCGGCAAAAGTCATCCTCGCCACCGGCTCCCGTCCGCATGTGCCTGCGATCCCGGGGATTGAGGAGGTCGACACACTCGACAGCACATCAGCGCTGGAGTTGACCGCTCTGCCAGCCTCCATGGTGGTCCTCGGCGCGGGCTATATCGGCGTGGAACTTGCGCAGCTTTTCGCGCGCGCCGGAGTCGACGTGACGCTGGTTAGCCGTCGTGGCGTGCTGCCCGAAGCGGAGCCTGAGGTTTCGGCGGCGCTGGAGGGTTTCTTGGCCGACGAGGGCATCCGACTGGTGCGTGCAAAAGGCTATGATCGCATCTCGAAGCAAGACGCCGCCATCGCATTGCACCTTTCGGATGGAAAAGTGCTGACGGCAGAACGGCTCGTGCTCGCAACTGGCCGCATTCCGAACAGTGACGGGCTGAACCTCGCGGCTGCCGGGATCACGGTGGGTGCGCGCGGAGGCATCCAGACCGATGCTCATATGCGCACCACTAACCCCAACATCTGGGCGGCAGGTGATGTCACTGGCCGCGATCAGTTCGTCTATATGGCCGCCTATGGAGCCAAGATCGCCGCCCGGAATGCTGTGGCGGGTGAGACACGCACCTACGACAACGCGACCATGCCTTGGGTCGTCTTTTCTGATCCGCAGGTGGCCGGTGTCGGGCTTAGTGAAGCGCAGGCCCGTGCCGCAGGCCATGAAGTCGTGACCTCCGTTCTGCCACTTGACGCTGTGCCGCGTGCGCTGGCGGCCCGCGATACGCGCGGGTTGATCAAACTGGTGGCCGAGGCTGGGAGCAAGCGGCTGCTGGGCGCGCAGATCATCGCGCCGGAGGGGGCCGATAGCATCCAGACTGCGGCCATGGCGCTGAAGGCCGGGCTGACCTACGAGGAACTTGGCGATACGATCATGCCCTATCTGACCACGGTCGAAGCGCTGAAACTTGCGGCACAGACCTTCGAGAAGGACGTGGCCGCCCTGTCCTGCTGCGCGGGATGAAGACATGACAGATCACTCTAACCACGATTGGCTGAGCACCCGGCGCGGCAGCCTGCTTGCTTGGTGGCTCCCCATCGGCGCGATGTTTCTGGCAATTCCGTTTGCCGATGGCCCCAAAACCGCGATCTGGGTCGCCGCACTTGCTTGGATGGGCATCGCCTGTCTGCGCAATGCTTATCGCTGTGGCCGTGTGCATTGCCGCTACACGGGACCATTCCTACTGGCGATGACACCACCGGTGCTGGCGTATGGGGCTGGCGTGTTGCCGCTGGGCGGCGACGGTTGGCGCTGGCTTGGGCTCTCGATCGGTCTCGGCGTGACTGGGATCTGGTGGCTTAGTGAACGAATGCTCGGCCGATATCGTTGAGCCTGCAACAGACGCCTTCCGAACTCTCGACTTTAAGGAAATTTCATGACCGAAACACTTGATCTGATCGTCATCGGCGCCGGCATGGCCGGGGTCAACGCTGCGAAAAAGGCCGCGCGTGCAGGCTGGTCCGTCGCCATCGTGGACGAACTGCCCTACGGCGGTACCTGTGCCCTGCGGGGCTGTGATCCAAAGAAAATGTTGCGCGCCGGGGCCGAGGCGGTCGACGCCGCGCGGCTGCTGAGCGGCAAGGGAGTGGCCGGTGACACGCGGATCGATTGGCCCGCGCTGATGAAGCATAAGGAAAGCTTCACGGACCCGGTGCCTGAGAACATGGAGAACGGGCTGAAGAAAGCCGGTGTGCAAACCTTGCATGGATCAGCCCGCTTTACCGCGCCGGATCGGATCGAAATCGATGGCCACAGCGCAATCACATTCGGTCACGCGCTGATCGCCACTGGCGCGAAACCGCGTTCGCTGGATTTTCCCGGTGCCGAGCGCCTGATCGACAGCACAGACTTTTTGAACCTGCCGGAACTGCCAAAGCGCATCGTCTTCGTTGGGGGCGGTTACATTTCCTTCGAGTTTGCTCATATCGCCGCACGAGCGGGCGCTGAGATCACGATCTTTGACCACGGCGCACGGCAGCTCAAAATGTTCGATCCTGATCTTGTCGCTATGCTGCTGGAGCGCAGCCGCGCGGTGGGGATCGAAATCATTTCCGAAGCAACCCCCGAAAAGATTGAAGCTGCAGGCAAGGCGCAGCGCATTTTCTACGGCAAAGACGGCAATACTCATGTCAAAGAGGCCGACCTCATGGTTCATGGCGCAGGTCGCGTTCCTGCCGTCGATGGGTTGAATCTAAGCGCTGCTGGAATCGAAACCGAGCATGGCGGTGTGAAGGTTAGCCCTTGGCTGCAATCCACCTCCAACCCCCGCGTCTACGCAGCCGGTGACGCCGCGGCCTCCCCGGGCAAGCCGCTAACCCCTGTGGCCGTCTTCGAAGGCAAGGTCGCCACTTCGAACATGCTGAAAGGCAAGCAGACCGAGCCGGATTACACAAGCGTGCCCAGCGTGGTGTTCACCATCCCCGAACTCGCACGGGTCGGCATGCTGGAAGAAGAAGCGCGCGAGACCGGCGATGTAGAGGTATCATTCACAGATACTTCCGGCTGGTTCTCCCAGAAACGTCTGGGCGAGACCCATGCAGGTGCCAAGATCATCTCGAATTCAGAGGGCAAGATATTGGGCGCGCATATGTTCGGTCCGGACTACGCGGAACTCATCAATATCTTTTCTCTGGCGATTAAGTTGGGGCTCACGGTTGATCAGATCAAGGCGATGCCCGCGGCGTATCCAACTGGGGCGTCGGATATCGGTTCGATGTTATAAGGTCGCCAAGTAGGTGCCAACCCCCGCTTCGAGAGCATGCAACGCGGCACCCTAACATGACCACAAAGTCGTCTTAAACAAGTATGTCAGATGCATTGCGCGAGCGTCTGCTCTTAATGTCGCGGGGGGCTCTCTTGCTCCCGCAGCGAACGGCTGCTCACCGCCCTTCGGGAAGGCTGCCAAATACGACCCAAAAGGACCATTACGCGTTGGATGGTGTTCAACCATCAGCTTCAAGCCAAACTTAAAGCGCGTCTGGCTTTTGGTTCACTGAACCAGAACCTATGCGCGAAAGGTCGTGAACTGCGTTTTTGTATGAGACGGAGTGGACCACATCCGTTAAATATCATTAGGTTAGTTAAAACCTTACGCGCTCATAACGCTTTGGTTGCGGGTTCAAGTCCTGCCGGGCCTACCATACGCCATAAAAACACAATTATATCAGGCGCTTGCAGCGCACTATGGCTAACCGAAATGTTGGGTTAGCCATTTCGTGTATTGAAATCTAACAAGTTATATCCCGTCGTACTTCCCCATCGCGTTATCGGCAGCACTGCTGCGGTTGAACGTTTCTGCGTACCGCTGGGCTTCTGCTAAAGTGCGATGTCCCGTAATTGCCATCATCTCGTGAGGTGTCGCACCAGCTTCAATTAGCCGCCTTGCACACGCTTTGCGTAGGTCGTGACTGCTGCAATGCTTTAGTCCGGCATCGTTGCACCATGTGCGCATGGAGTTGCCTAGAGCGTTCGGGCTTCGCTCTTTACCGTGAGTGGTTTGCAGAAAGGTTGTTGTGTCCATTAAAGGCTCAAGACAGGCTCGCAGCACCGGGTGGATCGGTATGTCCACCAGCATGCCGCCACGGGTTGCCATCTTCTGTCGGCTGTAATGCAGTCTGTCGCCTGCGATGTTGCCCGGCCCCATCTTGGTGGTGTCGGTGCGCCCTGCCCCCGTGTACAGCATCAGGGACAGCGTCAGATGCGCCGCTGATCCCACTGCGTGCTTGCTGAGGAACGTGCTAATCTCATCCTCTGTCCACGTGTGGTAGCCAGCATCCGAAACTCGGAGCTTCTTCACACCTCGCGCTACGTTAATTTCTACAAGTTCCAGGTCCAAGGCATGATCCAACAGGAAGCAAAGTATTCGCCTGTCGTGGTTTGCTGCGTTCGGCACGTGTGCCTTAACTACCATGATTGCCTTGACGTGGCGGCGCTGCATGTTGGCTACCATCTTGGTGCCATGCAGATTGCGCAGGCCCTCCGCTTGCTTCTTGTAACCGTACTGCGTGCTGCCGCTGAGTGTCGTGAACTCAGATGTTCGATACCAGCTTGCAATAACAGCGGACAGGCTACCCGGTGCGGAACCTGAGAGAACGCTCGGCGAAGCCTGCCCTTGTGGCAGACGCTTACCCTTCTGTGCTGCACTTAAGCGCAACATAAATTGCTCCGACCCGTAGTCGGATCCCAGACTAACTGTAGAGCCGTCCTTCCTGTACCGCCAGCGAACCTTGCCGTGGCGATCTTTGAAGTTGACCCGCTCCCCTTAGAGTCCGCGTTCTTTAGTTCGCTCTGTTCAGGATTTGGTCCTCTACTGACCTTTGGTGATACTCCCACGGGGTGAGCCCGTCGAGGCTCGTGTGTGGGCGATGGTGATTG
>NZ_JAPWHM010000015.1:0-23843 GCF_027214245.1 Sulfitobacter dubius | reverse complement strand
TGGGAGTATCACCAAAGGTCAGTAGAGGACCAAACCCTGAACAGAGCGAACTAAAGAACGCGGACTCTAAGGGGAGCAGGTCATGAGCGATCTTGTAGAAGTGGGTCACTCAAAACTATCGAAAGCGGCTGCCTCACGGCACATTTCAAGCATCAGTTATAAACTTGGTAATTCGGTCAACGCTTAGTTTGTCGAGCTAGAAGCTATAGCCAGACGTTACACTCCGCGTTCTCTAAATACCGAGTGAGGACGTTAATTGACTTCCAACCTCCTGCACGCATGATCGCAGCGGTATCGTGACCTGCTTTTAACAAATCTTGCGCTGCGCCAACGCGCATCGAATGCCCGCTAAAATCGTTCGCTTCGCATGGATCCAGGCCAGCAACCTTAGCGGCTGACTTAATAAGATGCTTTACGGACGTATCGCTTAAGTGGCGATCCACTACATGACCGTGGTAGATCGGGTTGAACAAAGGCTGAAAATCTTGGCTTCGCCAATCAAGCCAATCGGTTATAAGTTGCCCCGTTCGTTTTGACGTGAACGCGATCCGGCCATAGGCCTCAGGGTCTGCTTTGCTGCGTCGGATCAGAACACGCAGCGTTCCATCACCAAGGAACTCAACGTCGTTGACAGTGAGGGCAACCAACTCGGACCGCCGAGCAAGAAGGTCATAGCCCAGTGAAAGCATGGCTCTGTTTCTTAAGCCCCAAGGGGTGTCTGGTTGAACAGCAAGGAACTGACCAAGATAATCCTTCGTCATTCCCTTCGCCTGCCGCGGCCGCGACGTTTTGCTGCGGCGGATGCGGCGAAAGGTAAGGTTGATGTCCTCGTCATGCGTTGGATCGGGCAGACACAACAGCTGGTGAACCTTTCGAATGGCGTATATGCGCCGACGGACTGTCGAGGGAGTAAACTCTGGCCCCTGATCTACTAGAAATGCTCAGACTGTATCCACGTTGCCAGGAAAGGGCGCCCGTTCGGTTTGTGCGCACCAGCGGGTGTATGTCTCGATATCTGCGTAATAGGCGCGCATGGTCGAGGGCGCATACGCACCTTCAAGGCGCTTGAATTCTTGCCGCCAGTTGTGTTGGATTCGATCTAACATGCGAAAAAAGTATCATATTGCGTAAAATGCGCAAGATATATCTTGAGGTGAAAGTGATTATTGCTTCCCAGATACGAAGCGCGAGGGGCGCGCTTGGTTGGTCAGCCTCTCAACTCGGAGAGAACGCTGGTCTGTCATTAAGAACCATTCAGACTGCAGAGACTGAGGGCGGTGAGCTAAAAATAAGAAAGAGCTCATTGCTAGCTGTGAAGTCGGTACTCGAAGCTGCTGGTATTGAATTCATCGGCACGCCCGACGACGGTCCTGGCATTCGCATTCACCCCCCGAAACGATAGGCTATGTCTACGTTTCGCGCGGTTGCTTTAAGCAGAAAACGCCGTCGAGCGATTGCGATATGGCTCACAATTGGCCTGGCGCTTTGTATCGGCGCGCTAACTCTTATTCCCCTCAGCGCTCCATTGGGTGTTCCAGGAACTGATAAGACCCATCATGTATTGGCCTTCCCGATCCTAAGTGCGCCGTGTGCGGCTCTCTATCCAAAAGGGCTTCTTCGGGTTGTGTTTGCCGCTGCAGTTTATGGGGGCTTGATAGAAGTCATTCAGCCCTACGTCGGGCATCATAGCGAGACGGCGCACGTACTCGCAGATTTGCTAGGCGTTGCCATTGGGGCGGCGTTTGGCCTTCTCCTGCACATGATCTTCAAATGGCGCGTCGCAAGAAGGTCGGCGAGTGCTTGACGCGAGTTTCCCTGACCGCTCCGTTAATTTGCTCTCAAAGAACCTAAACGGCGCGGAAGGGCCGGGGTAAGGTCTGGAGGGTGACCGTATCTAATGCCGCTTTAATGGTCCCGAAGTGCGACACCGTTAGAATTTTTCGATAAGCTCTTTGCCGTTCCGCAGTAATTCTCGCACATGCTTTCTGAGCGCCAGTGCCTCCTTGGTATGAAGACCATGTTTCAGCGCGTTCTGATTGCCTTTCGGGGCGCCGGAGCCTGTTGCGCCACCGTGCATGCGGCAGCGGGTCTTTCCGGAAAGGGCAGGGGCCTGACAAGGAGTTCCCTTGCGGGTCTTGGCACCGCAGCGCGGGCTTGCTCGCATGGGGCGTGTATTCCGTTGGTGCGTCATCGCCGCCTAATCTCGCCGCTTACTTCTGGTCGGATTTCGCTGCTGCTTGGCGGTGGAAGTTGAGACGTTCTGCGCATTCTTGATGGCGCCCGTCTTACTTACAGGTTTTTCATTGCGCTTTCCCATCTCCACATTGCCGACAACAGCTTGGCCGCCTGCGTGAACATTGACATGCTCAACAGTGACCTTCTGCTGGCCTTTGCTACGATGTTTGTTCAATGCCGCCATCTGCTGGGTGTAAAGCGCCATGAGCTTCTGAGCATGCTTTAGATTCATGTCACGTGAAGCGAATGTCTGCCCCGGAACTGCTGCCATGCGAAGGCATTCAAGCGCCGCGTGATGCGTACCAACCATCTGCGCTGCAAGCATGCCTTCGAGTCCGTCAGTAGGGGCTAGGCTTTCATAGAGATCAAGAGCCCTGGCGAGCCGGGTGTTTTGCTCTGTTTTCGACAGACTATCTGGCAAGCGGACCAGTTGTGCTATCTCGTTCATTTTCTGGGTTTCGAGATCAACCTCGTTTACGTCCAAATACGCGCGCACCGGCAATACCTCGTGGGAAGGCAGTGGTGCTGAGTCGGTTTTGGAGGGGGTCTTTGCCATATCACCTTCGACAGGTTGCCGCATTAAGGACGAGCCTACCACATCTAAAGCTTGGAGTGGGGCTTAAAACAAATGGATATTCTACTGTGCATGGGCTTGTATTGGGTTTTCCATGAGTTCCCTCCCCCCACCCAGTAACCCCCGATAACGTGCAACATCAGCAGCGCGCGGGCCGATGCGCCTAACGAATTTCAGAGATAGGGCGCGGAAAGCGTCCCTTATGCAGCCAGCCGGGGCATTCGCGCCAGTATGGAGGTGACCCCAGTCCCATTGCATTACACACCATTTATGTGTATCCTTCATGTGACGCAGGAGAGCGATATGCAGACGACAGCTGAAAAGCAGCGCACAAACATCACCCTGACAGTAGAAAATCTTGCTGCTGCCCGGGAGCTGGGCTTGAATGTCTCCGCGATCAGCGATGCTGCCGTCGGAGAAGCGGTGCGTGCAGCACGGGCCGCGGCTTGGGCGTCAGACAATGCGGCGGCAATCTCAGAGCGCCGCGCTTGGATTGAGGCCAATGGGATGCCGTTGGCGGACTTGCAGGTGATGCGGCTCGGCTGATGGCGCAGTTCCAAGTCTACCAAGTATCTGGCGGGCGGTTTGTGCTCGACCTCCAGACGGATCTTATCGACACCGGTTCCCGTGTCGTCGCTCCTTTGATCCTAATTGCAGGCGGGCCGGGCGTCATAGGACGTCTGGAGCCGGTGTTCGAAATTTACGGCGATGCCTATGCCCTGCACACTGCCGAGATGGCGGCGGTCCCCTCTGCCTTGCTCAAAGGTCCTCCCATCGCCGATCTTTCCGCATCTGACTATGAGATTCGCGGTGCGCTCGATATGGTCTTTTCCGGGTTCTGAGTAGGCCGAGCTGGCTGTCTCCTTTCGCCGCGCGTGGTCGTTTTGGATCGGCCACCCCGGGAGTACTAACGCACAAAACCGGGGCGGTTAACGCGTAAGTAAACCGATCTTCATGGATGACCCGTCAGAAAGACGAATTATATATGCTTTTTCCCCAAACGGTTGATGATAAGCATACATTACGGCAGTCCGTTCACTCCAAGTGAAAGCGGCTCCGCGATGGAACTGCAACGGTAATCTTTATTCAATCTGGCTCTATTTCCGCTGTACGTCTTGCGCGATAAGCTGTTAGGTGGTTATCGCGTGATATTTTCAACATGCTCTCAAAGGCGCGCCAGTTTTTGGTAGACATACCCCAGCGTGTGATGGTTCTTACCTCATCCCCAATGCTCGCTAACTCAGATAGAAGTGGCGTAGCCTTTTCAGTTACTTGAACCATTCTGACGCGACGGTCATTTGGGTTTATGCTTCGACATACCAACCCTGCTTTTTCAAGATTTCCCAGCACCCTGGTAACGCTCATCGCACCAAAGCCACTTATGTCGGCTAATTCGTTCTGACTCAGAGGCCCGAAGCGAGCAATATTCGCCAATGTTCGTGCCTCGCCTGGAGTAATGCCTAGCGCCGCATCGTTCACCTTGTACTCAAACTCTGCGCGGATCAAACGACCGATATCGAGAAGTAAGAAGAACGAGGTATCGGAGTCTATAGGTTGATGCATTTGCCCCTCTTACATTCTTTGAGAATGCTCATAATAAACAAAGTTTAATAATGCAAGTTGTCGGCTTCGCGGATACTTTTGAAGGCAATCTGGGTGTTGCGCTGCGGCACGGACGGCCGGCCGTTCATCGGGGAGAGGTGGCTCTGCTTGCCAGAACAGTTTCGAGCCGTTTCTTAAGTGCATTTTTTGCTAGGCTACGCCGCGACCGGGATTGGTTGCGGTTTGATATGATATGCCTGATCGGGCGTTCGCTCGTCCAGGAATGAATGTGGTCTCCTTATTTTGTAGAATGTCAGATACCGGGCGGTGCCGCTGCGTGCGGCCGACACGGTGTCATAGGCATGCATGTGACAGTGGCCTTTGCGGGCTACCTTACTAAACCCATTGGGTATAGCCTGCGGATCGCCGCGGAAACTGGCGGAGCTGGGATGACTTCGGCAACGGCCCCGCTGTAGTATTATCACATAATTCATACTATAAGCGATCTTTCTGTAGCTGGGGCGCGCGCTACCCCCAAGTGCGACTCTTGTTAGAAAACAGTAGTTTATCTAATGAGAGGAATCGGTATGGGAACCGTTTACGACCAGCTGAGTATCACAGAACGCCGCAAGATAGAACGCTGGAGACACGCGAAGGTCCCAGTCGACGAGATGGCGCGCGTTCTGAAGCGCTAATGAAGTCTCTCAAAGACCTCCTCCTCGTCGCCCGACGGTCCATCACTTTTGATCGCGGAACCGAGTTTGTCAGTTGGCCCCACCTACAAGCCGAGATCGGAACCCAAACGTAGTTTTGTGACCCCTCCAGCCCCTGGCAGAAAGGCACAGTCGAAAACACAAATCGACGCCTTCGAAGGAGGTTGCCCCGCAAACGCGACATCCGGCAATGCACAGATCACGATATGAAGGTGATCTGTGATCGCCTCAACAACACGCCGCGCAAATGTCTTGGATGGAAGACGCCAGCCGAGGTCTTCCGCGAAAAGATATTGGAGGAAATGCGATGACGCCCCTACCCTGAGCTCGACAAGAGTCGCGGTTCAGGTATCGCGCACACGGCTGGCTGATGTGCTGTGCTGGTGGGAGAACCGTTATGTTGGTAAACAGCTGGCGGGGGACATTCGGGATGCTAGGGATAAGCTAAGGTTTTTGAGGCCTTATACCTTACGCACTGTTAGGCAGCCTGAGGCCATCAAGCCGTTCTAGGATTGCTTTACTTACGATATCGACAATGACTTGAGGAAAGCCTTTGGGCAGGGTTTGGGCGGCAGTATCAAGCGCTTCGGGCGCTCTTGCCGCGATCCCCTCGATGAGGTCCGCCACCCTCTTTTTTGAGAGGCCGGCGCGTATGGCCGTTTGCACAAAATGCCGTCCGTGAATCTGATCAAACTGATAGTGCCGGCTATTTCCAACCGACATCGCCATTTTCATCTGTTTGCGCTCGATTTGGCCGGCGTGTAGTGCGCCTTGCGCTGTCACGATGTCATAGAGGGGGGTCATGCGATAGCTGCCGCGAGGGCCTAGGAATACGCTGAAGTTTTTGGCATGAGCGTCTGTCGCCCCCATCAGCCAGAAGATGAGCTGTGCTTTGAGGAAAATGTTCTGATCCTTGATCGGTGTATCGCTGCCATTGAGCAAGCCCAGAACATCGGTCATGCCGGGCCCACCCTCGTTCTGGTACTTTAGCGTCGGTGGGATAGAGAGTGCCTGACAGCAATCTTCCTGAGGCAGACGCAACAATCGCCCGTCTTTCGTCCAGCGACGATCAAAGCGCTCAATGACCAGAGCCTTGGTTTCGCCAAAGGTTTCGATGGTGGCTGTATTCACCGGCAGGCCAAATGCAGCGATGAGTTTCAAGCAATAGTATTCGTTCTCGACGCTATCTGAAAGGTCGATACCCTCGGGCAGTTTTCCAATTTGCGTCTTGATCAGGTGGGTGGTCGGCGTCGTGCCGTGGGGTTTGATCCACTGACCTTCATGCCAAAGCAGGGCTGTCTTTTCTTGCGCCCCCGCAACTGAAATCCTGAAGGCGTCGTTGCTGGTGAGGCCAAGCGGGGCTTGGCTCAACCGGTTCAGGATTTTTTCAATGGCAGCCTCATTGATCGCTTCACCTTTGATCTTGCCGGCAGCGTCAGGTACTTCCTCCTCTCCTGCAATGAATTGAAGTGCCCCCACGCAGTCATGGCCGATCTTGGTCAGCATGCTGTAGGCGTCCGTCCCCCGCGCGCCGACCCTTTCGGCGACGAGGCGTCGGAGCTTGTCTGAATCAGGTAGCAGGTTCTCGAAGACGGCAGAGACGGGTTCGCCGCGATAGGGCGTTTCCCGCAGCGGCAGAGACAAGGAGAGCGGTATGGCATGTTCCCAATCTAGCCAGTCCGTGTCGTATGCATACTCGATGGCACCGTTCGGCTGGCGCGTCAGCATTCCAACGCAGCGATTATTCATATATACATGCAAGGGCGCATAGGCCGGACGTCGGCCCATCAGAACAATTCCTCGATATCCCTGCCATGGCCCTTAGAGCGCTGTCCGATCCTGAGTTCGAGATCGAGAGCTGCAAGGATAGCGAGGATGGTTTCTAGCTTGGCGGGTTTTTCTCCGTTCTCTATCGTCGAAACGGTCGCCTGACGGAGGCCTGCCTGCTCGCCAAGCTTCATCTGCGACCAAGCGCGCTTCTTGCGTGCCCGCTGGATGATGGAACCGATCTGTCTTGGGGTGCGCGCTAAATCATTCATGCAGGCAATATACGCTTAAGCGCATTCTTGGTCAATATGCGCCACGGCGCATATATCGGTTATGCACTTAAGTGTATAAGTTAGAAATACCTTGGGGCTACTGATAGACATGCTGGCGTGTAATGCCATGGGCCTGGCGCGACATCGCTGACTGTTGTGCCATTAGGCCGATCTAACCGAGGATCGATAGCTTTTCCTCTTCGCGCCGCCGTGTCTTCTCTTACCCTCGGTTATGACTTCGTGATGCATCTTAAAGGTTGTCAGCAACTATATCACTAACGACAATGCTTAAAAGCTTATGACTTTACGAGGCAGCAAGCATCAATTGATGCGCTTACCTTTTTTTAAGGGGAACTACTTATGGATTTGGGGGTTCCCCAATGAGTACCTATTGCCTCAGGAATGGCCTGCGGCAATAAACTGCATTCAGGAGTACATCATGTTTGCTCAGCTTAAGACTATTGTTTTTGCAGCCAGTGTCAGCACTCTCGCGCTCAGCGCGGCCGCATATGCCTCAGAAGACCTTCGTATTTCTAAGATTGATGTTGAGGCTACTGTCGCAACTGCTTCTGAGAGCAACGCGTTAGATTTTTATCCCAACATCGAAGAGGATTTGCGCGGGGAGGTCGCTCAACGTGTACCATTGAGCAGCGATGGCGCCGATCCGCAGATCAGGATCGACGTCCGTAAAATTGCACTGAATGGTGCGACGATGCTTCCTGAAAGCAAAGAGTTCAATGAGCTGGAGGGTATTGTTAATATAACCAGCCCTACTGGAGAGAATGCAGGACTAAGTTTTCCAGTAAGAATTTCGGCCTACACCGGTGATACGATCGCGCCTGAAGGTTTTGTTAACATACCGCCCACAGATGCTGATTTCTATGTTGCAATGGTTTCGACTTTTGCGGATGTCGTGGCCGAGAGTCTGACCAACGTGAACACATCTGGGAACAAGATTGACCCATAAACGCGATATTCTCTCTGGCGGCGTCCCACCGCTAAGTTGAGAAATGGCGCGGGCCGCCCCCCCAAGGCCTGCGCCTCCCTGTTTTTTGTCCTTTGATGGTTGAGCATCGTATCAGAACTCAATTGGGTGCAGCCGCGGCGAGTTGATGCTGTCGTGATACCGCCGCAGTACTGTCTAACCCGCGTCCAAGTGGTCTTTCTCTTGAACGCAGCAGGACATTTTCGAATGTCATTAGTTTATTGCCGTGTTAGCGGCGATAACATTTAGATTTTTGACCAAAGCCTGCAGGGGTACAGATGTAGCTACCCATTCCAGAACCTGCAGATGCAGTCTTAATTGATTGCGCCATCGCTTGATTGGCGAAACTGGTGCCAAACAGAATTGGCAACATCGCTGAATATACAAAAAAACCGCGCCGGAATCGGCGTGCTAAATTCTTGTTCACAACTGCTCTCCTCAGACCCGGGCAAGCCTTTCTGATGTCGGCTCGCCTCGATGACAGTGGAGCAACTATGCAAACATGATGTTACTGGTCAAGCTACACATGTGCTTTTCTTCACACAATGGTGTGGAGAATAGGGCGCAGTATTAGAGTGATATGACCCTTCAGGAGGTTTTTGATATTTCGCTCAGGCGTGCGAAGTATCTGCAACAAAGGTATTTCTTAGGTCACTTAGCGGGTCTCAGGAAGGATGTGAGCGGTTTGCCGCCAGTTGGGATATCCAAAGCCATCAGGCCAAGGATATACCTCCTTTTGAGCGAAGTAGACCACCGCTTCCAGCTCTGGGTAGCGTGAACTCATTGTCCGGATATCGGCATTCCATTGAGCCACATGTTCGGCATCACCAGAAAATCCCAGTTCAGCAACCACGATGGGTTTGCCAAGGGTTACAGCTCTCTCGTAGCGAGGCCCGAAAATATCCTCAAAGGATTGAGCCTGATTAAGGACCGCTTCTTCCCAAGGCTCGAAGCTAAATACAGACAGCCCTACGACATCGACGACATCGTCACCCGGATAGTATTCGGCAAGGTTCTCATATCCAAGTGGCGACCACATATAGCGTGCTGTGGGTGCATTTTTTCGGCAGATTTCGTTCATCCTACGAAACGCCGAGATATAATCTCCGGGCACCCAGTTAGACCATATAAATTGTCCGCTGGGGTCTTCCATTTCTTGCGCCCACCGGATTGTCATCGGAATATCTAGCTGCCCCAAAGCGGAGCAAACGTTCTGCATAGTGGCATCATAGGTGCCGTTTTCGATGCCTTCTCGCAATACGCTAGGACTATTGCGGTCATCACGCGACCAGGTCCATGGTTCGATTGTGACCAGCAAAGTTCGATTGCGCTCCTTAGCATAAGTCTCGGCTTCGAACAGACTGGGCAACAGCACATCTTCCCAAGGAAGGAAGAGATGTTCGATCGAAACCCCTTTAAGGTCGGAAAAATCGCCATTTGGGTCATAAACGCCGAACGGTAGGTCCCCCGGGGGGACGGTCTGCGCGGGCAACATGGTCCCTAAAGTAAGAGCGCAAAAGAGCGATACTGCTTTCGGCGCAAATGTCCCTTTGGGGGTGAACATATAAAGAGATCTCATTTCGTGCCTCCTTTCAGGGTAACTGCATCGAGTAATTGTGACCACCAACTATGATTGTAGACCATAACATAAGGGGAGCCGCCGCCGCCCTGCCCTGCGCCAGTCACAACATAGGTGGGTGTGAAAATGCGGACTGTGCTGCGCATCTCAGTAAGAGCAATCAGACCAGCATTGCCGCGTTCTCCCGCGGCAAAAACGATGCATGTTGCTGTTAGCATCACGCAGGTAAATTGCGCGAGTGTTCGACGGGTGCAGCCCTCAATGTTTAATTCGTTCTCGTTTAGGTGCTTGATCAGGATCACCATGAATACTGCCGTATAGAGTGCGGCGTTGATTAGAGCGAAAATATAGAAACCAGCTGCCTCGTCTGCTTGTTTTACCAGCAACACGGGAAAGACGGAGATAAGTGCTAGGGCGAGATAGGGGAGCAGCGCTGCCCAGCCTAACATCTGCGCATCTTGTCCGCCCTTTGGTGTCACACGAAAATCTACAAAGCTGCCCGTGAGTGTATCGCGTACGGCCATTAAACTTCCCAAGATCACCCAAGGCCATTGGATAAGCGCAAAGAGCGTTTTCTCCCATCCGAGCACTTTGGCATCGTGCGGCCGGAAAAACCCATCAGCCCGTACGCAGGAGACAAGGGCAATCATAATAATGATAGAGGGCCAGACGTGAAGTAGGAAGGCAGGAAAGGTAAGGTCTGCATAGCGCACATCGAAGACCAGTGCGATTACTGGCAGTGCGAACATCAGCGCCATAAAGCTTGCAAGGAGCGGGTACCATAGCTGGCAGAAAACGAATTGCAATTTTTGCTTTGCGGATAGGCGCGCAAAGTAGCGAGGCGTATGTTGCAGCAAGATAGTCATTAAGCTGCGCGACCATTGAAACTCTTGCACAATGAGGTCAGCGATCGTGCCGGGACCTTCTCCCACGGCGATCGCATCGATTGCGTGCATGCCCCTCCAACCGCCGGCGTTGAGGATCATAGATGTTGAGTGATCTTCGGCAAGCTCCGGGCCAAGACCGCCGACCGCGCGCAGCGCTTTGGTGCGTACTGCATAATGTGAGCCGATGCACATAGGTGCCCAGCCATTTGCGTATCCAGCCTGCACAACCCCATGAAAGACGGCCTCGGTATGCAGCCTGCTCCTTGCAGCCCAGCTGTGGGTTGCGTTGCGCGAGCAAATACTAGGTGCGCTGACATAGCCAATTTCGGGATCTGCAAAAGGCTTAAGCATCTCATGTAGATATTCAGGATGTGGGACATGATCAGCATCAAGCTGGGAGACAATATCATATCTCTCATAGCCATAATGATCATAAAAATATGCGAGGTTGCCTTCCTTACATCGGGTTCGACGAGGCCAGCTTTTATTGTGATAGGCATCCACCCCCTTGCGAGTAGACACATGGACACCTCTGGCGCGGCACCAATCCAGCGTTTCCGGATCGGGGTCTTCATCTGCCAACCAAGTGTCATGGGCCACTGTTTGAGTGAGCATGGCTTCAAGCGTAGTTTTTACGACTTCAAAAGGTTCTGAAGGTGCTTTTGTCACCACCATTGCGACGCGGCACGCGCCAAGATGCGCTAGAGTTCCTGTTGTTTGATGTGAACGTAAAAAAAGGCAGATAAAATAAGCTTGGACGAAGAAGACCCAAGATACGCAAATGGTTGCAGGAATATAGAGATACCAGATTGTATAATGTTCTGGTTGGAGCCACCAATGCCAAAAGAAAGCAGAGGCAAGCAGCCACAGGACGGCTAGCAACCTATAACGCCATCTCAAAGGTCCTTCCAAGAGAGGTTGACGGAAGTAACTGGGCTTATGCTCAAGCGCTTTTCGCATCTTGCACCTTTAACAGTCCAAAGCTGCGCGCAGCGTCCGCCACAATGGTGTAAATATCCGAACGAGATGGCTCAAATTCTAAGATTTGACGAGCTCGAGTGATATCGGCCGTTAAAGCAGGTGGGTCACCTGGACGTCGGGGCGCTATGCGCAAGCTCACTGGAGCGCCTGTCACTTCTTCTACGATGGAGATGACTTCCTTGTTGGACACCCCTGTCCCACTGCCGAGGTTCAAAGTGAGGTCGCCGCCAAACTTTTCCAGATGTTGTAGGGCGAGGAGATGCCCCTGCACCAAATCATCCACATGAATATAATCACGCAGGCAAGTTCCGTCAGGCGTGTCGTAATCTGTCCCAAATAGGGGGAGTTGCGCACCTTGGGTGGCGCGAAGCGCTAGAGGAATTAGGTGGGTTTCAGGATCATGTGTTTCGCGCAAGACCCCATTTGGGCTGGCTCCGGCGGCATTAAAGTACCTTAAGATCGCGAAGGCCATTCCCGCCTGCCCTGCAATATCACGCAACATCGCTTCACAGATTAATTTGCTTTGACCATATGGGCTAATAGGATGCTGAGGCGTCGTTTCGGCAACCGGACTGTTTGGTGGTATACCATAAGTGGCGCAGCTGCTTGATAGAATGAAGTGTTGCACCTTAGCTGCTGTGCAAGCTTTCAGCAGGGAGATCATACCCAAAACATTGTTATCATAGTACTTTATCGGATCTTGAATGGATTCACCGACATAAGCTGAGGCGGCAAAATGCAGGATTGTTTTAATCCTATATTGTCGCAGCGTTTCTATAAGCCGTGCGGTGTCGCGCAGATCAATCTTAACCAAAGGGCCCCATCGAACTGCGCCGCTGAAACCGGTTGAAAGATTGTCGAGCACAAGCGCAGGACGTCCTTCGCGACCGAGCGCATAGCAAGCGTGGCTTCCAATGTAGCCAGCACCACCTGTTACACATATGCCTGCTGAAGAGGTCATTCTGCTGCCAGAAAATCTGCTCCCTGACTAAGCTCTGTTTCAAAGTAAGGTATTAGGTGCTGCAGCCCTTCTGCTAGAGAGATGCTTGGAGACCAGTGTAGCTCCCTCTTGGCTTTAGTGATGTCCGGACAGCGCTGCCTGGGGTCGTCCTGTGGAAGATCTAAATAACGCACCATTGGGGGGAGGCCGAGGAGCTCAATGATCTGATGGGCCAACTCCTTTATCGTAAACTCTTCTGGGTTCCCTAGGTTGTAGGGGCCAGTTTGGGTATCCGGCGCGGCCATCAGGGCCATAAGCCCCGATATCATATCGCTGACATAGCAGAACGACCGCGTCTGACTGCCGTCTCCATAAATAGTGAGAGGAGCACCGGATAACGCTTGAACTACGAAGTTTGAAATCACCCGCCCATCGGAAGGGCACATGGAAGGGCCATAAGTATTAAATATACGCGCTACACGTATTCTTGCACTCTGCGTCTTGTAGTAGTCGTAAAATAGAGCCTCGGCTGCCCGTTTGCCTTCATCGTAACATGAACGCGGCCCCATCGTATTAACGCAGCCTCGGTAGATTTCGGGCTGGGGGCTGATCTTTGGGTCACCGTATACTTCTGAAGTGGATGACTGCAGAATTTTCGCATTAAATTTCACGGCAAGGTCCAGCAGGTGCATCGCCCCCCAAACATTTGTCTTAAAGGTATGGACGGGATCGATCTGGTATTTTTCTGGAGATGCCGCACAGGCGAGATTATAGATTTCATCAACAAAGCCAATATTTGGTAGAGGCTGTGTTATGTCATGCTGGATCAGTATAAAATTCGGATCGTTTAGCATGAGCGCGATGTTCGACATTCGGCCCGTCGTAAAATTGTCCATGCAGATGACAATATGCTCTTCATGCAATAGTGTGTGGCACAAATGGCTTCCGAGAAACCCTGCGCCTCCTGCAACCAAGATCCGCCGACAGGGATTGGGCCTGCCGCTGGAATCTCTTGCGTGAAGCTGAGGCGTCTGCGGGATCATGATGTCCTCCAGTATCAAACCATTGGTCGGTCAAAGCCATTTTAGGGACCTGACCCGTCTTAAATTGACCTACTTGACTCCCAAAGGCCGTAACTTCTGGGTGTTGGATGAGGTCGATGATACTAGTTTAAAATCAAAATCTTACCTGTGAAGCTAACAATAAGGTTAGCATGGGTCCGCGCTGCCTGAGCAAGCCTAACGTGGGAAGTCAAAGCGCTGAATGACCTGCCAGATCGCTTGGTTAATAAGCGCCAACTCATTAATCGCTGCTTCGATATCTTCAGCAGCCGCATCATTAAGAGGATGAGACTGGCCCATTTTTAAGGTGTCTTTACGATCGGCTATGCGCATGAGGATTGTGCGAGGGTTTCCTCCTTCCGCATCGAACGCATAAATGCAGTGGTTATACCGGTTTCGCAGCTTTGCCTGCCCTAAAAGCCGGCTGGTAATATCCAAAACCGCAGACCTTTGCTCTCGTGTTGTTTTGTCCAGTTTTGACAAACGTTCAACCAGGTCAATCCGAGCACGCGTGGTATTTAACGTTAGAAAGATGACGGTAGCAGTCTCTTTGTCTACGCGTGCCAATCCGGCAATGAAGTGGATCAAAAGGCTCTCAGTATTTGTCCATGTATAGTTGAGCTTTCCGACAAGTAGGAGAAAATTGTCAAACTGAAGATGTTGGCTCACGTCGTCACTCATTATGGCCTCAGATCTGCCTTCGCTTGCTCGAGAAACCAGACTGCAGCTTCTGTGCGGTTGTTTACGCCGAGTTTTGAAATGACGTGATGTATATGCAGCTTTACCGTATGCTCCGATAGGCCCAGACGATCCGCGATAATCTTGTTTTGTTTGCCCTCTGCAACGCAAGTGAGAACCTGCATCTCTCGGCAAGTCAGCCCATCTTTTACAGGCCTAAGGGCCGGGTCAGGAAAGGTAAGTCTCTCTTGAACTGCCGGGTTCAGTATTGCCTGAGAGCTGGATTTAGTTTTTTCGGTAGTGATTTGTGTTGCTTGTGTCGATGCATAGAGCTCGGAAGGGATATAGTTCTCTCCGCAAATCAGCAACTCCAATAGCGTTAACCAACGATCCACGTCCCGGTTCATTGGCAGAAAGGCGAGGTTCGCTTGCGGGGGGCTATCTCTTATCTCCGTCAGTACGTGCTGAGCCCATTTTGGCTGACGGTAAGCCAAGGCAATCGTTGCATTTGGGAACCGGTCCATAAGAAGGGCATGTTCTTCTTTTAAAGGCTCCATCATAGACTGATTCAAAATGATACTACGGACCCTGTCGGGTCGTACCAACGACAACTCAAGAAGAGCTTCGATGGACCCTAATCTGTAGAATGCAATATCTTCGAGGTTCGCCTGTGCGAGCTTCACCAAAGTATTTGAAAAATCTCGTGAATTACCGATAAAAAAGCATGATATCTTCTCAGAGCTAACATATTCAAAATCACGCATAGCATTGTTCCTAATGGTTACAACGTTCTATGCCTGTCTGCCTCGCCGCAGTTTGATTTGCTTGCCATGTAAATGGCTGCTTAATTCACTTGTTACCTAAAGGTCGTCAGAAAAGTGCCAATATTATACGCCTTTAGGTCTAGACTATAACATATTTACGTCGAAGTTGGGCATCTTTTTGTCTAAATGGCGTCTTTCAACTCTGAGTTGACTTTTCTCCGAATCTCTTTCCTATCAAAAGGTGTAGAGCCCGCAGATTCGAATGCCTGGTGAGACTGCGAAGCGCAATCATAAAACACTTAAATAGCATTATTATTCAGTGTTTTAGATTCGAATACGCACCATCTAGTTACAATGGTTAGATAGGTTTTTTCCTATTTTTTGAAGATATTTCTCCGTGTCGTCTTTTTGTGATGACGCGCGCCCCGTTTAGAGCGCGTTGGCGGTTTTGAGTGCCTCAGGTTCCGAATCAGAGGTCGTGTCATTTCCGCGATTTGAAGCAAAGGCAATAAAAGGGAGGTACCATCATCCAAAACAGAAACGACTACTGTGCCGCGCATGGACCGACTTAAAGTTCATGCTTGGCCGAACCATTATCCAACAGAAACGCACAGACCAATGATCGCTTTTGAAATGAGTAGCGATCCGGCATGTGCCGCATAGGAGAACTACAATGCCAGGTAATCGCCATAACCCCGTAAATATCTTTCACATTGACAACGGTGATCAAGAACAAGACCAGGACCAGCTGCAGGCTCAAGGCCAAGCGCAGCTTGAACTGCAAGCGCAGGGTCAAGGACAGCATTCTGATCAAGACCAAGATCAAACCTCATACCAAGGCCAATCATCTGATAACTGGAATGGCAATGACAACGGGAACGGCAACGGGAACGTGAATGCCAATCTGGGTCTGAATAAGAACCACAATGGGAACCATTCAGACAACGCAATGACGAATGACAGCAATACCAACAACAACAGCAATACCAACAACAACAGCAAGACCACCAACGACAGTACGACCGAGAATGTTACTGGTGTGACCAACCACAGCAGCACCACTGTTGGAGTCACGGTTGGTGCGGACATGGAAGGGTACATGCCCAACGACGATGACTTTGCTGATATTGATCTGAAAGACGCCTCAGCGAATGATTTCATTATGGCTAAGGGGGATATTGATTATAACCCGGGCAATGATCTCGACCTCGATGACATTCTCAATGATGCACTGAATGGTGCCGGGAATGACGCTGGGACGGTCAACGCACAGTCCAACAACCTGAATGACAACGATACTCTGAGCAATGTTCGGAACAACGGTGAGATCAATCAGGACAACGTATCGACAGGTGGCGAAGCCACGGCTGGCGATGGAATTGCTGCGGGTGCGGCTGGTGGCGCCAGTGGCAAAGGCGGTAATGCCGATGGCGCTGGAGCCCTTGGTGGCCTAGGGATCGGAGGCGCAGCGCTTGCTGGTGGTGGTCAGAGCGGCGAAGGCGGCGAATCTACTGCTGAAGGCGGCGGAGGTGCTCAGGGCGGTGACGCAGGCGCGCTTGGCATAGGTCTTGGACTGGGCGGTGCCGATTCAGACAACGATGCTGATGGTGGTAATGGTGGTGCTGCAACCTCAATTGGTGCAGGTTTCGGCCTTGGGCTGTCGGGCGCGGGCTCGGAGGCGGATGGCGGTAACTCCGGCGATGCTGGGGGTGTCGGTGTCGGCGTTGGCTTGGGAGGTGCGAATGCAGACTCCAGCGACGCTGACGGCGGCTCTGCTGGAAGCTTCTTTGGCATTCCCATTGCGGGCGGTGGCTCGACTGGGGATTCTGCGGCCGACGGCTTCGGTGGCGGTATCGGTCTCGGTGTTGGTCATAGCGGAAACGGCGGTAACGCTGATTCAGTTGGCCGTGCCGAAAGCACAGGGCGCGGTGACGGCAGTGGCGGAAATGCTACTGGTGGGGCCAGCGGCGACACAGATGGCTGGTCTGCAGCACTCAACAACGCTCAAGGCAATGGGGGCGTCAATACCGCCACTGCCGGTGCAGGCGGTGATGGCTATGGTGGCCACGCTTGGGGCGGTGACACTGGTGACGCCTTTGGTGGTCAAGCAATCGTCGGCGGCGTTCAAGCTGGTGGCGGAACCGGGGGCAATGGCGGCAACGCTTATAGCGGCGCCGGTGGTGCTGGCGGTAATGCTGGCCAGTGGGGCTCGAACAATGGTGACGATGGTTTTGTAACCGGTGAATCCTTTGCTTCGGCAGCCTCGCAGATCGACACTACAGCCTTCAACATGAGCATTGTTCAGGGTGCCAACGTACTTGGCAACACTGTCGATATGACCGTTGTCGGCGGCGGCTTCAGCTCGAGCTACATCGGCGACGATGGCGATAGCTAATAGGCTTAAATGAAGTTTCGGGGCCCGGATTTTCTGGGCCCCGGTTTTGAAATCAAAATGGTGGCTGCGCATTCCACCATTCTGCAACGCTAACAAGGAGCCCAGTGTCGCAACTGTTCACATGGCAGAAATGGAACTGGCAAGATGTTAGATAAATTCACCGAAATCGTCGCTCATATGATCGGTATTTTCCATACCACGATCGAAGCAGAGCGAATGCGTGACGCCTATGCAGAATTCAAATTCAAGCAAATCAACCCTGAAGTGAACGATCTGGAGCCAGGAAGTGCTCACTTCAGTGTGCGCTACACGCTCAATGATTTCGACCCTAAGCTGAACTACACCCCACTTTCTTTTGATACGCCCTATAAAGTTTGGTCTGCCAATCTCGGACCGACCCCTCTCGCGGAACCTTACATCCCGGCAGGAGGAACCGCGTTTTCAGAAGCTTACTTTGAACAAGGGTCTCTCTTCTTCCCCTCGCTCGCACGACCATTGCTGACGCTTGAGCCCCCGGGCAGTGTCGTTACGGTTAGCGCGCAGAGTGCTTGGATGCAGGACAACGATCTTCTGCGGATGAATAGCGTTCATGCTGAATTCATAGACCCTTCAATTTATACTGATGCCCTGAATGCTTTGAAGGAGGTTGCGCAAACCTTAGGGGTCCTCTCAGAAGAGATGCGTCTGGATTTCAATGAAAGCGGCTATGGTTTCTTCATAGCTTTGCATGAACTCATGAGGGAAACGGACGCCACATCACGCCTTGGTGAAACAGTGGCGGCGCAGCATGGCTCTGAAGCCTATGGCATGTTCGTCGATGGTGATGCAGTCGACGCCCTACCATTGCTTGATGATGTTTTGCCGACGCTTTTACAGAGTGACGATAACGAAGACGAAGACACCACACTAAGCGCTGCTGCAAACGGCGATGATCTTGCACATAGCGACAGCTTCAAAATATCCAATAAAGCCGAAGATACAGACCCGTTTCGGGGATTGAACCCGCCTTCCGCTGCAGAGGAACTCTTTGGTTTGGAGGACGGATATCAGGTCGTGACGGGCGGCAACATGATGCTCAACGAGGTGGCTATGAATATCTCATGGCTCGATGCACATGTTATTTCTGTCATGGGAGATGTTGTCGAGTTGAACCTGATCAGCCAGGCTAATGTTCTCGCAGAACATGCCATTTTTAACGGGATCGGTCAGGGCAGTCTTTCAGCCACATATAACATCGCCATGATGTCCCATATTTCCTCGCAGCCTGCCTCTGTTGAGGGTGATGATTTAGACGAGTCGAACGCGAATGCCGAAGACACCTATTCGGGCTTGCCAAAAAACTGGGCGGTTACACGGATCGATGGTGACCTGCTGGCGGTTAACTGGGTGCAACAATACAGCTTCATGACGGACCACGATCGTGCGGATGTCAAAATCTCCGGCACCAATACCTATATCGGAATGGGCGAAAACGTCATTGTTAACTTGGCCGCGCTTGCCGAAATCGGATACGGCTACGATCTTATTATGATCGGTGGCAATCTGATTACGATCAATCAGATCAGCCAGATGAACGTGATGCTTGATCACGATTCCATTACCTCGGTTGGGACACTCCCGTTTGGAACCTCTGTAGGTGCCAACTTGCTGTTCAACGGAGCATCGATCTCCACGGTGGGCATCAATACTTATAGCCCGATGACCGAGAACTTCGCGGCAGCGAGTAAGGACTTTGCTGAAGGCGCTCAGACCATTGACCAAACTGTCGCGCACGATGGTGTATTCACTGGCGATGAAATCCTGACTGTTCTCTACATTGAAGGTGATTTTAAAACCATCAATTGGGTCGAGCAAACCAACGTGCTGGGAGACAGTGATCAGATACATCTGGCACTCGACACATTCACCTCTCAAACCGGGTCCCCTGTGAAGCTCTATGCGGGGTCGAATGCCGAAGCTAATTCTGCATCGATAAATATCTATGGGGCTGATTCCGAAGTCCGAGTGCAAGGGGAGGTCTACAGCGACGCCCTGCTCTATCAAGCAAACCTAATTGACATGAGCGCTGATCCTACAGGGGTCTTTATGCCAGCACTCGCGAATGAAGCGGTGGCATTTCTCGCTGATGGTATGATCAGCGACCCTTCCCAATCCTCGGACGATCTTAGCATCGTTCCAACCTCACCCGAAAGCTTAGCATCCCCTGATTTAATGCAAATGATGCTGGCCTAAGAGAGTAAATCGCACATGAACCACCGTCATAAATTTCCGCCCCCCCCCATTAGCGATAAACCTTTTGAAAACAATGCGGACCCGCGTTCTTTTACGGCACGACTTATGAGGCAAGAAGGGCCAGGCAAGCTGATGCTTACACCCGCATTGCGATGCGCCGATCCCGAACCCGAGGCCACTCAGGCCCACAATACGGCAACGCAAGAACCCCCACAAAAATCAGCCTTGACCCCAGACGCGACCTCGTCTCTTTCTCAGCCTCAGCCTCAGCCTCAGCCTCAGCCTCAGCCTCAGCCTCAGCCTCAGCCTCAGCCTCAGCCTCAGCCTCAGCCTCAGCCTCAGCCTCAGCCTCAGCCGGGTTCCCCTAAGCCCATAGAGGTGTCGGCAAGCCAAGCCCCCTCACAAACCGATGGCATATATGAAGAACGGCCCTCGCAAGCTTCGGCAGCAAAAGTCGCCGCTGAACCGCCGACTGAGGCAAAGGCAAAACATGCAGAACCGAGCAAAATCAAGTTGGGAGGGATTCAAATTGAAGGTGATACCGGACCTGTTTTAAAGCCGGGCCAGGGAGACAAACCGCCCCGAGGGACTACAGGCGGCGGTGGCGGTGGCAACGGAGGGAATGGAGGGAGCCCTAACTTCCACAAGCGTGGGGCTCCCGATCAATTTGCCGCACAGCTCAGAAAAGGCAAGCAGATCGTACGGCGGAACATGAGCTTCGTGATGATCTTGACCTGTGCAACCAACGTCTTGGTTCTGTCGATCCCAATCTACCTTTTTCAGATCTCTGATCGGGTACTCACCAGCCGATCCCTCGACACACTTATCATGCTGACAGTGGTCATTGCCGGTGCCGTGGTCTTGCAGTCTATTTTCGACGCTGTGCGCCGTTTCATTTTAATGCGCACAGCGGTTGAAGTCGCAGTACGGCTTGGTGCTCCTGTATTGAGTGCCGCGGCACATTCTTCGCTGCATGATAACGGACGTCAGTACCAGACTTTGGGCGATTTGCAGCTTTTACGTAGTTTTCTTGTGTCAGGCACGCTGATCTCCTTTCTCGACGTGCCTTTTGCACCGCTGTTTATTGCGGCCATTTTTCTGGTGCATCCGCATTTGGGCATGATCGTAGTGGCCACCGCGGTGGCACTCATGGTCATTGCACTGATCAACCAAAAAGCGACGTCCAAACCTTTTGCCGAGGCCAACGTCGCGCAGGCGCGCGCCAATATGCACCTCGATTCCATGTCGCGTAACAGCCAGATTATCAATGCACTGGCTATGGTTCCTGAGGCCGTCACCTTATGGGGACGCGATACAGCCAACTCTCTTCGCGCTCAGGTTATCGCACAAGATCGCAATATCATTTGGGCTGCTGTATCTCGCGGGGCCCGGTTGCTTACACAAATTGCAATGTTGGGCTGGGGTGCGTTTCTTGCGATCCAAGGGGAAATTACCGGCGGCATGGTCATTGCGGCGTCCATCATCGCGGGCCGTGCTCTTGCGCCGATTGAGGGATCGATCGAAGGTTGGAATGGTTTCTCGCAGTCTCGTTCAGCCTATCAACGAGTTACCAATCTGCTCCTGACGACCGTACAGAAGTTTGAGAAGTTGCGTCTGCCACAGCCTGAAGGACGCTTGAATGTGGAGCGGCTGCTCTACGTGCCTGCAGGCACAAAGCAGGTGGTTCTCAACGGTCTGACTTTCTCTCTGCAACCTGGTGACTCATTGGCAGTGATCGGTAATTCTGGCGCGGGAAAGACAACGCTAGGCAAAATGTTGGTGGGATCGATCCTCCCCACCTCCGGCAATGTGCGTCTCGATCTAATGGATTTGCGGAACTGGGACACGCGACAGTTGGGGGAGAACATCGGATACCTTCCGCAAGACGTGCAACTGTTTCCTGGGACAATTAAGAACAATATTGCCCGGATGCGCACCGATGCGCGCGATGAAGATATACACCGTGCGGCCGTTCTGGCCGACGTCCATGACATGATTGCCTCCTTGCCCCATGGGTATGAAACGATGGTAGCCGCAGATGGCGCACCGCTTTCAGGGGGGCAGAAGCAGCGGATTGCTTTGGCTCGGGCTTTCTACGGCAATCCACGCTTTCTCGTTCTTGACGAGCCAAACTCCAACTTGGACGTCGCAGGGGACCGCGCTTTGGCCAATGCTATTCACCGTGCGGGTGAGGCAGGCATCACGGTCGTGGTCATTACCCAAAAACCGTCTCTGTTAAGCGTAGTGGATAAGATCATGCTCTTGGCCGACGGCAATATTACGTTGTTCGGTGAACGCCAGCAGGTGTTGCAGCAGTTGTCTCAGCGCAGCAATGGCGGCAACCCGCCAGCACCTCAACGAGGGGGGCCAAACAATGGGTGAACTGACGATCTATGCGGAACCGCCCGAGTGGTATGATGAGGTACCACGCTCCATCACACGCCAGGTTGTATTTGGTATTTTTCTACTGGTGTTTGCTTTTGGAGGCTTTGGGCTTTGGGCCTTCAAGGCGCCATTGGCTGCTGCGGTTATTTCACAAGGCAGCTTCGTTGCCACTGGTAGCAACAAGATCGTGCAGCATCTTGAAGGAGGCATCATTAAAGAAATCCTTGTAGAGGAAGGTGAAGATGTTGAGGTAGGCCAGCCTCTCCTGCTGTTGGATGAAACTGCGGCTTTGGCAACAGAACGGGAGTTTTTCTTGCGGCAGATTCGGCTGGAAGCAATGGAAGCGCGGATTCTTGCAGAATATGATCGGAAAGATGAGCTGAACTATCCTGTACATCTTGAAGAACTGCGGCATGACTTCAACATAGCGGCAATGCTTGATAGCCAAGAGATTGTTTTTAACGCTGCAACGCGCCAGCTGAAAAATGATGTCGATCTATTACAACAGAGCATCAATGGGTTGAAAGAGCGCGCAGATGGCTATGAGCAGCAACTTATAGCCACACAATTACAGCTTGAGATTCTGACTGAGGATTCCGAAGCTAAAGAAACTCTTCTGAAGAAAGGCCTTATTCGTCGAACGGAATTTAACACTTTGCGGCGCGCCATGGCAGAAGCTACCGGCCAGATCGGGCGTCTTCAATCTGAAATCAACGAAACGCAAGCGCTTTCAATGCGCTATGAATCCCAGATTGAACAGACCATCAACGAACGCCAGAGCGCAGCGCTTGATGAACTTCAAGTCGTGCAATCAGAGCTCGAAAGTGTTCGGGAGCAAGCCCGGAAAGCCCAAAACGTTTTACACCGAGCTGAGATACTTGCACCCGTATCTGGGACTGTAGTGCGGATGCATTATCATACTGCAGGAGGTGTTATTGAAAGTGGAAAGGCCATTTTAGAGATCCTACCCACCGGTGAGCCACTGATTATTGAAGTGCAAATCCCACGCACCGAAATTGATGTCGTCCGTAAAGGTCAGGCCGCGACTGTACGCCTTACAGCCCTAAATCAGCGCACCACACCTATATTGGAAGGCCAAGTGTACTATGTATCGGCAGATGCGATCTTAGATCGCGCGCATGACGTTCCCCAGGAGATCTATGTTGCTAGGGTATCGGTGCCGCCAAAAGAGCTTGATCGTGTTCGGGGTTTTACACCAACGCCGGGCATGCCTGCAGAGATCATGATTACCACTCAAGATCGGACCTTCGTCCAATATTTAATGAAGCCGGTCACAGACAGTATGATCCGAGCCTTTCGGGAGCAGTAGAGCCGAAGTGAGCCCGGGCACTGCGTCAAGCCGATATCACGGGGTCAATATGCGAAGCGCATCTACAGAAATCAAAAAGGTAGACACCGATGCGCGGCCTTATGACGTGTGCAGGGGGCCATAAGATCGCCTCAAACTTATCTTCTTGAGCCTAGAAAATTTGGCACTAAGTTCCTTCTTATGGGGTCCCGTGCGCTTTTCTCCTTTCCCAGGTTGGGCGCACCCGAGCATGGTACACCCCAAAGATGTAGCCGGAACGACTGGCGTTGTCTGGCTACATCCCAATTTTCCTGATTTTAAAATCGCACCCTTAAACAGGTTACTACTGTTGTGAGACGCCGCCTCAACAAGCCCCTGCGATGATCGGACGGAACGCATTCGGCACAAATTGGGGTCAAGATGACACCGCCGCAACATGTCATGCAGATCGCAACCCACTATGCAGAATGAGCTACCCCCCGAACATCGGACACTGACGTAAGCTGCGATTTGTAGTTTGCTGATCTTCAACACGAAGGAGATC
>NZ_JAPWHM010000014.1:0-24776 GCF_027214245.1 Sulfitobacter dubius | reverse complement strand
AACCAACCACGATCAGCAAGTGCAAAGAGTAGCTTAAACTACGCCAGATCCTGTCCAACAAATGGGGAGTAGCTCAGTTATGGTTTTGCCAACTAGGGGGTGGGATTGAGGCTGCAACATAAAGAACACCCAAGAGCACCTTTAGCAGATAAAATGGTCTTTGGCGTGCGTGACGGCCTAGAGTCCCATATCCATCAGTACTGTGCTATTGTGGTCCAGTAGCACCATCAGTTTCCACTTGAGCTCTGGCGTACCAGCCGAAGAAGAAAGCAGGAAGAACAATGCGGTAGATATTAGGGTTTCGCTTGACTGTGAGCCTTTTAGCAACACCTGATCTTGAAGGCGAACCGCGGAACGCCTGCCCGATGCTGGTTGGCCATAAAGGCTGTCGATACTGCGCGTGACCTTCAACAAAAAAGTGTTTATAGCGGGACGACGATGTCCGGCAGTGAAAGATGTTTTTGCCCATGAGTGCCAGTAATCCGCTTCAGCAGGCCTACAAAAAGTTTCGCGCCATTTTTGGGGCGACTATTTTATTCAGTTTCTTTGTGAACTTGCTGATGTTCGTCGGTCCTCTTTACATGCTTCAAATTTATGATCGTGTCTTGGCCAGTCGAAACGAGATGACGCTCGTGATGATCACGGTTGCCGCAGTCGCGCTCCTGATCACCTATGGTATGTTAGAGTTTGTGCGCTCGCGTATGCTGGTGCGTGCCGGGTTGCAGTTTGATAGCATCCTGTCTCGACCTCTATTTGATCGTGTGGCGCGTATGCAGTTGGTCAATCCCAGCAGCGGCGCGCGCACCGCTTTGGGAGACGCAGACAAAGTCCGTAGTTTCATCACCGGGCAAGGGGTCTTGGCCTTCTTTGACGTACCTTGGACCCCAATTTTTCTAGCTTTGTGCTTTGCCTTTCACCTCTGGCTGGGCTGGGTCGCAACCATTGGCACAGTGGTGATCTTCATTCTCGCTTTGCTCAACGAGTATCTTACCCGCAATGCACTGCAGTCAGCTAATACAGAAGGTCAGCAAGCCGCAGAATTTGCCGGGGCCACAATGCAGAATGCTGAAGTTATTCGCGCCATGGGCATGCAAGACGCTTTGGCTGAGCGCTGGAAAGTTAAGCGTAATGGCATGTTGATCTCCCAAGCATTGGCAAGCGATTGGGCTGGCGCCGTCATGTCCAGCTCAAAGTTTGTAAGAATGGCACTTCAGGTCGCCATTCTGGGCACCGGCGCTTACCTTGCAATGCGAGGTCAGATTTCCGCGGGCGTCATGATTGCAGCCTCCATTGTGATGGGCCGGGCATTGGCCCCGGTGGAGCAAGCTGTCGGGCAATGGAAAGAGTTTGTGGCTGCGCGCCAAGCCCACGCACGCTTAAAAAAGCTTTTTGAAGCTGTCGCAGAGGAACCCACTCGACTTCAACAACCGCAACCCAAAGGCCATCTCCAAGCTGAAGGCGTAACCACCGTGGTTCCAGGGACGCGGGATACGATTTTGCGGTCTGTAAGCTTCAATTTGCCGGAAGGAAAAACACTAGCGCTTATCGGACCCAGTGGGTCGGGAAAATCTACGCTGGCTCGTCACTTGGTTGGCGTTGGCGACCCGGCTAATGGTGCAATCAGGCTAGATCAAGTGGAGCTCTCTCACTGGGATCGCAATCAATTAGGCAAAGCTATTGGCTACCTCCCCCAGGATGTGAAGCTCTTTTCCGGTACAGTGGCAGAGAATATCTCTCGTTTCATGGATGGTGCTACCGATGAGGACATCATTTCAGCCGCCAAGCTTGCGGGCGCCCATGAGATGATTTCCGGTTTGAGTAACGGCTATGCAACTCAGATTGGAAACGGTGGGGGGCGCTTGTCTGGCGGTCAGCGCCAGCGTGTGGGACTCGCACGCGCGCTTTTTGGGGACCCTTGTCTGGTTGTGTTGGATGAACCCAATGCAAACCTAGACAGTGAGGGGGAGGAGGCGCTCGCGCGTTGCCTTTCCCATCTAAAGAGTGAAGGCAAATCTATTGTTCTTGTAACTCATAAGGCAAATATTTTGAGTGCTACAGACTACACTTTGATCTTAAGGGATGGTGCTGTGCAGCGGTTCGTGGCCACCAAGGAACTTTTGCAGCCTCAACAGCAAGCATCTCAAGCAGCGCAGCAAAAAACGCAGCAGCAACCGCAGACGGTTTCACTGTCAACGGCCAAGCTGTAAACGTGGGCGAAAACTCACCGCGCCAGAAGCACGAGCTGGATTGACCCTCGCAAAAGTGGCAAAGAAGCCAACACTCTCATAAGAAGTTCTCAGACCATTTAGGATCCAGTTGTGGCAACAGCACAATCAGCATTGATTGCAGGCCATCTTACGAAGATGGCGAACCCGCGAAAGTACTCCTTTGCGGGATACATTATTCTACTCATTACTTTCGGTGTTGTAGGTACCTGGGCCTATTTCGCCATTATCGCTAGCGCGGTCGTGGCCCCAGGGGTCGTAACGTTGGAAAGCGATCGCAAAGTTGTACAGCATCTTGAAGGGGGTATCGTTCAGGATATCTTGGTGCGCGAGGCCGATCTGGTGCAGCAGGGCGACCCGTTGCTCGTCCTAGATAACATTCAGGTCAACTCAGAAATCATTGTGCTTGAGCAGCGCCAAGCGACATCGGAGGCTCTGATAGCTAGATTGATCGCTGAGCAAACGTTTGCTGAAGAAGTCTCCTTTCCTGAAGACCTTTTAAACTCTGATGATCCGAACGTGAAAAGCGCGGTGCAAGCACAACGCAATATTTTTGAGGATCGTCGCTCGATCTTTCTGTCCCAAACCGAAATTCTCGAATTCCGTGCAGAACAGTTGAACGGGCAAGCCGAAGGGTATGAAGTTCAGCTCGCAGCCGTAGAAAGACGCCATGCGTTGCGTAGCGAGCTTTTTGAGCGCATGCGCACAGGCGAAGAGCGTGGAGTGATCGAAAGCAATCGTCTTTCAGAAATGCAAGATGAAGTGATCCAGATTGAGGCGAGCATTGGGACTGCTATGTCTGACATTGCTCAGGTCAAAGCTGCAGCTGGAGAGGCACGTCTCAATATCCTGAAGCTTAAACAGGAGTACAGTGAGCGAGCCAATAGCGAGCTTAAGACTGCACGTTCAGAGCTTGCGGAAATCAACGAGAAACTCACTGTGGCGCAAGATCGGATGCGTCGTACAACAATCACCGCTCCGACAACCGGCAAAGTCCAGAGTCTTGCAGTCACCACCCGCGGCTCTGTAATTCGTTCTGGCGATATCCTCATGGAAATCGTTCCCAGTGATGAGACCCTTCTTATCGACGCGAAGGTAGCACCGGTAGATGTCGATAACGTACGTCCCGGGCTTGAAACCGAAGTGCGGTTTTCTGCTTTCAAAGCCAAGCTATCTAAATTGGTGCTGGGGGAAGTCCTGTCCATCTCCACAGATGTAGTGACCACGAGAGATCCTAATGATGCGCCTTATTATTTGGCGCGGATCAAGGTGCCAGACGAAAATCTAACCGATGAAATCCGCGAAGGCTTAACTGCAGGCATGCCAGCCGATGTTGTTATCCTGACAGGCGAGCGTAGTGTGCTGCAATACATGCTAGACCCCCTGTCCGAAGCAATTTTCAAGAGTTTGCGCGAAGAATAGGTCTGCAGAGCGCAGTGTAACGCACTCTTTGTAGAAAACCGGAAGTCCGATGGGGGATGATGTGAGCAAGGTCAAACGGATCGGCGATTATATAGCGGCCATCTTCAAGCTGGGGCGCACGGAGCGCATGGTCAAAGAAGCGCATCGCAACATACAAGCGATTAACCCGCAGGCCATTCAAAACCGTTTCAACGACTTGGAAGCGCGGGAGCGTCGGCTCAGAGCCAGTGTTAACCAAATGATTCAGGCAGAGACACGGGTCTTGATGGCCAGCAACGCTGATCTTGCGCGCAATTTTATCGAACTTTCCCGTCGCTTAGATAAAGTTCTGCTCGCAACTCAAAATCAGAAAACCCCCTCCGAGCCCTCAGAGCAGGCTGCTATAGATGAGGGCGGTATCGGCGCCGTTATGGACAGCTTTTACCATAAGCTCGAGAATAAATACCGCGGCACCACCTCCGACATCCGCAACCGATTGCGCATCTATTTGCCGGATGTAGAAAGTGCTGCCATACGAACCGGGGGCAAGCCTGTCTTAGACATTGGATGCGGCCGCGGTGAATGGCTTGGACTGCTGAATGATGCTGGCCTAACAGCGATCGGCATTGATACCAATCCAGTGCAGATTGAGGACGTACAAGACAAAGGTCTCGATGCGCGGTTGGGGGATGCCCGTAGTGCTTTAACCGAAGCCGCAGATGCTTCCATGGCTTGCATTACTGCCCATCATCTTATTGAGCACCTCCCCTTTGAAGAGGTGCTTTGGATCACCCGAGAAGCCATGCGCGTGTTGGCCCCTGGTGGGATCCTGCTTTTTGAAACCCCTAATGTCCGCAATGTTTTGGTAGGCGCGACATCCTTTTACAATGATCCCACCCACCTAAATCCAATGACCGACCCGGTACTGAACGTCCTGTTTGAAACTGTAGGCTTTCATCCGATTGAGACACGTTACCTACACCCTCATGAAAGGCTTGCCGAATTCATGGCCAAACCAGGGTTTGATCCTGAATTGGCTAACCTTATGTTTGGAGCCCAGGATCTAGCTATTCTCGGCCACAAACCTCTTCAGGAGACTTGAGATGCGGGTTGGTGTGGTCAGAACACAAGTCCCTTTTGTAACCGGGGGGGCCGAGCGCCATGCTGCCGGTCTAGTAAGCGCCTTGCGCCAATATGGTCACGAGGCTTGTGAAATTGCCCTGCCCTTCAAATGGTACCCCGTTGAAACCCTGACTGACAGCATCCTGTCTGCCCGTCTGACAGATTTATCTGAATCTGAAGGGGTCCCCATTGACATGATGATCGGGCTTAAGTTTCCAGCCTATCTCGCGCGCCACCCCAATCCAGTTTTTTGGCTGATCCATCAACACCGGCAGGCTTACGACATGTGGTCCGCGGGCACTTCTGATTTGCTGCATAGCCCCGACGGTATGATGGCACGCGATATGATCCAGGCGGAAGATCGTGCGGCCTTTGCTCGCAGTGCACGTCCCCTCTATGCGAACTCTCAAAACGTCGCAGGCCGACTTGAGAAATACCTCGGACTAGATTCCACCCCCCTTTATCACCCCCCGCCTCTTGCAGGTCAGCTGACCCAAGGAAGTTTTGGAGATTACCTTTTTGCTCCAGGGCGTCTGAACCCCTCTAAGCGGGTCGATCTAATGTTGCGCGCTTTAGCCAAAGTGCCAGGCCCCCTGCGCTTGGTTATCGCCGGTGTGCCAGAAAACCCGGCCTATCTGGATGAATTGCATCGCTTGGCAGCAGCTTTGGGCATTGCCGGCCGCGTAGATTGGCTCGGCGGCGTTGATGATGACACGATGATCCGTCACTACGCTCAAGCACGTGCAGTTGTCTTCACCCCTCAAGATGAAGACTTGGGGTATATCACGTTGGAAGCAATGCTGTCCGGCAAGCCGGTGATTACGACCACAGATGCCGGGGGCCCATTAGAGTTCATTTCCCATCAGCGCGAAGGGCTAATCACTGCCCCCGATGCTGATGCACTCTCACAAGCTTTTACCACTCTTTCTGAAGATATCGCATTGGCCGAAACGATGGGACAAGCGGGTCACGCCCGCTACCACAGTATGAACATCTCTTGGGAACATGTGGTGGAGACACTGACCGGCGAGACGGCCAAGCCTGCACCGGGCCCCGCGCAAATCGCAGCCCTAGAGGCGAAAGCTGCGGCCACTCCGGCCGAAGAAGCCGTGGCCCGTGTACAGGCTGCCGTGGCTCCGCCGCCCGCGCCGACTTTGCCCTTTGCCTCTATCACCGACGTGTTAGAAGCCTATGCCTTTGACACCATGCCCCAAGAAAATGATGAGGGTCCCGCGCCGGTTGAGCCTGGTTTGGCGCAATATCTGGGCTCGCATTGGACGCGTTACCTGACCACTTTGCACCATATCGTCGACTGTGCCCCAAGCGATATTCTGGATGTTGGGGTCTTCCCACCTCTGGCCTTTGAGGCCATGGTCGTCAACGCGCTCAAGGATGTCAAAATGAGCGGGGTCTGGGAAGGGCCAAATCCTTATGCGCAGTCAGTCAAAAGCCTAAACCCGGCCTACCCTGATTTTGACATCGAACTGCGCCCTGCCAACATTGAGCGCGATGTCATGCCCTATGGAGACGCAGAGTTCGACATGGTGCTGGGCATGGAGATCTTTGAGCATCTCGCTCTGGACCCGCATTTCTTCCTGACCCAAGCGGCCCGCGTGCTGCGACCCGGAGGGCATATCATCCTGACCACCCCCAATGTCGGCAGCCACCGCGGTGTACGGAAAATCCTCGATCGTGAGTCCCCCTACTCTTTCGGCCTTTTTGTCCCCACCGGGGGGGTCTACGGACGGCACAACCGCGAATACACCCCCCATGAGGTAGAAGCTCTCGCCCATGGAGCCGGATTTGAAACCCACTACCTAGGCACATCCGATGTCTACGACGATCATGTGGACCCGGCGACCGCGGCGCTCATGATTGCCCGCGAGGACGACTTGCATCTGCGCGGAGAAACGATCGTATTTGTTGGGCGGAAAGCAGGGGCGCCGAGCGCGCCGCCCGCTGGCCTTTATCATGGTGATCCTGCGCGACTGTCGGGCAAACTGGTTTTGACCAAGGATGAGGCCCAGACCGGCCTCACGCAAGTCACCGCGCAAAACACCTCTTCAGGATGGTGGCCCGCTGCGGGCAACCAGGCGACGGCCCTTTTGGCTGAATGGATCAATGGCGAGGATTATCTCGTTCATACCAATGTCATCCTGCCGCTAAGCGAAGCCGTGGCACCGGGAGCGGAGACGACATTCAGCTTCCGCCGGGCTCCCGATATGGCGGGTTCTGGTACGCTGCGGCTGCATCTTTTCCAGACGGGTGTTGGTGCTTTTACTGGCACGGGACGGGCCAACACACTGGAGCTGCCGTGTTCTGAGGCCAGCTTTCTGGCCTTAGTCAAACGGGCCCTTTGATGACCAGCGCAGAGCCTCGCCCCACAATTCATTGGATCAGCCCCCTGCCCCCCGCTGAGACCGATATCGCGCATTACACCGCGCGCGTCCTCCCAGCCCTGAGCGCCAAGGCTGAAATTGTTCTGTGGACCGATGCGCTAGAATGGGATTTGTCTTTAGAGCGGTACTGTACGATTAAGCAGTTCGACCCAGATACGGTCTTACCTCGAGACTTTGCCGCAGCCAGTTCTGGATCAGGCCCGGAAGTGCTCTTTATGCATATCGGAAACTCTTGGGTGTACCATTCAGGTTTCCTGCGCTTGGCACAGCGCATTCCTACCGTTGTGGTCCTACATGATCTCGCGATCCAGGAGCTGATGATCGAAGCGGTGGGGCAGAACGAATGGGATGCTCCGAGCTATTTGGCCGGGATGCAAAAATGGTATGGCGCGGAAGGTTTGCGCAAAGGCCAGTCTTGCTTAAGCCACGCAGAGAAGGGGTCTGTGATCTCTACCAGACAGCCAGGCTTTGAGTTGGTGTTGGAGAAAGCGCTTGGTGTGCTTACGCATACGCAATTTGCACGTGATGCAGTGCAAAAGAAGTTGCCTCACCTACCCTGTCAAATGTTGCCTCTGCCTTTCGCAATCGACGCCCCGCCGCAACAACACCGTGCTTCAACCGGCCCATTACGCCTGGTACAATTTGGCTGGATCGGCCCCAATCGGCGGCTCGAGCAAACCTTGGACGCTTTGGCTCAAATGCCGGAAGATTTTGACTTTCGACTGGACGTGATGGGTAAGGTTTGGGATCCTCATCTCATATACGACAAACTGAGTCAGTTGAACTTAGGGGACCGGGTACACCTGCATGGTTTTGTACCAGAATTGATCTTAGACAATACCCTGCGACAAGCCCATCTGGTTTTGAACCTTCGCCACCCCAGCATGGGTGAAGCCTCCGGCAGCCAGCTGCGTATCTGGAATGCAGGAGCGCCGGCGGCGGTGACGCGTGAAGGCTGGTATGCCGAATTGCCTGATGAAGTAGCCTATTTTATCGATTTGGAAAACGAAGCCGCTCAACTGCACCGGCTTTTTTCGAAGCTTGCCGATGATCGAGATGCCACGCGTCCCATCGGTGTCGCAGGCCGCGCATACTTTGAGGCACATCACTCTCCCGAATCTTATGCTCAAAACGTCGTTACGTTGGCCAAAGAGACGGCGCTACAGGCCAGCCGAGATCTGGCTTTGCGTTTGAAATTCGAAGAAAAGGCGCATGCCTTGCACCCTAGCTTGCAAGAGCGCCTCACTAGGCTTTAACCGACATCAATTCTAGTGATTAAGCTTATTTAACGTCGCCGAAGAGCAACTCATAAGCTTCCGGCTCATAGTAGCTCAACAGAATGGTCATGAAGGCTTTGGGCTCTTGTTCAAGGGCTGTTGCCCAATCGCGGTACCGCGCGCTTGGGATTTTGCCGCGGCCCGTCTCCAACTGAGAAATAAAGGTATAATAATCTAGGTGAAGCATATCCGCGAGCTGGCGCTGTGACAGGCCCCTTGCTTCGCGCAATGTTTTCAGCCAACTCCCCAACTCCGCGCGCGCATCTTTGTCTCTCGAAACAGCAGGAGAAAACTTATCATGTGCCATACTATAAAACTTCCTGTGCGCGGCGAAGCCCCGCTTAGAGAGGCTGAGCCAGATTTTTCGTGCTAAGGGCCAGAATTTTTGAGCTAATTTTCATTAGTGCTTGCACCCTCACCTATGCATAACATCAAGTGAAAACAGATGGTATACTTTTTGCTGGACATAAAGCTTGCCCGAAGGCGACCAATTTGCTAGTTCGATCATAGTGATCGATCCGCGATCGGCAATGTTGCCATTCTCGGAAGGCTCTTGCCACAAGATCGCTCGTGAAGATCATTATGCAAGCTTATTAAGCAGGAAAGCAAACAACATGGCAACTTCTACGCAAATCAATGCGATTACAGCCCTTTATGTAGGGTACTTTGATCGCGCACCCGATCCAGCAGGCCTTCAGTTCTGGATCGACCAGATCGACAACGGTCGTGAGTTCAATACAATCGCAGCTGACTTCGCCGCTTCCCCTGAAGCCGTGGCACTGTACCCCTACCTGACAACGCCAGACGTTTCTTCGCCTGCCGCGTTCATCACAAACATCTACGCGAACCTGTTCGGCCGCGCCCCTGAAACAGAGGGCCTGGAATTCTGGACTGGTGTTCTGGAAGATGGAAGCGTTTCCGTCGCCGACATGATCGAAGCGATCATCATGGGCGCTCGTGACGATGCAGCCGCTGGTACATTCGACAAAGCAGTTTTGGACAACAAAATCGAAGTTGGTTTGGATTTTGCTCTGGAAACAGGCAATGTTGCTGGCTTCGAATTTGACGCCGCCGCTAAAGCAGCAGCTGTTGCCGCAGTCAACGGCGTGACCGAAGACGAAGCGACAGTCGCTCAAGCTAAAGCAGCTACAGACGCATACGTCGCCAATGGTACCGTTCCCGGCACCGTTGGGGAAACCTTCACGCTCACTGATGGTGTCGACACGCTTTCTGGTACGGCCAATGCAGATACTTTCCAAGCCATTGTAGATGCTGCAGCTAACGACCCCACGATCAACACGTTCGACAACATCGACGGTAAAGCTGGCGTGGATACGCTGAACATCGCCGGGGCAGGTGGTGTTGCTCTGCCAACTAGCGTAACCATCGCGGGTATTGAAGTTGTAAACGTCGCGACCGCTGCGGCCATTACTAACCTCAATTCTTCTTCCTTTGGTGGTGTTCAGCAGCTCTGGCAAGTAGGCGTTGCGGGTGGCGTGACGGTTGGCGCTGGCGTGACTGCAGGCTTCCGTGATGTTACCGCGAATACGGTGACTGTTGCTGACGCAGTGACTTCTGCAACAGTTGCTCTCGACAACGCCGCCAATGGCGGCACCGTAACGTTTGCCGAAACCACAGCTGGTGACCTTACTGCTGTGACTGTTAGCGGTTCCGTGGCTGGTGATGGCGATGTTACCGTGGATACCGGTACAAGCACGACTTCCGTTGATACGGTCAATCTCGGTATCACCTCCGATACTGTTAACGGTGTTACACTTACAGTTGATAACGCTGTTGTGACCACTGTAGACGCATCTACTTCGACTGGTGATCTGATCATTGACACTTCGGCTGTCACTGCTCTGGAAGCCCTCACAGGTGGTTCGGGTGACGATACTCTGACTGTTGACAACAGCGCCGCAACAGCTGAAGCGGTGACTGTCGATGCTGGTGAGGGTACAGACACTATTGTACTGGATGTGAGCAAATCTGCTGGTGCAACTGCCGTTACTTTGACCGGTGGTGCTGGCGGTGATACGTTCGACCTCAACGGTGCCAACAACCTCTTTGCAGTAGCTGACAGTGATGATCTGAATGAGAGCCTGGTAACAATTGCTGATTTTGCTGCTGCTGATGATGTGATTGATACTGCGGCCTTCACCACAGGTGCTCGTACAGCTCAGAACGCCGTTGACAATGCAATTGATGCTGCGACTCCGGCAAACCTGTTGGCAGCAGTTACCGCTGCAGAAGGTGCCACAGTAATGGGTGCTGGTGACTACGCTTTGTTTGACTACGAAGGCGACACTTACATCTTCACCTCTGACGCAACTGCTGGTGTCGATGTAAATGACACCCTCATCAAAGTAGCTGGCGTTGCGGTTTCCGACCTGGACGGTTCAAACTTCGTAACAGCCTAATCCACTCACACTGGACCATGCTATTGGAGCGGCCCTTCGGGGCCGCTTTTTCTATATGCAGTTTTCAAAGACTTTGGAGAATGTGACATGGCAAATGGCCAAACAATCGACATCGACGGAAAGTCCTATGAACTGGACAGCCTCACAGACGAAGCCAAGAGCCAACTGGGCAATATCCGAGCTGTAGATGCAGAGCTAAAGCGTCTTCAGCAGCAGACTGCTATCGCCCAGACTGCACGAAACGCCTATGCCCGTGCATTGCAAGAAGAGCTGGCCAAAGTTGAGCCACAACAGTAAGTTACAACTGTAGACATAGTTGCCTAACTACACCTGCTAGAAGGCCTCTGCTGGAAACGGTGGAGGTCTTTTTGCGTTAAGTGGGCAGGAGAGGGGGCGAGTGCCTACGGGGGTATGCCCGTTGTCGTATATGGCCTTGCTCACGGAAAAGAGCTGTAGGACCGTCAACTGCACTGAACAGAATGCCAGTAGGGGCCACCGGATTGCTAATGGTTGAAGCTGACCTATAGCCATCTGCTCACACTAGCTACAGTCCCGTTGAAGCTGCCACAGAAGTGATTCGTAGAGGCGATATGCGGACTCTGAGAGGGCCTCGTGAGCGTCAACGATACATGACCCACAAACGGCCCTACAGGCGCTGTATGGGAGTCTCCTGAGGGTCGAATAAAGCCTTAAGTATCTTGGGAATTCCCGCCCGTGGACTTGATCATAACTGAGATACCGTGAGCGTAGTCAGCAAACCCCTTTCGCATGGCATCATGGCATTCAGCCTCATACTTTGCCGGTACCAGAAAGCTGTCATGGATAGGGACAGCGGGTATGTTCTGTTGGGCGAGATAGCAAAGTACCTTGAGTGTGATCTTCGCTTCAATGGCCTGTAGTTCAAGCCAAGGTGCATCTGAACCAGGTGTATGAGGTCGCACAGCCACATGATGGTCCCAGAATGCCTCATAGAGTTCGTCAGCTCGTGATGCTTTCAAGCGCATGGCGAGTAGCTCGTTGGCTAAAGACTTAACGGTCTGGGTCTTGCTGCTACTGCCTACGGAGATTCGTAGAACAGCCTTGCAGGCTTCCCGTGACCAGCGTGTGCCAGGAATCTCATACAGTTCGCCCTCTGGCATCGGAATGCCATGAAGATGGTACAGCAGGGCCAACTGCATAGAGGAATAGTCCAGCTCTACGGAGGACTGATTGCGGAATGTAAGATATTGACGGGCATCAGCGGGCAGCATCTGGACCCAATGGCCGTATATCCTGCCACCTCGACCATCTTCACCGCTGAAGCTACGGTATAGATCAGCTCTCCGCGTCGCCATCAGCTTTGACCGCTTTTCTGCCCAGCTCCAGTGATCCACATAGAAGGCATAGTCGGGCAGGGGCAGGCTGAGCTTGGCATTCTTCAGCGAAGCTAGGCTAACGGGCAAAACCATCTCCGTACCTTGCAATGGGCGATACAACGGGTCTCCTCGCTTTGCTTCTTTCTGACCAAAGGGCTTCAACCTCAGATGAACAGGCACAGGGTCATATATCTGGTCTGGAGTGTTTGGATGATCGGGGAGGATCAAACCCTTCTGCGTGAACCAATCCAATGCGGGGCGAGAAGCCTCAATACGGGTGACCTGACCCATGCCCTTCGTACGATCATAGGTACCGGGGATGATCTCTAGGAATGGCTTATCTTCAAGCTGAAAGAGATGGAGGGCATAAACCACCCTTTGGATAGCGGGGAAACTAATGTGTTTGTACGCGGTAGCTTGTCCGTAGCCATCTTGGTTTAACGGGATGCCGATGTAGCGCAGCTGCTTAGAAAGATGGGAGGCGATATACGATAGGCTATGCAGGATATGCTCTAGGGCGAGCAGATTGGCTTCACGGTTTTTGGGTGTGAATGCAGTCAACACAGCCCTTGGCTTGTCATTAACCACAACTGGCTCACCCACATTGGCTTTAACATCCCCATCTTTACGGATCAGATCGTATAGGTCTTCAGCAGATTGCTTCAGCTTCAACCGATAAGGCTTTGATCCCTTCACACTGGGCATGAGATTGTGGGAAGCAAGGTCATAACCCTTACCTCTTTCCGGTAAGCTGAGAGGGGAATTTGCAGGCTGTAGCTTATTTAGTCGCGATAGTATTTGATCACGTGTGAGAGGGGTGGTTGCCATACTATATTACTCTATGTGCTGATAACTGTTTGAGCCATATAATTAAGGGGTTTGGGCTAACCCGCTTTTGGTCCTATCCGTAGTCGAGATATAGCCATTCTGATGCACCGTAATCCCTCCCCACCTAGCCAGTAGGTTTGTCACCATTGCCTTTGAGAAGGGGATCAAGGGTAGGGCCAATCTGTCTCCCTACACCCGTAAATTGGGGCCGCAGAAGGGTCATGGGACTACGGATTGAAGATAGCAGTCAGAGACGCCGTACCCGCATCAGCAGCCTCCAAGAGGGTCTTCTGAGTGAGGTGGGCATACCTCTGCGTCGTCTTGATCTGGGTATGTCCCAAGAGCTTCTGTACCTCGTATATGCCCCGACCCTCGTTGATCAGAAAGGATGCAAAGCTGTGGCGGAGATCGTGCATCCGTACCTCCGGCAAGCCAGCCCTTTCTCTGGCCACATGCCATGCGGAGTACAGATGTCTATACGGCTTGCCCGTCTTGGGGTTGCCAAAGGGGTAGTCCGACCGAGAGATGCCCTGTACCGTATCCAAGACCCGCAAGGCGTTCTCTCCAAGCGGGATATACCGTGCCTGACCTGACTTCGCCTTGGGGATGCGCCACATGCGACGATCAAGGTCAATGTCCTCCCACTTAGCATTAAGGACCTCGCCCCGCCTAGCACCAGTCACGACCAGCAGGGGAAGGATGTAGCGGAGCATGACATTCTTGCTGCGCTTCACGGCATCGTACAGGCGCTTCAGTTCATCCTCCGTGATGTACCGCTCCTTCTTGTTGTTCTCAGGCAGCAGCGCCACGCCGTTGGTTGGGTTGCTAGGGACACCCGGCACCTCCCAGTCACGAACGGCTAGGTTGAAGATGTAGCGGAGGAGAATAAGACGCCGGTTGATGCTCCCCGGCTTGGCATCGGTCCTCAGAGCGGCCTGCCTGAACTTGATAACATCGTCTTTCGTAATCTCATCAAGATGCTTGGACCCAAATGCGGGGATCAGGTGAACCCGCAACAGCGTCTCATCGGTCTTCCACGAAGCCTTGTAGGTTTTGACGTAGGGAAGATATCGCTCTTGTACAAAAGCACGGAAAGTCGGAACATTCCTCTTCACCGCTTTCTCTGAAATCGGGTCCTTTCCCATGGCAATCTTGTTGCGGGCCTGCTCACAGAGCTTTCGTGCCTCGGTCAAACTGACGTCGCTAGCGTCAGCCAGCTTCATATAGCGTGTTTTGCTTCGGACATCCGAATAGCGCAAATAGTAGGTCTTTCCGCCCGATACACGAACCTCAAGCGACAGGCCTTTAGTCACTGTATCAAAGAATGTCTCTTTACGTTTGCCCTCGGGGCAAGAGACGTGAGATACAAGATGGGTGTTTAGTTTAGCTTTCGGCAACGGAAGGGCCTCCAGATGAGCGAAATGGATGCATTTTGGTCCAATGGTCCAGAATCAGTATCAAAGGATCACGCGAGACGCAAGTACAGCGTTAAGCTGGCCGCAGCTCTGCGTGCCGGTAGGTCAATCTTAGGTATCTCCCAAGCTGCATTTGCTAAACAAATGGGGATTTCTAAATCCAAGCTAGCCCGTGCGGAGACAGCCTCTGGGGCAATTTCTAGTGAGGACCTAGAGTTTGCATTGAACGTCTTTCGTTACGCGGGAATCAATATTGATCTCACAATGAAAGGCGATCTGCACATCACTCTGCCAGATGACCATCTGAGTCTATTGGAAGTCGCAATGGAGACAGATGAGATAAAAAATATACTACGGAAAGATCAACTTGATGACCGGGGTAAGTCCACAGGTTTGAAAACTGATTCCGAAGAGTAAATTAGGTCGATCTTTGGTCCGCTGAATAACACTTAGCTAATACCAATCTAAGAGATTCATTTTAATCGCTATTTAGCCAAATTGAGTCTGGTCGCTCACTGCAGGCACTGACAATCTCGTTGGCACAGCCAATGCAGATACATTTCAGGCTGTAGAAAACGACGGCACCGCGGCTACTACATTGACAGCTTTTGACAAGCTCGATGGTGGCGCAGGTGAAGACACGTTGGAGATGATTGTTGACGGGACCCTCACCGTTCCAGGGGGCGTTTCCATCAAGAACATCGAAACCATCAATCTTGCGCGCGATAGTGGTAGTGGGACGATTAATGCTGCCGTATTTGTTGGTGCTACGCAGATTTGGCAGATCGATAATGCTGGTGCGATCAACAACCTCGTAGAAGGTCAGACTGTCGGCTTCCGCGACACTGCAGTTCAGGCCGCTGACGTGGCTACCTACAAAGATGGCGCAACATCGGCTTCGGTCGCCCTTGATAATGTTGATGACGCCTCCACTGTGGCCATCGTCGGTGACGACATTGAAACTGTTAATGTTTCAGGTTCTATTGATGCTGCTGCCGCTACTCTTACGGTTGACTTGGGTGCTGATGGGGCTGGTGCAGATGCAATAACTGCTCTGAACCTCTCGCTGGCCAGCAATACAACTTTCAACGTTATCGGCACCAATGGGCTGGAGCTCGAAACTGTTAATGGCTCCGGGTCAACCGGCGGCTTGTCTATAAACTTCGCTGTCTTCTCAAACATGATATCAAGTATCTCCACGGGTTCTGGTGATGACACTGTGTCTAATCTCGGCCGTTATTATAGCGACGCCGAGGTCGTCACTGTCAACTTGGGTGATGGTAACGACACAGTGACTATTGATGACGATACCGGCGGTGCGTCGACCAATACGCGTGTGGAAATCACCCTTGGTGCTGGCTCTGATATGATCGACATCGAGTACGGAAACAACATCGGTGATGCCAGTGAAGCTGAGTTTCTAAAGGGCCTCACTACTGTTTCAGACTTTAACGCTGATGACGACGTCCTTGATATAACTGCCTTCTCTTCGGGTCGCGAAACGCTAAGTAACGTGGAAATCGCCGCGATTGCCAGTGAGGCGAGCCTATTTGATGCAGTTGTACTCGCGGCAAGCTACATGGACGGTGTTAATACTTTTGCGACGTTCAACTACGGTGGGAACGCTTATGTCCTCCACGATTTCGATACCGACAGCACCTTTAGTGATGATGACGGTCTGATCGAACTGGTCGGTTTCTCTGTTAGCGACTTTGATGCGAGCAACTTGCTGACCTAATCACCTCGCAAGAAACTACTTTAGAAAATAGAGCCCCGCTATCGTAGGATGGCGGGGCCTTTTATTTAAGCGGGGCGGGCGAAGGGGGCGATCAGCCGAACATTCGACCATTGATGATGAATCCTATGAAGTCGGCAGCCTGAAGGATAAAGCCAAGCTTCAAGTTAACAACGTTCGAGCTGAGAATGCCGAGCTTTCACGCCTTATTTCATAGAAGATTGCACCACTCACACAGCACGGAATGCAGGTATGCCGACCATGTAGGAAAAGCTGGCAAAGATAGAGGTGCAGCAGTAAGAAGCTGCTGTAAACTTAGTTGCCTGGTTTACCTGCTAGTAGGCCTCTGCTGGAAACGGTGGAGGTCTTTTTTGCCTTGGTGGATGAGGCAATGCCGCTGGGAGCTTCCAATGCAATATCTTCGGCAATCCTTACTAAGGTCACTTCTGAGTTACCTATAGAAGCCGACCCGCAGATTGGGTATCAACTAAAGGGTTTGGTGGGGGATCGGTCATCGCTTTGAAAATCGGTAAATCCGTCGACCCGGATGTGACTGCACCCCTGTTCCGGGTAGCTCTAGCCGCGTTCTTGATACACCAGACCTTGCATGCGGCTGTCGTGTTCTTGCATGGAGACGCGCCCTATTTCTTTTGTCAGTACGATTGCAACTGGTACGTCGGCATAATCGAATTTGGCTATATGCCAGAGGCCAATGGCGACGCAGGCGGCAGTAGGCCAGAAAGTGATGTAGCAAACTGGGCGTTCTTTCCCCTGTTCCCAATCATTAGCGGAACCGTGCACTGGATCACCGGAACTGCCCCCCAGGTCGCCGTGATCTTGTCTGCCAAAGTGCTTTGGTTTCTTGCGATTTGGGCATTTTTGGCCTTCCAGCGCCAGTATCTTCCCGAGGCTCCCTTGTGGCTGGGGGCGGCCGTTCTGGTGCTGAACCCCGCAGCGATATATGCCAACACTGGCTACACGGAGCCCTTGTTTTTAATGATAGCCTGTCTCTCTTTGACCGCGATGCGTCAGGACAGACCGATACTGGCAGGGATGATGGGCACCTTATTGAGCGCGGCGCGCGCGGTCGGAGTTGGGATCGGCCTCACCTTCGCCGCCTATGCCTTGTCCCAGGTGCTCCGCCAATCTGATGCAAAGGCAGGCAGGTTGCTCTTTGCGGGGATGCTGATCCCCTTGGGACTAGCAGCCTATATGATTTTTTTACATTTCCATGTCGGAGACGCGATGGCCTTTTCTCACATTCAGCGCGCCTGGGATCGTGAATTGAGCAGTCCTCTTTATCATCTGAGCAAGGGTCTACGAGGATCACCCTATACCTTTATCATGGCGCTGACCGCGCTCATTGGGGCTGCACTTGCAGGCTGCCTGGCATGGAAAGGCGAAGGGGGGCTGGCCCTATTCTTGCTTTTTGCCACAGCAATTCCACTCGCCACAGGCACCAGCTCTTTGGGACGCTACGTGATGATGCAACCGGCGTTCTTGTTGGCCGTTGTGATGTTGATGCACGACCACCGCCTGCTCCGCGCGCTCCTAGTGCCTTCCGCTTTGTCCTATCTTTGGATGAGCTATGCGTGGCAGGAGTCTTTGTTCTTTGTCATATAAGTTGCGCAACTGGCTGAACGGGTGGAGTGCTTTGGCGCTTGGTCTGCTGGCGGGCTATGGGGGCGTGATCTATTTGGCGGCCCATCCGAATGTCACCGACGCTTACCGCGCCTATTACATCGACCGCACGTCCAGCCTTTCTCCTGTGATGAGGGAGGCACAGATCGATGTACTATCGGCAATAACGATCGGGCAGACTTATGCTCATGACGCGCCAGAACTTCTGCTTGATGGTTGGGACACCCCAGAGACCATGCATACTTGGACACTCGGCAGCCACGCGCAGATCATACTGGCCTTACCTGCTTCCCTGCCTCCCCAAACGCAGGAACTCACCTTGACGTTGCGCGGAATGTACCTGACGGGTGCCCAACGCATTATTGTGCACATGGAACCAAGCGTTGCCCGTAGCGACGTGATCGATCGAACCTACCGCGACGGTGAAGACCTTGTCGTGATGTTCCAATCGATATCTGGGACCAAGCGAATTATTACCCTCTCGCTTGAGCTGCCCGATGCAATGCTGCCCCGCAATGGTGATCCGCGCGTCCTAGCCTTTGCGCTGCAAAGCGTAGAAGTAGCCCAGACCGATCACTAAGGTCAAAAATCAAGTTGGACGGTTCCTTGGCTTTCAGAAAGAACAACATCAACTGACCTGACCGTGAGCGGCAGATCGCACAGCCCCCTGTATGGCAATGCCACGGTGTTGTTTGAGTGTGCGAGCTTATGTAAGATATTAAGGCAATGACGAAAGGTGCGGATATGCTGTTTAAGGGACTTCTTACTGCTGCGGTCGTGAGTACGGCAACCTCGAGCCTTGCCTGTACCTACGAGCCTATCATCCCCTCTGAAAACGAAGATCATACAGTTTTCCTTGGAGATTGCGGTTTCTATGAAACCGGGTATCGTCTGGAGGGCAATGCGCTGTACTTCCCCAATGGCGGGATACACACCATTGCAGAAGCTTCTGAACAAGAGGCCCAAGCAATCCTTCAGCAGACCTATGGCTTGGTAGAGGTCAAAGGCGGGGCTTTGGTGCGCACCAAGGGGGTGGTAAACCCTTAAAGCCTGAAGGGGCCTTCGAGGTATGGATTACGGAGAACATGCACCCTGAAGTTTCTTCGAAAGAAGAACTGCGGCTTGGAACTCGCCCCTACGGCAAATGTTGATGAGGAAATATCTACAGCGCCGCCCCGAACGGGGCGGCGCTATCCATTCGGGTTCAGATATTGCCAGCCCTTGGAATGACACCGCGACCTATTTTTCCAAGGTGTTCAAGAGTGTTCTGCACTTGCGGTCTATATCCTTCGCAACACCCTCTATGATCCCATGGGGTCCAGCCGGCATGGCTGCGATATCTCTTTCTGTTGCGCGCAGTTCGTTCCGAACCTTATAGATCAAATTCTCTACGCGGGCCAAGGCGCGTCTAGGTGCGAGACCACAGGCCTCTGCTTCGCGGCTCCAGTGGCGCTCTTCGATGTAGTCGCCTACGCGTTTGCCACCTATGTCGAGAGCCAAATTCCGCGTGATATTAGGCCAGACCCCAGCACACATCACGTCGTAGATGGGGGCGAGTGTCACACCTTCTGATGACAGGAGCAGGGAGTGGTTCTTGAGGTGGGCGTCGGTATTCCCGCACAGGACGTTGAACACCAGCATGTCCCACATCTGCATGACCTGAGAGCCGCCACCCACTTCTCGGAGTCGATCCATCATGCGCGAAAAGTTGGCTTTTGGACCACGATACTGCGAATGCTGATATTTGGCGCCAGGCGGCAGTCCGAGGGCCTGGCAGAAGTCTTCCTGATGCAAGCGGCGCAGCAGGTCTCCATCCCGTGCTCGATCATACCTTTCCACAAGAAGGAATTGCCGCTCTCCGGCTTGTCCTGTGGTGACGACCGGAGCAGACAGTCCGACGCGGCGGGCGAGGGTCAAACAGAAGGCCTCATTGTGTACGCTGCCCCAGAGGCGGCCCGGGTTATCAGGCTTCAAGATATGGCTGGAAGGAGCGCCATCTACGGGGATGCCAAGCCGGCCGTTTTCGAGCAGACGGACAGAGAGTTTCGACTGTACGCCGGCTAGAGACATCGAGACCCCCTCCTCGCCTGCCAGGAACGGTTTGGCCGGCAGTTCGTTCAGAATCTTCTCGAGCGCGGCGTCCGTTTCGATAGGAATAACTGTATCACCGGGGGTGCCCCTCTGAGCGAAGGAAAACGCCCCTGATGTATCCCGGCCGACTCGTTCGAGCAGGGCTAGAACATCTGTGTGTGAAACATCGAGGATGCGGGCCATCATACGGAGTGCGTCCGCGTCTTCCGGCAAGAGATTGATCAGCCATGGAGCCAGGATGCTCCACTCGACGGGCTGCTCCATCATTGGAAGGGTCGTCGAAATCGGAAAGGCGCCGGGCAGGGAAAGCCAAGCGGGATCGTAACGAAAGACTGGTGATGGAGAGGCAGCCGTATCGATCCTGCCGACCAGGTATTTTTCGAAGAAAATGTCCATGGGCTACGCCTTCGGAAGAGAGGACGATGGCGTAATGCGGCGCCCTTCGAAGAGGATGGAAATGTTGATACCCAGGGCTTCGGCGGCCGCCAGGGCTGGGCCAAGATAGCTGGTGCCCTTTCCGCGCTCCAGTTCGCTGATGAAACGTCTGTTGGTTCCGATCATGGACGCGAGATCATCCTGAGTATAGCCTAGCGACTTGCGGCGGGCGCGGACGTGCTCGCCAAACTGACGGGCCAGGCGTTGTTCTGCGGGCTTCAATTCCATGGCAGATACCCCTTGATACAGATCGTAAACTTTAATGCTGCCAAACGCACATTGTTACCATCCTGTATCTTTTACAGAAGTTCTGCAAAGATGCTACAAGTGTGTATCATTAATCAATAGGCTCTTCTCTCGCAACCCTCGAAAGGCGGCGCTTAGGGATGGTCGAAGGCTACCTCGGGAGCTGAGCACCTTATTTGCTCTCGGACGAGCAGTGCGTGTTGGGAAAAAAGCCGCTTATGAGGGGCGGCCCTCATTAGTGTCAACATCTGCCGTAGGGGGGTGGGCTTGGAAGCGTTTTTCCTTGTTCCCTCGCCATGTACTTTGGCAATTGGTGTTAGGCTACAAGCCCAAGGTTGTTGGCTGATGGTGACAGTTTCCTACATCAGCGAACATTAATACCGATTAGCCTTCGATGTGCATTTGCATCATCTACTAGGATTTGCCTCAATCGCCTCCAGCTTGCTTCACGCAACATTGCCGAAGCAGCACTTGTTTCTGATGGCGTCCATTTTATCTGATTGTCGCCTGCTTTCCGGAGCAGAAAAACAAAAAAGCAGAGAACGGGTTTCTCCATTCTCTACTCAGAGCAATTTTTGGTAGTACGAGGTAAAACCCACCTATGGCCGCCCTTGCGTTAGAAGACCATTATTAGCGACAGACCGATAATGATGTCAGCTTCTTGTCCTGAAAATACGCCCGCCGGTTCTTCGCAATCGTTTCAACAACCAACATCCCACACTATGCTCCCCGATAGCCACGGGAGCATTATCCACATCAGTGTAAGGGGGTCATTTTTGGACGCCGATCACCCCTCTACGGGGTCAAAATTGCATGCTTGCTCACATATTGGGCACAAGGGTCTGACTGGTAACCGCCGTCCGTGAATTTTGGTTGGTTACCCATCTGGTCCTAGACAGGAAATCATAATCCTGACGCTCACGTTGCCTGATGTCTATGCGCCCCTGACTGACGCGGACACCTAAATGCTCGGCATAGGTTGGAAAGAATTTCCTCTTCATAGGCGCTAACAGCTTATCGAGGCGCGTAGACCCAATACTTAAGCAAGAGAAACGTGATGGCTGGCGTCATGCAGGCAATAAAAATCCCGGCCCACCCTGATGCCCATCCCAGCACCTGCGTGACCAAGGCCACCCAGGCTGCATTCAGCGCATAGCCCAGGGCCACCACCACGGCAAAACGTACCGCCAACGTGCGGCCTGCCCCTGCTTGCTTAGAAGACCCTGCGAAGCTGAACCAAGTATGACCTACATACGACACGCTAACGCTGACCAAAAACCCAACAGCGTTGGCAGCCTGAGGCGGCAGAAGGGAAAGCATGGCAAGATAGGTCCCTACATGCACCCCAGTGGCCAGTGCCCCTACCCCTCCAAAGCGCAATATTTCCCCTAGAAGATGGCGCATCAGGGGTCATGTTCTTCGGCTTCGGCCGTCTCAAACTGGATCTGCTCACGCACCAAATAAATAGGCCGTGCCTTCACTTCGGTGAATATGCGCGCCAGATATTCGCCAATGATGCCTAAATTGATCATGATCAGGCCGTTGAAGAACAACAGCACTGTGGCGAGCGTGGCAAAGCCGGGCGTATCGCGTCCGAACAATAATGTATCGATCAGAATATAGAGCATGAACAGAAGTGCCGCGGCCGCGACCATAAACCCCACATAGCTCCACATTCTGAGCGGCACGGTGCTAAAGGAAATGATCCCCTCCATCGCCAATTGGAACAGTTTCCGGAATCCGAACTTACCACTCCCCTCTTGCCGTGCGGGGCGCACAAAATCGATTGTAGTTTGGCGAAACCCAAGCCACGCAAATATCCCCTTCATGAAACGGGTTCGCTCCGGCAAACGGTGCAAGGCATTCACTACCTCACGGTCCATCAACCGGAAATCGCCGACATTTTCTGGTATTTCCACATCAGACATCATCCGGAGCAAGCGATAGAACATCCGAGCTGAGCTCCGCTTGAACATCGTATCCGAACTGCGCTCGGACCGACGCGCCAACACGACATCAAATCCGTCCTGCCAATGCGCCACCATTTTTGGCAAAAGCTCAGGCGGCTCCTGCAGATCTGCATCTATCGGGATGACCGCCGAACCGCGCGCCAAATCCAGCCCGGCAGTCAACGCCGCCTCTTTACCAAAGTTCCGGGTCAAGTCGACGACCCGCACACGCGGATCTTTCCGCGCAATACCTGTCAACGCAAGAAGCGTGGCATCGCGCGACCCATCATTGACACAAACGATCTCATAGGGGAGTCCGATATCATCCAGTATCGGACGGACCGTGTCAAAGAACCGCTGAATTACATTTTCTTCGTTGTACATCGGCACGACGAGGGACAATTCCGGGGCATTTATGCTGGCTGGAGAACGGATCATTGAGAACCTAACGTTTGAATACAATCACCTGAGGCAACACGCCGGGCGCTAAACTTTCTCGACAAGCTTAGCAAAACCGCACCCCAAACAACCACAATCAAACGACCGCAGCCCCTTTGCCTTTAGTTCGCGATAACATTCAAGCGCTTGGTTATCCATTGCCCCCTTAAGCGGCCCGCGAGCACCTAAAGTTCAAGTGGCAGGCAACTGGGCGGTCAACCTGGAAATAACCCTATCGGCCAGGATGATGAGCAATCTCTCACTAGCGTCACGCTGTGCTGCGACGGATAAATCGTCTATAGAGGAGTAGGATGTGAAGGACTCTACTCGCCCCGAGGCAATTACGCCCCCATTCGCCTCATCGATCAACTGATAGGTCACGCTTCCTATCTTTTGAGCTCTAACGGCGCCGCTCAAATCCAAACCCTGATCATATATTGAAATATTATACCGCAGGGTTGTGCTGGCACCCATATTGCGCCCCAGCCGCTCTTCAAAACTGCGAGAGAAGATATACTCTTCGCGGGTTGTAGGCGCCATCAGCTTGATATTTTGGAGACCTTTGCCGATCTGAGAGCCCGAAGCATAAATTGGCTCAAACCCACAGGCGCTGAGACCAAAAAGCATAAGAAATGCTATAAAAGAGTAGATTGCCCGGCTTCGCATTTTATTACCCCTGTGCAGACAGTCCCTACGTGCAAAGTCTAAAACTCTGAAGAAATCCTGTCTTCCATCATCCTAGATACATTTACGCACGCGCGTTTACCCCCTGTCTAAGCACACTCCCAATGGGATGACAGCATAAAACCCTTCCCGTCACGGGGATGGGGGCCACGTTGCCTCGGTTTTGAACGGCTGTTCAACACTCTCCATTCGCCCGCTTGAGCGAGCACCCTGGGCGGACGTAGCGCCCACTCAAGGGTCCAGAGGGTCTTCAGCGACGGTTTTGTCCGGGCGGTAATTATAGAGCTGAATGACATTTTTTGCGCGCCTCTGCACGGCGCGGCGCCGAAAGCCGCAATAGCTTTCGACAGCATGATGTATCCCAAGACCCAGTATGGCCCCCAGCCCCATACCCGCCAAATCCGCGCTAAAATCGATAAAGTCGCCGGAACGCCCAACAAGGGGCTGTATGATTTCAATAAGAGCGCCATAAACTGCGCCGCCCAGTATTAGCCGGGGAATTCCCCTAGGGTAGAGAACAGCGCAGGGCAGCACCAAACTTGCGAACGCTAATATATGATGGTCCTTATCGCTTCCTGGCACTTCTGAGAAATCCAGAGGAATGAGCGCCAGTACACCAATGCAAACCATCAGGCTAATCGTTAACCACAAAACAATTATGCGACGGCTGGGCGGGCTCAGAACAATCGCTCGCAAACTGGACATGAAAGCTTAACCTATCGTTAAAACGCGCAGAGTTGCGGCAACGGGTGTGTCTTGGAGCGCGAAAGACAAGACACATAGAGCGCCTTTAAGCCTTAGCATTTATCATCCAGATGTTGAATTTTACAGCTATGATAGGCGCTCGGCAATCATACGCCATACTTGTCGTGGCACACTTTTGCCAATGCCCAGCAAGCTGAAAACCTAGATCGCTCACGGGCACTGGCGTCCTTGCACCATCCCAAGGTTCTCGGAGGCGTTTTGAGACCTCGCTTTTGACCTGCTCCCCTGAAATGTCCTCGATTTGAGGTTAGCCTGTTCTCCAATTGAGGAGACAAAAGATGAAGAGAAGCCGTTTCAGCGAAGAACAGATTATTGGCATCCTGAAGGAGCACCAGGCAGGGCTCGGCGCG
>NZ_JAPWHM010000013.1:0-38848 GCF_027214245.1 Sulfitobacter dubius | reverse complement strand
TGGCGAGATTGAAGAGCGCCAGTTCTCGGGTCCGATGGGCGATCTCCAATCGGACCCGGATCGCCCAGACATGCTTCGGTTGCAGCGGTCGTTTCTGGCCGACGATGCGCCCCTTGTTCCAAGCGGGACGGCAGGCACGGATTCAGGCGCAACATCCAAAGGAATAAAGAGCGCTCCATCGTCTGGAGATCAAAGCCCTTTCTTCTTCAGATCATGTCGCCAGGCATAAAGCTGTTGGCGGGTTACATTATGGCGCTGCGCAACTTGCGTCACCGAAGCACCATCAACCCCGACCGACATGATAATCCCCATCTTCTCATCATCGCTCCATCGCCGCCGACGCTCAAATCCCAGAACTTCACCCCGCATCACACACCCCGGCTAAGACACGTCGTTAACGACGTCATTAAACACGTCTCTTAGACCAAAAAGCCGGGATCAGGCAGGCGGTGCCTATCGAGCGGTTACTATCCATCGGGCGTAAACCCGTTTCTTCGACCTTCTCAGGCCGGCCTTGCGTCGGGAGCCGTGCCAATCGTAGCTATGACGTCGGCTTCCATGAAGGGCGATAGCAAACACGAAAGACTTCCTAAGCGCTCGCGTCGGACTGCTTATTAGAAAATTTTTGCCCCCACAGCTTCAATGTACTCGACTACTTGCTGTCTTCTGCCTGCCTATACGAGTTGCATCGCAGTTTAGCCATCAAAGCCCGCCATCGGTTCGGGCCTATACCTTTTATAGCCTTGGCCGGTGTGGCGAACTGGGGTCCCACTTTGTTCAGAACATTGACAAGGTTGTCTAATCGGCTCACCGCCTCACCCGACATATTCTAAGGGCCTGGCAGTTCCTGCAGGTCTACCCCCGCGGCTGCGGTCAATTCCGCGATGGAGGTGTGCAAGATCAACGCAACTTTTCGAGAGTCAGCCTGTCCGTGGCTGTTGAAGCAATCAGTTAAGTGCATCGCATTCTCCCTTTCGACTAGGTCTTTGGTGAACTGCCTCACTCGGGCACAATCCTGAGTGCGAGAGGCCTATGCCAACTTTAGCGATACCTCGAATGCGCCGATGTATACTGATTGGGTAGCCCCCCAGAAGCTTGAATGTCTACGTGCCTTGGTACCAAGCATCCTTGCAGGAATGGAGAAAGAATAAGCCTCGGCGCCTACATCTAAAGCTCGGTGTCTTTTCTTTCGTCGTCTCCATCTTGGGCAGCGTGCTCGTTCTCAGACTTTTGAATAGCGGCAAGGCGCTCCCAGGGGGCCGTTTCGACGAACCGTCTCACGAGCTCCATGTCTGGGCCAGTGCTTTTTGCTGACTGCTTGTACGCGCGCCAAGATACAAAAAGAGCTACGCCGCAGCCAATTATACCTACGGTTGAAAAGATTGTTTGTGGGCTCAGGAAGGTATGAGTCTGTTCTGAGCTATAGACCAGACAGTTTTCGATGTGGCCTTTCAAATATCTGCTGAGGCTAAGCATCGCTAAGCCCTGCGGAAATTTGATCTGCTTTGATGTAAGCTTGGACCTCGGACGGGGTGAGCATAAGGGCGTCTGCGAGACCAACCCTGCCATAAAGCAATGAGCACAGCTCTCTCCGACTGGCATTATCGCCCAACCGGTACCATCGGGTCGATGTGCGGGCCCAAGCACCCTCTGTGTCCAACCCACAAAGCCGAGACGTATTGATGAACCTACCCCGCAGAGTTGGGTGCCCAACCTGCGCTCCGATTAGGATCGCGCCCCCGTATTCTGGATCAAGGATGGCAGACCATGGGGAGAGGGTTGGCGCTTGATCAAGTTCGGCAGGAGATGGCCCCACCTTGCTGAGCTCGAGGGAGCGCCGCGTCATGCGTGTCATGAGCTCGACTATCAGCTTCTCCCTGCACGACACCCAATTCTCTATTGGGAGGCTCAGCTTTTCGCCCACGTATACATACATCACCTCTGCGGTGATTTGCTCAAGCGCTACGTGAATCTCGGGCGGGATGGAACCGGCTACCGCATAAGACGCGCCATCATTATCAGTGATTACAAGTGGGTCGCATCGTCTTATGGTCTCAAGAAGCTTGAGTTCCCCCGAATTAGGATACATCGTGGCTCTCCCAAAGACCTGCGTCGAACAGATATTCACTCTCTGGCCGAAGGAACTCCCGACAATATCCCACGCTTACGTTCCGAATGTCGGTTTGCCCAACCATGGCGCGTAACCGGCGATGTGAATGGCCAAAGAACCATGCTGAGGGGGCAAACCTGGCAATCAGATCTGTTAAGTCAGAGTGGAATGCGGGTGTAAGCCCATCCACTGGCCCTGCGACCGACAGATGGGGCCCATGATGGGTCACAACGACCGTGCGATCTGCCTTTCCGCAAGGGTGGGGGGACATCAACTTGTCCTCAAGCCAAGCGCGGTGGTCGCGGTGAACGCCAAGTGTATCAGAAGGTTCTATTTCGGTCGCTGAACGTTGCCACGATATCCCGCCCCCGTCACCTGAACCTGCGGGGGGATCAACCTATATATGGGAGTAATCCCGCATAACGCTTCCAGCGATGCCCATTGCTGTTTCTGCATCCGCCAACAGATCGAAGTCTGTCCAGAGCGTGCAACATATGAACCGCGTATCGCCGTGGAGCAATTCTTCTTTCTGCACGTAATGTGCGCCGACGGACTGAACGTGTTCAGCAAGCAGATGGTCATCTGAAAGTGTGCTGCCATAATAATCATGGTTTCCAGGCATCACATAGATGCGTTCTGGCGGAACGTGCGGCGTCAATTGAGCGAGCCCCTGGACCCAACTGCGCGCAGGTCCGTCCGTAAGGTCGCCGGCGATGATAAGTCCATCAAGCGTGTCGTTCACGATGCTATGGAGACCCAGCGCAGTGATCGGATCAGTCCCTCTGTGCTCGTATGTATTGGCATGCAAGTCCGAAAGGACGGCGATCCGGCCGCTGTTAAACGGAATTGTCAGTGTCATGCCGGCCGCCCCCATCCATGGCAAGGTGATTTGCCTTTCATGTAACGCCGGGTCGAAATGTGAGTCAACCGACTGTTTTTAAACGATTTTGCGAATAATTCTCTTTCCGAAGATAATCGCAAACCCCCCAAACCTAGAATTTTCAGTCCTGTATGGAAATTCAGAGGAGGATTCTGCTGGTTTGTGCAGTACAGGCGTTCTTGAATAGCATTGTGTTTAGTAAATTCGCAAAAGAGCACGCTGGGTGGACGCAAACCAAACTCTCTGTTCGAATATGTCTACGTGCAGCAAAGGCCGAAAAGAACGGGGTGCAAACCCTGTGCAGTCTTCCAGTCGCGGAGTACTACCTAGCGCTCAACCCTGCCTTACGGGACCCTTATTGCGGCGACTCCGTCGCATCTGTTGAAGCATCGATGACGAGTAAAGGATCAGCGCCGCCCAGATCATCGGGAAGGCAATCATTCGCGCGCGGCCAAACTCTTCGCCGAATACGAATACCGCAACGATGAAGATCATGGTTGGCGCGATGTACTGCAAAATTCCGATGGTCGAGAGCCGCAGGAGTTTCGCACCATTGGCATAGACCAGCAGAGGCACCGCTGTAACCGCGCCACAGCCCAGCAAAAGCCACGTATCGATCGGCGTTCCGGTGAGGAAATTCCCCTGGCCGGTGGACGTAAGGTAGGCGATATAGGCGAGGGCCGGGACGAGCAGGAGGAGCACTTCGAGAAGGAAGCCTTGGTTCGGCCCGATCGGCAGGCTCTTCTTGGCCAGCGCGTAAAAGCCCCAGCTCAAAGTCAGCCCCAAGGCAACCCATGGGATCGATCCAGTGTCCAGTGCCAGCACGAGCACGGCCCCCACGGCGAGGCCCACTGCGAGCAATTGCCGCTTGGACATGCGTTCCCCCAAAAGAAGGGCGCCCAATAGAATGCTGAACAGAGGGTTGATGTAATAACCCAATGCTGCATCAAGCGCGTGGCCCGAGACGATCGCCCAGACATAGATCCCCCAGTTGATCGAGATCAGCGTGGCCGTCACCGCCCCCATGAGCAACGTGCGGGGGGAGAGTAGCGCCGCTTTCAAATCCTGCGTCCGCCGCATCACCACCAGTACAAGCGCTGCGATGGGCACAGACCAGATCACCCGGTGGGCGACGACCTCGGCCGCCGGGATATGCGCCAGCGCCTTCATATAGAGGGGCAGGAACCCCCAGAAGACATAGGCTGCAATGGCAAAGGCCAGACCCTGAGGTGTGTCTTCGTTGGGTCTGGTCGTGAGGCTGTCGGGGTTGCGCATGGGAAACCCTCCGCATCCGTCCTAACTCCTTCCACCAGCGCCTGCCAGCGTCAAACTACCCGCCGGTCAGAAAGACTGGACGTTGCAGGCAGGGCTTTGGATGGCGACAAGATGGTCGCCCTTCACTTTAAGGGCCCACGCGCAACAGAGTGAGTTCTATCCCCGCACTACGGCCAGCGGCTCAGACGGCTTCCAACGCAATGGCGATCCCTTGGCCGACGCCGATACACATCGTGGAGAGGGACTTCTCGCCGGGTTTCAACTCCAGCATGGCCGTGCCGGTGATCCTGGCCCCTGACATGCCCAACGGGTGCCCAAGACTGATAGCACCGCCGTTGGGGTTCACCCGTGGATCGTCGTCAGCGATGCCCAAGTCCCGCAGGGTGGCAAGGCCCTGTGACGCGAAGGCCTCGTTCAGTTCGATAATACTGAAATCCGCTTGTTTCAGCCCGAGCCGCGCCATCAGCTTCTTGGACGCTGGCGCAGGACCAAAGCCCATGATGCGCGGTGCGACTCCGGCCGTGGCGCCGCCGAGCACTTTGGCGATGGGGGTCAGCCCATGTTTCTCTGCGGCTTCTTTTGTAGTGAGGATCAATGCCGCCGCACCATCATTCACGCCGGAGGCATTGCCCGCCGTCACCGTGCCATCTGCTTTGACGAAGGATTTGAGCTTTTGCAGCGCCTCCAAGGTGGTCGAGGGGCGGGGGTGTTCGTCTTCTGACACGAGGATAGGATCACCCCGGCGCTGCGGGATGGAGACGGGCACAATCTCTTGCGTCAGACGCCCCCTGGCCATGGCGGCACCTGCCTTTTGTTGAGACCGCAGGGCGAAGGCATCCTGATCTGCACGGTTGATGTTAAAACCTTCGGCCACGTTCTCGGCGGTTACAGGCATTGAATCGACGCCGTATTGTGCCTTCATCATCTTGTTGACGAAACGCCAGCCGATGGTGGTGTCAAAGACCTCGTTGTTCCGTGCAAAGGCGGTCTCGGCCTTGGGCATCACGAAGGGCGCGCGCGACATGCTCTCAACCCCGCCCGCGATGATTACCTCGGCCTCCCCGGCCTTGATCGCCCGCGCGGCGGTGATCACTGCATCCATGCCAGAGCCGCAGAGCCGGTTCATCGTGGTGCCGGGGACGGTCTCGAGGTAGCCCGCCAGCAGCAGCGACATGCGCGCGACGTTGCGGTTGTCCTCACCCGCCTGATTGGCGCAGCCAAAGATGACTTCGTCAATTGCCGCAGGGTCCAAAGAAGGGTTGCGTTCGATCAGCGCCCTGAGGGGCACCGCGCCCAGATCATCGGCCCGTACCGAAGACAGTGCCCCGCCATATCGGCCAATGGGGGTGCGGATGTAGTCACAGATATAGACGTCGATCATGCCAATTCCTCCGGTACGATGAGATCTGCAACATCGCCTTCAATGTGCAACGTGGCCCCGGTGACGGCCTGTAGAGCGTCCATGCTGAGCCCCGGCACTTTCTCCCGCAGGATGAACCTGCCGCCCTTGATGTCGATCACCGCAAGGGAGGTATAGACTTGGGTGACACATCCCACGCCGGTCAGCGGGAAGGTACAGCGCTCGACCAGTTTCGGGCCGCCATCCTTGGTGACGTGATCGGTGACCACGGCCACGCGTTTGGCGCCATGTACAAGGTCCATCGCGCCGCCCACGGCAGGCACGCCTTTACTGCCGACGCGCCAATTCGCCAGATCGCCATTTTGAGCCACCTGATAAGCCCCAAGTACGGCGAGGTCGAGATGCCCGCCGCGGACCATCGCGAAACTATCGGCATGGTGGAAAAACGCGGCACCGGGCTTGAGCGTGATCGGCTTCTTGCCAGCGTTAATCAGATCCCAGTCCTCTTCGCCCTCTTTCGGGGCCTGACCGAAACCCAGAACCCCGTTTTCGGTGTGATAGGTCACATCGCGGCCTTCGGGCTGGAACTTAGCAATCATCTCGGGGAAGCCGATGCCGAGGTTGACGTAAGACCCGTCTTCAATGTCCTGCGCCGCGCGCCATGCGATCTGCGCGTTCGAAAGCTTGTCCTGCATGATGTTGAACTTAGCCATCAGTAAACCACTCCCGTGCGCACAAGCACTTCTTCTTGTTGAGGTTCGGCCACTTCCACAATGGCGTCGACAAAGATGCCCGGGGTGACGACCGCTTGCGGATCGATGCTCCCGGGCTCGCCGAGCACGCTGACCTGCGCGATGGTTTTTTCTGCCGCCATGGCCATCAGCGGATTAAAGTTGCGGCCCGCCATGCGGTAGGTGAGGTTGCCGGTGCGATCCCCGTCCTGACCCTTGATCAGCGCGTAATCCGCTTTCAGCCATCTTTCGCGGACATACATTTTGCCGTCGAATTCCTCGGTCGGTTTGCCCTCGGCAAGTTCTGTGCCGAAGGAGGTCGGCGTGTAGAAGGCGGGAATGCCAGCACCGGCGGCACGGATGCGCTCGGCCAATGTGCCTTGGGGGACGAGGTCCAGCTCGATCTCGCCCGCGAGGTACTTTTCGTTGAAGGCTTCGGCGTTGGAGCTGCGGGGGAATGAGCAGATCATCTTGCGGACCATGCCCGCCTTGATCATCGCCGCGATCCCACAATAACCGTTGCCTGCGTTGTTGTTGATGACAGTGATCGCTGCTGGGCTGCCAGTGGCGCGAAAGCGGTCGATAAGAGCGTGGATCAGTTCGATCGGCGCGCCAGAGCCGCCAAACCCTCCAATCATAACCGTCGCCCCATCCGGGATGTCGGCCACAGCCTCGGCCACGGTAGGAAGTGTTTTATCCATTTCTGGTCTCCTTAACTTGCAGAGGGTCTAGCGGTCAGGCGCATACGGGGCCAGATATTTGTGCGTATGTTGACATTTGTTCGTAATGCGTAATTTCATGTGCGCATGTCGAACAAATCCAGCAGCACAATCTCCTCTCTCGCCAAGGGACTTCGGGTGATCGAATGTTTCGACGCGCAGCGCCCCAAGCTGTCCATCAGCGAGGTCGCGGCGCTGACCGGGCTTGACCGTGCCACCTCGCGCCGGTGCCTGTTGACGCTCCATGCCGAAGGCTACGCTGCCTATGACGGGAAGTTCTTTACGCTGACACACCGCTGTCTGCGCCTTGGGACCGGGGCCATCGGTGGCTTGCAACTGCCTCAGGTCGTTCAGCCCTGGCTGGATCAACTGACTGAACAGATCGGGCAAAGCTGCTCTGTCGCCATTCTTGACGAGACCGAGATTGTCTATCTCGCCCGCGCATCGCAGCGGCGGGTCATGTCGATCGGCCTGATGCCCGGCTCACGCCTCCCGGCGCATAGCACCTCCATGGGGCGGGTGCTGCTGGCTGCGATGCCGGACGTGGAAGCGCGCCGCGTCATTGAGGCGTCAGACCTATCCCCGCGCACCCGGTTCAGTCTGACTGACCCGGACGAAATCATGGCGCAGGTACAGGCGGCGCGGGCACGCGGCTATGCGATGGTCGATCAGGAGGTTGAGATCAGCCTGCGCTCGCTCGCGGTGCCGGTGCTCAACAGCAAGGGTGCCGTGGTTGCGGCCTTGAACACCGGAATGGCAGCAACGCAGCCTGACCCGGGAGAGTTGTTCGAAAGTTACCTGCCAGCATTACTGAAGGTGCAGGCCGGGATTGCGCGCATTCTTGGATAGGGCGCGCGGGGGGACGGTTATGCAGCGGGTCATCCCCACTGCATAAATGAGTTGCCGCCAAATAAGAGCTATTTTGCGATGGTTCGATTTGCGATCGCGAACGCCAATGGCGTCGTGAACTGGGTGAAGACAAACGCAATAGGCCAGGCGGTGAGCGCTTGCCAAGGCCAAGCCAAAAGCCATTCCATAGTAAACCCCATGATTAATAGCGACATCGTGCCCGACATTAAAACCGCCATCATGAAGGTGATGAGGATTTGAGCGAGGATAAGAGTTTTTCGGTTCATTTAAGTCGTTCCATGTTGCGGTCGGACGGGGGAACACAACTCCCCCGGCACCGACCAATGAGTGGTCGATGCCGAGGGTTCGCAGAATGCTGCGACTGGATCTCTGAAAATCAGAGGGCCGGAATAACCAACCGGCCTCAGAATCTTTTCGGCGATTGAGGCTTACCGCCAGAGACATCGCCAAGCAAGGCCATTCACCTTCGCCGTTTCAGACCTTAAACTGAATGTTTGCGCAGATCGGCGACGATAAAATCGATAAGCGTTCGTACCTTGCGTGGGAGCGCGCGGCCTTCGAGGTAGACCGCCGCCACATCGCCTTTCTCCCCGGTCCACTCCGGTAGAAGCGGCACCAGCGCGCCGCACTCAATAGCGTCACTCACCGCGAAACTTGGGATATAGGCGACGCCGAGCCCTTGCCGCGCGAGTTCTGCCGCCGCGTGAGCAGAGTTCACCTGAAACCGTCCTTTTACTTGGACGACCTGCTCTTCAGACGCGCGCGTGAAGTTCCAGCGACGCGGAAATCGGCGGTTCGTGTCGACGATGCAGGCTACCTCGGACAGGTCTTCAGGCTTTGTGATCTCTGGGCTCTGGGCCAAAAAGGCGGGGCTGGCGGCAAGAATGCTTTCGAAACTGGTGAGGCGGCGGACCTTCATGGACGACAGATCGAAATGGCCGATGCGCAGGGCGAGGTCGATCCCATCTGACGCGAGGTCTGCATAGGCATCGCTCAACCGCAGATCGATGGTCAGGTCGGGATATTTAGCGCCGAAGCGTGCCAGCATACCGGCCACGTAAATCTCACCAAAGGTGACCGGGGCCGTGATCCGGAGTGGACCAGACAGGCCATCGGAGCCTTGCGAAACCTCTTCAAGAAGGTCTTCGATCTCATCAAGGAGCGCAGGGACACGGGCGAGCATGGTTTCCCCGGCCGGGGACAGCCCGACCTGCCGTGTCGTTCTTTGCAGGAGGCGAACCCCAAGCCTCTGCTCAAGCTCGGCCACATACTTTGACGTCAGGCGGTTAGAGGTGCCTAATTCTTCGGCGGCCGCAGTGAACGATCCACTTCGTGCGGTCGCCACGAAAGCGCGCAATTGATCGAGAAGGTCCATCTTATTCAGTACAATTTATGGATAGTCATTCCATATATTCGCCATTTTGGGTGAGGCAGGCAAGGCGTATGTAGGGGCCATACCAACATCAGGCCGCTTGCATGTGGCCTCCCCCGAGAAGGAAACAGACGAATGACCACGCAATCCAATACCGATCTCGCCGCTCTGGCGCTCCGCCTTTCCAGCGGTGTTCTCTTCCTCGCCCATGGCTGGATGAAGGTAAGCCTTTTCACCATTCCCGGCACAGTCGCCTTCTTTGAAAGCCTTGGGCTTCCGGGTTTCTTCGCCTATCTGACCATTCTCGCCGAGCTCGGCGGCGGTCTTTTGTTGATCGCTGGCATAGCAGTGCGCCTTGTGTCCTTGCCGTTGATTGCCATCCTTCTCGGGTCGGTTTGGGCCCATGCTGGGTTTGGGTGGACCTTCTCGAACGAAGGTGGCGGCTGGGAATTCCCGCTGTTCTGGGCGGTCGTTCAAGGCGTCATCGCTCTGCTGGGGGCGGGCGCCTACGCGCTGCACCTGCCGGTGATCGACCGTGCCTTGGGCAAATTCGCCTGATCCGCTGAGCCCTTCCGGATCACCCGATCAAGGGTGATCCGGTCAATAGAGGAGACGTCTTTATGCAGACCCACAGCTTGCAGAGCCTACGCGGTCGCTTTGGACCTACGCAAAGGATGCCGGTTGTTTTTCTTGGCCACGGCAGCCCCATGCACGCCATCACGCAGGGGCCTTTCAGCCAGGCTTGGGCCACTCTGGGACAGGGCCTGCCACGGCCCAACGCGATTCTGGTGGTATCGGCGCATTGGATGACGCGCGGAACAACGCTGGTCGATGTCTCCGCACTGCCGCGCACGATCCACGATTTCAACGGATTTCCCGACGCGCTTTATGCTGAGCAATACCCGGCACAGGGCCAGCCGGAACTGGCGCGCGAAGTTGTCTCCCTCCTTGCGAGCCACCGGGCCGAGGAAGACGACACCTGGGGGCTGGACCATGGCGCTTGGGCGGTTCTGAAATATCTCTACCCGGAAGCGGATGTTCCTGTTTTTCAGGTCTCCATCGACATGGCGCAGGGGTTGGCACATCAACTTGAGATCGGCCAAGCACTGTCCGAGCTGCGAGACCGGGGCGTGCTCATTCTCGGGTCTGGCAATATCGTCCATAACCTGCGGCGGCTGAGTTTTGACGGAAGGCCCGAAGCTTTTGCGCTGGAGTTCGATGATCTGGTCACCGGTCGTTTGATCGATCGTGACTTCGAAACGCTGGCAAATCGCGAAAAGCTGGGCTCTCTTCTGACCGAAGCGCACCCTAGCGTGGACCACTACTTGCCCGCGCTCACGATCGCGGGCGCATCGGATCAGCGCGATGACCTGTTGTTCATGACCGACAGTATCGACCTTGGGTCGATCTCCATGCGGTCCTTTATCTTCCATCCGAAATAGGCGACGGCGGCCTTCAGGGATGTCGAGGTGCAGAGGGCGGTCGTTCAACCCTCTGCACCTGCGCTTACCCGATTGTTGATCCCAGCCAGAGCGTGATGCCGGGAAATGCGATCAGCAGAGCAAGACGCACCACGTCCACCGTGACAAAGGGGATGAGCCCTTTGAAGATACGGATAACCGGCACGTCGGGCAGCACGGCCTTCAGTACGAAGACATTCATTCCGACAGGCGGTGTGATCAGGGCGATTTCGGTCACGACAATCACGATGATACCGAACCACACCAGATCGAACCCCTGCGCCACGACGACAGGTGCAAAGAGTGGCACGAAGATCAGGATAATGGCCATGGAATCCATTACGCAGCCAAGCACAAGGAAGACGAGCATGATCGCACAGATTAACGCGTAGCCCTCAAGGCCGGTCGATTGCACAAAGGCAAGAATTCCGCCCGCGAGCCCTGACAGGGTAAGCAGCTTGGACAGCATCAAAGCGCCGAACAGTACCGTATAGAGCGAAATCGAAGTATAGGCCGTGTCGATGATCACCGCGCGCAGTACTTTTCGAGAGAGCCGCCCGTGGAGCGTTGCCACCAGTATGGCCAGCCCTGCGCCCATGCCCGCCGCCTCGGTCGGGGTGAAAAGTTTGGCATAAAGTCCGCCGATGATCAGGCCAAACAAAAGCACAAAGGGCCAGATGCCGGACAAAGCAACAATCCTTTCGCGCCAAGGTGTGCGGTCGCCCTGTGGGGCGTGTTCTGGATGGCGCGCGGCGACCAATCGGATCGCCAGCATATAGAGCGCGAGCCCGAGCAAACCTGGTACGACCCCGGCAATAAAGAGCGCGCCGATGTTTGTCTGGGTCAGAATGCCGTAGACCACCATGATGATGGAGGGCGGGATCAGAATGCCGAGGGTGCCGCCCGCAGCGATCGTGCCCGAGGCAAGCTCATCAGAGTATTTGTACTTTTTCATACTGGGGTAGGCGACCTTGGCCATGGTCGCCGCGGTGGCATAGCTGGACCCGCAAACGGCAGAGAAACCCGAACAGGCCACCATGGTTGAAAGCGCCAATCCGCCACGAACATGACCGACAAAAGCATAGGCGGCCCGAAACAGGTCATGGGCAATGCCGGTGCGGGATATGACGTTGCCCATCAGGATGAACATCGGAACAACCGCGAGGTCATAGGAAAGCACCGCTTCTGAGATCGTCAGTGGCAGGAGTTGAAAGGCAATGTTCCAGTTTATCGCGAAGCCGATGCCAGCGGTGGAGATCGCGAGAAGGGCAAAGGCCAACGGCACCCGCAGAAAGGCCAAGAGAATGGCCGCAAACATGGCAATAGAGCCGACAATCATAGTGCTTCTTCCTCGTGGGTATCTGCGGGGTCCACCATTGGGCCAGCAAAGGCAGTGGCGAAGGCGGCCAAAGCGGATAGGGCACAGCTGAGCCCCATGTAGAAATAAAGGGGGGCGCGGGGTGCGCGGAGGGCTTGGCTCACTTCGGAAATGCGCGCGGCGGTGAAGCCATGTTTGATGAAGAGCCAAGCGATCACCGACAGAACGACCACTACCAAAGCCGAGATGAGAGCACGCCACCATGCCATTGAGGGCTTGCCGATCACCTTGTCGAAAAGGTCGATGGTCAAATGTGCGCCTGCAGCTGTGACCAAGGGCAGGCCTGCAAAGACGACAAGGGCCATGAGATGCTCAGTGATGTCATTCGCCCCATAGATGGGCTTGCCGAACAAGCGCCGTCCAATGACATCCGCAAAGGTCAGGGCAACCATTGCGAGTAGAAACAAGGCCATCATCAGTTCCACAGCCCTGCGGATTTTCCACGCTATATGCAGCATGATATTTCTCCTGAAAAGAAAACGGGGGCCGTCGTATCGGCCCCCGACAAGTCACTGAGGTGCGGGCTATTCGGCGGCGAGGGTCTTATATGTCGTGTTGTAGAAATCGAGCATGGCCTGTGGGTCTTCGACGCCGGCGGCTTTGGCGTTCACAACCCAATCGCCGACCATCTCGCCATAGACCACATCTACCGCAGAGATGAGGTCCGCTGACGCATCAGATACTGTGTGACCGTCCGCCTTGAGCTTCTCGTATGCAGCGGGGTTCTGTACGTCGAAGTTCTTACCCCACTCCGCTGACAGGCCTTCGCCGATGATGCCTTCGATGGCAGCTTGGTCTTCCGCGCCGAGCGACTCCCATTTCGCGCCGTTCATGATCACGAAGAAGGACGCGTCATAGAAGCCGTTGGGGAAGATCGTATGGTGCTTCAGGCTATCTTCGAGCCGGAAGTTCACGACCGATTCCATCGTGTGAAGCGATCCGTCGATTACGCCGCTTTCCAGCATTTCATAGGCCTTGGTCGCAGGGGCCGCCACTGGGACCGCGCCAAGCGAAGTCAGGATTTTTTCCTGAATGGGACCGCCCATGCGAAACTTCTGGTTTGCCACGTCACCGGGGGTGACCAGATCCTTTGTGCCATGGTGCAACTGCCCGCCGCCGAACAGGCCGACCGCCAGCATCTTTACGCCATCAAATGCCTCAAGATCGGATAGGTACTTATCAAAGGTCTGCCACAAAGCGCGACTCTGCGCTTCGGCATTCGTGCCTGCATTGGGGAATTCAGAGAACCACAGCGAGACAAAGCGTTCAGGCTCATAGGTGAAGTTCCCCCAAGTGATGTCCGCGACACCGTTTCGGGCCAGTTCCCAATGCTGAGGCGGGCTGGCCAGCGGCGCGGGCAGGATCGTCACGGTGACCCGGCCCTCTGTTACTTCGGCGACTTTTTCGGTGAATGGCACGAGAAAGTCGGTATGGACGAAATGGGTGGGGGGCACCCAAGACGAAAGGGTAAGTGTTTCTGCACTGGCGGACTGTATTGCCGTCGTTGCGAATGTGGCCGTCGTCAGGCCAAAGCACAGGGCTCTTGCTGCTATCATCGGTATTTCTCCCTAGGTTGATCAGAAAATTCTGCTGGGCTGCGCGTCCAGGCCTCCCGCCCGGTCGCGGTCGTCTTTCATGTCAGTGAAACCATGTGTTTAACCCCCGTTCATCGGCTATACGCCTAGCTTTGCGGCCAGACGATCACCGGGCCTAAAACTAATCTCACAGTGAGACGATTGCAGTTTGAGATAACTATCGCAAGCGGGATTCTTGTGAATTTATGCGTTTTGGGCCAAGCAAGGTAACGGGTGATACCGTTTTGGTAATTTCTCAACAGAGCGGGCAACAGCAGCGAATGACCAAGAACTCGACCTTCAGAAACGAGCGTTTGACCTATCGGCTAAATATACTCGCCGATGAAGCCATTGCCGCGAATGACGAGATATTTCTCAGGGAAACGGGATGTCGGATCCGCGATTTGCGGGTGTTGCGATTGGTAGATGATGCGCCCGGCACATCGTTCGCTGAACTCGCCAAGATCAGCGGGTTCGAGCGCAGCCTTACCTCGCGCATCATCCAGAACCTGCTGGCCGCAGAGCTGATTCAGCGCGAGAATTCTTCGAAAGACGCGCGAGTTTTTTTTCTGTCGACCACGTCAAAAGGGAAAGAGATGCGCCTAATCGGCAGGCGCATTTCTGATCGGCTAGAGAAGGTGCTGACCCAACCGCTGTCTGAGGACGAGCTTACCACGCTTAACGGTCTTCTCGCGCGGCTCGGCGGATGGGTGACCTCGGAAGACTATAAGGACGCCTTGAAGTCGGACGATTGATTTTAAGCTATCTGCATGTGCCAAAGCGGCGACTGCATCGAGAGTTTCCCAATAACCATAGTGGTGCCTCTAGCTGACTCGGATGAGCTCTACCTAGGCGCGACGCGCTGCGCGAAATCGCAGGGTATCACCCAAGACCCCACCCATCATCGACAGAATCCGAATAGGGCGGGCATTCTGTGCTGCAGATGAAAACTTGCAGATGCGGTGAAGCCCATGACGAAGATCGACCAAATCGAGACGATGATCCACGACATCCCAACCATCCGAGGACACGTGCTCTCGATGGCGACGATGCGTACGCAGACCGCTGTCTTGGTTCGGATCAAATTCTCCGATGGGTCGGAAGGGATCGGTGAGGGCACGACTATCGGCGGTCTGAGCTACGGCGCCGAAAGCCCTGAGGGCATCCAGTCTGCAATTGATACCTATATCGTGCCGCTCCTGCTGGGCCGTGATGCTGACAATGTGAACGGCGCGATCCAATTGATCGACAAGCTGGTAAAAGGCAACCGTATCGCCAAGACCGCAGTGGAAATCGCCCTGTGGGACGGGTTGGGTAAACGGCTGAATGTGCCAGTCTCGCAACTGTTCGGCGGGGCGGTGCATCAGAAATTGCCCGTGGCCTGGACCTTGGCATCGGGAAATTCCGATACGGACATCGCCGAAGCACAGGAGATGATCGAAACCCGGCGCCACAATATCTTCAAGCTGAAAATCGGAAAGCGGTCTGTACGGGAGGATGTCGCGCATGTGGCGCGTATCAAGCAGGCCGTAGGCGACGCGGCAAGCGTAAGGGTGGACGTCAACACGGCGTGGTCCCTTCAGGAAGCGCGCTGGGGGTTGAAGGGGCTACAGGATGCTGGCTGTGAGCTGGTCGAACAGCCTGTCGCCGCACGCTATCGCCGGGCGATGGCCGAACTGACAAAGGGCTACGAGATCGCCGTCATGGCGGATGAAGCTTTAAATGGCCCGGAAGACGCTTTGACTGCTGCCCGGGAGCGCTGCGCCGATGTTTTTGCGGTGAAAGTCGCACAGTCGGGGGGGCTCAAACGCGCCTCTGAGGTTATCGCCATCGGCCAAGCCGCAGGTCTGGGCCTCTACGGCGGCACCATGCTCGAGACCGGATTGGGCACCGCAGGGGCGCTACAACTCTTTGCGACGATCGAGACCTTGCACTGGGGCACCGAGCTTTTCGGACCGCTGTTGCTGACAGACGGGATCCTCGCAGAGCCGCTTATCTACCGGGATTTCTGTGTCGAAGTCCCGTCCGGCGCGGGCATCGGCGTCACGCTCGACCCTGATAAGATCGCCGCATTTCGACGTTGTGCGCAACGCAGCATGAAAGCCGTCGCCGGCTGATTGCCAGCGGAGGGAATGAAAAATCAGTCGATACGCTGGAGAAGCGTGACGGCGTTTAGGAGGAGGACCAAATGTTCACACAATCCAATCTTGATGAGTTCCAGACGCGCCTTGATGGCGCGATCCAAGACGATCCTGAAAATGGTGTATTCCGGTGTCGCCGGGATATCTTCACCGATGAAGAGATGTTCGAACTGGAGATCAAACATATTTTCGAGGGCAACTGGATCTACATGGCGCATGAGAGCCAGATCCCGAACCCGGGCGATTATTTCACCCTCACCATGGGGCGCACGCCGGTCGTCATTACCCGTGACAAGGATGGTGAGCTGCACGCGCTGGTGAATGCCTGTTCGCACCGCGGGGCGCAGCTTTGCCGGTTCAAACGTCGCAATCAAAAGACCTTTACTTGTCCCTTCCACGGCTGGACCTTTTCCAACACCGGCAAGCTCTTGAAGGTCAAAGACCCCAAAGGCGCGGGCTACCCTGAGCAGTTCAACAAGGATGGCAGCCACGATCTGACCAAAGTGGCAAAGTTCGAGAACTATCGTGGGTTCCTCTTTGGGTCGTTGAGCGAGGACGTCCAGCCGCTGGAAGATTACCTTGGCGATGCCTGCAAGATGATCGACATGATCGTGGATCAGGCCGATGAGGGGCTTGAGGTGCTGCGTGGTTCGTCGACCTACACATATGACGGCAACTGGAAACTGCAGGCCGAAAATGGGGCCGATGGCTATCACGTCTCGGCGGTTCACTGGAACTACGTGGCGACCACGGCCCACCGCACCGACGACGGCAAAGAAGACGACATCAAGGCAACGGATGCCAGCAAATGGGCCAAGCAGCGGGGTGGATTTCACGCCTATGAGAATGGCCATATCCTGCTCTGGACCGAATGGGCCGACCCAACCAACCGCCCGGGATATTCGCGCCTAGCGGAATGGACCGAAAAGCACGGCCAAACCAAAGCAGAGTGGATGGTGGGTGTGCTACGTAACCTCTGCCTCTATCCAAACGTCTTTCTGATGGACCAGTTCAGTTCGCAGATCCGGGTCTTCCGCCCGATCAGTGTCAATGAGACCGAAGTGACCATCTATTGCATCGCTCCTAAAGGGGAGAGCCAAGAAGCACGCACCCGTCGCATCCGGCAGTATGAGGACTTTTTCAACGCCTCGGGGATGGCCACACCGGATGATACCGAAGAATTCCGGGCCACACAGCGCGGCTATGCAGGCGCCGCCCATGCCAAATGGAACGACCTGACCCGCGGGGCCACCCAGTGGATCAAGGGGCCGGATGAGGACGCCGAGAAGCTTGGGATAAACCCGATCCTGTCCGGCGCGCGGACGGAAGACGAAGGGCTTTTCGTGATCCAGCACAGCAACTGGCAAGAGCGCATGAACCAAGCCATCGCAAAGGAACGCGAAACCGCGCCTGATGCGACTTTGGCAGCAGAATAAGGGGGACTGAGATGAGCACTGCAACACTTGAGCGCACAGAAGCTGCCTCGGCTATGAGCTATGAAGAGATCCAAGCCTTTTTGTTCGCAGAGGCCCGCGCCCTAGATGACCGGGACTGGGACACTTGGCTGACCTTCTACCACAAAGATTGCCCCTTCTGGATGCCGGCATGGGACGATTATGACACGCTGACCGAAGACCCGGCGAACGAGATTTCACTGATGTACTATCCCAACAAACAGGGCATCGAGGATCGCGTCTTTCGGATCAAAACCGACCGGTCATCGGCCACGTCACTGCCTGAGCCGCGGACCAACCATTACCTTTCTGGTATCGAAGTGCTGGATCGCAAGGGCAGCGAGATCAAGCTGCGCTTCAACTGGCAAACGCTGAGCTACCGTTACGGTGCGACCGACCAGCACTGGGGCACGTCCTTCTACACGATCGATACCAGCGACCCCAAACCGTTGATCACCGACAAGAAGGTGGTCCTTAAGAACGACCACATCCACCACGTGATCGACGTCTACCACACCTGATCCCGAATGGTCGGGAGCCAATACACCCCCGCGCAGCCTGGCAGGCTGCGCGGCCAAGGGAGGAGCATGCCATGACAAGCTACAATGTCGCCCTGAACTTTGAGGATGGTGTCACCCGCGTCATCCAATGTGATGACGATGAGAAGGTAACGGATGCGGCCTTCCGGCAGAAAATTAACCTGCCGATGGATTGTCGTGACGGTGTCTGCGGCACCTGCAAATGCTTTGCCGAAAAAGGCACCTATGAGCTCGAATTCTACATGGACGAGTCCATGAGCGATGAGGAAGCCGAAGCGGGCTATGTGCTGACCTGCCAGATGATACCCGAAAGCGACTGTGTGTTGCGCGTGCCGACGTCATCCGCCGCTTGCAAGACAGCGCCGGAGGCCGTTGAGGGTGAAGTGTTGGCCGTCGAAACCCTCTCTGAAACATCCTTCAGCCTGAAGCTGAAAATGGCAAAATCCATGGGTTTCCTGCCCGGTCAATATGTCAATGTGACCGTCCCCGGAACAGGACAGCACCGCTCCTATTCCTTCTCCTCCGCGCCGGGCAGTGATGAGGCGACCTTCCTGATCCGCAATCTGCCCGGTGGGGTGATGAGCAGCTATCTGGGCGAGCGGGCCAAACCGGGAGATCAGGTGACGCTCACTGGTCCGATGGGGGCGTTTTACCTGCGCCCTATCGAACGCAACCAGCTATGGCTGGCAGGTGGCACCGGCCTCGCACCTTTCCTGTCGATGCTCGAGCAATTGGCCGAGCAGGGGACCGACCAGCCCATCAAACTCTATTACGCGGTGACCCGTGCGGCCGATCTGGTCGAATTGGACCGGGTCAACGCGCTGGCCGAGAAGATTGGCAATGTCACGGTTGTGACCGTCCTCGCAGCAGAGGACGAGGCGCATGATCGCAAGGGGTTCGTAACCGATCACCTTTCGGCAGAAGACCTCTGCGGTGGGGATTGCGATGTCTATCTCTGCGGCCCGCCGCCCATGGTGGATGCGGTGCGGTCCCACTTCGACACATTGGGCGTGGCACCGGTGAGCTTTCACTATGAAAAGTTCAACCCGACAGAAACCTCGGCAGAAGCCGCATGAGCGCGCGTTTCGAAGGCAAGGTCATCGTGGTCACAGGTGCGGCGCAGGGCATCGGTCGATCGGTGGCAGAGCGCGCGGCGCAAGAAGGCGCGCGAGTGTTGATCGTCGACCGATCTCCCGCACGCAACGAGGTGGTCAAGGCGATCCGCAGTGCCGGTGGGGAGGCCGAAGCGATCAGCGTCAACCTCGAAACATGGACCGGCTGCGAAAAGGCCATGCAAAAGGCCGTCGATCTCTGGGGACAGATCGACATCCTGATCAACAACGTGGGCGGCACCATCTGGGCCAAACCCTATGAGCATTATGAGCCAAAGCAGATCGAGGCAGAGGTGCGTCGCTCGCTTTTCCCGACCCTGTTTTGCTGTCGCGCTGCGATCGACCACATGTTGCAGCGCGAAAGCGGTGTGATCGTCAACGTGTCGTCCATCGCCACACGGGGGCTCAACCGCGTGCCTTACGGCGCGGCCAAAGGAGGGGTGAACGCAATCACCGCGAACCTTGCCTGGGAGATGGCCGAGCGGGGCATTCGCGTGGTGGCAACCGCGCCCGGTGGCACCGAAGCCCCCGCGCGCGTGGTGCCGCGCAACCCGAATGCCGAAGAGGAACAACGCGAGGACTGGTATCAAACCATCGTCGATCAGACGATCCAGTCCTCCTTTATGAAACGATACGGAACACTCGACGAACAGGCAGGGCCAATCCTGTTTCTGGCGTCGGATGACGCGTCCTATATCACCGGCGTCACGGTGCCGGTGGGTGGGGGCGATCTTGGCTAGACCCTGAGGGGGGTCTTCGTTCAACTGGAGGAGAACAAAATGAAACGTACTATTCTGGCGGCCCTTGGGCTCGCCACCGGTCTAGCTGTGCCTGCCGCTGCGGAAGACTTTAAGGTCGGTATGCTGCTGCCCTTCTCGGGGGTATACGCCTCGCTTGGCAATGAGATCGAAGCGGGCTTCAGCCTAGGCATCGATAAGTTCGGCGCAGAGACCGATGCGACATTCGAAATTGTCAGCGAGGATACCGAGGTGAAACCCCCGGTCGCCTTGGGCAAAGCGAAAAAGCTGATCCTTCAGGATAAGGTCGACGTCATGGTGGGCATCGTCAGCTCCGGCGTGCTGGGCGCTGTACGCGATATGGTGCATGGTGCCGGCGTTCCGCTGATCGTCGCAAATGCCGGCAACGATGAGGCCACCGGGGTCAGCTGTTCGCCCTATATCACGCGCATGTCGTTCTCTAACGGGCAAGTGAACCGCCCGATGGGCAAGTGGATGTATGAGCAGGGAATTCGCAAGGTCTACACCCTCGCGCCTGATTATGCCGCTGGCCGTCAGATGATCGGCGGATTCACCGAGACGTTCACCGCAGCAGGCGGAAAGATCGTCGGGGAAGAATACACGCCGTTCCAGAAAACGCAGGATTTCGGACCCTATCTGGCTCAAGCCAAGTCCAGCGGCGCTGATGCTGTGTTCGTCTTTTATGCAGGGGGGGAGGCGATCTCCTTCGTGAAACAGTACGATAGCTTTGGCCTGAAGGCCGATCTGCCGCTCTACGGTTCCGGCTTTCTGACGTCGCCGCTTTATGTGAATGCCCAAGGCCCCGCCGCCGAAGGGGTGATTACCGCGCTGCACTATGCGCCCACGATCGACAGCCCCGAGAATGCGGCCTTCGTATCGGCATTCAAAGAGAAGACAGGCCGCGCGCCGTCCGAGTTTGCAGTACATGGCTATGACGCGGCGCGTGCGCTGATCGAGGCGACAAAAGCGGGCGCGACGGATCGCGAGACCCTCGCCAACGCGCTGCGCAAAGTCCACTTTGAAGGCCCGCGCGGAACGCTTTCGATTGATCCCGCGACCAACAATATCGTTCAGCCGATCTACGTCTACGAGACTGTCGCGGGCGATGGCGGACAGACACAAAAGGTCTTGGCAAAGCTTCCTGCGGAAGCGGACCCCGCCAACGGCTGTGAGATGGCGCCGGTTTCAAACTGATGCCAGTCGCCCGACCGCGCACCTGCGGCCGGGCCTTTCCAACGAGGAGGGCTTTCCATGTCACATGACCTTGGCTTTTGGATACTTCAGGCGCTGAACGCGCTGCAGCTTTCCATGCTATTGTTTCTTCTTTCCATCGGCCTGACTGTAATCTTTGGGCTGATGCATTTCGTGAACCTCGCGCATGGGTCGCTCTACGCGCTTGGCGCCTATTTCGCGGCCTCCCTCGCGGCGGTTGGCGGCTATTGGCTGGGTTTCTTTCTGGCACCGGTCGCTGTCGCCGGTGTTGGCATGTTGCTCTACTCAGGCCTGATCAAGCGCATGCGGAAATCCGGTCCGATGGCGCAGGTTCTGGTCACCTTCGGTTTGATCTTCGCGCTGCTTGACCTCACCCGCATTTTTTGGGGCGATCTGGCCCTTGGCATTGCAGTGCCTGATATCTTTCAAGGGCGCACGGCGTTTCTTGGGGTGGAATACCCGACTTACCGGTTGTTCATCATCGCGCTTGGTCTGGCTATCCTTGCCGCTTTGGGTTTTGTCCTTCGGCGCACGCAAATCGGCGCAATGATCCGAGCGGGCGTCGACAATGATGTGATGGCCGCCTGCCTTGGTATCAACGTCGAGCGGCTGTTCTTCATCGTTTTCTGCGTGGGCTGCGCGCTTGCAGGTCTGGCCGGTGCGGTGGCCGCGCCCTTGCTGAGCGTGACGCCTGACATGGGGCTCCAAATCCTGATCCCGACGCTGATCGTGATCGTAATCGGTGGGCTTGGGTCGCTTAAAGGCGCCATTGCCGGGTCGCTTATCTATGGCTGCGTTCAGACTTTTGGCGCTGTGCTTGCCCCGCAACTGGCCTCCGTTCTCATTTATGCGCTTCTGGCTGCGGTCCTTGTGATCAAGCCGGTGGGCCTCTTTCCGGCGAAAGGATAAGCTGATGTTCAGCCACAATACACTTCGCTACGTTTTCTTGGTGATGCTCTTTGGTGGGGCACTGTTTCAGGCCTTTGCGGCCGAGTATTTCGGTCTCGAAATCTTGACCGAGATCCTGATCCTCGCCATGCTGGTTCTGGCGCTCGACATTGTCGCGGGCTTTGGCGGTATGGTTTCGCTCTGCCATGGCGCGTTGATGGGGGTGGGGGCCTATGCCTTTGCGCTTTTGTCCACCCAGTTCGGCGCTACCCCCTTTTTGGCGATGGGCGCCGCGATTGTCATTACCGGCGCGGCGGCTTGGGTAATCGGTGCGGTCTGTTCGCGCAGCCACGGGATTTACTTTATCATGGCCACGCTGGCTTTCGGTCAGATGGCTTACTCCTATATATTCGAAGCACCACTTTTCGGAGGCGATGACGGGCTGGGCGGCATCTCGCGCCTTGACCTCAGCCTGATCGGTGTCGACCTCAACGACAGCCGCAGCTTTGCCTTGTTCTGTCTGGCGGCGCTGGCTGGGGTCTACTTGATGTCGGTTCTAATCCTGCGGTCGGGCCTTGGCCGTTCGCTGACGGGCGTCATGCACAATGAACAACGCATGCGCGCGCTTGGGCTGACGGTCTGGCGGGTAAAGGCAGATGTCTTCGGGCTTTCCGGCATGATCGCTGGCCTTGCTGGGGCGCTGACGGCCCAGCATATCATGTATATCTCTCCCGGCCTGCTGGGCTGGACCGTTTCGGGCGAGGCGCTTGTCGTGGTCATCCTTGGCGGATTGGGCACACTGGTAGGCCCGCTTGTTGGCGCCGTCGCCTTTGTCCTGCTCAAACATGAGCTGAGCGCTGTAACGACCTATTGGCACCTTGTAGTCGGCGTTGTCCTAATTGCAGTGGTGATGAGCCGGGCGAACGGAATCTACGGCTTTATCGAAGGCCGTTGGACCCTCTGGCAAAGCCGCCGAGGCCCCAAGCAGCCCGCCAGCCACGCGGCACAGGAGGTTGTGAGCGATGCTTGAGACACGTAATCTGGATAAAAGTTTCGGCGCGGTTCATGTGACCCGAGATGTTTCCCTGAACCTGGAGCGCGGCGAACGGCGGGTCATCCTTGGGCCTAACGGCGCAGGCAAAACGACCCTATTCAATCAATTGGTCGGTGAGCTGACACCGAGCAGCGGAAGCATTCATCTGGCAGGCGAGGATGTAACGGCCCTGCCGGTTGCCAAGCGGGTCCGGCGCGGCCTGTCACGCAGCTACCAAAAGAACACACTCTTCGATGGGCTGACTGTGAGGGAAAATCTCGGGTTGGCCGCTGCGGTTCATACGGGCCACGCGACGCGGCTGTGGTCAGACAGCCTGTCGAAATCCGAGGTCTGCGAGATCGTTGCAGAAGTTGCCGAACGGGTCATGCTGCTGCCCTACCTCGACGCCAAGGTGTCGGAAATCAGCTATGGGGTGCGAAGGCAGCTGGAGGTCGGCGTGGCGCTCGCCACGCGGCCGCTGGTGCTGCTGATGGATGAACCCACCAGTGGCGTGGGGCCAGAAATGGCCAAGGGGTTTCACGACCTGCTGAACAATTTGCCCCGTGATCTGACCATGCTGATTATCGAGCACGACATGGATCTGGCGTTTGATGTCGCTGATACGATCACTGTTTTGAATTACGGCGAAGTGGTCTTTGACGGATTGCCGGAGGCGGCGCGGGGGTCGCGTTTGTTGAAAGAGATCTATCTGGGGAGTTGGGAAGATGCTTGAACTTAATGCCATCGAATCCGGCTATGGTGAGACCCAAGTTCTTTATGGTCTTTCGCTGAAGGCGCAGAAGGGCAGGGTGCTGGCGGTTCTGGGGCGCAATGGGGCGGGGAAATCCACGACCCTTAAAACGATCATGGGGTTGCTGCCGCTGAAGTCTGGAGACATCGTTTTTGACGGCGCGCCCATCGCCGCGCAGCCCTTTGATATTGCCAAGGCCGGGATCGCCTATGTTCCCGAAACGCGCGATATCTTCCCATCCCTGACAGTGCGGGAAAACCTTGAGCTTGCCGCTAAACGGTTCGGTGGACCACAGGCCGAATGGACAATGGAACGTGTGCTAGACGTCTTTCCCCGGCTTGAAGAACGCATGGACAACGGCGGCGCCCAATTGTCGGGGGGCGAGCAGCAGATGCTGGCCATCGCTCGCGGACTGCTGATGAACCCGAAATTGCTGATACTGGATGAGCCGACAGAAGGCTTGGCGCCCATCATCGTCAAGCTGTTGCACGACAAGCTGCAGGAGTTGCGAGACGGCGGCCTGTCGATGGTCATCGTCGAACAGAACTTCGGGTTTGCGACCTCACTTGCGGACGATGTCGTGGTAGTCGGCAAAGGGCAGGTGGTCTGGTCAGGCTCCGCAGCGGAAATCAGAGCGAACGAAGAAGTTCAGCACACTTGGCTAGGCGTGTAACGCACGCAGCAGGCTGAGGCTCCCTGCGGGGCGGGCCTCACCCTACTTCTTCAAAGGGCTGTTCCTCGCGACCTTCTGCGCGACACTCACGAAGTTTTTGACGTGAACCCCCTGATCATCGAGCCGGTAGCTTACCGACAGCTCGGTGCGTGCAATTTCGGGTTCGATCTTAAGAAATTTCATGCCCTTGCGCGGCGCGCTCGCCACAGACTCCGGCACGATGCAGACCCCTTCGCCCACTGCCACGAGGCTTAGGGCAGTTTGAAGGTCCATGCACCATAGCCGCAGAGGCGCCTCAAACCCCGCCTCCTTGACCGCGTTAAGGACCATATCGGCATAGCTAGGGCGTGGCCGCTCAGGGTACAAAATGAGGTTGTGTGTCATTAACCTTTCAAGCCGTGCTACCGTGCGCCCTCCGGTATCAACAATATCAGGTAGCGCGAGGATCAGTTTCTCTTCGGCAAGGTGTTTGGAGAGAAACTCAGGGTCCGTCAGGGTGGGGCGGGCAAACACCGCGTCCAACTCGCGCGACACCAAAGCACGATGAAGGTCCGCGTTGTTCATCGGAATGAGGCTGAGGTTAACGTCGGGGTAGTTGGCGCGATAGGACCGGATAATATTGGGCAGAATCCCATAGGTCGCCGACCCGACGAAGCCAATTCGTAGCCTGCCTTCCGCCCCTTGGCCAAGACGGCGCAACTCCAACCGCGTATCATCCAATTGAGCGATGATCGATTTGCCGCGATGAAGCAGTCGTTCACCCGCCTGTGTCAGGCTGATGGAACTGCGACCCCGATTGAACAGCACCGCGCCGAGGTCTTCTTCCAACTGCTTGATCTGCCGGCTCAGAGGCGGCTGCGCCATGTCCAGACGCTCTGCAGCGCGGCCAAAGTGAAGCTCTTCCGCCACGGCGATAAAGTAGCTGAGCTGCTTGAAATTCATTATGACGCCCCCCCCCGAAAGCTGATGTTATGTGATCCCCATTCACAAAAAAAGGCCCCCGAAGCACGGGGGCCAGTTCACAGGGAGGTGTGAGAAATTACTCAGCGGCCACAGCCTGGGAAACCGCGCCTTCCTTGAGGACGAAATCGAACTCGAAATGCAAGTCCGTGCCTAGGTCTTGGCTGGCCCGGTTGAACTTGCCGATCAGACTTTCCTTCACGGCAAAGACACTGTCCTCGTCTAGCCAAGCGCTGTCTGCATCGTAGATCTGGCTGATCAGGGGGCGATAACCATCCTTGGAAATCATGAAATGCATATGGCCGGGGCGGTTCGGGTGATGCCCCATGAAACGCAGCAACTCGCCAGCGGTTTCATCATCGGGAATTGGGTAGGGGACCGGGCGCACGGCAATGAATGCGTAATGGCCGTTCTCATCCGTCTCAAAGCGGCCCCGCAGGTTGTATTCCGGTTGGTCGGGATCGAGGTTTTCGTAGATACCATTCGGCGCGTCCTCCCAAACGTCGAGCGTCACGCCGGCAATGCCATTGCCATTCTCGTCTTTGATGTGACCTTCGAAAAAGACGGTCTCTTCATTGTCGAAGTGTTTTTGAATGATCGACGCGCCCTTGGGCAGCACCGGCGGGTTTTCCCGGTAGAACGGCCCCAGCACGGTGGACTCACTCTCTTTGCCTTCGACCGGGTTGGTCATCATGTCGACAAGGACTTCGAGACCCAAGATATCGCCTAACAAAATGAACTCTTGCCGGTTGTCATCGCAAAGCTTGCCGGCTCGTGCGAAATAGTCGCAGGCGGCGAGGAACTCATGGTGTTGGAGTTTTACGTCCTTGATGAAGCCATGCAGGTGCTTGATCATTGATGTCGCGATCTCGCGCTCGCGGCTGGTGATATCCCCGTGTTTACCGAGGCTCTCTGTCACGACGGCGGTGATGTTGTCTTGGTTAACGATGCCCATGGTTTCCTCCTCCTGGCAGTCTGGGAGCACGCTGTGTCTGCACCGCGCCCCCGTTGAACTGACCATCCGCCATTGGGGCCCGCTGCCCAATGCCTGTCTTGGTATTGAGTGATACCGCGCTGCAGGGTGAGCGCGCCCTTTGCATGCTGCGCTGGTTGCAGAGTATCACCCCATACCCCTGTTGGCATGGCCCCCGCAGGGGTGATCGTGGCACCAAGATTGCATCCTGCGAATGTATGGGAGGCTCAGGTGATCGAGAATTTTAAGCGTATTCAGGCCGCACTCGCTAAGTCGCCGCACCTTCTGCGGCTCGGACGGCTCTTTTCTGAGACGGTCCTTATCGAAGTCGATGGCGACGAATATTACCTGTCCTTTGAAAAGGGGTATATAACCCGGATCGAGCAGGGACCGAGCCGCAAAACACCATGGCGTTTCGCGCTTCGCACCGACGCTGAAGCGTTGAACAAGTTCTGGCAGCCGCGCCCTGAACCTGGGTTTCATGATATCTTTGGCCTGGTGAAGATCGGACGGGGGCGGATTGACGGGGACATCCTTTGCCTCGTGAAAAATCTTCGTTTCTTCAAGGAAGTTTTGGGCATCGCACGCACGCAGGAGGGCGTATCCGCATGAGCATCGAACCAATCACTGGCCGCTACATCACCGTCGAGGTCGAAGGTGCCGCCCGACGTATCTATTTCGAAGAAGCAGGGCAGGGCCGCCCAGTTCTTTGTCTGCACACCGCCGGCGCCGATACGCGGCAATGGCGCCATTTGCTCAACGATGCTGAGCTTACCTCTGCAAACCGGTTGATCGCCTTCGATATGCCTTGGCACGGTAAATCTTTGCCGCCGGAGGGGTTCGAGACCGAGGAATATCTACTCACCACTGAAGCATATATTGAAACGATCTTGGCATTGATTGACGGACTGGGACTGGACCGCCCTGTGCTTGCAGGCTGCTCGATGGGGGGCCGTATCGCGTTGCAGCTCGCCGCCTTGCATCCGGAAAAGTTCAGTGGCTTCATCGCCATCGAAGCCTCTGATTTCCAACCCGCGTGGTACGATGTCGATTGGTTCCACCGCCCCGATGCCCATGGCGGAGAGATGGGTGCGGCACTTGTCTCGGCCAATATCTCGCCCTACGCGCCGCCGGCAGAGCGGGCGAATACGCTTTGGATGTTCATGCAAAGCGGCCCCGGCGTATTTCGCGGCGACCTTAGCTTTTACACCAAGGATGACAGCCTGATCGCACGGCTGCCACAAATTGATACGAGCCGCACGCCGGTGCATATTATAGTTGGAGCCTACGATTTGACCTGCACTCCGGAGGATGCGGCACGCACTGCGAAGGCAATTCCGGGGGCGACCCTGTCCGTTATGGACCAACTGGGTCATTTCCCGATGAGCGAGCACCCGGAAGGGTTTCGTCCTTTCTTTGTAGAGGCTTTAAGTAAGGTCGCCAGTTCAGAGGCTGTGATAGTCTAAGGCACTGCTGTGACTAGGCACAGGGAGCAATAATTCCAGTCAAGAGATGGTGGGGCAGGGGCTGTCCAACGCGGTGGGGTCGTTCTTTCAGTGCTACGCTGGGTCCGGCTCCTTCACGCGGTCCGGCTTGAATGCGGATGCGGGAGCACAGACCCGCTGTCGACGATCTTCGCGGCGGGGTTCTTGGTGATCCTGCTCTTCGTGCTGGCGCCCTATCTGGAATTTGTCCCGGTTCCAGCCATGGCAGGGGGTGATCCTTTTCGTCTCCTATCGTCTCATCAATTTTCACGAGATCCGTCATATCCTGACGTCGAACAAAAGTGAAACAGCGATCTTGGCTGCGACTTTTCTGACTGGGGTTTTCACCGAGTTGGACCTCGCCATTGTCATCGGCGTCATCACCTCGCTTTGTGTCTTTCTCTACGATAGCGCACATCCCATCGTAGCGGTCGGCTCTCCCACAGAGATCAACGGCAGACGAGTGTTCAAAAACGCGGCCAACTACGGGCTGCCGGAATGTCCGCAGATTTCTGTCATCCGGGTCGATGGGCCGCTGTTCTTTGCCTCTGTCGAGATTGTGGAACAGCAGTTCAGGTAGGTGGAAGAGCGAAGCTCGATCCCCAAGACCAAGCTCATGGGGTTGAAAGGTCTTTGGAAGATTGATCTGTCGGGTGCAGGGTTGTTGTTAAAAGAGATCAGGCGCGGGCGCCGGGCGGGGGGCGATTTTCACATCTTCACCACCAACGCGCCCGCATTGCGGATCATGCGGCAGTTGCATGTGTTCGACGAACTTGGCGAAGACAACATGCATAACAACAAAGGCGAGGCGATCGCCGCGGCGGTCAAAGCTGCCGATGACGACATTTGTCGCGGCTGTGAGCTGAGGATATTTATGGAATGTGCGACAAAGCCCGGGCCGGGAAAGAAGCCGCCGCGGGGGTGAGCACGGGCGGCACTGGGTGGCTGCCTTAGGGGGGCACCCAAATTGAGCCGCAGCCAGCTATGCCGCGAGACGCGACGGGCGCAGCGTGCGGCAGGTGGCGCAGGTGAGAGCCGCCGCCCCCTGAAGCGGTATCGGTGCATCACAGCGGCGACACCTGACGGATCTTATCGCCAGCGTTTCGGCGAACTGATAGCGGCAGCTGGGGCAGCGCCCGGCGGCGGCGCGGGGGATCGTGGCGGTGCAAGAAAGGCATTTGTGAGGGAGGTGCTGAGCCACGCCATTGGCGGGATGCGCGCACAGGGGCGAGAATGGCGTACTTCCCGCGCCACCGCATGGTGCAACGGGCCATACTTGGCACCATGATAACGCGTTGCTGTTCGACTATACCAAACTTGGGGGCAACGCTGCACTGACAGCCCGGAGCGTAGAGGATTTCAACAGCGGAATGTCCGCCTTCGACGAGGTGATCTCGGATGAAGAAATTTGGAACATTCTTGCCAATATCAGATCGACCTGGCCACCGTGAGCAAAGGCGGCTTAAGCCAGCCGAAATCGACCGCATTGAAAACCGGCAGTGTTTTTTGGGGTTCGGTAGTTAGAGTGAGACCGAGGCACTGGGGCTAAGGTGAGCCACATCGAATATCAGAAAATGCGGCCATTCATCGTAACTTGATCGAACAACCGCCAAGGGCCAGAAGTGTCATTCCTGCGACATTAGAAAGGGTAGGGTAACCATGACGGAGCTGCTTGAACTGGATCCTTTAAGTAACCACTGGACGCGGCTTTCTATGGCGCTCCCAATAGGCGGCGTACAAGCGTGCTTCAAAACGGAAACCGCTTGCATCAGCCGGATGCGGAGGGTGCGCTGGCCTGAGGGCGTGAAGTGCCCGGGTTGTGGCTCGGCGAGTATTGGTCGGATTGAGACGCGAAAAAGTTATCAATGCTGTGTTTGCCGCCGTCAGTTCTCTGTCACGACGGACACGATCTGTCACCGCACACATCTTGGCCTCATGACCTGGTTCATCGGCGCCGAGACGATGATTGCGGCTTACGCGAAGGGCAGGGCAAAAGATCTTCTGACCTCCGAGAGGTTGAGCGGGAAGCTCGGAGTTACCTACAAGGTCGCTTATCAGCTGCGGAAGAAATTGAGAGCTGACCTATTGCAGCAGGGCGGCGGCCTTCTGGGACACTGTATCTGTGTCAGTCCGTCGGCCATCTAACCACATCTGGTACGATCAGTTCTGATGCACTCTTTGTTCAATCACGCCTCGTAGGCTGATGAGTAAAGGGGACGAATAATTATAAGAAAATTCTGTCCAGCCATATCACTCTGAATTTCGGCGCATAGTTGCTTGGATAATGGATGAGAAACCAACTGGTCGCGAAGGACTGCAATCGAAGACGGCGAGGAGAAGACCGGAGAAGGACATCAAAGGAGATGCTGAAAGAAACACTGAAAACAAGTAAATTCGCAACGAAAACAACTGCTTGACTCGAATCGCCTAAGAAAATCTAGCAAATCGGAAATTTCTTACTTCGGGTTTTCACTACCTACGCAGAAATAGACGGGAACACTGCAAGGAGCAGCGACCCGGAACAAAAAAAAGCACGCCCTTAAGGCGTGCTCCTAAAGTTGGGGCAATGATCGCCCATCTACGCTTGCCACCGTAGAGGCCGCAAATGGCCCAGGCAAGAGCGATCAAGGGCCTCGAAAACAGAAACTTTAACCCGAATGCGATGTCATTTCGGGGCCGGAGACGTCATGTTCACACTAAGGGAACCAGATTTTGCCTATGACCCCCATAGGCTCGAAAAGCAGCTAGCGCTGGAACTGCCAGCGATCTATGGTGTCTCGCCATATGACGGCGCCCGAAATCCGCTTTCCCGTAGCAATACCGCACATCGGATTTGCGCGCCGTTGGTGACGCCGGCAACGAAGGGCATTCCCAAAGCTTACTATTTCGATGGTGAGGCCGAATGGGCCGTCGCTCTGGAAACGCTTCTTGATCCTGATTTGTATGCACTCGACGTGCAACTGCCATTCTTTCGTTTCAAGTGGACTGAAGGGGCTAAGGTCAAATTTCCGAAGCATTTTTTCGATCTCCGTATAACGCTGCGCAATGGCTTTCGTCTCGCCATCTACGTGAAGAATGGCAGTAGGCTTGGTCGGAGAGAGACGCAGGACGAGATCGCGGCGATCGAAGAAGCCATGCCCAAAGATTTGGCCGACGATATGATCGTCGTGAACGGGGATGACTATACCCGTCCGTTCCGCATCAACCTTTTCCAGTTCTGGATCGTCGAGGGTGACCGCGACGACGAAGCGGATGCACATGTCGAAGAAAAAGCACGCAGCAGTTCGTATTGGTCAGCTGAGGATCTTGTTGGGCAGTGCAATTTGCCGTCGAATAGAGCTTTTCCAGCCATCCAGCGGCTGATCGGACGGCGCGTTCTCGGCGCTGATTGGTACTCGGTCATTTCTCTGCAGTCTCGTGTCTGGATGATCTGATGACCGCGCGGCCGCAATATAAGATACCGGTGGGATCAACCCTTGATCTGGATGACGTGCGCTGGTGCGTCACCGGGAAAGATCAAGGGAAGGTTTTCGTCGAGAGTCTTGAAAGCGGTGAAATCGCTCAGTTCTCAATGGCTTGGTTGCGGAGGAAAATCGAGGACTTTTCGTGCAAGGTGAAAACGCCGCTGGAGGATGCGAAGAGAGAGGAGTTGCTCCAGTACACTGGTGGTTTCGAACGGCTCGAAAATATCAAAAGCAAAGAAGAACGTCTGAATATCCGCGCGAGGCTGAGTGTTATTCTCGCCATCGAGGAGTTGGAGAAAGAGGGTTTTAAAACGACGCAGCGCTTCCTTTCAACTGACGGGGCGCGGGCAAGATTGATGGAAGATGCAAAAGAGTTCTCTGGCGATCGCCACATCTTCAACAAAGCAAAAATTGGCAGTTCCAACTCGCCCTGGACCCTGCCAAAGGGGCGTACACTCGCCGATTGGCTTGCCACTTATCGTTATTTCGACCGCAACGAAGTTGTTTTGATGAGCCGCCACCATATGAAAGGCCCGAAGGGACAGGCACGGTGTAAGCTCAGCAAGCCGCAGCTTCGTTTCATCCAGTATGTGCTGTCGATCTGGCTGCGGGTCCGGAAGCCAAGGCTCGCGCCGCTCTATCGCAAAGCCATGACAAGGTTCAAAGTGTCACCTCAGGAGCGAGCTGAAGGTTTCGTGTTCCCGTCCCTTACTTCAATTTACAACTGGCGCCATGCCATCTCGAAGCTGGTCGAGACCCTTGCGCGTGAAGGCGAACGGCATGCTGTGAACCTCATTGGCGCAGGCCAGACCGAAATTCGCGCTCAGGCTTTCGGCGATGAAGCCGAGACCGATCAGCTTCTCATTTCCTTGTTCATCAATGACGATGGAATGGTCCGGGCGCGCAAGCTCTCTAAGGCAGAGGAGAACGAGGAGCCTGCTCCGAACGAGATCCGCCGTGTATGGCTTCACTACATGATTGATATTGCAACACGTATGCCACTGGCGTGGGTCCTTGCAGAAAGTGCCGACTCGGACACCACCATGCAGCTTATTCGGATGGCAACACGCAGCAAGGAACGGGAAAAGATTAAGTACGGTTGCAAGGGAACGCCCGCACCGCCAGTGCGGCTGAGAAAAGTTGTTTCTGATAACGGTACTGCCGTGCGTAATGGTAAGGTCGCTGCCGCTCTCTTGGGCATGGGGACGGTATACAAGACAACCAGAACCTATCATTCGAACGACAAGCCGCACGTGGAAAGTGCATTCCGGACCTTTGAATATCAGGTCGTCGGCTTCGAAAACGGATACACCGGAGGTAAGCCCGGAGCATTGCCGGGAAGTGATCCGCGGCGGGAAGCCACGCTTACACTCGATTCATTCTACAGGACAATTACCCGGTACTTCATTGATGAAGCTCCGCATCAGCAGCATCGTGGCACCGGCATGTACGGCGCAACGCCCGCCCAAAAACTCCGCGAGGTTACCAAAAAGCACCGCGAGATCAAAGCGCCCGACGTGGATAATCGTCAGATCCAGTTGGGTGTTACAAAGGAGTTCACGATCAACGACCAGGGTGTTCAGCCCTTCGGTCTTCCGTTCAACTCTAAAGCGCTGCGTCTGTTTGATGGTGGAAAGGGCAAGAAAGTCCTGGTTCACATCGACCCGGATCGTTTGCATGACGCCCTTATTACTGCGGAGGGCTATTCGGGAGAGCCGATTAAGGCCCACCTTAGTATGACTGCAGTCCGTGACTGTACCTTGGCCGAGTTTTTGCAGCTCAAGCAAGATGCAGTCGAGGCTGACCCCCATCTGAAGGAAATTGACAATCAGATCCTTCAGGACGCCCTGGCGAGGCGGGCTGAGGCTTCCGGCATGTTCCCGGATTCAGATGAGCCCCTCAACTACACTCGACTTGCCGAAATGGAACAGCGCGCTGAAAGGCTCGCCCGCGTCGAATGCCGTCCCAAGGAAACATACGCAGGGGTCGTGCGTGCTGGATCCATTATGGATCATGCCAAAAGCGCTTCCGCCGCAAGGAACAGCTCTGAAGCGCCTGCCACCGCGTCCAGCGCTGAGAGTCCTAAACACAAAACCTTTAAAAAGATAACGGAGAGCAAACTGTGAATGACTTTGTAATTGATGAAATTGTGGATACATCTGCCAGCTTCAATGGCCGTCTCTTTCCGCTTGATAGGGCTGCCAAGCTGAAGCGCGAGTTCGCGACCATGTTCAGCGGTCACCTGGGGCGTTTGAAGAGCGGGTTCTATTTTGAAGGGGAGGCATTGGTTGTTACCGGTGCGAGCGGTGCCGGGAAAACCACCGAAATCGAGAAACTTTTGCGCGAGTTTAACCTGAGCCAGGCCATCTTGCCGAATGGGACCGGCGCACGCTTTGAAACCTGCGTTCTGGACCGGAAGGGCACATGGAAAGACCTTGGCAAGAACACCCTTCATGCCATGCGCTATCCCTTGTCAGAGAAGGCCCGTATCACGCAGGCTCAGATCGGCCGCCGCATTAAGCAGCAGGGGGAGCTCCACGGGGTTGTTGGTGTATGGTATGACGAAGCGCAGCACATCCTTGCACATAAAAAAGAACAGGCGTTGGAGGAGGTTCTGGACTGCTTCAAGACGATGGTAAAAGGGCCGTCTTGGCCGATGATGTTGATCCTGTCAGGCGTGCCAGAACTCGGGGACTACATTCCCCAACTTGAACAGCTGTTTCGCAAGGTAACGCATGTCCGGCTCGATGACATTAACTTCGAGGAGGACGCGGAAACCGTCAATAGCATTGTCGGGACCTACGCCATAGAGGCAAAACTCTCCGTTGCTGATGAACTCCAGACTGGGGATTTCTTCCATCGTCTCGTGACCGCAGCAGCGTTCCGGTGGGGATTGGTATTTGAACTGGTCATCAAAGCGGTGGGAAAAGCACTTGTAGAGCATTCGACGGAATTGAAATTGGATCACTTCGTTCAGGCTTGGAGTTCGAAAACAGATACGAACTCGGTTGCGACCCCATTTACCCATAGCGGTTACGCCACGATGTTTCGGCGCGATGCACCTTTCATGGCATCCATTCGTTCCTGAACTCATCTAATTTTAACACAGAAAGGCCCGCGCATTGCGCGGGCCTTTTTCGTTCCGGCTGTGTGAAAAAACTGGGACTAAGTGTTAAAGGGGGCGAAAATTCGTCGCGCACGCTTTATGGTTTTTGCGCATGCAATTACGTTTTACCCGCGATCTTCGATATTCAAATTAAAGTATTGATATCGTTTGTTTAATAGGGTGGATCGAACTTGCGCCAACAAGACAGCTTTGCGCAAGCTTCTCCTTGGACTGCCTGTAGGAGTGTTGAACTGACCACCAAAACTTGACCATGGGACCCGTTCGGATGACCATTTGACAAACAAGTCGTGTCCATCTCAGTTCTGCGGGTTCCTTGCGGCTGAAATGGTTAAATCAGGCGAAGTTCCAGCGAAGCACCCTGCTTACAACGCCGTGTTTCCTCAACGAAGTTGTTCGCATAGGAAAAAGCCATTTCGGAACGCTTTCACATACCTCGCAAACTCCGCATAGGGGAGACCACAGTGCCGGAGGCCGATCTGCTATTGGCGTCCGGCATCGTGATCGTTCTCGCCGAGCCAGGTGCGGGAAAGACAGATTTACTCGATAGCGTGGCGGACAGGCTTGGCGGTGCGCGGGTCCGCGCCAGCGTTGTCCGGCCCTCGGAGCGTGACACGACTCTCATCGTCGACGCTTTCGACGAAGTGGCCCGGGTCGGCGATGCTCGAGTTCACGACATTCTTCACAGAATACGGGATGTCGAACCTGATCGCGTCCTCTTTTCAAGTCGCTCGGGAGAATGGGAGGATTCCAGAACGCGGCTCGTTCGCGACCTTTTCGGGAAAGAACCGCAGGTCGCTTATCTCGTTCCGCTGGATGGAGGCGAACAGCGAGATCTCTTCGAGCACTTCTATCCCGGGAGGTCGTTCGATGATTTTCATGCAAACATTTCCCGGTTCGACCTTCATCACATTTTGGGCAATCCTGAGTTTCTGCGTCTTTTCGCAAGCGCCTATGATGAGGCCGACGGAAGGCTCCGCTCCCGGGGCGAAGTTTTCACACTTGCGCTCGAGAACCTCGCACGTGAGTCCAACCCAGACGTTTTGTCGAAGGGTGCACCAGCGCGGCACAAAAAGATATCTTGGGCAAACGAGATCTTCTCGAAGCTTCTGCTGTCAGGCGTGGACGGAGTAGCGCTGGGAGATATCGCGGAGGATGATCTTCACCCGCAGATGGAAACGATCGGTCTGGTAGGCGAGGAACCACTCTCTGTCCTCGGCACAAGGCTGTTCCGGCCAGGATCGACCGCTAACCAGCATGAGCCCGTGCACAGGATCGTTGCCGAGTATGGAGCCGCCCAGCACATCGTTAGCCGTATTGATGATCCGACCTGCCGTCTGACGATTGCCCAGTGTCTCGCATTGATTGCTCCGAATGGGGCAGTGCGGGACGACCTACGTGGCTTACTGGGTTGGATTGCAGCACTTGGTTCTGAGAGCCTCCAGAAGGCGGCCATAGACCTTGACCCTTACGCCCTTCTATCAAATGGTGACCCTTCCCGAATGACCTCGGCATCTCGGAACCAGCTCCTCGATGCTTTGTCCCGTTTGAACGAGAACGATCCGTATTTCCGGCGCAGCGATCGGTGGCGATCCTTCAGCGTAACTGGGTTCTTCACGCCTGATGTTATCCAAGCCGTTCGGCAGATCCTGGCTGAGCCGGGTGTGGGGCATCTCCGACAGTTGCTGCTCGAGCTCCTCGTCGGGTCGCCTGCTGTTATGGAGCTGCGCACTGATCTGGAGACAGTCGTCCTTGACGAGCAAGCCTACATTGGGCCGCGCTTGGACGCCTTATCCTGCCTACTCAGCGACGAGACCTACGAGCCGGCGGCAGCCCTACGGCAATTGGTCGATATGGGGACGAACGACGCGCTCCGTTTGGCGTCCGAAATCCTTATGCTTGGGATGGACGAGGTGCCCTTTGATTGCCTTCGGGGGCTTCTCGACGCAGCGACGGCGCTCTATCCCACCGAACGAGCTGACCGTTCTCGTGTCATCGGCGAGCGCTACTTCTTGCGGCGTCTGATAAGGGAGATCCCTGAAGAAGAGACTGTTCGTCTGCTGGACGAATTGACGGAGGGTTTTTGCTGCACCTGTAGGAAGGAGCGGCACGACTGTTTTTTGCCGCGATGGGGTCAGTAAGATTGTCGGCTTGCTACTCGATAACTACTTTGGTCGCGCCCAGAACCAACACGGTCCAGATAAAATTTGGAAGTGGGTGCGAAACTTGCATTTCCACGGGCGCGTGGGCCCGGACCGGAGTCGAGCAGTTGCTGTGCTCCAATCCGATCATGTTCTGCGTCGTGCCTTGCAAGAGCGGGCCTTCGCCGGCCTGACGACCAGGGAAGAAGTTCAGAGCGCTTTTTACGAAACATTTATAGACTACGGGCATTCCGGTCTGTGTCTCTGCGCAGGTGACGAACGCCACCTCATTGATCTTGCATTCCAATCCAACAACTCGGCTCTTTGGATTCAGCTTGCGCCTGGCCACGACTACTACGGTAATGGCACGCCCAAAGGGCCAAACGAATTGCGCAGCTATTGCCGCGAGCAAGCGCTCGAAAAGCCAGCGTTGATGCGGGAATGGATCAGGATGAACCGAATTAAGAGGGAAGCCTGGGAAAGAGGCCGCATTCCGAGGTTTCGGTTTGAAGCTCGGCGTCGCCGTCAGGAGCGGCGGGCGACTGAAGCCGACATCGCTTACTTTCATACCAATCGCTACGCTGTAGAGCGTGGAGAATGTGTGCGTTGGACCCAAAACGTCGCCATGGCGTATCTTCTCCAGCCAGACGAGATTACCGATGTGACTCACGGTTTGTTTGATCCGGAGGTGGTCTTACGGCGAAGCCTTCAGACTTTAAGTGACCGTTGCCCTTCGATCGAGGAAGTTGGCAAAGGCTGCAAGAGAGCATGGGTGCAAATTTTTCTCGCAGGCGCAGTTGCCGAGTTCCGCGAGACAGGGACCCTGGAGACTGTCCCGCCGGAAATTCTGCGCGTAATCCTGACCGATACCGGTGGCTACAATACCTTCGCCGAAGATGAAGAGATGGCGTTTGTTGCAGAGATCCGGCGTCGGGTGCTACTTACGCCCAACGAGAGCGAGGCCTTCGCTCGCGAGTATCTCGAGCCTTCTCTTGCAGCATCAGCCCAACACCCAGACCTTCATCTTCTCAACCGTGAACCAGCCCTAAACCACCTGCGCGCGTTCCTGCCACTGGAGTGGCTGCATCGATTTGCCGAACTTCCTGTTCAGGCCCTCGAAACCCTGTTCGACATGGCTGCCCGTTTTGGTGATCGCGAAGCCCTGGTTGCTTTGGTCCGTGAAAAGTGCACTTCCCTCGACGCGGGGGTGCTCCCGCATCTTCTGGAAGAACAACGTCCTTTTTGGTTCCTGCGTGATTTCTGGTTCGCGACAGAGATCGACCCAAGTATCTGGGCTTATATGGCACGGGACCCAGACTTCATTTTCTGGCTCGCCGATCGCCGAGATCGCGGCGGGGAAGGTGACGAAGTTTGGCCCGGCTTGTCGGCCTACAAGATTGAACGGATACTCATGGAATATCTTACCCACTGGCCGGTGGTTCCCCTGCCGTCGAGTTGGGGCACAGGAAGTCCCAGAGGTGAGATTGCTTACCGCTATCTTCGTGACCTTGTCTGGCAGATAGGCCGAGATGATGCGACGGTCGCCTTGCCTGTCGTCGAGAGATTGCTCGCCGAGGAAGTTACTGTCGCTTCGCATAACGATCTCCGCAGCATCCGTGCCGAACTCCGGCGCAAGGCGGCGTTGACGTCATCTCGTCCGGGGCCAGTCGAGATCTCTGCATCCTTGGATGGTGGGTTCCCGGCGAGCGTGGAGCAGCTTCGTGCGGTGGTGATGGAGTTATTTGACGAATTGCAGAAAGATATCCGCGCTGGTGATAGTGGAGTGATCGATCAATTTTACAATAGGACTAAACGGCTCGACGAAATCGGAGCGATGTTCCGGGTTTCCGCATGGCTCAAGCCCCGGCTGCATCCCTTCGACATTCACGACGTTGTAGAACATCAACTGGGGGCTCGTAATCGATGCGACCTCACGGCGACGCGAATGGTCCGCGGGCAGGCCAGAATGCTCGTGATTGAGGGCAAGGGGCAGTGGCACCGAGATCTCTTCTCCGCAGCAAAATCTCAACTTGCAGATCGCTACTCGGTGCATCAGCACGCCGATGAGCAAGGTATCTTTTTTGTCGTATGGTATGGGCCAGAATGGCCTGTCGCCGGCCTGACCAGGCACAAGTATCGGTCTGCATCGCAACTGCAAACCGCGATCGACGAGCGCCTGCCGGATGAACTGCGAGGGCGTTTGGACATCTTTGTGCTTGATGTTTCTCGGTCAGGAGCTGTGAGCACGTAGAGCGCCTGCCGGGAAATAGTAGATTGAGGTTGAGCTACCAAGCTTCGGTCGGGACGCAGACTATCGTTCATCAAGGAGTTTCTGTGTTGATTGTCACTGAGAACTGACCCGGTATTTTCACCGAGATTTGACCCACCCTCAGTTATGCGTCGTGGTCTATG
>NZ_JAPWHM010000012.1:0-48515 GCF_027214245.1 Sulfitobacter dubius | reverse complement strand
GTTTTCTAACAAGAGTCGCACTTGGGGGTAGCGCGCGCCCCAGCTACAGAAAGATCGCTTATAGTATGAATTATGTGTTATTTTCTTTATCGTCCGCTAGCGCCTTCCATCGCGATTTCGGACACCGGCGGCATCCGACCGGGTGCCGACCATGTCAAATTGTCACATCTGGCTATATCGATCCGCTCATCCAAAACGAGCAACCTGTGCAGAAAGACGATCGGTCGCAGCGACATACTCTGCGGCGATCCTATCTATCAGATTGGATGCTGGCACGACCTTCTTTACTGCGCCGATGCCTTGGCCGGCGCCCCAGATGTCTGTCCATCGCTTGGGCCTATCTGCACCGGTATCGAAGTTCATATCCGCTGCTCCCGTCTGCGTTAGGTTGTCGGGGTCGAGCCCCGCGGCGATAAGTGACGGCTTGAGGTAGTTCCCCCAAACCCCGGTGAACTGGTCTGAGTAAATGATATCGGACGCACCGCATTCCGTAATCATCTGCTTGTAGGGGTCCGTTGCATTAACGCCGCTTCGGCGCAGTAAGAGCAGGAACTGCGATCATCAAGCGGCTTCCGGGAAGAGTTTGGCGACGAAGTCGATCTCGTTTTCAACTCCGGTCCTGCAGCTTACGAACTGACCCTTGCGGATGGTGCGGAAGGTTTCGATCCCGGCGAGCGCGGCCTTTGCGCCAGCCATGGTCTGGAAGCCACGCATCGGTCGCAGCCGCTGTTTTATTGCAGCATGATCGCTCTCAATCCGGTTGTTCAGGTACTTACGATCGACATGGCGGATTGTGTGCTCTGGCCCGAGCCGGTCGTTGATCTCGCCGATCACCTTGGCGTAGCTGTGCGCCTTGTCAGTGACGATGGTCAGGGGCTGATACAGGCGAACGGTCTCTCGGGCTTGCCGCAGAAACGCCCTTGCAGCCTTGGCATTTCGCCGCGCCGTCAGCCGAAAATCGATCAACTGGCCGAGCTGATCGACGGCGCGCCAAAGATAACACCAGCGACCACCGACGCGGATGTAGGTCTCATCGACATGCCATTGCAGCCCTCGCCAGGAACGATGGCCACCATAGGCCCGTTTGCGGATCTCGGGGCCGAACTTCCTGACCCAGCGGTGGATCGTGGAGGCATCGACCGTCACCCCGCGCTCGGCCAGCAAATCGCGGACGTCGCGGCACGACAGCGGGTAGCGACAGTACCAGCGCACCGCTAGAAGGATGATCTCCCGAGGGAAACGATGCCGCTTGAACGGATTCTTGCGCTGTGCCATCGGACCCCCCATCATTACCAACCCAAGGAACTTGCGGTGGTCGGGCAGTTAATGCAACGGACCCCACAAAGGTGTATGGCGCGCCCCGCTGCGGGCTTCGTGGGCCCGTTCCAATCAAATCGCGCGCATGCAAACGGCCAATTAAATCGCGGCTGATCTCTTTCCCAAAAATATCCTTCAGTCTGTCACGTGTGATCTGCTGATGGTAAGCAATGGCCGCCAGCACCGCGACGTCGAATTCATTCAAGTCGAGCAGTTGGTCCGGGATCGTCAAGTTGTTGCCGTATGTTAAGAAATTGGCGGTTTACTCCAGTTCAAGCCGCGATCTCACTGGCGCATCCAGCCCATTCACAAAATGCGTCAGCTCGTTTCTGGCGGAAAGTTGTTGCGGTCATTGTATGGCGACGAGGGCGGAACAGGTTCGCGGTTTCATCATGGACAGCCAGAAACCTCTGCGCTTGGCGGGCGGATTTGAACCGGCCCTGGATCTTCTCTCGTTTCCGTGTCGGCCTGTGCGACCCTTCGATGCGATTGTTCAGCCCTTTGTGCGCTCGATGGTCCACGGCCAACCCAAGCTTGCGTAGGGCGGCACTGTAGCTACGCAACTTGTCGGTTATGATGACACGCGGCATGCCCCAGCGGGCGATCAGCCTGGAGATAAACCGCTTGGCAGCACGGGCATTTCGGCGGGTTTGCACCAGAATATCGAGTATTTCACCGTTGCTGTCGACGGCGCGCCAAAGCCAATGTTTCTTGCCCCGGATCGTGATCACCACTTCGTCCAAATGCCATTTGTCGGTGGGTTGTCTGCGTGCCGCTCGGACACGCTTCGCTATCTGCGCCCCAAATTTTCCGACCCATGCCCGGATGGTTTCATAGATTACAGTGACACCGCGCTCGGCAAGGAGGTCCTCAACGTCCCGCAAGCTGAGCGCAAAGCGATGGTATGCCCAAACAGCGTAGGAAACGATGGACCGTGGGAAGCGGTAGCCTTTTAAGCGGGGTTGGGAGGTTTGGCTGATCATCGGCACTTGCTACAATCAGTCAGCTGGCTGGGCAACAACTTGACGATCGCAAATGATGTGCTCGCAAAGATCGAAGCACCTGTTGAGAGCCAAGCATTAGCTCACGCATAATATTTCTCAGTGCTTCGCCAGGCTTTGATGAAAAGACGAGGATGCTGATGGTTGAAGCAGGTAAGACCCAGCAAATCATCAATGCGGTTGATGCTAGCGCTCTCACATGATGTCGTCAAATCGGGAGGGCCAAGGTTATGTGTAAATCGGCCGATATCATCCAGCGCAGAGCCGCCAGCCGCCATGAGGCGGCGTTATCGGCGTGGTTTTTGATCAAGTCGGAACTTGCAGCTACAGGTCTGGATGCGAAACTGTTTGGCTCCCTAGCCAAGGGGAACTTTAGAAGCCATTCCGATATCGATCTAATGGTCAGATTGGGGGACAGCGGGATGTCCAGATCCGCTGTCGAGCGTATCGTCAACGAGGCATCAGGTGATATCCCGGTTGATCTGTTTTTCGAAGAAGACCTCACGCAGTCAGACCTAGAGTCTTTCGTTGGTATCTGAATTTCTTTCGCCACTCAGTTTGTAGATGCGGTACCGGTCGGCCTCAAGTGACGCGATTTCCGAGCAAGAAACCGACGACGATGTGTAAGCTCGCCGAATACGATTAATCTCTGTCATCGGCGAGGGGGCTACTAGCCAAGGGTCAGTTGATCGACAAACCTGTTTCAGAGCAGGTTCCGATTTCTGCGCCAGTGCGATGAACGAACGCTGATCAAAATCCCCCGGCTCAAGCAGGATTTTCTGTTCCAACTCATAGCCGAGGGGAAGCACGCCCAACATCGGCGCAGAGAACAGAGCGCGGCGCACTACGGCAGGGTGATCTTTGTCCAATGCAGCAAACCCAAGGTCGAATTGCCGTGAGCAAAGGTGGCGCAGCACCGTATGGGAGCTTTTTGTGTGCAAATCAGCAGGCTGCTGATTCGAAAGTCTCGGATGTTTTGAATAACGCGGGAAATCTCCACCCTCCCGACAAAGGCCCCTCAATCAAACGTTGACCCACACAAATCCGCCCCCAAACCACGACCTCAATGAGCGATACATATCATTATTGACATAATGAAAGATTACTTTCATTCTTTCCGTAATGAGAATTTCGGAGGCCCCGTTGCACACCTCAATCAGAGCTCAACTAGAAGGTGTCTTCGAAGAAGGGACCAAAGCAGACCGCCTTTTGGCCCGCTACATGCTGGATTCTTGGGGAGGCTTGCCTTTTGAAACCGCCGCAAGCATCGCGCGGTCGGTAAAGGTGAGCGAAGCCACCGTCGGGCGGTTCTGCCGTTCCATCGGCTATGATAGCTTTCGCGACCTGAAGGATCACCTCAAGCACGATATGGGTGACGACCCTTGGTTGATGTCTGAACGGCTTCAAGAAATGCGTAAGGGTGGCAATGTAGACAGTGCTCAGCTCAATCACGGCCTGCAGCTTGAGATTGCGGCACTCGTCGGCATCTACGAATTGGCAGGCAGTGCCGAATGGCACCAAGAGGCGGAACGCTTGGCGAAGACCGCGCATGTCTTCGTCGCCGGTTTTCAGACGGAACGCGGCCTTGCTCAGTATTTCGCCAACCAGATGCAATATATCCGCGACGGGGTTACGTTGCTTGACCTCGCAGGCGGGAACTTTGCCGAAGTCCTGCTGACCGACCGCCCTGCCCACCTCGTGATTTTCGAGGCGCGGCGCTATTCGGTCTTGGCCAAAAGCCTCGCCGAAGAGGCCCGCGCGGCGGGGGTGACGGTCACACTTATTACAGATGTCTTTTGTGACTGGGGCCATGAGGTGGCGGATCTGGTGTTCGCGGTGCCCACGCAGTTCAACCAATTCTGGGATTCGACAGCCCAGATGGCGAGCCTGTCCAACCTGCTGATCCACAGCGTCTTTCTACAGCTTGGGTCCGAGGTAGAGGGCAGGCTTAACCGGATTGCCGATCTCTATGGTCGCTTTACCGGCCATGTCGACCGCCCTGCGCGACAGGGCGCCAAACGGAGAAACGACACAGAAAAACCCAACAGGAGTGAACACGATGACACCTAAACTCAAACTGGCCACGGCGCTTTCTACGCTGGCCTTTGCCACCAGCCTTTCTACCGGCGCCTTTGCCGAGACTTTGCGCTTGGGCACGGAAGGCGCCTACCCTCCGTTCAACTACATTGAAGCGGACGGCAAGATCGCCGGTTTCGATGTCGAGATCGGTCAGGAACTTTGCAAGCGGATCGGCGAGGAGTGCGAAGTCGTCGCACAGGATTGGGATGGGATCATTCCGGGTCTGTTGGCGAACAAATACGACTTCATCATCGCGTCGATGTTCATCACTGAAGAGCGTAAGAAGCAGGTGGATTTCACCGACCCTTACTACCTCGCCGCGATGACCAATGTCGTGCCGAAAGGGTCTGACATCACTGAATTCACCAATGAAGCCCTTGCCGATAAGGTCATCGGCGCACAGTCCGGCACCACGCAGGCCGACTATATCGAGACGACTTACCCCGATGCGGATGTGCGGCTTTATCCAACGCAGGATGAGGTCAACCTCGACATGGCCAGCGGACGGATCGACATGCAGGTGGGTGACATGCTGCCGATGCTGGACTGGACAACCAAGACCGAAGACGGCGCCTGCTGCGAATTGGCTGGCGATCCGATCACCGATCCGGCCTTTGTCGGTGAAGGCGTGGGCATCGCGCTGCGTCAGGAGGACGACGAGTTGCGTGGAAAGCTGAACGCCGCCTTGGCCGAGATGCGCGCTGATGGGACTTATAAAACCATCAACGACAAGTATTTCGACATCGACGTCTACACGATGAAATGATGACAGCCTCCCCCCAATCGGAAGCCTTTTATGTTTGAGTTGCTCTCTTACGGCGATGCCGGCTGGGGGGATGAAATCTTCGCGGGTTTGGCGATCACGATGCAGCTTGCCATCGTGACGCTTCCCGTGGGTCTGCTGATCGGTTTTGTCGCGGCCTTTGCCTCCATGTCCCGCCACGCGGGGTTGCGGGCCATTGGCTTTGGCTACACCACGATCATGCGGGGCCTGCCGGAAATCCTGACGCTCTTTGTGGTTTACAACGGCGTTGGGCTATTGCTGAACAAACTGGCCGTCTGGTGGAATCCGGGCGGCACCAATATCGAATTCAGCCCCTTTGCCGCCGGGGTGACAGCGCTTGCCATGGTCTTTGGCGCCTTTGCGGGCGAGGTGCTGCGCGGCGCGTTCCAATCGCTCGACGAAGGGCAGATGGAAGCGGGACGCGCCATTGGCATGTCACCGGGCAAAATCTTCTTTCGCATCCGTCTGCCACAGGTCTGGCGCTTTGCGCTGCCCGGTCTTGGAAACCTATGGATCAACATGCTCAAAGACACGGCGCTGGTGTCGATCATCGCGCTGGACGACCTGATGCGCATGACCAAAGTCGCCGTTGGCGTGACCAAGCAGCCCTTCACTTTCTACCTGCTGGCCTGCCTGATCTACTGGGTGCTCTGCGTCCTGTCGGAAGTGGTCTTGGCCCATATGGAACGCCGCGCCAATCGCGGCATTCGGAGGGTCTGAGATGAACCCGTTTGACATCATGGTGGAATATTGGCCGCGCCTGCTTGATGGCACTTTGATGACCCTCAAGCTCACCTTTCTGGGGGCGTTGATCGCCGCCCTCTTTTCCCCCGGCCTTGCCCTGATCCGCGCCAATACCGGCCCCGTCGCCCAGGCGCCTCTGCGGCTCTATATCTCCTTTATGCGGGGTACGCCGATCTTGGGGCAATTGTTCTTGATCTACTACGGCTCCGGCCAATTCCGCCCGTTTTTGCAGGAATGGGGGCTGTGGAGTTTTTTCCGCGACCCGTTCAACTGTGCCCTATTGGCCTTCGCGCTGAACTCGACGGCCTATCAGACAGAAATCCTGCGCGGCGGGATCATGGGCGTGGCGCGCGGTGAGATTGAGGCGGCCAAGGCCATCGGCATGACGCGTCCGCAAATCCTGCGCCGCGTGACCTTCCCCCATGCCTACCGCATCGCATGGCCAGCGCTTGGCAATGAGATCATCCTGCTAATGAAGGCCAGCGCGCTGGCCAGCGTTGTCACCGTCTTCGACATCATGGGCCGTACGCGGCAGATCTTCTCACGCACTTTCGACTTCTCGATCTATCTCTGGGCGGCGCTGATCTACCTCTGCATCACCGCGATCTTCGTGTTGCTCTGGCGACAGGGCGAGACACGCCTGAGCCGCCACATCGGGCCGCGCAGCACGGGCCGCTCCATACTCTCTCCCCCGGAAGGACCAAAGCCATGAGCGAGGCCGACATCATCCTGAAAGCCGAGGATATCTGTAAATCCTTCGGCGCAGTGGAGGTGCTTAAGGGCATCTCACTTGAGGCGCGGGAAGGCGATGTGATCTCGATCCTCGGCTCATCCGGCTCCGGCAAAAGCACCTTTCTGCGCTGTCTGAATTTCCTTGAGACCCCCACCTCTGGCACGGTCACAGTGCATGGTGAGGAAATACAGGTGCGCGATGGCAAGCCGCTGAGTGCGCGTCATATCGAAACGGTGCGCAGCCGCTTGGGCATGGTGTTTCAACAGTTCAATCTGTGGAGCCACCGCACCGCCTTGGAAAACGTGATGGAAGGCCCGGTGCAGGTCAAAGGCACGCCAAAGCCCAAAGCCCGCGCCGCCGCCCAAGCGCTCTTGGAGCGGGTGGGCCTGCAAGACCGGATGGACATGTACCCTTCCCAGCTTTCCGGGGGCCAACAGCAGCGCGTGGCCATTGCGCGGGCGCTGGCGATGGAGCCGGATGCGATCCTCTTCGATGAGCCGACCAGCGCGCTTGATCCCGAACTGGTGGGCGAAGTGCTGAAGGTCATGCAGTCGCTCGCCGCCGAAGGGCGCACGATGATCGTTGTCACCCATGAGATGGCCTTTGCCCGCGATGTCTCCTCCAACGTGGTGTTCCTGCACGAGGGCCGCATCGCCGAGCGCGGGACGCCCGAGCAGATGTTCACCAACCCGCAAACCGAAGTTTTTCAGCGTTTCATCGCCAATGTGAAGTAGCGCCCTGCCCTTTTGATCCAGCGAGTTTCCATGTCACAGCACAATACAAACCCCGCATTTACCGGCCGCGGCATCCTGATCGAAGCGGCTGAGCTGCATATCGTCAGCCTGCCGCTCATCACCCCTTTTGTGATCTCCAACCAGACATTGACCGACAAGACTTTCCCGCTTTTGGTGCTTAAGGGCGAGGGGATTGAAGGCATCGCCGAAGCGGTGATGGACCAAATTCCCGACTACCTCGAAGAGACAATCCCCGCCGCAATGGCCTTCCTGCGCGATGTCCTGCTGCCCCGGATCGTCGGCAAGCGGTTCGCCTCGCCCTATGAGTTGGAGCCGATCCTCGCCCCATGGCGCGGCAACCGGATGGCCAAAGCCGTCGTGGAAATGGCGTTTTGGGATCTCTGGTCAAAGAGCCTCGGACTTCCGCTCAAGGCGGCGCTTGGCGGGGTGCGCGATGCGGTGGATGTGGGTGTGAGTATTGGCATCGGTAGCGTTGAGGTCACACTCGAACGGATCGCCGAGGCGCAGGCAGCGGGCTATAAACGCACCAAATTGAAGATCGCCAAGGGCCATGACGTGGCACTGCTCGACGCCGTGCGTGCGCGCTACCCCGACATCAAGCTGACGGTCGACGCCAATACCGATTACGGGCTTGAAGACCTCGCCTTACTGCGCCGGTTCGACGAATTCGACCTCGACTATATCGAACAGCCGCTCGCCTTCGACGACATCCACGACCACGCACAGGTGCAAGCGGCGCTGAAAACGGCGATCTGTCTTGATGAGAGCATCCGCAACGCTGTCGATGCCCGCAAGGCACTTGAGATGCGGGCGGCGCGGGTCATCAATATCAAGGTGGGCCGTGCCGGCGGTTTTGCCGCTGCCCGCGCGATCCATGACGTCAGCGCCGCCTTCGGAGCGCCGGTCTGGTGTGGTGGCATGCTGGAGGCCGGGATTGGTCGGGCGCATAACATCCATCTCGCCACGCTCGCAAATTTCACCAAACCGGGGGACACCTCCAGCGCCAGCCGCTATTTCAAACGCGACATCGTGAACGAACCGCTTGAGGCCGCCTATGGCGAAATGCCGGTGCCAAAAAATGGCGGGGGGATCGGGGTCACGCTGGATCGGGACTACATGAAGACCGTCACCAGCCATTTCGAGATGATCTGCCCATGACTGCCGTGAAGACCGAGGTTGAACTGCGTGAACTTGACGGCGTGGCCGAACTCAAACGCGCTGAGGATTTCCAGCGCGCCGTTTGGGGGGCGGATGACCCGGCGGATAATTCCGACCTGATGCTTGCGATCCAACACGAAGGCGGATTGGTCGCAGGAGCCTTTGTCGAAGGGCGGATGCTCGGGTTTCTCTTTGGGTTTCCGACCAAGGATCCGCAGGTGCAGCATTCCCACCGCCTCGCCGTCCACCCCGACAGCCGGGGGATGGGGCTGGGCGCACGACTGAAATGGTATCAACGCGACTGGTGTCTGGCGCGCGGTATCACCTCGGTCCGTTGGACCTTCGACCCTCTGCGCCGCATCAACGCCAACCTCAACATCGCGCGGCTTGGTGCGACGGCGAACACCTATTTGCTAGATTACTATGGCAAAATGGAGGGCATCAACGCAGGTGTCGCGTCGGACCGTATCGTAGCGGATTGGACTTTGGGTTCTAAGCGAGTGACAGGCCTCGCCAAAGGATCGAACGGCGAGAGTGAAGATACAACCGTGGCTCTCCACATAAAAATCCCTGAAAACATCGGCGACCTGCTTTCAAACAATCTCGATCAGGCGCTTTCCGAAAGAAAACGCGTGCGCGATGAGATGACGACCGCTTTCAATAAGGGCTGCTGGATCACCGGGTTCAACTCAGCGATCAACGCCTATGAGCTCAGCGGGCGCACTTAGGCTGGCGTGCGCCGATCATGGAGGGCAAGAATGGCATTAGGTACCAGACCGCTAATCAGTTCCTAAGCAGCCCAAACCCGCGCGACGTTTACGCCAAAACTCCGGAAAACGTACCCGAGGCAAAGATACCAAACTTAACTGTCCCCGACATCTCCTGCACATCGTGCTTACCTTTGAACGCAAGTTTCATCGGCATGGGCCGCTCGATTTTTGTGGCCCATTCGATCGTGTCAGAGTTGAGCTTCAGATCGTTCATCGGGCCTGAACCGTTTTTCGCGCGCATCTCTCCGACAAGTGGGGAACACTCTGCGTCGATATTAAGTGTGGCATCGAAGGTGCCGGTGGGGGACGTAATCGCAATTTTCCAAACTTGCATGGGCGCGCCTTTTACCTTCTTACGAAACGTTGTTGTAACGCAGAGTTGTATTTAGAGACAGAACGCGAGGACCTGCACGAGGTGACCTCGCGTCAGACTGAACTAAAGGACGTCGCGCTCCTTTCGGGCCGCGAGTTTTCACGGTCAATTCAGTCTACCACCGCCAATTTTTAACATTTCTGATCATCCTTCACGTCGGAGAAAGAAGCAAAAGGACTTCGAAGGTCACACACACCCGGTTCTTACCGGTGATCATAACCCCAGAGATAGGCGAGCCCGCAAAGCCTACTGCAATCGCACTTTCTGGCTCGGCATCGGTCAAAAGAACCTCTGTCGCAATATCTCTCAGCGCGGTCTCACCTTCCAGCTGGGCGCCAACCAGACTTCCGAGGCCCTTGACGACAGCTACGGGCAATCCCGCCTTGCCTGCACATTTCGCGATGCCTTCTTCGATAATCTCATTTGGCCGGATCGCTCCGAGCACTGCGTTTGGAGCGCCAACCGGCGTCGTGCGAACCGGACGAAACAAGGTGAACCCCGTCTCGGCATCCGGCGCAGTTTCGAACATCGCCCCTTCCATCACCCAGATGTCGACCGTGTGATCGGTCGACAGGAAAGTTTTCTCCGCCAATAGGTGCCCGGCATGGCGGGTTCCGTTCTCCTCAGACCAGAGCCCGTGGACATGCGCGAATACTTCTCCGTCGCGGCGACCCAAATGCGCACCAGCCTTTCGGATCGTGGCATCCTGCAACACCGTTTCGCTGCTGTACCACGCGACATGGTGATCATCCAAAGCGGGCGCGGGCCGGACGAAGGTCAGCGTCTTGGTGGGCACATCTGACAAATCAAACCACGCACCCGCGCCGCCAACGGCATCGGTCATAGCTTGCAAAAGTGGCAACCCTGCCGTCAACTTGACCCGGCGATGTGTTGCCTGGCAGGGTATCGCGACAACCCGTTCTGCCGAGACCGGGCCGGGATGCTGCACCATCGGCACGTCAGACACCCGCAAGCTCTCCGCGGGCGACCAATTCTGCTCGGATCAGCTTCTTGGTGATCTTACCATAGCCGGACTTGGGCAAAGCGTCCCAAAACACAACGGATTTTGGCATCTTATAGCGCGGCACCTTGGCCCCCAACCACTCTAGCAAATCTGCGGCCTCTGGCGTGTCACCCTGCGCCACACAGACCGCGATCCCGACCTCGCCCCATGTCGGATCAGGCATTCCCAGCACCGCGCATTCGCTGATTGCGGGGTGCTGCAGAATTTTCTCTTCGATCTCGCGAGGGTAGATGTTGGAGCCGCCCGAAATATACATGTCAGACGCCCGATCTGTGAGATAGAGGAACCCCTCAGCGTCCATATGACCCAGATCGCCGGTCAGGAACCAGCCATCGCGGAACGCCTTGGCATTTGCCTCAGGGTTGTTGTGATAGCCCGCAAAGACGGCGGGACCGATGACCGCAACTTCGCCAGTCTCACCGGGCGCGAGTTCTTGCCCTTCGGCGTCCTGCACCTGAACCTGCATCCCGGTCCGCGCAAAGCCGCATGTGCCGATCCGCATCGCCGCATCATCGGCAGAGTGGTGCGCAGGGGGCAGAACCGTGATGTTGCCGGTCACTTCACCCAAGCCGAAATACTGCACCAGAACCGGGCCCAGAACCTCAATCGCGCGGATCTGATCGGCGCGGTACATCGGTGCGCCAGCGTAGATCATATAACGTAGGCTGGAATGATCGTGCTCGTGCACGGAAGGATGCTCGATCAACATCTTCACGATTGTCGGCACCGTGAAGGCATTCGTGACACGCCATTTAGCGATTAACCGCCAGACCTCGGCAGGGTCGAACTTTGCCCCGCCGGGGAGAATGGTTTTCACCCCATGCGCCACTTGGGTCAGTTGATGGATGCCCGCGCCGTGGGACAAGGGTGCTACGACGATAGAGGCATCATCCGGCCCCGTCCCCGGCATCAGGTCGCAAAGGTGGTTGGTGATGACAAAAGCCAACTGGCCGTGGGTCAGAACGGCAGCCTTAGGCTTCCCCGTCGTGCCGGACGTAAAGAAAAACCACGCAGGATCGTCGCGGTCTACCGTAACGACGGGGACCGGTACATCCGCATATGCCATGACGAGCGTCTCGTAGTCATCCTCTCCGGTACCGCCAATTGAGACGGTGAAGGCGACAACGTCACATGCCGCGATATGCTCGGCAAATTCAGCTCCCGCTAACAATCCTTTGGCACCCGAAGACGCGGCGAGCCAAGCAACTTCCTCCGGCGTCTGACGAAAGTTTGCGGGCACCCAAATGCAACCGAGCTTCCAGCAGGCGAAGGCCGCCTCGAACATTTGATTGCAATTGGCCGATTGCACCAACAGGCGATCCCCTTTGCGCAGCCCATAGCGGTCGCGCAGCGCAGCGGCAAAGGCGGTCGCACGGGTCTCCAACTCAGACCAGTTCCAAGTTTCCTCTCCCCAAACAAGGCCGATGTCTTCAGGGTAACGCCGCGCAGACTCGGTCAGAAACTGCGAAAGGTTCATAACGCGGGTAGAAACAGGCTGCATCACGCCACCCGCTCAAGGATCGACGCATAAGATGCCACCGCCGCCCCACCCATATTGAACACCCCGGCAAGCTTTGCGTCGGCAATCTGCATGCCACCAGCTTCGCCCATCAGTTGCATCGCGGCCATGACATGCATCGACACGCCCGTGGCCCCAATCGGGTGCCCCTTGGACTTCAGCCCCCCTGACGGGTTCACCGGCAGCCGTCCGTCTTTGGCGGTCCAACCTTCGCGAATGGCGCGGCTCCCCTGCCCCGGTTCGGTCAGCCCCATCGCCTCGTATTCCAACAATTCTGCGACGGTGAAACAGTCATGGGTCTCTACAAGGCTCAGGTCGTCCAGCGTTACGCCGCTCGCCGCGAAAGCCTGCTCCCACGCCCGCCGCGCGCCGTCAAACCGGGTGATGTCGCGGCGCGACAGGGCCAGCGGTTCATTGGTATGACTGCGGGCCCGGAAGCGGATCGCGCGCTGCAAATGGGCGGCAACGTCGGGAGCGGCCAACACCATTGCAGCCGCGCCATCTGACACCAGCGAACAATCCGTGCGCCGTAATGGGCCCGCAACGAGAGGGTTTTTGTCAGACACGGTATTGCAAAAGGCCACATCAAAATCCCGCTGCATATGGGCGAAAGGGTTCTGCATGCCGTTGTGGTGGTTCTTGGCAGCGATCATCGCCAAGGCCTCGGATTGGTCGCCGTAGCGCTGGAAGTAGCTACCTGCAATCTGCCCAAACAACCCGGCGAAACCGCCGCGCACATCAGCCTCTTCGCGCCGGTAAGAGGCACCGAGCAGGATATCACCTACCTCCACCCCCGGTGTGGCGGTCATCTTCTCAGCGCCCACCACGAGGGCGATCTTGCCCCGCCCACTGGCAATATAATCCATTGCCCCATGTAGCGCAGCAGACCCCGTTGCGCAGGCGTTCTCAAAGCGCGTCGCGGGTACGCGGGCCAGGGCTTCATTCCCCATGCCCACCAGCGCACCTTGGAAATCTTGATCTGAAAACCCGTTGTTGAACACCCCGACAAAGACGCCATCGACATCCTCAGCCGTCACAGCTGCATGCTCTAATGCCGGACCTGTAACCTCGGCCATGAGCGCTTCTGTGTCTGGGGCTTCGCTTTTGCCAAAGGCGCTATGGGCCCAGCCCACGATATAGGGGTCCGTCATTCTTAGTCCTCCTGTAGAGCTGGCTGCGGCAGTCTTCGCGCCAACCGAATTTCAATTTCCCGCGCCTCGCGCTTTAACAAAGCCGCCAGCTCAGTGTCGCGCGGCGGGAGCATTCGACTTTCAATCGCTGCAATTGACATGGCCCCGGCAACGGACCCGTCGGGGCGGCGCAGCGCGACGCCAACACCCCAACTGCCCGGCACGATCCGCCCGGGGTTCAATGCAAACCCCCGCTCCCGTGTCGTCGCCACATCGCTGCGCAAGAGTTCCGCGTCATAATCCGGGTAATCCGCAGCCATTCTCTCGGCATTGTCCTTCAACACCATTTCGACCTCGGCATCCGGCAGAGCGCTTAGCATAGCGAGCGAGCCTGCACCGATCCCAAGCGGATGCTGGGCCCCGGTTTCGAGCGCATGTGTGCGGATCGGAAAGGCCCCGTCTTCACGGTGCAGACAAACGGCGGCAGAACCGCGGCGCATATTGACGAAAGCCGTGTCGCCGCTCACTTCGGCAAGCCGCACAGCCGCATCCGCGGCAATCTCCAGCAGCCCATGGCGCGGAGTTGCCAAAGTCCCCAGGACATAGCTCTCTTCTCCCAGAAAATAGAGCCGGGTGGCGCTGTCCTGCTCGACCAGTCCGCGCCGGATCAATGCAAGCATCAGACGGCGCACCGTGGGCTTGCCCAGACCAGACGCAGCAATCAATTCCGACAGCGCTACGCCCCGCCCAGCACCGCGCCCGGTGATCTGCAACAGCGCCAAAGCGCGGTCCACCGCTTGGCTGCCGCTGGCGGGGGTCATGTGATCGCCACCGTTCATAATATGGACCTCTTTCAGCAATTTTGCAGGCTTCACAACAAAGATCTGCGCATTCTATCCATGATTGCAAGAAATATCTTGCTCGAAGCGTCGAACTCTGTTCCACATTATGGTTCAATGAGGGAGGAACTATTATGATGATGATTTCAAAGACCGCCTGGGCCGCGATTTTAGCCACCACAATATTGTCCGGCGCCGCGAGCGCTGAAACCTTGCGCCTGTCGCATAACACCGGCGACACCACGACTTGGCACAAGGGTGCCGAGAAATTTGGTGAGCTCTTGTCCGAGAAAACAGACGGAGCCTATGACGTCCGCGTATTCCCCAATGCGCAATTGTCAGGCGGCGACCAAATGAAGCAGGCCGAGATGGTGGGCCGCGGGGCACTTGATGTCGTTGTCACTTCGGCAATCAATGTGACGCCCTTGGTGCCGGAGATGGCTGTTTTCTCGCTACCCTATCTTTACGCCAACTACGATCAAGTAGACGCAACCACCCAAGGCGAGCCGGCAAAGTTGCTTGAGGACATTCTGCGCGAAAAGGGCATCGAAGTGCTGGCTTGGGGTGAGAACGGGTTTCGCGAAGTCACCAACAACGTCCGCCCGATCAAGACCCCCGAGGATATGAAGGGCCTCAACATGCGCGTCGCCGGGCCGATGTACATCGATGTGATGAACGCCCTCGGTGCCAATCCCCAACAGATGCAATGGGGCGAGACAATGACCGCCCTTCAACAGGGAGTTGTCGACGGGCAAGAAAACCCGATCGGGGCCGTGATCATTCCCCAGCAAGTCTTTGAGGTACAAAAGCATCTGACTGCTTGGCACTACTCCTATGACCCGATCTTCCTCGGCGTCTCAAGCGCGGTTTGGGGTGATCTGGATGCGGACACCCAAGACCAGATGCGTGCGGCAGCGACCGAGGCGATGGAATATCAGCGCGAGATCACCCGTAAAGGCACCGCCGAGGGCGTCGCCTTCCTGCGCGACAAAGGCATGGAGGTCTATGAGCCATCCGAAGACGAACTGACCGCCTTCCGCGAAGCGACCAAGCCAGCGTTTGACACTTGGGCTGCCAAGGTCGGCACCGAAATCGTCGGGAGCTTCCAAGACGCCATAGCCGCGACACCCGCGAACTAAGGCCACGGCACGGCCCTGTTCAGGGGCTGTGCCGATCCGGGGAGGGTCAAAGCCATGCGGTTTTTGCTGCAAGAATTCGAAAAGATCGTCTGCGCCCTGCTGTTTCTTGGCATGACGCTTATCGGTTTCATCAACGTTGTGGTACGCTATGCCACGCATTATTCCTTTGCGGCATCAGAAGAGCTGCTGACCAACGGCTTTCTGCTGCTGACCGTTTTTGGCGCTGCGATTGCCGCGCGGCGGGGCCAGCATCTAGCAGTAACCATTGTGCAGGACTTCCTACCCCGGCCAGCGGCCCGTGTGGTTTTCGTGTTGTCGGTCATCCTTTCAGTCATGCTCCTTGCCGCTTCCGCTTGGTTTTCTTGGGCCACATTGATGAACCAGATCGACAGCGGCATCCGCAGCTATGCCCTCGGCGTGCCTGCCTGGTGGTATCAGATCGGCCTGCCCTTTGGCTTTGCCCTCATCATTATCCGCTACCTGCAACATGCGGCAGAGACATGGCACCCGCCACGGCAAGAACCACAGGCGACCCCCAGTGTCTGATATTCTGAATATGGGTGCGGGCACCCAGATGATTGTAGCCTTCTTCCTGCTCATGGCGCTGCGCGTTCCCGTGGCCTTTGCGCTTGGTCTCTCGGCCATGTATGCGATGTGGCAAATCGGGTTCGGTTTTGACCTTGCAGGCGACCTGATTGCCACCGGCATTGCCAAATACGCTTTGCTGGCCATCCCCTTCTTCATCCTCGCAGGAACGCTCATGGGGACATTGGGCATCGCTGAGCGGATGATCCGCTTTTTCCGCATCCTGATCGGCAATCTACCCGGCGGCATGGGAGTCGTCGGCACAGTCGTCTGTCTCTTTTGGGGAGCTGTCTCAGGCTCCGGCCCTGCCTCTGTGGCGGCCATCGGCCCTATGATCATCAAAGGCATGCAAGAAGACGGCTACCCCCGCGCCGCTGCTGCCGCTCTGGTCTGCACGGGTGCGGCCTTCTCTATCGTGATCCCTCCGTCCATCGGCCTCGTGATCTATGGCGTTATCGCCGAGACTTCGATCTCGGCCCTATTTATCGCGGCGATTATACCCGGCCTCTTCATGGGGGTGTTGATGCTGGTCGTCCTGCCCTTCATCAAGTCGACCAACCGTGAGGGGCTGGACAAGCTTTCCCCCGTCCCTTCCAGCAACGGATATTGGCGCGATCTTGGGCAGAGCTTTCGCGAGTCCTTCTGGGGCTTGATGACGCCAGTCGTCATCCTCGGCGGAATCTATTCAGGTATCTTCACGCCCACCGAGGCTGCCTTGGTCGCCACTGTTTACGCCATAGCTGTCGGGGCCTTCGCCTATCGCACGCTGACAATCCGCGCTCTCTACGATGCATTGACCGAAGCCGCGTCCTCCTCTGCAGTGGTCATGCTGGTGGTGGCCTATGCAAGCCTGTTCGGATGGGTCGTAACTGTCGAAGACCTCGTCGGGCAATATTCCGGCCAACTGCTTGGCCTGTCGGACAATGGTGGGGTGATCTTGATGGTGATCATGCTGATCCTGCTGATTGCGGGCATGTTTATGGACCCCGTTACGGTCATGTTCATCTCGCTGCCGATCTTCATGCCTGTGGTACGCGAGCTTGGCTGGGATCCGGTGTGGTTTGGAGTGCTGGTGATGGTAAACCTTGCCATCGGCCTCATCACGCCGCCGGTCGGGATCAATCTATACGTCGCTGCAAACATCACGCGGCAGCCGTTAGAGCGCATCGCCCGCGCCGCTCTGCCATTTCTGCTGGTCAGTGTCATCGGCCTTGCCATCGTGGCGGCGGTCCCTGCATTGTCTCTGTTCCTGCCTGAGGTTCTAAAATGAACGATACCGTTGCCCTCGTCACAGGTGCCGCACGCGGCATCGGTCTCGCAACCGCAACCCTCTTTCACGCAGAAGGCAAGCGGGTCGTCATGCTCGACCGCGATGGGGAGGAGCTTGCGAATGCGGCGGCCACCCTCCCCGGGGCGCTGGCCATCATCTGTGACGTGTCGATCCCCCAGCAAGTCGCGCAGGCCGTAGCGGAAGTCGAACAGACATGCGGACGCCTCGACATTCTGGTGAACAACGCAGGCGTCGCTGACTTCGGGCCGCTGGCAGAAACCGACTTCGCCCGCTGGCGGCGCGTTATGGAAACCAACCTTGATGGCGTGTTTCTGATGTCCCAAGCCTGTCTGCAGCTCTTGTCTGTCAGAGGCGGCGCTATCATTAACATTGCATCAATCTCGGGCCTGCGCGCCTCTACCTTGCGTATCGCCTATGGAACATCCAAAGCCGCGGTTATCCATCTCACCAAACAGCAGGCGGCGGAACTCGGCGAGTTCGGAATCCGTGCAAACTGCGTCTGCCCCGGCCCCGTAGACACGAAACTTGCGCTGGCGGTTCATTCCCCGGAAATACGCGCGGCCTACCATGACGCGATCCCCCTCAACCGCTATGGAACAGAACGCGAGATCGCGGATGTCATATGTTTTCTCGCCAGCGACCGCGCGAGCTATGTCACCGGGCAGGTGGTCGCCTCCGACGGAGGGTTTGACGCCACCGGTGTCGGACTGCCTGCGTTGAGGGGGTCAAGCTAAGCCACACTAGGCCGCAGTAATTAATCAGATGAGCCCCCTTCGCGACCTTTATCGCCTTGAACGCTTAACCTAGCGTGCCCTTTCATCTTAGGGCAACTCTTCACCTACGCGCGAAAATCTATGCGGCTCCGCCATGATCGACATGCTGATTATCACTGATGCTACTTACTTCTAAAACCCGTTCATTCCGCATCCGCCCCCTACGGGCATCCCCCAAGACCTCCACAAGGGCCAACGCGCTTGCCTCCCAGCCATACCCATCCGCACGGAGCGTCCCGCGGCGGATCATATCTGCGTGCTGCGGCTCCCCCATCCTCGCAAAAGCCCTCATCGCCCGCGCAATATCCCGTTCATCCCGCGGATCGAACCAAAGCGGCGCATCCCCCAGAACCTCCGGCATCGCCCCGCTACGCGCGCAGATCACCGGCACGTTAAGGCGCATCGCTTCAAGCGGTGGGATGCCAAAGCCCTCATGCAATGCGGAAAATACTAACGCAGACGCTCCTTCATAGAGCCCTCGCAGATCGCAATCCGGCACCCGGCCAAGCGCTCTGACCCGGCCAGTATCGCCCACCTCCTCGGCCACAAGACCCGGCACATCGCTACCTACGAGGACCAGAGGTGGCACCTTGGTGCCACAGGCGGCATGTGCCGCGATCAAGGCGCGCAGGTTCTTGTTTGGGCTGCGGTTGCCAACGCTCAGGAAGTACCCCCCCCGGCGTCAGCCCATAGCGTGCCGGAGCACCGGGCGCAGGTGGCAGGCGCAACATATGATCCGCGCTATTGGGCAGGATGCGAAAGCGGTTTTCGTCAATGCTCAAACGTCGCGCCAACATCTTTGCCGAATGGTGGCTCACTGTCAGCAACGCCGCCGCGCGGCGGGCAAGGCGGGGGCGCAGGAAGCGATGGCCCAGCCGATAGCGCGCAGCATAGGCGTCTGGTATGTCCCAAAGATTAGCGTCATGCAGGCACAGTACATGGGCGCGGTGAATCAGCGGGCCGCTATTGCCGAGACTGATCAGAACGCCCTCCCGGCTTGCCCGCCAAAGCGCGCCTTGCTCCCACAAAAGCCCGCTCCCGCCCGGTACATGACGCAGACGCAAAAGCTGCCAGCCCGGCGTATCGACCCTCTTTGGCACCAACACCTCTATCGTGCCAAGCTGGTCGCGCAGGTCAGCGGATCGGCTAAGCGCGCGGTCTAAGGCACCCAATATCTCGCGCGCATGACGTTGAACCCCTGAAACGGGCTGCGTCAGAAACCGTCCATTGACATAGATCGTCATGCCAATTCCACTTCGTGACCAGCCGCCGCAAAGGGGGATCGACGCACCGGCAGTCCGTAAAGCGACGTGGTGCGCCGTCCGAGCGCATCGACTGACCAAGCGCTTACATCTGTGGCCAACGCCCCCTCCCGCAACTGCTGCAACCGCTGATCATCTTGTAGCAGTTCCAACATCCGCCGCACCGCATCGTCCATATTCCCCGCATCTGCGATCAAGCCGTTGCGCCCGTGATCGATAATCTCATCAATCCCCGGCAGGTTCTGCACAATCATCGGACATCCCGCCGCAATCGACTGGACAGCGACCCGTGGCAGACCTTCGCGGGCGGAAGTCAGCACCGACAGATCCGCCAGGGCAAACAACGCTTCGGGGTCTGCGCGATGACCGCAGAATACGACCTGATCCTGCAGTCCAAGGCTCTCCACCGCCGCGCGAATGGGCGCCTCTTCAGGGCCCGCCCCCGCCAAAAGCAGTTTCAGTTCAGGCAACGTATCCGCCACCCGAGCGAAGCTTTGCAAGAAAGGCATATGCCGCTTACGCCGTTCAAACGCCGCCATCATCAGCACCACACGGGGCCGCGCATTGCCGCGCGTAACGCCCAGCAAGTTCCGCCAATCGGCAGGCAGCGCCGGATTGCGAAACCGCGCGACATCCATGCCTGAACGCACGCAATGGACCCGTCCGCGCCGCGCGATCCCCGCCCGGACATAGGCCCGGCCCACCGCTTCGGAGACGCCGATAAACACGTCTGTTTGCCGCGCGGCCAGCCGCTCTGCCGCCAGATATAGCCTGCGTTTTGCGGGGGGGACGCCTTCGAACGGGATGATATGAACCCCATGCGCCACCACTGCCTCCGGCACCGTCCGCGCGGCGAGGCGGCCAAGAATCCCGGCTTTGCTTTGGTGGGTATGGATCACGTCTGGCTGCAACGCGCGGTAGATCTGGCGCAGGCGAAGCACGGCACGCATGTCTTGCACCGGATGGATCTGGTGAACCATTTCCGGCAGGAGGATCCGGGTCAGCCCCCGCGGCAAATGATCCTCCCAATAGGGATCGGGCGCTGCACCGTGGATCAGAGAGACCCGATGCCCCTGCGCAATCTGCCAACGACAGGTCTCAAGCGTATTCTCTTCGGAACCGGCCCGCAGGAGGCGTGTAAGCAGGTGAACGATATGCATCGGCATCCCTCGAAGCTCGGGCTCCCACCCATTTCGAACGCTGCCAACTTCAGGCCTAAATTCTTACCAGATCATTAACCAAGGAGATTTTCTTATAATTTACCTTTAACCGGGACGATGATCTCGACAGTCGGATAATAGCTGCGGTAGCGCCCCAGATCGCGGGTCAGCAGCGGCAGACCACGCACCGCCGCATGGGCACCGATAAAGAAATCGGGCAAGACACCGCTGCGCGTACCGCCCGCCTTGCGGTACTTGCGAAAGACCTTTCCGGCCAAAAACAGCGCCGCATCAGGAATGGGCTCACGCTTTAATCCGATGCCGCTGATGAAGGCATCAAGCTGTTCTTTGCTGTCATAACGCACCGAAAGCTCAGCATAGATCACGTCATTGATCAGCAGCGGACCGACCAGCGAGGCCGCTTCGAGCTGCGCAATCGACCAATCCGCAAACTGCGGATCGTCTGTCACCAAATCCAACAGCACATTGGTATCAACCAGCGTCAAGCATCTGGCTCCGCTGGCAAATCCCGTGTCAGCGCCATGATGGCGTCGGTATCCATCCCTGCCCCTGCATGGCCGCGAAACTTGGCAAAACTGCTCTTGGCCGGCCCCTCTTCTTGCGGGACAAGTTCCACCCGGCCATCACGGGTGCGGCGAAAGCTGACCTTGCTGCCCGCATGCAGGCCCAAAAGGTCGCGCACGGCCTTGGGGATGGTCACTTGGCCCTTGGATGTCACGGTGGTCTGCATCGGAATCGCCCTTGGTAAGGAGTGGCATATCCAGAGTATTACTTATTCGGTTTCTTTTCAAGTTTCCACTACGCGCGCCGCTGCAAACTTCCGTCAATCGGAAATTTGGGACTGTTCGTTACAACTGGCGTTAAGGGGAAGCCTCGGCGTTATCGGAGCAAATTGCCTCAAACGCGTTACCAAACGTGGGTTTTGACCGGGATTTTGGGTCTGGGCGAGGCGCCCGTTCTGCTTGGAACGGGATCGGATCACACCTGACATAAGCCTCGATCTGAGCGGGGAGCCACCGCCTCCCGCGCGCTGCCGTGCGGCCAGGCTGCGTGGGCGTCACCGCGATCGGCGCCGGCATCAATAAACGATTTTCGCAAATGGCTGCATTGATCGAAGAAACGCCCAAACCAGTGCGCTCAGACACCCAGGAGGCCTTCTGAAGCGGATAGAGGAGAGCCTTGATCTCCGGGTCGCCGAGAGGTGTCACGCCGATGATTTTGCGCATGACCTCATGCACGCTAAACCGATGGTTTTTCGCAGCGCCAGACAGTTCGTTGAGGCGAAAGTAGCTGACGATGTAGGGGACGGTATTTTTCCCCACCTGACACCAAGCAGCGAGTTCCGCGGTTGTCATGACGACCGGGAAGCGAAGTTCGATGGGGTCGAGAGGAGGCGTATAGGCGACGAGGGTAGGCATGTGCTGGCTCCAACTAGGTAGGTTGCTACCTAACTAATTATGGGGCCAAATTCGCAATACAAGAAGTTTTTCGCGGGTCCGTACGCAGACTTCAGCAAATGCTGAGGCCTACAATGGGTTTGACCCTGCGCAGCGTTGATGCTCGAGTTGCAAAAGAATAGGAAGCAACCAAAGTTTTTGGCAGGAACCTTCATGCTGGGCAGCGCTTCATCATGGACCAGTCAGATATGGTACTTGGAAGGTACTTGTAGGATGATTAACCAACCGGAACCTAGTGAAGCGCCGGATACAGTGGCTCATGGCCGCCGCATCCATGTACTGTGCTCTGCGATTTCCCGATCGATGGCGAAGAAAAGTCAAGCAAAGCTCGGGGCCGTCGGGCTTTCGGCCGGCGCTGCCGGTTTTATACGTGCCGTCGGTGACCGTGAGGACATGACTTTGTCCGACGTTGCCAAAGTATTGCGTGTAGAGACCGCCACCCTAAGTGCTCTTGCCGTCCGTTTGGAGCGAGACGGGCTCCTTGTGAGAGAGCCTTCATCAAAAGATAAAAGGGCGATGCTGTTGCACCTGACGCCGCGTGCGAGGGAACTGGGGGAGCAGGCGGAGCAGATCACACAGGCAGAACTAGCAAAGCTGACAGAAGGGATAACAGATGCTGATCGGATTCGGTTGGTTGAGCTGCTCCAAGGCATCCTCAAAAACCTTGATGGCGACCCTCCTTGAAAGTACCCATAAATGGTACTGTCAGCGGTTTCGGTAAATGGTACCGGTTATTCAGCAACAGTACCATTGCTGCTGCTCCAGGAAATGGTACGACTTCTACAAATAGGTACCCTCAATCATAGTGGTTAAAGTGGTACTCATACTATACCGGAGTACCAATCATGGCCGTCCAAGAGGAGATATTGGCGTTGTGTACCGAGCTCCATGCATCGGGTATCAAGCTAAGTTACGATACGATCCTCAGAGCGAGGGGGCGGGGGTCCCGCAGGGATATTGCGGCTGCTCTACGGGAGTGGCATCGGCGACGCGCCCGAGAGATTGCCTCAGCCTCGCTGGCCATGCCTGATCATATATCGGCTATGGGAAGTGACCTAGTCACGGGTCTTTGGTCTGCGATGGAACTGGCATTTGCGGAGATGCGGCAGGAAGTTAAAATCGAGATCGACCTGCTCGAAGCTCATGCCCAGGAAGAGATCAAGCAGCTCCATGGGATCATTGGCGACCAGCAAGATGAAATTCAGAGGCTGAAGAATGAGGTCGAGAGGTTATCAGCCCCTCCGCGATGAGTGATGGAGTTTCAGAATGTCATTAAAAGGATCAAGTGTTGAAGAGCCTGCCCTCGGGTGGCTCATCCTTTGACAAAATTTTAGTATATTGAGATAGTAGAAATAGGCGGGCTGACTTAGATGTCGCCGTCATGTCAACCAGAAGAAATTCTGGTCTCGTAAACCACGGTAATGGACGTCTTTTACTAGCCCATGTTGACCCTGCTGTATGGTTAAGTGGACAATAGCGACATGAAGGGTTTGGTACGGAAAAGGCGTTAGTACTGCCTTTAATCGTTGCCCTATTGGATGGGGGCATGCGGATGTGCGCAAGCCAGATGATGTACCGGTCTGTCAGCAAATGCGGGACGGGCTGGCTTCAGGCGACACGATATCCGCGCAAGCAATCAACATCGATGTGAGTTACGCTGATTTCAAAAACTGCTATCATCAGTCATGGATGCAGATGGTGGAAGCAGGTAAGGCCCAGCAAGTCATCGATTACATTGATGCGGTTGATGCTGGCGTTTTCGTATGATGTCGCTAGCTCTGAAGGGCCGAGGGTATGTGTAAATCGACTGATATCATCCAATTCAGAGCCGCCAGTCGCCATGAGGCAGCGCTGTCGGCGTGGCATGAAATCAAGTCAGAGCTTCAAGCTGCAGGTCTGGAGGTAAAACTGTTTGGCTCCTTGGCGAAAGGAGACTTTCGGACCCATTCCGATATCGATCTGATGGTTAGGTTGGGTGATAGCGGGATGTCTAGGTCCGCTGTCGAACGTATCGTCAACGAGGCATCACCGGATATCCCGGTTGATCTGTTGTTCGAAGAAGACCTGACGCAGTCTGACTTGGAGACCTTCTTTGCTACTTGGATGCAGTGATAGAGCACTCCCTGTGCAAAGGACGTAGGCCCAAACGAATCTATATTACTATACCACTTTCGGACGTCCAAGGACGGCATGACTGAGGTGACGTCGCCTGTGAAGAAATCGTTTGCATTATACATGTGGTTACACGCACCAATGCCATACGCATCTCACGAACGTGGATCTTTTGGTTCTTTGGCACCCTCACTCTCAGTGCGCTGAAGGGCTCTTAAGCGCCATAGCGGTGCTGACTCAACAAACTGCCTGATATGTTCATCGTCGATCTCTGTTGCTTTGAATGATTGGTGATACGCGCGTCTCGCAACTAGGACAGTCACAATACAAAAAATCCCTCCGATGATGGCAATCGTAGCCTGCGCAGCATCGTTGAGAGATGGAGAGCAAGAATGGACAGGTAACAGAGCGGGGAAGTCAAACATGACTCATCCCTGCGGAAACCCGATCAGTTGCAATATCTTGTTGGACTTCCGGTAAAGTGAGCCCGAGAGCGCTGAGACATGATGCATACTGTTGAGGCAGTCGCCTCAGATCGGAAGGTCCGGCGCGCTCGCCTAGCTGATACCAGCGGGTTTTAGTGCGCGCCCATTTTCCTTCTGAGCACATACCACAGAGACGTGAGGTATTAATGAGATAACCTTCTAAAGTTGGGTGGCCCGTTTGGATGCCGATTAGGATCGCGCCACCAAGATCAGGATCTCTTATAGGGTACCATGGCGAAAGAGAGGGCGCCTGATCAAGGTCGATAGGCTCGGGGCCACGCAGGCCAAGACGGAGAGACCGCAAAGTCATCCGTGTCATTAACGTCGATATCAACTGCGCTCTGCACCGGTGCCAGTCCAGCCAGGCCAAGCACGGGTATCCTCCGATTTCTACAAAGGGGACATTGGAAGGCAGAGCGTCAATTTCTATGAGCACTGCGGATGGGAGCGATGCGACAAGAACGTAAGGGGTGCGGTCTGCATCTCGGACTACATTCGGTTTCGTCTGGCTCGCTGCGTTCAAAATATGGAGATCGTTTTCGTTTGGGTCCATGTCAGCTCTCACAGATACAAGTTTTGATGAAATATCCGTTCTCTGAGCGATGAGATTCATTGCAGTATCCCACGCTTACATTGCGCTGGTCTGTTTGCCCGACGGTGCCGCGTAGCCGCCGGTGGGAGTGCCCAAAAAACCAAGCATCGGGGGCAAATCTTTCGATCAAATTCGTCATGTCGGAATGGAACGATGGCGTAAGGCCGTCGACAGGGCCCGCAGTGGAAAGATGAGGCCCATGATGCGTCACGACTACAGTCTGCCCTGCATCCCCCGCGGGGTGCCGTCTTATCAACTTCTCTTCGAGCCAAAATTTATGGGCGCGATGAATAGTTACCGTATCTGACGGTTCGATCAGCGGCCTATAGGATCGCAACTGTATCCCGGAACCGTCGGTTGCAGGACGGCCTTTTCGGATCCGCTCGTAGTCTCGCATGGTACGATGCGCGATATTTATTGCTCTGTTTCGATCGCCAAGAAGCTCGAAATCTGTCCACAGAGTGCAGCACAAAAATCGAGTGTTCCCGTGGTACACCTCTGTCTTTGAGCCCAATGGGCGCCGACGGATTGAGCCTGTTGCGCGAGCAAGTTGTCGTCTTCGAGCATGCCGCCGAAATAGTCGTGATTTCCCGGAAAGATGTAAATTCGGCTGGGCGCGATATGTGGCGTCAGCTGACCTAGTGCAACACCCCGTCTGGCAGCAGGCCCATCGCTCAGGTCTCCCGCAATTATGAGGGCATCGAGATCATCTTTGATGACGGTTTCAAAGCCAAGCGAAGTGATCACATCACGACCGGCGCTCATATAGCAGTCGATATGCAAGTCCGACAAAATTGCGACCCGGCCGGTCCGGTAGGGTATTCTGCAATTCATTCCGTTGCCCTTCACGCATCAAAGAATCGCCTATATTTAGAAGAAAATTTGAATAAAAGGTCAATCTAACCTTCTGGTTATAAAGGATTTATACTTTTGGTCATGAAATTTTATTGCGAAAAATTAAAGTTTGAGATGACTTTGCGCCATGCTGGAATGGCGCAAAGTCAATTTTGAGACCTTTGGGAAAACAGAGTAGTTTTGTTTTTCGCAAACCAGCCTGAGTGATCCGCCCATCGATGCTTGCGCTTTGAATCGAAGTTACCCCAAGTTATCTAGCTTCCAATAAGTTAGCGCTAACTTATTGGAAGCTACAGAGCGGCGCTCAAATTCATGCTGAGTTATCCCCTGCGGGACGCCTTCAGGCTTGCACGTGACAGTATGTCCGCACGCCCAACATTTCACTTCGATATAGGTGACGCCCGGCGCGAACAGATCATCAGTCATCGCCGTCACTCTCGGCGATTGCTGGCCGCGGAGGTGGTTGACGCTTTCTCGGCCTGGGGATGCGCGCTGCCGGAACGGGGTCATCTCCGATCACCCGCGCTGCGTACTCTGAGATCGTTTCATCGACCGCTGAGGGACCGATGAGCTGCTCGATCTCATCGTCTGAGCAGCCGGCTTCTGCAAGCCGGGCCTGCAAAGCGGGGCGGGCTGCAGATCTTTGCTCGTCCAAAAAAGCAGCGGTGTTGATCTGAAATTTCATGCCACGCATACTGACGGATGGATCTGCGCGAAACTCTCCATAGAGCGCGCGCAAGATAGCGCGGAGACGTTCCGTGTATGCAATGAAGGTCTCTCGGTCTTCTGTGTGAGTGATGATGCGGGGATTGATGCCCTCGAGGTCCACGCAGACCCATCCCACCGTTCTCGGATCAGTCAGCAGCGCCAGATCGATATCAGCGTGCATTGCAGCGTGGCGTTCGGACAGATTAGACATCATCAAGCTCTGCTATATGCATTCTGCTGGCGTAGTCGTGCAGTGTTGTGGGGTCAGAGTAATCCGGCGATACGGTATATACGTCATGCCCCCCGACCAGCCGGACATCGATACCGATCTGCTGCAGCAGACGCACTGCAGCAGCTCTGATTGCTCGTCGCGTTGGTGCATCATCACATCCATAGACGTCGATATGCGCGATCTCCCGGGGGCGGACGTAATGCACCTGTGCAACCAGATCGATCGACAGGTTGGGATGCTGCACGACAATCGCGTCTTGAACTGCAGCTAATGCGATCGCTTGTGTCATGGCTGCCTCGCGAGAGGAGGAGGTGGGGATGGTAGGAGTGGAGAGGATCGAACTCTCGCTCTGACAGTCATCTACTGCTCAACGGGTGTATAAATCCCATCGCCGCACCAGCGCACTCCCGAATATACTAGGCAGTCAGCCTGGTATTCGGAAGTCGGCAGTTGTGATCTGGGTGGAAGTCATGCTCGCAGATTGCTGCGAATGATCTGCACAGGCAAGCTCTTTGTGATGTCGCAGCGGTTACCCCAAGTTATTGAGTTTTAGATAAGTTTAATTATCAATTACTTAACCGAAGGTAACAGGAAGTATTTGGCATCCGATACCTTTGGCCGCATTGGTGGCTCTGCCCCTCCGGGTGCCCTTCCGGCCCCCTCGGCCCCTCTCGGCTCCGTTGCTTAGGAGCGGTTGAGCTTCGTCCTCTCCTTACCTTGCTCGTCGTCAAACATAGGTAGAATCATGAAAGGAATTATCACAATATATAGATTATACCTAATGACAGATCTCCAAGCTTTGGTGCAGAACTGATAAGGCAAAAAGATGATGTCGTTAAAAATTTATCAAGGTTAAAACCTATGCGCCAATTCAGGGACTATCGGAAGATGTGTTTGCAAGAAGGAGTAGACCTTCTTTGTATTGAAAAGGGTCACAAGCATTGCCGCCTCGTGTTCGAAACCGGTTTTGTTGTCGCAGCGTCGACGCCCTCCAACCACCGCAATATGATGAATGTCCGCAGTGATGTTCGTCGTCTGCACCGCTAAAAGGAAACTACGATGAGCGAGATAATGACCGCTGCCGAACGCCGTGACGCATGCCAGGACACTGTTTATCTAGCCGATCACGACTGGGACTATGCCCAGTGGCTTCACGTATTGACCATGGAATCCTTGGAACACGTCGAAGGTCTCTTGGGATCTGGCGTTGCTTCTGCCCCGTTGCGTCAGTTGGTCCAGCCTGTTGCTGACATCAACTGTATCGATGCTGATACTTGGCGCGATGCAATGGAGGATGTGTCGGCGTTTTTCGACGTTTTGCCCATCTCCTCCCGGTTCTACGAAGCAGTGCTATATGGCTTGTACGGCGTTACCCCAGAGAAGGTGCCCGTCGGCGACCGCGCGGATTGGATGGGCACGCTTGTAAACGAGATCACTGAATTTGCAGCGCGCAGCGATGTTCAGAAGCTTGGCCACGGAAACAATACTTTGCTGCGAATTTCTCGTCTCGCCGCATCGCGGTATGCGATCGACCTTGGTCGGGGAGAAGTGGATCTTCATTCCATGGCAGTTCTTGGCGGCATTGCCGAAGGGAGTGTGCGCAACCTGCTTTCAGGGGCGAACAGCGTACTGGAGCGTGGCCCCCAGGGAGGCATAGTGGCCATGAGCGCCGCATCATGGTTGCAGAAGAAGAAGGGCTTCCTTGCCTCCATCTGGCAGGAAGAAGATGCCACTATCGAGACGATCGATGAGGGGCCTGCCATTGCACCTGAAAGGGTAATCTTTGTTCCCGTTGCTCGGGACGGATCACTGTTCACCCCTGACCTCATGCGCAACGGCACCTACCAGATCGGCGCGAAGGGTGACGAAGAGAATGTCTCCAACTTCTTCGATGCATTAACACGGCTGAACAGCATGGCCGTTCCACGCTGGCGTCGCCCGAATGAAAAGGGCCTGTGGGGGATCGTTAGTGGTATCGCATGGCAGCGTATTGAGAAGGCAGCAGACTTGGCATGAATATTCCTACAGCAGCAGAAGTCCTCGACGCCTTAAAGGCCGCCCTGCCCCGCCCGACGTCCGAAGCTCCGCGCGATTGCCGCGGTATCTATGGGCTCTTCGATCATTCCGGAAACTTCCGCTATATCGGCTCCACCTCGGCAGAGAACGAAACCTTCTACAAGCGGATACATCACCGCCACCGGACCGGGTCGGAAACTTCGAGCCACTATTTCTCGCGTATGTATAACACCGGACGGATGTGGCGCCTGCGTAATGACCCAGTCACCAAGGCTGATGGGGACATCGCGAAACGTCTGCGTAATGTCTTTATCGAACAGCACTGCCGCGCGGTTTGGGTTCCTTTGCCGGATTATGCTCCCATTGCCGACCTGGAGGCTGAAGTCATTGCTAGGGCACCTGCCGAAATGATTGCTTGGAACCGCTGGGGTATGGAGGCTTACGAAGAGCCCACCACTTTGGTCGATAAATTGATCGAAAGCCTTGCTCTCAGTCCTTATGAACGTGCCGCGATTGGCCGCCAGAGGGAGCGTTTTCTCGGCAGTGCGCTTCAGAAGAAGAGTGCCGGCACCATGGCTGAACTGCCTATTGGCCCGTTCCGCTTCTTTGCGCTCGATGTCGAGACCGCCAACAATGATCGCGCCAGCATCTGTCAGGTCGGTGTGGCTTGTGTTCGCCCGGACAACAGTATCTCAACGTGGGTAACCTTGGTTGATCCTCGCACTGACCGCTGGGTGTTCAGTGATCTGCACGGCATTACGCCTGGCATGGTCCAGGGCGCACCTACTATCGGTGAGGTGATAGAAGCAATTGATATGCATCTTACCGGTCGAACCGTCTATCAGCACTCGGGCTTTGACCGGAGTGCCATTCGTGCCGCCTGCAATAAACTCGGCCGTGCAGAGCCTGATTGGGATTGGCAGAACAGTGTTAGTGTCGCGCGTGCGGCCTGGCCTGAGCTGAAAGGGAATGGCGGGCACGGCCTCGCGTCACTGAAGGCATTTCTGGGCTTGGAATTCGAACACCACGACGCCGGTGAAGATGCGCGCGCCGCGGCGCAGGTTGTCCTTCTGGCCGAACGGTGGGGCGGTAGCATGGCAAAGACCTCTGATGACGTCTTAGATGACGCAGATACCGCCCCTGCTCCTCCAGCCCACTCACACTTATTAGGTGCCACCGCCACGGGAAGCGTTGTGGGACGTAGTGTGCTCACCCAGGGCAATATCAACAACAGCCATTTCTATCTACGCGATTTGATATCAGCTTTTCCGGCTGAGATTATTGGTGGCGACAACCGCACAAGCCGCGCTTCTCGTACTGTCAGCATTACTTGGGGAGGCTCAGCACCTGTTTCGACTGACATCGATGGCAAGAAGAAGATTTTTCGCGATCGATCCTGGGTGAAGAGTTTCTTCGAGCGCAATGCCGCACGTCCGGGGGATATCGTGGAGCTCACCGAAAGTGCCCCATATTGCTATCAGGTAGCACTGATACGAGATTGATTTCGCGTCAAGCTTAGCTGCGCCGGCTTTCATAGCGGCGCAGCCAAGGTGTTTTAGTTAGCCTGCACCGCGGCCAGTTACCCAAAGCCAAATGGCCGCTCCCGCGTCAAGATCGGCATTACGGAGGTAGGACATCCAGTCTGTATAGAGGTTCGGCAAAAACAAAGTGATTGCAGGGACCGCAATCAATAGCGCGAGGGTCACTACGTCCATCGCCAAAAACCACATTACTCCACGGAAGATCTTGGTGATCGGAACGGATCGCCCGACCACAGAGCTGATCATGAAAACGTTGAAACCTAATGGTGGCGTAATTAGCCCGATTTCGAGATACTTGATCATAATAATCCCGAACCACAGCAGCGAGATATCGTAACTCTGAACCACCGGAACAACGATCGGCAGAGTGATCAGCATGATTTCTATGGGACCGATAAAGGTGCCTAGTATGATATAAATCACCGACAGCGCGATCACGACCGGAATAGCCTGGTCACTATAGCTCGTGGCGATATCCGCCAACCATTGCCCCAGCCCCGACAGTGCCATGAACCTGGTGAAGACATGCGCGCCAAAAATGATCGCGAAAATTGACCCGCTTTGACGCAGCGTGTCCAGAAAGGCGCGGCCAAGCTTGGCTCTCGTTAAGCGTCCTGCTGCCAGAGCAATCAAAAACGCCCCGGATGCGCCGATGGCACCGGCCTCCATCGGAGTGAAGAACCCGATCATGATGCCGCCCATTACCACTGCGAACAGCAACGTGATTGCCCAAGTGCTCTTGAGGGAACGCAACTTGTCGAGGAAGGTGATCCGTTCGGTCATTCCTGGCGCGAGCGATGGGTTGAGACGTGCGCGGATCAGGATCATCGCGATGTAAATGCCTGCCGACAAAATGCCCGGCAAGATCCCCGCGATGAACAGAAGTGCGATGGATTGCTGAGTGAACACAGCATAAAGGATCATCAGCACGCTCGGCGGGATCAGCGAGCCCAAGGTTCCCGAGGCGGCTACAACGCCGGTCGCAAGCCCCTTGTCATAGCCGCGCCGCAACATCTCGGGCACGGCAATCTTACCCATTGCCGCTGCCGTTGCTAGGCTCGACCCTGAAACTGCTGCGAAGGCGGCGCAACCCATAGTGGACGCGGCCGCCAGTCCCCCCGGGAGACGCCCGAACAACATACGCGCTGCATCATAAACCTCCCGCGTGAATCCTGCGACATAGGCGATGTAGCCCATGAGCATAAAGCTAGGGATCGTGGTTAGGTCGAAGTTTAGGAGGCTGCCAAACGTATCTGCTGACAGCACCGCGTCGGCGGCCCCGGTCGAGCGTAAAACGGCTACCCCGCCCCAACCCACCCCAAGCAGGGCGAAAGCCACCGGCACTCGCAAGAATAGCAGTAGGATCATCAGGATGACCCCAATCCCACCAATCAGTTCACGTTCCACGCGCGCCTCCGAATTTTTCTGACTGTTGATCCCCTGAGTCCGAAAGGTCTACTTCACCTTCGCCGGTGCCGGTCTGCGATAGCAGTGGCGTCGGACCAAAAGTTCCTAAGGCATCACGTGCACTCAGACTGATCAAGATAGGTAGCATCACGAATTGGATCGCAATTCGGGTCAGCCACCATGCTACCCCAATCATTAAGAAAAGACGTGGTGGCCATGCCGGCAGCTCGTAGATCGACCCGTAGGTGATCTCGAGAAAACTGTCAGGCACCTCCTCGAAGGACACCATGCACAGACGAGCGACTGCCGCCAGACCAATGATGCAACCAAAGACCCGCAAATACAGGTTCCAGCGAAAAGAAAGAGAATCTGATAACGCAGTGACCTCGATATGATCCTCGCGGCCCTGAAGAGTGCCCAACATCAGTGATACCAGCAATACCAATGCCCATTCTGCAAAGGTTATGTCGTCAGGCAGTGGCTTGTAGACGGCGCGTCCGACGACTGAAACGAAGGTGATCAGCACCATTACTGCGAGCACGCCACCCGCAATCCAAAGCACCCCCTGATCTAAGCGTCGGACCCGCGCAGCAAGAAGAACAAGGGAGCCCTGGGCACGTTCGGCACGTGGGCCGGCTCCAACTGCTTGGAGGGACAAAAAGATGACATAGAGCAGCAAAATGCCCATCAGGTCAAAAAATACACCCAACAGCCACAACGACATTAGATGTTGTTCCGACCAGAAGCTGTCGGCTGATGAGATCAGCTGTTGATAGATGATAAAAGTGAACACGGGCGCCCCTTAGGTCTCTGCCATTCGTACGACAGGCGCAAGAACGGTGAGATTTAAAATTTGGACAGGATTGGCATTTCAAGGTCAGCGCGCCGAAATGGGCGCGCCGCCGTTATCTCACCAGGGATAGCCACCCTGCTCCAACTCTTGCGAAGCTGCTTCACGATTAACCTTATAGGCTTGACCAATCTCTGTCGCTGCCGGGTTCACCTCAGCAGCTTTTGACACGTTATTGTCATAAGACGGCTCTAGCGCCTCAGCCCAGACAGCCCGTTCTTCCTCAGATAATTCGTAAACCTGCATCGGATAGGTTGCGTCTTTCTGGATTTCGTCAAACACGGTTACGGCTTCGTTCACTTCGGCTTTGGCGAAGGCTAAGTTGAGGTCATCCAGAGATGCTTCAATTGCGGTACGATGATCATCCGAAAGGTCTTCCCAGATCTCAAGATTGATATAGTAAATGTTAGAATGCTGACCCAGATCAGGTCGTGTTACGAAATCGGCCACCTCGTTTAGGCGAAACGGAAGTAGCTGATTGGCATAAGTGGTGGCGCCGGAAATGGTGCCCTTCTCAAGAGATGTATAGGTTTCGGGCGACTGGATCCGCGCCGGATTCACATTCCACCCCGAATTCTGAGCCGCATAGGCATAATGGCTAGATAGGCGCATAGTGGCATTGTTCAGATCCTCGGGGGATTTGTATGCCCGGTCGCCAACGAAGATTACTGGTCCGATAGATTCGATCGCCAAAAACTTAACATTTTCGCGCGCCTCCTCTTCGGCAATGGCAGGGAACGCCTCGCGGGTTTCGCGCCATGCTTTTGAGATCACCCAGGGGTCACCTGTACCGGTCGAGGTCGACGACAGATAATTCAAGGGTAGTTTTTGGCGCGAATAGGCTGGCACAACGACAGCCATGTCAGCCAACCCGCTGGCCACGGCATCCAAATTGTCACCCAACTTCGATAGAGATTGCTGCCAATAGAATTCAATTTCTAGCTCGCCGCCAGTAGCCTCTTCGAGCGAGACCGCCCAGTTTTTCAGAACCTGTGAAGTAGCCGAACTTGGCGGAGAAGAACTCGAAAAACTTAGGGTTTTCGCATCGAGCGAGGTGGTAGCTAGCATTATAGATGCTGCGCCTAGGAAAATTCTGTTGAAGTAGGTCATTATGGTCCTCCCGAAAAAAGTTAGGCAAATCGCCCCCCCGGCGGCGCCCGATCTATTGTCTGTTGATGATTTCAGAGGGATAAATCATAGTCCATCTCAATCTTGATGAATTGCATCTCGTATGTGATATTTGGAGACTTTATGAATAAAGACTATGACGGAGCCGTGAAATCTGCGGTCCGGGTGGTGCGCGTGTTTGAACTCTTTGAAGCCGAGCGCCGCGCTCTGAGCGTACAAGATATTGTCGACGCATTAGGTATGCCGCAATCAAGCATTTCTTCTTTGCTGAAGACATTGGTGAACGAAGGGTATTTGACACGCCAGCGTGATACACGCTGCTATCTTCCATCGGAAAGGTTAGCTTTCGTTGGGCATTGGGCGCTTGGTGCCCCCGGTGGCATGGCCGGCATCAACCGGTTGATGACACATCTTTCTGAACGCACTGGCGAGGCGGTACTCTTAGGTGCGCAAAGCGGCTTGCAGATGCGCTATGTCTCGATGCTGGACTCTCCACATTCTTTGCGTTTCTCCCTGAGGCCAAACCAGACACGGCCAATCCATGGGTGCGGTTTGGGTGTTATGCTTTTAACGCGGTTCGGCGATTCAGAAATCGGCGCTATGGTGCGCAACTACAATGCTGAGTTCACTACTAAGCCTACGAATATGACGGAAGCGCAGGTGCTGGAAAACGTAGCGGTCGCCCGCAGGCAGGGATACTTTGAGACCTTTGGCATGGTCACTGAAGATGTCGGGACCATTTCCACCCTGCTCGAACTTCCACACGAAGGCCGTGCGTTGGCGGTAGGGTTGGGTGGTCCCCTTGCACGGCTCGACCCGAAGCGCGAATGGCTCCGCGAGATTCTTCTGGACCAAGCCCGAGCCTTTATTGAAGATCAACAGCGTGCCGCCGCCAACCGTGTGTCAGACGGCGGCAGCATAATCAGAACATAAATTCGCCGCCGTTGAGATGCAGTGCTTGGCCATTCATAAAACTGCCTGTGGTGCATAGATATACAGCCCCATAGGCGAGGTCGTCGATATGGCCCCATCGTTTCACAGGAATGCGCTCCCGGACCGTATCAATCGTGGTGTTCGGGTACTGGCTCCAGTCGCGGTCGGTATCGATTGCTCCAGGAACCAAGGTGTTAGCGGTGATGCCATATTGTCCTAGTTCCTTGCCTATGGCTTTGGATAAACCGTGCATTCCGGATTTCGCTGCGATGTTGTAAGCGCGGTTGATTAGATGACCTGTGAACCCGTCATAACCGGAGACATGGATGATCCGGCCCCAGCCCCGTTTTTTCATCAGCGGTACGACATGATGAGCTAAGTAAAAGGAAGCAGAAAGGTTGATACGAATTGAGTCGTCCCAGTCATCTATCGTGATCTCCTCAAAAGGCTTGTGTAGGCGACGCCCCACATTTGAGACCGAGATATCGACAGAACCAAAGGCCTCCACTGCCTCGGCTACCATTCCGCCTACTGCGTCCGGGTCGGAGACATCACACATAATTGCGTGCGCCTGACCTCCCGCCTTTTCGATCAGGCGAACGGTCTCATCAACCTTGTCGCGGTTGCGCGCGCCGTTGACGATCACTGTAGCGCCAGCTTCGGCAAGACGAAGAGCAATGGCGCGTCCGATATTTTGGCCTGAACCGGTGACCAAGGCTACCTTTCCGTCTAAACGCTGTGGATGCAGGCCGGTCGCATCAGGAATGGCTCGTGTGTTCGCGTTGCTCATATCAAGAGTACCCTCCAATCATATCGGCTTTTTGCAGCGTGTTGTCGACGATGCGGATAGAAGCGATGTCAATCATCCGGCCCTCGAATTGGACTGAGCCCAAGCCTTGAGACCAAGCGTCTTCATAAGCCGCCTTCATCTTGCGGGCACGCGCCACATCTTCGGCTTTGGGTGAGAACACATCTTGTGCGATTTCAATTTGTGAAGGATGGATTGCCCATTTACCTACCATACCTAAGATCATCGCCCGTCGGCATTCCTCGCGATAGGTATCAGGACTGCGGAAGTCGGCGAACGGGCCGTCCACCGCGTCAATCCGGTTGGCCCGAGCCGCTATGGTCAATTTTTGACGCTGATAATGCCAAATATCGCCGGGATAGCCGGTATCGCCGCCGATATCGTTAATCGACACGCCTTGGCTGGCCGAATAGTCCCCCATCCCGAAAATTAATGCCTCTAGGCGGTCCGACGCGGCGGCGATTTCATCAACCTTTTGCATGGCCTCAACCTCTTCAATCAAGGTTTCAAGGCCAATCCGTTTGTTCAGCTTCAGCTTCTTTTCCATCATGCTCAGCAGCTTGTCACAGAAGGTGATGTCATCGGGCCCCAAGCATTTGGTGAGCATAATGACATCGATATTCTCGCCTGCACCCTCAACCACCTCAATAATGTCTTCATAGGCGTATTCGGTCGTTAAATCGTTGATCCGTACACACCGGGTGGTACGACCCCAGTCGAGATCATTCAGCGCTCCGACGATCTTGCCTCGCGCCTCATGCTTGGCCGATGGAGCTACAGCGTCCTCAAGGTCCAGAAAAACATAATCCAAGTCTAAGCCCGCGGCCTTTTGCATCATTTTTTCGCTGGATCCAGGAACGGACAACTGACAGCGGCGAAGTCTTTTAGGTTGGCTCATATCGAATTTTCCTTGTTAACTTGTAGTATTCTGCATCGGATCAGAGCAGATCTGTGCGATCTCTTCGGGTGCGAAGCCGAACTCCGCCAGAATTGTGGCACCATGTTCGCCGGTCAGCGGCGCGGACTGATGCACGCCATGAGCAGCATGGGCCATACGGACCGGAGTATTGGCAACATGCAATGGCCGATCCGCCCCAGCCATAGCGACCTCAGCCAGCATCCCACGCGCTTGGAAGTGCGGGTCAGCAAAAATATCACTAGCCGTCATCACAGGGCCAAAGGGGACCTGACCACCAATCACGCTGCTGATCTCGGCGCGAGTGCGCGCACGCGTCCACTCGGTAACTAGCGCCTCGGTGCGGGAGGCGTTTTCCAGCCGCGCGGCGTTGGTGGCGAAATCGGGATCACGGGCCAGCTCGGGCCGCCCGATCAGGCTCACAAAGCGCGCCCAAAAATCATCCTTGGGGATGGCGATGGTAACGAACCCGTCTGCGGCCTCGAACAAGCCGAAGGGGCACAGCAGCGGATGACCATTACCCTCTGGGACGGGTGAGATGCCGGTTGCGGAATGTTGGAAAATGATGCGCTCGCATATGGCCAGTACGCTGTCGACCATGCTGATATCTACGCGCTCTCCCCGGCCAGTCCGGTGAGCGCGGAAAGTCGCCGCCAGCGCCCCAAAGGCGGCGAACATAGCAGGACCGATATCGCCCACTCCAGGACCCACCTTAGTGGGTGTGCCGTCCCGTGCCCCCGTGATACTCATTACGCCGCCCATAGCTTGGCTGACCGGATCATAGGCAGGCCAGTCAGCATAGGGGCTGACACCACCGACAGCATCTCCGAAACCGCGTATAGACACATGGACAAGTCGCGGATTAGCAGCCCAGAGCGCCGCGTCGCTCAGACCCAACCGCTCCATTACGCCGTGGCGGTAATTCTCGATCAGAATATCGGCCCCGGCCACCATTCTCTTGAGTGCGGCAAGACCCGAAGCAGATTTGAGATCTAGTACGACCGACCTCTTGTTGCGGTTTATCGAGGCGAAATAGCCACCATATCCACCTTGATCTTGGGTCAACCCGCCCGGCAAAAAGGGGCCGATGCGTCGGGTGCTGTCACCGCCAGGAGGTTCGACCTTAATTACATCCGCGCCCTGATCCGCCAGCATCATCGACGCATAGGGGCCTGCCAACATCATAGTCAGGTCGATGACACGCAGTCCTTCGAGCGCGCCGCCGGGCACAAGGGGGTTGGCGCCATGATCTAGCGGTTCGCTCACGCGCGTCCACCAGCCCAGGCGGCCCGCTTCTTAATCAGCACCAGACGCTCGGCCTCGACGCAGAGCTTTTCGTCTTGATTGATGCCGTAATGGCGAAACCGCACGCGACCTGCATCTGGACGGTCGCTCTCGGATTTTTCCATTACTTCGGTAAAGGCATAGAGGGTGTCTCCATGAAATACAGGGTGACGCAGGCGCACTTTGTCCATTTCCAGCTCGGCAAGCACCTGCTCACCTGTATCTTGCGCTGCAAGTCCAATGACAAAGGACAGGTTGATGCCGCCAAACACCACACGCTGCGAGAATATCCCCCCGCCCGCCTTCTGCATCCGGTCCTCGTTAAAATGACCTTCGGCGGTGTTCAGTACCAGATTGGTCAGCAAGACATTGTCCATCTCGGTCATTGTCTTGCCGCGGGCATGGCGCCAGACATCGCCTGCCTTAAAGTCCTCGTAATAGTTGCTAGCAGAGGTCAGCGCCGCTGTGTTGATCGTTTCCACCGTCATTCGGCCGCCGCTCCAAGATTTGGGTCTGTGCCCCATTTTTTGTCAAAGGCCCGGTCAGCGACGATTTTGTCGAGAAGCGATTTGCCCAAAATTTTATCTGAAATGATGCGCTGCTGGATTTCCGAAGTGCCCTCGAAGATCTTTGTTAGCCGCGCGTCGCGCCAATGGCGTTCGACGGCGTGCAACTTGGTATATCCCGCCCCACCAAAGATTTGCATAGCTTCCGAGGTTACGCGCTCGGCCATCTCGGAAGCGAAATACTTAACCATCGATGCCTCCATGTCGCAGCGCGCGCCGGTATCAATACTATTGCAAACCGAATAGAGAAGCTGTCGCGCCGCCTCTACCTCAGTTGCCATGGTAGCAATCTTAAAGCGGATCGCTTGGAACTCCGCGATTGGCATCCCAAATTGTTCGCGTTCTTGGGCATAGGAAATCGCATCCTCCAATGCGCCCTGCGCCAAGCCAATTGAGCGCGCGGCTGTATGGGCACGAGCAGTTTCCAGCCCCTTGGCCATCAGCAGAAACCCCCTACCCTCTTCGCCAATCAAGTGACTGGCGGGCACCCGGAACCCGTCAAAGGAAAGTTCAAAGGTCTTCCAGCCGAAATAGCCGATCTTTGGAATGGGCGATCCGGCAATTCCTTTGGGCAAGGAGCCGCGCTCTTTCTCTATCATGAAGCATGAAATCCCCATCCACCGCTTGTCCGAAGAGGGTGGCGGCGCGGTACGCGCGAAGATTGTCAGGTAATCGGCCCCATCGGCAAAGGTACACCAGTATTTTGAGCCGGTAAGAACCCAATCCTCGCCATCACGCTCTGCGCGACAAGAAATCGAGGCCAAGTCAGAGCCGGTACCAGGCTCGGACAGCGAAGTCGCGTTGAGGAACTCACCTCGCATCACGCGCGGTAGGTATTCGGCTTGCATCTCAGGCGACATCGCCTTGCGAATCCAACCTCCCTGACCGCGGGCCATCAGCGAAGCGACCGACATCCAGCCGCGCGCAAGCTGCTCGGCCACAAGACAATATTCAAAGGCGCCTAGGCCGAGACCGCCATATTCCTCAGGGATCATAATGCCAAAGTATCCCATGTCGGCCATCTTCTGTTTCAGGGCATCGGGGATCTCTGCATCTGGGCCGTCCAACTGATTGGCAATTGGCAGCACCTCGTTCATGGTGAACTGTCTTGCACTGTCGCGGATCATCTTACGCTCTTCGGTAAAATACCCGCGCCCGTCGTCCGAATAAGGGGCGTCATTCATATCCATTTTACTCTCCTTGCATATCTCGGCGGCGCACTAGGTTCGAGCGCCGGAACCGGATAGCTTCTTCGCCATCTTGATTCAGACCACGTGTGGCCCAGGTCACGATGCCAAAATTGGGACGCTTGTCGCTTTCCCGCGCTGAGATCACTTCACTTGTGGCTGTAAGGGTGTCGCCCACATGGACCGGCACGCCATAGACGCATTCGTCCACTCCTAAGAACGGGCCACCGCCCTCAGATAGATCCTCGACGCTGAGACCAAAAACCGTATTGAAAACCAAAAGCGGGTTGATTGGACGTCCACGGTCATATCCGTTCGCCAAGGCGACCTTCGCGTTAAGGTATTGCGGGTTGTAATGCATCGTCAGCGTCGTGAAGAGCGTGTTGTCTATTTCGCCCAACGTCCGCCCCCAGTGGTGGGTGAAAGTTCGACCGATAGTAAAATCCTCGAACGTGTTTCCGCGCGGCCAAAGCCTAGCCCGGGACTTCAGGTCTGTGACCATATCCATAAGTTATCCAGTTTTAGTTATATCTTTTGAACCCGGGGACGTTGAAGCCAGCAACCCGGTTAGATTGGCCGCGGCGGACAGTTCGGCCACGGCGGCGAAGAGCGCCTTCGACGCATCGGTTCCTAAGATTGGATCGATCAAAGTTGCCGCTTTGGCCTTTAGCGCATCCTCCTGCGCGTCCAAGTCCTCTACCGGTGCAGAGACGTCCCAGGAGCTGTTAAGCTCTGTGCCATCGACAAGCTTCACAACGACATCAGCACCGTAGCGATGGGCGTGATCGCTCTGATGCGATAGCTGGGTCTTTTCGCGAAGGGCGACCAACTCAGGTTTAAGCGCCGTAGCTTGAGAATAAAGTGAAAGGTCCGCAGTATCAGCGCCGGTAAGCGCCAGAGCCGCAAGGTGGCGGATCGAGAACTTGATATCGAGACCAGTGCGTGGCTCGAGCACATCACACACCGTGCGGTGGCTTTCGGGCACGTGCAATGTAATCGCAGATATCTCAACAGGATCGATTACCCCGTGCTCTATCCGGAGCCGGGCCAAGGCTTCGATTGTAGAATGAGTCAGATAGCAGGCCGCGTGATACTTGAAGAGATTGCGCGTGATCTCCCAATCCGGGGCGCCGGGAGGTGTCGATTGAAAATCGTCCGCAGAGAACTGACTGTCATCGGACATGGCCGCGCCAAAGCCCTGGCGGTGCTCGAGGCCCCCCGCGCGCGCTGTAAAGCCACGCTGTGCCAACCGTGCCGCTATGATCCCGTTGGCCGCGGCGTTTCCGGCATGCATCGGTTTCGCCATGGTGCCAAACATCGCCTTGAGACCAGACGCCTGTGTCGCCGCCAACCCTAATGCCGCTTCAGTCTGGTCTACATTTAGATTTAACAGGGCCGCGCAGCCTGCAGCCGCTGCCACCGCTCCTATTGTACCTGTGGCGTGGAAACCGCGAGCATAATGGGTGTCGCCCATGGCATATCCTAGACGCCCAGCCACTTGATAGCCCACTGCAAAAGCGCGTAAAATCGCTGCGCCCGAGAGATTTTCCCGTTCGGCAACCGCCAGCAAAGCGGGTGCTAGGGTTACGGTGGGGTGCCCATGCATACGCAAGTTTACATCATCGAAGTCTAGGGCATGACTGATCGTGCCATTGATCCTTGCTGCCCGTTGTTCTGATGCACGCCCCTGTTGCCCGACGAGAGCCACACCCTGCGGGTAGGTTTCACCCTCGGTTGTAACGGTGGTTATTATTGGTGCCAGTTCCTCGGCGGTGCCAGCAATAGTCACGGCAAACCAGTCAAGGAGACATTGACCCGCCAGTCGCATCACCGGATCCGGTATGTCGATGTCCGGAGATCGTGCGACCCACATGGCCGCAGACCTAGTAAAATCTGCTGATTTTGCGGGGAAGGGTACAGTTTTCAAGCGGGGCAAGGCAAATTTCCATCTCATAAAGACAGTTTTCTTATATCGCCCAGCTTTCTGTCCAACCAAGTCCAAATCTGTATTTGGATGCAAGAAATCACATATGGGATATATGTCCTATAAAGTTTTCAGCTGTGCCGTTCGTCCGAGCACCACAGCGCAGGTGGACGTGATATGCTCCGCAACGCTAAGTATCGGACATGAGAGAATATATAATCATTCCCGACATTCACGCCGATATCGAACGCCTTAAGCGTTCATTAGATGTTGCTGCAGATACCCCGGTCGCTTTCCTGGGTGACTTCATCGATGCCGGCAAATCGACGAGGCAGGTGGACGAGGAGGCTGTGCTCTCGCGGGTGCGGCGCTTGGTCATCGACGGCCGCGCTGTCGCGGTCATGGGCAACCACGAACTCAACGCGATCCTCTACCATCGCAAGGATGCCAACGGTGTTTGGCTGCGCTCGCATACAGCTGCGAAAACCAAGCAACATCAAAGCTTCATAGAAGCCTTCGGGGTAGGCACTGAAGAAGCCAAGGAATGGACAGATTGGTTCCTAACACTCCCCCTCTGGTACGAGTTGGATGGCTTGCGACTGGTTCACGCCTGCTGGGACGAGGCCGCAATCAAGATCATCAAGGCCAGACGTCCCGATGGCCGGTTGCGCACCGAGGATCTCCCCGAAGTGGCTGCTGCCAGCTCACCATTTGGCAACGCTGTCGAAAGGCTGCTTTCCGGTCCCGAAGTTTCGCTCCCCGAAGGCTACAGGTTTCACGACACAAACAACCATGAGCGCCATGAAGTGCGGCTCGCATGGTGGCGTCCGGAAGCAACCACGTGGCAGGAAGCCTGCCTATCGGTGCCTAAGCCCGAAGAGCTGCCGACTGGCGCACTCCCACCCGATACTGCAGCCTTGCTCTATAGTGCCGACGCGCCTCCGGTTTTCGTGGGGCACTATAAGATGAATGGCACTCCCTGCATTGAAGCACCCAACGCAGCCTGCTTGGACTATCCAGCAAGTTCATGCGCTTACCGCTGGCGCCCAGGGGAGGCACTATCAGCAGACAATCTGATTTTGATCGATGTCGATGAGAACCGCCGCAGCGTAGCCGTATAACGGCCATGCTAGCCATGCGGTAACCTACAGCGTTGATCATCTGTGAGGCATATGCCTTTCTTAAAGCCATGTTTGCCGGAAGGGGAGAGCACTGACTTTAGTCAACTTTCTTTAACTCTCTCAAAATCTGAAGAGAGCAACAACCAGCATTGATAGAAGAGCGTAAAGGCTCCTGTTGTTGTTTAATTTGTTTAAAAGAACAACGTTTAATACGTTTAGGAGCCGATAAAACATTTTAAACCAAAGGCTTATACACCTTTAGGTGAACGTTTATGGGCTATAAGGTGAAAGGATATGGGAGCATAGGTGAATGTTTATGGGATGTTCATATAGGATCACCGATGGCGGCCTTCTCATAACGCAGGCACTCTCCTACTAAAGGGAGCGCTCTCGTTGGCCTTCACCCACCGGCCGTGCTTTTGCCCGCCGCACTATGGGCTGCGATGTAGCCAAAGGTCAGCGCAGGACCCAGTGTAATACCCGCTCCGGGATACGTGCCGCCCATGATTGAATTCGCGTCATTGCCGCAAGCGAAAAGTCCTGGAACGGGGCGACCTTCAGTCGTAATAACCCGCGCTTGCGGGTCAATGGGCAATCCCACGGAGGCTCCGATATCGCCGGGGTGAAGTTGGATCGCATAGAACGGCCCTCGCGCCAAAGGTCCAAGGCAGGGGTTTGGCGCTACGGAAGCATCGCCCAGATAACGGTTGTAAGCGTTGCCGCCCTTGCCTTGATCCTCGTCCACTCCCGTCGCTGCGAAGCCGGTAACCTGGACCGCTGTAGCCGTCAGCGCGTCGGCCGGGATTCCGATCGCCCTAGCTAGTTCCGCAAGGGTCTTTGCGCGTTTGAGGTAGCCTGAGCGCACATGGGCACCTACCGGGGCCGGAAACGGACGCACCGCGCCCAGACCATAGCGGCGCAGCGTTATGTGATCGGCCAACAGCCAGATCGACCCCTCAGGCACGCGCCCGGTTCCGTGACCTAGCATGGCGCGCACGAAGTCATGGTAGCTGGACGCCTCATTGACGAACCGCTGTCCGGTACCGTCAACCGCATATACGCCCGGTTTCGCCCGGCCCAGAAACAGGTGTGGGAAGGGTCGCACCGACCCGTCTTGCTGCGGGAGCAACGACACAGGCGCGTAGAACAGCGGCGCTATATTGCCCTGTGCAGGCGCGACCCCCAGCGATGCCGCCATGACGAGGCTGTCGCCGGTGCTGCCTTCGGGGGACATCGACCAATGGTCGCCATGGGGGTGCAAAGTATCTTCCAGTATGCTTGCTCGAGCTGCGCCGCCCGCCGCCAGCACCACACCGCAGCGCGCTGAAACATGGTGTGTGCCTTCTTTTGTACGCAAGGTCAGGCCGGTGACACGGCCTTCTTCAACGCAGAGGTCTTCGGCGGCGGCCTCTGTTACAAGCTCAATTCCGGCTTGGAACACTGAATGGGCGAGCCGTCCGGCCATTGCGGAACCCAGCACAAGGCGGGTGGCGCGGCCATGGAGCAAGCGGTCCCGCGCGTGGCGGGCCAAAATACCCGCAGCATGGAGCGCGGAAGTCGGGCTGCGCAGCATGCTGAACATGTGTGGAATATCCTTGCGACCTACCATCATGCCGCCAAACACTGTGAATTCCGGGATCGGCGGTCTGATCAAGGCCAGCTTGTCGCCCATCACCCGTGCGTCAAAATCTAGCGGGTCCAGTACGCGGTAGCCAAGGGTGCCACCGGGCTGATCGGGGTGATAGTCGGGCGCAACCGGACGCATCGAGAATTTCAGATGCGTTTTAGCTTCTAGGAACTCAAGCGCCTTCGGTCCTGTCTCCAGAAAGCGCAGGAGCAGGCTGGGCGTAGTTGATGCATGAAGGCTCACAAACCTGCGTTAGGCTGCGCTGAACATGAACGGGAAGCTTTGCGTAATAGGCCTAAAACGGTGGTTTAAGAGAAGTGCATATCGCCTGCCCATGCGGACCGGTTGCTTGTATCTAGTAGTCTTGATTATGGCGTAGTTTGCTCGCAAAATTCCATCGTAATTCATTAACACTACTGGTTGTTATCATTGTTTCGAGGCATACAATCTTCAGGTGAGGGCTGTAGGGCACTATGAACAGTACTCAAAGAACTAGGCGCATTTTTACCCATTCCTAAGTGAAGTTCGCGAGTAGAAAAAAACTTAGCAATACAAAAACGATAAAGACAACCATATATTTCGGGATCTTAGGTTGTGGGTATCGCGCTCTGACTTCAACGATCATCGCCTCTAGGCCTTTTCTAAGTAAGGCCTTATTTGCAATTTTTCCAAAAGCCCGTATCTCCTCTTCAGATCGGTCAAATTCCTTAAATACGAAATAGTGCCTTCCATCACTTACAGTAAGATAGTTTCGTTCTAAACTCTTATAAAAAACAATTTCGGCGCCTCGACCTCCAAGAGAGTCACGCACTTTAATCGTATGGTCGTCATTTATTGTTTCTAAATCGACTTTGAATTTGTACTTTTTAACAATCTCTTTTATATAATCCTTTTGGGATAAAGCAAACTTATAAGAATCCTCTTTATTTTTTTGGTGAATTATCTTTCTATCAAGGATTTTTTTCTGCTCGTCTATAATTCTCTTATCAACGGTCATTTAATTATCCTAATTGCTGTAACGGCACAAAGGGTATGCTGAAGTAAACCATGCTTCACTAACTAATATACCAATGTAGAGACAGTATTTTGGACGAACTCTAACAGTTGGTCATTTAGTCGGTCTAGTGATCGTCCGCGCGCTATGTTTTCGTTCTGTCCAAGGGCCTCCGCAGAAAGCACCTGGGAGTGAAGAACACCTTGCCCGCTGGTGCCGACCACGGAAATTGTTAGCGTGCGTATGGATTTTTGGCCATCTTGCAATGCGTCCAAGGCCTCATTTCTTTCCGACATCCGCCCTAGAATGATCACCGGAGCAAGCTGTGATAAATCGAGACGATCTATCTCGTTGGCGTTGCCTGTAAGAAGTCTATCGAAGACACCATCAGTCAGTGCGGCGTTGCGAAGAAACGGCCTATAGTCGTTAACAACACCACCTAAGAGCCTCCCCAAATCATTGGTTGTGCGAGGTTGATCTCCAAAAAATGACCAGACTGGCGCGTCTGAGACCGCAACTGCAGCGATGTACTTGTCTATGTAGGCAACGCGTATGCGTTCAGCTTCTTCGGCTAATCGGCGGGCCTCTTCCGCTTGACGATGTCTTTCTGCCTCCTCAGCAATGGTTTTTTGGCGTTGCCTTTCTGCTTTCTCCGCGGCTAGCTTTTCAGCTTCTAACCTTACACGTTCCGCGTTCTCTGCAAGCCTCTCTTGTTCCCTTTGCTTTGCTTCGCCGAGGCGGGCGTTTTCGACCGTTTGCAAATTTAAGATAGCGGTTTGCACGATATCAGGCGTGATTGGAACGAGTTCTTTTTGCGTAGTTTGATCGCGGCCTGGCTGCCCGAAGCAACGATATCCGGCCGCGCTGATGGTATCCGGGCGACACCACCAGTTCGGAGATCCATCATGCAATTTAAACAAGGCAGGCGCGTTCTCTCCCTGTGCCGTCAACACGTTAATCGACATTTCTAGTTCAGGTGGGCTTTGTGAGAACCGCCGTGAAACCTCGGTGTCTAGTGCCCCTGCCACTGAACCAAGTAGGCCAGACGTTTGAGGAAAAATCACTGCAAAAATGGAAAAAACCGCTGTTAAGACCATTTGGACTCCAAGTGTCGTTCTTGTTGGACGGAAACCAAATGCAGCCAAACCGAGAAACAACAAAATCAATGAGAAGAGGATTGATGCGCCGCCAAATCCCCCGGGGAGGCGCAATGCAAGGAAGGCGAAAGCGGTTGTTGCGACGATAATAAATCCCAAGGTGCGAAGTTGTCTTCTTACTGGTTCCCAGCGGGCACCTAGATCGATAATAAGGATTATCGGAAAAACGAGCACTGACCACGCTGCAATAACCGCTCCGGTGAGGATTACAGCGAAAGCAAGGAACGCAGAAGCGCCGCTGATGCTATTTAGAAGTGCAAACCCGAGGACACCGACCAAGGCGATTATTGATAACCTGAACGTTTTCCCGACTATCCATATATATTTGTCCACAGCCGAAACTGCGACATCAATCGATCCACCGAGAAGGGAGAACAGAAGATCGACATACTCTTCAAACTTTTTCATACGACCACTATTCCAAGGATATATTATCAAGTATTATTTGTGATCTTTCAAAAGACCCGTTGATGAGAGTGTAAAATATACCTTGTAGAACAAGGCGATTCCCAACTATTGGCTGCCCCCTTTTACTCGCCTTCCAAACTATGGTGAGTGGCCTGTTGGGGTCGAGGGTTGTAACTTCATCTGTTTCTGGGTCATTGACGAATTGGTATATTGATTGAGAAAGGGTCACTGACCGGAAATTGTCCCCGTGCTTTGTCGTAGCGTACAAATCTCGGCCTTGGCGACTTCCTGCTGTTACGTAGATTCGCTCATTGGTCATATTGTGCAGTTCGGTAGTAACAGTAACGCCTTCGCGATTTTCCCATAGCAATACTGATGTGATATCCATTCGCAATCGACTGTCTTGGAAGCCAACATCTGCCTGTTGGGCAATTACTCCAGGGACCGCGTTTAAAGCGTCGCTGTTGGCGCGAGACCTTTGATTGGTTAAGCTATCAACCATGCTGTCTCGGGTGGCGCTGATTGAGGCAGCTGCGAAAACTCGGGCAGTTTCTACATCGATTGCGCGAGCATTGATCCGGACACTGTCTTCAAACTGCGTAATGGACCCGGTAATAAGTGCTTCGATAGCCAAAAACTCGCCAAGGTCCGCAATCGTCTCGGAGTTGAAGATGTCAGATGCATATCGCTCATGCTCGCGGAGCACCCGTTCGAACTCATTTCGCTCCACAATATCAAAGTCGCCCGCGCCAAAAAGCGATGTGGTTAATTCTTCGGATATAAAGTCACCAAGCGCTGATTCAAATCCATTCAGGTCTGAAAAACCATAAATTGCAAGGCGTTCAGTTCCCTCTTCACCAAGCTGCGTCCCCAATTTCTTGGCTAAAGATCCAATAGCTTCGTCAATGCTCTGAGAACTTGCGCTAATGGGAAGCGCTATAGCGACCAACAACAGGATGGCGCGGCTACCTTCTAACAACTTCATAGTTATTCCTTTAATTATCACTGTGGCGTCCAATTATTTTCCGGTTCTGAACCATGCTCTTTCGAGACATATCTATTTTCTTCCGCAGTTTTACCGCTAGCGAATTCTCTGAATAGATATTATTTTCTTCTGTTTTATCTTCACTTATCGTTTTTAATTCGATGTCATCCAGATGCTCTAACAGCAATAGTGCTGTTTGGGGGTCTGGGGGCTTATCTTCCGACATCATTCGTTTTGCGAGCTCGGGCGGAATGTCAGAAAGAACACTGTTCAAGAAACTGCGAAGAGCAGTCGGATCAGGTTCGCGGTACACCACGTAAGCAGAGGAAAGATATGCGATGAGTTCGAAGGCTCTTTGCTCTGTTCGGGACAATGCCTTTAGTTTTTTTCCAACCTTTGTTGTCATCAACCGGTCAAGCCAGACCCTGTCCAGCTCCCGTGACACGTAGCTCGCCGCAACATGAGATGCGATTTTATGAGCTTTTTTTTTATCCATGACCCGCCCCTAACACGACTATTCTCGCCCCATACTCCCTTCAGAGGCAAGTATTTTGTAGATCGATCTGTTCGGCGTGAGAAAAGGGAAAGGAGCTCTACTCGCGGTGCCCTTGCCAAGAGGCGGGGGTTTTGCACATACTGAGAGTGCCACGAGTTGTGTATTGCCCTGATCCACCGCCCCAAGCTGGGGCTAGGCTCAGGACCCATTGATTATCGTGGAGCCGCATGATTCACCGTCCGAAAACGGAGCGGTGATATGTCTGATCT
>NZ_JAPWHM010000011.1:0-77696 GCF_027214245.1 Sulfitobacter dubius | reverse complement strand
ACCGCTACAGAATCTCATGAACCCCGGGCGGTTCTTCAGAGAAGTGCTTGAATCTCATGAATTCCGGTCATCCGACAATGTTTCCCCCGAAAACTCACCAGTAATAAGACTGTGCTGCAGCATATTCCACTATGTCCGATAATGCAAGATTATTGGACATAGCGCGATCTTGCAGGCTGCGGCGGTTCTAACGCTATTTTCTGGTGAAAAGCGCCGCGATGACGTAGGCTCCAAGCATGACATATGCTCGGCTCGATCACACCAGCGACCTCGACACATTACCCCGGATGCCCGCCTGGGTCACCTCAGCGCGGGCTGAAAGCCTTGAAGATGTTGCGTTTTTGTCGGGCGCAGCGCTGAGCCACCTGCATGTTGTGCTGGAGCGCGAGGAGGTGCCCCAAGCCTTGTTGCGGGATCGGCTCGCGCTGCGCGCAGCGGAGGCCTGTGTCGCGTTTTCGGGGCGCCTGGAGAGAGCAGGGGATCTGCGCGACGCGGTGCATTTGTTGCGTTCTGGCGATCTGCCGGGACCGGCTGGCGAGACCTGCCTCGCCTGGCGGCGCGCGGTGGAGCGGCCGGTGTCGACCAAGGCTCTGGATCGAGCCTTGCCGGCCTTCGAGTCGGGCAAGATCGCGATGTGGCTCAATGCAGGGAAGGGGGCGCCGGTGACTCGGGCCGCGATGGTGCTGGAGGCGGTGCTGACGGAGGCGCCACGCGCTGACGTAGCTTCGCTGGTCCTCGCGGATGCGGCTCTCGCCCAAACATTCGGTTGGGATCATCTCGTGCCGTTGTTGGCCGCGGGTCTGAAACGTGCCGACCTGCGCAAGCAGGGCGACGATTTGCGTCTCGTCTGTCATCGGGCACTCATCTTATCGGCGGTCGAGGCTGTGCGTCTCTCCGCCGACCTCGCGCGTCGGGCGGCACACCTAAAGGCCGTTGCGCCAAAGCTTCGCGCCAAGGGAGCGGATGCCGCTGTCGAGATGTTCCTCACCCGCGATGCCGTGGCACCTTTGGCCTTGCCCTTGTCGGATCGCGCCGCGCGGCGGCTTTGCGACCGACTGGTCGATCTCGGCGCGGTGCGCGAGCTGACAGGGCGAGACACGTTTCGGCTCTACGGGGTGTAGCGATGGCGAAGGATCGTTCAGAGCCGGACCTGGACCGTGAGTTGGCCGACCTGCCGCCTGAGCTGCGCTGGCGGGAATGGATGCGCCGGATCGAGGCGGTGCTGTTTGCCTCGGCCTCGCCGGTGCCGCGCGAAGACCTGGCGCGCGTGGTGGGGCAGGGGGTCTCGGTGGATCTGTTGGTCGAGGATCTCGTCGCCGATCTGGAAGGGCGGGCCTTCGAGATCGCCCAGGTCTCTGGCGGCTGGATGTTTCGGACGCGGGCGGCCTACGCTCCCGCGATCCGGGTCGCCGCGGATGTCGAGGATCAGCTACTCGACCTGAGTGAATTCGACGTCGCGGTCTTGGCCGCCATCGCCTATCACCAGCCGATCACGCGCGACGGGCTCAAGGACATCTTCGGCAAGGAGATCAGCCGCGACCTGATCGGTCGGCTGCATGCGCGCGACTTGATCGGGACCGGGCCACGATCGCCGCGCCGCGGTGCGCCATACACATTTGTGACGACCGAGCAGTTCCTTGTTGCATTTGATCTGGAGACTCTCGCGGATCTGCCAGAGCGGGAGCAGTTGGAGGACGCAGGTCTGGATGGCGGGTCATAGGAATGGTTGCGGGCTGGCGATCCCCGTATTGGCCAAACGGTGAGGCATGTCGTGGACATTTCGTGACGCTCTCAGTTGTGACTTGTTGAGAGAACTCAGGCTTCGATCCTGAGCCCTCTGAACAGAGCTTCCCAAGGGTCCCCATCCTCGGTCATCGCGCCCGGTTCCAGGTTTGCTATGTTCTCGTCGATGACTGCGTTGTGGTAGTTCTTGAGCCAGCTGTATTTGCGCCGCACCGTCGCGTTGGGACTGTCGGCGAGACCGCTCTCCACCAACGTTTTGTGCCTACCCAGAAACTCGATCCAGCCGGCGTATTCGCCGTCGAGCTCGCTCAGACTGGCGCGAAGATAGTCGATGTAGTGGAGGCCTGACTCGTCCTGGCGCAGGAGGTTGTTCAGGTGACGCTCTTCATCCTCATAGGAATGTCCTTCCCGCCAAAGCGTTTGGTCCTGTCGGTGGCGTTCGATGACATCTTCATGGATCGCAATGCGCGGGAAGATGACCTCGCCTTCTTCCATGAAATAAGCCTGAACGAGGGCAGGCCCAAACACCGGACCACTGAAGTCGATGCCGAGATGCATAGGGCCGATGGTCATCGCGCCGCGCACCATTATGCCGTTCGCCACGCATTCGATCTGGATGTGCAGCAGATCGATGAGTTCCCAGACCAAAGGGCCAGCCTGGTACTGAGTTTCAATGGTTCTGGTTCTTACGATCGCGTCAGACACGATCTCTGCATGGACTTCGCTGATCATCCGCATCTCGTCGGAGCGGGTGGGCGGCGTGGCATCCCCTTCGGACACCCTGCGAAACATCGAAAGCAAGTGCCTGATCTCTGCACCGCTTCGCGTGTGCAGGAGGTTCCTGAAACCGAGGACATCAAAAAAGGTCACAAGGCATTCTTCGTAGTCGGGGTCGTTCTCGAAATCAGTCATCTCTGGTCCATCTTCAGCCGAGGAGCTTCTCCAACTCTTCCCCTTGGGCGGCATGCTTCTTGGGGTTTTCTGCTTTCAGCTTGTTCACGTTGATGAGCTTCCATCGGACCGCTGGAAGCTCGGCCGCTTGAGGGCGGTCGATCGCGTCGAAGTCTGGATCGCCGTCATGCAGGGTTCTCAGAAACCTCTTCGCGCCCTCATCCAAGCGGGATTGGATATCACCGATCAGGCGGTCGCGCGTTGAGACCAATTCCGTTAGGTCGACTGCTTCCTTCGTCATGCCCTCGAATTCCCGCGCGTAGGGCTGATCTAGATCGATCAGGTTTGGATTCAGCAGTTCGTGCGGCGGGCGTGGTGAACTCGCGAGGTAGATCAGAAACGTGCGGAACAACTCGTCGGTAAACCCTTCGTTCTCGTAGAGCAGTTTAACGTCGTAGAGGTCTCGCGGGTGCTGGCGATCTAGGGCCGCATGTAGCTTGCCGCCGAACAAATCCTCGAAGGAGACGATGTTCATCGTCGCATATCCGAACGCCTCCTCGACGGCTTCGGAGACTTCGCGTTGTTCCGGATCATGCACGACGCCCCGGGTAACGGGGGAGGTTTCGATTTTGATTTCGGCTGTGCCGAGGCGGGCGAGCGCACGCGTGGCGCCGCCGCCACCGCCGGCAATTCGCTGCGCTTTGGCGCCGGCGATGCCGCCTTCGATGGCGGCGGTAATCCGGTCCATCGCGTCGTTGATCTCGACGAGGCTGTCGGCGCGGTCCTTGACAGGCAGATAGGTCAGATCGATATCGACCGAGAGGCGCGGAAGGTCGCGATAGAAGAGGTTGATGGCCGTCCCGCCCTTGAGCGCAAATATCTCCTCCTTCGCCACATATGGAAGTACCCGTACGAGCAGGGCCACTTGGGCGGCATAGTCTTCACGCGCCATCACCACGTTCCTTTCTTACAAACTCTTCGGGCACCATGATCCTGTAGCGTGGATGTATCTTGCCGCCTTTGACCAATGCGCGATCCCCGCTGCCGAGGTCGAAGTCTTCCGGATCGAGACGCTTGCGCCAGGCATGGTCGTGGCGGTCGGCGAACACGAAGAACAGGCGTTTGACCTTGATCTTCTTGCAACTTCTGAGCAGTGCCGAGAGGGTTCTTGGGCGCAACGTCGTCAGGCTTTCGAACACCATGTCGAGGTTGTGAAAGCTCTCCTGATCCGGCAACTCGTCAAGCGCTTCGAGGATGGCGCGTTCCGGCGAGGACATCACCAGTTTCCAGTCCCATGGCAGGGACGATGCTGTCTCGTTGAGATTATTTCGCGCGTCATTGACACCCAACTCTGGATCGGAGAACAGCGATACGCTGCGTGTGCGGAGTTCGGTGTTGAGCGGCAGTTTTTCGAGCCAGTTGGGGATTTTTGAGCCGTAGAGCCAGACTGTGCTCTTGTCGCCGAGTGAGAGGTAGTGCGCATAGCCTTGCAGGCCCAATGCCGTCGCCCCCCCGATATGGACAGGGTAGTGCATGATGTGCTGGAGCGAGAGCAGGCTGGTCTTCCAGTCGAGCGTATTCGTGGTGGCGCTGCTTGGTGCGGGACGGCGGAACACTCCGCGTCCTAGGCGTTCTAGCCAGCCGCGTTGCACATAGCCGTAGGACGAACGCCGACCTATCCCGTGGTGCTCCAGCCAGGCGGAGTCCACGAGGAACCCCGTGGGGACAGCCTCAAGAAGACTCTTTAGTTTTTCGTGTTCTTGTCCACTCATGGGCGACATAATGATGTATTTTTAAAGATGCCGCCACTTGTTTCTGTGATAACCTGTGAGATAGTCCGTCAAGGATCGACAAATTCTGGAATTTTCAAAGAGACTGGTGGTTGTCAGCTCTGAAGCTCACCAGCAAAGCAGGGCGTGGATGCCCTCGGAGGGCTGAGAAGACATCCGGCCATTCGGATCGAACAGTCGAAGCTATGTGCCCCTGTCGAAGCCGCTGCGCCAAACCAGAGTCAGGTTTCACTTTCGATTGTGGCGTTCTTTTGCCCATACAAACATCGCACCGACGGCAGCATTGGCTTGCTGCACGCTGAACACTTCCGGTTCGAACGCGCCCGCCCATTGCTTTGTATCGCGATGTTCCGGGTGGTGTTTGTCGGTCAGCGCGTCGAGAAACTCTTCGTAAGAGTAGGGTCCTCCACAGTCCTCTGGCGGGCAGGCTCGCTCTCCGTCAACACAGGCGGGAAAGTCCAGATCTGGTCTTCCGGTTGGTTTGCTAAACTTCTCAACGGTGACGAGATGCCGCCAGCCATCGCCGAAATCATAAGTGTATGTGAACTGACTGCCTTTCTTGACCAGCTTTCCAAGAGTAAACCTCTTCTCGTCCTTCCGCCCATCGGTAGGGTCCCAGCTGTCGTCACTTTCGTCGCGGGCCTCGAACCTGTCTTCGCCAATCTCGAACTCATGCAAATGATAGTCTTGCCAAGGCATAGCGCCCTGGAGAACGGAATGCAGGATGTCCAAGCTGATGTCATTCGGCACGACGATACGGCGCCAGATGGGTGGTTTGATGCCAACCAGTTCGATTTTCAGCTCAATCAAAGTGTGTTCCGCCTGTCTCAATGGCCCTGCCGTTGAAGTAACTTTTGATTCTTAAGTTGAAGCATTCAAGGGGAACATTGGCCCCTCCCGCCCTTTGGCCAGGACCGCGCCCTACTCGGTCGGCTGCGCGCAGCCGCCCTCCCCGAGCTGAAACGCCGCCTCTCCCTGCGACGTGCCGCTGGCCCGGCCGTCTCCTCCGGAGCCAGCCCGACCAGCCGTCGCATGGTCGTGGCAACGCTTCATCTCGGCCGTTCCGGTTACGGTCACTGGGGCAGGGGTGTGCCCGCAACGGTGCGAACAGATGTATGTGGCCATCGGCCCAATCAAGCATAAAGCATGGGAAGTGCTTCAACCATGACGTTAGTCGTTGCAAAGATGGCTGTGCAAAATAGTGTGGTTCGGAGAGGGTTCCGATAATGTCTTCAATAATCAAGTTTTTCCGAATTACATTCTTTCTCGTCCTGTATTTTTTCTTATGTATGGTCGTGGTGACCACAATGCTTCAGGGTTGGCCGATTGGCGGCCAGATGTTGTTTGCATTTGGTGTTCCCGTCATTCTGGTCTGGTGGCAAGAAAAACGGAGATCGCGGAAAGTCGCTGCAAAGGCGCAAGCTGAGGGGAGTTCCGAAAATCTACCCCCCCGACCTGAGCCGGTGCCGCGCCCAAGTGCCTACGACAAGCGTATCGAGCGTGAGCGCGAACGAACTCGCGAAGCCATTGCGTCCAAAGCGCCGGCTGCCGTTCAAGCCTATTCCCCACCAAAGCAGGACTACGGTGAAATCGTTCGGGTTGGAAAGTCTGCGGCGCCGGCACTTGCAGCGGTCGCTGAACGAAACCAGCCCTCACGAGTGGCATCGAGCGCATCGACCCGATCAACGAAAAGCGGGTGGGTCCCGTCTAATGAAACAGCTAGCGTCGCCGGCCGCAACATCGGCGGGATGGTCTATGTCGGCACGCCTCCCTTGCTGAACACCAACGGGTATCGTGACAAGTGCCGAGCCTATATCGATCCGTCTCTGTCTGTCGCGCGCTCTGGAGCCGACAAAGCTGGTGAAGGTATGCCCTACTGGCCCGGATACGCGGATATCTCACCTCAGTGCCGGGCGACCTACCTCGACTGGTTGGCCAACGGGCGCAACGACGCTTCCTACAACCCCGGATACATGTTCCTGTACTTCTACGGGCTGGAGCGTCGCTTCTTCGTCGATCAGTCCAACGAAGATGCCAAGGATATCGTCCAGGAAGTTCGGCGGCTGCAGTCACTTTACCCTGACAACCACTCTGTCAGGCGTTATTTGGGGGAGTTCCTCGACATTGCGATGCTTGCCGAAACCGACCTCGACGCCATCGAGCCGATGTTCGAGAAGCAGGGCTGGGAACTTCCGTTCTCACTCAAATACGCAATCGGAGCTCGGATCGACAAAGGCGAGAACCTGACGGCTGACTGGTTGCTGAGTTGGTTCATCTGCCATCCGGAAACAAATCTGAGAACTCCCGCGACGCGGTGCCGTGACGAGTTCGTCGCTCTTTTCCGTATGCGGTTTGATCGGCGTTTTCCTGATGGGCTCAAAGTGACAAAACCCCGGAAATCACTCACGGCATCCTATCGCGCCGCCTCCAGCGAGTTTCAGGGGTCAGTCAATCCGACCGTGGATGGCAAACCCGTGCCCGACATCTCCGGCTTGCGCAAGCCGGTCGAGATTGCGCAAGAGCTGGCTGACGAGGTGATGAACGACCTCGACAAGCTCAGTCGCTTCCTGGGCCGAAACCCTGACGGCCGCGGAAGTGTGGAAGCGCATGCCTTGCTACCCTCTGAACTTTGGGATGCTTTCCCATCAGAGGAAATGGACCGCTTGAAATCTTGGGCAAGCGATATCGTCGATCGCGGGGGATTGGTGCCGCTTGAGGAGGTGATCGGACGACTGGAGGGAGAAACGAACGAGAAGATCGGAAAACGGCAAATGACAGGAGCCGCCGACGCGCTCGCGCGCCTCGGTTTCGGTCTGGCGCCCGACCCTCGGTTTGCGCTCCGGTCGCCCAAGACGGAGGAGCCTGTTGTGCTGTTTCGTCTGGGCGAACCCATCGAAAGACTGGAGGACGTTTCCGACAGCTATCGAAGCGCCTTGATCGAATTGGCACTTGGGTCGTTAGTCGCCCATGCTGATGGTCGCATCGCGGAGCCTGAACGCAGGGCGTTGGAAGATCAGGTTTCTGCCACGGCCCTCAGCGATCAGGAACGCCGCAGGCTGCGTGCAAACCTTGAATGGTTCCTGGCCGTGCCACCGGACATGACGCTTCTGCGGCGCAAACTGAAGGAGGTGGGCCAAGACAGCCAAGCCGCTATGCGGGCAGCGCTGGTCGGTGCAGCACATGCCGATGGCATTATTCACTCCGACGAAGTCGCAAGCATCGAGAAAATCTACAAGGCTTTGGGACTTGATCCTGCGCTTGCCTACACCGACCTGCATGCTGGCGAAGTTGCGGATGGTCCACGCACTGTTCGCGCGTCGCAACCGGGTCGCCCGGGCGAAGCGATACCCGCGCTCGAAAAAGCCAGCGGACCGAAACTCGACGCTTCACGGATCGCAGCAATTCGTTCGGACACAGAGCGCGTGTCGTCCGTCCTCGGTCAGATTTTCGATGTCAAAGAGGAAGAAAGTGGTGCCTCCGCGCCTGCCAGCCAAAGCCAGCTGGTAGGGCTTGACCCGAAACACGGCGCCCTTGTCCTCGAACTGGTCACTCGAGAGCATTGGTCTGAAACCGAGTTCGAGACGATCTGCGCCTCGCATGGGTTGATGGCATCCGGGGCTTTGGAAGTCGTGAATGAATGGGCTTTTGAGACCTACAACGAAGCACTGCTCGACGAGTATGATGGATATGACGTGTCTCTGGAAATTGCGGAGGCGGTAAAAGAAAAGATGAGTGCGGAGGGCAGGGATGTCTAAGTTGAAACCACGTGAACGCGATGCAATCGTACAGGCGCTTCGGGCCGGGGTCGTGCCCAAACTCGGTTTGCGCCATATTCAGGTTGGCCGCGTCCGAGAGATTGAAGAGCTCGTCAAGGACATGGACCGGATATCCGATGGCGGATCGGCGATCCGGTTCATCATCGGGGAGTACGGATCGGGCAAGACGTTCTTCATGAACCTGATCCGCCTCGTGGCTCTGGAGAAAGGCCTGGTCGTGATGTTCGCGGATTTAGCGCCAGATCGGCGCATTCACGCGACCGGCGGACAAGCTCGCGGGCTGTATGCCGAGATGGCCCGAAACCTCTCGACGCGGACCAAGCCCGATGGCGGGGCATTGGCCAGCGTGGTGGAGCGATTTGTCAGCCAGGCTCACCGAGATGCTGAAGAACGGGATTTGCCCACGGGGACCGTCATTCGTGAACGCCTTGGCCACTTTGAAGAACTTACCGGAGGGTTTGAGTTCGCCGAAGTCATCCGTCGATATTGGGAAGGCCATGAGACCGGCGACGACGAGTTGAAATCCGCAGCCCTGAGATGGCTGCGCGGCGAGTTCGCGACACGCACCGACGCGCGCAAAGCACTTGGTGTGCGAACGATCATCGACGACGCCAGTGTCTATGACCATCTGAAGCTGATGTCGGCATTCGTGTGCGAGGCCGGGTATAAAGGATTGCTGGTCGGCCTCGACGAGATGGTGAACCTCTACAAGCTCACTTCGTCGCAGGCCCGCAATGCAAACTACGAACAGATCCTCCGGATCCTGAACGATGTGCTGCAGGGTAGCGCCGAGAACCTCGGATTTCTTATGGGTGGAACCCCGGAGTTTCTGATGAACACCCGTCGAGGGCTCTATAGCTACGAAGCCCTTCAATCGCGTTTGGCCGAGAACACCTTCGCGCGGGACGGATTGGTCGACCTTTCAGGACCGGTTGTCCGGCTGGCCAGCCTGACCCCTGAAGATCTCTTCGTTCTTCTGGCCAATGTGCGGCGGATCATGCAGGACGATGCCGGTGCTCTGCCGGACGACGCGCTCGAGGCCTTCATGGCGCATTGTTCGGACCGGATCGGTGAAGCTTACTTCCGCACCCCGCGCAATACGGTGACGGCATTCGTGAACCTGCTTTCCGTGCTTGAGCAAAACCCCGGTGTCGAGTGGAGCGATCTGATCGAAAAGATCGAGGTCTCCGAAGACCTCGGCGAAGACATGAACGAGGTAGACGAGTCGACTGGTGCCCAAGACCCCGGTGACGATGATCTGATCAGCTTCAAGCTCTGACGCCGATGAGCAGTGCGTTCGACAAACTGGCGAGGCCTGTGCAGAAATGGATACGCCAGAAAGGTTGGCGCGAACTTCGCGACATCCAGGCGCGATCCATCCGGACGATCTGCGAATCCAATGCCGATTTAATCGTTGCAGCTTCTACGGCGGGCGGAAAGACCGAGGCGGCGTTCCTGCCGTTGATTTCACAGGTGCTTGACGAGCCGTCGGGCGGCACCGGCTTCGACCTGCTCTACATCGGTCCGCTGAAAGCCCTGATCACGGACCAGGCCATGCGGCTGGAGGGCATCTGCCAGGAAGCAGAGCTTCCGGTTGTTCCCTGGCACGGAGATGTCTCGCAATCCATCAAGACGCGCGCGTTGATATCTCCAAAAGGGATCCTTCTGATAACCCCAGAGTCCCTTGAGGCGCTTTTCATTCGTCGCGGTTTGGAAATTGCCCGCCTGTTTGGGGCGACACGGGCGGTCGTGATCGACGAGCTGCACACAGTTCTGGACAGCGAACGCGGTGTCCAGCTTCGTTCACTGCTCACACGGCTCGAGCTCGCGATAAAGCGCCCAATCCGTCGGATAGGTCTGTCAGCTACGCTAGGCGACATGGACCTCGCTAAGGCCTATCTTCGCCCTGACGCCGCAAACGCTGTCCAGCTGATCGAAGCAGATGGCGGCGAGGCTGAATTGAAGCTTCAGCTTCGCGGTTACCTTTCCGGCGATGAAGATGAAAACAGCCCATCCGCAACGGACGCGATCGCAGCACATCTTTTCAAACACCTTCGAGGCAGCGACAACCTGGTCTTCGCCGGAGCGCGTCAACGGGTCGAGATTTACGCAGATCGGTTGCGGGAGCTTTGCGAACGGGAGCACCTGCCACAGGAATTCTATCCCCACCACGCGAGCCTCTCCCGAGAACACCGTGACTTCGTTGAGCGGCGCTTGAAGGACCCTGCGAAACCGACGACAGCCGTTTGCACATCGACGCTCGAGCTTGGAATCGACATCGGTGACGTGACCTGCGTGGCTCAAATCGGTGCGCCATTCAGCGTCGCCGCGTTGCGACAACGGCTTGGCCGATCAGGCCGGCGTGAAGGACAGCCGGCCATTCTCAGGCAGTATGCTGTCGAAGCCAAGTTGACGCCGGAGAGCAGTTTCGTGGATCGTCTTCGCCTCGGCCTGATCAGGTCCATCGCGATGATAGACTTGCTGCTGGAAGGCTGGTGCGAACCTCCAAAACCTCAGGCGCTTCATCTCTCGACGCTCGTCCACCAGATACTGTCAGTCATAGCGCAGCGCGGCGGTGCGTCTGCAAGCGTGGTCTACAATGTGCTCTGCCGCGAAGGCCCCTTTCGGAAGGTCACAACCGAAGTCTTCGCAGATGTGTTGCGTGCAATCGGCCACCCAGAAACCGGCTTGATCGAACAGGTCGGCAGCGGGCTGTTGCTTTTGGGACCCGCGGGCGAAAAACTGGTTGAGCATTACAGCTTCTATGCGGTGTTTCAGACGCCTGAGGAATTCCGGTTGGTCGCAGAGGGGCGGGACCTTGGAACCCTGCCGATCGATAATGTTCTTGCCCCTGGGATGCTATTAATATTCTCTGGGCGACGTTGGGTTGTTCAAGAAATCCATGATCGTGAAAAGGTCATCGTCGTCAAACCCGCGAAGGCTGGTGTGCCGCCCGTCTTCGGCGGCGATGCGGGGGACATTCATGACAAAGTGATCGACCGAATGTTCGCCGTGCTCGAGGGGGATTCCAGCCCAGCTTACATGGATACAGTCTCTTTGATGATGCTCGAGGAAGCGCGTGCTCACTATGAACAGCTGGGGTTTAGGGCCAATAACCTACACACCATTGGCGAGCATACATCAGTCATTGCGACGCGGGTCGGTACGGTGAAGACATCAACCCTCGCGCTAGCACTGAGAAGTGAGGGGTTTTCGGTCGAACTGCATGACGGGTTTCTGATGGTGGAGGCCGGGGACGAAACCCCCGATCTTCAAACGGTACTAGCGCACATTCGATCTGGCGAACCTGTCGATCTGTTCGCTGGAGCTGGGAATTTAATGTCGGAGAAGTTTCATCCTTACCTGTCGCAGCCCCTCTTGGAGTTGGATGCAATTTCTTCCAAGCTTGCGCCCGATACTCTTACCGCGATGGTCGGTAGAATCGTCCCAGCATAATATGTGCGGCAATACTCGTTGACTGTTTTCATCGCTCCTAGGGCTAGTGATTGCTTTGTCTCCGCCAAGAAAGGACGGCATCTTCCGTTCCCGCAACTGGTGCCGCGTCACTCCAACGATCCCAGAAATTGACTGTCGCGCTATTGGGCTTGAAGCGCGGCTCGGACACCACAACTCGCGTCGGAAGCAAGCTCGCATCGCCGACCACCAATGCCTCACCGATGTCGAGGACCGGTAGAAGATCACCAAACCCGCCGAGGCTGTCAGGCAGCAACCGTTTGATCACGGATTGATCGTCGCCGTTGGTCAGCCGCATCGCAATGACATTGTTGCACTGGCTCAGAACGGTGCGGTTCACTTCGGATGGTCTTTGGCTGATAACCACTAGTCCAACACCGTATTTCCTGCCTTCTTTGGCGATCCTCTCGAAAATCCCGACAGAGATCTCATCGGCTGACTCTGACGATGCACGCTCCGGGATATACAGATGTGCCTCATCGCAGAACAATGCGATGGGATGACGGTTGTCTGGTGGCGTCCACTGGCTGACTGTGAATATCAGCCGAGCAATCAAGCTGACCATGAGCGGCAGGATGTCGGACGGCACTTCCGAGAAATTGATGATCTTGATCCCACCCTTGCCATCAGCTTGCGATCCGCGCCCGCCTATCAGGAAATGCGTTACCTCCGACAGCCAGGCCATATCCATACAGGCTGCTGGCGGCTGAAATATGAACCCAAGCCTGCGATCATTTCGTTTGGCTTCAAATCGCGCGATTAAGCGGCTGAGCTTGTCGAAGTATGGTCCTTGCTTATCCTTGTTGTTAGCGCCCGGAACCATTTGTTCGTTCAAGTCAGATAGTTGCTTGTGGACACTGTCGATATCGAAAGGCACGGGGCTATCGATAGTGAAATTTGCAAGAATGTCGGCGTGTTTTCCCGGATCAAGCATTGCGCGCTTCGCATCGGTGATACAGCGCGTCATGAGCATGGCTTGGTTCGGAGCGTTCTGATCGGACCGATCTACAAACAAAGCGACCAATGCCTCATAGCCGAGAAGCCAGAACGGTAGATGTAGAACACCGTCGGCCAGTCGGCGATCGTGTCCAATGTCCCCCGGCCCAGCGATGCGTAGATGCCGAAACTCGTCGCTATCGAGGGTCTGGTACTCACCATGGATATCGAACAAGATTACGTTGGCTTGTGGAAGACCGGCAATCTGGTCTAGGAGCCGCGCAGTTGTGTACGATTTGCCGCTGCCAGTGCTACCGACCACGATGGCATGACGTTGGAACAGACGGTTGCCGTTCAAGAAGGCCCGCGCGTCCTCGTCCAAAGCATAGCGACCAAGATCAAGCTGCGGGCCGTCGCCGGAAACCTGCGAAATGACCTGCATGAAGTCTGTCAGGCGCTGACCTTCCAAGGAAAAGCAATCCGCATCGATTTCGGGCACAGTCTCTAGGGTGCGCTTAAAGACGTTCTCTTTCAGCCCCTCCTTGTCTACGAGTGTTCCAATCAGAGCGACCCGAACGAGGTTGTTTTCGGGGAGCGCGGCTTCCGGATCCTCCTCAGACCCGTCTATTGCAGTTTCGTCACCTGCTTTGCGTGTGATGCGCGAAACTATCCCGATTAAGTGCTGCCCGGCTTTCGAGCTTCTGATCGCGGTCAACCGATTGACCTGAATCCGTTTGAGGCGTTCAAGTTCATCGACTCGCACCGTCACAGTGGCAGTATCGACGGCAATAATTTTGCCGAGACTTTCATCATCGTTGAAATCAAGTATGCCCAACTCTTCCTCCTAAAACCCAATCAATTCGTTCAATGCAGGCAACTCCCAATATTTGCCCCCGGTAACAACAATACCGTCTGGGCTGTCACGGTTGTAAACCATCGTCCCCTCATCGTGGTTCTCGAGCGCGAGGTAGTGACGCCCGGCGTTGTTCTTGAGAAAATCCTTGGCTTCGGGCGTTAAGGTGCGCGCTGCGACAAGGATGGGAACGTCATGCACACGACAACGCGTCATCAGCTTCGGATGGATATGGCCGTCGCGGAACCCGTATCCTATGCAAATGAATGCGGTCGCGGCACTCAACACACGATCGGCGCCCTGTATCGCGCTCCGAAAGGGCTCGTCGTGCGTCCGCTGATATTTGCTTACACCTGGCGTGACGATCAACGGAACCAAACCATCGGGCAACTCGCTCGTCATCGGTAGCGACATCACACCCCCATGCGGGTCTGAAAACCAATCAAGAGACCCGTGGACTTTCCAGACTGTGACCGTCCGCGCCAAATTGGCCCCTTGTTTGAAAATCAGATTCTCCGCCCCATCGGCCCGTCGCAGATAGCCCGGAAGGAAACCCGTGTTGTGGATGTAGCCGCCTGAATCGGCTGCATACTCTGCAACGCGGTCGTAGTTTGTTGTTACGACATGGATATTGCGGTTTGTACTTCGGAATAAACCTGTGAATAGGGTGCGGAGCGGAAAAATGGTCTCGGTCTTTATAGCTGATTTGAGCAGGCTATAATCGCCCTGAGCGATGAAGTCCCAGGTACTTCGGACAATCTTGACAACCAAGGAGTCGGGTAGAGGCTTGTTTTCTAGTGCTGCTTCTAAATGATCTCCAGCGGCCAAGGCTGTTCTAACAAGTGTCCAGGCATCGACTTCCGGTCCATCGTCGGCCTGTACATTATCGCGGAGCCAAACGGCCAAATCCCCCATGCCACGAATGCCATGCGGTATCGAGGCCCCGCTGCCCAAGACTATCACTGGGCTATGCTGTGCACAGTTTTGGCACTGCTTTGCGAGTTCTTCTAGTTCCAAAGCTATTTTGCCTCACTTCTTGTACTTCGGCTTAGTTTGTCTGTGCCCGAAAACGATTTGGTCCAAAATTTCGCTCTTACGATACCCCCGGTAGCACTTCTTTGTCACAGCAAGTTTTCGCTGTCGTCGCAAGGTGGGTGCGTCGGGAATCTGGCAAGTGACATGGATCCGAAAATGCCTGCTCCAGCTATGATCCATGCATCAACATGCGCCCTCTGGCATCTTTGACGGCTGTTCACCATCCTTCCTTAGCGGCCAACGCACTTCTCCCTTTGTCTGAGTTGCATGACATGCTGGTCGCAGCTGTCGTCCCGTCCACAAAGGTTGCCGCCGATCTTTTTCCCCTGACCCTGCGGGTCATTCCTCGCGGAGCAAAAAGACCGGCACCTGCCCCTCTCCGCTACGCTTCGCCTTCGGTGTGCCCGGGCCTTGGCCAGCTGCAAGGTGACCATCATTGCAACGCAAACAAGGAGAAGAGCAATGACCACGAACTGCATCAAATTCACCAGCGCCGACATCGAGACCGCCAAGGGCACAGGCTCCATCTCGACCCTGACCTTCGACCTCGACATCACGGTCGAGCCCGTCGCGAGCACGAACCCGATGGCCCCCACGCACCGCGTCCTCGGCCGCTCCCCGCGCGGCAAGCTGGTCGAGTGCGGCGGCATCTGGAAGAAGCAGAACAAGGAGACCGGTGCCGACTACTACACGCTGACCATCCGCGACCACGGCTTCAACGCCAACCTCGGCAAGGCCGCGAACCAGGACGATCTGTCCCTGCAGGCCGTCATCCCCTGGGGCCCGAAAGACGCCGCCTAAGCCAAGGGCCAGACCGCTCCGGCGGTCTGGCTATTTCTCGTTATGAGGAATGGCAGCGGTTCGGGTCCGAAACCCGTGTCAGAAGGATGCGGCATATTTCGGACGCTGACACCGAGGCGGATAGTCTGACTGGATCGATCGCAGAAGCAGCTTTGATCGTTCTGTTGAGGGACAGAGTGGATCGCGCGAACCCGAGGGTGAGCCGAAAGTCAGCAGGGGAAAAATGGGAGCCCACTGTGCGAGGTAAGCGCACCCCTTCTCTCAGTCGAGCAACCCGCGCTTGGGTCGTGTTGGCGAGGCTGCCAGGGTGCCGAACTCACCCTTTGCCGCGAGGGTGTAAACCGCAGATCAACGTCATGCGTCCGGGGGGCGACGTCTCACGTCAGGGCCACCGTCGCGCGCCTTTCCGTCGACCTGTTGGCCTCTCAGATCGCTAGCCCGGGGTCGAGCGGCCGGCAACGCTGGGGGCAGGTTTCTGGACGGCTGCGCCTTGAGCGCTGCGGTGCACCGCTCACAACAAACCTGCCCCCGGCGTGCTCCATTTCATTCCGCCCCGTGCCGGGTGCAGCCCGCTCTCATGCCCCCGGTCTTTTCCACGATCCGTCCAACGACGATCAACGGAAAGGATCACACCATGACACTCGAACAATCCATCGACCTCGCCGAACTGCAAGCCGACATGGCCTTTGATGCCTACCTCGCCGCGTTTGATGAAGACGCCCATCCCGAGACACTCGACAGCCTCGAGACCGAGGCGCTGATCGCCCGCAGCCGCTACGACGACCTGCGCTCTCAGGGACTGGGTCACTGACCCAGACACCCCTGCGGGTCTACTGATCCGCAGGGGTTTGACACCGTCTCTCAGAAGCTTCGTGACGCCCTCGAATGGTGGGACCCGCGCTATCTCGCGCGGGCCGTTTTCGTGTTCTTCGCGCCCGATCCGTTACCGGCTCGGGCGCTCGGTTTGCCTGACATCGCGTGCTGCTCCAGCGCAAGTTTAGGCAGATTAATTCGACCAGATTGCCGCGCATCGATGAGGACGGCGGCGTTCCATGTCGCGCTGCGGAGCAGTCTTGACTGCACCCTATTGCCAGCAAAAAGACACAGCATGCAAAACGTTATATTGCGCAATGTGATGTATTGAAGTATAAGCAAAGGAGAGAAGGAAGACGTTGGCAGGATATGGCCAATGTTTGCACATTTTGTCCGAGGGGTCTGTCATGGGCGTTTCCCGCAAAGCTGAATGCTCCGCCGCACGCGAAAGCGATTGCGAGCAATCGCTGCCTCGCGCGCGTCTGCGCATGCAATCTTTTTCTGGCAGCGGGAGAACGCCCTAGTGCCGAGGCCAGCGAAAAACCTGAAGCTTGAAGAGCGCATCGAAGTGGCGCGGCGCTTCACGGCGGGCGAGAGCGCGAAGGAGCTGGCGGCGGCGTTCGGTATCTCTCCGCGCCACGTGAACCGGCTCGCGAAAGAGGAGGCGGGCGAGGGGATCGCAGCGCGCGATCCGAGCGAGACAGTGGCTTTCCGGGCTAGTCAGTCTGAGCTTGCAGCGTTCGATGCCGAGTGGCGCGAACGGGGTTTTTCCAACCGGTCACAGGCGCTCAATGCGGTGCTGCGCGGACGGTGCGGTTTCCTCGATGTGCCCCGTGATCTGGTCGCCGAATTTTGCGCCGCATGGCGACAGGCGAAGGATGTGAGCGACGCTGGCATGGTGCTCGCCAAGGCGGTCCATCGCGGTCGGCTGGAGGTCTCGGCGGCGGATCGCGCAGTGCTGATCGAACTGCTCGATCTTGCGCAGTCGATGAGCCGTGAGATGGGCCGGATGAAGGATGCGGCGCAAGCGCTGCGTCATCAGGAGTGGCCGCAAAGGGAAGAAGGGCAGGGGGCGGATGGCGCGGTTCTGGAGGGCACCCCGCGCGAGACCGTGACAGGTTTGAGGCTCGTCAGGAATGGCTGATCCGCTCGCCCTCTATGCCTCGGTCATGGGCCGGCTCTGGGAGGATGAGCGTATCCGGGGTCAGGCCGCGGCGCGGATCGACGCGCGGCTGGCGGGGCGTCGGCAGGGGCGAAGTTTCTCGCGCGTCGGATCCATGTCGGCGCGCAACGCGCTGAAAGTGGCTTCAGGGCAGAGCCGGGCTGCGGTGTTCAAACGGATCCGGGCAGGAGGCTGCAAGACGAGGTGTAGCCTCGGGGCGCAGATTTCCTACATCAACGACAAGGCGGTATACACCTATTCGACGATGACCAACGCGCTGACCGATGCGGCGGTGCTTTCTGAGGAGCAGAAAGAAGACATCATCGAGGATTGGGCCGGGACCTGGCGCGGCTCGACCAAGCTCGGGTTCACCTCGCACATGCTGCTCTCGTTCCCGACCGACGTGACGGTCGATCAGGTGTGCGACATCGCCATGGACTGGACGGAGCATTTCTTCGAGAGCGGGGAATATGGCGATCAGTGGGACTATGTCCTCGCGGTCCATGACGACCGGGCGCACAAGCATGCCCATATCATCCTGAACAATCGCGGCGTCGAAAACGGCACCTGGTTCTCTTGCTGGGCCGAGGGCGTGATGTCGCCGCAGCTGATGCGCGAGAAGCAGGCCGAGATCGCTGAAGGCTACGGCGTGACGCTCGACGCCACCACCCGGCTCGAGCGCGGCATTTTCGAGAAGCCCGCCGGGATTGAGGAGATCTACCGCGCCAAGGAAGAGGCCCGCCTTCCGCGCGAGATCGTCATGACGGCCCAGGAATCCGCCATGGCGCAGGCGCAGGTGGTGGGCTTCGCCAAGGACTACAAGTACCTCGCCGACCTGCTGGACCGGATGGACCAGCGTCACATGGCGCGCGCCGTGCGCGGCATGGCAGACGGTCTCGGCTCCGGCACGCCCTGGAACTTCACCGAAGGAGAGATAGACATGAAGGACATCAAGACCGTCGGTGATGCGATCGACTATTCCGAGCGCACGATCGAGGCGCTGAGGCTCAAGGCCGAGGAATTGGACCCGGCCGAGCGCGCCGCCTTCGAGGCCAAGGCCGCGCCGATCATCGCGGACCTCTCGCAGATGGTGCCTGACCCGGAGCTGCGCGCACGGTTTGGAAAGCAGCTCGAAGAACCCTATCCGCCGGGGGCGGGCAGCGAAGTGCTGATTGCGGCGCTGCAATCCGGCAATGACGAGGGGCTGCGCTACGTGCTCGAGCGCGCCGAGGAGGTGGGCATGGACAGCGAGGAGCTGGTAGCCCGGATCACTGCCGGCGGCACGCGCAACTACGGCATGGCGCAAGACTGGGTCGAGCGCGACATGAACGCGGTGCTGGCCAAGGACGGTCTCAGCGTGGAGACCGCGAGTGACGACCAGCTCGATGCCGCGCTCGAAAAGGTCGACGGCGTGATGGACGCACTGATGGAGCGGGCGAAGGAACTGGGCGTCGAGATCGGCCGAACCCTCGCGGACGAAGAGGAGGCGACACTGCCCCTCATCGACGAAGACGACCGGACGCCCAATCCCTACCTGCAGGACCTGGCCGACATGCTTCGGGACGGCAAGCTCACCGAGGAACAGGAAGAGGTGGTTGAGCGGACCCTGCAATCCGAGCTCTTCAAGGAGTTGGGTGAGGAGGGTTTGGCTGCACTTCGCCGCGGCAACTACGAGGTGCTGGACGCGGCCCTTCCGAGCAAGCTCGACCAGATCACCGTCACGCAGGAATTCCTCGAGATGACGTTTGAGGAGACCGGCGACCAAGTCTTCACCGACCGCGCCGCCGGGTTGCAGCAGGACAAGGCGACGGAGGTGGCGCGGATGCGCGGCCAGCAAGAGGCGCAGGAAATGGGGCGTGAACTTGCCCGAAACAAAACACTAGATCGTGGTCTCGATGACGAGATGGAATTCTAAGGGGGAGATGACAACCATGACCAAGACACTCCCCCTTTGGGCCGCGCTCCTCTTCGGGGTGATCTGCGGCGCCGTCATCGGCACCATCGTCGCCGCCTTCTACCTGACCCTGGCCCTGAAAACCGGGTTTGGTAGTTTTGACATGCTGGCGCTCTGGAAAGCCAGCGCGGGCACCCGAGCGGCGCATCCCGAAGCGTTCAAGGTGGGGTTTGGCGCCGTAGGCTTCGGGGCGATTGGCCTCGGCGCCCTGGCGCTTGCCTGGACCTGGAAGAAGGAGCGGGACGACTATGGCTCGGCCCACTGGCAGACCAAGGCGGAGCTGAAGAAGAACGACATGCTTCAGGCACCCGGCAAGGGCTTTGTCTGCGGCAAGCTCGGCTCCCCGACGTCCAAGGCCGAGTTCATCTCCTCGACCACCATCCCTCATGTGATGATGGTGGCCCCGACCCGCGCGGGTAAGGGGGTGGGTTTCGTGATCCCGAACCTTCTGAGCTTTGCGGGCTCGGTCGTCGTGCTCGACGTGAAGGGCGAGAACTTCGAAAAGACCGCGCGGCTCCGGGCGCTGAACGGTGACGAGGTCTATCGCTTCAGCCCGTTTGATTGGGCCAATGCCACGCATCGCTACAACCCGCTTGCGCGGATTGCCAAGGCCCCGACATTCGCGCAGCGCTTCACCGAGGTCTCGATCCTGGCAGACCTCTTCCTCGACAAGGACAACAAGACGCTCGACACCTTCTCCGAGGCCGGCAAGTCGATCTTTGTCGCGGCCTGCCTGCTGGCGATCCAGCGCGGCACGCCGAACCTTGGAGAGGTGAACAAGATCGTCGCCGGGGGCGAATACAAGAACGCCCAGTATAAGACCTACGCCGACGAAGCTGAGGAAGACATCCTGCGCGAGCTGTGGACCAACGCCGCGTCGGCCTCGTCGCGGCTTCTGACCTCGAACATCCAGGCACTGATGACGGCGGGTCTCAAACAATGGGACAACCCGGCGGTGCGCTCGGCCACCGAAGCGAGTGACTTCGATTTCTCGACCTTCCGGAAGACCCCTCAGTCGCTTTACATCGCGGTGTCCGAGGATCACATCGCGACGCTGGCGCCGCTCTTGCGCCTGATGTTCGCCGATCTCATCGCCTCGATCCGGCTGAACGAGCCCGGCCCGGACGAGCCCTGGCCGGTCATGATGATGATCGACGAATTCCAGCAGATGGGGGCGATGCCCTATCTCGAGCGGGCGATCCATTCGCTGGCAAGCTATGGCGGCCGCGTCGCGATGATCGCGCAGTCGCTGGCTTCGCTTGATCGGATTTACGGGCCCGAGGGCCGTGAAAGTCTCGAGAACGGGGCAGGGCTGAAGCTCTACATCACCCCGCGGGACCAGCGCACGGTGAAAGAGGTCTCCGCCGCGGTCGGCAGCACCACCCGCGAGGCGGTGACCCGGATGTACGGTCGCAACAAGGGCTTCCTTGGCGCGACCTCGACCTCGGCGCGTCTGGAAGAGCGGCCGCTACTTTCCGAGACGGAAGCGCGCCTCATGGATCCCGACGAGGTCATAATCCTCGCTTCGCCCCAGCACCCTATCAAGGCTAGCCGGATCAAGTATTACGACGATCCGTTCTTCAAGGACATGCTGGCCCGCCAGGACGGCAAGCCGTTCCCCTATCCGCCGAGTGTGCAGGGCGTGGGGCCCTGGGGCGGTGACTTTGAGGTCGGCGCAGACGACCAGGCGAAACTAGCCGAACGTGCGCCTGTCCGGGATCGATCGCAGCGGCGCGAAGCGCGCGCGATGAGCGTGATGCCGATTGAGGCCGGACGCGGGCAGCCCGAGCCCGAGACGCTCGAAAGGGAAGCCGCCGTGCCGAAGGATTGGAAGGCGGCGCTCGACCGGCAGGAGGACTTCATCGAGGAATTGTTGGGAGGGTGAGCGCCGTCGACTAGTCCCCTATTCGTCGTAGTAGAATTTCAAGTCGCGTCGCTCTTTCAATTGGGCAGGTCGGTAGGGTTTGACCTCGCCACACTGGGCGACGGCCTTGGCTCGCATGCGCTCTTCGACTGAAGGATGGAGCGGGAAGTCGTCGCCAACTGCGCGAATTCCCTTCTTCCAGCGGATGCGGAGGGGGCCAAATGCTACCATCGCGTCTTCGCGGTGCTGCAAACCCAGAGGGTCAGGGGCGCGGTTCAAGACGTTCTCGTTGATCTGGATCGACGGCACGCAGTCTTTCAATTCGTCGACCATCCAATCGAGGGCGATATCGCTCAGGCGGGACTCTGCCTCAGGATAGCTTCCACCGATGTCGCTATGACAGCCCGGGAACCAGACCTGCTTCAACCACTTCGGCTCTCGATCTTTGGTCTCAATCGCGGCCGCCTTCGATGCCCATCCAACCCTTGGAAAGTCAGCACGGTCTTCGTCGATCGCCATGGCGTGACGGGCGTGTTGGACATCGGGATCCAGCCACTTGTCGTAGTTGCGCTTGTTCCAAGCCGCGAAATGACCCGTCTTGAGAATCTGCGGCCAATCGGTTGGGCGCCAGAGCTTCAGTTTGCGCTCGGGATCGTCCGAGAAATACTTGAAGTTGTCGAGCAACAGGGAACCTAGCTGCCAAAGAAGCGCGACTAGAAGTACGCCAAGCGGAACAACCAAAAGCCAAGACCATCCGAGTGCAACGCCTGCGGCCAAAGCCGCCCCGACCCCGAACGTGACGCCCCAGACCAAGGTGCGGACAACTGCCGTTCGCAGTGATGCCACCGTGTCGAAGACCCCGATGAATGTTGGCTGAACGTTTCCCTGATTTTCTTCGCCTACGAGCGGAAAGCTCGAATACTTCTTGCGAAATCGCTTGCCGAGTTCTTCACGGTTCTTGAAGTAAGGATCTTGTCCGCGCGGTTTTCCAGCACCGTGATTATACACGAATTTTACAGCGTCCTTGGCGATCTTGCGCAATCCGGGGCCGTAACGCGGGACCGGCGAACCATCTGGCATCTGCGTCGGGACACCGCAGAGGTTCATAACGTTTGCAAGTGCTCTTACTGTGTAGGCCCCGCGCGAGAACCCAAACAGCAACACACGGTCGCCGGGCTCGTAATGGGCGATGATCTGCTCGTAGCAATCGATTATGTTGTGGTCGATGCCAGTTCCGACGGCGCTTTCCAGGATGGGCTTGATCCGACCGAAAAACCCACCGCGTTCTCCTGTTCCCAAGCCCGGGTCGTAAAAAGCCACTTGGTCCTTAGGGCTAATTGGTGAATCTGGGCCGGGACGCATGGCTCGATACATCTTGTAAACATTCGACAGCCGTTGGTCTGGCCTGGCGCCACCCATCTGGCCGGTTCCGTCCGAGAATATGCAGATGTTCTTTACCATTTGTCGCCCTATTCAAGAACACGAAGTACAGTCAAAATCCTAAACCTGCAGCAGTTCTGCCAAGCTAGGAGAGAGTGCAGCGGAAATGTTTCGCCCGAGTCGGGAAAAATTAGAACATAGTGGAAACACATATGTCTACCTGATATTGTGACACATGAGAAGGGATTGCCCAATATGTTGGATACGATGCAGCAAATGGAAGTGTTCCCGACGACAGTCGATCTCAAGCGGGTCGACCTGTCTATCAACATGCGGCGCTTCTATAGAATGAGTGTTCAACCAGACCTGTTTGGCGGCGCATGCCTCGTGCGGGAATGGGGCCGTATCGGGTTTCGAGGGCAGATGATGATCGAATTTCATGATGACGAGGGCAAGGCTGTCACGGCGCTCATGAAGCTCCATGCTAGCAAAAAGCAGCGAGGGTATAGGGCAGCCGTGGCGCAGAACTAAGATTGAATTTTAGAGAAGAAGATTTCGCATAGCATGTATTTCGCGTTTGTTTTCGGCAACCGGATCCTCCACCTTTCGGCGGTCCAGAATCCGTAGGCAGCTTAAGACCAACCGGGCACCAGTCATGGCTGGATCAGAGCCCAGTGGCAGGTCACCGCACACCAGGAAGAGCATAAACTCGAATACGAGCCAATTAATGAGCGATAGCCGATGGCAGCTCTGTGTTGATGATCAGTAACACGCTCGAAAGGAGAATTTTTCTGTCGTTCCATCGACGCGGTTGACCCAGAAGCAGCGCGTTCCGTAATCCGCCGTTCTTACACTGAAGCTTTCAATTCCCGGGCCGATCTTTTCGGCGGCTTCGGGATGCATATGCATGAGATGCGTTAGTATTTCGGCGTCTTCATTGGTTACCTTGTCACCCAGTTCATATTTGTACAGCATATCCCTAAAAAAGTCGTTTGCGTCTCCTTTCCTCGCGAATGAGAGCGATCCGATCTCTACTGGCTTTGCGGGCATAATCGCTTCCTCTCTACTCTATTCGCTGAATTCGTGGCCCGCTTCCGGATCATCAAGGCCCGATACCTGCAGCGTTTCCCTGACGATAAGGTTAGGCAGGTCCATCCCGGCGAAATTCGGGCCATGCTGATTAATCCAGGCCAGGCAACCTTCCTTGTCCAGATCGTCGCGCGCAATCTTCTCATACAAGGCCACCGCAGACATGCGGGAAAGCCCTAGTTCCATTAATGAGAGAAGCGTGATGCTGGAGACGCCAAACTCAAGCGCTATCCCGATGTCAAAGTCTTCATCAATCAGGTCCTCGCGCTCGGCTTCAGTCAAGAACAGGCGGAGGACATCCATATAGGCGGAAATATACTTCGGTGCCTTGAATCTTGCTGTCTCTTCCACCATGCTCATCGTTTCGCGAATGAGCACTGGAAGCTTGAACGATCTGTTGTTTCGTTGCTGATACTCTATACGCTTCCTGATAATTGCAGCCAAAGACAATCCTTTCAGCCACTCGACAACCACGAGCGCGTGCAGGGGAATGAGACTGTCTGGCAGGAAGACAGGATACAAATTTGCGTTAATCCGTCGCATGACGGTGACGTACCTGTCGTACGCATCGACGCTTTCCGAAGGCGCGAGCAGCAGATTTTCGATATTGCCTTCGTACTTTCGAAAAGCTTCCAGCAAACGCTGCAGGCCCACCGCGCTGACGCCTGGATGTCTTACTAGAACATCCTGCGTAATATTGATCAGCGCCGAAATACCTTCGAGGCTTCTATCGAGTTTCCGGAGCGCATCTGGAGAATGCCGTTTCGCAAATGCGGCATCGGAAAGCGTACCAAGACGAATATATGTATTGAGGAGGTAAGCCCCGACCTGTTCGAATTCTTCGCCTTGCGCAAGATCGGCCAAAGAGTCGATGTTTCTGTTCTCAAGATACGCAGCCAGTTCATCGGTGGAAGATATAACGACGTCAGTTTCTCTCTTGATCGGGTAGCGTGAGCGCTTCGGCACGCCGACGGGCCATGCTTTTTCATCCTTTGGATCGATACAGATAATATTGCCTTGGAATTCGTTTCCCCAGCGACCGGCCCGTCCCGCGAGGTTCCAGAAGTCGTGCGGCTCCATCGGGTTCCCACGGCCCTTCCGGGGACCGCGCACAACGATGGTCCTGCAAGAGAGATTTACTCCTTCAATCAGCGTCGAGGTGCAGGCAAGAAATCTTATCTTGCCGTCGCGGAACAGCCTCTCAACCTCGGTGCGGATGAGAGAGGGCATGTTTCCATAGTGAAAAGCGACACCACGTTCGACCAGCGGCGCGAGCTGATAATTACGGTGGACCCCTTTGCGGGCCAGATCAGCCAGGTCCAGCAATTCCTGATCATCTGTCTTCTCCGAGCCTTCCAACTGGCTGATAAGGAGCGCGACGTCCTCCGCTTCAGCCGCGCCGTTGCAGTAAACCAGTGTGCCGCCGCGACCGCCTGCCGCCGCTGCGATAAACGCCAGCCTTTTTTTCAGGCCCGCAGGCTTGTTTGACAGTTTAAGCGTGCCCAGTGGTATGGGTGAATCGCCCCAGACAAGGTCCAGCGACCACTCCTTGGGCTTCCGAGGCACTTGCTCGGCTAGGATCACGTTCTGCAGAACGGTTGGCATATCGGTATTGACCGACGTTTTCGGCATATCGTTCGGCGCATCCTCAAGCAGTTCTCCGGGATTTTGTGTCGAAGGACTTACAAACACGACCTTCATCATCGGGTTCTGCCGAGACACCCGCTCGATTGCATCCTGCAGTATTACACCACGCTGATTGTCTCCGATCTTGTGCGCTTCATCAACAATGAGAAGGTCTACACTGAAGTCCTCCCCGAGAAGATTGACAAGCAGGTGCAAACGCTCCTGCGTGAATACGAAGACGGCTTTCTTGTCTCCCGTCGTAGATGAGAAATAAACTTCCGTCAGCGGTAGCGACGTGATCTCGATGCCGGTGTCCGACTGACATAGCTCCTTCAGACTGAGTTCAATCTCACTCACCAAAGCCCGGGTTGGGGCAAGGTAAACGGCGATCTTTGTCTTGCTCGTGCGAACGTGATCGAGCAGCCACTGCAAAACGAGGTAAGTTTTTCCGGACGCGGTTGGCGCGGACGCTGAAAGCCAGCCGGCGCCGGAAGAGGCGCCCGCCCATAGTTCTTTCTGAAAATCGTTGACGCCTATCCATTTTCCGCTCGATTCAAGGAGTATCGAGTCCTCGAAACGTCTTCTGTTGGCTTCAAGGCGCATCGACACGCCCAGTCTGCCCTCAAGATCGGGAGCGATCCGGTTTCGCAGTATTGCCAGCTCGACGGACCTGCGATTGGACAGCTTTTCGAGGAGGACAGCCCCCGCATCCCGCACTTCCGGCGAAGTTTCGAGTGTGACGGCAGCGGTTGCGATCCGCAGCGCCGCCTCCTGATGCGTTCGTTCGGTTGATCTGGCCAAAAGGCTTCCGGCCAAAAGAAGCTGCTGCCAGTCAAAGCTCTTCTTTGGGTCAGCGGATTCATGGATTGCGTCCAGATTTGTTATCTCAGTCGCCACTGTGATCTGAGTCAACCTGATAATATCATCACGAAGCGCCTCACCCGACAGCCAATCAAAGAGTTCGGTATCTTTCATTTCTTAATACCCAGCGCCTTAAGGAACGATGCGCGAAACCCATCCGCCGAAGGCACTGGCACACAGAAAAACTGAATGTCGAATTTGTCGAGTTTCTCCACCGATAGTCTGTTCTTTACATTCTTCACCCATTTTTCCATTTCGTCATTCGCCGCCTTCAGGATGTCCTCCCCGATGCCTTTTGCATCATCTTTCGGATAGAAATCCGCATCGAAGGCGATAAGCGCGATCCCGCAATATTCGACCCTGTTCGATAGCGGTGAGGTTCGGTCGAAATATTTCCGGAATGCGGCCGTAAGTTCCGGATCACTGAGATCGGCTTTGTCGCTGAGGAGCACGAGATCCCGCTCGCGATCAGCGCCTTCGTGGTCCGTCTCCACGAGGAAAGGGGCAAGTGATGAAAGGCAATCTCTTATGGCCGCTGTAGGGTCGCCATACACCTTTGACTCGCCCCAGAAAAGTTTGAGAAGGCCGTTTTCGTTTACGGAAGCATAGACGCCGTCCGCACCATGATAGTGCATGTGAGAGTCGGTCTTAAGGTCCATCTTACAGAGCACCTGAGGAACCTTGAGAAAGCGCTCTGCGAGTAGGAAGAGCAGCATCTCGCCGCCTTCGCCAGTATTGGCAAGGTCCGTAAAAGTGCCGATTGCCTCGTGGTGCAGGGCTGCAACCGCGCTTCCGGACTTGAATCTGGCGTCCCGCGCCCGCGCATCATCCAACCGCGATTTCGGGACGGCATAATCGATAATTGAGTTGCGCATAAATTCCGCAAGACGCTCCGGCTTGACGCGTCCGTTCCCATCCACAGTCAGGCAATGACAGTGGAGACGGGCCACGCAATCTTTCAAGAGCACGTCCCGTTTAACAAGCTGGAGATGAACACCCAACTCTTCTGGATCGCCCGAAACTATATTAACCAAATCTTCTGGAAGTACTTGAGTCAGTGGTCGCCTCCTTTCGTTTTAGGGTGGTTGTGCCGACCCCGCTGCTGCTCGCATAGAGAGTATCATACGTAATTCAAATAGTTAGGTTTTTCTTCGCGCTGCGGTCAAAGAAATTGTGCGATACTCCTTCAACGCCCCAAGGTCCGGAGTGTCACCGCTGCCCGTTGATAATACGTCAGCTGTCTCCTTTTGGCGTGAACGCTACACTTCGCCTTGCGGAAGTTCAGTTCAGCGTTGCAAACGGCTGCATCGCGCCGTCTATGTCGGTAGTTTTCTCGACCCCGGCAGATAGAACTCCGTAATCCCCCGCTTCCCCTCGGCCCGCCCGAGCTGGACGATCACATCGATGGATTTCCGGATGTATTCCCGAACCTCGGCAAAGGTCAGTGGTGTGCCGGCCTGCAGCACCATGATCGCCAGTCGATCGATTGCGAGTTCTGCGGTTTCCGCGTGGATGGTGGAAACCGACCCGCCATGGCCGGTGTTGATGGCCTCGAGGTAGGTCAGGGCCTCGGCACCGCGCAGCTCGCCGACGATGATCCGGTCAGGTCGCATACGGAGGGAGGCTTGAAGGAGAGCGTTGGCGCTGCGTTGCGAACCGGCACCGCGGTCGGCAAGGAGGGCGACGGTGTTGGGCTGGCCGGGGAAGAGCTCAAAAGCGTCTTCGATGGTGATCAGCCGCTCGTGCTCGCTCACATGGGTCAGGAGGTGGCGGGCGAACGTGGTCTTCCCGGTCGAGGTGCCGCCGCTGATCAGGACGTTGAGCCGCGCCTCGACCAGAGTCTGCAGCGCGGCCTCAAGGTTCTCCTCCGCTAGACTGGCGATGTTTTTCATCTTCTCCGCGCGGAGGGCGTCGAGCGAGACGGCCTTGCCGAAGAGATAAGCCGGGGCGTAGTCCCTAATGCTGCCAGAGGCGAAGAGGCGAATGGTGATCGAGGCACCGCGATCGATGGCGGGCGGCACGGCGACCTGGACCCGAAGCGGGCGGCCCGCATATTCCACCTTGCCGGAGACGAGGGGGTTCTTTTCAGAGACGCGGGCCTTGGCATCGCCGACGATGGTCTGGGCCATGTTGAGGGCTGTGGTCCGATCCACGGTCTGACCTTCGTGGCGCATGCTGGCATCCCCCGCGACCTCGAGCCAGACCTTGCCGTCGGGGTTGATCGCGATCTCGACCACGTCGTCACGCCGCAGGAGATCGCGGAACGGGTCGAGATAACGCTCGAGGTATGAGGCTGGCGAGGCCTGATCCATCAATTCGGTGATTCCGGTAATATTGAACCTGGTTTCGCTGCCTCTCGCCTGCGGCTCGAACGCGAAACCTGATGCTTCTTTTTCATTGTGAACCGGAACCCCCGTAGATCACCACATCCCGGTCCACGAGCACGGTGACCGAGGCGCCCTGATCGACATAGATCGTCGGCGCGATCGAGACCTGATCGGCGATGACCGACCCGACAGCGTCCTGCAGGTCGCTGCTGACATCGCCCAGGACAATGCTTGTCGTCTCGTTGTTGGCACTCTCCGCCGCCACGGCAGGCGCCGCCCCGATCACGGAAATCAGCGCCGCCCCGCCGAAGCGCTCGGCAAACTTGGTGTCGACGAGACCAGTGAGGCCCGAGCGGCCAAGCTGGTCGCCGCCCACAGCGGCGATTTCCATCGAGGTGCCGTCCGGGGTCAGGACGCGGGTCCAAAGGATCAGGATGCGCTTCTGGTGCATTTCGATCCCGGAGCGGTATTGGCCAAAAAGGCGGGAGCCCCGGGGGATCAGGATCCGGTCTCCGGAAAACGCCAGCACCGGCTCGGAGACCACCGCGACAACGGAGCCGGGCAGATCGCTGTTAATAGCGGTTTGCAGCGCCGCCTGGATGACGGATCCTTGGGTCAGCGTGCGTTCGGGATGGATGAGGCGGGCGGCCTCCTGCACCTCGAGCGGTCGCGCACTCTGCAAGAACTGCTCGTTGCCCGAGAGGGCCGGTCCACTTGCGCCAGCGGCGGCAGGATCGGCCACCGCCGCGCCACTCGCACCACCACGTGGACCGTCCGCATAGACCACGGCGGGGGATTTGATCTGGGCAGTCAGAAGCTCCTCGGCGATGCGTTCGGCCTCGCGCAGACGCTGCTCCTCTTCCTGACGCCGGCGTTGTTCGAGAAGGCGCTGATCGGCGATCACCCCTTCGCGATCGAGCTCGGCCTCAAGCCCCTCGCGCTGCGCCCGTTCGGCATCGAGCATGGCCTGCAGCCCCTCGATGCGAGTCTCGGTCTGGCGTTGGAGGTTTGCCAGCTCGGTTTCCTTTGCGGCGAGCGTTGCTTCGAGCGCGGCCTTTTGCTCGTCGAAGGCCTCGCGCAGGTCCGCGACAGCGGATTGGATTTCCGAGTTGCGGGCAGCCTGGCTGGCGGCGAGGGCTTCGCGGAGCTTGGCGATTTCGGCCAGCACCTCGGCGCTCGGTTCCGGGGCAGGGGCGGCGGGCACGTCGAGCGCTTCCTCGACGGCGATCAGTGCGTCATTGACCCGTTGCTCGGTCTCGTCGGGCGGAAACTTCAGCCGCCCGCCGGAGCCGGGGCGGCGGTCCTGAAAGGTCTCGACATCGGAGGTCTCAAGCGCACTGTCACCTTCCTGCAGACCGGTGGCCAGAAAATACGCGACCCCGGCCCCGCCAAGGGCGAGGGCGGCCGCGAGCGCGCCGACCCCGAGGCTGTTTCCGCGGGGCTTGGACTTGCCGCGCTGGCTGAACTGGTCGAGACGGTCCTGAAGGTCGGGAGGGGTTTGTTCGGCCATGGTCAGTTGCTCACGTAGATGGCGCTCTCGTCGCGCCAGGCGCAGATCGCCTCATCGCCGATACGCAGCGACCAGTAGGTGTTCACCCCAAGCACCCGGACCGTGTTGCCTTGCTGGGTCCAGTTGACCGTGCGCTCACGGCCCTGGTCATCGGCCTTGAAGAGGGCGGGCTGGCGACCGTTTTCCGGGATGACGAAGTAGGTATAGCGCCCGTCGTCATAGATATGGCTGGGGCGGAAATCACCTTCGCCCGAGACGCGGTAGTTGTAGTTGCGGGGCGCCTCAAAGCCTTTGGGCTGGGTAGCCGCCGTCGCTCGACGTTCCTCATCGGGGTAGCGGAAGCGGACTTCGAAGAACATGCCGGTGCGGTTCGGGATCGAGCCTTCGCGCAGGTGGAAGGAATAGGTGCGTCGGTTGGTGATCACCGTCATGTTGGTGGAGGCATTGGCCACATGCGGTTTGATGGTCAGCACATTGCCAAGCTCTGGGATCGGATCGACCTGGAAGCTTTCGGTGTCGCCGACGATCACGGCCTCGAAGCGCTCGCCCGCCCCGAAATGGATCGTGGTCGAATGCCTCAGATCGGTTTCGATCCGATAGACCTGGTTTTCACTATAGACGGCGGTGCGGATGCGGATGTCGAGCGGGCCGCCTTGCGGCGTGGCCTCGGCGTTTGCGGCAACAGGAAGGGCAAGCGCCAGGAAAAGCGCGGGCAGAGATTTCATCTTGGTCAGTTCTCCAGAGTCTCGGCGTCGACGCGGTAGGAGGTCACCACGAAGCCCAAGGGGTTGGCCCAGACGTCCTGAAGGCGCTGGCGGGTTTCAGGTTGGAAGTCATAACCAACGGTAGCGACATAGGACCGGGTGACGGTGCGGGTGTCGCGGGGACGGCGCAGCGTGCGGGTGAAGCGGACCTGGGCCACGCCGCGCTCGATCTGGTTCACGGACTTGATCACCACCTCGATCTTGGCGTCGCGGCCATAGACGGTGATCGGGTAGTCTTCGTTGGTCGAGGACCAGAGATCGCGCAGCGTGCGGGCGGCATCGCCATCGGAACGGTTGAGCACCGAGTTGATACGCTGCTCGCCATCGGTCAGGTCATAGGTTTCCCGATCATCGACATAGGCCACGAGATTGGCCTGGATGATGGCGTCGCTCTCGGAAAGCGTCAGCGCCTGTACGGCGGCGACCCGGTCCATCTCTCCGGTTTCCTTGTCGACCACGACGACGAAGGTCTCGGTCGATTTGAGTGGAAAGAGGCTCGCGCCCGCGACCATGCCGGCAACACCAACCAGCACGCCTGCCGCCGCAACGAACCAGGCGAAACGCTCACGCCGTCTTGGCCCGTAGATGAAATCCGCCTCGAAAGCGTCGCGGTCAGGCGCGGAGGAACTGGTCACAAGCTTCTTCAAAGTCGTCGTCTTTCACATCAGGGTTTGCGGAAGGCCTTGGCGGCGGAGAGAAGCGCGCCGGGGCTTTGCCGGATCAGCTCGCCGGTCTTCACCACACCCGCATTGGCCATCTGGTTCAGCTCATGCGGGGACTTGCCGGTGACGAGGCGCGAGGTTGCGCCCGCGCCATACTCCCGTGTGTTCACGAACCCCTGGCGCGCAAGGCCCGTGAGACCGACGGCATTGGACGCGATGCCGACGACACCGGTGAGATTGGAGGCGATGTAGGGCACCGAGGCCATGATCCCGGCGCTGAGGATCAGAATGACGAGGAAGGGCAGGATCAGGCTGACGGTTTCGACATCGCCCGGATCGGCGGAGGCGTCCCCGATCGCTTCGGCGATGGCGACGATGATGCCCGCGGCGCCTGCTGCGGCGACCGGCATGAGCGCGTAGCCAATGGTGGCGCGGGTCCAGGCCTCGAAGAGGGACTGGGTCGGTTTGAACAGCGAGGTCACGATCATGAAGGGGGCGATGACGATCATCAGCGCGAAGACGATGCGGGCGAAGGCGATGATCCCTGCGGTGACGGCGGCGAAGACGGCGGAGAGGACGAAGAAGATGGCACCCAGAACCGCGCCGAAGACCCAGCCCGCGCGGTCGCCGATCGTATCGCCATAGGCGGTGATGCGGGCGACCATATTGTCGAGGCTCTCATAGACCCCTGCCTCGTCGCCCGAGCCGGTAAGCGCCAGGATCGAGGCGCCCACGGAGTCGGGCACGCGCGTGACGATGTCATAGATGACGCTGAAATTATCCCAACTCTGCGCGAAGATCCCGACCAGGGCCACTTTCATCCCGAAGGCAAACCCGGTTCCGAAGGGCAGGGGGCGGAGCTGCATGACCGCGTTGATCCCGAGGAGCACGACAAGGAGCGTCGCGCCCGCCGAGATGACATTACCGACCGAGGCCGCCGAGGAGATAAAGCCGTCCTGCGCCACGGTGTTCACCGCGGCGTCGACTTGGCCAAGGATGTCGCGAATGACCCCCATTTACTCCGCACAGGCCTCCACAACTTGCGCCTCGAGCGCGTCCGCCTTGGCGTAGAGCTCGAGCACGTTGAAGGGCAGGCGCGGGTTGTCCGAGGTCTGGAACCGGGGCAGGGCGGCAAGCGCCTGATCCCAGGCGAACTGATCCAGCAGGCAGGTGCAGGTTTCCGAAGCGAGCGCCTCTTCGGCAATCAGGATGCGCAAGATCGCGCGGTAGCCATTGCGCAGATAGGCGGTTTCGGCCAGATCGGTAGGGGGTTTCGGAACACGACATTCATCCGTTTGATCCCGCGCGATGGCCATCGAGTTGAAGGGCGTGTCGCCGGAAGGGTTCGTGCTCGGGGTCTGGGCCGACGCAGCATTGTGCAGGATGCTCAAGACAAGGGCGGCGAGACCGAGCGCCCGGCCTGGAGCCAAGCTGCGGGTCATGGTTTGCCTCATGGATCCACCGCCATCGAGCGGAACTTGCGCTCATCCGCGAGGGTCGCGGCATCGACAACGCCAAGCTGGCCGGCACTCACGCCTTGCGCCGCTTCCAGCCGCCAAATCTGGGTCAGGATGATGCCAAGCTCGGCGGTGACGCGGGTGTTGAGATCGACGGCAGCCTTCAGCCCGTCCTGATCGTCGATGAGCCCGACCATGGTCTCGAGCCGCTCAAGGCTTTGGCCCGCTTCTTCGTGGCTTTCCTGTGCCGCGACGGAGAGCATGGCGCTGGCCCCGGCGGAAGCGGCGATGCGGTTATCGGCGGGCTCATCCGAGCCAGAAAGCGTGCTCAGGCGTTCCGAAGTAAACCCGCTGCCCGAAAGCACCCGTTCGACCGAGGCCGAGAGTTCTGCACCCGGATTGAAGCCGCTGAGAAAATCGCCGCTTGCCAGCGATTGTGCGGTATTGAGGGGCGCCACCAGCTTGCCGCGCAGCGCTCGGAATTCTTCGACCGTGGCGAAGAGTTCTCCGAGCCCGCTGCCTTCAATGAGCGAGGTCAGTTGCGCCTCGAGGTTCGTGAGCTGCGAGAGCTGGGTTTCCAGTTCCAGCCGCATTGTGGCGAGCTGCTGCATCTGGACATTCAGGTCCTCGGCCATGTGTTCGAGCTGCGCCACGAGTTGACCAAGCTGCGAGCCATCAAAGGTTGGGACGCCCTGGGCCGTTGCGGGCGAGGTAAACCCGAGTGTGGCGACCGCGGCCACGGTCAGGAGAAGCTGTCTCATTCGGGAACTCCCATCTGCATGAAGTCGCGCTCCGCCAACCGGTCTGCGACGAGGTGCTGCGCATAGACCGCCTCGCGCTGCTGGTTGGCGGCCATCAGCCGGACGCGAAGGTTGAGGATGCGGCCAATCTCGGCCTTGGCGTAGGTGTTGAGTTCCCAGGCCGCCTTGGCATTGGGTTGCGCATCGATCTGCAGGATGATCGCGCGGAGGCGGTTGATCACTTGCTCGGTCGTTGCCGAACTGTCGGCGGCGTAATAGACGCCCGCCTCGGAGATGCTGGCATATTCGGCGAGCGCAAAATCCGAGGGCGAGAGCGTGCCAAGCGCGTCGGCACCGCCCACCACAGCGAGGTATTCGTTGTAGAATTTCGAGATGTTGCGCACATAGCCTTGGGTCTCGGCAAAGGGCGGCACGCCCCCGTATTCGATGACCCGACCCGGCCCCGCGTTATAGGCCGCGAGCGCATGGGGTATGTTGCCGAAGCGGTTGAGCTGGGTGGTGATATAGCGCGCGCCGCCGCGGAGGTTGTCTTTCACGTCATAGCGGTCGACGCCGAGATCGGAGGCGGTGCCAGGCATGAGCTGGGTCAGGCCATAAGCCCCGACCGGGCTTTCAGCGGCGACGTTGAAGCGACTCTCCTGTTTAATCAGAGCCTGGAAGAGGCAGCGCCACTGGGTGGCCGAGAGACCGGCGCGGGCCACACCGGGCGCGCCTGCGAACTCGCCGGCGACCTCGACGATCATCATCTCGACCGTCTCGCGGCCCTCGCCGAAGAGGCGGCTGTTCATCGGGCTTGGATCGGTATTGGGATAGACCGCCGCCACCCCGAAATCCGCATTGCCCTCGAGCGCACGGATGTCGAAGCCAGGCCCGGTAATGGCAGCGGTCATTTCCTCGAGGACGCGCAGCTGGTCGGCCTGCACATCCGCCAGCGTGGACTCGGTCCGATCCTTGTCCTGCTGGACGCTTAGATCCTCGGCCAATGCCCTCACCCGGGCGATGGCGCGACCGATCGCGGAATTGTCCTGTGTCGGCACGCCCTGGGCATGCGCAGGCAGGGCGCTGAGGCCGAGGCAGAGCCCGGCGGATATGATCGCGGCGCGGCTCATTCCGAACGGGGCAGGGGCTCGAAGGTGCAGTCAGGCTTGGCCGTCTCCTGCACCGGTGCGCCCATGGTCGAGAAGGACAGGGCGGACCGCGTCACTTGCGGCTCGCCATTGCGTCCGAAACAGGGCGAGGTTTTCTCGGTGTATTTCTCGCAAGCGGAAAGAAGGCTCGCGGCGGCGCAAAGCGCGAGGAGGGGTTTCGAACTCATATCACATGTCTCCAGAAATCGGGATTGGCGCGCCAATCGGCAGGCACGCGGGCCTCGCCAGTGGCGCCGCCGCCAAGGATGGGAAGGAGGTCGCCAAGTGCGGAGAGATCGGCATCGACGAAGACGCTGTCGCCCGCCGAGCGGATAAGCGCGATGCGCTGGCCGATGGTCGGCTGCACGAGAAGGGCAGCCTCCTTGGCGTTGACGCGGAGAAAATCGTAATCGGAGACGGTGGCGCGATCGTTCGGGAAGAGGATCTGCGTCGGCACCGTCTCGACGATGGTTTTGCCGACGCGGCTGTCGCGCAACTGGCTCGGATACTGCGTCATCATGATGACGACGCAGTTCATCTTGCGAAGCGTCACCAGCCAGTTTTCCAGCCGCGCCCCGAAATACGGATCGTCCAAGAGCTTCCACGCTTCGTCGAGCACGATGATGGTGGGACGGCGGTCTTCGACCACGCGTTCGATCTGGCGGAAGATGTAGGAGAGTACCGCCATGCGCTCGGTCGTCATGTCGAGGATCTCGGTCATATCAAACCCGACGATGTCGCCCGTGAGCTTGAGGCCCGCGCCGCGCTCGGGCTCGTCGAACACCCAGCCATAGCGCCCGCCGGGGGCCCATTCGGCAACGCGGGATTGCAGCTCGCCATCATCATCGAGTGACTGGAACAGGGTCTCGAAACTGGCGAAACGCTGCAGCGCCGCCCCCGCATCGGCGTTCTGGCCGACCGCGCTTTGGATATGGCGGGATTGCTCGCCCGAGAGCGTGCCATTCCGTGTGAGAAGTGTCGCAAGCCAGTCCGAGAGCCAGGCGCGGCCGCGCTCGTCGGTTTCGGTGGCGAGCGGGTTCAGACCTGTCGGCACGCCAGCCCGGATTTCGTTATAGCGCCCGCCGAGGGCGCGCACGGCCATCTCCAGGCCGCGATCCTTGTCGAAGAAGAAAAGCCGTGCGCCGACCCGCTGCGCCTGCGCTGCGAGAAAGGCAGTGGTGAGCGTCTTGCCGGTCCCGGTGCGCCCCAGAACCAGCGTATGGCCAACGGTCGGTTCCTTGCCTGGGGCTCCCGCCTCGTGGAAATTGAAGCGATAACCAGAGGTGCCGACCGTGGGCAGGACCGAAATGGTCTGACCCCAGGGCGACTGATCAGGACCGCGTCCTTCGACGCTACCATGCAGAGCTGCGAAGTCGGCGAAATTGATGGAGGAAATCGGCGTCTTGCGAGCGCGGTAGCCGAAATTGCCGGGGGATTGTGCGAAGTAGGTGGCTTTCAGCGCCATGTTCTCGCGCACGATGACGGACATGATCTCCTGACCCACGCGTTTGATCTGGGCGGCGGCCCGTTCGAGCGTGTCGCGGTCCGGCGCGTAGACCGCGATGGAGAGGTGATGGTCCCCGAAGGCGATGCGTCCTGCCTCCTGGTCGTCGGCAGCCTGGCCCAATTGTTCGCGCAGGGAGACGGCCGCATCGTCGGAGGCCTGCATCTGGCGGATGATGCGCTGGATGCGTTCGGCCATGATGTTGTTCGGGATCGGGCTGAAGGAGTTCGTGAGCACGATGTCGAGCGGCAGGTCGAGCGCGTCGAGCAGCGTCACATCGGTCAATGCCGGGTAGGTCTTCATCGAAAAGAGCGCGCCGTATTTGACCCGCCCAGTCACGGCGTCGGTCAGGGTGACGACGTCGCCGTCGAAGGTCGCGCGGCAATTGCTCAAAATATGTGAAAGAGGCAGAGCGCTTTGTCCGAAGGCTATGGGGGAGAAGCTGCCCGCGTTCAGCGTGTTTAGATAGCCCAGCCATTCACCACCCGTGCGGGTCAGGCGCACAGGGTTGGCCGAAGACAGAGCCACCTCGAAAAAGCCCATGACCTCGTTCAGCTCCTGCAGGCGCGTCGCGCGGTCCTTGACCCAGGCTTTGCGGGCCAGCGTCCGAAGGAATGGAATGCGCGCGGAGATATCGGGGCGCCGGATCACGCTGAGATAGAGTTGGCGCTTGGCCGGGCGCAGGTCTTTCACATGGGCCTGCCAGCGGGCATCTATCGCGGCGGCGAAGCTGTCGCCCTCGATGGGGCGCATCCCCAGATCCTGTGGCACGGAGATGCGGTGGATGTAAAAGCCGAAGGCATTGCCGGTCTGGGCGACGATGGCGGCAACCGCGCGCTTGAGCGCATCGAGCCGTGCGTCTTCGCTGGTCATCGGGTTCAGACCATCAAGGCGCAGGGTCGCCATCAGATCGCCCTCGCGCAGCACCATCACATCGTCATCGGCAAGCGCGAAATACGGCAGGTGATCAGCGAGATAGCTCTCCCGCGCGAACTCCCCGCCGCCAGCCTGAAGCAGAGCGGTTCCGTGAGTGGAAAGTGTGCCCGCATCAAGCGCCAAAGCTGTCGCCTCCATGCAGGGCGCGGTTCTTCGTCGGGCGCACCGAGCCGTAGGAAACGCGCAGGACCTCGAAGAAATGCGGCTCGCGGTCGGCGACGAACCAGAGGATCGGATAGGCGACGAGGCCGATCAGGAAGAAGACCATGGACTTGGTCCAGATGAACGGCAGAACGACCCCGGTCGCCAGCACCACGAGGTATCCGACAGGGAGGCCCAGATACTTGGGCGGTCGGGCGAGGCCCAGAAAAAGGGGGGATCGTTCTGCCAACTCTATTCTCCAACCTCAGGAGAAGCCGTCGACGATGGTGCCGGCCGAGAAGATCAGCACGATCCCGATGATGACCGAGGCGAACCAGCCCCAGTTCAGCCGCCCCATCATGCACATGAAACCAGTGCCGATGACGGCGAGTGTGGCAACCGCGATCCCAATCGGACCGGTCAGCGCGGCCTCGACGGTTTCCAGCATGGTCTGGATCGGCGACAAGTCCTGCGCGAAGGCAGGGCTTGCGAGAGCCGCCAAGGTTGTGGTGGCAGGCAAGAGGCGGCTGAGGCGATGTCGAAGCATGCGAAGTTCCCTTGTTTTACTGAAGATCGATGAGGACCGGCGCGCGGGCTGGAACCCGGTCTGCGACGCGGATGTCCGGCGCGGAAACAGGTGTACCCGCAAGTCGGGACCGGATCCGGTGGATGCGCGCGATGTAGTCGCGGGTCTCGATGAAAGGCGGGATGCCGGAATACTCGACCACCCGGTGCGGTCCGGCATTGTAGGCCGCGAGCGCCAAGTCGATGTCCTTGAACGTTCCGAGTTGTGCGAGCAGATACCGCGCCGCGCCGTCGAGGTTCTGGGAGGGATCGCGCGGATCGACGCCGAGCGCACGGGCAGTATCCGGCATCAGCTGGCCAAGACCATAGGCATCCTTCGGGCTGACGGCGGTCGGGTTGTAGCTGCTTTCAGCCTCGACCAGGGCGCGGAACAGAATTTGCCAGTCGTCCGCATCAAGGCTGACCTGCCGCAGGGCACGGTTCCCCTGGTGGCGGACGGCAGTCGTGCGGATCAGGGAGAGGGTGTCGTCGCGACTGGAAGGCGGCGTGGCGTCCAACGAGGCCAGAACGACCTCGGCTTCAGCGCTATGTTCCAAACCAGCCCAGGCAGGGCGCTCACCGTGAAAGGTCCAGCCCGAAGTCCGGGCTGTGCCGTCGCGGCCGAAGGCGATAACGTCAGCCGCGCTCCTCGAGGGTGATGCTGTAGTCAGGACCAAAGCGCAGATCGCGCCCGTCACCGAACTCGAGATGATGTTTGAAGAGCCCTGGCCATATGTTGAAATACCGCGGCTCAGGCCCGTGCGGGGTGATCCGGGTCGAGACCAGAATGGCTTCCGGCTCACCCTCGCGCAGGTAGATGCACTGGTAGCGCGGCTTGCCATCGTCCGTGAACCCCACGAGTTCATACCGGCAGCGGAACGCGATGCCCTGTTCGGACAGGTCTTTGACACCATCGATGGTGATCAGGATCTGGTTGCGCGCTATCGGCATGTTCGGACTCTCCCCACGAGAGCCCTTCTACTGCACGACACTAAGGCCATAAAGTCATATGGAGTCAATACGACATATTGCAGAAAAATACATATTGCGCGATAGTCTGCGCAACTTTTGCGGGAGAGCGACATGAAGCGACAGGCGATGGCAGCGGCGATGGGGGTGATGGCGGTGTTCGGAGCCCCGGGGAAGGCGCAGGCCTATGACATCGACTGCGCCATCATGCTCTGCATGGCTGGCGGCTTCCCCCCGAGCGCAGTCTGTGCACGGGCCTATCGCACTATGATCCGCCGCATCACGCCCTGGCCGAGCCTGCCGCCCTTCGGGGTCTGCACCTTCGCACATGTGCCGGTCGAGCTGGGCGGGCCCGGCGGGGAGGGCGAGCTCGACACCACTCTGCCCGAATACGAATGGCTGAACCGCACCCATGTGATCTGGTTCACCGGTCAAGCCTATAGAGAAAGGGGAGGTGAACAGTATTGGGACTGGTCTCTCCGTTCCTGCGACCGAGAGAACCGCACCTGCCGGTACATCCAGCGGGTCTACCGATCCCACACGCCCTGGCCCGAGGCATTCGTATCGGAAGGCGGTCAGGAGATCGCCTATCCGACCGGCGGAGGTTCCTCGTACTTCTATTTGCGCAGTATCATGGTTGAATACGGCGACTACGAGGGCAACATGGGCCACTCGGAGTGGTTCTCCTACTGATCCGAACGGTCTGATGCCTTCAGGGAAACTGGGCGAAGCTCGACCAGACAAGCATCAAAGCGTTCTGGATCGACATGCCAGCGGCGGCTCACCGAGCCATCATTCCAACGGTAATCGGTGAACAGGTGAATCTCCTGCGCACCGTCGTTCAGAAACCCGTTCTGGAAGGGCCAGCCTGTCTTCTTCTTACCCATCGAACTCTCTGCACTCCATTTGACTACCTCTTGAGACGTTCCGCTCCAGGACGCATCAGGGGCTGGCAAAAACTGGCTAGCGTTTTGTGAAGAGCTCTGCTGGATCTACGTTCAGTGCTTTGGCGATACGTTCGAGAAGGTCGAGGGAGGCCGCGAACTTGGCGTTCTCGAGCTTGCCCATATGGCCGCGACTCACATCGGCCCGATGAGCAAGCTCCTCCTGGCTGAGGCTGCGGGCGCGTCTCAATTCCTGGATGTTTAGTGCTACACGGTCCCGCAAGTTCATGCCGTTGAAACGGACACGATGCGCGAAATATCGCCACGCGATATATGTTACATTCGGAAGTGCAGAGAAGAAATCTTGGGATGGCGCGAGATCGCCGGAATGGAATGCCTGCCGAAACGCAGGTCACGTGATGATCCGTCTCGCAAACATTATGGGCCGTTCAATCGTTCTTTCAGGAAAGGGCGGCACCGGAGAGAGGTTCCGGTACCGCCAGGGTATCGCCCACAGGGAGGTGGTAGAGGGCGAATTCTACACGGAAAATTTGGGGTCGACCAATAATCGCGTAATCATGATTATGGTAATTTTTAGGCTGTCACGGCACCTCAGACAGCTTCGAGTGCGATTGCAATTCCCTGTCCCACGCCAATACACATGGTCGACAACGACTTTTCTCCAGGTTTGAGGTCCAGCATCGCTGAGCCGGTGATGCGGGCACCCGACATGCCAAGCGGATGGCCGAGAGCAATAGCGCCGCCGTTTGGGTTCACGCGGGCATCATCATCCGCGATCCCCAGGTGCCGTAGTGTGGCCAGACCCTGCGAAGCAAAGGCTTCGTTAAGTTCGATCACCGAGAAGTCTTCTTGTTTCAGTCCAAGTCGCGCCATCAGCTTTTTCGACGCCGGTGCCGGCCCGAAACCCATGATGCGCGGTGCAACGCCGGCGGTTGCGCCGCCCAAGACCCTTGCGACCGGCGTGAGGCCAAATTTTTTTGCGACGTCGCTGGTGGCAAGGATCAATGCTGCGGCACCATCGTTCACGCCTGAAGAATTCCCTGCGGTTACCGTGCCATCCGCTTTTACGAAAGTTTTCAGTTGGGCGAGCGCTTCCAAAGTCGTACTCGCGCGAGGGTGTTCATCCTGTACGACGATCTTTGGCTCCCCCTTTCGCTGAGGAATCTCTACCGGGACAATTTCACGGGCCAAACGACCGTTCGCCATAGCAACGCTCGCCTTTTGCTGGGAATGTAGGGCGAAAGCATCTTGGTCGGCGCGGTTGATGCCGAAGACTTCAGCCACGTTTTCGGCCGTTTCAGGCATACTGTCGACGCCGTATTGGCTCTTCATCAGTCTATTGACGAAGCGCCAGCCGATGGTGGTGTCTTCCACACTATTCTCGCGCGAGAATACTGTTGTAGCTTTTGGCATCACAAACGGAGCACGCGACATGCTTTCCACACCACCTGCGACAATGAGATCGGCCTCTCCTGATTTGATAGCGCGGGCGGCCGTGATTATCGCATCCATGCCCGACCCGCACAACCGATTCATTGTTGTCCCCGGTACACAATCCGGAAATCCAGCTAGTAGAAGCGACATGCGAGCAACATTACGGTTGTCCTCTCCCGCTTGGTTGGCGCAGCCAAAAATCACTTCGTCAATGGTCGCTAGATCTAGCCCCGGGTTTCGGCTGGCCAAGGCCCTGAGTGGGATTGCGCCAAGATCGTCGGCTCGCACAGAAGAAAGCGCGCCGCCATAGCGACCGATTGGTGTGCGGATGTAATCGCAGATATAGACGTTTGTCATTCTTTGAGTGCCTTTGTCAGGTCCGGGACTGCGTCGAAGAGGTCTGCGACGAGGCCGTAATCGGCGATTTGGAAGATGGGGGCCTCTTCGTCCTTGTTGATGGCGACGATGACCTTACTGTCCTTCATCCCCGCAAGGTGTTGAATTGCCCCGGAAATCCCGACCGCGATATACAGCTCGGGCGCCACGACCTTGCCGGTCTGGCCGACCTGCCAGTCGTTCGGTGCGAACCCAGAGTCCACAGCCGCGCGCGAGGCGCCGACGGCAGCACCCAGTTTGTCCGCAAGTGCTTCAATAATCGCGAAATTTTCCTCGGAACCGACGCCGCGCCCGCCCGAGACCACGACCTTGGCCGAGGTCAGTTCCGGACGATCCGACGCCGCGACCTTGTCCTCGACCCAGGCGCTCAGGCCCGCGTTGCCGGCTGCTGCGATGGCCTCGACGGCGGCCGAGCCACCCTGGCCAGCCGCGTCGAAGGCGGTGGTGCGGACGGTCAGTAACTTCTTGGAATCGTTGGACTTTACCGTCTGCATCGCGTTGCCCGCGTAGATCGGGCGCTCGAACGTGGACCCGTCCAGGATGGCCGTCACGTCCGACAGAACCATCACATCCAGCAGCGCCGCAACGCGCGGCAGGATGTTTTTCGCGCTTGCCGTGGAGGGAGCAACGATATGTTCATAATTGCCTGCCAGGCTGACCACCAGATCGGCGACCGGCTCGGCCAGGCCGTTGGCGTAGGCCGCGTCATCCGCGACCACAACCTTCGCCACGCCGTCGATCTGCGACGCGGCCTGACCCGCAGCAGCAGGGCCCGCAACCAGAACGGTCACATCGCCCAGCGATTTGGCAGCGGTCACCGCCTTGGCGGTGGCGTCCAGCGCCAGCGCGCCACCGGCGATTTCTGCAAGGAGAAGAACAGCCATTACACGATCCCCTTTTCTTTCAGTTTCGACACCAGCTCGTCGACCGAGCCGACCATCTCGCCTGCCGACCGTGCGGCGGGCTCGGCGGTTTTCACAATCTCCAGGCGCGGGGTGACATCGACGCCGTAATCGGCGGCGGTCTTCTCATCCAGCGGCTTCTTCTTGGCCTTCATGATGTTGGGCAGCGAGGCATAGCGCGGCTCGTTCAGGCGCAAATCGGCGGTGACGATCGCCGGCAGCTTGACCTTGATCGTCTGCAACCCGCCATCCACTTCGCGGGTCACGACGGCATGATCGCCTTCGATCCCGACCTCGGAGGCATAGGTCGCCTGGCCCCAGCCCAGCAGCGCCGCCAGCATCTGGCCGGTGGCGTTCATGTCATTGTCGATCGCCTGCTTGCCCGCGATCACCAGGCCCGGCGCCTCGGCGTCGATCACGGCCTTCAGGATCTTGGCCACCGCCAGCGGCTCGATGTCCTGGTGCACGTCATCGGCGGCCACAACCAGGATCGCCCGGTCCGCGCCCATCGCCAGCGCCGTGCGCAGCGTTTCCTGCGCCTGCTTCACGCCGATCGAGACGACGACAACCTCGTCCGCCTTGCCCGCTTCCTTCAGCCGGATCGCCTCTTCGACCGCAATCTCGTCGAACGGGTTCATCGACATCTTCACATTCGCGAGATCAACTCCGCTCCCGTCCGCCTTAACGCGAACCTTCACGTTGTGGTCAATTAGGCGTTTTATAGGAGCAATTATTTTCATTGGCTTTTATCGTTTTCAAAATTTGCAATGGTGGTAACGGCCCGGATTCCGAGCCGTTACTCGGGATGGGTCCCTGTCAATTCGCAGTATAACCGCCATCTACTACAATCTCTGCTCCGTGAACGAACGATGACTCATCCGATGCGAGGAACAGGACCGCATTCGAAACCTCTTCAGGTTTGCTTGGTCGCTTGAGCAGCGTCGCCCCCAGAATTGCCTGCCGGGTAACTTCGTCGGCGTGTAGCAGATCTTTTGTCATGGGAGTATCGATGACACCGGGATGGATCGAATTCACGCGTATGCCACTTTCAGCCAGGTCGACTGCGCAGGATTTCGTCAACATCCGTACGGCGCCTTTGGATCCAATGTAGGCTCCCGCCGAAGCGGCTCCAACAATCCCATAGATTGAAGAAATATTGATAATAGATGCCTTTTCGGCCTCTTTCATCAATGGAACCGCGGCTCGGATGCCGAGATAAATACCGCGTACATTGACGTTGAACGTCATGTCAAATTCGTCAGGCGAGGTTTCGTGGAGCGGCTTAAGAATGAGAATGCCAGCGTTGTTCACTAGCACATCAAGCCGACCAGCACTTGATTGCACCGTAGAGATGACATTCTTCCAATCTTCTTCAAGCGTCACGTCATGTTGAATGAATTCCGCCTTCCCTCCGGCTTCAATGATACCTTTCACTACGCTTTCAGCCGCTTCCGTGTCACGGTCGGTTACAAATACATGCGCACCTTCACGTGCCAGCGTTTCACAATGGGCTTTTCCCATGCCCATCGCTCCACCTGTTACCAGTGCGACTTTTCCGAATACCCTTCCCAAATCTCTCTCCCTAGTTTTCATGAACAAATTTAATTGGTTCCGCCGGGGATTCTTGATGCCCGGCGGAATTCTTTACACCTTCTCGGCAGTGCGGTTGCGGATCAGGGATGTATAACCTTCCTCCTTCACTGCATTAATGGCATTTCGGTAATTGCCAATCCCGGCCATGTAGAACATTACTGCATTCTTCTTTCCGGGGATATTTGCGCCGAAGATCCAGCTTTCAGCTTTGGGGAAGAGTGTCATGTCGGCGATTTCACGACAGGTGCGAACCCAAGCATCGCGCGCTTCCACGGTTGGCTCCACATTTCGAACCCCCTCTTCTTCCACCGTGCAAATCGTGTCAGCGATCCATTCGACTTGCGTCTCAATGCTGGGGGGCAGGTTGGTGAAGGGGCCATTAGGGCCAAGGATCATGAAGAAGTTCGGGAAGTCGACCTCCATCATGCCGAGGTAACCGAGCGGGCCTTCCTTCCAAGTGTCGCGCATGGTCACGCCTCCGCGTCCGCGGAGGTCCATTTTGACGTAATTGCCGTCGACCGCATCGAAGCCAGTGGCAAAGATTACGATGTCAAGCTCATGCTCCTCGCCGCTTTCGAGACGTATGCCGTTCGGAGTGAACTCTGCGATCGGATCGGCCTTAACGTCGGCGAGGGTCACGTTGTCTCGGTTGTAGACCTCGTAATAGTTGTTTCCGCAAAGCGGGCGCTTGGCGTAAAGGTCCTTCGGCGTCAGTTTCTCTGCGACCTTGGGGTCCTTCACGATTTTCTTGATTTTGCCCTTGATGAAGTCAGCGGCCGCATCATTGGCCACTTGGCTGGTCGCAATATCGCAAAAGGTGCCAAACATGAAATAGAAACCACCGCCGCGCTGCCAGGCGGCTTCGAAGACCCGCTCCCGTTCTTCGGGGGAGGCGGTTTCGGCGGGCTTGACGCTTTCTTCGAAGCCGAAGGCCACAACAGAATTCTTCACTTGATTCCAGATACTATCGTAGTTTGCCTTTTGCTCTGCGATGGTAGCATCGTCTTGCGGGGTGTTCCCAATCGGCACGACATATTGTGCAGAGCGCTGAAAAACAGTCAGGTGTTTTGCAACTGGTGCCGTTGCTGTAATAACCTGCACACCGGTCGAGCCAGTGCCAATAATGCCCACGCGTTTGTTGCTCAAGTCCACGCCGTCGGGCCAGGCACCTGTGTGTAAGATACGGCCTTTGAAATCATCGATGCCCTTGAATTTTGGAACATTCGTTGCGGACAAGAGACCGAGGCCAGTGACAAGGTATTTGGCGGTAACTGTCTCACCACTATCAGTGATCACGTTCCAGAGACCGGTTTTTTCATTATAGTGCGCGCCGTCCACCTTGGTGTCGAACTTGTAGCTGCGTCGGAGATCGAGATGATCCGCCACCTCGTTCATGTATTCGAGGATCTCGGGCTGGGTCAGATACCGCGTTTTCCAGCGGCCTTTTTGAAGCAACTCTTTGTCAAAAGAATAGCGGTAGACATAGCTTTCCGTGTCCGACAGCGCACCGGGATATCGGTTCCACCACCAGGTGCCGCCAACGTCACTGGCGCTGTCATAGCCCCGGACGTTCAGTCCCTGCTCGTTGCGAAGTTTGTGGACGGCGTAAAGCCCGCCGAAGCCCGCGCCAATGACGACTGCGTCGTAATCCGCTCCGGATGTTTTAGTAATCTCAGTCTGAATGTTCATGTCACTCCTCCCAGAGTAAGACTGCTCCGCCCCGCAGTTTGCGGGTGAGATGGCAGATGAATGTGTCGTAGGGGTTTCTCTCGCACCGCACCGCACCGCACCGCAATGCAGTGCGAGTACAGGTGTCAGAGGGCCTGATACCATGCGGCGATGCGACCAAGTTCCTCGTTCGCCTCGGGCGCGCGTCCCGAAAGCGCGGGAAAGACATGCTGCATGCCTTCGACGATAGACAGGGTCACATTTACGCCCTGTGCCTTGGCCTTTTCGTGCAACCGCTCGGCATCGCTCCTAAGCGTCTCAGCCCCTCCGGCATTGATATAAAGCGGCGGGTAACCGGTGAAATCGTTCTCCAGAGGGTTGGCCAACGGATTTAGCTGATCAGTGCCTTCACCGAGGAACATTCCCGCCATCGCTTCGAGAATCGGTTTCCCGACTAGCGCATCGGTTTCCGCGTTGGTTTCCAGTGTTTCCCCGCGCATCGCCATGTCTAGCCAGGGCGAATATGCGATGACCGCTCCGGGCAGTGGCAGCCCAAGTTCGCGAAATTTCAGCACGCTGGCGATGGCAAGATTGCCGCCAGCACTGTCGCCAGCGGTCAGAATATTTCTTGCCTTGAAGCCCTTATCCAGCAATGCTGTGTACGCGGCTACCGCATCTTCGATCTGCGCCGGAAATGGGTGCTCGGGTGCGCGTCGATAGTGCAGGATCACCGACGTAACCCCAAGCACCTTAGCGAGGTGCCCTGCCATTTTCCGATGACTATCGGCTGAGCCGACGGCAAAGCCGCCACCATGAGTGTAAACAATTACACGCGAGGTATCGGCCCCGACAGGCAGTGCCCAGATAGCCTCGACTCCTCCGATATGATCGCTTTTGTAGCTAACGTTTTCCGGCTCTAGAGCAGGCTGCCCCCATTCATCGAACATGCTGCGCAAGTTCGCGATCGTCAGGTCTGGGTTCTCGACCATCTGATCGGTCCAATTCTGATAAAGCGCCCGCAGCGTATCCGCTTCTCTACTGATTTCCATATTTATCCTCCCAAGAGTAACATTTGGCAAAGCCACCACCTGACGTCGCCAATCTCGGAGGCGTCAAACGGTCTGAGGCGTACGCCAATGATCTCAGAGTAAGGGCGAAGAATGCACCGTGTATTGAACATACCTGCTTTGGAAATTGTATGATCTTGCTCAGCCTGTCGTGAGGCAGATATGCCTGCTACTAGGCTCTGTTGAACAAATTCCGTGCGGGATCCATCTTATGAACCCGGCTTGGTAGCCGGGGTGCATGAGCAGACTGCACCCCCGACCTACAACACCAGGAACTTGCGAGCCTACAATGAAGCGCTCAAGCGCCGGGGCGCTCTGGCAATCTGGTTCGACCCCGAAATGAGCTGGGAGGCCGCGCCGATAGGCAGTCGTGGCCGGCAGCAGACCTACAGCGATGCCTCCAGCCAGACCTGCCTTTCCATGAAGGTGTTATTCGGCATGGCGCTCCGGTAGACGACTGGGTTCGTCTAGAGCCTGCTGCAGCTGGTTGGTCTCGTCCGGACTGTGCCCGACTTCAGCACCCTGTCCCGGCGTCAGAAGACCCTGGCCGTGAACATCTCGAATCGCGGCTCCAAGGGGCCGCTGCACCTGCTGTCAGCACGCGTATCAAAGTCGCGGGCGAAGGCGAGTGGCACGCCCGCAAGCATGGTGGACCCAAACGGCGCGTCTGGACCGAGATCCATCTCGGGGTTGACGAGGAAACACTGGAGGTTCGCGCAGTGACGAGGTCACAGGGAGCCACATCGGCGATGCATGGGTTTTACCCGACCTCCTCAACCAGATCCCGGCGGACCAGTAGATCGGCAGTGTCATGGCTGACGGTGCCTACGACACACGGAAATGCCACGACGCAATTGCTGACCGTGGTGCCCACGCCGTTATCCCGCCACGCAAGAACGCAAAGCCATGGAAGACCATCACCGCCGGAGCCGTGGCGCGAAACGAGGCCCTGCGCGCGGCGAAGTGCCTGGCTCGCGCGCTCTGGCGACGATGGAGCGGATACCACCGCCGAAGCAGTGTCGAGACGAAAATGAACTGTGTCATGTCGCTGGGGCATCGCCTTATAGCGCGGGACTTTGACCGTCAGGTCGCGGCACTCCCAGTCCGCATCGCCGTCCTGAACGGATACACTGCACTCGGCATACCCGTTACGGAAGCTGTGGGATAAGTTTATCCGGGGAAAGGGCAACCACGGCCATCACCCCATTTGCAAAACAGACTCCCTCTACCACAGAAAGACAACTTATCTGCCGGTGATCGTGGGAAACATGCTGACATGTTCCTCCCCGGTCGCGAAAACTCTTTCTAAATAACGAGGCACCCTCCAGCCGCAAGGATCCTCTTTGACATGCGCGCTGAAGAGCGCGGTCAACCGATCCTTGCCGATATTTTTGGCGTGGTGCATCAGGCCTCCCCGCCAGCGGGGAAATCCGTAGCCGTGAATCATTACTAGGTCGATGTCTTGCGGTTTTTCTGCTACGCCTTCGTCAAGGATATCGCAGGCTTCCGCCACCATTGTGAGCAAGAGCCTTTCTACGATTTCGTCAGCTGAGAACTCGCGGCGAGTGAAGTTCATTTCTTCTGAGACACGGAGTATTTCGCTAGCGACCAGCTCCGAATGTGAGGGTTTGCCGTCTGGCCCATAGTCGTACCATCCGGCGCCCGATTTGCGTCCTAGGCGTTTGTGCTTTTCGACCAGCCGCTCGACCAAGGGCACGTGACCACAGCAGTTCCCTTCGGCAACTGCCTTGCGACGGATATTCGCGTAGGCGATGTCCAGCCCCGACATGTCCTGTGCAGCATATGGACCCATCGCCATACCGAATCCGCGCATAGCCGCGTCGATCTCGTCGACATTAGCCCCCTCCACCAGAAGGCGATTAGCGGCGCGACGGTAGCTCGACAAAATTCGGTTTCCGATGAAGCCATCGCAAACACCAGACAGTACCGGGATTTTACCAAGCCTGTGCGCCAGCACAAGTGCTGCACCTAATGTTCCGTCTGACGTTCGGTCGCTCCTGACGACTTCCAGAAGTTTCATAATATGCGCAGGACTGAAGAAATGCATCCCTACAAAGCGTGCCGGGTGTTTCAACCCATCAGAGAGCCGATTTACATCGAGATAGGATGTGTTTGTGGCAATGATGGTCTCGGGTGGCAGTGCGCCTTCGAGTTCGGTCAGGATCGCGGTCTTAACCGCAAAATCCTCGAAGGCCGCCTCGATTGCTAGATCGGTTGGTGGCAGAGCGTCATAGCCTGAGACCGTAACCAGCCGGTCTTCAACCGTCTTTGCCGCATCGACGGACAGAATACCGCGACTGATACCCTGATCAATCAGCTTTTGCAGGTTTTTACTGGCCCACTCGGCGGACGAGGCACTACGTTCGACGACAGTCACCGAGATCCCTGCGGTCGCCAGCGTGTACGCAATAGCTGCGCCCATATTGCCACCACCGACCACGATGGCGGTTTCAGCATCTCGGGAAGGTCGGGGGTAGGCGCGCCCCTTGTTGGTTGCGGTACGCTCGGTGAAGAAAACGTGCCTAAGGGCCCGCGCCTGATCCGAGGTACGAAGGTCCAAAAACGCAGAGCGCTCGCTGGCTAGTGCGTCGTGCAGCGGCGTCGTCGCACTGGTCGCGACTAGGTTCACCGCAACCTGCGGGGCATTCTGGCCAGGCATACGCCGCGCTACATGCGCTCGGGCGACTTCCGCTGCGACGTGGTTTGGCTTTGGTGAAGGAAGATTGTCGGGTGCCTGTGCCGCCTCAAGTACATCGTCATCGAGAGCTATGGCCGCGCCAAGCGGGTCATCGGCTAGCAGCTGGATCAGTCCCATTTTCAGTGCCTGCTCGGCGGAAACAGCCTTCCCGGTGACAATCATGTCAAGCGCAGCTTCAATACCGATAAGTCGCGGCAGTCTTTGGGTTCCCCCTGCGCCAGGCACGATCCCCAAGTTTACCTCTGGCAAGCCCAGTTTGGCAGAAGTTGAGGCGATGCGATAGCAGCAAGCCAGAGCAATCTCTAGTCCCCCACCAAGCGCAGCCCCGTTGATTGCTGCGATAGTAGGAATCGGGAGGTGTGCAAGTTGCATCAGCACATCATTTAGTTGTGGATCAACAGGCAACTTACCGAATTCCTTCGCATCCGCGCCCGCGACGAAGGTCGTTCCTGTGCCGGTGATAATCAGCCTGGTAGCCCCAGTTTCGAGGACTTTGAAGATACAGTGTTGTATTCCAGCCCGAACCTCCGCGTTGATTAGGTTAAGCGGCGAATTGTCTATGGTCAGAATTGCTGCGTCATTTGAGAAGCTTAATTCAACAGGCATGGGCATCCTCACAGCACTGGCGCGCGATTGCGCGAGATAAATTTGGTAATGAGATAGCCTTCGAAGGTTTCCGTCCCGCCTTCAGTCCCATAGCCGCTGTCTCTCACGCCTCCAAACGGAGTCTCGGGCAGAGCGAGGCCGAACTGGTTGATGCTTACCATACCTGCCTGCAAACCCGCAGCTGCTTTATCTGCACGCTCTAACGAATTGGTAAAGACATAGGACGCCAGCCCGAAGGGTAGCCCGTTGGCCCGCGACAGTCCGTCCTCTATGTCACGAAAAGACGAGACGACAGCAATCGGGCCGAAGGGTTCTTCGCGCATCAAGTCAATGTCGTCGTTGGGCGTATCGACGATTGTCGGGGCATAGAAGTTACCATGATTTCCAAGCCTTTTGCCTCCCGTCAACACCCGTGCGCCGTTTTCGCGGGCATCCTCGACGAGCTTTTCCATCGCATTCACGCGTCCGCGATGACACAATGGTCCCATCTGCGTGCCTTCGGCTAAACCAGCGCCCACCTTTACGCTCTCAAATGCTGAAACTAGTTCGGACAGAAATCGATCGTAGATGCCTTGTTGTACGTAAAACCGGGTTGGGGCGATGCACACCTGGCCTGCATTGCGCAGCTTGTTGACCGCCAAGGCGCGCGCCGCGGCCGTGGCATCGGTGTCGTCGAACACCAATACGGGCGCGTGACCGCCGAGCTCCATCGTCGCCCGCTTCATATGGCGGCCAGCCAATTCTGCCAGATGCTTGCCCACCTCGACCGAACCGGTGAAGGTGATTTTGCGCACCTCGGGGCGCGCAATTAGAGTTTCCGAAATGAAGGCCGCATTACCCCAGACAAGGTTCAGACAGCCTTCGGGCAATCCTGCATCCAGCAGATAGCGAGCAATTGCCATGCAACCCGCCGGAGCCTCTGCCGGGGCTTTTAAGATCATCGTGCAACCTGACGCAAGCGCCGCCGCGACCTTGCGTACCGCTTGGCTCAGCGGAAAATTCCAAGGCGTGATGGCAAGGCAGACGCCTATCGGTTCGCGCACGACAAGCTGCTGTACCCGCGGGCTGCGTGATGGAATGATGCGCCCATAAATGCGCCGACATTCCTCGGCGTGCCAGTCAACGTGGTCAGCCGAGGCGCGGACCTCAGCCAAAGCCTCAGCCAGCGGCTTGCCTTCATCGAGAGTGATCCAGCCAGCGATCAGTCTGTCATTTTGGCGCAGCAGGTCGGCAAACCGCCGCAAAATCGCACTTCGTTCCATGGGAGAGCTGTTTTTCCATCGGCGAAAAGCTGATTCGGCCGAGTGAACCGCATGGTCTAGATCTGCGGCGCTAGCCTGCGGAATCTGTCCGATAGTTTGCCCGTTTGCAGGGTTTATGACTGCACGATCCTCTGGCGTGGGAGAAGCGATCCAGTCTCGTCCGATGAGGTGCTGGATGGTCGGATAATTCATTTCTTTCATGGCATTATGCCCTCGCTTAGTTGTGTCATCCGCAGGATCCGGCACGAATGGGACTAGGTGGACGACCTTAATTTTCCGCATAGCGGGAAAGTTTACCGCAGTATTGACTCGGACGTTATCGATCGTTTAGGTGTGTTTCAAGACGCATAATTCTTTCCGAGGAGGGATATCGTGAGACCAAGGAAAGACCGCACCAAGGATGCCGAGAAACAGGATCGCGATTTTGTCACGGCGTTGGCGCGCGGCTTGGAGCTGTTGCGGGCCTTTCGGCGGGAAGGGGAGGCTCTGGGGAACGGTGAGTTGGCCGAGCGCACTGGCCTGAGCAGATCGACGGTCTCCCGGCTGGCCTATACACTGAACAAGCTGGAATACCTCAGCTACGACCCGGATACAGCACGTTATCGACTGGCCCCTCCAGTGCTTTCGTTGGGTTTCTCCTGCCTTGCAGGGATTCCGCTGCGGCAACTGGCGAAGCCCTTTATGCAGGAGCTGGCTGATTACACAGGCATGCCGGTGGCCATGGCCAGTCGTGACCGGCTATCGATGGTCTATCTGGAGCGGTGCAAGGGCACTAATGCCGTCACGCTGGCGATCGAGGTTGGTGCCCATATTAAACTGGCCACGACCGCGGTTGGTCGCGCCTGCATAGCGGCGCACGACCCGGATGAGCGGGCCAGAATTCTGGCCCTTGTGGAGGAACATGAAGGCGACAACTGGCCGAATGTGCAGCCCGGAATCGAAGCAGCTATCGCAGACTACCAACAGCACGGTTACTGCACGTCCTTCACGGAGTGGAAACGTGATGTGAACGCTGTAGCGGTGCCCTTCGTGCCGAAGGACGGCTCACCCATTATTGCCTTCAACTGCGGTGGCCCTTCGCAAACCCTTACGCGCGACTGGATCGAAAGCGACGTCGCGCACCGCCTTGTCGATCTTGTCCGCCGCGTTGCGGCGGTCGCACCCTGAACAATAGAGAGCATCATGGCCCTTGATAAAGATACCCTTTCCCAGTTTCTCGACGCGCTCGACCGCTTCGTGAAAGAGCGACTAATCCCTTACGAGGATCGCGTCGCCGACGAGGATGTGATTCCGCCGATGCTGGTCGATGAAATCCGCATGATGGGCCTTTTCGGCATGTCGATCCCGGAAGATTTCGGCGGGCTCGGCTTGTCGATGATAGAGGAAGTGCAAGCCGCTTTCGTTCTTGGCCAGGCTTCGCCTGCGTTCCGGTCGCTAGTTGGCACCAACAACGGGATCGGCTCTCAGGGAATCATCATCGATGGAACCGACGAGCAGAAGGCGCAGTATCTACCAGCTCTCGCGTCCGGAGATATGATCGCATCCTTCGCCCTAACCGAGCCAGATGCTGGGTCGGATGCTGGCAGTCTGCGCACTACGGCGCGGCGTGACGGTAACGATTTCCTTCTGAACGGCACGAAACGCTACATTACCAATGCACCGCGTGCCGATCTATTCACGGTTTTTGCCCGGACCAATCCAGAGGCGGAAGGTTCTGCCGGCGTAAGCGCCTTTCTCGTCGAGGCAGGGACGCCAGGCATAACGCTTGGCCAGCCTGACAGGAAGATGGGGCAGAAGGGCTCGCACACATGCGACGTCATCCTTGACAATGTCCGCGTGCCTGCCGCGAACATTATCGGCGGGCCGGACCGTCTGAACAAGGGCTTTAAGACAGCAATGAAAGTCCTTGACCGGGGCCGACTGCATATTTCTGCCGTCTGTGTGGGCGCCGCCGAACGGCTGATCCGTGACAGCCTATCCTATGCGATGGAACGCAAACAATTCGGTGAACCCATCGCTGAAAAGCAACTGATCCAAGCCATGCTGGCTGACAGTCGCGCCGAGGCCTTCGCAGCGCGTTGCATGATCGAAGAAACAGCACGCCGCAAGGACGCTGGTCAGAACGTGTCGACTGATGCTGCCTGCTGCAAGATGTTTGCCAGTGAGATGGTAGGTCGAGTGGCCGATCGCGCAGTGCAAATCCACGGCGGTGCAGGATACATGGCCGAATATGCGGTCGAGCGCTTCTATCGCGATGTGCGTCTCTTCCGCATCTACGAGGGGACAACCCAGATTCAGCAAATACTGATCGCGCGGAATATGATCCGCACTGCAGCAGCTTAACAGGAGCGAAGACAAACTATGGACTTCAATTTCCTTTCCACCCCGAGGATCGTCTGCGAGAGCGGTGGGCTTGGCCGGATCGGCAGCCTGATGCAAGATTTGTCTTGCACCCGTGCGCTGGTCGTGACGGACCCGGGCATATTGGCCTGTGGTTTTGCGGACGAGGCAGCCGCCTCACTTAGGGCTGCTGGCATCGAGGTTGAGATTTTTCATAAAGTCGAAGCGGACCCCCCGATCGCTGTCGTCGAGGCCGCGGTAGAGGTCGCGCGGGCCTTTGGTGCTGACGGAATCATCGGACTTGGCGGCGGCAGTTCACTGGACACTGCCAAGGTCATCGCAGCGGCGGTAGCCAACGATCAACCGATTACGGACATGATCGGGATTAATCAGGTCACCGATAAACGCTTGCCACTGATCCAGGTGCCAACCACGGCAGGGACCGGATCAGAGGTAACATGGGTGTCCGTGCTGACTTCGGAAAGCCACGAAAAAAAAGCGGTATATGCACCGCAGCTTCTGCCTGACGTTGCCTTGCTAGATGCAAAGCTAACATTGGGAATGCCTCGTCACATCACAGCGGCCACGGCGTTAGACGCAATGGTTCACGCCATTGAGGCAGTAACCAGTCGCACCAGAAAGAATCCCATTTCCGATGGAATGGCGGACAAAGCGCTGGTGCTTCTCGGTCAGAACTTACCAATCGTCATGGAAACGCCTTCGGACCTGTCAGCGCGAGAGGCCATGCTGTTGGGGGCGACACTGGCTGGGATGGCCTTCATTAATGCCAGCGTGGGGGCGATTCATGCCTTGTCATACCCACTTGGAACAGGTTTCAAGGTTCCTCACGGGCACGCAAACGCTCTGGTCGCAGGACCAGTGATGAGGTTCAACATGCCCGTTGCAGAAGCTGAATATGCTCGTCTATCGCGGTTACTACTGCCCTCGCGGCCTTTCAACTCTGATGCGGCTGCGGCCCATGGCCTGATCGACGAGATGGAACGGATGCTAGTCGAAAGCGGACTTGAGTCTCGACTTTCTGGTGTCGGAGTGACCGAGGCAGCCATTCCCGGAATGGCTAATGAGGTCGTGACCGGTATCACGCGATTGCTGGAGACCAACCCGCGCGACATGACAGCCGAAGATGTGTCGCGCCTCTATCAGGAGGCGCTTTGATGGCTGGCTCATTGGACGGGATCAAGGTGGTCGACCTCAGCCGCGTGCTGGGCGGGCCTTACTGCACCCAAATGCTTGCGGATCATGGCGCTGAGGTCATCAAGGTGGAGCCGCCTCTGGGCGACGAGACCCGCAGTTGGGGCCCGCCTTTCAATGATGAACTCAGCGCTTATTTCTCTGGCGCCAACCGCAACAAGCGGTCCATCGCTATCGATCTGCAGCAACCGGAAGGGCGCGACCTGATTTTGCGGTTTCTTCAGGATGCGGATGTTTTAGTTCACAATTTTAAGTCTGGTACTCTTGAAAAATGGGGGCTTGGTTATGCTGATGTTCTCAGGGCACGTTTTCCTAGACTGGTACTCTGCCATGTGACTGGATTTGGTTCCGATGGCCCACTTGGCGGTTTTCCCGGCTATGACGCCGTGGTACAAGCTATGACGGGCCTCATGAGCATCAACGGCAATCCCTCCGAAGGCCCGACACGCATGGGTACGCCCATCGTGGACATCGGCACCGGTCTGATCGCCTGTAACGCTATTCTCGCCGCACTTTTGGAACGGGGCCGGTCCGGATTGGGCCAAGCCATCGAAGTGCCGCTATATGATTGCGCGATCAGCATGATGCATCCCCAAGCGGCTAATTCCCTCATGTCCGGACAGATACCAATGGCGACCGGCAATGGGCATCCAAATATCGTACCATACGACATGTTCGAAACAAGTAATGGCAAACTCTATCTGGCTATCGGTAACAATGGTCAGTTCGCAAAACTCTGTGACGTGCTTGGCCTACCTGAGGTGCCCTGCGATCCACGATTTGCCGACAATGCCGCGCGTCTTGCGCATCGGTCAGAGATGACAGAGGTCTTGTCAGAGTGCCTGGTGCAACATGACGCCTTCAAACTTGAGCCGGTGCTTTTGAAAGCTGGGATTCCCGCCGGAGTCGTTCGGAATGTGAATGAAGCGTTGGAGCATCCACACACCCGACATCGCGGCATGGTGGTATCAGTTGGCACCTACCGCGGCACCGGCGTGCCAGCACGCTTGTCGCGTACCCCCGGAGCGGTTCGCGCGGCACCGCCTCGCTTCGGGCAGCATAGTAGGGAGTTGCTTAGCGAGGCTGGACTGACAGAAGCTGAAATCGATAGATTGACTCAAGCGAATATCGTTCGAGAAGAACCGCGGATGCGCGAGACGACCTAAGCCGAAATTTCAGCTCAAGCGGACGATCGTGAAAAAGTTCAGGGAGGCCAAGATGGAAAGACTGCTCATATCACCGGACCGGATACCCGAATGGATTCCCGGCACGACTACGTTGGACAGTTCCGGGTGCAACTGGAACGGCATTACCCTGAAGGGCTATCGTTATGAGCGACAAGACGCGGCAATTCCCCCCATGCGCGACTATATGATTGTTGCATATGATGGCGCGCCAACCACTATGCGCCGCACGAGTGGCGGCCCATGGCAAAGCGCGCGCGTAGAGAAAGGTAGGATTTCCTTGCTCACGCGTGCAGAGGAATCCACTTGGAGTTGGTCCGAGCCTATCACGGTTAGACACGTCTATCTCAGTCACAGTGAACTCGAAAACACGGCCCTTTCGGTCTTTGATCGTGACCCGAAGTCCATTGAGATCAATGATTGTCTGTCTGCGAAGGACCCCTGTATCCTGAACTGCATCCAATTGCTAGAGAATGAGCTAAAGAACGGTGGAATCGGCCAGAGATTGATCATCGACGCCCTGCGCATCCAGATCGCCGTTCACCTTCTGCGTCAGTACGCCAAGGTCTCTTTGACCAGCGACGCAAACTCGAACTTCAGCCCTGCTCAAAGGCAGAGAATCATCGATCTCGTTGAAAGCTGCTTAGGTGAAAACCTCAGTCTGGAAGACATGGCCGCATCTATCGGTTTCAGCCAGTTTCACTTTTCGCGTCAGTTCAAGGCGGAGTTTGGGTTGGCACCGTATGCATATGTTTTGCGCAAGCGAATATCGAAGGCCCAGGAGATGCTGAGAAAGGGTAATGCCCCCCTGAAAGTGGTCGCGCTTGACTGCGGTTTTGCAGATCAGAGTCATTTTAGTCGAACTTTTCGAAAAATGACAGGCGCGACCCCCGCCGAATTCCGGCGCATGGCATAATTACCGGAAAACTATTCCTTCCTATCGCTGTCACGCACCAGAGACAAAGAAATGTTGAGCCCGTAACGCTGCAATGAATGTACCAGAAACAGAATTTAAACCACGATTTGCCTTCGAACGCAGGATTTTCTTTGGCGACTGTGACCAGCTGGGAATCGCCTTTACTGGCCGGATCACGAATTTCGCGCTGGAAGCGATCGAGACTTTCTGGGACGATTTGCTTTCAGGCCGGGGCTGGCTTTTTCTACTCACGGAAAGAAACACGGCCATGCCTTTTGTCTCTATGGACCTACAATTCCATGCGCCGGTGAAAGCAGGCGCGAACCTAGCATGCGAGGTCTATGTGGTCCATGTCGGGGAAAGTTCAGTTGGTCTAAAAGTTGTCGGCCGTCAGCATGACTTGATTTGCTTCGAATGCGAAACGAAGTCAGTTTTCCGAGATGCTTCAACATTTGGAAAAGTCAAAATTGAAAGCTCAATTCGGCAGATTTTGCTCGCGGAAGTGGGTTCGGAAAATCAAACAGTGAGCTAGCAACCTTTGAGGTTGCCGCCTGTAATCAAAGAGGTTTTTCGCCCCGTTTGCGTGTGACCGAGTGCAAATTTCTATCTGGCCTTCAAGAATGGCATTTTGAAAAGCCGCGGCCAGAGACGAAGGTCAGCGGATGAGGTCTGAAGTGGTCCCAGGAAACCGGACAGTCAGCTAAGGTGTTTCCCGAACCTTTGAAGGGATACGAACATGGCAAAGCGCCGGAACTTTACAGATCAGTTTAAGGCCAAGGTGGCGTTGGAAGCGCTGCGTGGCGACAAGACCGTGCAGGAGATCGCGGCGAAGCATCAGTTGCACCCAAATCAGGTCAGCACATGGAAGCGGCAGGCCATCGAGGGCATGGCCGATGTGTTCTCGGGTGGCAAGCAGAGCGGCCCGACCGAGGCGGAAGTAAAGGAACTTCACGCCAAGATCGGGAGGCTGGCGGTCGAGAACGATTTTTTGTCGGAAGGGCTGAAGCGATGAGCCCTGGAAAGAAACGCGCGATGATCAACCGGGATCACCCCAAGCTGAGCATCAGCCAGCAGTGCAAGCTGGTGAGCCTGAGCCGGTCGGCGTTCTACTACACGCCCGCCGGGATCGACGCCGACACGCTGTCGATGATGAAAGAGATCGACCGGGTGTTCACCAAATACCCATTCTTCGGGTCGCGCCAGATCGCGGCCTATCTGCGCCGGGAAGGCATTGTTGTTGGCCGCCATCGCGTCAGGCGATTGATGGCGAAGATGGGTCTTGAAGCGGTCTACAAGCGCCCACGAACCAGCCAGCCGCATCCTCAGCACCCGGTCTTCCCGTATCTGCTGAGGAAGATGGTGATTGACCGACCGAACCAGGTCTGGTGCGCCGATATCACCTTTGTGCCAGTCAGAAATGGCTTCCTCTATCTGGTGGCAATCATGGACTGGGCGACGCGCAAGGTGCTGAGCTGGCGGTTGTCGAACACGATGCACGCCGACTTCTGCGTCGAAGCACTGAGCGAGGCCATCGCCAGGTACGGCCCGCCTGAGATCATGAACACAGATCAGGGATCGCAGTTCACCGGATCGGCCTGGATCACGACGCTGACCGAGGCGGGCGTGCGCATCTCGATGGACGGGCGCGGGCGTTACCTCGACAACATCTTCATCGAACGCCTCTGGCGATCCCTGAAGCAGGAGGCCATCTATCTCGAAGAAATCAATGAAGGCTTCCGGGCCCGTCGTGTCATCAAGGGCTGGATGGCATTCTATAACACCAGCCGACCCCATTCCGCGCTTGATCGGCAGACGCCGGACGACGCATATTGGGCAGGCTTGGAAGAGCGACACGCAGCATGAAACCTAAACCCGATACACCTTAGAAACGCTGCAAACCTGTCCGAAAAGATGGGACCACTTCACACGTCAACGCACAGTGAAAGCCAGAGAAAGGGAAGCCCGGGTGCCGGGCTTGAAAGGATAGAGAGAGGCTCATCCGGGTCCGGCGAGACAAGGACCCTGACCATGGCCAAGACCACGACCCGCCCGAATCCCACCACCTCAAAAAAGACCGAAGCCGTTGGATCGGCCGCGCCTGACGGCGGTGCCGACATCCGGATGATCCCGCTCGACAAGCTGGAGCCGAGCCCACTCAACGTCCGCAAGGTGGCCGCAAGCGCCAGCGACGATGCCGAGATTCTTGCGAGCATCCGCGAGACGGGAATCAAGCAGAACCTGGTGGTTCACGCACTTTCCGAGACACGTTTTGCCGTCGACGCAGGCGGTCGTCGCCTCAAGGCGCTGAAACAACTCGCCGAGGACGGTGTGATCCCCGCTGATCATCCAGTGCCCTGCCTTGTCGAGGACGAGCGCAACGCCATCCTTACCTCGGCCACAGAAAACCTCCAGCGCGCGGCGATGCATCCGGCAGACCAGTTCGAGGCCTTCGACAAGATGATCGGCGAGGGTCGCAGCGAAGACGAGATTGCGCTCAAATTCGGCGTCTCCGTCGACCTGGTGCGCCGTCGCCTCAAACTCGCCCGTGTCGCACCCGAAATCATCGAGCAGTTTCGTGCCGGTGATCTGACCCTCGAATGCGTGATGGCTTTCACGCTGACCGACGACCATGACCGCCAGCTCGCGGTCTGGAACGCCGTGAAGGGCGGCTATCACATCCATCCGCAGAGCATCAAACGTCAGCTGACCGGGGCCGCACATTCGGCGAACTCGGCAATTGGTCGATTTGTCGGCATCGAGGCGTATGAGGCGGCGGGCGGGGTTCTGCTGCGGGATCTCTTCGACGACCGGGCAACCGCTCATATGGAAAACCCCGACCTCTTGGAGCGTCTCGCCATTGAGAAACTGCAGGCTGCGGCCAAACCCTTCGAAGGGATATGGAAATGGGTCGAAGTGCATCTTTCGGTGGATTATGGCGCGTTTCGCAGTTTCGGGCGGGTCTATCCGCAGGACATCGAACCGGATGCGGACATGCTGGCCGAGGAGGAACGTCTCATCGCGCGTGAGGAAGAATTGGCGGCGCAGAACGACGGGGAGGACTGGACCGACGCGGAGACCGAAGAATACTACGCCATCGAGCCGCGTTTGCGCGAAATTGAAGCCATGCAGCGCGAACGGCAACCCTATGCCGAGGCAGATCGCGCTATCGCCGGTGTAGTCCTGACCATCGGCCATGACGGGGTGTTGCGCGTCGAGAAAGGCCTGGTGCGGCCCGAGGACATTCCTGTTGCGCCCGAACCGGACGATACCACCGCAGATCCGGATGGCGCTCCCTCCCCTGCCCGCCCACAGGTGACGCCGCCGACCTCCTCCACGCCGGTGCCGAGCTCCGACCCGGCCGCGACGTTGCGCAAGGCGGACGGGATTTCGGCGAGCCTGGCCGACGATCTGCGCGCCACGCGTCAGCACATCCTGCGGGCGCATCTGGCGGCGGATTTCGAGGTGGCTTTCGATGCGATGCTCTACGCGCTCTGCGAGCAGGCTTTGGGGCGGTCCTACAACAACGAGGCGCTCGATATCTCCATCCGGCCCTTCCAGGCGCAAAACCGCGAGGTGCTGCATGCGGACACCGTCGCTCAGAAGATGCTTGAGGCGTTGGAGCAGGACCTCGCCACCGACTGGATGAAGCTGGAGAAACCCGATGACTTCCGGGCGATGTCGGCCCTGCCCATTGCGGACAAGCAGGCGCTTTTCGCCTGGGCGACGGGTCTCGCGGTCAAGCCGCAGCTCTCCTCTGACAATCGCCCCTCCCACATCATTGAGGAGATTGGTGCGCGGCTCGACGTCGATGTGGCGGCCTGCTGGCGCCCGAGTGCCCAGAACTACTGGGGTCGCGTCAACAAGGGGCATGCGGTGGCCACGGCGCGCAAGCTCATCGGCGATGATTACGCCGAGGATCGCAATCGCGAACGCAAGGGCGATCTCGCAGCCGCGATGGAGCGCGCTTTCGCGGAAACGGCCGGCGAGACGGAAGGTTTCGACGCGGCGACGGCAGCAAAGACAACGCGCTGGCTGCCAGACGGGATGGTGTTTGCCGGTGCGGCGGAGGCCGACGCCAAAATGATTGGCGATGCGCCCGAGGCGGAGGAAGGCGACGTGCCTGCCGCAGACGCTCTGGCCGAGGCGGAGAGCAATGAACCATCGTCCTTGCCCGCCTTCCTTAGCGGAGATGCGGCCTGACGAAGCGAACACCGACCTGATCACGACATGAGCTTTGGGCCGCCCTCACATCGAGGGCGGCTCTTTCCGGCTGACGGGTTGCCGACAGCCGATATCGGATCGGCTGGCCCGTCCCGGAGACATCCTATGACCACCAGACTCGACCTCGATCCTGTTCAGGAAGCCGCACGCATCGCCGCGCAGAATGACGCGTTTCGCAATTCCATCCTCGGCAATCCTTCCGTTGCCGATGCCCCGCAGGGACAGTTTGTGATGACATGTGGCGTCGCCGCGCTTGGACCCGACGCACAACTGGAACTCACACGCCGCGTTGCCGCGTTCGACGCCTTCAATGCCGACAGTGACCCGCAGGGATTGCACGAGATGGGGGTCATCGAATTCAATGGCACGAAGGTTTGGTTCAAGATCGACTTGTACGACGTCGATTATCAGTACGGCTCGCCTGAGCCTTCCGACCCGAAACAGACGCGTCGCGTGCTGACCTTGCTTCTCCCGTCGGAATACTGACGCCCTCCACCCCCAATCGCCGCCCCGGGCCGTCCTTGCATAAAGGGCGGTCCTTTCGGGCTGGCGGGTTTCAAGGGGCGCGATGATCGCGTCCGGCCTGCTGCAGGAGACCAGAGATGGCCAAGACACTCGATTACCAGATCACCCTCTATCCCGCGCATCGTGACGGCGCCTTCGTTGTTACCCAGTTCCATATGATGGCGACCTACCCCGAAAAGCGCGTCCAGGCCGCGGGCATGGACGATTTGATCGACAAGGTGACGCAGTTCGCAATGGAGCATGGTGAGAGTTGCAGTGCTTCGGTGCGTTGCCTCGCCCCGCGCAAACCGCCGGGGTTCAAGCGCGCGACCGAGAATCTGTATTTCAACCTGGTTGACCGGACGGCTGAAAACCGCGGCGACGCTGCGGCCTGAAGCCCCCCAAAGGAAACTCCGGGGCGGCCTCGCGTAACGGTCGCCCTCCCCTCTCCCAATTCCAAAGGACAAAAAGACATGACACAAGCGACTGATTTCTACGCACAGATGCTCGAATCCCAGAGACGCGCATCCGAAGAGCGGGGCGAGACTCGCGCTGCCCTTCTCTCCGAGCTGCGTGCCTTCGGCGTGACCAGCATCGAGGTGCAATATGAAGGCTACGGCGATTCCGGCAATGTCGAGGATGTCGTCGTGACACCCGACACGATCACGCTGACAGAAGAGTTGCGACGCCGGGTTGAAGATTTTGGTTGGGATTTCGCCTATGCGCTGAGCCCCGGATTCGAGAACAACGAGGGCGGTTATGGCGAGCTGACCTGGGCGCTCGAGACGGACAAGATCGATGTTAGCCACTCGAACCGCTATATCGAAACCAACACCACCGAACACGAGGGGCTCTGACATGGCACATCCCCTCCACCACGCCGAAAGCTCCGCCCGAAAATTCGGCGGTGTTCCAGATGACTATCAGTTCGTGCATGACTGGTTTGACTCATCCAAAGAGCACCTAGGTCTCTTTGTTCACAGAGCCCAAAAACATCATACAGTCGGGATCTATGATGCCGAACGTCACTTCGGCCGCAGCCTGACCAACAGCGCGGGCCGGGTCGTCCCGATCCGCTGGATCGGTGAGCAGCATGTGCGCGAGGACTGCCAGGGACGGATCCCGTCGCTGGCGGACTGGCTTGTCCGCATTCAGCCGGAACCGTGGATGGCCAATGGCCGGATCGACAACGATCCTACGCAGATTGTTGGCGATCCGCGTGCGGTCTGGATCGAGGCGGTCTCCAATCACCAGACCATTCTCGGTTTTGAGGACTGGCTGCTGAAGGTCTCTGTCGAGCACATCCAGCATCGCCAAAACCGCGCCGCTGCCTGATCCGCCGGCCAGAAAACTCACCAACCACCGGATCCCATCCACTTCGACCCGCCTGCGCCACAACCGGCTTGGCGGGTCGATTGCGTTTCAAGAAAGGATATCGACATGCAAGACCCTGTCTACGAGGAGGCCTACCAAGGCCACGTCATCAAGATCTATCACGACCCCGATTCTGAGAACCCAAGGGAGTGGTCCAACCTCGGAGCGCTGATCTGTTGGCACCGCCGATACCGGCTGGGGGACAGCCACCGGTTCGACTGCCCCGAGGCGTTCCTGCGCGATCTTGCGGGCGTCTCGGATCAGAGCGATCTTTCACTGGATCGCCTCCGCGAGCGCGCCGAGCGCAAGGCAATCATCTTGCCCGTGTACCTCTACGACCATTCCGGCCTCGCGATGAACACCATCGAGTTCCATTGTCCGTGGGATTCCGGCCAAGTTGGCTTTGTATACGTAACGCTCGAAACGGTTCGAAAGGAGTTCGGCGCGAAGCGCGTCACCAAGGCGATGCGCGAAAAGGCCAAGGACATTCTGCGCGCTGAGATCGTCACCTTCGATGCCTACCTCGGCGGACGGGTTTATGGCTATGTCGTCGAGCGTGACGGTGAAGAGATCGACGCCTGTTGGGGGTTCTTCGAGCACTATGATCTGGACTGCCTGTCCGAGGCGCGGGCGGTTGTAGATCCTCTGATTTTGCGAGAGGTACAAAGACCCGCCGCTGCGGAACAGGGCGCAAGCCCACCCCCGAGTTGAAACGCCCGCAATACTCATATATCTTATTCATGCGTATTACGGAGGTGAGCATGGCAAGCACAAGCGTCACACTTGGCCCCCATTGGGACGAATTCATCGCCCTGATGCTTAAAGAGGGGCGTTACGGGTCAACCAGCGAGTTGATCCGCGCCTCTCTGCGCCTGATGGAGGAGCAGGAAGGTCAGCGGGCGCGGCTTCGCGTTGCGCTGATGGAGGGCAAACAATCCGGTGACGCCGGTCCGCTTGACATGGATGAGATCAAGCGCGACGCGCGGAGCCGCTCTGGCGCTTCTGATGCGTGACATTCATCACTCTCAGGCGGCAAAATCCGACCTCGTCGATATCTGGGTCGAGACAGACCGACAGTGGGGCGAGGCGCAGGCGGACCGCTATCTCGATGATATCGATCGCGCCCTGAAGGGTCTCATCGCCAACCCGCAAATGGGGTCTGACTGTTCCGATCTCTTGCAGGGTGCGCGTAAACTGATCACGGGCCGGCACCTCGTGTTCTACGAGGTGGACCCGGACAGGATCTTCGTGATCCGAGTCTTGCATCAGTCCATGGACGTGCCGAGGCATCTGCGGTCGTCCTGATAACGGGCGAATTCGCACCGGGGCTTTGCCATGAAAGAGCGAGAGGCAGGGCAGGAGGGGTGACCCCTCCCGGGTGAGAGAGTGCGCGCGGGGCTTGGGGCCAACCCTAAACCCCGGAGATTGCCGATGAACGCTCACCCCCATTCCGTCCAACTTGCAACCGAGCCCGACGCCCCTGCCCTGCCAGAGGCTCCGGGCTTCGCCCAACACCTGATGCAGGTTGCGAAAGCCCTCGTCCCCCTGTTCGAGGCGGGCAGGTCCATCGACGCCGCCGCCCTTCGCACTGCGATGGAGCAAGCCTTCGGTGCCAGCGACACCAGCGGCTCCTGGATCTGGAAGGATGCTTACGAAGCCGCTGAGGTCGCCCAGATCCTGATGCTTTCGCGCTACGGTGCGCTGATGCAGCGCCAGGTATCCGCGCCGCGGGCATTTCTCACCATGATCGAGCGTCTCGCCGGTCTGGCCCCCTCCCACACGCGGCGCTCTGAAGACAGTGTCCGCCTGCAACAATTCTCGACCCCTCTGCCCCTCGCGGCCATCGTTGCGCAGGCGGCGGGCTTTCGGGACGACGACCTGGTGCTCGAGCCTTCGGCCGGTACCGGCCTGCTGGCGATTTTCGCAAAGATTGCAGGCGCTCGCCTGGCGCTGAATGAGCTTGCCGAGACCCGCCGCGCCCTGCTGGGACATCTGTTCCCCGGTGCAGTCGTCTCGGATCACGATGCCGCCTCGATCGATGACCGGCTGGATCGGTCGATCACGCCCTCGGTCATCGTGATGAACCCACCGTTTTCTGCGGCCAACCATGTCGACGGCCGGTTCCGGCAGGCCACCAGCCAACATGTCCTGTCCGCCCTAGCGCGTCTCGCGCCGGGTGGGCGGCTTGTCGTCATCACCGGCGAGAGCTTCCGCCCCTCGACGAAATCCTTTCAGTCGACGTTTCAGCGGATCGCACAAAGCGCCGATGTGGTATTTTCCGCCGCTATCGACGGCAAGGTCTTTGCGCGGCATGGCACCACGATCGACACACGGCTGACGGTGATCGACAAGCGTGCGACTGGCGCTGATGAGATCGCATCGGTCGAAAGCGAGGCCGTCTACCATCCGATCTGCGCGACCACCGCCGACCTTCTCAACGCAGTGCTCACCCACTGCCCGCAGCGCCACAGCCCCTCGCCCTGCCCCACCAGTACGGCCCTGTCGGCTCCGACCGCTTCGACCCGCACCAACCTGCAGGCCCTGCGCAATGCCGCGCGCAAGGAAACCCGTGCCCTCGCCGAAGAACGCGCAAGGCACCCGTTTGACGATATCACGACGGCCCCGATCGACTACCTGCCGAAGGCTTGGAGCCAACCCGACGGCACGCTGCAGGACACGGTCTACGAGGCCTATGACCTTCAGGCGATCAGGATCGATGGCGCGGCGGAACATCCGACCGCGCTGGTGCAATCCACCGCCATGGCCTCGGTGCCGCCGCCCGTGCCGACCTATCGTCCCATCCTGCCGAAGAACCTCGTTCAGGACGGCCTTCTTTCTGCGCCGCAGCTGGAAAGTGTCATCTATGCGGGCAACGCGCATGAGACGCATCTCAAGGGCTGGTTCAAGCGCGGCGAGATCGAAGGCCAGTTGATGGCGGCGGCCGAGGGCGACGAAGGCGCGTTTCGCCTGCGCAAGGGCTGGTTTCTGGGTGATGGCACGGGATGCGGTAAAGGGCGACAGGTTGCCGGTATCATCCTCGATAATTGGCTCAAAGGGCGCCGACGGGCGGTCTGGGTCTCGAAGAGCGACAAGCTCATCGAAGATGCGCGTCGCGACTGGATAGCGCTCGGGGGACGCGAAAGCGATATCGTGCCGCTCTCGAAGTTCCGCCAGGGCAGCGACATCCGCCTGCCCGAGGGCATCCTCTTCGTCACCTACGCCACGCTGCGCTCGGCTGAACGTGAGGGCAAAGCCTCCCGCCTCGATCAGGTCACGTCCTGGCTCAGCGATGGGTTCGACGGGGTCATTGCTTTTGATGAAAGCCATGCCATGGCGAATGCTGCCGGAGAAAAGTCCGACCGCGGCGACAAGAAGGCGTCCCAGCAGGGCCTCGCTGGCCTCGCGCTGCAGAACGCCGCGCCCGATGCACGGGTTCTCTATGTCTCGGCGACCGGTGCCACAGTCGTCGGCAATCTTGCCTATGCTTCGCGCCTCGGTCTCTGGGGCACCGGCGATTTCCCCTTCGTGACGCGGGCCGAGTTCGTCGCCGCGATGGAGGCCGGGGGCATTGCGGCCATGGAGATGATCTCGCGCGACCTGAAGGCGCTTGGGCTCTATCTGGCGCGGTCCCTCTCCTATGCCGGGGTCGAATACGAGATGCTGGTCCATGAGCTGAGCCCCGCTCAAGTCGCCATATACGACAGCTACGCCGATGCCTACCAGATCATCCACAACAACCTTGAGGCAGCGCTTCAGGCCTCGGGTATTTCTTCTGAGACCGGCACGCTGAACGCCCAAGCGAAATCCGCCGCGCGTTCGGCCTTCGAGAGCAACAAGCAGCGCTTCTTCAACCATCTCATCACCGCCATGAAATGTCCCTCGCTGATCCGCGCCATCGAGGCGGACCTTGCAGCAGGGCACTCGGCCGTGATTCAGGTGGTCTCGACCAGCGAAGCGGTGATGGAACGCCGCCTTGAAGAGATCCCTTCCTCGGACTGGGACGATCTGCAGGTCGATTTCACGCCGAGGGAGAACATCATGGACTACCTGATGCACAGCTTCCCGACGCAGCTTTTTGAGCCTTACACCGACGAGAATGGCGATCTGCGCTCGCGCCCCGCCCTCGATTGCGATGGCAACCCGATCATCTGCCGCGAGGCGGAGCGGCGGCGGGATGATCTTGTCGAGCATCTTGGGGCCCTCGCCCCGGTGCAGGGCGCGCTCGACCAGATCCTCTGGCATTTCGGAGGCGATGCAGTGGCTGAGGTCACGGGGCGCAAGCGGCGCATCGTCAAGACGCGTGAGGGGCGGCTCAAGGTCGAGAACCGCCCCGCCTCCTCCAACCTCGGCGAAACCCAGGCCTTCATGGACGATGCAAAACGCATCCTGATCTTCTCCGATGCGGGTGGCACCGGGCGCAGCTACCACGCCGATCTCGGGGCCAAGAACCAGCGCCTTCGGGTGCATTACCTCCTGGAGCCCGGGTGGAAGGCCGACAATGCGATTCAGGGTCTCGGGAGGACCAACCGCACGAACCAGGCGCAGCCGCCACTCTTTCGCCCCGTCGCCACAGACGTGAAGGGCGAGAAGCGCTTTCTCTCCACCATCGCCCGCCGCCTCGACACGCTGGGTGCCATCACCAAGGGACAGCGCGAGACCGGCGGTCAGAACATGTTCCGTGCCGAGGACAACCTTGAGAGCCCCTACGCACGCGCTGCGCTGCGCCAGTTCTTCTACAAGCTGCGTGCGGGTAAGATCGAGGCCTGCTCCTATGCGAAATTCCAGGAGATGACTGGGCTGACGCTCGATGAAGCGGATGGCACGATGAAAGAGACCCTGCCGCCGATCCAGCAGTTCCTGAATCGTTGCCTCGCGCTCCGCATCGACATGCAGGACGCGATCTTCGAGGCCTTCGGCGGGTTCCTCTCGGCCATCATCGAAGATGCGCGCCAGGCAGGCACGCTCGATGTCGGCCTCGAAACGCTCAAGGCCGAGAAATTCGAAATCGTCGACCGCAAGGTCATCTTCGAGCACGGGGCTACGGGCGCAACGGCAACTGCGCTGACCGTGGAGCGTACCGATCGCAACGATCCGCTCACCCTGCCCCGGATCAAATCGATCTGCGCAAATACGGACGGCGCGACGCTGTGCTGGAACACCTCCTCCAAACGCGCGGCGCTGATGGTGAATGCGCCGGCCTTCATGGACGAGGACGGCGTGCCGATCCTGCGGGTGAAGCTTCTGCGTCCGATGGCCACAGAAATCCTCGCGCTGACCGAGTTCTCGAAGTCGCACTGGGAAGAGATCGATGATGCGATATTCGAACAGCTCTGGCAGGCCGAGGTCGAGGCAGTGCCGGAGTTCACCACCTCAAAGATTACGCTCATCTGCGGGCTTCTCCTGCCGATCTGGGATCGGCTTCCCGCTGACAACATGCGCATCTACCGCCTTCAGACCGAGGATGGGGAGCGCGCCATCGGTCGACTGGTCAGCCAGGAGCAGCTTCTCAATGTCTTTGCACGCCTTGGTCTCGATTGCCAGATCGAGATGACGCCGCGGGAAGTGCTCGCCGCCGTGATGGAAGCCAGGACGACGCTGAACCTCCTCGGCGGCTATCAGCTGCGCCGGTCGCTGGTCATGGGGCAGCCGAGGCTTGAGCTGATAGGTGCTTCAGGCGCGGCCCTGCCCGGACTGAAGGCAATGGGCTGTTTCACGGAAGTGATCCAGTGGAAGACGCGGGTGTTCATTCCGGTCGACGGCATCGAGGTGCTGACACGGGTCCTTGCCGAGCATCCAGTTGGCGCCGGCACATCGGAGGCCGCCGCATGAGCGCGCGCCACAGTATCGCGGACCTCTCGGCCGATCTGGCAGACCATGCCGAGAGTTTCTGCCGCCAGTATTTCCCCGAGGGGCGCAAGCTGGGTAATTATTGGCAGGTCGGCGACACGTCCGGTGCAAAGGGCCAGAGCCTCGCCATCCGTCTGCAGGCGCAGGTTGGTCGTAAAGCCGGGTCCTGGCAAGATTTCGCGACGGGTGAATATGGCGACCTGATCGACCTGCTGCATGAACGGCTTGGGTCTGTCACGCTCAAGGAGACCCTGAGGGAGGCTCGATCCTTCCTCGGCGAAGCCCCCTGCCCTGCCGTACCTCGAGACACCCAAAGGGCTGAGCGCCCGGATGCAGCCTCCAGCAAACGCATCGCGCGGGCGCGCAAACTTTTCGCTGCTGGCAAGCCGGTGTTTGGCACCTTGGCCGCCACCTATCTGCAGGGGCGCGGGATCACACGGCTCGGCCCGGCCCTGCGCTATCACGCGCGTGTCTTCCTGCGGCAGGGCGAGGACGACCCCGATCTGCTGGAACGGGCCCCTGCCCTACTGGCAAAGATCACCGACAATCGCGGCCAGATCACCGGATGCGCAAGGGTTTTTCTCGACCCGTCCACCGGCGGTTTGGCCGAGATCGAGAGCCCGAAGCGGATCCTCGGACAGCTGCACGGCCATGCCATCCGCTTCTGGTCCGGCAAGGCGCGCAGCGATCTCATCGTCGGTGAAGGTCTCGAGAACACCCTCTCGGTCGGCACGGCTCTCCCCGAGTTCGATCTCGCCTCCTGTCTCACTGCCACCCATCTCGGCCTCTTCATCCCGCCGCCGAGGATCAAGCGTATCTGGATCGCGCGGGACAATGACGAAGCTGGACGCGACGCATCAATAAGATTGCTTAACCAACTGGAATCGCTTGGAATTACCTGTGGTGATCTCGTACCAAACATGGGCGATTTCAACGACGATCTGCGGGCATTTGGCAAAGATGCGCTGCGCCGTTCTCTGCTAAAGGCCATGAAAGCACAAGGTCTGGAGATCGAGGACGGGTGACCGCCAACCTCCCCGGGGATGCCTGACCGGGCAAAGGTTTCGCCGGTTCTATCTGATCCCGTTTGGACAAGGGGAGCGATGGACCGGCGGGTCGGAGCAGAGTGCTCCTCGCCCGGGCAGCAATGCGCCCGCTACCCGGAAAATTCCCCTGCCCCACCACATGACCGTGGCGGGCCATTCCTCGCGGGAACAATTTTCCGGTCCGGGTCACATTCTCCGCTGCGCTCCGATCCTGACGGATGCGGCCCGGTCGCCGCCGGTCCTGTTATCGCCCCATCCAAATCGGGTCAGATCAAACAGAGGAACCAGACAATGCCCCATCAGACAGACATCCAAGAGGAAACCGGCGTGACCTCCGCCATCCTCGACCACCTCGCACTTCACGTCGCAACGCCCGGGCCCGGCGAGACCGATCATCGCCCCCTGCCCCAGCCCGACGAGGTCGAACTCGCCATGGCGACGCTCTTTGACACCACCATCGGCCTCCTCACCGGAAGCCAGTTGGAAGACAATCTCGAAGAGATGCTCTGGTCCCTGACCTCGATCTTCCATCGCCGGCTCACCCATATCCAGAAGCTCCTCGATGACAACGAATTCGAGGTCCGGGAAAGTCTGGCCATCCAGGACGGCTCCGAGGTCGCCTCGGTCGAACTCGAGCGCCTCCAGATGATCGGGCTGAAGCTCTGGGACCATCGCGACGCTTTCGAGCAGATGCGCGATCTGGCCGTGGACCACTTCTCGGCCGCCACCGGTTCACCCTGGCTGCCCCGCACCGGATCCAAGGTCTCGCATCGCGGTCTCACCTCCGCCGTGGTGGACAGCCGGGCCTATCTCTCGGCCAAGCGGCGCAAGGAGACCGAGGTTCACTGCCCCGAAGGCACGCGGATCGCCTTCTCGGGCGGGGACTATCACGCCTACGACCTGATCTGGTCCGTCCTCGATGCCACCCATGCGAAATACCCAGACATGATTCTTTTACACGGCGGCACACCAAAAGGTGCCGAGATGATCGCTGCCCGCTGGGCAGATACCCGTGGTGTCACGCAGGTGGCGTTCAAACCCGACTGGAAGAGCCATGGCAAGGCTGCCCCCTTCAAGCGCAACGACAAGATGCTCGAGACCATGCCCCAGGGTCTGATCGCCACGCCCGGTTCGGGCATCACCGAGAATATCGTCGACAAGGCCCGCAAACTCGGCATCCGCATCAAGAGGATCGGGGCTTAGGCCCCGGTTCACGCACCGCGCAGGAGATCCCGCACGACCACAGCCTCGGAGTAATGGAACGCTACCCTTGTGGTGGACTTGGTGCACGACGCAATATCTAGAAAGTGCTTGCACGAATCTGGCTGGTCGGGCAATAGTCTCGAAAAATAACGCGCGGTCACATAAAAAACGCGCCCACGGATCGGGGCAGACATGAGCGAAGCAGAACAGGATCTTGATATCGCCATCGGGCACTACGCGGAACTTCTCGCGTCGAACCTGCATGCTCAGCGCGCTGCGCACTTCCCACCAGATGCAAAGAAGGTGATGCGCACTTTGACCAGCGGCGAAGCTGCTGAGCTCCTTGGCGTCGACCATACCTATCTTCGGAAGCTTCATCGAGAAGGAAAGATCGTTGACGTCGAGACGACGGCGGGAAGTCATCGCCGCTATACGCTCGACGATATCTGGGAAATCCGGCAGACGCTTGAAGGAAATGCAAAAAAGTCTGGAACTTACGTGCCTGGGCGTCGCGACGGTGACGAGCTTCAAGTCATATCAGTGGTGAACTTCAAGGGCGGCTCCGGCAAAACGACGACGTCTGCTCACCTCGCTCAGCGCTTGGCGCTAAAGGGGTACAGGGTTCTTGCGATCGATCTCGACCCCCAAGCATCTCTTTCGGCTCTTCATGGAATCCAGCCAGAACTCGACCTTATGGAGGGCGGAACCCTCTATGATGCCGTTCGCTACGACGATCCGGTTCCGATCGCCGAAGTGATCCGCAAGACTTACATCCGCGGCCTTGATCTTATCCCGGGCAACCTTGAACTCATGGAGTTCGAGCACGAGACGCCTGCTGCTATCCAGCGAGGCGGAGCGAAGGCGTTCTTCGCGAGAGTTCATGACGCACTCGATAGTGTTGAAGCAAACTACGACGTTGTTGTGATCGACTGCCCGCCGCAGCTTGGTTTCTTGACGATGTCAGCACTTTCTGCGTCCTCGGGTGTCCTCGTGACGGTTCACCCGCAGATGCTTGACCTCATGTCGATGTCTCAATTCCTGCGAATGACTGCGGATCTCCTGGGAGTGATCAGGGATGCAGGCGCAAATCTGCGCTTCGATTGGCTGCGCTTCTTGCCAACGCGATACAAAGTCGGCGACGCGCCACAAACCGAAGTCATCGCCTTCATTCGCGGGCTGTTTGGGAGGTCGGTCCTGACCAATCACATGGTTGAATCGACCGCAATATCTGATGCCGGCTTGACCAAGCAAACGCTCTACGAAGCTGACAAAAAGGACTTCACGCGTCAGACGTTTGATCGTGCGATCGAATCCATGAACGCAGTGAACGATGAGATCGCTGAAATCATCCAGAACACATGGGGTCGGAATGGCAAGAAAGCCTAAACTTGGCCTGCCGCTGCAGACCCTTCGCAACGCTCCTGACGCTCTTGAAGGGCGCCGACTGCGTGGCGGTGTATTTGAGATCGATCCGGCGCAGATCCTTACCGAAGGACGGTTGGATGACAGGCTTCAGATTGAAGTTGAGGGCCTGAAGAACTCTATTTCCAAGAACGGTCAGCGTGTGCCCGTCTTGGTGCGCCCACTGGAAGGCGATCGCTACAACCTGATCTATGGCCGCAGACGCTTGGAAGCATGTCGCGAACTCGGTATCAAAGTTCGAGCCATCGTCACAGAGGTTGAGGGTGATCAAGCGCTTCGAGATCAGCTTCTCGAGAACCAAGAGCGTCGTGATCTGAGCTTTATTGAGCGTGCGCTCGTTGCGACGGCACTTCTGGACGGTGATCATTTGGAAGGGGCTGAGCGCACCAATCGAGGTGTCGCCGAAGTCCTTAACCTCCACGAAGCCGGGGTTTCACAACTCTTGAGTGTCGTTCGGACGGTCGGCGAGGAACTCATCCAGGCAATTGGTGCGGCTCCCGGGATTGGTCGCCCGAGATGGGAAGAGCTCAAAAAGGCTTTGGGTGCCTACGACGGTGATCGAGACCAACTGCAAGCCGTAGCTCATGCAGCCAAGTCCGAAAGTTCCGGCTCGGTCGATGAGGTTTCTGAGCGTGCGTTTCTCGCAGTTCTGGCAGCCGCGAAGAGCGCAGAGAAGAAAGCAAGCCCGTCTAGAAAAGGCGTGCCTGCTTTGGCGATCCCCGGTGTCGGAGCTGCGACGGTCAAGACCAGCCGCCAAGGCAAGCAGCTTAAACTCGATCTGACTACGGATGAACCTGATTTTATCAGCTGGTTGGAGGGCAATGCCCCAAAGCTGATTACCGAGCTTCATGAGCGCTGGAAGCGTTCAGAAGACTGAGGAAGAGCAACCAACAAGAAGGAGGCACGATACAGGCAAAAAGAAAAAGGCCCCGAGAAGCTAGCTTCACGAGACCTTTGTAAGGTTTCGCACCGGGATCAGCCCGCTACAAAATCTCAGTTTTCGCACTTCTGAATGTAGCGTTCTGGCCCCTACCCCGCAAGCGCAAAGCGATTCGCGGGCCCTAGAATTTTTGTCTTCGTGAACATTTTCATGGAGTACACACCAATTTCGCCGTTTATGCGGCCGATTTCGCACGCTCATTTGCGCGTCATCGAGCGACCCGAGGCATCTGTTCCGGCCAGACCCGTTAACAAGTGGGAACTCCTGCGCGAGCTCTCCAAGGCGCAAGCGGCCTTTGGGGTCTCGGAACGTGATCTGACTGTTTTGCAGGGGCTCCTCAGCTTCTTTCCGGACGATGCGCTTGGCGGGAACGCCGAGATGGTCGTCTTCCCCTCGAACAAGGCGATCTGCGAGCGCCTGAATGGCATGCCGTGCTCAACGATGCGTCGTCACCTCGCGCGTCTCGTCGAGGCTGGCTTGCTCCAGCGGCGCGATAGCCCCAATGGGAAGCGCTACGTCCGCAAGCACGGCGAAGACCGCGTCGCCTTTGGCTTCGATCTTTCCCCGCTCTACTGCCAGTCCGAGGAGATAGCACGGGCCGCAGAGGCCGTACGTGAGGCTGAGGAGCGCGTCAGGCGCCTGAGAGAGGTCGTAAGCCTCATGCGACGCGATCTCGCGGCCCTCGCCGAGTTCGGAGACGAGATGCAGCCAGGCCTAGGCTTCTGGGATCAGCTTCGCGACAAGGCTGCCCTCACAGCCCGCGCGCTTCGCCGCAAGCTTTCAATTGAGGACCTCGCGGCCTATCGAGCCGATCTTGAAGCTCTCCTTGACCAGGCACGCAACATCATTGATGGCCCTGAAACAGAAGAAATGAACACCAATGATGCCCAATCTGAGCGTCACCATCATAATTCAAATAAAGAATCTATAGATTTTGAGCCGGCTTTAGAAAAAAGCGGGGCGGCGGCGGGTGTGCCAGATGTGGATACGAATGAGCCGGTGGCTGACGTTGATGAACAGGACACAAGACATCTGCCAAAGATCCCGCTTCACCTAGTGATAGCGGCATGTCCCTCGCTGAAGACCTTCTACCAAGGTGAGATCCGGCATTGGCATCAGCTTTTCGATGCGGCGGGCCATGTGCGGCCAGCCATGGGGATCAGTGCGTCTGCATGGGAAGAAGCACAGCGGTTCATGGGTCCGGAGCAAGCGTCGATCGTCGTTGCTGCGATGCTGGAACGCTTCGCCGACATAAGATCGCCTGGTGGATACTTGCGAGCTCTGACTGCCAAAGCTGCGGCCGGCGAGTTCTCCTGTGGGCCGATGGTCATGGCATTGATTGGGCGACGATCTGCAGCTTAACAGCTGTTAAGGTTGAGAGACTGCGTACTTTTCCGCCACCTCGGGACTGTCGACTTAACAGCTGTTAAAGTCCTGCCTCGCGAGCGTCAGAATATGAGAGGGAAAGGGTTGTTGGTTTGAGGGTGACGGGAAGTGAGATCGGAAGAGTGGCTTCCGGCGCCCGTCGTGGAGGAGATCTGATGGCGAAACCTGCCCAGAAAGTCACCCAGTCCCCGTTCCGGGACATTCCCTTCGACAAGCTCGTGCTGAGCCAGTCCAACGTCCGGCGCATCAAGGCCGGCATCTCGGTCGAGGAACTGGCCGAAGACATCGCCCGCCGCGGGTTGCTGCAAAGCCTGTGCGTCCGGCCCGTTCTGGCGGATGATGGGTCCGAGACAGGCAAGTTCAAAATACCCGCTGGCGGTAGGCGCTTCCAGGCCCTGTCACTCTTGGTGAAGCAGAAGCGCCTGGCCAAGACGACGCCCATTCCCTGCTTCGTGCGGGATGCGAAGTCCACGATCCTCGCCGAAGACGACTCGCTCGCCGAGAACATGAAGCGCGCTGTCCTGCATCCACTCGATCAGTTCCGCGCCTTCGTGGCGCTGCAGGAGAAGGGTCAGGGCGACGAAGAGATCGCAACCGCCTTCTTCGTCAGGCCGCAGGTGATCAAACAGCGCTTGAAACTCGCCGTCGTGGCCCCTGCCCTGCTCGAGCTTTATGCCGAGGATGAAATGACGCTGGAGCAGCTGATGGCCTTGACGGTTAACCCGGATCATGAGCGCCAGGTTCAGGTCTGGGAGGCGATCCGCTCGTCCTGGAACAAGGAGCCCTATCAGATCCGGCGGATGCTGACGGAAACCTCGGTGCGGGCATCCGATCGTCGTGCTGTCTTTGTCGGCATCGATGCCTATGAGTCTGCTGGCGGCACCATGTTGCACGACCTCTTCCAGGGCGATGACGGCGGCTGGCTGGAAGACCCCGCCCTGTTCGATCGTCTGGTCAGCGAGAAGCTTCAGGCTGAAGCCGAAGCCATTGCGACCGAAGGTTGGAAATGGATCGAGGTCTCGCTCGACCTGCCCTATGGCTACAGCCACGGTTTGCGGCGGCTGAGCGGAGACCCGGCACCGATGACGGATGACGAAGGCGCGGCCCATGCCAAGCTTCTTGCCGAATACCGGGCGCTCGAAGAGGAATACGAGGGCCAGGATGAATTCCCCGAGGAAGTCGACGCGCGACTTGGCGAGTTGGAAATTGCGATGGAGAAGCTCGAGACTCGGCCGTTGATCTTCGACGATGAAGAGATCGCGCGGGCAGGGGCTTTTGTGACGCTTTATCGCATGGCGAGCTTGTCGTTAATCGCGGCTTTGTCCGGCCCGAGGATGAGCCTCGGGAATACGCTGATGTCTTCAGCTGTGAACCGACAGCAGGGCGCTGAGCTTTCAACGGGGAGTTACGCGGATGGTATCGGCCACGGTACGGAAATCACTTCTGCTGGTCAAGCGCTTGGCGCGAACGCACGCGACGACGAGGACGATGGTGCGTTGAAGCCCTTGCCTGAGCCCGTTCCCGACACCGAGCAGGCTGAAGATGCAGATCTTCTTGACTTCATCAGCTCAGACCGGCCAAGGATTAATGACAGGATGACAGTTCGCAAGATTACAATCCAGCGGCTTTCGTCAGGTTCACGCGGAAGCGGTCGCGGCGGCGTTGGTAGCGGCGGGTCATCTGTGCCGAAGCGTGGCCAAGGTGCTTCTGCACATACCGCTCGTCCACCTCGGCCGAACTGGCGAGACCTGCGCGCAGAGAATGGCCAGAGAACAGTGCCAGGCGTTCCTTTTCGGGCAGTTCGGATCGGATGCCGGCGTCCAGGACCGTTCGCTTGATCAGCCGCGCGACATGCTTGTCGTTCAGCCTTGTCTCCAGGGCCTTCTTTCCACCCCGAGTGGTGCCGACAAAGACCGGCCCGAAGTCGATCCTGGCGAAGTGCAACCACTGCTCGAGCGCATGCACAGGGCAGCTGGAGTTAGACGATCCCAGACCGATCTCGACCTCGCGCCAGCCGGTCTTGGCGTTGAGCGTCAGCACGGCGCCGTCGTCGAGGATCTCGATCCAGCCGCCTGAATCGGGCGTGTCGTCCTTTCCGACATCCAGGCTGACGATCTCGGAGCGGCGGAGCCCGCCGGCGTACCCGAGGAGCAGGATGGCGCGGTCCCTGAGCCCGCGCAGGTCGTAGGGCAGGGTGGCGACCATCGCGAGGATGTCCTCGGCCAGGATCGCTTCCTTCTGCACCGGCGGACGGGCGTGTTTGCGTTTGATCCCGGCCAGCACTGTTGCGATGTGGCGGTTCTTACGATCGAGGACAAAGCCGCGTTGCGCATAGTTCCAGGCAAGGCCGGAGAGGCGACGTTCGATGGTACTGACCGATAGGGCAGGGGAGGGGCCCGCTCCGGACGCCAGGTCTGCGAGATAAAGCCCGATCATTTCAGGCGACGGGGGCAGAGGCTCCGCGCCCTTCATCCGACACCACCGCGCGAAATGCGCCCAATCCTTGGCATAGGCTTTCAGCGTATTGTCAGAAGCTGCGGCGCGCGCATAATCTCGGGCGGCGTCGACCAGGCGATCAAGGCTGCCGGATCCCGCGACGTGGGCGGGTAGGGAGATGTCGTCGCTTTTTTCTTGATCGCTGTCGCCGTTCTGAGCGATACAAAACGCACCAGAGTTTGATGATGTCGACTTCTCGTCCTCTGTGTCGTTCTGCCAAGGTTTTTGAGATTGGGTGCCATGTGTTTTCAATGGTTTGCGGATTTTTCATTTTGAGATTGAG
>NZ_JAPWHM010000010.1:0-83852 GCF_027214245.1 Sulfitobacter dubius | reverse complement strand
GGGAAGTGTGTTCACATGGGTCAGTTCTCAGTGACAATTTATGGGGCTACCGGGTCAGTTCTCAGTGACAATCAACAGTTTAGGGGGCACATCGCACGCCATTGAGGACCGGTCTGTTCGCCGCAGACCGGTCCTTGTTTTTAGTCGATCTTGGTGAATCTCTCGTTTAGCGGTGGGTGCGATACCGGACCGCTATCGGCGCCTTCGAGTGGGACAAAAATCCTGAAAAACCCTGAGCGCGCATGGGAAAATGAATTGTCCCACCGCACCCTAACCATCTGATTGGTCAGACTTCTTGAAGCCCCCTACGGGCTGCCACTTTTCTTCCATGAATTTATGCTTCAACAGCCGCTCCGGGCATTGGTTTCCCACGAGGTTCTGGTTGCAAGTCACTCTGTGATAAACGGGCCTTCTCGAGCCAGTCGAAACATGACTCGGCGAGCCCCTTACGATCAAGCTCCTGAACATATTGAGCAGACGCCTTATGGTCGGAGTGAATCAGGTGGGCAGCGATCTCGCACAGGTTGGCACCAGATCGGGCCAAGTCTTGGGGGCTGCTTTGCGAGCGCCACGCTGCAACAGAAAGCGCAGTTCGATCTGCGCTTCTTGGCTTTCCCCAATAACCTTCACAGCACATGTCAAACCGCCCGGCACGCCCCATAGATGGGCTACAGAGCTTACTTACGGCAAGAGTAGCATCATGCTACCCCAACTCTTCGAGAAGGGAGTTCTATGCAGCACGTATCGGCTCTGGGCGCCAATCCTACTGATCAATCATTGCAACGTCATCGTTCCGCGAACCGACCGTAGACGTTACCCGCGTGACCCTACCTCAATACAGCCCCTGAATTTCCAGTGGCAGTTGCTTCACCTGCTGCTGTTTCAGCACGGTCTTTGGCTGGGGCGTCGTGTCTGCTGACCGTAGCTTGTTGTAGCGGTTAGCCGAGGCCGCCGAGATATCTTCGCGGCTGCGCAGGATGGTGGGGCGCAGGAAGACGAAAAGCGTGCGTTGTGTGTTGCGGCCATTGCGGGTCTTGAACAGGTCGCCGACCACCGGCAGATCACCCAGGCCGGGCACCTTGCTGCTGCCGTTGATCCGGTCGTCGGTGATCAGCCCGCCCAGCACCACGGTGCCGCGGTTGTCGGCCATGACGGTGGTGTTGATAACCCGCCGGTTGGTCACGAGGTCAGCCGCGCCTTCGACATTGGCGTTAGTGAGGCTCGAAATCTCCTGTTCAATGACCAGTTGCACCACCCCGCCAGCGGTGATCCGCGGCACCACGTTCATGGTGATGCCGACGTCACGCCGCTCGATCGTGGTGAAAGGCGTGGCGGTATTGCCATCGGTGGCAAAGCTGCCGGTGCGGAAAGGCACGTTTTGGCCCACGACGATGGTCGCCGGTTCGTTGTCGAGCGTGGTGACCGAAGGGGTGGACAACAGCCGCGCGCTGGTCGATTGCGACAGCGCCTGCACGAGGATGCCAAAATCGTTGCCCCCTGCGCCCAGTGTCAGCCCGGTCGAGAGCGCGGACCCCGCAGGCACGCCAACAGCCGACAGAACGGAGCCGAGCGAGACCCCGCCGCCATTGGAAAAATTAGTCGCGGCGATGGCACCGGTGGGAATGTTCGGACCCAGACCCAGCTGCGCGCCAAGCCGTTCGGCAACTTCGCCCGAGACCTCGACAATGGCCGCTTCGATCATCACCTGAGGGCGGCGCACGTCGAGCGCATGAACCAGTTGGCCGATCTCTTGAACCTGCGCGGCGGTGCCACGCACGATGATGGAATTGGTTGCGACCGAGGCCGTGATATTGACGGCATCCGGGGCCACAACGCGGCTTAGAGGGACAAAGGCGCCCTCCTCGGCCTCAGCCGCAGCACCGACATCGGCGGCCACGACATTGGTGATGTCGGTCGCTTCACCCACGGTGCCCTTGATGATGTCTGCAATCACCTGAGCATCGCCGTACTGCAGGTTGAAGACCGTGGTGGCCACGGCCTCGCGTGGATCACGGCGCGGGGCCACGTCCATCGCGATGGCAAGGTTGCGGATCTCGGTGATGTCTTCGGGCGTGCCCCGCACGAGCAAAAGGTTCGAGCCGGGATCGACAGAGAGCCGCGCGCCGGTACCTGCCGGGCCCAGCACCTCAAGAATGGCATTGCCCACGGTCGCCGCATCGGCACTGCGAAAACGCAGCACTTCGGAGCGCACCAGTGCGTCACCGTCAAAACTGCGGGCGATTGCCATGATCCGGTCCACATTGGCGCGGGTATCGGTGATGACCACGCCGTTGGGGTCTTCGACCGCTTCGATATAGCCCGATTCAGCCACCAGCGGGCGCAGCACTCGGACAGCCTCTGCCGAAGGCAAGCGATTGAGACGCAGCATCTCGGTCACGAAATCCTGGCTGCCCGCATCGTCGGCCTCGCCCAGATTGGGGCCACTTGCGGTGCGGGCCTCGGCCTCAGGCACCACCTGCCAGATCGATCCGGCCTGAACGGCGACGAAGCCGCGCACCCGCAGAATAGACTGGAACAGCGACCAGACGCCTTCGGCATCCAGCGCCTCGGCAGAGACCACCGTGACCTCACCCACAAGGCCCGGGTCCAGCACCAAAGTCCGGCCAGTGATCTCGGATATCTGCTCGACCAAGAGCGAGATATCCGCATCGCGCAGATTGATGACAAAGGTCTCTTGTGCCCGCGACGGGGCAGGCAAGAAGGTCAGCAGCCCTAGCACCAAGGCGGCAAGAAGGGTAAGCGGGCGGGTCACTGAAGCGGGAATGACATCACGATTGTGCGGCCATCCCTTTCAACTTCGATGCGGGCAAGGCCGGATTCGGCGATCACGTCATAAAGCGCGCGATCCTTATCCACGTTGCCGACACTCTGCCCGTTCACACTTGTCACGATGTCTCCTGCCCTCAATCCAGCGCGGTTTACACCCACGTCGTGCTTTTCTGCGATGGTATAGCCTTTTTCCCCCGGCACCAAACCAATCGTGTCGAGCACCTGAGCCGGATTGGCGATGATGCGCTTACGCCACATGTCGATATAGTCCTGCGTGGTGACAGGCTCTGCCCGAGACGCGGCATCCACCTGTTCGCTGATCGACCCGCCCTGCCCCGAGGTGATCAGCGCCATCAGCCGCTCTGCGCCGGTCGGCACGGCCTCGGCGTCCGGAGTGGCCTCGGCACCTGCAAAATAGAGCACAATCTCAGCGCCATCTTTGCTGAGGGTCACCCGGTCCTGCGCGATGGCGGTGAGCGTGGTGCCCGGTGCCACCTCCTCGTCAATGCGGTAGTTGCCCTCCGACTGGTCCGAGCGGAGCAGGGCCAGCGAACGGCTGGGATCATCGCGCACGATCACGCCCAGAAGGACCAGATTGAGCGGCGCCTCGACGGCTTCGACCTCGGCCACCGGCACCTCGGCGGCGCCAAAAGGCGCCAGCGCCAAGGCGGGGCCGAGATCGGTGGGGGCGGTTGGCGCTTCGACCGGCGCGCGCAGCACGGCGACGGGCGGCATCACCCGGTCATGGCCCATCACCCGCCATGTCACATCCGCCCCTGCCACCGCCACGCTGCCCAGAGCGCCAAGGATCACGGCAAGCCGCAGCCATCTGCCTAAAGGTGCTATCGGGATCATGACGGCGCTCCAATATCGAGATACCCATCCAACACGTAAAGCGGCTGGTCGCTGCCCGCGATCGCGCTGCGCAGGGTCACGGCCTCGACCGCCGGGTCTTCGGTGGGACGGCGGGTCACGGTGATGTCAAAGTCGATGCCATAGATTTCCAGCGCGGCGGTCGCCGCCGGCAGCCCGGCGCGCAGTTCCGACAGGCGGTATTCAGCGGCCCAGCGGGCGGCGACGCGGTCCGACAAATCCGTGATGCGGCGGGTATGACCCTCGCTGGCCGAGAGCAAAGACACCGCCCCAAGCGCCAGCACCGCCATTGCCACCAAGGCTTCGATCAGGGTAAAGCCTGCATCCGCCTGCCGCCTCATTGCGCCACCTCTAACCGGGCGGCGTTGAGACCGTCAAAACGGATCACTACCGGCGCGCCCGCGCCTGACAGCAGTTCCAGCGTCAACGGCGCGGACACACCGGGGTCCATGTTGCGCGACAGCACCAAGCTGCCAGCCGCATCGGCGATCCGGGTGCCGCCGTCAAATAGATGCGGCGCGGCAAGGATCGGCAGGTCATGCGCCTGCCATCTGTCGCCATCATATAAATCAAAACGATAGCCTTCGGCCGCCCAGACAAACCCCAAGGGCACCCCGGTCAAGATCACCTCATCCGCCGCACGGTTCAGCCGCGCCACCAGCAGATCCGCCTCCTGCCCTGCCACATCGCCCCGCGGACCAGAGCCAAAGCTCAGCCCCACCACTCCAGCCAGAATGCCGATCAGCGCGAGAACGACAAGCACCTCCACCAGTGTCACGCCAGCATCGGGCAGCCGGTGTCGGCCCGGCGATGTGAATGGGGATGTGGCGGAAATTGGAGTCACCTGTTGGCCTGCAACTGCCCATGCGCGATATCTGCATTGGCGCCCTCGCCCCCTGGCGCGCCATCCGCGCCCAACGACATTAGGTCAAAGCCGCCATTCTGCCCCGGCGAGGCATAGAGGTAATCATTGCCCCAAGGGTCAATCGGCACGGCGGTCAGATAGCCCCCCGCCACCCAGTTGCGCGGCTCGGGCGGGGAGGTCGGGCGCACAGCCAGCGCCTCCAACCCCTGTGTGGTCGTGGGATAGGTGCGGTTATCTAGGCGGTAGAGTTCCAGCGCCGAACTGACCGCACGGATGTCCGACTGCGCCACCGTAGCCCGCGCCTCATCGGGGCGGCCAATGACGTTGGGCACGATGATCGCGGCCACCAGCGCGATGATCACCAGCACTACCATCATCTCGATCAGGGTCACCCCGGCCTCGGGGTTACGCGCGCCTTTGCGCGCTGGATGAGTGCGCGGGCACGCTTGGCGCAAGTTTTTCCGATGGCCCATGAAACTGTTCCCCTATCTGTCGCGTGGCTTTGGCTATACTATGGTAAAAACAGGATGATTGAAAAGGCAATTTTACGTGAGTAATCAAAGTATTACGTCAGAATTGGACGCCTCTGAGCGCCCTATAGACCTGCGCGATGAAAATGCTTTGAAACCTCTGCTGTCTCCTGCGACTGCCGGTCTACTCGCCCGCGCCGAAGCCTATTGCCCGAAGGAAAATGGCCTATCCGCAAGGCTTGTGGCCGCCGAACAGGTCGGCAGCTTTCTGGTCGGTGTGCCCCGCGCCACCGCCCGCCAAAGGCGCGCCTTGCTGACCTTTGCCGTCGAAGACCGGATCGCCGCCCCGATCCAGTCGGTGCAGGTGATCCAAGGCCCGCTTGAGAACGCCGATCCGGGTCAATTGCTGGCCTTTGTCCTGTCGCAAGAGATCATGGCAGAGATCGCCGCCGCCGGTGCGTCCTATCTGCCGGAGTTTCTGATGATTCCGCGCCCCGATGCGGGGGGCGGCCCGGCGTGGTCGGTCTGGCGCGAGGGCGACAGGGCGGTGGTTCGCTCCTCGGACGGCACCGGATTTGCCCTGCGGACTGAGATGCTGCCGCTGTTCTGGAGCCGGTCGGGACACCCCAAGCTCTACGCGCTCGCCGAACCTCTGGGTGACGCTTTGCCAGCCGAAGACCTCTCTCCCGCGCCACCGCCGCCGGACCCGCGCGACCTTACTTTCAGCTTTGCGCGCCAGCGCACGACAGGGGCCGAAGGGTTTGCAGCGTGGCGATGGGCCGCGGTGGCCGCGGGTGCGGCGCTGTTGATCCATCTTGGCCTCACGGCCTTTGACACCGCCGCCCTCAAACGCATCGCGCAGCAGGAACGCATCGCAGCCGAAGCCGCCATTGCAAACATACTGCCCGGCGTCCCGCTGACCGGCGATGTGGGGCCGATCCTCGCACGGCTCACCCCGGCCCCCAGCGAGGAGGGGCGCGGCCCCTTCTTGCCGCTGCTGAACGAGGTCTCGGGCACATTGGCCTCGGACCCTGCGAGCGTGGGGTTCCGCCGCCTGTCTTGGGGGCGGCGCGACAATACGTTGGTGGTGCTGATGCAAAGCCCCGGACTGGAAGATCTGCAACGCATTGAGCAGGAACTTGAAACCGCAGGCTTTGCCGTGCGCAGCGGGGCGGCCACCGCTGGAAATGGCGGCGCGGAAGTTGAGATGCGCATCACCAAAGGGGCGGGCGGATGACAGGTTTTGACCGGCTCAGCAGGCGCGAAAAACTGCTCATCGCTCTTGTGATCCCGCTGGCCCTTTTGGTGGCGCTTTACCGTTTTGCATGGATGCCGCTGCAGACGAGTGAGGCGCAGGCGCGGGCCGATATCGCGGCGTACCGTCTTGTGCAGGACACTGCAGCACTGGCCGCCCAGACCGAGATCGCGCCGACTGCGCCGATCAATGACACCCCGCTTGCCACCCGGATCACCAGTTCCGCCAGCGCGGCGCAGCTGACCCTGCGCCGGATTGAGCCCGAGAACGACGGCATCCGCGTGACCTTGGACGACACGCCCTTTGCCACCCTGCTGCTTTGGCTTGCCGATCTCGAAGAACAGCATGACGTGACCCTTGAGGCGCTCGAAATCGACCGCCGCCCGACGCCCGGTGTGATTTCGGCCCGTCTGTTGCTTGGAGCCCTGTGATGCCTGAACCAAGCCTCCTGCCCCGCCTCGCCTACGGCTTTGCCCAAAGCCATGGCGTCATCGTGACGCCCGGCATCGAGGGTCCGCTGTGTCAGTATCGAAGCGACGCGCCGCTGGAGGCGCTGATCGAAGCGCAGCGGGTCTGCGGCACGACATTGACCTTCGAAGAAGTCGGCACCACGGAATTCGAGGCCGCGCTTGGCACGCTGTATCGCGATTCCGCGTCCGAGGCCGCGCAGGTGGCCGCTGATGCCGATGACGATCTGGTCACACTTGCAGATACGGCGGCCTCTATCGACGACCTTCTGGCGCAGAACGACGATGCCCCGGTGGTGCGGCTGATTAACGCGCTGCTGCTCGAAGCGGTGAAGGAAGGCGCGTCGGATGTGCATATTGAGACCGAAGAGCGCCGCCTGCTGGTGCGTTTCCGCGTCGATGGTATCCTGCGCGAGGTGATCAGCCCCAAACGCGCACTGGCGCCCTTGCTGGTGAGCCGGATCAAGGTCATGGGCAAGCTCGACATCGCCGAAAAACGCCTGCCGCAGGACGGGCGGGTGTCGCTGCGGGTCGGCGGCTATGACCTCGACGTGCGGATCTCGACCATTCCGTCACAATTCGGCGAACGGGTGGTGCTGCGTCTTTTGGACCGGGGCCAGACCCTGCGGGGCATCGACCATCTGGGTCTGTCGCCGCGCGACAATACCGTGTTGAAGCGCATCCTTGCCCTGCCCGACGGCATGGTGCTGGTGACCGGCCCCACCGGCTCGGGCAAGACCACAACGCTCTATGCCGGGCTCGACATGCTCAACGACCGGCAGCGCAATATCATGACGGTCGAGGACCCGATCGAATACACAATGGACGGGGTCGGCCAGATGCAGGTCAATGCCAAGACCGACCTCAGCTTTGCCCGCGGGTTGCGCGCGATCCTGCGGCAGGACCCGGATGTCATCATGGTGGGCGAGATCCGCGACCGCGAAACCGCGCAGATAGCGGTGGAATCGGCGATGACCGGGCATTTGGTGATCTCGACCCTACACACCAATACGGCCATCGGCGCGGTTTCACGGCTGGTGGAAATGGGGGTAGAGCGATTCCTGCTCGCACCAATGCTGCGCGGGCTGATCGCCCAGCGTCTTGTGCGGCGCAACTGCCCGGACTGTCTGGCCGATCACACCGTCACCCAGACCGAAAGCGATCTTTTGGCGGGCAAGGTCAAACCCGGAGAAATCGTTCAGAAAGGCATGGGCTGCGACAATTGCCAAAACAGCGGGCATCGCGGGCGTCTGCCACTGTACGAGATCATTGAGGTCGATGGCGACCTTGAGCGGATGATGCACGAAGGCCAATCCGAAGCCAGCCTGATCGCCGCGGCGCGGGCGCGCGGTCCGGGCATTCTGGAAGACGGCATCGCCAAGATGCGCGCAGGCATGACCACGGCGCAAGAGGTCGCGCGTGCAATCCATGAGGGCGCGGTTCTCCCCCCGCCTGCCCATGACGCCTCGCCCGCACCGGAGGCTGACTAATGCCCGCCTTTGCCTATGAAGCCCTCACCCCCGCGGGCAAATCGACCAAGGGCATCATCGAGGCCGCCAGCCCCGCCGCCGCCCGCAGCAATCTGCGCCAGCGCAACCTCGCGCCGCTCTCTGTCGAGCCGACAAAACAGAGCAAGACCGCCAAGCAATCGGGCTTTGGCAAGCCGCGCATCCCGCGCCGTGCGCTGACGCTGTTGACACGGCAACTGGCCACGCTTGTCGGGTCGGGCATCGGGGTCGAACAGGCGCTGAAAACCGTAGCAGATCAAAGCGGCAAACCGGCGGTGACCTCCCTGCTGCTCAACCTGCGCGCCTCGGTCCTAGAGGGCCGCAGCTTTGCTCAGGCGCTTGGCGATTACCCGAATGTCTTTGGCGATTTCTACCGCGCCTCAGTGGCGGCGGGAGAGACATCGGGCCAATTGGGTCAGGTGATGGAGCATCTCTCAGGCTTTGTGGAAACCCGCGCCAAGAACCGCCAAACGGTGCAATTGGCGCTGCTGTATCCGGCGATCCTTGCCGTGGTGTCGCTGGCAGTGATCGTGGCGCTGCTGACCTTTGTCGTACCCGACATCGTGCGGGTCTTTACCTCACGCGGGGCCGAACTGCCGTTTCTGACCCGTGCGCTGATCTCAGTGAGCGACTTTAACAATGCTTGGGGGCTTGTGGTCCTTGGGGGGTTGGCCGCGACGGGACTGGCGGCGGCAAGCCTGCTGCGGCAGCCCGCGGTCCGGCTGCGCTGGCACCGTTTCCTGTCGCGCTCGGTGCTGACGCGGGGGTTCTCGCTCAAGACCAATGCGGTGCAATTTGCCGGCACCCTCGCGACCCTGACGGTCAGCCGCGTGCCTTTGGTTGATGCGTTGACAGCGGCGGCGCAGACGGTGCCGAACCTGTACATCCGCGCGAAGGTCACTCAGGCCACAGCGCGAGTGCGCGAAGGGGTGGCCCTGTCGCTGGCGCTAGAGGAGGCCAAGGTGTTTCCGCCGATGCTGATCGCCATGGTGGCCAGCGGTGAAGCAGGTGGCGTGCTGGGTGCGACCCTGACCCGCGCCGCAGATGATCAAGAACGCGATCTGAATGCGCTGGTCGCAGCGCTGGTGGCACTGGTCGAACCGGCCGTGCTCCTGATCATGGGCGGGATCGTGATGCTTTTGGTGCTGTCGATCCTGCTGCCGATCGTCAACCTGAACAATCTGGTGACTTAGAAAGGGTATTCGATGATGATCGGGCCGCCGGTCGGCATGCCGGGCACCAAGACCGCCCCTTCGGGTTCGACCCGTGCAATCACGCGGCGGTCGCCGGTCACGGTGAGTTCCGCGAGCACGCTGTCGCGGTCGCGCAGCAGGCCGCGGGCATCATTGCCCTGCGTGGTCAGATCAAGCGTCATCTGCGGCACCGACGCGGCGCGCCCCAACAAATCTTCGCAGTTGCCCGCTTCGACCGAAACAACCCCCGCCGCCGCAGCACGGCCCTCTCGCCAGCTCAGGCTCTGCAGATCGACCACCGCGCGTGAGGTGCAGTTTTTTAGCGCCAGCCCGGGGATAAGCGCCATCAGCCCCGGCCCGGCGCGGCCCACGACCGTTTCAGCCTCCAGCGCCCAAGGCGTGGCACGTGCAAGCCCGGTCAGCTGGGTGTCGCGGCCCTGCAGGGTCCAGTCGACCACGCCGCGCGCCAGCAGCAAGGGCTGGCCCCGAACTTCCCAATCCAGCGAATATCCACCGCTAAGCACCGCGCGGCCTTTCCACAGGCCGCCATACAGGTCAGTAATCTGTGCAGGGACAACCACCACCCGGTGCAGCGCGGTCGCCGGGAGGGTCACGATCAATGCAGCCAGGTAAACAAGGAGCGCGAAAGATGCCAAAAGCACGAGCGAAACAAACCCCCGAAGCCGCGATTTGCGGGTCTGGGTCGGCGCTGACACGGCGGCGTCTGTTGCTGGGTCTTGGTGGGTCATCGGCTCTCTTTGGTCTGTCGGGCTGTGGCGGGCTGTCTCTGACGGGGGGCGACAAGCTGCCACCAGCGAATGCGGTGGGTCAGGCGGTTCTGCTGGCCCCTCTCAGCGGGCCGCGTGCCTCATTAGGTCAGATCATGCTGGCCGCTGCAAGCCTTGGCGGCAATTCCACAGCACCGGGCGCAGAGGTAGCGGTGGTCGACGCGGGCGACAGTAATGCCTCGGCGGTTGTGGCGGCCAAAGCGGCGCAGGCAGGCGGCGCGCGGATGATCCTTGGGCCAATGTTCTCAGGGCAAAGCCGCGCCGTGGCGGCGGCGGTGGATGTGCCGGTGGTCTCGCTGTCCAACGACAGCTCAATCGCCGGGGGGAACCTCTTTGTCTTTGGCATCACCCCGCAGCAATCGGCCAAATCGATCCTCGGGTTTGCGGCCTCACGTGGCAAGCGCAGCGTGGCCACCGTCGTCCCGCCCGGTGCCTTCGGGGCCCTGTCGGCAACAGCCGCGCAGGCGGTGGCGGCCAGCGTCGGGATCAAGATGCCCGCCCCGGTGGTCGCAGCCTCGGCCGCAGGGCTGGTGGACAAAATCCGCGCGGCCAACGGCGGAGCGCTGCCCGATGCGGTCTATCTGCCCGTGGTCGGCGGACCGTTCGAGGAACAGGCCGCCGCCCTCAAATCCAGCGGGGTGCAGCTGTTGGGCTCCGAGCAATGGGCCTCAATCACCCCCTACCGGATCGCGGCGCTGCAAGACGGGTGGTTCGCCGCCCCCGACCCAGTGGGATTTGAAGCCTTCGCCACCGCTTTTGCCGAGGTCAGCGAGGCCGACCCCGGCGTGCTGGCAGGGCTGGCATTCGACGCCGTGGAAATGGCCCGCATCCTTGGCCGAATTGCCCAGCAAGACCGCAAGGGACTGCTGCGTGAGGCGGGCTTTGACGGTGTTGTCGGCCCCTACCGGTTCCAGATAGACGGGCAATGCAGCCGCGGCTTGGCGATCCTTAGTGTGACCAATGGCGCCAACAACCTGATCGGCTCGACCGGCGCATGACCCCCCGGCGCGACCGCATGGCCGGGGTGACATTGGTCGAAATGCTGGTGGCGCTGAGCCTTTTTGCCATGGTCGGTCTTGCCGCCTTTACCACCTTGGACACGATCCTGCGGGTGCGCGCGCAGACCGATGGGCGGCTGGAGCATCTGGCCCGGCTTGACCGCGCGCTCATGATCTTTGGCCGCGACCTGATCGAGGCCGACCCGCAGGCGGTCACGTTGGAGGCGGGCGTACTCTCGGCTCCGCTGCAAGACGGGCGCACGCTGCGCCGCTACCTGCGTGCCGAGGGGGAATTGCACCGCCAGTCGGGCAGGCAAAACGCCGACCCCGATCTCACGCAGCCCCTTGTGCCAGAGGTCGAGAGCCTGACTTTCCGCGTGCTCGACGGCGCGGGCATTTGGCATGACACCTGGCCTGACCCCGCCAGCGACACTCCGGCGTCTGCCGTGGACCTGCGCCTTGAGGTCACCGGAGCAGGCACGCTGCGGCGGCTGGTACCACTAAGCCAAGTGGTGCCGAAATGAGGCACCGCGAAGCTGGGGTGATCCTGATCAACGTGCTGGTGGCACTGGCGCTTGGCGCGGCCATCGTCGTGTTGATGTTCACCTCACAGGAAAATCTGATGGACCGCACCCGCCGGGCTGCGGCGGCCACGCAGGCCGAAGCGCTGGCGCTTGGCGCGGAGGCATCGCTGGTCGCAGCCCTGCGCCGCGACATGGAAGAGGCCCCCGAGACCGACCATATGGCCGAGCCTTGGGCGCTGGCCGCGCAGGAGGAGGTTCAGCTGGAAACCGGCAGTTTCTCTATCACCGTGAATGACGCGCAGGCGCGGTTTGACCTCAACGCCTTGGCGGCGGGCCGGCTTGCGCAGCAGCAGACATTGGCGCAACTGATCACTGCGCTGGAACTGCCGGACCGTGTGGCGCTCGATATCAATGACCATCTGATCCGGCGCGGCCCGGTGCGGGACTTGGCGGAAATCCAAGCGTTGGACGCCCAGACCCGCGCCGCGCTGGCACCTCATGTCAGCCTGCTGCCGCAGTCCGGGAATGTGAATTTGAACACGGCCAACGAGACGGTGATGGCCGTGATGCTGGGCTCGCCCAGTGCGGCGCGACAGCTTGCCAAACGGCGCGCGGCGGCGGGTTTTCTTACCAAGGGCGACCTCACAGACGCGGGGATTGTGACGCTGGACGGGATTGGCTTCACCTCGGCGGTCTTTGATGTTGAAAGCCGGGCGGAGGTCGACGGTCTCACGGTTACGCTGAGTTCGCGGCTGCTGCGCCGAACGGTGCTGGGCCAAAAGGAAGTGCGCGTCATCGCGCGCAGTTTCTCGCCCCAAGGGGCAGATACAGCATCCCTGCCCGACCCGCCGCCCTTTCGCCCGTAAAGAACACAGACGCCAAAAAAACGCGGCCTCCCCGAGGGGAAGGCCGCGTTTCAGGTCACTCGCGCCAATCAGGCGCTTGCCGTCCCCTTACGGGTTAAACGGCTCCCGTGTCGGGAACTGGGGCAACGACACCCCAGCGAGGGAAATCGGCTCATCGTTGCGATCCTGCGCGAAGGCACGGGCAAAGTCCGACCCCAGCGAGGCGATCCCATTAAGCCCGTTCCCGCCGCCACAAGCGACCAAAACACCGCCCAGAAGCACAAGAATCGAGATATTCTTTAACATTGGAATTCTCCTATTCCTTTGGGTTTAGTTGTTTGGCGAACCGGCGATCGGCGTGTTCAGGTAGGGGAAGGACGCCCGCAGTTCAGTGGCCCGCAGCGGCGCACCATCGGTGAAGGGAACTTCGCCAGCGGGTGCTGTGTCATCGGGGTCACCATCGCCACAAAGGCCAAGGTTGATGCTGTCTTCGGCACTTGGATCACCGCTGACTTCCTGACCAAGCGGCACGTTGTGACACAAACGGCCCATCATCACACGCAGGGCAAGGTCGACCGTGTCATCGCCGGGGCGACGGCCGTTCGGGAAACCACCCAGATCTTCGGCCAGCAGGCCAAAGGTGTGCTGATCATCACGCGGTGTCGCCGGGAAAGTGGTGTTCAGACGCAGCATTTCCGACAGGTCGGTGGACGTATCAAAGCCGGCTGGCTGGTTCACACCCGGAAAGCCAGACAAGAACGCCGTCACAAGGTCATTGCGCGGGAAGTTCGACGGCGCGATGTCACCCGAGGCGCCAAGCGCGTCGCGGAACAGGATGTCCAGCAAGGCCGGCAGGGTTGGGTTGGTGACATAGACCGCGAGGGCTTCGTCGATGGTCGGCTCAGCAGCGTTGAAGAGGTCCTTATCGGCCAGACCGATGACGACTTCGTTCACCAGCGGGTTCGACAGACGCGACTGCTGCACCCAAGCACCCCCAAAGAGCGAAGTCTGCTCATAGGTCGGCGACGGATCTTCAAGCTCACCCTGCGGCAGGCTTGCGGTGGTCCAAGCGCCGATCACAGCTTCATCGCCTTGGGTCAGGCAGTCAATCGGGACTTCAAGTGCCAGCGTGGTGACATTGGCCTTGCCGATCAGATCGTCATTGGCGCGGTCCTGCACGATGCCGTTCGCATTGAAACCCGGGTCATTGTACTGCGGCCACATCGGGTTATCGGGGCCCTGTACGGGCACGAGGTTCACAAGATCAAAGATCTCGCCGAGGTTCACCGCAAAGGCTTCTTCGCGCTGACCGGCAAAGACACGGCCGGTGCCACAGCCCGGAATCTCGACATTGTCGTAGATATAGGCGTCGGCATAGGCCTCGTAGTCGGGCAGTGTCTTGTTGCCAACGTTGTCGAGTGGCTTAGTGAAGGTTGCACCGCCCGAGTGAGTCAGTTCGGCACGATCGCCGCTACGGCGGTCGCCGGTGATCATGGTGACACCGTAGCTTTCGGTCTCGCCCAAGGCGGCCGTTGGGCTGCTGGCGGTGATCTGACCAGCCGCGCGCAGCGGGATGCCCACGGTCTCGCCGCCGATATCAAGCTGGATACCGGTGCCGCCCTTCAGGTTGTTGTCGAATTTGAACTGGAAGGTGATCTCTTCCTCGGCGTCGGCGTCGTTGCTGACGTGGATCTCATAGATCGCATCGGGATCCATGGTGAAATAGTTCGGGCCGCCATAAGGGGCCTGCAAAGGCTGGTAGTTGGCGATCAAGGTCACATAGTCGCCGCGCCCTGCCTCATAGCTTTTGAACATGTAGAAATCGGTGGCGTCGATCTTTGGCTGCTCGGTAATACCGGGCGCTTCGCGGTGTGACGACGCTGATGCAAGGGTCGTCGTCAGGCACAATACGCTGGCGCAGCTCCCTTGTAGCAGGGTGCGAACGGAAATAGTCATTTGTCTCTCCCAAGTTGGCATTTTTTTGATGTGGTTATTGGTTCTACTCGCCCTGCGAACGCTGAAAAAAATGCAACTCAGTACCCGCATTAACGCAGTCACGTGGTTCGTTAAGAAAAGGTTTCATCCTTTTTGAAAAAAGTTTTGTTGCCGAAGGACGGGATGATTTGTAGGCCAACGGAATGCCTTTGAACGCGGATATGTCGCCGGCCCTATTCCTTGCGAGCACGGCCATTCTGGCCGTGTTGCTGAGTCTGCTGGTACGGATCGACCTGCGCGAGAAGCGCCTGCCGGACCGGTATACCTTGCCGCTCATCGTTCTGGGGCTTTCGCTAAATGCCTATGCTGTCGGCACATTACCAGTGGGCGAGATTTGGGGGGCGATTGCCGGCTATGTGACCTTCTGGGCGCTCGGCAGTTTGTTTTTCAGACTGCGAGGGCAGGAAGGGCTTGGGCTTGGCGATGCGAAGCTTCTGGCCGCCGCTGGCGCGTGGCTGGGGATTAGTGCCTTGCCGATGGTCGTGCTGTTGGCGGCGCTCGGGGCCTTGGGCTTTGCGGTTATCACCCAGCGTGGACGCACGGACCAACTGGCCTTTGGCCCTTGGCTTGCGGCGGCGTTCTTTGCCTTGTGGGTATTGAGGATTGATACCGTCTGGTAGTGATCGCCAGGCCACCGCACTTTATGGAGCGTTTTTGAATGGGGTATCTTTCGCAATGGTATTGGTTCCTACGCGCTTGTGGGCCGGTCCAAGCGCGGCGATAGGCCAGGCTTCGACTTGATGACCGGCATTTCGATCGGCGCCCTCATCGCTCCGTATGTGGATATGGGACAGGCTTACGATAAGGTTCTGACGCGCGTTCTCACCGAAAGTGCCGCAGGTGACGTCATGCGGATGCGGCCATTTCAGGCGATCTTCAGCGAAGGTGCTGCACCGTCTTCAAATCGTCTTCAATCGCTTATCAAGCACCCAACCGCCCAAAACCGATGCAATTTCTATGTTTCCCAACCATGGTTCACATTTTGCCCAATTTTCGTCCCGATTTCTTAACATGGTTGTGTGAAAACTAGATACTGGCGCAAGCAGTGAAAGAGGCCGCAGCAATGACCCATGTACCCACACCAGAGGCCGTGTCACGCCCGCAGAGCGGAAATTTTTCGATGTTAGCGCGCCACATTGCTTTCGGTTTGTTTGCGGTATTGATCTATCTGGGCCCGGCCCCCGGACAGATCTTTGGCTCCCATTCGCCATGGCTGCGAGAGTGGGTCATGTTCTCCGGGGTGGGTGTGGGCATTCCCAATGGCCGCTTTGTCGTGCGACATGAGGATGGTGACGAAACAATGCACACCCCATTAGAAGCGGCAGATATCGAGCAATACCCGTTGATTTTGCACTACCTTTTCGAGAATCGCATTTTCGCGACAGAGCATTTCGCTCATTTTGCCGCACCCCTATGCGCAACGGTACCGGAAACAAGCTCGGTTCGTTTCGAAGGAGCGGTTGGAACCCGTCAGGGCTGGCAAGCCTTGAAGATCGAAAATATCTGCGCCTCCAGCGAAGGAGAGAAACCATGAACGCTGGGGTGATGTTGCGCGACTTCGTCGCTTGGGGCCCGGACGCCACTGGTCCAACGCGGGCAGTTGCAATTTTGCGAATTGGGCTGGCAACCATGGCAATTGTCCGCTTCGGTGCCGAAGTCGCACCCTTCGCGGCAGAGACATTCAGCGAACTGCTGCTGGGATTGGTCTTCTTTGTCTTTGCAATCGCAGCCCTGCTGGGCGTCCGCGCCAGACTGTCAATCGGTCTGCTTGGGCTGACAATATTTCTTCTATACGGGATGAGACAAGCAGGCCTTGGTACCGCGGGTTGGAATCATCACCATGTCTATCTTCTTGGTATATCGTGTATTTTCCTCATGTTTACGGATTGCGGCCGGTCTTATTCCTTTGACCGATGGACGGCCATCCAGAGCGGAAATCGGGTTCTACCTGAACATGGCATCTTGTGGGGGCAGCGCCTGATCGCCCTGCAAATGTCGGCACTCTATTTCTGGACCGCGGTGGACAAGTCAGACCAAGCCTTCATTTCAGGACAAAGGCTCGAACAGATTTTCGTTTGGAGCTATTCGGGTCGCACGCTTGAGATACTTCTCGCCTCTCCCATGCTCCTTGCGTTGATGTCCTGCGCCGTCTTGGTCGTAGAATATTTCCTCGCCTATGCGATCCTTACCCGGCGCCATCGCGCAACGGCCATTTTCATCGGGTTAAGCATGCATTCGACGTTCTACCTGTTGCTCCCCGTCAGCACCTATTCTGCGACGATGATGCTGCTATACCTTGCGTTATTGGACCCGCAATCCGTCCAAAAGTTCACCAAGAGGATGCAAGAGCCATGACGCCTCTGCGGATCGTCTACGATGGTGAATGTCCTTTTTGCGCAAACTATGTCGCGCTCCTTCGACTTCGGGAAGGCCATGCCGTTGAGCTGATCAATGCGCGCACTGAACGAACCAAGGCCAATAGTTATGGTCTGGATCTCAATGATGGGATGATCGTTGATCTTGACGGTGAGGTTTTCCATGGCGCGAAAGCTGTCGCCCTGCTCTCGCGTCTGTCGCGGCGGCGAGGGGTTTTAAGCTCGGACCGCGTGGCGACGACGGTCTACCCGGTGATGCGTTTTGGTCGGGCGGTAACACTTAAGCTTTTGGGCCGAAAATCTCTCTGACCCCCGCCGAGCTAAAACGGTGACACTGCTTTGCCCATAGGCGACGCCATTAACGCCCACACGCAACCCTATGCCAAAAACTGACGCGGACAGCGCAGGTCTACGGTTCACGTGCATTCAGCGACAAGTCAACGCAGCGGCAAAGATCGCGGGGGTTACTAGGCCACCGACAAGCACAGTATTCGTCTGATCCGCCAGCCTATGGCGGAGCCCCGACATACCGGCGCGGCCAAAAAACTTGACGCGCTCGGAAGGATGGGCGGGAACGGCTATAGCTCAAGCGAAGAATAATCTTCAGCTGGCTTGTGTGACGCGAGCACCGACATATCGTCGGTGGTAACAAGATGCTGCCGTTCAGCTGCGCGGCGAGGCACGCTCATCTTGACCTAGGGCGTCCCTTTCTCTCGTTTGAACCCAATAGTTCTAGGGTCTTCAGTATTTGCCTTGGTCTGCACCAACCCAAGCCTCACAACCAACCAAAGAATCCTCTGAAATCTTGCTGCCATTCAGGATGAATTCACGATCACACATCCCCTACCCGCGCCCAACTGTCGCCCATTTATCGCCCTGACATTTTTGTGAGAGTTCCGCGAGAGGTGACCGCAGGCGTGCCGATATCTCATCCCTCCACAAGTGCCTCAGCGTAGGAGATGCAAGCAGCCGGTACACGGAGCGCAGCGCGACGCGGCCCTAAAATAAAAGACAATCTCCTACAATATCAGAGACTTAAGACACCCCCCGCCCATCCGCGCCACTCTCCTCGCGGCATGCCAGCACGGTCCATGCCCGCGCGCCCCCTGCCTAACCCCTACAGTTCCCTCGCTAATTTTTGCCAACCCCCTCTCCTACGAAACAGTCTGTTTCTGAGAAAATGGATCGAATAAGGCGAAAAGGTGGTAACAAATGATACATATCCTACCTGAACGTATAGGCCACCTAGGCCGTTGAGACAAAGCGGGGCGAAGGCGCCGTGGGCCGGACAGGTCCGATTGAATGCGAATGAACCCTGGGGGGTTTGGAATGAAGTACTTTGACGCCCACAGCCATGCCTACGGCTCGATGGAAGCCCTCGCCGGCCCGATGTTGGGCCGGACGCAGCCTGCTGCTGCGGGTGCCGCCGCACTGCCCGCGCCGCGCGCTTTGGCGGCCTTTCGTCTGCGTCCTACCGGCCTTTATGGGCGCTATGCGAAACCGATTATCGACCGGCTGCTGATCCTCGCTTCCCTGCCCATCGCGCTGCCGATCATCACCCTTTGCGCGCTGGCGCTTTGGATTGAAAGCGGGCAGCCCTTTTATACCCAGCAGCGTCTTGGGCGGGGAGGCAAACGCTTCTCTATTTTGAAACTGCGCACCATGGTCCGCGATGCCGATGCCGTGTTGGAAAGCTACCTTGCCGCGAACCCGGCGATGCGGGCCGAATGGGACGAGATGCAAAAGCTGAAGGACGATCCGCGCATCACACGGGTTGGCGCCTTCCTGCGGGCAACCTCGTTGGATGAGCTGCCGCAGCTTTGGAACGTCTTGAAAGGCGACATGAGCCTGATCGGCCCGCGTCCCATGATGCCCAACCAGCTTGAGATGTACGGCGATGCAAAAGCCTATTTCGCCCTTCGCCCCGGCATTACCGGGTTGTGGCAGGTCTCGGCGCGCAACAACAGCCGCTTTACCTACCGCAATGAGGTCGACGCTGCCTATCGCCGCAATCTGTCGCTGCCGATGGACCTGACCATTCTGTTCAAAACCGTCGGCGTCGTCTTGCGCCGGACCGGGTGCTGAGCGATGCTTGCCGCGTCCGGCAACAACGAGAAAATTAGCGCCTCATGTTCAGAAAATCGAAAGGGAAGACGATGAAAGATCTCTACGCATCCGACGCCCTTGGCGCGGACAATAGCGATGTGTCGGCGCAGTTCGGCGGCCCGGGGATGCGGCACAGCATCCGCCCGCGCCGCACTGTGATCGACCATGAGGATGAGTTCGACGGCGATCTTGCGCCCGAAGAGACATTGCCCACCGCCGCTCCGGCCGTGTCGCGCTATATCGGCGACGACCGCGCGCCGCGTTGGCAAGACCTGCCCATCGCCACCCCCGGCCCCGGGGGGGGCATGCCGCTGGTCGACGATCACCGCAACAGCGCCGCCGCGCGGGCCTTTGACCTACTGCGTACGCGCCTGCGTCAAACCACTCTAGAGCACCGCTGGGTCAATATTGCTGTCACCGCCCCCACCTCGGGCTGCGGCAACAGCTTTTCGGCGACCAATCTGGCGCTGAGCCTGTCGCGTGTGCCGGGATCGCGCACCGTGTTGATGGACATGAACATGCGCAGCCCCGGTCTGGCCCGCGCTTTTGACATGCAAGCCCCCGGTGCGATGAGCGACCTGCTCAGCGGGCAGGCCGATCTTGGCAAAGGGATGCTTCGTGTCAGTGACACGCTGGCCCTCGGCCTGAATGACCAGCCCGAGGTGAACGCCGCCGAAATCCTCCAAGACAGCGCCACCGCCGAAACACTGCTGCGCCTGCGCGCCTCGCTGCAGCCAGAAATCGTTCTCTACGATATGCCGCCCATGTTAGAGCATGACGATCTGTCGGCGTTCCTGCCGCAACTTGATGGTGTGTTGCTGATCTCGGACGGGACGCAAACCATGGCGCGTCATCTGCGCGAATGCGAACGCATGCTCGAAGGTCAGGTGCCGCTCTTGGGCATCGTGCTGAACCGTGCGCGCGCGTCCAGCCTTCCGAAATATGCCTGACACCCCCTGTCGCTGCCCCCTCTAGCGCCCTATTATCGCCCAAGTCTTCTGGTCTAGGCAGGGAAACTCCGCCGGGCAACGGTCGGGGGCTTTAGGCAGGTTGGAAAGAGGCACATGGGACCGATCTATACATTCGATGACATCATCGACATGCTCCGCCGTCGGGCGGGCGTGATCATTCTGATCACGCTTCTGGGCTGCATGGCCTCGGTCTACTGGGCGCTGTCGACGCCGCATGTTTACCAATCCTCCGAAGTTATTCAGATTGAGCAGCCCAAGATCGCAAATGATCTGGCCCCCTCCACCGTAGAGGGGTCATCGGCGCGTCGTCTGCAGTTGATCGAACAGCAACTGATGGCCCGCGGCACGCTTGTGGACATCATCCAACGCTTTGATCTCTATGATGATCTTACCGCGCTGCGGATGTCGGAAAAGGTTGATCTGCTGCGCCGTTCGGTTACCATCACCGGGGTGGCCGCCCCGCGCGAGGGCTTTGGCGATGACGGCACCATCTCTGTCATGACCTTCACGGCCGAGATGGACAACCCCGCAGATGCGCAGGCCGTGGCGCGCGAATTCGCCGATCGCACCCGCCAGATGTCGGCGGCCCAACGCCAAAGCCAGACCCAAGAGACCTTGGAGTTCTTTCAGCGCCAAGAGCAGAACCTGATCCGCGACATCTCTGAACTTGAGGCGGAACTGGCCGATTACCGGGCCGAAAATGACCTGTCTCTCGAAGGCAGTCTTGAGTTTCGCCGCGGCGAAATCAGCAGCCTGAACGACGCCCTTCTTGAGCTTGACCGCGAGATCATCGCCACCCGGCTGGCCCGCGACCGGGTCAACCCTGACGCCCGCGCCGCCACCATCGCCCGCGAACAGGCCGAGCTGGACGCCACGCTGGAAAGCCTCACCACGCAGCGCGATTTGCTGCAAGAGCAGCGCGAAACGCTGACCGCCAGCCTGCAAACCTCGCCCGAGGTCGAGCGTGAACTGGCCCGGTTTGATCGTCGCCTGACCCAGTTGCAGGACCAGTTGGAGGTGATCACCGCCCGCCGCAACGAAGCGGAGGTGGGGTTCTCACTCGAATCCGATCAGCGGGGTGAGAAACTGATCACGCTGGAACAAGCCGAACTGCCGGACTACCCCGTCTCTCTCAGCCGCAAAAAGCGGGCGGCGATAGGTGGCATGGGCAGCTTCGCGCTTGCCCTGATCGTGGCCTTCTTGCTGGAACTGCGCCGTCCGGTGATCCGCTCCTCCCGGCAGATGACGCGCGAAACGGGGCTGATCCCCGTCGTGTCGATCCCCGACCTCAGCCCCCGCGAAAAGCGCCGCACCTTGGGCAAAGTATGGCAGGAACGCTTAAAGGCAGGTAAAGAGGGCCGCGCCGCACGTATGGCACGCAAGCAAAAGAGCTGATCCGCTCAGACCGTGGCGCTGAGCCCCAGCACCCGGTCCCAATGAAGCCAAAGCGCCAGCGCGCCGAGCACGATCCCCAGCAGGGCAAAGATCAGATCGTGGCGGGCGTCCCAGACGCCATGCGCCCGGGCGAGCCAGATCAGCACCAGATGCGACAGGGCCATCGCCGCACCTAGGCCAATCAACGCACCGGGCAGCCCGGCGGCGATCACCCCCGCCAACAGCAACCCAATCTGCAAGCTGGCCCGCGAGGCCGAGGAGATAAAAAACCGCCGCGAATCCCCCGCCGCAAGCGCCGCTTGGTCATAGGTCATCCCGATCACCTGCGGCATCAGAGCCAGCGCCAGCATCACCAGAATTGCGCCGCTTTGCAGATAGCGCGGGTCATAGAGTACCGAGACCAGCCACGGCCCTGCCAGCGCCATCACAGCCAAAAGCATCAGCAGCCCCCCGCTCAGCCCATAACGCATCCGCCGCAGCTTGGGATGATCGCCGCCCCCGGCCTCGCGGTAGATCGGGATCATCACCCGCCCGGTGACGTTCTGCCCCAAAAGCAGCGGAAAACTAGCGAGGAAATAACCGATATTGTAGATCCCCAGCCCTTCGAGTGAGAGGAACTTGCCTAAGATCGCCTTGTCCCCTTGGCTGGCAAAGAACCAAAACATGGTCGACAGGAAAATCCATTTACCGAAATGCACCAACTCTCGCACCGCAGGCTGTTCCCAGCGAAAGCGGTTGCCCGGCCCCGGCAGGAACGCATGGGTCAGCGCCAGTTTTGCCAGCGCCCCCACCACGCCACCGACCACCAGCGCCGCCACGGATTGATACAGCACCGCGCCCACGATCATCACCACGATGCCGATCACCTGTGACGCCAGATCCAGCAGTGTCAGTCGGCCCATTTGCAGATGCCGGTGCGCTGTCTCGATCCGCGTGGGATTGAACCCGGCGACCACAAGGCTCAGCGCTGCGATGGGCAGATAGGTCAGCAGCGAAGGCTCATCGTAAAACGCCGCCACTGGCCACGTCAGCGCACAGGCCGCCAGCCAGAGGCACAGCCCCCGGATCGCTTGAATCGTCCAGGCGGTGTCCAGAAAGTCGCGATCATCGCCGCGTTTGCTCTGTGCGATGGAGGGGGCGATGCCAACGTCCGAAAACAGCGTTAGCCCGACGATCACCACCTGTATCAGCGCCATCAGGCCAAAGGCCTCGGGGAAAAGCAGACGCGTCAGAATTAGGTTCGACGCAAGCCGGATCGCCTGCGACCCGCCATAGCCCAAAACGATCCATGAAGTTGAGCGCAGCGCCCGTGCCATCAGGCGATTGCCCGTCACCGCTTGGGAAACCTGTGAAAACACCCGTTGCTGCGCCTTTGCCAATTCTTTGCGAGAGACTAAAGCCTTGCCCGCCCTTGTGCCAGTGGCAAGCGGGCGGGTAACAAGGTTTATCAGCCCCAAGCCAAGGCCGCGCCCCCCGTGAAAATCGCCTATATCCTCAACACCTACCCGCAGCCCTCGCATTCCTTCATCCGCCGCGAGATCGCAGCGTTGGAGGCAGCAGGCCATGAGGTGCTGCGCTTTGCCATGCGCGGCCCCGATGTGCCGCTGGTCGATGCGCAGGACAAGGCCGAAGAGGCGCGCAGCCACTATGTTCTGGCCGCTGGCGGGGCAGCCCTTGCCCATGCCAGCCTGCGCAGTGTCCTGCGTTCGCCCCGCCGGTTCGGCAAAGCGCTGCGCGAAGTCTGGCACGCCGCACGCCGGGCCGAGACGGGGATGGCCCGCCATCTGATCTATCTGGCCGAGGCGTGCTATCTGCAGGCGCAGCTTGACGGCAGCGGCACAGAGCACCTGCACGCCCATTTCGGCACCAACGCCACAATGGTCGCGATGCTTTGCCACCTGCTTGGCGGGCCGCGCTATAGTTTCACCACCCATGGCCCTGAGGAATTCGACAGCCCCCGCGCGCTGTCACTCGGCGCAAAAATCCATCATTCGGCATTTGCCGTGGCGATCAGCCAGTTCGGGCGCAGTCAACTGTGCCGCTGGGCCGACCCAGCCGATTGGCCGCGCATCAAAGTTGTGCATTGCGGCATCGAGCCCGCTAAGTTCCCTGCCCCCGCCGCCCTACCAGATGGCCCGCGGCGCCTCGTCTCCATCGGGCGTTTTGTGGAGCAGAAAGGCCAGCTTGCCCTCATCGACGCCATGGCTCGGCTGCGCGACAGCCACCCCGAACTGCATCTGACGCTGATTGGCGACGGCCCTTTGCGACGCGCGATTGAAACGGAAATCGCCCGCCACACCCTGCAAAATCGCATCACCCTGACCGGCTGGGTCGACGAGGCCCGCGTCACCGCCGAACTCAGCGCTGCCCATGCGCTCGTCATGCCCAGTTTCGCCGAAGGTCTGCCCATGGTGGTGATGGAGGCTATGGCCGCCGCCCGCCCGGTGATCGCCACCTATATCGCAGGCACGCCGGAACTGGTGCAGCCCGGCCAGACCGGCTGGCTGGTGCCCGCAGGCGATGTGAAGGCCTTGGCCGAAGCGATGACCGCCCTGCACGACGCGCCGCTCTCGACGCTGGAAGAGATGGGAACGAACGCCCGCGCGCGGGTCTTCGCGCGCCATGATGTGTCCCGCGAGGCGGCAAAGCTCGCGGACTTTATGCAAGACGCCGCCCGCTAACGCCCCCGCACCCAGCGGTTTGCGCTGCGAAAGACCGGTGCGTGGATCGTCAGCCGCACGGCGACAAAGACCAGCGCCCCTAAAGGATCTGCTAGCGCGCGCCGCCAAAAGGGCCGCATCTGGTCATGCGCGTCATCATTGCGCATCAGGTCGGGGAAAAGCTGCTCGACCTCGGCCACGCCAATGTCTTGCCGCCGCCGCACCCGCACCAGCGGCGCAAAGCCTTCGATCATGGGCCAAGCGTAGGGGGCAGGCACCGCGATGCGTTCCTCGGGGCGGAAATTCAGCCGCGCGAAAGTGTCGTCCGAGATGATGTCCGGCCATTCCCCCCAACGCGCCCGCCCGGCACGGTTCATGGCAAAGACACCAAAGCCCGGCACGCCATGGGTCATGAAGCCGGTGGTCTGCCAAAACCGCGTGTAATGGCGCGACACCCAATCGCCTGAGGTCGTGACCTGCGGCATCCCGCTGGCATAGCGCGGCGCGTCCTCGACCAGTGCCTCGGCCAGTTGCGCTAGCAAGGGCGGCGAGATCAGCACATCGGCGTCGAGATAGACCAAGACCGCACCCCGCGCCGCAGCCTCGCCCGCATTCAACGCACCGAGTTTGCTGCCTTGAGCCAGTTCCAGCACCCGGAACGCCCAGCCTCGCGCCTCAAACGCGGGGGCCTTTTTGCGGGCCACTTCTGCGGTGTCGTCCGTGCAGCCATTGGCCACGACGATTACCTCCACCGGCCCCGCCACCGGGTCAGCGGCGCAGAGCGCGTCGAGGCAGGCGGGCAGCCAGTCGGCCTCATTATGGGCGGGGATCAATACGCTCACCCCTTGGAACGCGCCTGTTGCTATCTCCATGCGTTCAAAGCGTCCCAACGTGGGTTTTCATCCGCCAGATAGCGCAGCGCGCCCCAAGACCCCCATTTCGTCGGGGCATAGACATCCGAATAATGGGTGAACAATTGCCCGCCGACAGCCAGCCACCCTGCCATTAGATCGGTATAGAGCGCGCCCATTTGAGGTGCGTAATTGAGATGGTGAAAGAAGGCGGTCAGGCTTTCGTCATTCACCTGTGCCCCAAGGCCAACCACATGGCTGCCGCCTTCGTACATCACCAGATCGAGGTCATGCGCCCGCGCCACGGCGGCATGATAGGGCCAGACACGGCCAATAAGGTCGGCAAGCGTGTCGTTCTCAAGTCCGCTGATGCCACCGTTGCGCAGGTCTTTCGCCGCACGGGCGGTGGCCGCGTCAAAGCGATGGGTCTTGATATAATCGTCCAGAGCACTGCCGCTCAACCCTTCCGCTTCCCCCTCGGCGCGGGCCAATTCCAGGCTTTCCGACAGCCAGTCCTTGACCAATTCGGCGTTGTCTTCCAGCCCCAGCACCCCACCAAAATAGCCGGTGATCGCATAGGCATCAAAGGCGGTGGCGGGCGCGCGGTTTCCTGCTTTTTCAGCTTGGTAAAGCGGGGCTTCCAAAGCCTCACGCTCAAGCCCCAGCCAGCCGGTTTGGCTCGCGATCACATTGCGCAGTCGCGCTTCAGCCTCACCGCCGAAGATATCCGTCCAGATGCGCGCCACTTCGGCAGCGCGCAGGCCATAGAACTGCATCCCCTTCTCGGCCTCATTCCAGCGGGCCTGCGCCATCTCATCCGCCCATTGGGTCTGGGCGAATTGCCAATTCCAAACCTCGTTGGAGAATTCCACATAGGCTTTGCGGTCCTCGTTCAACGCCTCTTCGACATAGGTCGCGAACGCGGTCACATAGCCATCATCCGCCAGATGCGGCATGTTGAACCACGGGTCGATCCCCAGCTCATTGGCCAAGGCGACCATGACTTCGACCGGGACCCCGCGCAGGGCATAGGTCACATCCTCGGGGCGCGGGCGGTCCTCCCATGCGGCGATGGGGCTGTCGTTGGTGCCCATCCAATCCATGAAGCGCAGCACCTTCATCCCCGTCAGATGCTGCGTCCAATCGGGGTTGAACCGCGCGCCAGCGTCGAAATCGGCGGCGCGGTCTTCGCGCACGACGGTGATATTGCGCGGCGGATCGCTGCGGTGCATGCGCTGAATGCGAATGTCGACGCTGCCCGGCCCCGGCGCATAATCGAACCGCACTTCGTTCTTGCCATAGCGCACATTCTCGGCCCGGCCTGTCACCTCGATCACGCCCTGCCCCTCAAAGCGAAGCAGATAGCGGCCCTTAAGCGTGGTCGCCTGCGGCGGCATGTCGGTCAGGATCAGCGTGCCGATGCTGCCCAAGGCGCGGGGCATCTTCACCGGCCAGCCTTCGGCATCGAGGTAGCCACCCTCAACCAGTTGCGCATATTCCATCCCGCCAAAGCGCCCGGCCAGATGCCCAAGCCACGGGCGGGCGGTTTTCATCAGGTCGAGGAAAGGAGCCTGCACGCTCCAATCGGCGATGGCGGCAAGGCCGATGCCCATGTCACGGGTGCCTGCGACGGCGTCCTGCGGCGGTGTGATCTTGAACGGGGCATTCGCAATCGGCGTGACAGGCGCTTCGGGCTCATCTGGGGCCGGCGCCGGCTCATCAGGCGCGGACACAGGTTCATCACGGTTAGGCGTAGGCTCATCACGGGCAAACGTAGGCTCAGGCACCGTGGGCGGGCCGGTGGGCGAAATCGGGGCGGTCTGTGCATTGTTTGCGGCGGCAGGGCGCGTGGCAGGCGGCACCGGCACCACGGCGCTGCCCTGATACTCTCGCACCGCATCCCAGGCCACACGCTGAAGCTCCCGCGCGAGGTCGGGGGTGGGGGTGTCGAACGCCTTGCCCCAACGGCCATTAAAATCCGTCGGCAGGCCCAACGGGTCTTTGCCCGCCAGCGTGGCATATTGCACCATGGCGACAAAGTAGTGGCCCAGATCGTTCAGGTGGACGTCATCGGCAAAAAGCGCGTCGATCTCATTCAGCCCCGGCACACGTTCGGCGGCAATTTCATCGTAAAGCCGCGCCATCGCTTGCCCGGCGGGGATCACCTCAATCGTCGCAGTGTCAGAGCTGCGCCCATCGCTCACCGCCGCCGCGATCCCCTCCCATGCGGGCAGATCATTCTGCAACCGCTCCCGCCAAGGGATATGGGCGTGGTCGTCATAGGCCACCGCCTCCCCGCTGCCGCTTTTCAGCGAATGCCATGTCTCTTGCAGATAGACCTTCACCGTCGGATTGGCCGCCGCAGCAAGGCCAAAGAACGCCTGCGCATAAACTTCGGTATCCGACCAACGGGTGTGATTGGCCAGCGGGATCGCCTCGGTCAGGATCAAATGGGTGGTCTGCCCTTCGGGTAAGACCGTGCGGGCATCCACGCCCTCGGCCCGGTCGGATTCGTCCCAATTATAACGCAGGGGCGCGCCATTGATGATCTGCGCGCGCACCTCGCCCTGCCCCACCCCGGCGCGCAGCGCCTCTTGCAACATATCCGGCCCGTCCGCGCCAAATAGGCTGTGGCCCACCATTAAGACCGAGAACAGCCCGCCCAGACCGCTCATGCCGCGACCCCGCTGTCGGGATGGGCGCGGACCACGTCCCAGGCCACGCGCTGCATCAGCGCTGCGGCCTCTGCACTTGGTGTGTCAGCCGAGGTGCCATCCGCACGGGTCAACTGATGTGGCAGCCCCGCCGGGTCGCGGTGATAGAGCGTTGCGTAATGGGTCAGCGCCACAAGATAGGCCCCCTGATCGTTGAAGTGAATCGTATCGCGGCGGCCTTGCTCATCGCGCGAAAAGAGGTCTTGCAGGCCGATAATGCCGCCCACCCCTCCGGCCGCATCGACCGCGCGGGCAAAGGCCGCCATGGCCTGCCCGGCGGGGATCAGATGAATGGGCCGGTCCGATTTTTGCAGAGCGGGGTAGATCACCTGCTGCCGCCAGTATTGATCAAGGTCACGGTCGATCCGGTTCAGCCACCCCTTGCTATCGTCGGTGTGATGCCATGTCTCATAAAGATAGACGCGGGTGTCGGGCCGGGTCGCCTGCGCCAGATCGGCCCAGCGGGCAAGGTAGTCGGGGCTGTCGTGGTAGCGGATGGCGTCGGCAATCTCGACCATCTCGGTCAATACCACGGCGTCATAATCGCCCGAGCCGATCGCCGCCCGGGCGGGCCGGTACTGCACATGGTCATTAGAGTGCTCAAACCCGTTGACCGGCACATTCGGCTCCCAATGGTCGCGCAGCGAACTGCCCCAGCCGGTTTGACTGTGATAGCTGTGCTCCGCCCCCGCCATCTGCGCCAGCATTGCGGGCATGTCTTGGCCCACCAGCGAATGCCCCAGATGGTAGACCTGCATCGGCCCCGTCGGCGGGGTCAGCGGCGTGGCATAGAGTTGTTCCGCACGGTCCTGCACCTGCGCCCGGCGAAAGACCCAAGACCCGCCGCCGAGGCTGGCAAGAGCGGCGCCCCCCAGAAAGGCACGGCGAGAGAGTGCGACCATGAGATCAAGCTCCTTTGCGATCAATCTGCCCAATCGCCACCCCGCTGACAAGGTGGCCCGCCACTGAAACGACCCGCCCCGGCAGCTTCTCGCCGCGCTTAAAGCGTTCAGTGTCTTGGGTAAATTGCGCTTCAAAACCGGGGTTTTCGGCAGATAGGCTAACCTCAAGCCGATCAAAGCCAAAGAGCGTTTTGGTGAGCGGATATTGCGCCTTATAGGCTGCCTCCTTGGCGCAGAAGATACGTTTGGCGACGGCGAGATCAGCGCCCCCGAGCCGGGTGATTTCGGACGGAAGACAGATTTCAGCAAGCAGGTCTTCGGGCAGCGGGCTGTCTTTTTCGATGTCGACGCCCAGTGCCATCACATCAGAGCACCGCGCCAGCACGGCGATGCACCATACGTCGGAATGGCTGATCGAGCCGGTCAGGCCCTGCGGCCAAATCGGCGCGCGGTCCGGGCTGGCCGGCACCGGCGCAGGCGGGTGGCCAAGGGCCTGCATCGCCTCGCGTGCGGCGTGGCGTCCAGCGGTGAATTCGGCGACCCGCTTGGGCCGTGCACGTGCGATGACGGCGGCTTCGTCCCCCAGCAATGGCGGATGGGACCTTTCGATTTGGGTTACAGCAACGGCGACCGGCAGATCGAACAGACTGCAGACTGCGGTCTTGATCTCGGCCTCTGTCGTCACCTCAACCCCGCCCGCGGGCGCGCTCGGCACGCATGAGGCGACGTTTCGACATGGTTTCGGACCGGGCAGGCGTTTCGGCGGCTGGGGGCGCCTTGGGCGGCTCGGCTTTCTGGCCGCCCAATCCATCAATATGCGCCGCCAATCCCGCAAGGGTCGGGAAACGGAAGATATCGGTGATCGACAGCGCGCTGGCGCCCAAGGCCGCCTTGATATCGCGATGCGCCTGCACGGCCAGCAGCGAATGCCCCCCAAGAGCAAAGAAGTTATCGCCGCCGCGAATGTCCCCGATGCCCAAAAGCCCGCCCCAGACCTGCGCGATGGCGGCTTGGCTACTGCCGTCTTGCGTGGCCGTCTGCCGCGCGTCGGCAGGTGCAACACTGCGTTTGACCGGGGCGGGCAAAGCCTTGCGGTCAATTTTCTTGTTGGGCGTCAAGGGCATGGCGGGCAACGTTACGATGGCCTGCGGCACCATGATATCGGGCAGATGGGCGGCCAGTTGCCGCCGCGCTGCGTCGCTGTCGACCGTCGCATCGGCGACCACATAGCCGACCAGTTGCGCGCCACCCGGCCCCGCATCATCGCGCAGCAAGGCCACGGCCTGACGCACCCCCGGCAGATCGGCCAGCCGCGCTTCGACCTCCCCAAGCTCAATCCGGTGGCCGCGTATCTTGACCTGCGCATCGGCGCGGCCTTCGAAATGCAGCACGCCTTCGGCGTCCATGCGCACCAGATCGCCCGTGCCATAGAGACGACCGTGGCCCGCGAAGGGATCGTCGATGAAACGCGCGGCGGTCATCTCGGCCCGTTGCCAATAGCCCTGTGTCACGCCAGCGCCCCCGATCCAAAGTTCACCCGCCGCACCGATCGGCAGCACCTGCCGCGCGGCGTCAAGGACATGGATCTGCGTATTGGCAATCGGTGTGCCGATGGGGGCCGTGGTGCTGTGGGTGTCTTGCAGCACATGGGTGGTCGACCAGATCGTGGTCTCTGTCGGGCCGTACATGTTCTGGATCTGCGCCTGCGTCGCCGCACGCAAATCGCGTGACAACGTGCCCGGCAACGCCTCCCCCCCGACCATCAGCGCCTTTACCCGTGCCAATGCGCCACGTGCCTCATCGTTCATCACCATCATCTGCGCCATCGAGGGCGTGCATTGCAGATGGGTTACGCCGTGGCGCACGATCTGCGCGGCGATGGAGTGATCATCCTCTGCCGGTTGCCCGCCAGCATTGGCGCGGCGCAGCACATCGGCCAGCGGCTTCAGCCCCGCCATCACCTTGTCGGTGGGAATGCCATAGTCGATCAGGCAGGCGATCTCATCCACACCGATCCGCTTGAGTTGCTCGGCCCGCGCCAGCCCATCTGCCACAGTGCCAAACATGCCACTGTCGTTGAAATAGCGCTGAAAGGCGAACTCTAGGATCGCATCCATTTCCTCGGCTGAGAGCCCTTCGAGGTCGATCTCAAACGGGTTCGTCGTGCCGGCTGGTTTCTTGAAGGCCGGAAAGGCCCAAGCGTATTGTTTGATCAGCCCCGCCGCTGAGCGCAGGTAGTCCTTCATTGGCGCGCGGGCGATTTCCTCGGCCTCGGCGCGGGTCTCGGCGAGATAGCTGTGCAGCATGACGGTGACCCTGTGATCCGCCGGGTCATGGCCTGCACCGCGCAGAGCGTCGTGGTAGATTTTGATCTTCTCCGCCACCTCTTCCACCGATTGGCCGAGCAGGTGGGTCAGCACATTGGCCCCGATCTCTCCCGCTTCTTTCCACGTTTGTGGATTGCCCGCCGTGGTGACCCAGATCGGCAGCCTGTTCGAGACGGGGCGCGGCTGCGTTACCACCGCGTGGGGCGTGCCATCGGCACGGGGGAATTCCACCGGCTCCCCGGCCCAGAGTTTGCGCAACTGGTCGATGGCGTCATACATCGCGGGCTTGTTTTGCGGCGGCGTGTTCTCCGGGCGCAGCACGAAGTCATCGGGCTGCCATCCGCTGGCGATGGCCAGTCCCACGCGCCCGTTTGTCAGGTTGTCGATCACCGCCCATTCCTCGGCGATCCGCGCGGGGTGATGCAGCGGGGCCACGCAAGACCCGGCCCGCACGTCAAGGTTCTGCGTCACCGCAGCCACGGCAGCACCTGTGACAGAGGGGTTCGGATAGGGGCCGCCGAAGGCATGGAAATGCCGCTCTGGCGTCCAGACCGCGTTGAAGCCATTGGCATCGGCGAACCGCGCGCCTTCCAACAGCAGCTCGTATTTCTTAGGGCCGACACCGTCGTCATTGCCCCAGTAGAACAGGTTAAAGTCGATCTTGCGGTCGGTGGTGGCAATCGGCCCGTTCGACATCAGCGCCCGGCTATCCTCGCCGGCCAGCACCAGTTTGAACCCCCGCGCGAGGGTCCAGAACAGTTCCAGCACCGAGATATCGAAACTGAGGCTGGTGACAGCGAGCCAGACAGCGCCCGCCTCATGATCGATCCGGTCGTCCATCCCGGCAAAGAAATTCGCCACATTGCCGTGGCTGACCATCACGCCCTTGGGGGTCCCGGTCGAGCCGGAGGTATAGATCAGATAGGCAAGGTCATCCGGCCCGACGCTGGCGGCAGGGTTCACGTTCGAAGCCGTGGCAAGGCGCGGGTCGCGGTCCAGTTCCAACACCTGCGCGTCTTGCGCGGGCAGGCTGGCGGAAAGGGCCGATTGCGTGACCACGACCGCAGCGCCACTGTCTGAAAGGTAATGTGCCAGACGGTCCGCCGGATAGGCCGGATCAAGCGGGACATAGGCGGCGCCAGCTTTCAGGATGCCAAGCGTGCCCACCAGCAGGTCCACCCCCCGTGCAACGCAAAGCGCCACCGGCATCCCCGGCCCGGCCCCGATGTCACCCAGCACATGCGCCAATTGATTGGCGCGGGCGTTCAGCGAGGCATAGCTAAGCGTCTCTCCCTCGAACACCAGCGCGGGGGCCTTGGGTGTGCGCGCCACCTGCGCCTCAAAAGCGGCATGGATAGTGAGGGGATCATATTCGCGCGTCGTCGCGTTGACGCAGGCCAGGAGCTGCGTCTCGGTCTCTGGAACCGCCCAGACGGTGCCGCAATCCGTAGCCTCGGAAACCCTGGCGAAAGCCGCCTCTAACCGCGCGGCGAGGAAGTCGATCGCGGCATCGGTCAGTCGCGTGCTGTCGGCAAAGAGCCGCGCGCGCCCCGCCCCGAGGCTGAGGGTCAACGCCGCGCCCGCGAGCGGTTCACTGTCAAAGGAGATCGCAAAATCCGGGGTGCCAAGCGTTCCAATCGCCGGGTCGCGCAGCGGCAGATCACGCGCGAAACCTGCCGCGCCTTTAGCGCGGGCAAGTTGTGGTTCCACCTGTGCCAGCAGTTCCGCCACGGGCAAGCCCGCCTCTGCCGTGATGGTAATCGGCAGCCAATCGCCGATCAGCGGCGCGGGTTCCCCTTCGCGGCTGAGGGCGATGCCGCCTTCTGTTGCCCCGGCGCTGCGCAGCGCGACGAGGGCTGCGGCTGCGGCCTGCTGCGACAGGTCACTCCCCTGCGGCAGCGCGATCTCTCGCTCTGCCCATGTCGCTGCCGTTTCAGCTGCGGTGGCCAAGGGGACCGGCAGCGCGTCAAACCCGGTCAAAGCGCGCCGCCAATATGCCTCCTCAGCCGAGGCCGGAGCCCTGCCCGCCGTGTGGGGCACTTTATCAGCGGGGGCGAAGAACTGGGCCGGAGCAATACTTTCACCCGCCATATCGCGCAGATCATAGAGGGCGATATGGGCATCGCGCGCCGCCACGACCACCCGCGCGCTGTCGACATCGACAACCTCGCCGGGGGTGCCGCCTTGGCCCGCCAGCACCTCCGCGCGGGAAACGGCCAGCACCGCGCCTGCCGCGCTTACGAGTTTTGCCGTGGTCAAGGGGTTCCAATAGGCCCCGAAATCCAAGCCACGGACCAGCGCGCTGATCTCTCTTGCGGTCTTGGTAAAGTCGATCAGCCCGCCGTTCTCTGGCCGTTTGTCCTTCGCGAAATAGCTGCGCTGGCTGAGGTCTTGGGCGGTGCCTTGCAGCTTGCCGCTTTCCAACTGGGCCAGCACTGCGCCAAAGCTTTCCATCCCGGCGGCGTAGCATTTGGAGTTGAGACTAAAGGCCGTTTCATCGGGCGCGATCTCTATCTCACGCTGCGCCAACAGGTCGCCGGTATCAACGCCCGCTTCGATCAGATGCCAACTGACCCCATGCCGCACCTCGCCGTTGATGATTGCCCAAGCAGGTGTGTTCAGCCCAGCATAGCGCGGCAGGGGCCCATCGTGGAAATTGACCGCGCCACGTGTGGGCAGGGCCAAAACCGTCTGAGGGATCAACCGCAGGTTGGCGATGCTCAAAAGCCAGTCGGTGGCCAGACCCATGGGCAGCAGATCTTCCGCATCGCGGCAGAGGACCAGCCCCTGCCCTTCGGCCCATGCGTGCACCGCGTCATCTCGGGTGATTACGGCGGCGATCCGATGGCCGCCCGCCAGCAGCATGTCGCCGCAGGCAATGGTTAGAGATTCGTCGCCCATCAAGAGCGCGGAAAACGGTTCTGTCTTGAAACTGGCAGTCATCAACGGTCCTCCGTGGCGGGGCTACGGCTTGGGTCTTGGACGGCGGGGGCCGCGCGCCTCGCGGTGAGCGCATGGGCCGCGAGGTCACGGTAAAAACCGGGGGCGTCTTCTGGCTGGCGTCCGGTCAGCAGGCAGCGCAGGCGGTGCAATCCGCCCCCGGCAAGCCGTGCACAGGTGGCCAAAGCGGCATAGGCGCGATCATGGTTCTTGGCGAAATAGCGGTGGCGACTGTCGAACCAATAGCGCGGCATCCGCCGCCATTCCTTCATCCCGGTCGAGACTGAGCCAACGTGAACGCAGCGCGCCTGAGGCACATACCAGCAGTCCCACCCAGCCCGCGCGGCACGCAGGCAAAGGTCAGTTTCCTCATAATAAAGGAAATACGCTTCGTCGAAGAGACCGATCTCGGCCAGCATATCCCACCGCATCATGACACTGGCACCTGCCACCCAATCGACCTCTGCGGCCTCTTCCGGCAGGGGGGGGGCCACCACGGCAGACGACAGCAGCCGCGTCAGGGGGCCCAACCGCGCGGCAGCTTCCAACTCACCCGCGGCAGAGGGGAAACGAAAGGCTGTGGCATGGGGCAGATCATCCTCGCCGCGCACATGACTTCCGGCCAACCCGGCGCGGGGGTGGTTCTGCAGGTGGTCCAACAGCGTCCCGATACAGCCCCGATCAAGGAAGGCATCCGAGTTCACCACATGCACGAAATCCGGCGCTGCCCCGTCGGACATCCCCGCCCGCATAGCAAGGTTGTTGCCCGCCCCGAAGCCACCGTTGCGGGGCGATGTGATCAGCCGCACCCGATTGCCCGCACCCCAGCCCCGCGCGGCAATCTCCTGTGCCAAGAGCGCGGCAGAACCGTCGCCGCTATCGTTGTCAACGATCACCAGTTCGGCATGGGTCTGGGGCATATCGGCCAAAGCGGCCTCAGCCGCGCGCAGGGTCATCTCTGCGGTGCGGTAGTTGAGAATAATGACCAAAAGACGGGGCGGTTGTTGCATCATTCCGCCGCCGTGGCTTGGGTGCGGTCGTGGCCTGCGCCTTCGGGCAGGGCCGCCGCGATCACTTCGGCCAGTTCCTGCGCGAGCACGGTCACATTAGGCGCCAGAACCATGCTCACATGGTCGCCCGGCACTTCGATCACCTGCAAGCGCGGCGCATATTGCCGCCACTGGTTGTCCTCATAGACATATTCTTTTTCCGCGGTGACATATTGCCCGGCAGATACAGCCCAATGCCGATCCAGCGGTGGCCGGAACAGGGTCATCGGCCCGTCCCACTGGGGCGTTTCATAGCGCTCCATCGCGCGCAGGAATGCCGCCTGAATGCGCAGACTGTTAAAGGAAGCACCCCCCTCACCATCGCCGACCGCCTCCTGAGGCCCCCGGCGGCGCGCGCGCTCCCACGCCCAGCGGTTGCGCGCCCATTCAAGCAGATAGGCCGGACCCTTCCGCCGCAGCTCTGCCAATTTGATATGCGCCTTGTCGATCTTGCTGAGCGTCGGGCGGACGGGCAGCGGCGTGTCGAGCATCGCTAGAACGGCCACCTCTTGCCCTGCCGCCTGCAACTGCTGCGCCATCTCATAGGCTGTGATCCCGCCGCCGGAGTATCCGGCCAACAGATAGGGCCCATGGGGCTGCAGCGCACGGATCTCGGCGATGTAGTCTGCCGCGGCGGCCTGCACCTCTTCGTGGGGGGCGGCGTCACCGATCAACCCACGGGCCTGCACACCATAGACCGCGCGTTCGCCGCTAAAGGGCAAGGCAAGGTGGCGCAGGTTCAACACATTGCCGAACATCCCCGCCACCACGAAAAGCGGCGTTGCATCCTGCGGCGATTGATTGAGCGGTACGAGATGGTCAAAGCGCTGTTGCGAGGCCGCCGCTGCCGTATCAGCCACCTCCGTCTGCGCCAAATCTCCGCGCTCCGCCGCGATGAGCGCTGCGCATTTGGCGATCGTAGGAGCCTCGAACAGAACGGAGATCGGGAATTCCACCTTGAACTCGCGCTTGACCGCCGCAAACAGTCGGACAGCGATCAGGGAATGCCCGCCGAGGTCAAAGAAACTATCCTCAACCCCCACCGGGCTAACGCCCAAGAGGTTCGACCAAATCTCGGCCAGTTTTTCTTCGATCCCGTTGCGTGGGGCGACGAAAGAACCGTCAAGATCGGGCCGCTCAAAGCTTTGGCCTTGGGCGGAGGCATCGGTCAGCGGCGCGTCGGCTTGGGCGATCAACGTCTGCAAGGGCAGTGAGGACACCATGACCTGTGGCGCATCCAGCGCCAGCGCACGGCGCAGGGCCTCTGGCCCTTCCTGCGCGCGGATACCTTGGCGCACCAGACGGGCCAAACGCTCTTCGGCGGGGCTGAGACTGTCGGCGCTTTGGGCATCCTCAAAGACCACTTCGCGGGCGTCGGGCGGCGGCACCTCGGCAAAGGCCCCTTCGAGCCGTTTCATCGCGAAATCGCGGACATCGACAAGGACCGCTCCCTGCGCATCGGTGATCGTCACATTGAACCGGGCCAAGCCCTCCGCCGCCGATCCTTCGGCGAGCCGGACGTGCGAGCGGACTTCGGCAGGCAGCGGCGCGTGAAACGTGATCTCACCATAAGACAGCGGCACCCAGAGGTGGCGCGCGGCATAGCCGGGGATCAGCGCCATGGCCCAACCGGTGGCGATGTCCATCAACCCCGGGTGCAGCACATAGCCATCGGCCAGATCACCCTGCGCGGCCTCGGGCAGCCGTAGCGCAGCGAGCCCCTCTCCCTGTCCCAGAGCGGTGCGTTGCAGCACATGCCAGCGCGGGCCGAATTTCAGGTGCGCCTCTTGAACGGCGGGCAGACGGCCCGCGGGCGCGGCTTCGGCCACGTCCTTGCAACGGGCCGCGAGGGCAGCAAGATCGAGAGGGGTGGCTGTGCGCCCCGTGGGGGTCAATCGCGCTTGAACATGCAACTGCCACGCGGGCCTGCCATTGACCACACAGGCGCTGCGCAGCTCGGCGGCGAAACCTGCGCCCTCGGGGGTCAGGGTGATCTTGATCTTGCGCCGCGCCCCATCGGCCAGCGGCAGGGGACGCAAGAAATAAAGGTCTTGCAGCGTGAACCCCTGCAGCCCTTGAGCCTGCGCGGCTTCGGCCAAAAGCTCAATATAGCCTGTCCCCGGCATGATGGCGCGGCCATCCAAGGTGCGGTGCTGGTCGAGCAGCCAATGTGAGGTGGCGATCTCGGTGGTGAATTCCGGTACGCCGCTGTCGCCTGACCCTGCGGTTTCAAGCAGCGCCGCATTGATCGCGCGGGCGGGCAGCGCCACCGCACCGCCCCCCGCAAGCGTGTCAGCGGCCATGCCCACATCGGCCCAAACGCCCCAGTTCACCGCGACCACGCGGGTCTTCGCGCCGCGCCGCGATTGCGCAAAGGCATTGAGCCAGGCGTTCGCCGCCACATAGTCCACCTGCCCCGCCGCGCGACTGGCGGTAGAGGTCGAGGAAAAGAGCACCATCAGGTCCAGCGCGCCATCGGGCAGCAGTTGGTCCAAAACCCGCAGCCCCTGCACCTTGGGGGCCAGCACCGCGTCGATGCCCGCGTCGGATTTAGCCAAGAGCGGCGCATCGTCCAGCACCCCGGCGGCATGGATCACCCCCGTCAGCCCCCCGTGGCGGGCGGTCAGATCGTCGATCACCCGGCGCATCTGCGCAAGGTTGGTGACATCCGCGCGGGCCACTTCGACCGCCCCGCCCGACTGCGCCGCCTGCGCCTCAAGTCGCAGAACGGCACGCAGGCGGCGGGCCGTGGCATCGGCGGGGCCGTGACTGGCAAGGTAGCTGTCCCATTCGTGGCGCATCGGAAGCGCGGCGCGGCTCAGCAGGATGACACGGGTGCCCGGCGTCTCAAGAATGTCAGCGGCAAGGGTCAGGCCGATGCCCCCGAAACCGCCGGTGATGAGGTAATGTCCCTCCGGCTTCCACCCCGGCAAATCGCTTGGCGGCAGGCTGACTGCGCGGTAGCCCAGTTCATAGCGGCGGCCAGCACGATGGGCGACCTGAAGGTTGGCCGGGTTGGCCAAAAGCTCTTCGATCAGGTCACCGGGATCAATCACCGGCGCGGGGTCAGCTGGCTTCGCGAACCATCTTGCCGGTGCCGCGGGTGCTGCGACGGGCAGGTCGATCTGGCTCGCCGTCAGCCCCGGCACCTCTCGTGCCATGACGCCCACGGGGCCAGAGATCAGCGCCTTTTCGGGATAGTCCAACCCCTCTTCCTCGATCTGCGCCCCACCGGTGGTGAAGACGTTAAGGTGCAGCGGCGCGTCAATCTCGGCCTCGGCCAAGGACTGCGCAAGCCACGTCAGGCTCCAGAACCCCTGTTCGATATTGCGGTCAAATCTGCTGGAACCGGGGCGCGGGGCGACCTGATCATCGGTCAGCCAGAAATGCGCGATCCGGTCGGGCATTTGCCCTTCGGCCTGAAGCGCCGCGATCAGCTGGTCATAGCCCGACCGTCCCTGTTCGGGGGCCAGCGTGAAATGATCCGTGTTGACGCGGGCAAAGGCATCCCCCGCCGTGACCTGCACCACGCGATGCCCTTTGGCCCGCAACTGCGCGGCGGCCTCGGCCCCCAGCCCCGCCGTATCAGCGAAGACAAGCCAGTTCACCGGGCCGGAGAGCGCCATATCCCCTTCGACGTAGCGCGGTTGCCAATGCGGCAGCGCACCCCAATCGCTGATGTCATCCAGCCGTTGCAGCGGCTGCTCTGCCGGGCGGGTCGCGGCCTCTCCCGGTTCGATGAAATAACGTGCACGTTGGAATTGATAGGTCGGCAGCACCACGCGGTTGCGCCGTGCCTCGCCCCAAATCTGCGCCCAGTCAGCTTCGACCCCCGAGGCCCAAAGCCGCCCGATCACGCTGAGGAAATAGGCATCATCCGCGATCTCCTGCTCGGGGTGGCGCAGCGAAGACATCACCTGCCCCGGCGCCACATCCGCGTTCATCTGCGCCAAGGCGGAAAGCGCCTTGCCCGGTCCGACCTCAAGGAAGACCCGCCGCGCGTCGGCGCTCAACGTGCTGATACAATCGGCGAAATTCACCGTGTTGCGCAGCTGTTCGACCCAATAGTCGCGGTCTGTCGCCATCTGCGCCGTGATCATTTCGCCTGTACGGTTCGACAGGAAAGGCATTTGCGGCGCGCGCAGGTCAAGCGTGGCAAGGAAAGCGCGGTATCGGTCAAGGATCGGGTCCAGCATCCGCGAGTGGGCGGCGATGTCGATGGCGATGCGCTGGTGGTCGAGACCGGCTGCATCCAACCGTGCTTGCAGCGCCTTTAGCGCGTCGTCCGGGCCGGAGACCGCGATCAGTTCCGGGCCGTTGACGCTTGCGATATCAAGCCCTTCTCCCAGAAGCGGCGTGATCTGATCCAGCGGGGCGGAGATGCTGATCATCCCGCCTGCGGGCACCTCATCAAAGAGCCGTCCGCGCAGCAGGACAAGGTCGATGCAGTCCTCAAAGCGCATCACCCCGGCAAGACAGGCGGCGACATTTTCGCCCATGGAATGCCCCACCATCGCCGCGGGTTTCACCCCCCAAGAGAGCCAAAGCTGCGCCAATGCGTATTCGACGATCATGATCAGCGGCAATTGCACCGAAGGCCGCTTTAGCTTGGCTTCTGCCGCCGCGCGGTCTTTGGGTTCCGGCAGCCAGATCGCGCGGATGTCGTAATCCAACTGCGGCGCGAGATGGTCGAGCCCCCGGTCAATCCATTCGGCGAAGACCGGCTCGGTTTCATAAAGGTCGCGTGCCATATCGGCATATTGCGCGCCGCCGCCGGGGAACATGAAAACGACCTCAGCCTCGGGGCCGAGGTGGTCATGGGTAAAGACACGGCGGCTGTCGCCGCCTTCCAAAAGGGTCGCGGCCTCTTCATGGGTTTCGGCGACCAAGACGCGACGTTTGTCGAAACCCCGGCGGCCCTCTTTCAGGGTGAAGGACACATCGGCCAAGGGCTGTTCGGGATGCGCGCGCAGATGCGCCGCGAGGGCGGCGCTGTTGGCGTCCAACGCCGCTTTGTTCCGGCCCGAGAGGCAGAGCACATGGAAAGGGAAATCGCTTTCTTCCGACGCCGCGCGGGCGGGCGCCTCTTCCAAGATCATATGCGCATTGGTCCCGCCAACGCCAAGCGCATTGACCGCGGCACGCCGGGGCGTGGCTTGGTCGGGCCAGTCATAGAGCTGGTCGTTCACGCGGAAGGGCGAGCCTTCGAAGGGGATCGCCGGGTTCGGCGCTTCATAGCCCAGCGAGGGGGGGATTTGCTGGTGGTGCAACGCCAGGGCCGCCTTGGCCAGCCCCGCCACGCCCGCCGCAGTGTCAAGATGGCCGATGTTGGTCTTGACCGACCCGATGCGGCAGAAATCTTCGGCCTGCGTCTCGGCCCGGTAGGCTTGGGTCAGGGCGGCGACCTCAATCGGATCGCCCAGATAGGTGCCGGTGCCGTGGCATTCGACCATGCCGATGCTCTGCGCCGCCACGCCTGCATTGTCGAGCGCGCGGGCAATGGCCGCCGTCTGCCCATCAACGGAAGGGGCCAGATAGCCCGCCTTGGCCGCGCCGTCGTTGTTGACCGCCGAGCCTTTGATGACCGCCCAAATAGGATCGCCATCCGCAATGGCATCTTCCAACCGCCGCAGCGCCACCGCCCCTGCGCCAGAGCCAAAGACGGTGCCCTGCGCACGGTGGTCGAATGCGTGGCATTCACCATCGGGGGAGAGGATTTCGTTCTCTTTGAACTCATAGCCCCTGCCCTGCGGTAGTTCGATCGTCACCCCACCCGCCAGCGCCATGTCGATTTCACCCGCCCGCAGCGCCTGCGCGGCATAGTGGATCGCCACCAGCGAGGTCGAACAGGCAGTCTGCAGGTTGATCGACGGGCCTTTGAGGTCAAGCACATGGCTGACCCGGGTCGAGAGGAAATCTTTGTCATTGCCGGTATGCCGAAGCAGGAACATGCCGACATCATCGACCAGATCGGGGTTCGAGCAGATGTTGAAATAGAAATAGCTGCCCATGCCACAGCCCGCATAGACGCCGACGGGGCCAGAGAGGCTTTCGGGCATATGCCCCGCCTGCTCCATCGCCTCCCAAGCGACCTCAAGAAATTTGCGGTGCTGCGGGTCGAGGATGGCGGCGTCTTTTGGGGAAAAGCCGAAGAACTCGGCGTCGAACATGTCGTAACCGGGCATCTCGGCGGTGACGGGCACGTAGTTTGGCCGGGCCATACGTTCGGCGCTCTCTACGGCGGCGCGCAGCTCGGCCGCGTCGCGCCGCTTGAGGGCGCTCACGCCATCGCGGAGGTTCGCCCAATAGGCGTCGACACCTTCGGCCCCCGGCACGTTCACCGACATGCCGACAATCGCGATATCATCGCGTGCAAGAGTTTTGTCTGTGCTATTCATTGCGACACATGTCCCATCGCCCGTTCGACTACAGTGATGAGCCTTCAAGGTTCAATTTAAGCTTCGGGTGCAGCATACAACAGGCAAATCTGTCAAAAATGAGCCAAGAACGTGCCCTTGGGTCTATTCTGGACAAAATCGCTTCACGGAACGGTGAGCAGATGCCAGTTCAGAAAATCGTCCGCTTTGCCTGCAACGCGGGATTTGCGCTGGCATCAAGTACGGTCTGCCCCCTGCGCGCTGCCGCCAGCCCCTCAGCATGACCGAGGATCGCCCCGGCCGTAAGCCAAGTAAGCGGCGTCAGCGTGGCGTTAAGCAACATGTCCATCATGGTAATGCCAAGGATCAAGAGCAGCGGCGCGATCCAAGGGGATAGGCCCGTATCCCCCTGTCGGTATAGGTGTAGCCCCATAAGAAAGATCGGCAGCGCCAAAAGACCCATCTCACAAATATAGCCAACCCAGCCGAAAGTGCCGAAAACAATGATCCAGCGGCCGTCTGGGACCGATAGGATATTGCCGCTGGTCGCATCCCGGATCAGGTTGCGCCCCCATCCGCCCCAGCCGAACCACGGCTTTTCAGCAGCCCGCGCCAGCAGCCGTTCTTCGTTCATGAACCGGTAGCCAAGCGATTGCGCACGGTCCGCGCTGATCGCCTCGGCCTGCGCAAGAATGGCATCGAGCGGCACCAGCCCGGCGTTGCGGAGCATTGGATAAATCACCGCCACGACGGCAAAGACCACCGCCAGACGGATCTGCCAGCGCGCCGGGGTCAGCAGCACCATCGGCACCAGCAGCAGCGCGTAGGCCTGCGAGGCAAGGCTTTTGCACAGCAGCAGAACCACACCCAAATAGGCCGCCAGCATTAGCACCTTCCATCGGTCGATCACCGGGGTTTGCCGCGCCAGCGCCACCGCCGACAACAATGCGATACACATGAAAATCGCCAGCCACAGCGCGTGCGGCAGAAACACGATGGGCCGGAAGCCACCATTGCGCATCATCTGCTCAAAGGAGTGCTGAAAGAACCCGTAAATCCATGTGTTAAGCTGCGGAGAGAAGCGAATTTCGAAGAGTGCGGGCACGGAATAGATCAGCCCACCAATCATGAAGGCCAGCAACAGCTCGCGCAGGCCCTCCTCGTCCGCAAGGAACTGTCGCGCCAGCAAGAAAGGCACCAGCATCAGCATCTGGCCGATCAGGACCGACCCAATGTCACGGATCGACAGCCCCGGCAGGGCGTCCACCGGAAAGAGGATCGGCTCGAACCCTCGGATTGCCTGAAAAAGGATCGGGTCGCCATTGGTCAGCACCGTGGGCATGGCCGAAAAGACCAGCCCCACCACCAAGAACCCCGCCAAACGAGAGGCGGGCCAAAGCTGCAGTTTCTCCTGCGTGCCCAGCCAGATGATCAGCAAAACGCTCAGGTTCGGGATCGACACTTTGTCGAGGCCCGGCACCAGCGGCAGGTTGAATTCGGCCAGCGGCGGCAGGAAAAGATAACCCCCCAAGATCGACCAGATCAGCGCCCGCTGCAGCGGCAGGTTGCGAAACAGTCCCAAACAGACGAAGGGCCAGATCAGCAGCATCAGATAGGCAACGGGATTTGGCATGATGTCCTTCGCAAAAGCCGGACGAATGCGCGGCAGGATGGGGCGGGGCGAAAATACCATCTGGCCCCTGCCCTGTCATCCCGCTAGTTTTGCGGCAGGTTCAATCTGGCATGGGCGTGGTTGATAGATGGCATGTGAAATCAATTACATAAAGCGTGCACCCTCCCCCCTTGCGTCTGTCTGTGGCAGCCCAAAGGTGGGGCGCGCGGTATGAAGTATGGCAAGGGCGATGCCGCGGTGGTGGTTAATGTGGCAACTAGCGCCGCATTGTTTCAGGCCCTGCGCGCGCGCTTTGCTAAGGGCCAAGGATTCGCGCTTGCTACGCTCAACCTCGACCATCTGACCAAACTGCCCGGCGATCCGGGTTTTGCCGCTGCCTATCATGCGCAGGATCTGATCGTGGCTGATGGCCGCCCCGTTGTCTGGCTGTCGCAACTGGCCAAACAGCCGGTTGCCTTGATGCCCGGCTCTGATCTGATCATCCCGCTTTGCGAATTGGCCGCCGAGCAATCGTTGCCCATCGCGTTCTTCGGCAGTGATGAGGAAGCCCTTCACGGGGCCGCAGCAGCCCTGCGGGCCCGTGTGTCGGGGCTGGAGATTTGCCACATCGCCGCCCCGCCGATGGGCTTCGACCCCGAAAGCGCCGAGGCGGATACCGCCCTGCGCGACATCGCCAAAAGCGGGGCGCGTCTGTGTTTTCTGGCGCTTGGTGCGCCCAAACAAGAGATGCTCGCCGCGTGCGGGCGTGAGATCGCGCCGGGGGTGGGGTTCGCCTCCGTCGGCGCGGGGCTGGATTTCCTCGCTGGGCGGCAGCGCCGTGCGCCGAAATGGATGCGGATGCTGGCCTTGGAGTGGTTTTGGCGTGCCCTGCAAAACCCGGCGCGGATGGTGCCGCGCTATGCGCGCTGTTTCGCGATCCTGCCGCGCCTGACGCTTGAGGCTTGGCGGGCGCGCTAGGCGTCAGCGGTATTCGATGATCCGCCCATCGCGGCGCATGTGGTACTTCAGCACGCCCAAGGCTTCGGGGAACTTGCCCAGCAGAGTGAAAAAGCCCCAAGCCGCCCCGCCGCGCCAGATCAACCGCAAGAGTTGCAGTGGGTAGAGCAGCATCAGCCCGACTGCGGCCCATGGCAGCAACAGCGCCAGCAGCAAAATCACCGCAGGCAAAAGCGCGCCCCAAAGCAAGGCGCGGCGCGTTTCGGCCACCCAATGGCGATCGGGACCAGCGCCATGTAGCGCGGCCCCTTCGGCAAAGGCGTGACCTGCACGCAGGCTGCGCCGCCACCACTGGCTGAACCGGGTGATCTGCGCGTCATGCCATGTCATCTCGGCGTCGAGGCGCCATATCTGCCAACCCGCCCGGCGCAGCCGCTGGCACAGTTCCGGCTCTTCTCCGGCGATCATCTCTGCTCGGTAGCCACCCACGGCGCGCAGCGCCTCAAGCCGCATCAGCGCATCGCCACCACAGGCGCGCGCCTCGCCCGGCGGCGTGTCCCATTCAGCGTCGATCAGACTGTTGTAAATCGAGGTTTCGGGATGTTCCTCGCGCCGTCTGCCGCAGACCACGGCGAGTTGAGGATGCGCGTTCATATGGGCCTCTGCCGCCGCCAGCCAGCCGTCACGCAGGATGCAATCGCCATCAAGGAATTGCACCAGCGTGACCCCCTCGGCCAGCGCCGCCACGCCCGCATTGCGGGCCCGCGCGGCGGTGAACGGGTGCTTCATGTCCAACTCGACCACTTCCGCGCCCAGCCCCCGCGCCGCAGCGACGGACCCGTCGGTCGAGCCGCTGTCGACATAGACGATCTGTGCCACCTGCCCCGCTAAAGCCTGCAAGGACCGCTCCAGCCGGGCGCCTTCGTTGCGTCCGATAACAACGGCGCCGATGCTCATGCGGCATGCTCATCACGCCAAGCGGCGACATGGGCGCTGTAGCAGTCGGAGGGCACCAGAAAGCCCGCGCGATACAGAAGTTCGACCCGGTTCCAGCGCCGCGCGTCCAGCGAAAAGAGCGAAACATCGGGGTTCTGCCCGATCACCGCCATGCGGCGCGCGTCTTCTCCATGCGCCAGATTTCCCGCGCCCAGCGTCTCGGCATCCCGCGCGGCGGCGTCATTGGCGAACTTGTAGTGTTTGATCACTGCCGTCATATCCGCCACGCGCAGCCCGCAGGACAGATGCGGATGCGGCGCCGGTGTGACCTCTGGCCCGTTGAAAATCAGCGGATGTTTCGTCAGGCAACAGTTCTCTCCGAAGACCTTGCCGCGCACGCCGCCAAAGGCGAACTTCACCGCATCATCGGAGAGATCATTATCGGCAAGCAGCGCGGAGAACGGAATCTCCGGGCTGTGGTAGTCGGTTTTGCGCACCGCGCTGATGTCATAATAAAGGAAGGATTGCAGCGCTTGTTTATAGGGCACCCCCGCCGCAGCAGCGAGGCTAGTTTTGGGGAACATCTCAAGCATCTGCGCCACCAAGGCGGTATAGCCCTGCTGTTCGAGATAGGCGGTCAGCCCCTTGATGCCAATTTGGCTGCGCCCTTCGAAATCAAAGATTTCATCCATATCAACGTAGAGACACCAGCGATTTCTGCCATAGGTCTGCGCGGGATACTGGCGGATCAGGTCTTCGTATTCGGCCAGCGGCAGGGTGCAGCGGTCGATCACCGTGCCTTTCTGCGCTTTGATCCGGGCGATGGTGTCATCGCGCGAGCCGTTGTCGATGAAAACGAAATGCTGCACGCCCATCGCGCGGTAATGGCGAAAGAAGGCGTTGAGGTAATAGCTGCCGTCGCGCACCAAGGCGATCAGCACCACCTCACCCGGGGCCACGTCCAGTTTGTTTGGCCCGTGCAGATGCTGCAAGGAAGCTGCAAAGCGCGCCCGGCGGCGGGCGTCGTGCAGGCGTTGGCGCAGGCGGCGAAGCAGATGCAGGGGCGATTTCATGCCGTTGTGATACGACAGGCAATCTGCGCGGTCTACTGCCGCCATGTCTTTCTGATCCGCGTGACTGTGCCCCGAGCGATTAGCTGCCACCGTTTTGACCGGGCGCGGCAGCAGGCCCGGCCACCACTCGCAGGGCGGGGTCAAAGAACGTGTGGCGCCCACGGCCAGCATGTTTCGAGGCATAGAGCGCGGCATCTGCATTGGCCAGAACCACCTCACGCGGTTGCCGGTCGCCGCGCTGGATCCAGACCGTGCCAATGCTGGCGGAAACCTTGCAAACCTCCCCCTTGTAGCAGATCGGCTCTTCCAACCGGTCGATGATCCGCTGGCCAATCCGCCGCAATATGCCCTCGCCCCGCACATCGGGCAGAACCACGGTGAACTCATCCCCGCCCAACCTTACCACCATGTCAGAGCTTCGGGTTTCTTGTTGCATGATCCGGGCGACGACCTGCAGCACATGATCGCCCGCGGCATGGCCCAGACTGTCATTCACCGCCTTGAAGTAATCGAGATCGACATGCATCACCGCGAACCCCTCTCCTGCAGTGATCAACCGCTCCAGCACCGCGTTCAGCGCGCGGCGGTTTTTCAGCCCCGTCAGCGTATCGGTAAAGGCCTGTTCCTCTGCCGTGATCCGCGCCTCCTGCAGGCGCAGGTTCAGGCGGCGGGAGGCCTCCAGCGCGGCTGATTTCGCCTCCATCAAATAGAGCATCTCGATCGCCAGATCGGTGGCGGCGAAATCGGCATTGGTCAATGCATAGTCCTGGACCCCGTCGAAAATCGAAATCCCGAAAGAGAGGTTCACGATCAGCCGCCGATCCCCCAAGGGCACCAGCAGCCCCTTCAGCTCGGTCCGGGGGGAATCGCGAAAGGCGAGGTGGAGCTTGACCCCCGTGGCTCGGCGCAGGTCTTTCATCCCGTCAATCCCGCGGGGCCGCTTGACGGTGACGGTTTCCAGAAAATGCCGCCCCGCCAATGGGGACTGCGGGCGCAGCTTTTGGATCGTCGGCCCGGCATGGCGGATCTCGCCATTGGGGGACAACAGCAGATGCATCGGACATAGTTTGTCCAGAACCGCCGGATCATGGCACCCTCCGCTCATGCCCGCGCCCCAAGCTCAAACCGGCGCCCTTCTGAGAATTCGGCCTCGACCAGAATGATCTTTAGCACCTCAACGCCATCCGAGCGCCCGCAGTGTTCTAACAGCACCAGCGCGCCATAGTCATCGGCCATGGCCCGCAAGACCCCCATCATAAGGTAGCCATAGCCGACGAGAGGGGCTTCGCAGATCAGGGAATACTGGCCATCGGGGTCTTCGCGCAGTTCGACCCAAGGCAGATGCAGTTCCGACAGGGCAAGGCGCGTCCGGTCCGGCAAATCGTCGAGCGATTGCAAAAAGTCACTGAAACTCACCCCGCCAAAGCGCAGTAACCGCCGCACGGCCTCATAGCCCGGTTGCGCCACAAGAAAGGTGCCGACGTCTTCCATCACCTCGGCCCGGGGTCGGTCCAGCACATCGCAGACCGCCTCAAGGACAGCCGGGGTGACATGATCCGAATAGGTCAGCATCGCCTCGAATTCGGTAAAGTCCAACCCGGCCCGAGAGGCCACCTCGGCCCAAAGTCTCTGCCCGTAGTTGGCACAAAAGTAGTTCTGAATGCTGCGGTTGATAAGCCCGTGCATGACTGCCTCATTCCCATTTTTCCCGAGAGCAGATTGCCGTTGCAGTGGTTAAGATTGGCCTGATGAATACAGTTGTCAGGAAATTGCGTCGTCCACCCGGCCACGCCAAGCCCGGAATCGCACCCGGAACCGCCGCCACATTCCGCGCGTTCGGTATTGGAGAGAAGAGGCGACGCCCCGCCTCTCCCCCAGTCAGTGAGGAGCATATCCATGAGCGATGATCCCAAACACCCAAAAGACGAAGACAAGACACCGCCTAAGAAACCTCAAAAAGATCTGCACCGCCCCGAGGCCACATTGGACGAAGCCCCCGCAGGAGGCCCCAACGCCGAAGAACGCTCGCGGCTGTCGGACTGAGGGTCTGGGTCTGACTTCGGTGTCAGACCTCTTGTAAAAAAGGTGGCCAAAAAGGGTGTCGCAATATGAACGATGACGTCACAGCTCCCCGGCAGCATAGCGCGCCGGGGTTTATGATCTGTCTGGGCTGGGTCGCCATCCTTGGCTGTGTAATATTCGCTGTCTCGATCCTAATCGCAGATTTTGTAGTGCCAAATCACGATTGGATCGCCGACACGATCAGCGATCTGGGCGCCGGGCGGTATGAATTCATCGTCGACATTGGCATCTATGCCTTCTCTGCCGCGCTGATTGCCTGCGCCCTGCTTTGTGCCCATGTGCATTTCGGTGATCGGTGGTGGAGCATCGGCACTATTGGCCTCGCCCTTCTGGGGCTGATCGTCTTTCTGGTCGGGGCAAGAAACGAATACGGGGACAGCGATTCCGATGGCGTGGTGATCCATATCTATCTGGTCTACGCGCTTGGGCTGATTATGCTCGTCGTGCCTTGGCTGCTGTCGATAGGTTTCGCTGATATCTCTGCGTTCCTCGCCAAGGCGCTCAAGGTCATCTCGCTTCTGTGGCTGGTCTCTGCCCCGCCGTTTTTCTTCCTGCCCACCGGGATCGACGGGATTTATGAGCGTTATCTGGGGCTGATTGCCATGGGAATGGTGGTGCTTTTGGGGCGGTTCTTCATCCAACGGGGCAAGGCATTGAACGGGGGGCACGGTTGATGTTTTTCGACCACGTTCCGCTCGATATCCTCGCCCGTGCGCTTTTGCTTTCTGCCATTGCGCTGACTTGGGTGATCTTTGTGGTCCGTGTGATCGGGCTGCGCACTTTTTCAAAGATGACCGCCTTTGACTTCGTCGCCACGGTCGCCACAGGCTCGCTGCTTGCCGGGGCCTGTCAGGCCACCACTTGGCCAGAGTTTGCGCAGCCGACCTTGGCCATTTCCGCCCTGCTCGGTGCGCAATTCGTCATTGCAAAGCTGCGGCAAGCCTCTGACGGGTTTGAGGAAGTCGTGCAGAACGAGCCCGTGATCCTGATGCGCGACGGTGTGATCTTTGATGCAGCCCTGCGCGAGACCCGCGTCGCGCGCGCCGACCTGATAGCCAAGCTGCGAGAAGCCAATGCGCTGCGCTTTTTAGACGTGCGTGCCGTTGTGCTGGAGACGACAGGCGATATCTCGGTCCTGCATGGCGATACCCTCGAACAGGGAATTCTTGAGGGTGCGCGGGTGATCAAGGACTAACCCGGCCTTAAATCAAGCGCCCCGGCAAATGGCCGATATCCGGCAAGACCAGATCGGCGTGTGGGGCAAGCTCTTCCGCTCTGGCCGGTCCGGTCAACACCGCGATCCGCCCCATGCCCGCCACGCGCGCGGCGTCCAGATCATGAATGCTGTCGCCGACCATCGCGAGGGAGGAGGCCGGCAGGCCCACATGCGTCGCAAAGGCGTGCAACTGCCCCGGAGATGGCTTGCCCCCATGCCCACTGTCGAAGCCTGCGATAAAGTCGAACATATCAACCACCCCCGCCGCCAGCAGGTGCGCGCGCGCGGGGTGTTCCGAATCATTGGTCGCCACGCCGAGGCGCAGCCCCCGGTCGCGCAGTCCCTGCAAAAACGGTCTGAGCGGCACCGCCTCGCGCTGCGGCGCACGGGCCGCCTCGGCATTGATTAATTCTAGAAGGTCCGAAGGCGGCCGTTCAGGGAAATGCGGGGCCAAGGCATCGACCACCTGCTGCGGTGTGCCAGCGATGGCGATACTGTCTGGGGCAAAGCGGCGGGTGGCAAGGTCAAAGCCAATGTCTGCGCCGACCCGCGCGGCCATTTCACGCTCCCCATCACAGACCCGCAGCAAGAAGGCTTCGGCCCAAGGTTCCCAAGTCGCGGCAAAGTCAAAAAGGGTGCCGTCCTTGTCAAAGAGCAGACCCTTAATGTTTCTTAAGTCCAATGCACCTGCTCCCCACCGGGCAGCGCCGCGCGGGCTTGCATGATCCGTTCATAGGGTATCGCCAGATGGTTGCAAAACCCGATGACCCAAGTGTCATCCATCATCAGAAAATCCAGCACAGCGCCTAGGAAAATAGGGTCACTGGCCTGTTTCGTCAGGTCCGCTTCGGACGCGCCCGTACTGCCCAGAAACACCGGCAATAGATCATCATTCGCCGCGAGCCAGCCCAGCGCCTGAAGCGCCAAGGTTTCGGCGGAGTCTTGGGTATAGGACATTGAAAACCGTCTTTTGTTGAAGGTTGGAAACCCTTTGTTAACCATTAAGGGGCAAAGACAGTCTCATCAAACTGATTTGTACGGTGAAGGAGCTGTCGTGCAAGGGACCATCCTTATTGCAGATGCGATTGCAACCAATCGGATCGCCCTCAAGGTCAAGCTCTGTGCGGCATACTATCACGTCGTGCAGGCAGAGAATATGGAAGAGGCTTTGACCTGCGTGCGGGACAACCCGCCGGATCTGGTGATCTGTGCCCTGACCCTGCCGGGTGGCGGGGCGGCTGACCTATGCCGCGCGCTCAAGGCCTCTGGCGATAGCGCGCAGCTTCCGGTGCTGGCCATCGGCAACGCCGATCAGGCGGTGGATAGGTTTGCCGCGCTCGAAGCGGGGGCGAACGACGTGTTGCTCAAACCGCTTGATTGCACGCTATTGTTGGGCCGGGCGCGCAGCCTCATCCGTGCCCGCAATGCGGCTGACGAATGGGAGATGCGCGATGATACGTCACGCGCGCTTGGGTTGGCGGAACCCGCGGCTGAATTTGCGGCGGAATTCACAGCCCGCAGCCACTGTGTGATTATCCATTCCGACAGCGCGATGAGCGTGAATTGGGCCAAACACCTCCGCCCCCAACTGCGCGCACGCCTCACCCTCGCCAACCCGGAGGAGGCCATTCGCGCCGCTGCTGCAAACGGGCCGCCAGACGCCTTTGTATTGGTCCTGCCTCAAGATCCCGTGCCTGCAACGGCGGCTCTGCGCCTAATCTCGACCCTGCGCGCCAATGCGCAGACCCGCCACACCGGGCTGCTGGTGGTGCAACTGGCCCCCGATGCAGCACTTGCCGCCACTGCCCTTGATCTGGGGGCAGACGATCTGATGACCGAAGGCTTCAACCCCGCGGAAATGGCCCTGCGTCTTCATGCGATCTTGCGGCGCAAACGGATGACGGACCAACTTCGCGATACGGTACGCACAGGGCTGAAGGCTGCCGTTTTTGACCCTCTGACGGGGCTGCATAATCGCCGCTATGCCCTGCCCCATCTGGATCACATCGCGGAACATGCCCTTGAAACCGCCCGCCCCTTTTCGGTGATGGTCGCCGATTTGGATCACTTCAAAGGCATCAACGACCGCTATGGCCATGCCGCGGGGGATTCGGTGCTGGTGCAAACGGCGGAACGTCTGCGCAACAATCTGCGCGGCATGGACCTTGTCGCGCGGATTGGCGGGGAGGAATTTCTTATCGTCATGCCGGGGACCAACCTTGCGGATGCCGAGAAAACGGCGGCGGCGATCTGTGCCGATATCGGCAATCGCGGCTTCGTCGTTCCCGGCACCCCCCTTCCGATACATGTGACCATCAGCATCGGCCTCTCCGTCGGCCCGATGGAAGAAGAGGGCCGCCCGCTATCCTCGGAAGCGTTGATGGCTCAGGCGGATCAGGCCCTCTTCGCGGCAAAGACCCACGGTCGAAACCGGGTGAACCTGAGCCGCCCCGCGGCTTGAACCTGAGGCCAAGAACGAAACCGGGATCAAATGCGCCGGACGCCCTTCTGTAGGGCAAGTGTCAGTCATTCGCGGCGCCGGTTGCTTTTAAGACAAGGCATAGTCCTGTTGAGTGTGTTAGGTTTGCATAGTCCACTGACCACCGCCGGGTCTTCGTAAGCAGGCAATCGCAATCAACGTCCCCTGCGGTGCCGGTCTTTTTGTCAGCCTTTCCACCCGCATCCTGCCTCTGCCTCTGCCTCTGCCTCTGCCTCTGCCTCTGCCTCTGCCTCTGCGAAAAGGACGCGATACAAATCAGCCAGCCTCAACCAAAGATTGCATTCCACACAAACCTTCCTTAGCGTAACGCAATGCAACAGGATCGGCCCCTTATCGGAATAGCCCTCATGATGGGCTTCTGCATCGTAGCGCCCGTGGGCGATGCGGTGGCCAAACTACTGGGCGCTTCGGTCCCCTTGGGACAGGTGGTGCTGCTCCGCTTCGCCCTTCAGGCACTGATCCTGATTCCGATCGTATGGTACTCTGGCCGCGTCTGGCACAAGCGCGGGCGGGTGTTTCGGCTGACCCTTCTGCGCACCCTGCTGCATATGGCGGGCATCGCCGCCATGTTCACCGCGTTGAAATACCTGCCCCTCGCCGATGCCGTTGCCATCGCTTTCGTCATGCCTTTTTTCATGTTGCTGCTCGGCAAACTCATCTTGAAGGAAGAGGTCGGCCCAAGGCGTTTAGGCGCGAGCATCGTTGGGTTTCTCGGTACGCTTCTCATCGTGCAGCCGAGTTTCGTGGACGTCGGCTGGCCCGCGCTGCTGCCGATCGTCGTGGCGGTCGTCTTTTCTTTCTTCATGCTGGTCACCCGCCAGATCGCTAAGGAGACGGACCCGATCAGCCTGCAAGCCGTGAGCGGGGTGATGGCTGTCGTGATGATCCTGCCGTTGCTGGCGCTTGGCGCCATGACCGAGTTCGCGCCTTTGCAGATCGTACAACCCGATGCCTTTGACTGGACCCTGCTGCTCGGCATCGGAATTCTCGGCACGGTCGCGCATCTGCTGATGACATGGTCCTTGCGCTTTGCCCCATCGGCCACATTGGCGCCGATGCAATATCTTGAAATCCCCTTCGCCACGCTGCTTGGTTTGCTCATCTTCTCCGACCTGCCCAATCCGCTCGCAGGTTTGGGCATTCTGATCAGCGTCAGCGCGGGTCTTTACGTGATCATGCGCGAGCGGGCCACGGCGCGTGATCTGGCCGCAGCAGTTGCGCCGCCAATGGCGCCATAAGGCGACGCGGCAGGATCAGCAGCATATCGGGGCCGTCCATCTCAAGCGCGACGGGCCCTAGGGCGCGGTTCGATGTGCCAACCCGGCCACCGGGCGCAAAATCCAACCCGTCAATCGGCCATTCCAATCCACGGCTGCGCCCCCTCACCGGCGCCAATGGCATGAGAGAGACCACATCCCCCTCCTCCGTCGGTAGGGTGATGCGCGGCGGCGCGAGCAGCACGATCTCATGCGCGCCCAACAAAATGCAGGGCCGATCCGGATAGGTGGCGAGCGTATTAAAGGCCGCAAGCTGATGGTCCAACCGCGCCCCGGTAAAACCAACCCCCAGCACCAGCGGCGCGTCGATCCGGGTCAGCGCCTTGTCGAAATCCGTGCTCTCTTGCTCGGCGACCCGGTGACACCGCTCTGATGGGATCCGTGCCAACACCTCTGCTGGGGCGGAATCGAAATCGCCGATGACCGCCGCCAGGTCCACCCCTGCCGCCAGAGCCGGCGCGGCGCCACTGTCGGCCGCGACGCAGGTGGGTGCCAGCGCCAGTGCAGCGCCGATGTCTCCTTCAAAGACCTCTCCGCCGCCGAGCAGCGTGACTGGTTTGTGGTCCCGCACGATATGGTCTGAAGTGGTCAATTAGTGCCCCTTTTGGAAATCTGCCTTAATCTTGCCTTGAAATCATACGTTGAATGGCACAGATTCGAGCCGCTTTGGTCTTGGACATCGTGGTAAACGATACCTGCAACACCGCAGAGGACGAGCATCCGATGATGAACAGCAACAAAATCTTGACGGTCTCCTATGGCACTTTTTCGTGCACGCTGGAAGGCTTCGACGATTCCTTCGGCACCATGAAGGCCATTGCCGAGTATTTCCGCGATCTGGCCTCGGATGACCGTTACTTCGGTGCAGAGCCACCACAACCGGATGCTGAGATGCTCACCCGGATCGCGCAGCGCGAAGTCTCCCGCCGGGTGCAAGCCCGTGAGCAGGAAGGCAAGATCGTGCTGAGTGCGCTGGAAAACCAAAGCGCCGAGGCTCCGGCCCAAGCGCCCCCAGCAGCAGTCCCCGCCGCAGCCGCTCCGGCTCAGGCCGAATCCGCAGCCCCGCAAGCGCCCGCCGCGGCAGAGCCTGCGCCCGTCGAAGAAGAAGCGCCAGCCTCCCTTAAGGCTGAGATCGCCGACACCGCCGCCGTGGAAGCCCCAGCAGCAGCCGAACCTCAGATCGCTGAGGCCGTTGAAAAGGCCGAGCCCGCCCCTGCCGCCGAAGCTGAGGAAGAAGACACCAGCGACGCCGAGGCGTTCTTTGCCGCCAGCCCGCAGCCGCAGTCCCACTACGAGGATGAAGCGCAGGCCGCCAGCGTCGAAGAGATGCCCGCCGCAAGCGCCGCCCCCGCCGACAGCATCGCCGCCAAACTGCAGCGCATCCGCGCCGTGGTCGCCCAGCAGGACGAAGATGAGGCCGCTAGCTACGACGAGGAAGAAGCAGCCGCGCCCCAAGTGGCCCGTGCTACCGCCGAAACGCCGGTCGAATCCGAAGAGAGCCAAGCCGCCATCGACGCCGCCCGTCGCGACATCGAAGATGCGCTGGACGCCGATGAAGCAACAGAGATGGCGCAAGATGAAGCGGAAGAGGACGACGACGATCTTGCTGACATCCTCAACCGTCTTGAGGCCGAAGAAGAAGACGAAGCAGAAGTCGCCGAGACGGACGAAAGCCTGTTCGACGCAGAGGACGAAGAGGAACCTAAAGCCGAAGCCGCACCGGAGATCGACGCCGCCGACCTGCCCCGCAAAGGGCGCGTGATTAAGGTCAAACGCGCGGATCTCGAAGCCGCCGTGGCCCGGGGCGATCTGGAAGAAGTCTCCGACCCGGCACCGCAAGAGGCACCCGCGGCAAAAGCCGAGGCACCGCGCAGCTCTTCGCTGTCGCCCGAGGACGAAGACGAGCTGGCCCGCGAATTGGCCGCGTTGGAGGCCGAACTTGGCGCGTCCACCCCGGCAGAGGCCGAGGAAACGCCTGCCCCCGCGGTCGAGATGACCGAGCCGGAAGCCGCGTCTGTTGAGGACGAACCCGCAGGCGAAGAGCCCGAAGAGGTTAAAGCCGCAGAGGTTGAAGCCGCAGCGGAACCGACCGAAGAGCAAGCCGAGCCTGCGCAAGCGGCCCGTCACAGCCTGCCCACCATCGACGATGAGACCGGCCCCGACATGTCGCGTCTGATGGCGGAAACCGACAGCAAGATGGACGAGGCCGAAAGCACCACGCGCCGCGATGCCTTTGCCCATCTGCGCGCCGCCGTCGCCGCGAAGAAAGCCGATGAGGCGATGGGTGGCCGCGCCACCACCGCGACCTCGGATGACGCCTATCGCGAAGACTTGGCCGATGTGGTCCGTCCGCGCCGCCCCGTGAGCCGTTCGGCTCGGACCGAGCGGCCCAAGGCCGACGCCCGCTCTGCTCCGCTGAAACTGGTGGCCGAGCAGCGCATCGACGTCGACAAGCTGCGCAGCGCGGGCCCGGTGCGTCCGCGCCGTGTGGCCGCCGTGGTCGAGCCGGTCAAAACCAACCCCGACGCCGAAAGCTTTGCCGATTTCGCCGCCGACATGGGCGCTACCAAGCTGCCCGAACTGCTTGAGGCGGCGGCGTCTTACATGTCCTTTGTCGAGGGGCGCGACCAGTTCTCCCGCCCGCAGTTAATGGGCAAGGTCCGCTCGATCGGGCTGCCGGACTTCACCCGCGAAGACGGGCTGCGCTCCTTCGGTCAACTGCTGCGCGCAGGCAAGATCGAGAAAATCAAAGGCGGGCGGTTCACCGTCTCCGATGAGATTGGCTACCGCCCTGATCACCGCGCCGTGGGTTAAACCCCCGACCAAAGTGCAGATACGAAAAAGCGCCCCGCGGGGCGCTTTTTTATTGCGTGTTACTGGTCGTCGTCCGCGTCCGGGTCCGCCTGTCCGATGCCTTTAAAGACAAATTTGAACGGCAGTGCCCAGACGATGCCAAGGGCAACATAGATGCCAAGCTCAAGCAGCACCGGCGGTCGGTCGAATTGGGCCACCGTCCAGACCGCCACCGCAATATAGCTCGGCAGCCCGATCAGCAGGATCACCAGCGCCCAACGGCGACGTGCTTTATAGCTCAGCGCCATCAGATCAGTCCGCGAAAGGGTCGGTCACCAGAATGGTGTCCTCCCGCTCTGGCGAGGTCGAGACCAGCGCGACGGGGCATTGGATCAACTCTTCGACCCGGCGCACATATTTGATCGCATTGGCGGGCAGGTCTGCCCAGCTGCGCGCGCCTTCGGTCGATTCGGACCAGCCCGGAAGTTCTTCGTAGACGGGCACACAACGGGCCTGCTGTTCGGCGGCGGTCGGCAAATAGTCGAGCCGTTCGCCATCCAGATCGTAGCCCACGCAGACCTTTAGCGTCTCGAACCCATCGAGTACGTCAAGCTTGGTCAGGCAGATGCCGGTGATGCCCGAGGTGGCGCAGGTCTGGCGCAGCAGCGCCGCGTCGAACCAACCACAGCGGCGTTTGCGCCCGGTGGTGGTGCCAAATTCATGACCCCGCTCACCCAAACGCTGGCCGTCGGCGTCTTCCAATTCGGTCGGGAACGGGCCTTCGCCGACGCGGGTGGTATAGGCTTTGACGATGCCCAGCACATAGTCGATAGCGGTAGGGCCAAGGCCCACGCCGGTCGCCGCCTGTCCCGCGATCACGTTCGACGACGTGACGAAGGGGTAGGTGCCAAAGTCGATGTCCAGAAGCGCGCCCTGCGCGCCTTCAAACAGGATGCGTTTGCCCGCCTTGCGCTTCTCGGCCAGCACTTTCCAAACAGGTGCGGCGAAAGGCAGAATTTTCGGTGCGATTTCTTGCAGTTGCGCAATCAGCGCATCACGGTCGATGGCTTCAACGCCCAAGCCCTTGCGCAGCGGGTCGTGGTGCTGCAGCGCACGGTCAACCCGGGCTTCCAGCGTCGCAAGATCGGCCAGATCGGCCACGCGGATGGCGCGGCGGCCAACCTTGTCTTCATAGCACGGCCCGATGCCGCGCCCGGTGGTGCCGATCTTGGTGCCCTTGCTCGCCGCTTCTTCGCGGGCGCGGTCAAGCTCACCGTGGAAGGGCAGGATCAGCGGCGTGTTTTCCGCGATCATCAGGTTCTCGGGGCTGATCTCGACGCCCTGACCTTCGATCGTCTCGATCTCTTTCAGCAGGTGCCACGGGTCCAGCACCACGCCATTGCCGATGACCGACAGCTTACCGCCGCGCACCACGCCCGAAGGCAGTGCATGCAGCTTGTAGACCTTGCCGTCGATGACCAGAGTGTGGCCCGCGTTATGCCCGCCTTGAAAGCGCGCGATCACATCGGCGCGTTCGCTGAGCCAGTCAACGATCTTGCCTTTTCCCTCGTCACCCCATTGGGCGCCGACAACGACGACATTGGCCATGATATATTCCTTTGCGATGTCCCGCGCCCGTATAGCGACAGTGGCAGGCGGGTGAAACTCAAAAAACGCGCTGAGCGCCAGCGAGGGGGTTTAGACTTTTCCTGCCGCGCTTAAATGCACCGGATCACCATGTGGCGTGCTGAGATAGGCGGCCTCCCACCCGTCGCGCAGGCTGCGCAGATCACCGGGGCGGGCATGGCCTGCGTCGATCAGCAGGGTTTCGAGGGTTTCCAGCCAAGCGTTGAAATAGTCTTCTCCGCCGTTCAACTCATGCGCCAGCCCATGCCGGGCGAGCGTCGCGCCAAAGCGGGCGGCCCAAAAGGGCCAGTCGAAAAGGCCGCTCTCGTTCAGATGCACCGTCAGCGCGAAAAGCTGCGCATGCCATGGCGCCTCAAAGACGGGTTCCGGGGCGCTCATGGGGCCTCCAGATAGCTTTGCCACAGGTCGAGCACGACCTCATCGCGGGGGTGTTCGGGATGCGCCCAAAGCTCAGAGGCCGGAAAGGCCACCGCATAAAGCGGCTCTGGCGCCTCGCCCAGATCATGGGCATTGCTGTCGGGCAAAACATGCGCGCCATGCAGCCGCAGCACCCGGCCCTTCGCACCGGCGGCATAGGCAGGCAGCCGAGTGTGGCCGCCGGGAACGATGGTGTTTTCAGGCTGCTTGCGGGTAACGACCGCATCACCGGGCGCAAAGATTGCCGCGATGTCAGAGGGGCGATCCGCCGGGCCGCCACGGGCCAGCACCCCAGCCACCTGCGGCGCCTTTAGCGCTTTTTCCGCCAGCGGGCTGGGCGCAGGATCGGCCCTGTCCGCCAGTTCCTCACGGCTGACCACCCCGCGGGCGACGAGCATATCGGCCACCCCGGCGATCCATTTCTCGTAATAGCTGAACCGCATGTAATCGGTGGGGGCGAGACATTCGCGGGCATGGCGCGACACGTCGATGTTCCATTTGCCCAAGGCGCCGGTGGCCAAGGTCAGGGCCAGCGCGCGGCGGTGCCACTCGGCGTGAGAAATCACGTCTTCGGCCTCGGGCGTGACCGGGCCATCGCCGAAACGCCCGCCCATATCATGCACGCGGGTCATGGGGCTTTGGCCAATCCGGTGCCGATCATACTGTCGCGGGTGACAAGATCGGCCAACGCCGCGACATCCATGCCCTCGCTCTCCGCAGGGCGCTGCGGGATCACCAGATAGCGCACCTCTGCCGTTGAATCCCAGACCCGTACGGCCGTCCCCTCGGGCAGTTCGACGCCGAATTCAGCCAGCACCTTGCGCGGTTCGCGCACCACGCGGGCGCGGTAGGCGTCGGATTTATACCAGCCCGGCGGGATGCCCAGAAGCGGCCAAGGGTAGCAGGAGCACAGCGTGCAAACGACGATATTATGCACCTCATCCGTATTCTCGACCGCGACCATATGCTCGCCCTGCCGCCCGTAGAAACCCATCTTGGCCACCACGGCGGTCGCATCCTCAAGCAGCGCCGCGCGGAAATCAGGATCGCTCCACGCGCGGGCGACGACCTCGGCCCCGTTGCGCGGGCCGATGCGGTTCTCATAGGTGTCGATGATCTCATCCAACGCGGCGGGGTCAATCAGCCCCTTGGCGGTCAGCAGCGTTTCCAGCGCTTTGACCCTAAGCGCAGGCTCGGGCGGCAGCAGGGCATGGGGGTGGTCGTGGTCTGGATGATCATGCGGCATGACGGCAGACTGCCCCAGAGGGGATCGGCTGTCCATCGCCGATCAGGGCAATCCCTTCATTTCTCTGCAAAGAATATGGGCGAATTTGACCGCATTTCATGCTATAGTATTCCTACGAAGCGAGTCTGCACCACCTTAATTCCAGGATAACCCTCTTACATATTGTGGTTGAGTACTGCTTCAAAAGACCGTCGCCCCCATGCGGCGGTCTTTGTTCGTGCCGCGCGTCCGTTTGGTGCCCCCTCCCCGCTTTTCACCCCGGTCCGATCGCTGCTCGGCGGCAATCCACCCTTGCCCCCATGGGCAAAGACGAATAGATACCCGCCAACCAAAACCGAAAGCTGTCGTACCCATGGAAAATGTCGTTCTGATCATTCACCTGATTCTGGCCCTCGGCCTGATCGCCGTGGTACTGCTGCAACGGTCTGAGGGCGGTGGCCTTGGCATGGGTGGTGGCGGCGGCGGTGCCGTTTCGGGCCGCTCTGCTGCGACGGCACTGGGCAAGGTGACATGGATCCTTGCCGCTGGTTTCATCGCCACCTCGATCACGCTGACCATCATCGCGGCGGAAAAATCCGCAGGCTCGTCGGTCATCGACCGGCTGAGCGCGACACCGCCCGCCCAGAACCAAGATGGCAGCCCTGCTCTGCCTGCGGGCGACGATCTGCTGCCGCCTTCCGCGGATGGCAACTCACCGCTGGTCCCTGCGGCCGATTAAGCTAACGAACACAAAACCTTGAGGCACGGCCTTGTTCCGCAACTGCATGTTGCGGCAGGCCTTGCCTCACACGCACGAATCCTGTAAGGCTTAAATCCCGTGGTGCTGCTGTTTTCCGCAGCGCGTTTGGCTGGTTTTTGCCTGCAACAAACTTTGATTTCACGGGGGTCTCCGATCACATGGCACGCTATATCTTCATCACAGGCGGTGTGGTCTCGTCGCTAGGCAAGGGTCTGGCCTCGGCGGCCTTGGGCGCCTTGCTTCAGGCACGCGGTTTTTCGGTTCGTCTGCGCAAGCTAGACCCCTACTTGAACGTCGATCCCGGCACGATGTCGCCGTTTGAACATGGCGAAGTCTTCGTCACCGATGATGGCGCGGAAACCGATCTTGATCTTGGGCACTACGAGCGCTTCACGGGCGTGGCAGCGCGCAAGACCGACAGCATTAGTTCGGGCCGGGTCTATTCCACCGTGTTGGAGAAAGAACGCCGTGGCGATTATCTGGGCAAGACCATTCAGGTTATCCCCCACGTTACTAATGAAATCAAAGACTTCATCGATATCGGCAATGATGAGGTCGATTTCATGCTCTGCGAAATCGGCGGCACCGTGGGCGATATCGAGGGGCTGCCCTTCTTCGAGGCGATCCGCCAGTTCAGCCAAGACAAACCGCGCGGGCAATGTATTTTCATGCACCTCACGCTGCTGCCCTACGTCAAAGCCAGCGGCGAATTGAAGACCAAGCCGACGCAGCACTCGGTCAAAGAACTGCGCTCCATCGGCATCGCGCCCGACATTCTGGTCTGCCGCTCCGAGGGCCCGATCCCCGCGAAAGAACGCGAGAAACTGGCGCTGTTCTGCAACGTGCGCCCGGATTCGGTGATCGCCGCGCAAGACCTTAAATCGATCTACGAAGCGCCCTTGGCCTACCACCGCGAGGGGCTGGATCAGGCGGTTCTGGATGCCTTCCAGATCACCCCTGCCCCCAAGCCGAACCTGCGCCGTTGGGAAGACGTGGCCGACCGCATCTACAACCCCGAAGGCGAAGTCAAAGTCGCCATCGTCGGCAAGTACACCCAGCTTGAAGACGCCTATAAGTCCATCGCCGAGGCGCTGACACACGGCGGCATGGCCAACCGGGTCAAGGTTAACGTGGAATGGGTCGACGCCGAGATTTTCGACAGCGAAGACCCCGCGCCGCATCTTGAAGGTTTCCACGCGATCCTCGTCCCCGGCGGCTTTGGCGAGCGTGGCACCGAAGGCAAGATCAAGGCCGCGCAATATGCCCGCGAGCACAAGGTCCCCTACCTCGGTATCTGCCTTGGCATGCAGATGGCGGTGATCGAAGCCGCGCGAAACGTGGCCGGGCTGAAATCTGCGGGGTCGGAAGAGTTTGACCATGAGGCAGGCAAAAAGCGTTTTGAGCCTGTGGTTTACCACCTGAAAGAATGGGTGCAGGGCAACCACAAGGTGGCGCGGAAGGTCGATGACGACAAAGGCGGCACCATGCGTCTGGGTGCCTATGACGCAACGCTGGCCGAAGGCTCGCGCGTGGCCGAAGCCTATGGCACCACTACGATCGATGAACGCCACCGCCACCGTTATGAGGTCGACATCGCCTATAAGGAGCAGCTTGAGAAGGCTGGGCTGAAATTCTCGGGCATGTCGCCGGATGGCAAGCTGCCAGAGATTGTGGAATGGTCGGATCACCCGTGGTTCATCGGGGTGCAGTTCCACCCCGAGCTGAAGTCAAAGCCATTTGATCCGCATCCCTTGTTCAAGGATTTCGTGCGCGCCGCGAAGGATGTGTCGCGGTTGGTATAAGATTGAAGGCCCGAGCGTTATGCGCCGGGCCTTTTTTTCTGCCGGGCAACCACTAAAAGGCCCGGAATGAAGCCGCAGGCGCCGGGCCATCGCCTGCCCGCCCGCCCCGCCGTAGGCGTGCCATCATTCATTCGGCGCATCTGCGGTGCGTCGGGTAGGCGATTTCGCGAAGGGCGCGTACTTCTGCGAGAACACATCACGGTAGCACCACAAAGCGGCATGGATCGCGGTTTGGTTCGCCCACCCGCGGACAGGCGCTGGCCCTTAGCTCCCGCTCTTTCGCGTTGCACCCGCCAACCACTCCGCTACAGCTAGGCCATGCTGAGCTATCAACACATCTACCACGCCGGAAACCTTGCAGACGTGCAGAAACATGCGCTTTTGGCTTGGATGCTGTCGTATCTCACCCGCAAGGACAAACCGCTCACCTATCTGGAAACCCACGCAGGCCGGGCGCTCTATGACCTGTCGGACGCGGCGGCGGAAAAGACCGGCGAGGCGCGGCAGGGCATCGACAAGGTGGCCGATTGGTTCGCCCCCGATCACCCCTATTCCCAAGTCTTGCAAGAGTTGCGCGAGACCCACGGCCCCCGCGCCTATCCCGGCTCTCCTCTGCTGGCTGCGAAACTGCTGCGCCCCGATGACCGCATCCATTTGGCCGAGTTGCACCCCCAAGAGCACAGCGCGCTTGATCTGGCAATGTCGCCCTACCCGGTGAAATGCCACCTCAGCGATGGGTTCGAGATGGCCTTTGCCCTCACCCCGCCCACGCCGCGCCGGGGGATGCTGCTGATTGATCCCTCCTATGAGATCAAGACCGATTACGAGACCATCCCGCGCCAGATCGCCAAGCTTAGCCGCGCATGGAACGTCGGGATCATCGCCCTGTGGTATCCGATCCTGACCAACCGCGCGCATGTACCCATGCTCGACACGCTCACCGCCAACCACCCTGATGCGCTGCGCCACGAAGTGCACTTCCCGCCTGCGCGCCCCGGTCATGGCATGGTCGGCTCGGGCATGTTCGTAATCAATCCCCCCTACGGGCTGGAAACTGAGGCGCAGAACCTCACCGCCCGTTTCGCCACTTTGACCCAACAGGAGAGATAACAGATGCCAAAGGGCTATTGGATCGCCACCATGGATATCCACGACACCGCGATTTATGATAAATACCGCGCCGCCAATGCCAAACCATTCGCGGATTACGGCGCGCGTTTCCTCGTGCGCGGCGGCACCCAACAAGTCCGCGAAGGCCAGATGCGCGCCCGCACTGTTGTCTTGGAATTCGACAGTTATGCCGACGCGGTCGCCTGCTACGAAAGCCCCGGCTACCAGCGTGCCAAAGACATCCGCCTGAACGTGGCCGATGGGTCTTTGGTGATCGTAGAAGGCTATGACAGCTAAATCCATGCGGACCATTGCAGGAACCAGCGCGCCCCACGCGCAGTTTCCTCTATGGCGACCCTGTTTCCTGCGATAAGTGAGCCCCATGCTGAACCGACTGTTCCCCCGCCGCAAGGCACAGCCGAAACCTTTGCCGCAGCCCAATGCCCAACTGGCACTGGGCGCGCTTTTGGTGCGTGTGGCCTTTGCTGATCGTAACTACCGTGCCTCTGAGATCGGCCAGATCGACCAGATTCTGGCGCGGACCTTTGGATTGAAACCGATTGAGGCCGCCAAACTGCGCGCCACATGCGAGGCGCTGGAACGTGACGCCCCAGGCACGCCTGAGTTCACCCGCATCCTGCGCGAAGAGGTCGACTATGCCGACCGCAAGGCACTGGGTGAGGCGATGTGGCAGGTGGCCCTGTCGGATGGCGCGCGCAACGATGATGAGGAAATCCAGCTTGTCGCCATCGAAACCGCGCTTGGCCTATCGGATGAGGATATGGCCGCAGCCCGCGCCAACGCCTTGGATACACTCTGACAATCCCTTTCACACCGGGAGAGGCTTGCCGGCTTCTTTCCGCAGCAGGATGATAACGCACTTATGTTTGGTGACTTTCTCAAACGGCTGACCCAGCCCGAACCCGACCCATTGGCCGACAACGATGCCCGCCTCGCGCTGACCGCGCTTTTGGTCCGCATCGCCCGGTCCGACAATGACTATGCGATGAGCGAACGGCGCTTGATCGACCGGATCGCGGCTGAACGCTACGGGCTGAATGAGGCCGACGCCACCGCCCTGCGCGAAGAAGCCGAGGCGCTTGAGGCGCAAGCCCCCGATACCGTGCGCTTTACCCGCGCGATCAAAGACGCGGTGCCCTATGAGCGTCGGCTAGAGGTAATCGAGGCGCTTTGGCAGGTGGTTTTGGCGGATGGCAGCCGCTCTGACGAAGAAGACGCGCTGCTGCGGTTGGTGTCGAACCTATTGGGCGTCACCGATACCGACAGCGCCATGGCGCGCCAGCGTGTCGCCAAGGAAAGCTGACCTAGCGTCAGCACCGGTGCTGCGGTGCAACGCGGGCCAAACTCTGCGTTGCAATTTCCGTCGATTCGTCGCTTTATAGCGCACTGAAATGACAGATTGGCGACAGTTTCCGTGACGACAGATACCCCGGTTATCCAGATCAAGAACCTTCACAAAGCCTATGGCTCACTGGAGGTTCTCAAAGGGGTCGATCTGACCGCCCCGCGTGGCCATGTGATCTCGCTGATCGGCTCATCGGGTTCTGGGAAATCCACCCTTTTGCGCTGCTGCAACCTGTTGGAAGACAGCCAACAGGGCGAGGTGATTTTTAAAGGCGAACCGGTGCGGTGGAAAGGCAACGGCCACCACCGCTGCCCGGCGGATGCCAAACAGGTGCTGCGCATTCGCACCAACCTGTCGATGGTGTTCCAGCAGTTCAATCTCTGGGCACATATGTCGATCTTGCAAAACGTCATGGAAGCACCCCTGACCGTGCTGGGCCGCGACCGGGCAGAGGTGGAGCGCGCCGCGCGCGGCTATCTCGAAAAGGTCGGGATCGGCGACAAATGTGATGTCTACCCCGCCCAACTGTCCGGCGGCCAGCAACAACGTGCCGCCATCGCCCGTGCACTCTGCATGGAGCCCGAGGCGCTGCTGTTTGACGAACCGACCAGCGCGCTCGACCCCGAGCTTGAGCAGGAAGTTGTTAAAGTTATCAAAGACCTCGCCGCAGAGGGGCGCACGATGGTGATCGTGACCCATGATATGAAACTGGCGGCTGACGTCAGCGATCATGTCGTCTTCCTGCACCAAGGTCTGATCGAAGAACAAGGGACGCCCGAAGAAGTCTTCGGCGCGCCCAAATCGGAACGTCTGCGTGGGTTCCTTTCGGCAACCCAGCCTGCGTAAACAAAAACCAAAGGGAGTTACCAAATGAAAAAGATCCTACTGGCAAGCGCCGCGCTCAGCATGACTGCTGGTTTCGCGATGGCCGAAGCCCATGGCAAAACCATCCGCATGGGCACCGAGGGCGCCTACCCCCCCTACAACTTCATCAACGACGCCGGCGAAGTTGACGGTTTCGAGCGTGAGCTGGGCGACGAGCTTTGCAAACGCGCCGAGCTGACCTGTGAATGGGTGAAAAACGACTGGGACAGCATCATCCCCAACCTCGTGTCGGGCAACTACGACAACATCATGGCCGGGATGAGCATCACCGACGAGCGGAAGGAAGTCATCTCCTTCACGCAGAACTACTATCCGCCGACCGCTTCCGCTTATGTTGCGGCCTCTGAGGATGCGGACATCGAAGGCGGCGTTGTTGCAGGTCAGACAGCGACCATCCAAGCCGGTCACGTTGCCGAAAGCGGTGCCACGCTGATCGAGTTCGCGACCCCCGAAGAAACCGTCGCGGCCGTGCGCAACGGCGAAGCCGACGCGGTATTCGCTGACAAAGATTACCTCGTTCCGATCGTCGAGGAATCCGGCGGTGAGTTGATGTTCGTGGGCGACGATGTCCCGCTCGGCGACGGCATCGGCATGGGTCTGCGCCAGTCCGACACCGAACTGCGTGACACATTCGACGCTGTCATCACCGAGATGAAAGAAGACGGCTCGCTGAACGAGATGCTTAAAAAGTGGTTCGGCGAAGACACCACCACCTACGAGTGATCCAACCTCAGGCGCGCCCCTCGCGGCGCGCCTGACCTTCCCTGCGCGGCACCCTCGCGCGGATTAGCCCATGGGGGCCCATGTTTTCTTTCTGTACTGACCCATCGATCCTGGACGACTGGTTCTGGACCGCCTGTTACCTGACAACCGGCGTCCATATGTCGTTCTACATGTCCTTCCTCAAGGTCTTGATGCTGCTTGCCGTGACCGCGCCCGTCGCGCTGGCCTTCGGCTTTGGCGGGGCCATGATGGCGCGCGCGCGGTTTGCGCCGCTCAGCTGGGTCGGCAAGGGCTATATCGCGCTGGTGCGCGGTGTGCCCGATATCGCCTTCTTTCTGTTTTTCGTTATCGCCTTGGATCAGGGCATTGAGTATCTGCGCCATAAGGTACTCTGTTCCGACTGGGACATGCCGGTCCGCCAAGGCAATGACTTCGTGGTCTGCCAAGCGGCCAAGATGCCCCTCGGCAATGCGGCGCAATGGGTACATGAGACCTATGGCTTCAGCCTCGCGGTCTTTACCTTTGCCATTGTTTTCGGGGCTTTCGCGGCCAATGTGCTTTTTGGTGCCATGCGCGCCGTGCCCCGCGCCCAGCTAGAGACAGCAGAGGCCTATGGCATGAGCCACCGCCAGACCTTCTGGCGCGTGCTGGTGCCGCAGATGTGGGTCTATGCCCTGCCCGGCCTTAGCAACCTTTGGATGGTGCTGATCAAGGCCACGCCGCTGCTGTTCCTGCTGGGCGTCGAAGATATCGTCTATTGGGCGCGTGAGTTGGGCGGCACCAAGACGCCGCGCTTTACCGACTATCCGCACCCCGACTGGCGCATGTGGTATTTCCTCGGGCTGCTGGTGTTCTACCTGCTCTTCACCCGCATCTCCGAAATCGCGCTGGACCGGCTGATGAAACGATTGACACGCGGCCAAGCCACCACCGGCGGCGAAGCCCAGCGGAGGGCCGGCGCATGAGCTGTCTGCAAACGATTCAGGACTACGGTCTGCGGTCCCTTGGCTATGGCGAACGGCTGCTTCCGCGCGAGAACTTCACGCTCTGCGAACAGTTCACGCTGATCGGCTCGGGCATGCTCTGGAACATCTACTTTGGCGTTATCGCCCTGCTGACCGGCTTCTTCTTTGCCACAGCGCTTGGCGTCGGCAAGGCCAGTCCGAACCCGTGGTTCCGCAAACCGGCTGAGTGGTTCATCTTCATCTTCCGCGGCTCCCCGCTCTTTATCCAGTTCTTCTTTGGCTACTTCCTGTTTCTGTCACTGAAATCCGAATACGCTTTCTTCGCCCCCTTCACCGCAGCATGGCTGGGCGCGTTGATCGTGCTCTTTCTCAACACTGCCGCATATTCGGGCGAAATTTTTTACGGTGCGCTGCAATCCATCCCCAAGGGCGATGTGGAGGCCGCAGATGCCTATGGTTTGTCCGGTTGGTCGCGCTTTCACCGGGTGATCTGGCCCACCTCGCTACGTCTTGCCTGGCCCGCCTATACGAACGAGGCGATTTTTCTGTTTCACGCCACGACACTGGTGTTTTTCAGCGGTTTCCCGGCATGGCAACAGCGCGGAGATGCGCTCTACTATGCCAGCTATTTTGCCGACAAAACCTTCAATCCCTTCATCCCCTATCCCATTCTTGCCGGTTATTTCATCTTGCTGACGCTCTGCATCATTGGCGTCTTCGGTTTGATCAATTCCCGCCTCAACCGGCACCTGCCACAGGCCCAACGCCGTAAAATTCGCTTGCGTCCTAATTTGATCCGGTAGTATCCATTATTTGATCAAATTACGCGGCGCGTGGGCGCCGACCGCTTTTGCCCTCGGGCGAACCGCTCTGTGACATGCCCACCGCCCTTGCAGGTGACGTATGAACAACTGGCTTCGTAAAAACCCACAGGTCCGCACCATTCGTGTGGCCGCCGCCGACCTCAATGGCCAAGCCCGCGGCAAGCGAATCCCGTCGCGGTTTGCGGATAAAGTAACCACCGAAGGCACCCGCTTTCCGGTGTCGGTGCTGAACCTCGACATCTGGGGCGAGGATATCGACGACAGCCCGCTGGTGTTTGAAAGCGGCGATGCGGACGGCGTGCTGAAACCGACCGAGCGGGGCTTCATGCCGATGCCATGGCTCGACGCGCCCTCGGCCCTGCTGCCGATCTGGATGTTCCGCGAAGATGGCCGCCCCTACCCCGGCGATCCGCGCCATGCGCTACGCGCGGTACTGGACCGTTACAAGGCGCGCGGGCTGACGCCGGTCTGCGCGGTGGAGTTGGAGTTCTTCCTCATTGACGACTCGGGCCGCAACCTTCAGGTGCCGATCTCGCCCCGCTCGGGCAAGCGGCGCAAGGCGGCTGAAACCATGTCAATCCGCGCGCTTGACCAGTTCGATCTCTTCTTCACCGATCTCTATGACGCCTGCGAAGAGATGGACATCCCCGCCGACACCGCCATTTCCGAGGCGGGCCTCGGGCAGTTCGAGATCAACCTGATGCATTGCGACGACGCCCTGCGCGCCGCCGACGACGCATGGCTGTTCAAGATGCTGGTCAAAGGTCTGGCGCGGCGGCACGGCTTTGCGGCAAGCTTTATGGCGAAACCCTATGAGGATTACTCCGGCTCTGGCCTGCACACGCATTTCTCGGTGCTGGATGAGAACGGCAATAGCATCTTCGACGATGGCGGGCCCAAGGGGACCGCCACGCTGCGCCACGCCGTGGCGGGCTGCATGAACGCGATGCAGGGCTCGGCGCTGGTCTTCTGTCCGCATGCCAACAGCTTTGACCGGATGGTGCCAGAATCCCATGCGCCCACCGGGGTCTGCTGGGCCTATGAGAATCGCACCGCAGCGATCCGCATCCCTTCAGGCAGCCACAAGGCGCGGCGGATCGAACACCGTGTGTCGGGGGGCGATGTGAACCCCTATCTGATGCTGGCGGCTGTCTTGGGCGCGGCGCTTAACGGAATCGAAGACGCGGCAGAACCGCCCGCCCCGATCACCGGCAATGCTTATGCCGCCGATCTGCCGCGCATGCCCAGCGACTGGAAAACCGCGATCGACCTGTTTGAGGGCTGCCCCCATGTCGCGCGTATTTTTGCCCCCGAGATGGTCCGCAACTTCGTGCTGACGAAACGCCAAGAATTGCATTACATGCAGGAATTGACCCCAGAGGAACAGGTCGAGATCTATCTCGACACTGTGTAACAGGTGACACATGAAAATCGGCATTCTGCAAACCGGCCATTCCCCCGATGACTTCCGCAAAGAGCTTGGGGACTATGGCGAAATGTTCACCAAGCTGCTGGACGGTCACGACTTTGATTTTCAGATTTGGTCTGTGGTCGATGGCATCCTACCCGAAGGGGTGAGCGAGGCCGATGGCTGGCTCATCACCGGGTCCAAACACGGCGCTTACGAGGATCACGACTGGATCCCGCCGCTGGAGGATTTCATCCGCGAGACCTATGCCGATGGCCGCCCGATGATTGGCGTTTGCTTTGGCCATCAGATCATTGCCCAAGCACTGGGTGGCAAGGTTGAAAAGTTTACTGGCGGCTGGTCGATTGGCCGCACGGAATACGACATGGACGGAGACAAGCTGGCGCTCAACGCATGGCATCAAGATCAGGTTGTCGAACTGCCCGAGGGTGCGAAGGTCGTCGCCTCGTCTGATTTCTGCCCCTATGCGGCGCTGGCCTATGACAACCGCATCTGGACGGTTCAGCCGCACCCCGAATTCGGGCATGACTTCATTGACGGTCTGATCAAAACCCGCGGCAAAGGCGTGGTGCCAGACCACCAGCTTGAACAGGCCACCGCCGCGCTTGGTGGCCCCATTGATAACCATAAAATCGCGGACCAAATGGCCGCATTCTTTAAAGACAACAGGAAAGAGAGGGCCTGATGGCCGAGGATTGGACAGAAGCACTACCCGAAGCGGCGCGCGCCTATCTTGAGGGCCGGCGTCTGGACGAAGTGGAATGTATTATCCCCGACCTGCCCGGCATTGCCCGCGGCAAGGCTGTCCCGGCGTCGAAATTCGCGCGGCAGGATTACTTTCACCTGCCCGACAGTATCTTTTACCAGACCATCACCGGCGAATGGGGCGAAGCGGCGGGCGATGACGGGTTTATCGAAAAGGACATGATCCTGCGCCCGGACATGGACACGGCCACCGCCGCCCCATGGACCGGGGACTGGACGCTTCAGGTCATCCACGACGCCTATGACCGCAACAATGAGCCGGTGGCCTATTCGCCGCGCAATGTGCTTAAACGGGTGGTGCAACTGTACCGCGACAAGGGATGGGAGCCTGTGGTGGCCCCTGAGATGGAATTCTTCCTTGTGGCGCGCAACATCGACCCGGCCAAGGAAATTCAGCCGATGATGGGCCGCTCGGGCCGCCCCGCGGCGGCGCGGCAGGCCTATTCGATGACCGCCGTGGATGAATTCGGCCCCGTCATCGACGACATCTATGACTTTGCCGAGGCGCAGGGTTTTGAAATCGACGGCATCACCCAAGAAGGCGGTGCTGGCCAGCTTGAGATCAACCTGCAGCACGGCGATCCGGTGCGTCTGGCCGACGAAGTGTTTTACTTCAAACGCCTGATCCGCGAAGCGGCGATGCGGCACGAGTGCTACGCCACCTTCATGGCCAAGCCGATTGCCGATGAGCCGGGCAGCGCGATGCACATCCACCATTCGGTGCTCGACGTGAAAACCGGCGAAAACATCTTTGTCGATGCGGATGGGGAAGAGACTGCGCCCTTCCAGCACTTCATCGCCGGGCTGCAAAACCACATGCCCTCGGCGCTGGCCGTGATCGCGCCCTACGTCAACTCCTACCGCCGCTACGTCAAAGATCACGCCGCGCCGATCAACCTTGAGTGGGGCCGCGACAACCGGACCACAGGCATCCGCGTGCCGCTCTCGGGGCCAAAATCGCGCCGGGTTGAGAACCGTCTGGCGGGGATGGATTGCAACCCCTACCTCGGCATCGCCGCCAGCCTCGCCTGCGGCTATCTGGGATTGATCCAGCAGAAAGACCCGCTGCCCGAATTCAAAGGCGACGCCTATGTCGGCGAAGGGGACATCCCCCAAGTTCTGGGCCAAGCGCTTGATCTGTTTGAGGAAGCCACAGAGCTGCATGAGGCTTTGGGTCCGGAGTTCGCCCGCGTCTATTCCATCGTGAAACGGGCGGAATATGAGGAGTTCCTACAGGTCATCTCACCATGGGAACGTGAACATCTGCTGATGAACGTCTAACGCCCGGAGGCCCGATGAACCTGCTTTACGCCAATGACACGCCCGGCCAGCACCCCACCAGCTGGTACGCCGCCACCGCCACGAAGCATACGGCCTACCCGCCGCTGCAGGGCGACACCAAAGCCGATGTCTGTGTCGTTGGCGGGGGCTATACCGGGCTTTCCGCCGCGCTGCATCTGGCGGAGGCGGGCTATGACGTGGTGCTGTTGGACGCGCAGCGCGTGGGCTTTGGCGCATCGGGCCGCAACGGCGGGCAGTTGGGGTCAGGCCAGCGGGTCGAGCAGGACGGTCTTGAGAAAATGCTGGGCCAAGAGCATGCCAGCAAGCTTTGGGAGATGGGACAAGAGGCCAAGGCGCTGGTCAAATCGCTGATCGAAAAACATGAGATCGACTGCCACCTGAAACCCGGCGTGGCATGGACCGGATCGACCGCCTCTGACGTGCGGCATCTGCACGACTATGCGGAACATCTGCAAAAGCACTACGGTTATGATGAGATTGAGGTGTTGGACCACGCCGCGCTGCAATCGGTTTGCCCCTCGCCCGACTACAAGGGCGGCGTGCTTGACATGGGTGCGGCGCACCTGCATCCGCTGAACTATGCGCTTGGTCTTGCCCACGCCGCAGCCGCCGCAGGCGTGCGCATTCATGAGACAAGCCCCGCCGAGAATATCGTCGAAGGCAGCAAGGCACTGGTGCAGACCGCCACCGGCAGCGTCTCTGCCGACCATGTGGTGCTGGCCTGCAACGGCTATCTGGGCAAGTTGAACGGCGACGTGGCCGCGCGGGTCATGCCGATCAACAACTTCATTGCCGCCACCGAACCCTTGGGCGACCGCATAAATGACGTGCTGCCGCGCGACGTGGCCGTGGCTGACAGCCGGTTCGTGGTGAATTACTTCCGGCTGTCGCACGACGGGCGGCTGCTTTTTGGTGGCGGCGAAAGCTATGGCTACCGGTTCCCGCAGGACATCGCCGCCAAGGTGCGCAAACCGATGTCGCAGGTCTTTCCGCAGTTGAAGGATGTGAAGATCGACTATGCTTGGGGCGGCACCTTGGGCATCACGATGAAGCGCCTGCCCTATGTCGCGCGGCTGGCGCCGAACATCTTATCGGCCTCGGGCTATTCTGGCCACGGCGTCGGTACGGCGACCCACGCAGGCTATCTGATGGCCAAGGCGATCGAGGGCGATGCCGATGGGTTCGACACGATGGCCGCGATCCCGACGCAGGCATTTCCGGGTGGCGCCTCTCTGCGCAGCCCGCTGCTGGTGCTGGCCATGCTTTGGTATGCGACGCGGGATCGGCTGGGTCTTTGACCTCTCCAGTGTGAGCGGCAATGGCGGGGGGCTCGTTTTGGGCGGGCCTGTAAAAAGGGGGGGCGCTGGCTCCATCGCGCCGGGGGCGCGATTCCCCCGCGGGTATTTAAGAAAGAATGAAGGAAGAACTGGGGTGCAGGCTGCGCTGGTCTTCTCTTGGCCTGAGCGGCGTGTTGTTTTACAATTCTGGAAATCATTATTCAGGATTTTGAAATATGGCTTTGCCCGACATGCACTGCGCCGAACCTATCCCCGCTGAAGCCGAGGCCGCCATTGCGGCGCTTTTGCAAAGCGGCGATCTTTTTCGCTACACCGCGGCAAAGGACGCGCCCGTTTCCTTGCTGGAGGTCGAATTTGCGCGGATGATGGGCAGTGAATATGCGCTGGCCGTATCCTCATGCTCTGCCGCGCTGTTTCTGTCCTTGCTCGCCTTGGACCTGCCGAAAGAGGCGTCGGTGCTGATCCCAGGGTTTACTTTCGCCGCCGTGCCCTCTGCGGTGATCCACGCAGGCTGTAAGCCGGTGCTTTGCGAGGTTGGCGAGAATTACCGCGTCGATCTTGAGGATTTCGCCGCCAAATTGCCCGGTGTTCAGGCCGTGATTATCAGCCATATGCGCGGGCACACTTCGGATATGGATGCGATCATGGCGCTTTGTGAGGCCGCCGATGTGGCGGTGATCGAAGACGCCGCCCATTCGCTGGGAACGCTTTGGCAGGGGCGAAAGATTGGCACGATTGGCAAAATCGGCTGTTTCTCTTTTCAGTCCTACAAGATGATCAACGCGGGCGAAGGGGGCATCCTGATCACCGATGATGCCGATCTGGTGGCCCGTGCCATCATCATGTCGGGCGCCTATGAGCATAATTGGAGAAAACACGCAGCCCTGCAAGACAGCTTTGCCACGTGGCAGAACCGGCTGCCGCTTTACAATCTGCGGATGTCGAACCTGTCGGCGGCGATCATCCGTCCGCAACTGTCGCATCTGCCGCGCCGGGTGGCGGATGGGCTGCGCAATCATGATCACATGGCCGCGCGGCTGGCGACCTCACCATTGATCGATGTGCCAAGCCCCCTGCCCGGAGAGACCCGCGCGCCGGATTCGATCCAGTTCAATCTGGTCGGCCTGCCCGATGCCACGATCCGCGCCTTCGCCGCGGCAGCAGAGGCGGCGGGTGTGAAGGTGCAGGTCTTTGGCCAGAGCACCGACAACGCCCGGGCATTCTGGAACTGGCAGTTCATCGAAGACCTGCCTGACCTGCCGCGCACCCGCGCCATGTTGATGCGGGCCTGTGACGTGCGCCTGCCGGTACAGTTGACGCTGGATGAGATCGACGCTGTGGCGGATGTGATCTTGGCGGCGCTGGCCGATGTGGCGGATGCGCAGGCTGCATAGGGGTGCACCGAAAGGAGGGAGCGCAGGGCTCCCTCACCGGGGGTGGGTCAGTTCAGCTTTGACAGTTTGTCTTGCAATTCGGCCAACTGCTTTTTGATCGCATCCAGATCGTCGCCCTGTTCGGCCTGTTGCTTGGGTGGTTCCGGTGCGGTCGATTTGGCCCAGCCTCCTGTCATCGCTTTCATGAAGGCTTCTTGCTGCGCCTGCATCGCTTCCATGCCGGGCATTTTGGCCATCGGGTTCATCGCGCTCATGTTTTCGACCACTTTGCTCTGCCCATCGCGGAGCATGTCGAAAGAGGCCTGCAAGAACTGCGGCACCACCGAAACATTGCCCGACATATAGCTGCGGACCAGATCGGTGAGCACATCGACCGGCAAGACGGCTTCGCCCCGGCTTTCGTGTTCAGCGATGATTTGCAACAGATATTGCCGTGTCAAGTCATCGCCAGACTTCAGGTCGACGATCTGAACTTCACGGCCATCGCGGATGAAACCGGCGATATCCTCCAAGGTGACGTAATCGCTTGTTTCGGTATTGTAGAGCCTGCGGCTGGCATAGCGTTTTATCAGCAAGGGCTTCGGTTTGTCCGCCATGATGTTACTCCCGACCAGTGGTGCTGCATCGCAGCTTAGGACAGGGATCGGCAAATAGAAAGAGCGCATGACAAAAGGGCAGGCCCGATTGGACCTGCCCTTTTTCTAGGCACCATGCCGAGAAGAAAAAACCGACGGGCGGTTTACTTCACGGTGGATTTCTTGGCAGCAGCCTGAGCGTTCTCGGCTGTTTTGGTCGCTGCGGCAGTCGCGTCGCTCTGGAACTCTTTGCCAGCCGACATCATCAGCTCAACAGTGTCCATCTGCACCTTTTTCGCGATCTCGGCGAAGGCGGCCATATGCTCGGCCGCAGATTCAGCGGAGGCGGAAGCGAAATCGGTCATCGCTTTGGCGTAGTCTGTGGGCTCGGCTTTGACTTTGGTCATCTCGGTCAGGCGGGACAGAGTTTCTTTGGTCCAGGCGGTGGAGATATCAGCCGATTTTTCAGCCGCGTCAAAGGCAACGCCCGAGAGTTTCTCGTTCAGGGAGGCGGTGTTTTTGAATGCGTCTTGCATAGCGGCGTTATCCACGGGGAAAGCGCCCATAATGTCTTTGAACATCGCGGTCATGTCAGGTGTCTTGGTCATGTCTCAATCCTTTTACTGCTACTGTGGCAAGGGAGCGGGAAGACCCGTCCGTTTCGCGTCTGACCACAATATAGATGCCGCAGTGCAGCATTTCAAGGTTTTTTCTGCATTGCAGCATAGGCTGCCTAGCGCGCTAAGATTACGTAAGGTAATCAGTCATTTGCCTTGCGGGCCACATAGGCGCCCGGCGCGTCGCCGAGAACCTCGCGGCCATCATCGCCGGGAAAGCGCGCGGGAATCATAGCGCCTGCGCGCTTGACCAGCCACTTGCCCCACCGCGGCCACCATGACCCTTCGTGATAGGTTGCGGCCTCGCGCCAAGCTGCGTAATCTTGGCTGAGGTCACCGTTCACATAGTGGCCGTATTTATTGCGGCTGGGCGGGTTCACGATGCCCGCGATATGGCCCGATTGCGCCATGATGAAGGTCTTGTCCTTCGAGCCCATCTGCTGCACGCCACGGTAGCAGTCCTTCCACGGCGCGATATGGTCCGTCTCGCAGGCCACGGCGCAGAGTGGCACCTCGATATCGCCAAGGGTCAGCCGCTCGCCCAACAGTTTATACCCGCCCTCGGCCAATTCATTCCGCTGGCACAGGCCGCGCAGATATTGCATCGCCATTTGCCCCGGCAGATTGGCCCCGTCCCCGTTCCAATAGAGCAGATCAAATGCCGGTGGGGTCTCTCCCATCATATAGCTGCGCACGGCGGGTCCATAGACCAGATCGTTGGAGCGCAGAAAAGAGAAGGTCCGCGCCATGACCACGGAGGGCAGAATGCCCTTGTCCGCCGTCTCGGCCTCGATCCCGTCGATGAAGTCATTGGTGAGGAAGGGCTGGAATTCGCCCTGATCCGAGAAATCGGTGAGCGCGGTGAAGAAGGTCGCGGATTTGATCGAGGTGTCGCTGCGTTTTTTCAACAGCGAGAGCGTCAACGCCAGCGTGGTGCCTGCAATACAATAGCCGACGACATTCACGCGCTTTTCATCCGTGATCGCCTTCACCTCTTCAATCGCGGCGAGGTAGCCCTCTTCGACGTAATCCTCCATGCCGATCTGGGCATAGCTGACATCGGGGTTCACCCATGAGACGACGAACAGCGTGTGCCCCTGATCGACAAGCCATTTGACGAGGCTGTTCTGCGCCTTGAGATCGAGGATGTAGAACTTGTTGATCCATGGGGGGAAGATCAGCAACGGGGTCTTGTGCACCTCTTCGGTGCTGGGCGTGTATTGGATCAGCTCGAACATGCGGTTGCGAAACACCACCTTGCCGGGCGTGGTGGCGATGTTACGGCCCAACTCGAAGGCGCTGTCATCGGCCAGTTTCACGACCAACTCGCCGTTGTTGGCCTCCAGATCAGCAATCAGGTTTTCCAGCCCCTTCACAAGGCTCTCGCCTTCGGTCTCTACCGCGCGCTCCAAGACATCGGGGTTGGTGGCAAGGAAATTGGTCGGCGACATCATCGCGATGATCTGCTGACTGAAATAGACCAGCCGCTTCTTCTCGGCCGGGTCCATGTCTTGGGCGTCTTCGACCGCTTGGCGCAGCGCTTCGGCGTTGATCAGATACTGCTGCTTGATGAAGTTGAAATAGGGATGGGTCTGCCACAGCGGATTGGCAAAACGTTTGTCGGTGGGTGCCTCCCCCTCGACCGGGGCCAGCCCGCCTTTGGCCAGCGCCTGCTGCGCCTCGACGAAATGGGCGACCGATTTGGTCCAATAGCCCATCTGATGCTCCATCAAACGGGCCGGATTTGTCATCGCCTCGGCCCAGTAAGACTGTGCTGCTTTCGCGAAAAGTTGTTGGTTCGGCCCGTCCAACGCGGGCTGATGGCCCTCGCGCTGCGACATCACCCGGGTCAGGCGCTTACTTAATTCTTCAACCTTTTTCAGGTTTTGCGCCATTCGAGACAGGGCTTGAGGCTCAACAATCTCGGGATTTTCGGATTCTGTTGTCATCTTAACCCTTACCTCCTATCTTTGCAGGTGCAGCATAAAGGAGCCCCCACATGCGCTATATGGCCACCTACGACATGATGGAGTCCATCCGGAATACCAATCAATGGCTCGGCGCTTCGGCGCTTGCTATGGCATCCTACCCGGCTTTCTCTCTGTTTCCAAACCCTGCGATGGAATGGTTGGCGGCATGGGGCGAAGTGACTGAGCGTAGTTTCGCCCGGATGGTCGTGAAACCCGATTGGGACATCCCCCCGGTGGTCGGTCCCACGGGCCAAGATTGTCTGGTCAGCATCGAGCCGGTGATGGAACGCCCCTTTGGCGATCTGCTGAAATTCTCGGTCCAAGGCCGCAAAGAGACGGGCCGTAAGGTTCTGCTGGTTGCGCCAATGTCCGGTCATTATGCCACGCTCCTTCGGTCCACTGTGATCTCCCTGCTGCCTGATTGCGACGTCTATGTGACAGACTGGCACAATGCCCGTGATATTCCAGTTAGCGCAGGCAAATTCGACATCGAGGACTATACGCTTTACCTCGTTGATTTCATGCACCACCTTGGCCCCGACACCCATGTGATCGCGGTTTGCCAGCCTGCCCCGCTGACCTTGGCGGCCACCGCCTATCTGGCCGAAGAAGCGCCCGAAGCGCAGCCGCGCACACTGACGCTGATTGGCGGGCCGATTGATCCTGATGCCACGCCGACGGATGTGACTGACTTTGGCCATAGCGTGACCATGGGCCAGCTTGAGCAGATGATGATCCAGCAGGTTGGGTTCAAATATGCAGGCGTGGGCCGCAAGGTCTATCCGGGGCTGTTGCAACTGGCGTCTTTCATCTCGATGAACAATGACACCCACCGCGATGCGTTCACCAATCAGATCACCCGCGTCGCGCAAAAAGCGGCGCATGAGCATGACAAGCACAACAAGTTCTACGACGAATACCTCGCCGTGATGGACATGCCGGCAGAGTTCTATCTGTCGACCGTGCAGCGCGTGTTTAAAGAGCGCGAGATCGCCCGCAATGTCTTTACCGTGGCGGGCCGACAGGTCGATATCGGTAAGATCACCACGGTGGCGGTCAAGACGGTTGAGGGCAGCAAGGATGACATCTCGGCCCCCGGCCAATGCATCGCGGCGCTTGATCTGCTGACCGGTCTGCCGGATTCCAAAAAGGCCAGTCATCTTGAAGATGGGGCTGGCCACTACGGGATTTTTGCAGGCAAAAGCTGGCGCAATAATATCCGGCCCTTGGTGCTGGACTTTATTGACGCCAACAATGGGCAGCCCGAGCCGAAAAAGCCCGAGCCTCAGAAACCCGAGGCTCAGAAATCCGCGCCCAAGAAGACGGACAAACCGGCAGCGGCCTGAGCCGCCGTCCTATTGCAGCACCAGAGGTTGATGCAGCCAGTCGCGCAGCGCGGCGGTTGTGGCCTCTGGGGCCTCTAGGCTGGGCCAATGGCCTGCATCCTCCAGCACCGTCAGCTTGGCGTAGGGGATCATCTCGGCCATGAAGGCGTGGCGTTTGACCGGACAGAGCATGTCATGCTCCCCACAAAGCACCAGTGCCGGCACCTTGCATTTGCGCAGCACGGCTTGCTGGTCCCGCCGCCGTTGCAAGGCACGGGACTGGCGCACAAAGGTATCTCCGCCAAGTGTCTCGGCCATCTCCATCGCGCGGGTCAGCACCTCGCCCCGCCCCTTGCCGGGGGCGAGAAAGCCCGAGGCCATCCGCGCCTGCATCGCCTCCCCCAGCTTGCCGGATTGCGCCATGATGATCTGCGGCTCCCGGTCTGCGGCGATGGCGGGCAGTTCGGCCAGCACCTGCGTCGCCAGCAACGCAATGCGGCTGATCCGGTCGGGGGCGCGGCGCAAAAGCTCCAGCGCCACCACACCGCCCATGCCCTGCCCCACCAGCGCGAAACGCGGCGGCAATTGATCCAAAAGGCCCGAGGCGATCTCTTCGATCCGTTCCCCTTGGGTGATCGGAGCCAACACCACCGTGCTGCGTGGGGAGAGCACTCGGACCTGTGGTGTAAAGACACGAGCGTCGCACATCATGCCGGGCAGCAGAACAAGCGGCTCAGCCATTGCGCAGGCTCCGCTGCGGTATGCGGTTGAAATGACGTGGTTTCATGCCGTCCCCCTTGGGTTTGGCGGTCTCTTAGCATGGGTGGTTTGGGGTGGCATCGGGGGTGCGACCTTATCGGCGGTTCCATGCCCGCGCCTTGGGTCAGCCCTCTTTGCCGGAAACCTCGTTTATCGCCGCGACGATCATCGCCAGACAGCGCGCGTCTGAGAAGCGGTGATCGGCGTCTTTGACCAGCGTCAGTTGCATATCAGGGCTCTGCGCGTGCTCCAGTAGCCGCACCGCCGTGGCCGTGCTGACGGCGGTGTCCGCCGTGCCCTGCAGCAGCCGCACGGGGAACGGCAGGTTCAGCGGATCGCGCAGCACCAACCGCTTGCGCCCGTCCTCGATCATCCGGCGGGTGATGACATAGGGCTCCATATAGTCCGACGGCAGTTCGACCTGCCCGACCTCTGCCAGCGTCTGTTTCTGCGCCTCGGTGAAGTTCGCCCAGTATCCGTCTTCGGTAAAATCAGGCGCGGCGGCGATGCCGACTAGCCCGGCAATACGCTCAGGCCGCTGCCGCGCCAACAGCAGCGCCTGCCAGCCCCCCATGGACGACCCCACTACGATCAGCGGCCCCTCGGTCAGCGCCGTAACTGCGGCCAGCGTATCTTCGTGCCAATCGCCGATGCAGCCTTCGGTGAAGCTGCCCGAGGATTCCCCATGACCGGAGTAGTCGAATCGCAGAAAGGCCCGCCCCTCGGCCCGCGCCCAGTCTTCGAGATAGACTGCCTTGGTCCCCATCATATCGGACTTCAGCCCGCCGAGGAAAACAACACAGGGCCCCGCCCCTTCGGTCTTGTGATAGGCGATGCGCCGTCCCTGCGGCGTGTCGATGAATTTGCTGTCTGCCATGCTGCCTCCGTCTTTGGCCCAATCATGGGCATCGCCGCGGATGAGGGCAAGTCAGTCCTCGGAAAGATGCTCAACCTCCGGCAGCCAATGGGCCAGAACCGCGGCGGCAACCGCCATCACGGCAAAGAGCATCAGCGTCGCCTGCGCCCCGATCAGCGCAGCACCACCGCCCAGCACCCCGGCCAGCAGCAAAAGCAAACCGATCACCGTATTGCTCACGGCGGCATAGGCGGCGCGGTGGTCTTTCGGGGCCATGTCGACCAGATAGGTCGAGCGCCCCTGCCGGACGCCGTGATAAGCGATCATCAGGATGAACAGCACGCCGGGCATCGCCCAGACCGCCTGCGCCAAACCAAGGAACCACAGCCCTACCGCCAAGGCCATCGCCACCGCGCCGACGATGCCCGTCAGCATCAGCACCCGGCGACTCGACATATCTGATAGCCGCCCCCAGACATAAGAGCTGACCAAGGATGCCAATGCCGAGGCCAGCACCAAGGCGCCCAGCTGCCCCAACTGCCCGCCCTCCGACGATCCGGCCAGCACGACCAGATAGGGCGGCGCAAGGGCGGTCGACACCAAAAGCCCGCGCACCAGAATGAACAGCCACAGGTCGCGATTGCCGCGCAGCAGTTTGAAATCCACGCCATCGGCCTTTTCGGTCTCGCTCGGCGTTTCTTCGATCGTTGAGAAGAGCAGCGCCGCCGCGACCCAGAGCCCCGCCGCCAGCGCAATCGCCACCACGACGACACCGCGGCTTTGAAACAGGCCCGACATCAAGAGCCCGGCAAAAATCACCACCCCGACCGAGGACACGGACCCCGCCAGTCCGGTCACCGATCCGCGCCGGGTTTTGCCCACGGTCTTGCCCAAAATTTCCTTGAACGACACCGAACAGGCGGCGCGGCAAACGGCCAGCAACGCGAGTGCCGCGCAGATGGCATAGCCCGCCGTGGCCCCCTCAAGGCTCAGCGCGGCGAGGGCGATCAGCGCCGCCGCCACGCCCTGCCCGACCGAGCCCCAGACCCAAGCCCATTTGCGCCGCGCCATGCGCTGCACCACGCCCGCCAGCGCGATTTGCGGCAAGAGCGATCCGGCCTCGCGGATCGGGACTAAGGCCCCCGCAAAGACTGCAGGCGCGCCGAGGGCACTCAGCAGCCACGCCAACACCAGCTTGGGATCGATCAGACCATCGGCCACTTTAGTCATCGACAGTGACAGGATATGGCGCAGCCCATTACGCGCCTCGGCCCGCTGCGCCTTGTCGTCCAACCCCGGTGCCGGGTCATCCGCCTCCGAAATCGTTTCGAAAGCGCGCTGCGCCGTGTCGTCTTGCATGTGACCCATCCTCGTTGTTGCCCGCCTGACATAGCGCGCCGCCGCAGGGCCGCAACTTCCCCGCCCAACGTCCCGCTCGCATTGACAAAACGCCCCCGCCCCGCCACATAGGCGCAACACATAACCCGCAACCGGGCGTCTCGTAGGCGCCAAACCGACGAGGAGCGCCCAAGATGGCCCAAATCTCCCTCACCCTTCCCGATGGCAATAGCCGCCAATATAACGCCGGTATCACCGCTAGCGAAGTGGCTGCCGACATCTCAAAATCGCTGGGCAAAAAGGCCATCAGCGCCACCGTCAACGGCGCACATTTCGATCTGGCTTGGCCGATTGAAGCAGATGCCGACATCGCGATCCACACCATGGCTGACGAAGTGCAGGCCAATGAACTGGTGCGCCACGACCTCGCGCACATCATGGCCCGCGCCGTGCAAGAAATTTGGCCCGACACCAAGGTCACCATCGGCCCGGTGATCAAGGACGGCTGGTATTACGATTTTGACCGTAAAGAGCCCTTCACCCCCGAAGACCTTGGCGCGATCGAAAAGAAGATGAAAGAGATCATCAACAAACGCGACCCCGTCCGCACCGAGGTCTGGGACCGCGCGCGCGCGATCAAGCATTACGAAGACTTGAACGAGCCCTATAAGGTCGAGTTGATCAACGCGATCCCCGGCGACGAGCCGCTGCGGATGTATTGGCACGGCGACTGGCAAGACCTCTGCCGTGGCCCGCACCTGCAACACACCGGCCAGGTGCCGGGCGATGCCTTCAAGCTGATGTCCATCGCCGGCGCCTATTGGCGCGGCGACAGCAGCCGCGCCATGCTGCAACGCATCTACGGCGTGGCTTTCACCGGCAAGGAAAAGCTGCGCGCGCATCTCAACATGCTCGAAGAAGCCGCCAAGCGTGACCACCGCAAGCTGGGCAAAGAGATGGGCCTGTTCCACATGCAGGAAGAGGCACCGGGCCAAGTCTTTTGGCACCCTAATGGCTGGCGCATCTACACCACCCTGCAGGACTACATGCGCCGCATGCAGGACCGCGACGGCTATGTCGAGGTGAACACTCCGCAGGTCGTCGACCGCAAGCTGTGGGAAAAATCCGGCCATTGGGACAAGTACCAAGAGAACATGTTCATCGTTGAGGTTGACGAGGAGCACGCCCGCGAGAAGGCGGTGAACGCGCTCAAGCCGATGAACTGCCCCTGCCACGTGCAGGTGTTTAACCAAGGCCTGAAATCCTACCGCGACCTGCCCCTGCGCATGGCCGAGTTCGGATCCTGCGCGCGCTATGAGCCGTCGGGGGCGCTGCACGGCATCATGCGGGTGCGCGGCTTTACCCAAGACGATGGGCATATCTTCTGCGCCGAAGAACAGATCACCTCGGAAACCGCCAAGTTCATCGCTTTCCTTTCCAAGGTCTATGCCGACCTCGGGTTTGAGAACTGGGCCATCAAGCTCTCCACCCGCCCCGAAAAGCGGATCGGTTCCGATGAGACATGGGACAACATGGAGCAGGCGCTTGGCGATGCCTGCAAGGCCGCCGGCTATGACTTTGAGGTGCTGGAGGGCGAAGGCGCCTTCTACGGGCCGAAGCTTGAGTTCACCCTGACCGACGCCATCGGGCGCAACTGGCAGTGCGGCACCCTGCAGGTCGATGCCAACCTGCCCGAGCGGCTTGAGGCGAGCTTCATCGGGCAGGACGGCAACAAGCACCGCCCTGTGATGCTGCACCGCGCCACCTTGGGCAGTTTCGAGCGGTTCATCGGCATCCTGATCGAGGAACACGCTGGCAAACTGCCCTTCTGGCTCGCTCCGCGGCAAGTCGTCGTCGCCTCCATCACATCCGAAGCGGATGACTATGTCACCAAGGTCGTCGAGACCCTTAAGGCCGCTGGCGTCCGCGCCGAGGCGGATATGCGCAACGAGAAGATCAACTACAAGGTCCGCGAGCATTCGCTGGGCAAGGTGCCAGTGATCCTCGCAGTGGGCGCGCGTGAAGTCGAGGAGCGTACTGTGTCAGTCCGCCGTCTGGGGCAAAAGCAAACGTCGGTTCAGCCCCTCGATACGCTCACCGCCGAACTGGCGCAGGACGCAACCCCGCCTGACCTGCGCTAACAGCGTGTAACAAAACTGCGCTCCGGCGGCCTTTGGGGCAATTTGCTTCCTGCCCGCCGGAGCGTTTTGTAACAATTCCCCCCCTCCTGCGCGGGATAGTTGCAATTTTCACTGGTTTTCGGCGTATTTTCTGACGGGACTGTGACACACTCGCTCGTGACTGGCTTGTGAGGGAACAGGCTGCTCTAGTAAGCCTGTCCAAACATCAGGAAGGAAACCACAATGTCCAACACACTCAAAACCGCCGCCATCGCAGGGGCCGTCGCTGCCGCACTCGGCAGCCACGCCACCACCGCCACAGCCGCCTCGCAAGAGAAATGCTACGGCGTGTCGCTGGCCGGCGAGAACGATTGCGCCGCCGGCCCCGGCACGACCTGCGCCGGCACGTCCGTTACGGATTACCAAGGCAACGCCTGGACCCTCGTTGACGAAGGCACCTGTGCCGAGATCGAACTACCCGCGATGGCAGACGGGACCGAGCGGACCGGCTCTTTGGAAGCGCTCGACCGCGATTTGCCCGCTTAATCTATAGCGTTCCGGGCGGCATGCCCCCCCCGCCCCCCCCCCCCCCCCCCCCCCGGGGGGGGGGGGGGGGGGGGGCGGGGGCCGGGGGGGGGGGGGGGCGGGCGGCGGGGGGGGGGGGGGCGGGGGGGGGGGGCGGGGGGGCGGGGGGGG